>CAVWXU010000030.1:0-22636 GCA_963759135.1 uncultured Chloroflexia bacterium | reverse complement strand
GCGAGCGCGGTCCCGAGGCTGGTTCCCCGAGACGACGCCTGCCTTCGCTACTTCGTCGAGACGGCCTTGCTCCGGGGGGTCCCTTGCACCATCGCCGGGTCCGTCTGGTTGCCGTCGCGGCCACGGCCGAGGTCGCCGCGAACGGCGGCCGCGCCATGGACGGCGGACCAGGCGCTGACGGCCGCGACGAGGGCGACCGAATCGGGACGGACCGCGAGCCGGTCGTTGGCACCGCGGATGCCCGCGCCGAGTTCCGCGAGCTGACCGCGATAGGCGGGCTTGTCCCCGTTCGACCGCGCGGCCGGCGGGTAGACATCGAAGTAGCCGTCGCTGGAGACGACGATGTCCGCCGCCGGCGCAGAGAAGGGCGTTCGAGCCATGGCGCAGATTCCGATCTGTCGCGCGCTGCGGGCCAACGGAATGGGAGCCCGGCGCCAGCGACGTGTCACCCCACCATGGGGCCGGCGCGCCATTCCGTCAAATGGACGGCACGCGTCGAGGATCTGCGCGCCGTGACCCCCCTCTCGGTCGACCGGGAGGTCATGAGCTGACCTCCGGACGTGGACGTTGTCGCACACGATGGCGAGATAGTGACCGGGGTACCTCCCAGGTCAACGAGCGGGATCGCGCTCATGGAGCCGCCGCGCCCAGACGTACCCGACGACCGTGATCGCGAGGCACCACCCCACGGCGAGGACGCCGCTGGTGCCGATCGGGGTGCCCATGAGCAGGCCCCGCAGTGTCTCGGTGATCGGCGTGCAGGGCTGGTTCTCGGCGAACCAGCGCAGGCCATCCGGCATCGACCGTGTGGGGACGAAGCCGCTGCCCAGGAATGGCAGGAGCATCAAGGGCATGGGGAGGTTGCTCGCGGTCTCGACACTCTTGGTGACCATGCCGAGCGCGACGGACAGCCACGTGACCGCCACGGCCGTCAGCGCGAGGAGCCCGAGCGCCGCGATCCACTCGACGGGACCGGTCGTTGGCCGGAACCCGATGAGCAGCGCGACGACCATGACCACGGCGATCGCGAGCAGCGTCTGGATCACGCTGCCGATGACGTGCCCGGTCAGCACCGCGGTGCGGGAGATGGCCATGGTGCGGAATCGGGCGACGATGCCGCTGCTCATGTCCATGGCGACCGAACTCGCCGTGCCCTGGGCCGCGCCGGCGACCGTCACGAGCAAGATGCCGGGAACGACGTAGGCGAGGTAGGCGGCCCGGCCTCCTGCCACGCCCTCGAGTGCGTCCGGGTCGGCGAACTCGAGCCTGATGTGGCTCCCGGGCACGAGACGCTTCAGCTCGTCGGGGGTCCCTTCGGCGACGAGCCTTCCCTTGTCCAGGACGGCGATCCGGTGGGCAAGCCGATCCGCCTCCTCGAGGTACTGTGTCGTCAGGAAGATCGTGACCCCAGCGGCGACGAGATCCCGGGTGATCTGCCACAGCATGCGACGGCTGCGCGGATCAAGCCCCGCGGTCGGCTCGTCGAGGAAGATGATCCGAGGATCATCGACGAGGGTCATCGCCAGATCGAGCCTGCGCTGCATCCCGCCGGAGTAGGTCGCGACCGGTTTCTTCGCCGCCTCGAGGAGATCGAACCGCGCGAGCAGCTCGTCGACCCGCCGCCGGCCCTCGCGCCTGCCGAGATGCCGCAGGTCCGCCATCAGGATCAGGTTCTCTTCCCCGGTGAGGAGGCCGTCCACCGCGGAGAACTGACCGGTAACGCCGATCGCGGCGCACACGGCGTTGGGAGCGCGAGTGACGTCATGGCCCGCGGCCTGGACCTCACCACCATCGGCGGCGATCAGGGTGGACAGGATCTGGACGGTCGTCGTCTTGCCCGCGCCATTGGGCCCCAGGAGCGCGAAGACGTTGCCTGGGCCACCTCCAGCTCTTTCCCATCGAACTGCCATGTGGTAATGACTCCGCCGGCCCAACGGCGGGTGCATGGCCATGGCAATGGGGAGGACGGCATCGCAGTCGCTGGCCGTCCACACATGGCAGTCGCAGGGCTTGACAGACGCACGCCGGGGCGCGCATACCAACCCGGGGTGGTGGGCCGATCACTTTCGTTAAGTGGCTCCGGCCACCATCCCTCTGCGTCGGCCGTCGACCTCGGGTCGCGCTCGAGGCGGCCCGCTGAGAGGAGAACCGATGTCTGGCACCACGACCGGCATCTGGATCTCGGCCAACTCGGCCACGGTGCTGCAGTGGAGCCCGCAGGGCAGCCTGCTACACCGCATCGTTTCCACCGTGCCGGCACGTCACCGCTCGACCGGGCGGCCGCCCACCGAAGCGCACCCGGCCGGCGAAGGGCGTCGCGACGAGCACATGCGGACGTTCTTCGACGAGGTGGCGCGCGTGCTGCCGGGCGAGGATGAGCTGCTGCTCGTCGGTGATGGCGAGGTCGTCGAGCACTTCGCCGATTACGTGCGGGCCCTGGACGCGCACCGCGGTCAGTCGCGCCGGATCGTCGTCGAGAAGAGCGCCCCGCTCACCGATCGGCAACTGCTGGCCCGCCTGCGCACATTTGCCGGATCGCCGGCCCGACGTACGCCGCCGCGCTAGGCAGCCTCGCGGGTCGACCCGTTCCACGCGGAGGACGCCGCGCGACGCGACTACTGCACGGCCGACAGCAGGACGAGAACGAGCACGACCGCCAGCGCGGCCGCGAGCACGTACACCCAGATCGACACGTGTGGCCGGGGGATGCGCCGCAGGGGCGCCATGTTCCCGCCGCCGCTGTTCAGCTGTTGTCGTCCGCCGTCGGCTCCGGCGACGGCCTGGTTGCGGAACGTGTTGGGGGCCCGCTGGTCCCGCAGCGTGTTGGGGCGGACCTCGCCCGGCCCGCCCTGCTGGTTCGTCATGCGATGCCTCTCCGCTGCCGGCCCCACGTGGCCTGGCACCGTCCAGCCTGCCACCGGGGGCGGGGAATGCAAGAGGACGATGGGGATGTTCGGGCGCGACTCAACGCTGAGCTCGAGCACCCCCGCCATCCCGCGATGGTGCAGGTGCGGCCGTAGCCCGCCCCCGTCGCCCGCCGGGGCTCGGGGGGATCGTCCTCGACGCGAGGCAGCCGTGGCACCCGCGCTGGGGGCGGACACGGACCGTGCCGCCAGTCCCGCTATATTCTCGGGATGGCCGGAACACCAGCGCAGCCCCCGCCGAGCGATCATCACGGCCTTGCCGTGGCGACACGCGGGCTGCGCAAGAGCTACGGCACGCGTCTCGCCCTCGACGGGCTCGACCTGTCCGTTCCGTCCGGCGTCGTCTACGGGTTCCTGGGGCCCAACGGGGCCGGGAAGACCACGACGATGCGCCTCCTCACCGGGCTGATCCATCCCGACGGCGGGGCCATCGAGATCCTGGGCCAGCCGTTCTCCCGCCGCGACCGCCATCGCCTGTACGAGGTCGGCGCGCTCGTCGAGGCGCCGACCTTCTACCCGTATCTCTCCGGCCGCGCCAACCTGCGAGAGCTCGCGGCTGTCGGAGCGCCGGTGCGGCCGCAGCGGATCGAGGAACTGCTCGAGCTGGTTGGGCTGCAGGATCGGGCGAACGATCCAGTGCAGACGTACTCGCTCGGCATGAAGCAGCGCCTGGGGATTGCCGCCGCCCTGCTGAGCGACCCGCAGCTCCTGCTGCTCGACGAGCCCGCCAATGGCCTCGACCCGGCCGGCATCGTCGCCATGCGCGACACGCTCCGCTACCTCGCCTCGCAGGGCAAGACCGTGTTCGTGTCGAGCCACCAGCTGGCCGAGGTGCAGGTGATGGCCGACGTGGTCGGCATCATCGCCGCCGGACGGCTCGTGCGCGAGGGTCGGCTCGCCGATCTGCTCGCGGCCGAGGGAGCGGTGAAGGTGCACGTGCGGCCGGAGCAGCTCGAGTCGGCCATGCAGGTGCTCGCCGGGATCGCCCCCGTCGAGCGGCTCGTCGAGTCACAACGGAGTGAGGGCTGGCTGACCGTCCACGTAGCGGCGGAGCGGGCCGAGGAGGTCAACCGTGCGCTCGCCGCCTCCGGCATCTACGCCTCAGGGCTGGAAGCTGGGAGCGATCTCGAGATGCTGTTCCTGGCCCTGACGGGCGACCAGGAGGCCGGCCACGAAGGGACCTTCGTCGGCCTGGGCGCCTGGCAACGGCGGCCCGGGACCAGCCGGCCAGGAGCCCGCCGCATGAGGCTCTTCGTGTCGGGCCTGCGCAAGCTCGTCCGCCGCCTGGCCACGTGGGTGACCTTCGGGCTGCTGGCAGGCCTGCTCGCGCTGATCGTGGTCGCCGTGGCGGCGACGACGCACCGGGCGGGAGCCACGGCGAGCGAGCGCCTGGCCGAACTGTCGCTCCTCACGTTCCCGGGTGCCTACGACGAGATGCTCTCCTTCATCCTTGGGCTGGGTGGCCTGTTCGCGGTCATCTACGGGGCCGCCATCGCGGGCTCCGAATGGAGCTGGGGCACCCTCAAGAATGCGGTGGCCAGAGGCGGGAGTCGGAGCGGCTACATGCTCTTCACATTCGCCTCGATCGCCGTGATGATCGCGCTCGGCCTCCTCCTGACCTTTGCCGTCGGCGTCGTCGCGGCATTCGTGGGCGCGCATATCGCGGGGGTCTCGACCAGCGGTCTCGGCGACGCGGCCACGCTCCGCCGGTTGCCACAGCTGTTCGTGCGCGGCTGGTTCGCCATCCTCGAGGAAGGCGCTCTCGGGTTCGCCATCGCCACGGTTGCGCGCAGCCAGCTCGCTGGGATCGGGGCGGGCATCGCGCTCTACTTCGGCGAGACGTTCGCCGGCATCTTCCTGCCCGACGTCGTGAAGTACCTGCCCTTCAACGTCGCCCAGGCTTCCGTGGCCACCGGGGCAGCGTCGGGCGGCGGGTTCGGCGGGGGCGGCGCGGTGGCGGCGCTGCCGGCCAACTCGGCGCTCGTGCTGGTGGGAGTCTGGCTGTTCGGCGCACTCGTGGTGACCGCGCTCTTCACGGAACGGGCCGAGATCAGCGGCTGAACGGCCGGATTGCCTTTGACTGCGCTCCTCGATCCCCGAAACCGCGGCAGAGTTCGGGCAGCGGCACGGGCACCACGGGAGGCTGGTGGGGGGCTCAGCGTTCAGGCCTGCCGGGTCGCCACCTCGAGCGCGGCCAGCACGTCGGCCGTGGAGCGTACCCGACCGATGCGCGGGAAGATGACGCGCACCGTGTGCGCATGCTCGCCGGCGTCCCGGGCGGTCATGGCATCCTCCACGAACACCTGCTCGTAGCCGCGCTCGTAGGCGTCACGGGCCGTGCTCTCCACGCCGATGTTGGCCGAGATGCCGGCGAGCAGAATGGTGTCGATGCCCCGCCGACGAAGCTGGAGGTCGAGCTCGGTGCCGTAGAAGGCGCCCCACTGGCGCTTGCCGATGATGAGGTCACCCGGCGCGGGGCCGAGCTCGGGGACGATCTCGGTCCAGTCGGGGGGATGGGGCCCGGGCGGCCAGGCCGGCGTGTCGACCTGGGGGTGCAGCGCATCTCTGCCGTCCGCCGAGCGCGTGCGATGGACCAGGACCACGGTGCCCCCGGCGGCCCGGAGCGCGACGGCCAGCGCCGCCGTATGCGCCGCCACGTCGCTGGCAGAGTGAGGGGCCGTCGGCACCTGAGCGATGCCCCGCTGCAGGTCGATCACCACCAGTCATTTGCGCGTCTTCGCCGAGCACTTCGCCGGTCGCGCCGCGAGACCCAACGCCAAGAGTGGTCACTGAGGCGCCCCAGGACAACCGCGACACGAGTCGAGCCAGCTCGGCGCCGAGGTCGAGCTAGATGACGGTGACGCCGGTCGGTCGAAGATAGTCACCGCTGGATGACGTCATGATCCCGCGATGAGCGACGAGCGCGCCGGGGGCGATGGAGCCGCGGACCCTAGCTCGACCGAAGGAGCTGGTCAAACGGAACGGGATCTGCGGATGGGTCCGTCGGGGCGGGTGACTCCCGCACCGCCATCCACGCTGCAAGCTCGCGCGCTGCCCGGTCGATGCGCGCGACGAGGCCGTCTTCCGCCGCGACGCCGCCCGAACCCCAGTCCTCAGTCGCGGCGTAGACACCGGTCGGCACGACCGCCGCGTTCAGGTACGCGAACAGCGGCCGGAGGGCGTGCTCGAGTGCGAGCGAGTGGCGGGCCGTCCCCCCAGTGGCCCCTATGAGGACGGGCTTGCCCGCGAAGCCGTCGCGCTCCACGAGGTCGAAGAACATCTTGAACAGGCCGCTATACGAGGCGCTGAAGATCGGCGTCACGGCGATCAGGCCGTCGGCGGCAAGGACGGCGTCGATCGCCGCCTGCAGTCGCGGGCTTGGGAAGCCGGTCAGGAGGTGGTTCGTCAGGTCCTGGGCATGGTCGCGTAGCTCGATGACTTCGAGATGTGGCTCGATGCCCGCGTCGCGGAGGTGCTGACCGACCGCGGCAGCCAGGCGATCCGCCAGCAGGCGGGTCGCCGAGGGCTGGCTCAGCCCTGCGCTGACGACGACGAGCGATCGGGCCGCCATTGCGCTCAGCCTGCCACTGTCGTCGCCGCTCTGGCAGCCTGGACCGCCTGGACCCGCGGGTGGAGCGGTGCCTCGGGCACGCTCCCCGGTCGATTCGCGGCGAACTCCCGGCGCAGGACCGGCACGACGAGCTCGCCGAGCATGTCCAGCTGCTCGAGCACCCTCTGGAGCGGGAGCCCGGCGTGATCGAGCAGAAACAGCTGGCGCTGGTAGTCGCCGACGATCTCCCGGAAGGCCAACGTCCGGTCGATGACCTGCTGGGGACTGCCCACCGTCAGCGGGGTCTGCGCCATGTACTCCTCGAGCGACGGCCCGCCGCCGTAGACGGGCGCGTGGTCGAAGTACGGCCGGAACTCACGGACGGCGTCCTGGCTGTTGGCGCGCATGAACACCTGCCCGCCGAGCCCCACGATGGCCTGATCGGCCGGGCCGTGTCCGTAGTGGTCGAAGCGCCGCCGATAGAGCTCGACCATCCGCTGGACGTGCTCCTTCGGCCAGAAGATGTTGTTGTGGAAGAAGCCATCGCCGTAATAGGCGGCCTGCTCGGGGATCTCCGGACTGCGGATCGAGCCGTGCCAGACGAAGGGCGGCACGCCGTCGAGTGGCCGCGGCGTCGAGGTGAAGCCCGTCAACGGTGTCCGGAACTTGCCCGTCCAGTCGACGACATCCTCGCGCCACAGTCGGTGGAGCAGGGCGTAGTTCTCGTACGCCAGCGCGATCCCGTTCCGGATATCCTGGCCGAACCACGGGTAGACCGGTCCCATGTTGCCCCGGCCCAGCATCAGGTCGACCCGACCGTCGGCGAGATGCTGGAGCATGGCGTAGTCCTCGGCGATCTTCACGGGATCGTTCGTCGTGATCAGCGTGGTGGCGGTCGAGAGGATCAGCCGCTCCGTCCGCGCGGCGATGAAGCCGAGCATGGTGGTGGGCGAGGAGGGGACGAAGGGCGGGTTGTGGTGCTCGCCCGTGGCGAACACGTCCAGACCGACTTCCTCTGTCTTGAGGGCGATCGCGACCATCGCCTGGATGCGCTCGGCCTCGCTCGGCGCGCGTCCCGTGGTGGGATCAGTCGTCACGTCGCCGACGCTGAAGACCCCGAATTGCATTTCGACTCCCGATCTGGTCACTCGGCCCTCGCCGAGCCCCAGGCAGACCGTTCTCGGTGCCCGTGCTCATCACGATAGGTCACGATCGTGGAATGGTGTTGCCTTTCAGGCGCGTCCGAGTGAGTGATGGTGGGCATCACATCGTGCTCGGAGGTTGCCCCATGACCAACCTGCGACTCCTCCCGGCCGGCTCTGGAGTTGACCCGGTTTCGTGGACACCTGACGCTGTGGGGGTTGCTCCCCCAGAGGAGTCCCGATGCCGAATCCGAAGCGTCCCGCCTATCCAGCTGAGTTCCGAGCCGAAGCCGTCCGGCTCGCCCGTTCACCCGGCCACACGATCGAGGGGGTGGCCCGCGATCTCGGCGTCGCCCGGGAATCGGTCCGCCGGTGGGCCAAGCAGGCCGAGATCGATGCCGGCCGCGCCGACGGCCTCACGACCGAGGAGCGCGAGGAGCTGCGCACGCTCCGCCGCCGCGTAAAGGTGCTCGAGGAAGAGCGGACGATCCTGGTAAAAGCCGCGGCCTTCTTCGCCAAGGAGACCGACCGGACCCGGTAGCGGCGTACGGGTTCGTCGAGCGAGAGAGGGCCAACCACCACGTGAGCACGATGTGTCGCCTGTTCGGAGTCTCTCCGAGCGGCTTCTGGGCCCGGCAGAAGCGCCCGGCATCGAGACGGGCGACCGCCGATGCGGAGCTGCTCGCCCGGATCCGGGTCATCCACCGTGAGAGCCGCGGCACATACGGCGTGCCCCGCGTGCACGCCGCGCTCCGGGCGGAAGGCATCGCCGTCGGCCGCAAGCGCGTCGCCCGGCTCATGGCCGCGGGCGGGCTCGCCGGTGTCCACCGCCGGCGCTTCATCGTGACCACCCGTCGCGACGAGGCCGCCGCTCCGGCAGCCGATCTCGTCAACCGCAGCTTCACCGCGGATGGCCCCGACCGGCTGTACGTGGCCGACATCACGTACCTGCCGACCTGGGCGGGCTTCCTCTACCTCGCCGCGATCGTCGACGTCTTCTCCCGCCGCGTCGTCGGCTGGGCGATGGCCGCGACGATGCGGGCCGAGCTTGTTCTCGCGGCCCTCGACATGGCGATCGAACGACGCCGGCCGGCACCCGGGCTCATCCATCATTCCGATCACGGCAGCCAGTACATGAGCCTCGCCTTCGGCCGCCGGCTGCACGAAGCGAAGATCCTGCCCTCGATGGGGACCGTCGGCGACTGCTTCGACAACGCGATGGCCGAGAGCTTCTTCGCCAGCCTCGAGACCGAGCTCATCGACCGGAGCGTCTGGCGGACGCATGACCAGGCGCGCTCCGCGGTCTTCGACTACATCGAGATCTTCTACAACCGCGCCAGGCTGCACTCCGCCCTCGACTACCTCTCACCCGACGAGTTCGAGAGGAGGTACCGTCTCAGCCAGACGACCGCTGCCTAACCGTGACCGTCCACGGAAGCGGGGCAAGTCCAGCTCCAGCGACGCCGACCGCCGGGACCAAAGCCTCATGGTCGTTGCTCCGTGTGTCTCTTCGCCCGCCCGTAAAATCGCCCGGATGGGCGGCCATCCCGACTCGACCGCGTCCCTTCGCCGGCGACCCCCGATCGCCGCCCGGTTTGGCACGCCGCATATCCGCATCTGGCTGGTCGCAGTGGTCGCCGTCGCCGCCATCGGCACGGCCGGCTACATCGTGATCGAGCGCTGGTCGTTCCTCGACGCGCTCTACATGACCGTCATCACCATCACGACGGTCGGTTTCCGCGAGGTGGGCCCCCTCAATCCGGCCGGGCAGGTGTGGACGATGCTGCTCGCGGTGGTGGGCGTCGGCCTTCTCTTCGGGTTTGTCGGCGTGGTGGCAGAAGCGCTGATCCTCGAGTCGACCAGCGGGGAACGGGAGGCGCGACGAATGGCGCGAACAGTGGCGGCGCTGCGTGGACACTTCGTCCTCTGCGGGTACGGTCGGGTGGGCTCGACCGTCGCGCGCGAGCTTCGTCACGATGGCGAGGACGTGGTGGTGATCGACGTGCTGTCCAAATCGCTCGAGCGGGCGCGCGCCGAGGGGTTCCTGGCCGTGGAGGGCGACGCCACGCGGGACGAGACGCTCCGTGCGGCCGGGATCGAGCGCGCGCGAGGGCTGATCACGACGGTGGACTCGGACGCGAACAACGTGTACGTCATCCTGTCGGCTCGCGCCATCAACCCCGGGCTATTCGTGGTGGGCCGTGCGAACGCGGCCGGTGCCGAAGCGAGGCTCACGCAGGCCGGTGCCGATCGCGTGGTCTCGCCGTACACCATGGCCGGGCATCGCATCGCCGGGCTCGCCATGCGGCCGCGGGTCGTCGACTACATCGACGCCGCGCTCTCTCACGGCGAGCTCGCCTTCTCGCTCGAGGAAGTGACCGCTCGCGACGGGGACACGCTCGCGGGGTCCACCGTGGGAGAGCTGCGCGACCGCGGCGTCTACACCCTCGCGATCGTCCGGGACGGGGGCGGTTACGCCGCGAACCCGGGTCCCGAACGCCGGCTCGCCCCCGGCGAGACGCTCATCGTGTCGGGGAGCGCCGCGCTGCTGGCCACCCTTCGCGAGGGGCTGTAGGGGCCGGCCGCGCTTCGGGAAGGCCTGTAGGAGTCGGCCGCGCGGAGTCGGGTGCTCCGGGCGCAGGCCTCAGTGCGCGTCCTTCGCATCGCCGGACGCCGGCACATCTGACGGCAGGTCGAGTTCGAGTTGCGGGCTGCCCTCGGCGCCGGCGGAGGGTGGACGCGCCGGACGGGCTGCCCGCCGCCGGTGGTGGCTGACACCGTCCGCCAGGAGCGGCTCGCCGACGATCGCGGCCAGCCGCTCCGCGATGGGCCACCAGTCCATGGCGTCGGTGACATCGGACGCCCGCACGCCCACCACGCGGTCGGGGCGGAGGAGGTCGGGAAGCACGCGATCCAGGATCGACTCGATCTCGACGCGGAACGCGTCGCTGGTGCTCCTCACCCCGTCCGCGCGAAGCGCGATGTCGGGGAGCAGGCGCACCACCAGGTCGTACGTCCCCGACCAGGCCCGTACGAACGGCTCGATGGCGAACCGGTCGTGCATCCCGCACGCGCGCAGGTAGTAGGCGAAGTTGTCCACCACGCCCCGGTCCGTCACCAGGGCCTCGGCCTTCGGAGCCAGCTCGAGCTCCTGCCGGACCTGGGAGACGAGCACCCAGAGCTGCGCTTCTCCGGTGGCGGTCTCGTTGATGCCGAGGGGATTGTCGCGGACGACCTCGCGCCCGTATTCGACCGACCGGCCCGCGCGCTGCAGCTCGCCGACGAACGCGTGCGCCGCCGTGGTCTTGCGGATCCCGTGCGATCCCACGAACGCGACCTTGGCGTGGCGCACCCAGGCCGTCACAGCCGGATGGGACGCGGGAGCAGACCAGGCATCGCGGGGTGCCTCAGCGTCCCGGCGGATCGTCCGGGTCCAACCGGACCGCGTGACCTTCGATGATCGTTCCCCGGCGGGGCCGTCGGTGCCAGCGCTCCCACCAGGTCGCCACCCCGCTGAACGGCGCCAGGTAGAGCACCAGCAGGATCGGCAGGAGGTACCGGCCGAGCGTCTCGAACTCGATCACCGCGAGCCCGAGCACGATGAGCGTCGCGAGGTAGCCGATGCGCCATTCCAGGCGCGCGCCCGCCATCCAGAGCCGACGGGTGGGCAGCAGCGCGAGCACGAAGAGGGTGAACAGCAGGATCAGGCCCAGGTAGCCCATCGCCCGCCATGGTACCCGCGGGAGGGCCCCCGCCGCGGATGGTATGCTCGCCGCGCTCGCGACCCGCCGACGCGCGTCGACGACAGGCCGCATCCATGGCGGCTCCCCGTGCACCAGATGAACGGGCAACGAGTGCCCGTCGGGTTCCATCGAGATCGCCGCCGCCGGGCGACAGCCGCGCCCGCGCGCTCGCAGAGGAGGGGCCGTGAGCCGCCTGACAGAGCTGGCCGTGTCCAAGCGCAGCGTGACCCTGCTGCTGGCATTCGGCGTGTTCATGGCCGGCATCTTCAGCTGGGGCCAGCTGAACCAGGAGCTGCTGCCCAACATCGACTTGCCCGTGATCACCGTGCTGGCGGCCTACCCCGGAGCCGGCGCGACCGACGTGACCGACCAGGTGACCAAGCCGGTCGAGCGAGCGATCGCCAGTGTTCCCCGCCTCGAGCACCTCCAGTCCACGTCTTCGAACAGCATCTCCGTGGTTGTCGCCCAGTTCTCGTACGGCACCGACGTGAAGGCGACGACGACGGCGATCCAGCAGGCGCTGACCGGCGTCCAGCTGCCATCCGGGGTCACGCCCACGGTGACCGCCCTCGACATCAATGCCACGCCCATCATCACCGCCGCCATCCAGGGCGCCGACGGCGCCTCAACGGACCAGGTGTCGCAGCTTGCGCAGAACGTCGTGCTGCCCGAGATCCAGGGGCTCCCCGGAGTCGGCCAGGTGAGCCTGACGGGAGCAGCCGATCGGGTCCTGCAGGTGACGCTCGACCCGGCGAAGCTGACGGCGGACGGGATCTCCGTTCAGCAGGTGTCTGGCATCCTGCAGGCGAACAACATCACGATCCCGGCGGGCTCGCTCGCGCAGGACGGCACCTCCATCCCGGTGTCGGCCGCGCACCAGTTCGGCTCGCTGGACGAGATCCGCAACCTCGTGGTGGGTGCGAGCGCGGGTCGGCGGGCGGGATCGGGTCGGCGCCGTCGAGCGCCTCCGCCGGATCCGGCCGCGGGAGCGCCGGGCGCGTCGGGCGACGCCGGGTCGCCGGCGACCCCTCCATCGGCCGTTCCGACCCCCGTCCGGCTCGGCGACATCGCCGACGTGCAGGTCGCGGACGTCCAGACGACCGGCTACGCGCGCCTCAACGGGCAAACGGCGGTCACCATCACCGTATCGAAGACCACCGACGCGAACACCGTCAACGTCGCGGACGCCGTGCGGGCGAAGCTTGCGAGCATCGAGGCGCAGTACGGCGGCCAGCTGCGGATCACCGTCGTCGACGATCTGTCGTCGTTCATCACCGAATCGCGCGACGGACTCCTCCGCGAAGGAGGCCTGGGCGCGGTCTTCGCGATCCTCACGATCTTCCTGTTCCTGCTGAGCGTGCGATCCACCTTCGTCGCGGCGATGAGCATCCCGCTGTCCCTGCTCGCGGCGCTCGGCCTGATGCTGGCGACCGGCATCACCATCAACATCATGACCCTGGGCGGGCTGGCGGTCGCCGTCGGCCGGGTGGTCGACGACGCGATCGTCGTGCTCGAGAACATCTATCGCCACCGCACGCAGGGCGAATCCATCCGCAGCGCCGTCGTGAGCGGCCCGCGCGAAGTGGCCAGCGCCATCACGAGCTCCACACTCACGACCGTGGCGGTGTTCCTCCCGCTCGGGTTCGTGGGCGGGATCGTGAGCCAGTTCTTCCTGCCGTTCGCGCTGACCGTCACCTTCGCCCTGCTGGCCTCCCTCCTCGTGGCGCTGACGGTCGTGCCCGTCCTCGCGTATTTCCTCATCGGGTCCCTCGGGATGCGGTTCGAGGGGACGCCCAGGGACACGATCTGGCAGCGGCTGTACACCCCGACGCTGCGGTTCGCCCTGCGCAACCGGCTGACCCGGTGGGGGGTCGTGGTCCTTGCCGGCCTGCTGTTCGCCGGCACCGCGATACTCATCCCCTCGCTGCCCACCCAGTTCCTCAATTCCGGGTCCCAGAAGTTCCTGCAGGTGACGGTGTCGCCGCCGATCGGCACGGCATCTGCGGCGGTGCTCGCACGGGCCGAACAGGTGGAGCAGATCCTGCGCGCCGACCCCGAGGTCCAGCTGATCGAGAGCAGCATTCCCAGTGCGACCGACACGGGCGTCCAGACGCTGAGCGCGGCGTTCAGCGGGCAGGCCCCGAACTCGGCGCAGATCCTCGTCGGGCTCTCGCCGTCCACGAACCTCGACACCGAACAACGCAAGTTCCAGGACCAGCTCCGCCCGCTCGTCCCCGAGGGTTACTCGGTGGACGTGCAGCAACAGAACTTCGGCGGGGGCACGACCATCGACGTCGTGGTGAGCGGCCTGGACACGACACGCGTGAAGTCGGTGAGCGAGACCCTCCTGGCCCAGCTCCGCGCGATGCCGCAGCTGACCGGCGTCCGGAGCGACCTGGTGACCGCGGCGCCGGAGATCCAGATCAACGTCGATCCGAACAAGGCGATCGCGGCCGGGCTTACCACGGCGCAGGTCGGCGGCGACGTCCGCACGCTCCTCGTCGGCCAGACCGTCACGCGGGTGGCGATCGCGGGCCAGTCCGAGCTCGACCTGCAGCTTCGCGTGGACCCGGCGGCGCTGACCGGAGTCGCCGCGCTCCAGCAGATCCCCGTCGGGACGACGACCAGGGTGCCCCTCGGGGCGATCGCGAGCGTGCAGCGCGTCGAGGCGCAGGCGAGCGTCACACGCGTGGACCAGTCCCCGGCGGCGACGATCAGCGGCGATATCACCGTGCAGGACCAGGGCGCCGTGTCGCGGGAGGTCCAGCAGAAGATCGACGCGCTGGAGGCGTCGGGGCAGGCGCAGGGCCTGACCATCACGCTCGGCGGCGTCAGCCAGCAGCAGTCCGAGGCGTTCTCCGGCCTGTTCCTGGCGATGGGGGTCGCGATCCTGCTGGTCTACGTCGTGATGGTGCTGGTCTTCGACTCGCTGATCGACCCCTTCGTGATCATGTTCAGCCTTCCGCTGGCCACGATCGGTGCGTTCCTTGCGCTCTACGTCACGCACCGCGCCATCGGCATCAGCGCCCTGATCGGGTTCCTGATGCTCATCGGGATCGTGGTGACCAACGCCATCGTCCTGCTCGACCTGGTCGAGCAGCTCCGACACCGGGGACTGTCGATGCAGGATGCCTTGATCGAGGGGGGAAGGACGCGCGTCCGGCCCATCCTCATGACGGCCATCGCGACCATCCTGGCGCTCACGCCGCTCGGCCTCGGGCTCAACCAGGGGTCGATCATCGCCAGCGAGCTGGCCACGGTCGTGATCGGTGGCCTGTTCAGCTCGACGTTCCTGACGCTGGTCGTCGTGCCGGTGATCTACTCTCTCGTGGAGGGCGGGAAGGACTGGGTGTCGGCGCGCCGAGCTCCGGGGGTGCCGGTCGAGGGCACGTAAACCCGGGCCGGGCGTTGCGTCCCAGCCCGAGTGAAGGTTCCCGCGCGACGGGGAGCGCTCCGGTTCAGCCGACGATCCTGACGGCCACCACGACGGACCAGGTCGCCTGCTCGCCGCCCTGCCATGGCCGGCTGTACGTGAGCGTCAACGAGGTCGTCCCGGAGCGCAGCGCGCGGAACGTCCACGCCTCGCTCCCGGCCGCACCGATCAACCCGGACGTGGACGCGATCACGCGATGACCGAGCAGGGCGAGGTACCGGGCGCTCGTGCGCGGCGCGTCCCAGCGGTACCCGGTCGAGGCGTTGGAGCAGAGCGTGATGCGGAGCACCGCGCCTGCACGGACCGTCGCGGTCCGTCGGAGCGCGGCCTTGCCGTCGTTCGTCCACTGCTCGAACTCGCCGCAGCCGATCGCGACCGTCCCGTCGCCGCGCGCGGTCACGGTGGCGATGCGCCCATGAGACACGGACGCCGCCGTGGTGTCGTCGCCGGCGTAGCGCGCCTGGAACGCGGTCCACGCCGTGATCCGCGCGAAGTACCGCACCGTCCCGTCGGACGCGACGGTTCGGCTGGTCGCCTCGGTCCATGCGCCGGCCTGCGTCCGCGTCCAGACCTGCAGCGTCTTGCCGGCGAGCGCAGCCGGCGCCAGCGACGAAGTACGTGACGTAGGTGTCGCCCGGGACGACGACGCTGGCCGTTCCGAAGGCCGCTGCGCCGGAGCCGCTGCCGACGACCCCGGCCGCGATACCGTCGGTCAGTGTGGCCGGGGCCGGCGCTGCGAGCGCCGTCGATCCAGCGGCAGGCATCGCAACCAGCGCGAGCGCGAGTGCCAGGTAATGCGCGCGAAACATGTGATCGAGCCTCCCTGCGCCGCGGGTCTTTGCGGCGCCGCATCCAGGTGCGCGGCCCATCCGCGCAACCGACGCAACGACGCCGCGACGGCGAGTTGGGTTCCCTGAACGGATCTGGACCAGGCGACGGCTACTGGACCCAGAGCTGGTCGAGGATGACCTGATACTGCGGGCTGTGCTCGAAGTTGCCGACGCGCGCCGATACGAAGGTGACATCGGTCGGGTTGAACGCCATGACCGCGGGAGCGGCGTCGACGATGTGCCTGTCTATCTGCGCCCACAGCTGGGTCGCGGCCAGGGGATCGCTCGCCTCGAGTGCCTCGGCCTTTGTGATGTCTGCGTCGAGGGGAGGGCTGCAGAAGTCCGCCGGATACCCGTAATACGGGAACGTGCTCGAGAAATCGGGGCATGTGAAGGTCCCGACGATCATGTCCGAGCCCGACCGCGTGGAAGACAAGAGCCAATACCCGGCCATCTGCACCTTGTTGGGGGACGCCGCCAGGAAGGCGAAGTACGGGTCGACGGCGAGCAGCCGCGTCGTCGCCTTGAACCCAAGCTGGTTCAGCAGGGCCGTGAAGTACCGCGCCACCGCAGCATGCGGCCCGCCATCGGCAATCCCCCAGACGGTTACCCGCTGGCCGTTGACGCCGGCCTGCTCGATGAGCGCCTTGGCCTTCGGCAGGTCCGGACCGAGCCAGCTGCCGTCCGCGTTGGGGTCGACGGTGTACGGACAGTACGGTTCGTACCCGGTGTATTCGGGTGGAATGACCTGGCAGGTGATCCGTGCCGCGAGTGGGCCACCCCAGGCGTCGACGATCGCCTGACGGTCGGCCCCATCGTTGACCGCTTGCCGCACCCGCGGATCGTTGAACGGCGGGATGTGCGTGTTCATCATCTCGAACCAGGTTTCCTGCGACGGCCCGACGTGGAGCTGGGCGGGCACGCGCGTACGGAGCTGGTCGAGACGCTCGGCGGAAAACGAGCCATACAGCACCACGTCTGCCGTCCCCGACTCCACGAGCGAAGACGGGTCCGCGAGGGACGACGCGGTCCAGTCGATCGCGTCAGGGTAGCCGTCGGGCTGCGCGTCCTTGGACCACTCGTGGAAGTGTGGGTTCCGGACGAGGTCCACCTCCCGACCGGCCTGGTACCGATCAATCATGTACGGCCCCGTCGCAGGCAGCGGCGCGGCGCTCTCAGTCAGGGGTGTCCCGGCCGGCACGATGGGCGCGCCCGTGATCGTGGTCGGGAACTCGGGGTCGGCTTCCGCGAGGTGGAAGGTAACGGTACCGGCCTGATCGTCGAAGGTGATCCCTCGCGAGAGGTCGCATGAAGGCGTCGCCCCGCAGGAACTCGCCCCGACGATCTCCGTGTTGCCCTCGAGATTGGCGTCCTTGCCCAGGGCGCGCTCGAAGGACCCGAGCACGTCACTCGGTCGAACCGGGGCACCGTTCGAATAGCTCATGCCCGACCGGAGCTGGAACGTCCAGGTCCGACCAGCGTCCGGCGACAACGGAATCGACGTTGCGAGGTCGGGCACGAGGGTCTGGCTGTCGGGACCCCCGACCACCTTGTACGCGACGAGGGCATCGTTCGTGAGGAGACCGAGTTCCACTCCTTCCAGGTACGACGGGTCGACGGTATCCGGGAAACCTGTGGCAGGACTGACGACGTTCAAGGTGCCGCCCCGGTGGCTGCCCTCGGCCGCCCGCGCGGTGAACAGCGGCCCCGCGGAGTCGACAACCAGGGACTGGGGAGTCGCGCCGACAGGGAAGCGGCCAATGATCTGGGCCGACACGGGGTCGAGCTTGACGATCTCGGATGTCGACGACACGGCGACCCACACGGCGTCGCTGCCGATCGCGATCCCGGTCGGATCGGCGCCCACGGTCTGCGCCGCCGTGACGATCGCCGTCTCCGTGTCGATGCGGGAGACAGTGCCGTCGCCGCTGTTGACGACCCACACGGCATCGCCCAGCGGTGTCGCCACGATCGCCGACGGCCCATTGCCGACGGGTACCTCGGCCAGTACCACGCCACTCTCGGCATCCACCTGGACGACCAATTTCGAATCGGCGTCTGCCACCCACACCGAACCCGCGGCGGTCGCGACTCCGAGCGGCGTCGCTCCCACCACGAACGTCTTCGTGGAGTCATCGATGGGGTCGATCCGCGACAGCGTGTGGTCCAGCCGGTTCGTCACCCAGACCCAGCGATCGTCGGTCGCGATGCCAGCTGGGGCGGTCCCGACAGGGATGACGGCGACGACCCCGTTGGTCGTGGGGTCGATCCGCGAGACGGTCCGATCGCCGCTGTTGGCGACCCAGACCGCATCGAAGCCAAAGGCGATCCCGGCCGGACTCTCTCCGACAGGGATCTGGTCGATGACGGTCGAGCCGGAGGCGTCGAGCCGAATGACCGCGTTATCGGCCGCGTCGGTGACCCACGCCGACGCTGCGCCGAGCGCGATTGCGTCAGGTTGGGCTCCGACTCGGACGCTCGCTACGAGCCTGCCGTTGCCATCCATCCGGCTGACGCTGTCCGTGACGGCAGCGACCGCAGGCGGTCTGGCCAACTCGGTCGACGGCGCTCGCGACGGCGGAGTCGGCACGGGCGTCGATGCGCGCGGTAGCGATCGCGCCGTGAGGAGGGCGGCGATCAGTACGACGCCGAGGACCGCGACCAGTGCCACGGGGCGACGAACGGAAGCCTTCGGAGCACCCCACCGTTGGTGGACAATCCCAGGCGACGAACCGCCCGGCTCGACCGCGCCCCGGCCGCCTCCGACCGCGGCACCGCTGCCGGTCGATGGAGCGCCCACCGCGCGGCGATTCGGCCATCGCGCCGTGGCGAGCCGCAGTCGTGTGCGCTGCGCCACTCGGGGGCTGCACGCCCGGCGGCACCGGCAACATGTCCCCGTCCCGGATGCGAGCCGCGAGCTCCTGGAGTTCGTGGCTCGGTTCGACGTCGAGCTCCCGGCGCAGGGCGGTCTGCGCATCGCGGTATGCGAGCAACGCTTCCGCCTTCCGGCCGGAGCGCACGAGGGCGACCATGAGGCTCGCCCACAGCTGCTCGCGGAAGGGCGATTTGCTTACCTCACGGCGAAGCTCGGGAATCGCCCCTTCGTAATCGGCGAGCGCGAGCCGGATCTGGATGCGCTCGTCGAACGCCCGGGCCCGGAGTTCCCCGAGGCGCTCGATCTCAGCCGTGGCAAACGGCTCGTCGCCAACCTCGGCGAGGCCAGGCCCACGCCAGAGGGCCAAGGCGTCTGTCAGGAGTTCGACGGCGCGACGTGGATCCGCAGTCGACGCGGCGCGCCCCTGCTCGAGGAGTCGCTCGAATGTCCAGGCGTCGATGGCCACGGGATCGACGCGCAGTTGATACCCACGGTCATCGGTGACGATCGTCGACCCACTGTTCGCCCACGCCCGTGTCGGGCGCGAGACGCCGGCGCAGCTGGAACACGTGGCTCTGCAGCGTCTTGATCGCCGTCGGGGACGCGTCCTCCCCCCACAGGGCCACGATCAGCCCGATCTGTGGAGACCGTCCGGTTCGGCTGCAGTGCGAGGATCGCGAGCAGCGTCCGCTGCTTGGCCGGCAGGGGGACGAGGCGGCCGCCAATGGTGACGCGGAGCGGTCCGAGGACGCTGATCTCCATTGAAGCGCCAACGATATACCCGAGTGATCTGGCCGTCGTTCGACTCGGATCGCGCACTTGAGCGTGATTCCACCGTTCCTCCATCGCAATTCCACTACCTCTTGAGCGCCGAGTGGTTGCCTGCTCGTGTCGCGGCGCCTGGGTCACTCGATACCGCCGCCACCGAGACCATCTCGGGCGGAACGGAGGACCGAGAGACCCGGGGAGCCGTGGCACAGCAATGGAGCGGACGCGGCCGCAGGCACGCGTCGCTCCCCAGCGACAAGGAGAAGTCAGATGACCGCAGGACAGATCGCCACGCCGTATCGGCAGGTCCGAACCTCGCTGCTCGTCGCAGCAGTGATCGTCACGTTTGGCATCGGGCTCCTCGCCGGGCTGAACGTGTCACGCGATCGCCGACCACGGCACCACCGCCGCGCCCCCGCGGCGGCTCTGTTCCCGTCCAAGGCTTTGAATGGCCCCGCCTTCCAGGACGAGCGGCCGGCCGAGCGGGCCGACCTTGGAGCAGTCGCAGCCGCGCTCTCGTCCGAAGACTCCTTGAGCGGCCCCGGGTTCCAGGACGACCGGCCGGCCGAGCGGGCCGACCTTGGAGCAGTCGCGCCGCGTTCGCGGGCGTCGCCGCCCCGACCAACTGGATCGGTCACGCATCACGGCCGACGGACAGGACATCCAGCTGGGGAGTCGGATGGGCGAGCCGTGAGCGCCGCGCCCCACGCAGGGGCGGTCGCACGCGGCTGCTCCGCAGGCTCGCGCATCCAACCCGTCCGCAAGGCAGGGCGAGCGGGCCGATCTCGGGCCTATGGGCGCTCGGAGGTTGCGCCATCCCCACCGGAGGGTAGGCGATGGTTGGGAAGGAGACGATCATGGGACTGTTGCAGCGATCGAGCACCGGAACAGGACGCCGCAGGTGGGTGGCACCGCGCGCCGTCCAGCCAGCGCGAGGTGGTCCGCGCTTGGTATCTCTCTTGCGCTCCTGTCGCCGCGTGCGGAGCGGCGCAGACCAGATGCCGTCGGCGGCGTCCTCGGCAGGTAGCGCAGCCGTTGCGGCAAGCAGCCCGGTGCCGGCGACGCCCCCTGTCCCTGCTACGTCCAGCGGCATGGCGAGCTCGGCACCTAGCGCCGCTCGGCCGCGTCGGCCGCCCCGACTCCGGCACCGTCCGGGATGATTGCGGTCCAGGGCACGAGCCAGACCTTCACGTCGCGCCGGTACGGCTACAGCCTGACCGTCACGACAGACTGGGCGATCAACGAGGCGCCTGGCAGCTGGAATGGCGTCATCGTGCGGAACGCGTCTGCCCCCGACTCGGGAACAGACGAGTTCAGCGACCCGGGGGTGGCGACCATCGAGGTGGGGTTCCAGGCCGTCCCACGCGGGACGACCGTCGCCGCCTGGGAGGCCAGCGAGGCGTCCAGTGTCCAGAATGGCATCGCGGTCCTCGGCGGAGAACGCATGTGCCCGCAGGCGGCGGCCACTCAGACGGTGCAGGTGGCGGGACGCGAGGTGCTCCTCCTCCCTGAACCTTGTCCTTCGATCGGGGCGACCCAGGTATCCAATGCCAGCAGTCGATCCTTCATCAACGCCTTCCTGGTCGATGGAACGAGCGGCGTCGTCCTCCAGTGGTACTCGGCCAATGGCGGCGAGGCAGCCGCTCGAGCCGCCTTCCTGCCGATCCTCGGCACCCTGACCCTCGGGACATCGAGTTGACGGGCGCCAGGATCATCGCAGGCAGGTCCAGGCGGCGGCTCATGCCGCCCTCCTCGGGATCAGCCTCACGCGCCCAAGCTCATCGGCACCACTGCCGCGCCCGAGGCTGTCAAAGAAGGGAGCCGCAATGCATGGGCGCCAGTGCACGGGCCGTCGATGCGACCGTCAGCAGACAGCACGAGCGCCATGGTGTTCTGCAAGTGGCGGCCGGGTGATGGTGGCCTGACGGATTCCGATCTCTGCATGCCGGCCCGGTGGCTGCGCCGCCCCTGAGGCGTGGAAGAAGGGAGCCCGAAATGTCGTCTCGATACCGTCCCGGCGTCACGTTTGACACCACCACGGCCGTCCTCGCGGCTGCCTGTGCGAGGCAATCGGCTCCGCCCGCGCCGGCGTCCGCCGCCCCGACAGGCGGGGTCCGGGCAACGGGCTGGCATCGCGTCGCCTCGTCGCCTGGGCAGGGCGCGGCGCTGAATGATGTCCTCGCGGGTGGTCCGGGGGTCGTGGCCGTCGCGTACGGGAGGCCAAGGGGCCGGGCTTGGCCTGGCAGTGGGCAGATGGCCTGCACTGGACCACGGGACCGTCGACCGCGGCGCTCACCACCACGCCGCACTTCTTGGCCGGGCGTCCTCGGTTCCCGGCTCGTGGCGTTCGGCCAGGACTGCTCGGCTACGGCCGGCGGCGCCGGCGGCGAATGCCGCGCCCCTCTGGCGGTCAGCGAGTCCCCCGCCGGGGCGTGGGTCGCCGGCCCGCCTCTGCCCGACAACCCCGGCGCCATCGGCAACTCGGGACCGGGCGCGGTCGCCTCCAGTGGCCCACGACTCGTCGGCGTCGGGTTCCACTACCATCCGAGCGTGCTGGCTCGCGTCCCTCAGCTCGCGATGTGCGCCGCCCTCACGGCGGTCGCGCTGGTGCTCGCCCACAACCTGAGCTTCCTCCTCACCTACGGGCCAGTGGAGGGGCGGCTCCACGGGAATGACGCCCGGTGGGGCATGGGTACGACCGTCCTCGCCCTCGGAGGCGCCCTCCTCCCGCCGCGACCTGGCGGCTCTGGGGCCTCGCCCGCCTGCATGCCCTGGAGGCCGGTCGCAGCCAGCCGGGCGCGCTCGTCCGGCGGGCTCTGGCCCGCGCCATCGTCCGCCGGGGCTGTGATCGGGCCGCTCAGCGCCGCCCTGCTCGTCGTGCAGGAGAACCTGGAGCACGCGTTGGCCGGCCTCCCGCTCCCGCTGCTCGGCGTGCTCTACTCGGCGGAGTACCCGGTCACCGTGCCGGTCGTCGGGCTCGTTGCCCTGGCGATCGCGACCGTGGCCGGCCTCTTCGCACTGCGCATGGCGGCCCTCCAGGCGCGCGGGCAGCCATCGCCCGACGGCGCTTCCGCGCGCCCTCCGCTCGGCGTCGCCTGGCGTTGACTGGGCGCCGCCCCGCCGCCTCTATCCTCGGCCGCCGGATGGCCGGAAGGGCGCCCCCGCTGATCGCCTGATCAATAGGTCGAGATCTGCGCCGCCCCTGTCACGGACGAGGCCCGCGGCTTCGGTAAGTCGAGCCCGACCAGCCGTTGCCGCCGACGGGCGGTCACGAGAAAGGCATATCCATGCGCAGATTTATCCGCGTGGTCGCGGCGTGCGCGATGGCCGCTGGCCTGGCGCTCGGCGCATCCGGCCTGGCGCTGGCGCAC
>CAVWXU010000029.1:0-36830 GCA_963759135.1 uncultured Chloroflexia bacterium | reverse complement strand
GCTCCGCCCCCTCGGTGACCGCGTCGTCGTCAAGCCGACGCCCCGCGAGGAGATGACCAAGTCGGGCATCGTCCTGCCCGACACGGCCAAGGAGAAGCCCCAGGAAGGGACGATCATCGCCGTCGGGCCGGGCCGCATCCTCGATGACGGCACGCGCGAGGCGATGGACCTCAAGAAGGGCAACAAGGTCCTCTACGCCAAGTACGCCGGCACCGAGTTCAAGCTCGACGGGGAGGAGCTCCTCATCGTCAGCCAGAAGGACGTCCTCGCCATCGTCGAGGGCTAGGCCGGCCCTGCGCCGGCCGCCCGTCGGAGGCCGGACCCGTCGGGGCCCGGCCGTTCGCTTTCCCAGGAGGTCACACCGCACGTGGCAAAGCAACTGGAGTTCGACGAGTCGGCGCGCCGATCCCTCAAGAAGGGCGTCGACCGCCTCGCCGACGCGGTCAAGGTGACCATCGGCCCCAAGGGCCGCAACGTCGTGCTCGACAAGAAGTACGGCGCGCCCACGATCACCAACGACGGGGTGACGATCGCGCGCGACATCGAGCTCGACGAGCCGTTCGAGAACATGGGCGCCCAGCTCGTCCGTGAGGTCGCCACCAAGACCGACGACGTGGCCGGCGACGGCACCACGACCGCGGTCGTGCTGGCCCAGGCCCTCGTGACCGAGGGCCTCCGGAACGTCACCGCCGGCGCCAACTCGATGATCGTCAAGCGCGGCGTGGAGAAGGCCGTCGCCTGCGTCGTCGAGGAGCTGAAGCGCAACGCCCGGCCCGTCGCCACGCGCGAGGACATCGCCAACGTGGCCTCCATCAGCGCGGCGGATCCCGCCGTGGGCGAGCTGATCGCCGAGGTCATGGACAAGGTCGGCAAGGACGGCGTGATCACGGTCGAGGAGGGCCAGTCGATCGGCCTCGACAAGGAATACGTCGAGGGCATGCAGTTCGACCGGGGCTACATCTCGGCCTACTTCGTCACCAACGCCGACCAGATGGAGGCCGTCCTCGAGAACGCCGCCATCCTCGTCACCGACAAGAAGATCTCGGCCATCGCGGACCTGCTCCCGGCCCTCGAGAAGGCCGTCGCCCTGGGCAAGCCCCTCCTCGTCGTGGCCGAGGACGTCGACGGCGAGGCGCTCGCCACGCTCGTCGTCAACAAGCTGCGCGGGACGCTCAACGTCCTGGCCGTCAAGGCCCCCGGCTTCGGCGATCGGCGCAAGGAGATGCTGCGCGACCTGGCCATCCTGACCGGCGGCAACGTGATCAGCGAGGAGCTCGGCCGCAAGCTCGAGAGCGTGGTGCCCGAGGACTTCGGCGGGGCCCGCCGCATCGTCGCCACGAAAGACGACACCACCATCGTCGAGGGCAACGGCCAGCCCGCCGAGATCAAGGGCCGCATGAGCCAGATCAAGGCGCAGATCGAGGAGACCACCTCCGACTACGACCGCGAGAAGCTCCAGGAGCGCCTGGCCAAGCTCTCCGGCGGCGTGGCCGTCATCAAGGTCGGCGCGCCCACCGAGGTGGAGCTGAAGGAGAAGAAGCACCGCATCGAGGATGCCCTCTCCACCACCCGGGCGGCCATCGAGGAGGGCCTCGTGGCCGGCGGCGGCACGGCCCTGCTGCAGGCGATCCCGGCGCTCGACGCGCTCCATCTCGCGGGCGACGAGCAGGTCGGCGTGACGATCGTGCGGCGGGCCCTCGAGGCGCCCATCCGCCAGATCGCCCAGAACGCCGGCGCGGAGGGCTCCGTCGTCACCGCCGCGGTGCGTGCCATGGCCGCCGGCCATGGCTACGACGCCCTCCAGGGCGAGTACGGCGACATGTTCGCCAAGGGCATCGTGGATGCCCTCAAGGTGACCCGCTCGGCCCTCCAGAACGCCGCCTCGATCGCGGGCATGGTGCTCACCACCGAGACGCTCATCACCGACCTGCCGGAGAAGAAGGAAGCGGCCGCGGGCGGCGGCCACGATCACGACATGGACTACTAGGGTCCGCAAGGACCGTCGCGTCCATCGGCGTCCGCCGGCGCGGACGCCCCGCCGAGAACAGACCGAGAGCCGGGTCTCCCTCGAGAGTGCCCGGCTCTCGCGCTTCGCAGGGCGGCTGACGGCCGCCGATCGTCGCTTCGTTCAGCGGCGAGAGTTCGTTCAGCGGCGAGAGCGACCCGACCGGACCGGGTCGGCCACCGCAGTCGCCGTCCGTGCGATCGGAGTCAGCAGCGCATCGATCTCCGTGCGATACCGGCGGCCGGCCGGCGTCCAGGAGAACTTCTGCAGGAAGTCGGGGTCGTTCCGGGCGATCTGTCCCAGCGACCAGCCCGCGTATCGCCCGGAGTCGAGCACTGTGTCGGACGAACCGCTCGAGCGAGGCGCGAGCCGGGCTGTCCAGGGTTCGGACTGGCTGACCGGTACAGGCGAGGAGCGGGCGTCGAGACGCGCAGGGACGTGTTCGCTCGGCGCGGGTACGTCGCGCAGCATGACGCCGCGGAGCTCAGTGGGCGCACGACCGAGCGCTGTTGAATCGTTCCTGAGAGTCTCGCGCAAGCGCTCGAGCTTCTCGACGCGCCGGAGGAGAGCGACGTTGCCCGCCGACACCGGTTCACGCACCGGTTCTGCGTCGGACGCCGGCTCGGCCTGGGCCTCCGGCGTCGGCGCCACCTCGGACAACGCCTCGACAAGGACCGACCGGTCGGACAGCGCTTCGGCGACGAGTCGCCAGCTGAGGTTCCGCCGCGACGAGCGCCGGCTCGGGTTCCGCCGCGAAGAGCGCCAGGTGAGGTTCCACCGCGACAACTGGCTGTGGAACAGACACGGAGGCGGCAGCCGGCTCGATTTGAGGCTCCGCGAGGCCGGTCGGGACTCGCGCCGGCTCCAGCTCGACCGCCGGCTGCGGCTCGACCGCCGGCTGCGGCTCGACCGCCGGCTCCGGCGCGACCGCCGGCGCCGGCCCGGGCACCAGGGCGGTGGGCGGCTCACCCGGGGCGTCGGCCGCGACCCGCTGCTCCTCGAGGGTGGTCAGTTCGTTGACCAGCCCGAGCTCGCGGCGGACGATCTCGCGTTCGTGCTCCAGCAGTTCGAGGGAGCGAGTCAGGGTGTCATCCCGCTCCTGCAACCGGGACCTGATCGTGCGAAGGGGCTCGATCCCGTTCCCCATGTCGTCCTCCCGCGATGCTGATCGCAGCGCCACGCGGTCCGCCCGAGCCGGAGTCGACAGACGCCGCTGAGACAGCCGACTGTGCGCGCGCGCGGGTCGATCCCGCAATCGGAAGAACTGCGTAGGCCGCGACGCCGCCGGCGCGCTCGCGGCGACCTGCGGTCGATCGGCGGGTTGCTTCCTAGAATGGCCCGGTGAGCATTCCCCCTCGCACAACGAGCCGCCGCGGCCTGCGGGCGAGCCGTCGCGGCCTGCGGAAGAGCCGCGTTGGCCGGTGGGCGAGCCGCCGTGGCCTGCGGGCGAGCCGTGGCCGGCCGCCTCGCCGGCGGAGGGCGATCTGGACGACACCGCATCGTTCGGGCCAGACCCCCGCCGGGCCGAGCTCGAGGCGCAGATCCTGGCGCGCCTGAACCCCGAGCAGGCGCGCGCCGTCACGACCGCCGACGGTCCGCTGCTGATCCTGGCCGGCGCCGGCTCCGGCAAGACCCGCGTCCTCGCCCACCGCGTCGCGTACCTCGTCGGCGTGCGCGGGGTTCGGCCGTGGCACATCCTGGCCGTGACCTTCACCAACAAGGCCGCCGCCGAGATGCGCGAGCGGATCCTCGGGCTTGTCGGCGAAGCCGGCCGCGATGTGGCGATGGGGACGTTCCACGCGCTCTGTGCGCGCGTGCTGCGCCGCGACGGCACCGCGATCGGGGTCGACCAGCGGTTCACGATCTACGACCAGGACGACCAGGTGAGCCTGATGCGGCAGGTCCTGCGCGACCTCGACCTGCCGGGCACCGGCGACACGCGCCCCCAGGCCGTCCTCGCACAGGTCGAGCGCTGGAAGAACGATCTGGTCGGGCCGGACGAGGCGGAGCAGGCCTCGCACACGTACCACGAACGGCTTGCCGCGAAGGCCTACCGTCGCTACCAGGCGCGGCTCCGCGAGGCCAACGCGCTGGACTTCGACGATCTCCTGCTTGACGGCCTGCGCCTGTTCGAGCAGGCGCCCGACGTGCTCGCCCGCTACCAGGATCGCTGGCGCTACG
This sequence comes from uncultured Chloroflexia bacterium, assembly GCA_963759135.1. Lineage (GTDB taxonomy): Bacteria > Chloroflexota > Limnocylindria > Limnocylindrales > CSP1-4 > JAJYNJ01. The sequence goes on along the minus strand of CAVWXU010000029.1, from coordinate 32,644 downwards.
TCCACGTCGACGAGTACCAGGACACGAACCGGGCCCAGTACCTGTGGATTCGCCACCTTGCGGCGAAGCGCCGCAACCTGGCCGTGGTGGGCGACGACGATCAGAGCATCTACAGCTGGCGCGGCGCGGACCTGCGCAACATCCTGGACTTCGAGCGCGACTATCCCGACGCGACCGTCGTGAAGCTCGAGCAGAACTACCGGTCCACGCAACGGATCCTGGACGCCGCGCATGCCGTCGTGTCCCGGAACGCCGAGCGGACCGACAAGAAGCTCTGGACCGCCAACCCCGAGGGCGTGCTGATCGAGCGGTTCGAGGCCGACTCGGAGGACGAGGAGGCCGACTGGATCGCCCGGCAGCTCGACGCCCTGGTCCAGGGCCGCGGGGCGCGCGGCTCGGTGACGGCGTGGCGCGCCGACGAGGGCGACGAGCGGCCGTACGCGCTGCGCGACATCGCGGTGATGTACCGGACCAACGCGCAGAGCCGGCCGATCGAGGAGGCGTTCCTGCGCTGGGGGCTGCGGTACCAGCTGGTCGGCGGCACCCGGTTCTACCAGCGCCGCGAGGTCAAGGACGCGCTGGCCTACCTGCGCGTGCTGCGCAACGACCACGACCGGGTCGCGTTCGAGCGGGTCCTCAACGTGCCGCCGCGCGGCATCGGCCAGAAGACGGTCGAGGAGATCCGTCGGCTCGCGGAGGCGCGTGGCGGCAACACGTGGGAGGCGGTGCTCGCGGCCTCGGAGTCGCCGGTCCTCGTCGCCCGGGCGCGGAACGCGCTGTCCGACTTCGGCGGGCTGGTGGGTCGCCTTCGCGCGCGGGTCGGCATCATGCCGCTGCCGCAGTTGCTCGACGAGGCGCTCGAACAGTCCGGCTACCGGGCCATGCTGCACGACGGAACGGCGGAGGGCGAGGAGCGCTGGGCGAACCTGCTCGAGCTGCGCGAGGTCGTCGAGCGGTACGCGGACATGTCGCCGGAGGACGCGCTCGACCGGCTCCTCGAGGAGACGGCGCTGGTCGCGGACCAGGACACGTACGAGCGTGGCGCCGACGCGGCCACCCTGATCACGCTGCATGCGGCGAAGGGGCTCGAATTCCCGGTGGTGTTCATGGCCGGGATGGAGGAGGGCGTGCTGCCGCACAGCCGCTCGCTCGACGATGAGCGGCAGATGGCCGAAGAGCGGCGGCTCGCGTACGTGGGAATGACACGGGCCATGCACCGGCTGTACCTCACCCACGCGGCGTCGCGCGTCACGTTCGGGCGGGGCGGTTTCGCGATCCCGAGCCGTTTCCTGCTCGAGATCCCGCCGGGGCTGTTGCACGGGCCACGGCTGGTGGCGATGGACGAGGACCTCGACGACGACCAGCGCCCGCCGGCGGAGCGGACTGGCGGAATCCTGGACCTCGACGCCGTGTTTGGACGGGATCGCGAGGGACGTTCCCGCAGGCGAACCGCCGACGGCCGCGAACGAACCATCCAGCGTCCGATCGGGCCGCGCCACCTGCCGCCCGGCGGCGGGTTCGCGCCGCCGCCCGGAGCACCGCCGGACGGCACGCCCTTCCGGCCGTCGCGGGACCTGGACGCGCGACGCGCGTCCTACTACGGGTCAGGTCCCCGGACGCCGCCGCACGCCAGCGCACCGGCGCCGCTCGTCTCGCCCGCCCGTCCGGCGTCCCGGCCCATCGTTCCCGGCGAGCGCAGGTACCGCGACGGGGACCGGGTGCGTCACGCGGCGTTCGGGGAAGGCAGGGTGGTCAGCTCAAGGCTGACCCGCGACGACGAGGAGGTCACCGTGGCGTTCCCGGATCGCGGCGTCAAGGTGCTCCTGGCCAGCATGGCGAACCTGGAGTTGCTGGAGTAGTCGTCCGCGAGGGCCTCGGTCAGGTGCCGAAGCCGGTCGAGCAGCCTCGCACGCTGAGCGCGGGAGCGGGGGCGGGCGTCTATCGGTCCTGAATCAGCCCGAGGACGTTGCCATCGGGGTCGGTGACGGTGGCCACCAGGCGGCCGCCACCGACGTCGCGCACGGGGTCCTTCAGGGTGGCACCGGCAGCGGTCACCTCGGCCAGCTTCGCCGCGATGTCCGGCACGTGCCAGTAGGCCACCGGCGTGGTCATGCCCTGCGGTCCACCGCCCGGCACCAGCCCGATGTGCTGGCCCGCGGCGTCAAAGCCGACGTAGTAGGGCCCGTCGGTCTGCGGCGGTACACCGAGCAGGGCGGTGTACACCGCCTTGGCCTTCGCCAGGTCGGACACGGGATGCAGCACGGTCTTGATTCCCTGGGTGGAAGAGCCGGTCATGGTTGCTCCTTAAGTCGTGGGTCACATCGACCCGGTGGATCGCCGTCCGCACGCCCGTACCATAGCCGCCATGGACGGCACCGACGAGGCCGCGGTCCGCGTCGCGGACCTGCGCGAGCAGATCGAGCGCGCCAACCGCCAGTACTACGTCGAGGACGCACCGGAGCTGTCCGACGCCGAGTACGACGCGCTGATGCGCGAGCTGGTGGGACTGGAGGAGGCGCACCCGGAGCTGCGGACCTCCGACTCGCCGACCCAGCGGGTGGGGGCGGTCCCGGCCGGCCGGTTCGCCGAGGTGCGGCACGAGCGGCCGATGCTGTCGCTGTCGAACGCGTTCGGCGAGGACGAGCTTCGGGCGTTCGACGCCCGCGTCCGTCGCGGGCTGGGCCTGCCGCCGGCGCCCGAGCCGACTCCCGAGCTTCGCTACGTGGTGGAGCTGAAGATCGACGGGCTCGCGGTCAGCCTGCGGTTCGAGCAGGGACGCCTGGCTCGCGGCGCGACCCGCGGCGACGGCACGACCGGCGAGGACGTGACGCCCAACCTGCGCACGATCTCCACGATCCCGACGGCTCTCCGGGAGCCGCTCGACGTCGAGGTGCGCGGCGAGGTCTACATGCCCCGGGGCGAGTTCGCGCGCATCAACGCCGAGCGCGAGGAGGCCGGCCTGCCGCTCTACGCGAACCCGCGGAACAGCGGGGCGGGATCGCTCCGGCAGCTGGACCCGGCCGTGACGGCCGGCCGCCGGCTCGCGTTCTGGGCGTACCAGCTGATCGAGGAGTCGGCGCCCGGCTCGTCGCAGTCGGAGGCGCTCGAGCGCCTGGCATCGCTGGGCTTTGCCGTCGAGCCGAACCACCAGGCAGGCCTGGACATCGACGGGGTGCTGCGCTTCCTGGAGCGCTGGCGCGAGGCCCGGCACGGCCTGGCGTACGAGACCGACGGCGTGGTCGTGAAGGTGGACCGCTTCGACCAGCAGCGCCGGCTCGGGATGGTCGCGCGCGCGCCCCGCTGGGCGATCGCGTACAAGTTCCCGCCGGAGCAGGTCGAGACCGTCGTCGAGGACATCGTCGCCTACGTGGGGCGCACGGGGACCCTCACTCCGGTCGCCCACCTGGCTCCCGCCAAGGTGGCCGGGTCGACCGTCTCCCGCGCCACGCTGCACAACCTCGACGAGGTCCGGCGCAAGGACATCCGGATCGGCGATCGGGTGATCCTGCAGAAGGCCGGTGACGTGATCCCGGAGGTGGTCCGGCCGCTCGTGGAGCGGCGGGCCGGCGATGAGCGTGTCTTCGAGATGCCCGAGCGGTGTCCCGTGTGCGACACGCCGGTGGTCCGCGACGAGGGCGCCGTGCGGCATTACTGCCCGAACCCGGCGTGCCCCGCGCGGGTGGCCCAGGAGTATGCGCACTTCGCCGGGCGCGGTGGCATGGACATCGAGGGTGCCGGATGGGCGGTCCTGCAGCAGTTGCTGCAGCGCGGCATGATCCACAGCCGCGGCGACTTCTACCGGCTCCGGGTCCAGGACGTCGAGACGCTCGACCGGTTCGCGCGGAAGAGCGCGCAGAACCTCGTGGACGCGATCGAGCGCTCGCGGCGGCGCCCCCTCTCCCGCATCCTCAACGCCCTGGGCATTCCGCAGGTCGGCGAACAGACGGCCGTCGACCTCGCCGGCTGGGCCGCCGCGTCCTGGCCGCCGGGACCCGATGCAGAGATGGGCGGCCCCGGCGGATGGACGGCCCGCGTGGCCCGCGCACTGCGCGACACGGCGCGCGAGGCTCCCGAGCGGTTCCAGGAGGTGCCGGGCGTCGGGACGGTCGTGGCCGACACGATCGCGCGGTACTTCGCCGACGACGCGACCGGCCGCGTCCTCGACGACCTGGTCGCCGCGGGAGTCGAGGCCGAGCGCCCTGCACCGCGCGCGGCCCGGGCAGCCGGTGCGACGGCCGACGCGGGAGCCCTGGCCGGCAGGACGATCGTGGTCACCGGGACGCTCTCCGGGTTCAGCCGGCAGGAGGCGGAGGAGGCGATCCGCGCCGCGGGAGGCCATCCCGCCGGGTCGGTGTCGCGGAAGACGGACTACGTCGTGGCCGGCGAGAACGCGGGTTCGAAGCTCGCGAAGGCGCAGGAGCTGGGTGTGCCGGTGCTCGACGAGGACGCGTTCCGGGGCCTGCTGGCCGGCGAACCGGGGTAGGCGCCTCGCTCAGTCGCCTGCGGACGGGTCCGCAACCTGACCGAGGAAGAGGATCGCCCCCGTCGGCACGTCGCGGACGGCGAAGAGGAACGGGCGATCCACCCGCAACGTCACCGTGTCGACCGGCATCGCCGTCGCGGCCATGACGACAGCGGTGGCGGCAGCGGCCTCCGTCCCCTTCTCGTCGACGTCGATGTTGGCCTGGTGCACCACGGCGGAGATGAACAGCCGCTCCTCGGTGGTGATCCCCGAGAAGTCGGCGGCGTTCGGGTCGAACGCGAGGGGCATCCCCAGCGACGACAGGGGCCCGGACAGGTCCGCGGCGGTCCGGGCGCCGAACCTGGGCAGCCACAGGTCCACGGCCCGCGGCGCCAGCGACCCGACGATCCGGGCGAACCCGCTCCCGTCGAGCGTGCGCTCGAACGCGGCCAGGTCGTCGGGGACCACGATCGTCATCGCCAGGGAACCGCCGACGTAGGGCAGCTCGACGGCCCGCCATCCAGGCCCCTCCGCATAGCCGACGTCCAGCCCGCCGCGCGACATCGTCTCCACGTCCACCGTCGACCCATCCGGGCGGGTGAAGGGCGCCGGCGCGGTGCTCGAGGTGTCGAACGCGAACTGCCAGGGAGCCTTCAGGTAGACCGCGTTGACCAGCGCCATCCGCGTCTGGCTGTCCAGGACGCCGGGTGAGAGCAGTTCCGGGATGCGGCCGGCGGTCTGCTCCTTCACCCAGGCGTCGATCAGCAGGCGCGCGCCTTCCGGGTCGCGGCGGTAGTCCACCAGGCGCAGCCCGGCCCCGAAGCTCGAGGCCAGGGCGTCCAGGTACGACGGCTCGATGCGCATGCCGGCCTGGGCGAACGTCGCGTTCGCGGTCTGCAGGGACACCGTGAGGTCCTTCCCGTCGGCGTCCTTGAACGTGCCGTTGCGCGCCGCCAGCGCCTGGTCGAGCGCGTTGATGGCCGCGCCCGTGCCGGATCCGGCGCCGTGGAGCACGGCCGCCATCTGGTCGGCGGTCTGGCCCCTTGCTCCGGCCTCCGCCATGGCCAGCGCGATCGCGACGCTGGTGGGCGAGATGACCGCATTCCCCCCGGCCGTTGCGAGTCGGCGGAACAGCTCGAACCCGAACGAGTCGATCGCCGCGGCCGCGGGCGCCGCGTCGGAGGGGGACGTGGACGCCCGCGGGACGTGCGCCACCGCGAGCGAGATGCCGGCGGGACCGGGGGTGGAGGGCGATTGGGTGCTGGCGCCGCACGCTGAGGCCAGCACGGGCAGCAGCGCCAGGAGGGTGATGAGCGGGCGATATGCGGCCGGTCGACGATGCATGGACCCTGGACGGTGCGGTGTCCTCGCGCGGTTCCATCCTCCGGCTCACGACGCGCTGGCGACCGTGCGTCCGGGGCGGACTGCGGCGCTTCGGGCGTCGAATCCGTCCGACCCGTGTGCGATTCCCCGCCCCGACGCCGGGTCGCCCGCCGAACAGCCTCCGGTATCATGGCCCGGATGGCGACCCTCACCCGCGCCGATGTCGAGCACGTGGCGCTCCTGGCGCGCCTCGGGCTCACGGACGGCGAGCTGGCGCTGCTCGAGGGCCAGCTCAACCACATCCTCGACCAGTACCTGGTCCTGTCGGAACTCGACACCGCGGCGATCGCGCCGACGGCCCAGGTGATCGAGCTGGAGAACATCCTGCGCGAGGACGTGCCCGGCGCGTCGCTCACGCCGGACCAGGCGCTGTCCGGCGCGCCCGAGCGGCAGGGCGACTACTTCGTGGTGCCGGTCGTCGTCGAGGGCGCCGATTGATGCACGGGCGGGTACGCTTCTCGCTCGGGCCGGGGCCGCGCCGGTGACGAGTCGCGCCATGACCCGCCTCTTCGCCCACGAGATGGCGCGCGGCCTCCGCGCCGGCGAGTACAGCTCGCGCGAAGTGGTCGACGCGCACCTGGAGCTGGCGCACGCGACGGATCGCGGCCTGCACGCGTGGCTCTTCCTCGACGACGCTCGCGCCCGGGCCGCCGCCGACGCCGCGGATGCGCGGCTCGCCGAGGCGCGCCGTGCCGGCACCGCCGCGCTGGCCGACCTGCCCGCCCTGCTCGGCATCCCCGTCGCGCTCAAGGACCTCGTCGTCACGCGGGGCCAGCCGTCCACCGCCGGCAGCCGGATCCTGGAGGGGTACGTCGGCTCGTTCGACGCGCACATCGCCGAGCGGATCGCGGCGGCCGGGGCAGTCGTGCTCGGCAAGACCAACATGGACGAGTTCGCCATGGGGTCCTCGACCGAGCACTCGGCGTGGGGTCCCACCGCCAACCCGTGGGCTCTCGACCGGGTGCCCGGGGGGAGCAGCGGGGGCTCGGCGGCCGCGGTCGCCGCGTACCACTGCGCCGCAGCGATCGGGACCGACACCGGCGGCTCCATCCGCCAGCCGGCGGCCATGTGCGGCGTGGTGGGCATGAAGCCCACGTACGGCCGCGTCAGCCGCTACGGCATCATCGCGTTCGCCAGCTCCCTCGACCAGGTCGGGGCGCTCGGGCGGGACGTACGGGACGTGGCGGCGCTCCTGCAGACCGTCGCCGGGCGCGACGGCCGCGACTCGACGTCGAGTCCCATCGCCGTGCCGGACTACGTGACCAGCCTGCCCGAGGACGACGACGCGGCGGCCCGCGTGCTGCGCGGGCTGCGCCTCGGGCTGCCGCGCGAGTACTTCGTGCCGGGCATGGAGCCCGGCGTAGAAGCGCGGCTGCGCGAGGCCGTCCGGGCGCTGGAGGCGGCCGGCGCGGAGATCGTCGACGTCTCGCTGCCGCACACCGACTACGGCCTTGCGACGTACTACATCATCGCCCCTGCCGAGGCCTCGGCGAACCTGGCCCGCTACGACGGCATCCGCTTCGGCCACTCCGTGCGCGACGGCGACGTGCTGGCCAACTACCTGGCCAGCCGGGGCTCCGGGTTCGGCGACGAGGTCAAGCGCCGCATCATGCTCGGCACGTACGCCCTCTCCGCCGGGTACTACGACGCGTACTACGTCAAGGCGCAGAAGGTGCGGACGCTGATCAAGGCGGATTTCGACGCGGCCTTCGAGGACGTGGACGCGATCGTCGCGCCCACCAGCCCGACCGTCGCCTTCCCGCTCGGCGCGCGGCTCGCCGACCCGGTCTCGATGTACCTCGCGGACGCGTGGACACTGCCCGTCAGTGTCGCCGGGTTGCCGGGGATGTCCGTTCCGTGCGGGCTGTCCGAAGGGTTGCCGGTCGGACTCCAGATCGTCGGCCGCGCGTGGGACGAGGAGGGCGTGCTCCGCATCGGGCGCGCCTACGAAGCGATCACCGCCGACGCCGACTGGCGAGGGCTGGAACCCTCCGCCCTGCCCCTGCTGGCCGACCCGGCCACCCCCGCGCCACGCCTGCCTGCGCCGGCCCTGCCGGCCTGATCGGGAGGATCGAGCGATGTCCACCTCCACCGAACTCACGTCCACGGAAGCCGCGGCCGCCGAAGCCGGGGCCCCCGAGTCGCCGGCCAGCGCGCTCGCGCCTGGCGGTCCGCATGTCGGCCGTGCCGGCGTCGGGGATCCGCAAGTTCTTCGACGTGATCGCGACGATGCCCGAGGTCATCTCGCTGGGCGTGGGAGAGCCCGACTTCACGACGCCCGAGGCGGTCGTCCGAGCCGGGGTGCGGTCCCTGGAGGCCGGCCGCACCCACTACACGAGCAACTTCGGGACGCTCGAGCTGCGGCGCGCCATCGCCGGCAACCTCGAGCGACGGTACGGCGTCGCCTACGACCCGGCCGCGGAGATCCTGGTCACGGTCGGCGCCTCCGAAGCGGTCGCCGCGACCATGACCGCGCTCGTCGACCCCGGAGACGAAGTGCTGCTGCACGAGCCTTCGTACGTGGCGTACATGCCGGCGGTCGTCTTTGCCGGCGGCACGACCGTGCACGTGCCGACGCGGGCGTCGGACGGGTTCGCGCTCGACCCGGGGGAAGTGGAGCGGCGGGTCACGTCGCGGACCAAGGTGCTGTTCCTGGGGTACCCGTGCAACCCCACGGGCGCCGTCCTGCCCCCGGACGTGCTGCGGGACCTCGCGGACATCGCCCGGCGCCACGATCTGCTCGTGGTCAGCGACGAGATCTACGACCGCCTGGTCTACGGCGGCCACCGCCACGAGCCGATTTCGAGCCTCCCCGGCATGCGGGAGCGCACCGTGCTCATCGGCGGCTTCTCGAAGGCGTACGCCATGACCGGCTGGCGCGTTGGATACGTCTGCGCGCCGCGGGACCTGCTCGAGGGGATCCTCAAGGTTCACCAGTACCAGATCATGTGCGCGCCGACGACGGCCCAGGACGCGGCCGTCGTGGCGGTTCGCGAGGCCGAGCCCGACGTCGAGCGGATGCTGGCCGAGTACGACCGGCGGCGCCGGATGTTCGTGGCCGGGCTCAACCGCATCGGCCTCCCCACGCCGGATCCGCGCGGGGCCTTCTACGCGTTTCCCGATATCAGCGGCACGGGCCTGACCAGCGACCAGTTCGCCGAGCGGCTGCTGTTCGAGGAGCACGTCGCGGTGGTGCCGGGCGATGCGTTCGGGCCGTCCGGCGCGGGCCACGTGCGGGCGTGCTACGCGACGAGCTACGAGCAGCTCGAGGAGGCGCTGGTGCGGATGGAGCGGTTCGTGGCCCGTACGGGAGATGGCCGCCGTGATGGCTGAGGCCGCAGTCGACACGCCGGCGGCCGCGAGCGCCACCCGCTGGGAGGCGGTGATCGGCATCGAGGTGCACGCGCAGCTGCGCACCGCCTCCAAGATGTTCTGCGCCTGCTCGACCGACCTGCGCGATGCGGGCCCCAACAGCCGCACCTGCCCCGTCTGCCTGGGCATGCCGGGCGTCCTTCCCGTGATCAACCGGCGGGCCGTGGAGCTGGTCCTCGCGACGGGGATCGCCCTCGAGGCGGAGATCGCGTCGGTGACGCGCTGGGATCGCAAGAACTACTTCTACCCCGACCTCCCCAAGGGCTACCAGATCAGCCAGTACGACCTGCCGCTCGCCTCCAACGGTCGCCTCACGTTCGACACCAGTGCGGGGCCGTTCACGGTCCGCATCCGGCGCGCGCACCTCGAGGAAGACACCGCGCGGCTGCAGCACACGACCGACGAGCTCGGACGGCGAATCAGCCTGGTGGACTTCAACCGCTCCGGGCTTCCCCTCATGGAGATCGTCACGGAGCCGGACGTCCGCACGGCGGAGCAGGCGCGGCGGTACGCCGAGGAGCTCCGGCTCCTGCTTCGCGCGGTCGGCGCGTCGGACGCGGAGATGGAGAACGGCCAGATGCGGGTCGAGGCGAACGTGTCCATCCGGCCGGCCGGGTCCGACGCGTTCGGCACGCGGACCGAGGTCAAGAACATGAACTCGTTCCGCGCCGTGGAGCGGGCCATCGCGCACGAGATCGAGCGGCAGACGCGCGCGCTCGAGGTCGGCGAGGCGCTCGTGCAGGAGACGCGCGGCTGGGACGACGTGCGCAACGAGACGTACACGATGCGGATCAAGGAGGACTCCGACGACTACCGGTACTTCCCGGAGCCGGATCTGCCACCGCTGCGCACCGACCCGGCGTGGCTCGAGGCGATCCGGTCGTCGCTCCCGGAGCTGCCGTCGGCGCGGCGGGCGCGATACGTCTCGGCGCTGGGCCTGTCGCCGTACGACGCCGCGGTGATCGTGGCCGACCAGGCGGTCAGCGCCCTGTTCGAGGACGCGCTGGCGGCGGTCCGGAGTCAGGCGCCCGGCGTGCCGGCCGGGCCTGCTGTCCCGCCCACGCCCGCCGTGCCGCCCACGCCCAAGGCGCTGGCGAACTGGGTGACCGGCGAGTATCCGCGCATTGTCAAGGCGCGCGCCGATGGCGGCCGCGCGTCCGGCGCCCAGCTTGTGCGCCTGGTGGAGATGGTGGAGGATGGGCGCCTATCGGGTACGAACGCCAAGGAGGTCTTCGGGCGGCATGTCGAGACCGGCGAGCCCATTGAACGGATCGTGTCGGAGCGCGGCCTCAGCCAGATCTCCGACGAGGACTCGCTGGCGGCTGCGATCGACGCCGTCCTCGCCGCGAACGAGGGCGCCGTCCTGGACTACCGCGCGGGCAAGCAGCAGGCTCTCGGGTTCCTGGTCGGACAGGTCATGAAGGCCACGCGAGGACGGGCGAACGCCGGAGTCGTGCAGCGGCTGGTCCGCCAGCGGCTGGAGAACGAAGGGTGACGGCCTGCCGGGGGTGTCACCGGAGACGCCTGCGGGCCGGCGATCGCGGCAACGGGTGGCGCCCGGCGGCGGATCATCCCGGCAACGGGGGGCGCCCAGTGGCGGGTGATCGCGGCCAGTGGGTGCGAGCGTGAGCGCCGTGAACGTCGTCCTGTGGATCGCCGGGGCCGTACTCGTGGCGGCCGCGTACATCCGCGGAATGCCGTACTGGCGCCGCTATCAGGCGATGCGGAGCCAGCAGGACAACATCCGCCGCTACGAGACGTGGCGAGGCCGGCCCACGGAACGAGGCGGGTCCAGCGCGGATCTCATGGAGGCCGAGCTCCGCCGCCGCGCCCAGCCGTGGATCGTGGCGGGCGTTGTCGGAATCGTGGCGATCCTGGCCGGCTTCGTCGTCCGCTAGGCAGCGGACGCCGGCCCGAGCGGCCTCCAGGCCGCGCGAGCTCAGCGCCGCGCGTCCTGCGTCGCGTGGTGCTCGATCTTCGTGCAGCGGTCCATCACCACGGGCATCCCGGCCGCAGCCGCGAGCCGGGCGGCCTCCCAGCTGACGACCCCGAGCTGCATCCAGAGCGCCCCCGCCCTGGTCTGGACTGCCTGCCGCGCCACCTCGGGGACCGTCTCCGGACGACGGAAGACGTCCACGATGTCGAACCGTACCGCCGACCGCGACGGCCGATGCGAGGTCCGGGTACGCCGTCCGCCCGAGCACCTCGGGCACGGATGGATTGATGGGCACGCAGTCGTACCCGGCGGCGAGCAGGTACGCCATCACGCCGTGCGACGGCCTCATGGGATCCTGGGAGGCGCCGACGATCGCGATCCGGCGCGCGGACGCCAGGAGCGCGCGTGCCTCGGCGGCCGTCGCCAGCGCGACGTCGCCACGTCCCTCCTGGAGGTCGAGGACCTCCGATGCGCGATCCCGCTCGGCCCGGCGCTGCCCGGCCGCCAGCATCTCCCCCGGCCGCCACATCTCCCCCGGCCGCCACATATCCCCCGGCGGCACCGTCCCGCCGGCGATCAGCCGGTCCCGTCCCGTCGCCCACCGTCGTCTCCTCGCGCATCATTTGGTCGCGTGTCGGGCATGGTTCGACCCCAGCTCGACACGTGCAGCGAAGCATTGCACGGGTCTCTCGGGCGCGTGCATACTGGCGCCGCACCGTCGATGTTGCCGGAGCGAGTGGCAGCCGGCGGACGTGAGGAGACCATCGCCTGGGGACAAACCCCGGCGGGTGGAGGCCGTCGATCCGGACGGTTTGCCGGACCAGACGGGTAGTGGAGGAACGACCGTTGCGAACGTTACGCGTGGGCGTCGCCATGGCAACCATGGCTGTGATCCTGTTCGGTGCCTGCTCGTCTGCGGCCACCACGGCTCCGGCTACCGCCGCCCCGGCTACCGCAGCCCCGGCCACCGCGGCCCCCGCCAGCATGGCCCCGGCCACCGCGGCCCCCGCCAGCATGGCCCCCGCCTCGGCGGCGGCCGTTATGAGCCCGGGAGCCAGCGCGGCGGCGGCCTGCGTGGCGAACAACCCGAACTTCAAGGTCGGCCTCGTCACCGACGTTGGCGGCCTGAACGACAAGAGCTTCAACCACCTCGCGTACCTCGGCCTCCAGCAGGCCGAGTGCCAGCTCGGCGTGACCGGGGACGTCATCCAGTCGTCCGAGCAGTCGCAGTACGTGCCGAACCTGACCGCCTTCGCCCAGAAGGGCGACAACCTGGTCATCGCGGTCGGGTTCCTGATGGCGAACGCCGTCTACACCGTCGCGAAGCAGTACCCGAGCGTCCACTTCGCCGCGATCGACACTGCGCCCGCTGACGCCAAGGGCAACACCGTCAACCTGCCGAACGTGGCCAACCTGTTCTTCCACGAGCAGGAGTCGGGCTACACCGTCGGCTACATGGCCGGCCTGCTGGAGAAGAACAAGATCGGCAAGGCCACGACCAACACGATCAGCTGGATGGGCGGCCTCTCCATCCCGCCGGTCGACCGCTACATCGCCGGGTACATCGCCGGTGCCAAGGCGGCCGATCCGTCGATCACGATCCTCGGCGGCTACTCGCAGTCGTTCACCGACCAGACGGTCGCCAAGAGCCTCGGCCTCAACCACATCTCGCGCGGCTCCTCGATCCTCTTCCAGGTGGCCGGCGCGAGTGGCCTCGGCTACCTGCAGGCCGCGGTCGAGCAGGGTGTCTACGGCATCGGCGTCGACGCGGACCAGAACTACGTTGCGCCCGCGACGATCATCACGAGCGCGATCAAGAAGGTCGACGTCGCCGTCTTCCTCACCATCCAGAACCTCCTGAACAACACGTTCAAGGGCGGGGACAACGAGTTCACCCTCCAGAACAACGCGACCGGCTTCGCGCCGCCGAACAGCGTCGTGCCGGCGGACATCGTCGCCCAGGTCCAGGCCGTGGAGGACCAGATCAAGAGTGGGGCGATCGTCCCGCCGACGACCATCCCCAAGTAGTCCAACCGGTATCGAGTAGCGCGATCGGGGCGGGTCTGGCTCACGCCGGCCCGCCCCGATCGATGTACCCAGGGGACATGCCGTGAGCGTCGCCACCGCACAGATCCAGGTCCCCCCGAGCCGCGTGATGCGGTACCTCGCGTCGGGCGTCACCCCCGTCCTCGCGGTGGTGCTCGCGATCATCGTGGGAGGGCTGGTCGTCCTCGCCAGCGGGTCCAACCCGGTCGTGGCCTACCAGCAGATGCTGGTCGGGGCCGTCGGAACCCCGTTCGACATCTCGGAGACCCTGATCTCGTCGATCCCGCTGATCCTGGCGGGCTACGCCGTCTCGTTCGCCTTTCGCTGCGGCCTCTTCAACATCGGCGCCGAGGGACAGCTGTACATGGGCGCCATCGCGTCGACGTGGGTGGCGACGACGTTTTCGAGCTGGCCGGGCCTCGCGCTGATCCTCGTGTGCATGGTCGCGGCGATGGTTGCCGGCGGGGCATGGGCCGGGATCGCCGGCCTGCTCAAGGCGAGGACGGGCGCGCACGAAGTCATCACCACGATGATGCTGAGCTACGTGGCGATCGACATCAGCCACTGGTTGCTCGAGGCGGGTCCGATGACCCCGGGGAACGCCTTCGGGACGCCCGAGTCTGGTCCGATACCCCCGCAGGCCGCCTTCCCGATCATCCTGCCGTCCTCGATCCTGCCGAACGCGAGGCTCAACGCGAGCCTGTTCGTGACGATCCTGGCTGGCATGGCGTTCGCGTGGATCCTCTGGCGGACGCCGCTCGGGTACGAGATCCGTGCCGTGGGCTTCAACGCGAAGGCCGCGGCGTACGGCGGCATCAACGTGGCCCGCCGGCTGGTCATCGCGATGGTCCTGGCCGGTGCGTTTGCCGGGCTCGCTGGCATGGTCCCCGTCTGGGTCAGCGGCCGCCTGTACGACAGCTTCTCACCGGGCTATGGCTACGAGGCGATCGCGGTGGCGCTGGTCGGCAAGAACTCCGCGATCGGGATCTTCCTGGCCGGGCTGCTGTACGGCGCGATGATCCACGGCTCGGTCGCCATGCAAGCGAACGCGAACATCTCGGGGTTCCTGGTGCAGATACTCCAGGCGCTGGTCCTCTTCTTCGTGGGAGCCGAGATGCTGGTCCGCTGGATCCTGAAGAGAGGCGGGCTGCGGCGCGTCCTCGAGGTGGCCGGCTGATGGACATCGTCGGGACCTTCGGGCCCGTCTTTGCCAGGCCGGATCTCTGGGCCGGCACGCTGCGTTTCGCCGCCCCGCTCACGCTGGCTGCCCTGGGCGGCGTGATCTCCGAACGGTCGGGCGTGACCAACATCGCCATGGAAGGCATGATGCTGGTCGGCGCCTTCTTCTCCGTGGTGGTCGCGGCCGCCACCAACGACATCGTGCTGGCGACGCTGGCCTCGGTGCTGTGCGGCGGCCTGATCGCGGCGATCCACGGCGTGGCGTCCATTCACCTGCGGGCCAATCAGATCGTGTCCGGCATGGCGATCAACCTGCTGGCCCTCGGCCTCACGAGCTTCCTGATGTTTCGCCTCTACGCCACCAACGGCACCCCGGCCAATATTCCGGCACTCCCCGACGTGAAGATTCCCGTGGTCGACGGCATCCCGTTCGTGGGCGAGGTGGTCGGCGACCTGAACATCGTGGTATGGCTGTCGATCCTCGCCGTCCCGATCGTCTGGTGGTTCCTCTTTCGGACTCGCCTCGGGCTGCGCATCCGCGCCGTCGGGGAACACCCCCGTGCGGCGGACACGCTCGGGATCTCGGTGTTCCGCATCCGCTATCTCTGCGTGATCCTGAGCGGTCTGCTCTCGGGTCTCGGAGGCGCCTACCTGGCGCTCAGCGTGGCCCACTCGTTCAGCAACAACATGACGAGCGGCGCCGGATTTATCGCGCTCGCGGCCATGATCTTCGGCAAGTGGAATCCGATTGGCGCCTTCCTGGCCTGCCTGCTGTTCGGGTTCGGCCAGTCGCTGGGCATCAACCTGCAGGGAACCGGGTTCCCGGACCAGCTGGTGTCGGCGACGCCGTACCTGCTGACCGTCGTGGCGCTGGCCGGGTTCGTGGGCCGAGCGGTCCCACCGGCCGCCGACGGCGTCCCGTACGAGGTGGGCGAATGACAGCGTTCGCGACGGGCGACCCCGGGGGTCGCTGGCCCGGACCGGCGCCCCATACCTGGAGATGCGAGGCATCACCAAGGCGTTTGGCACGCTGCTCGCGAACGACCACGTGGACCTGGGTGTCCTCGACCGGGAGATCCATGCCGTGGTGGGGGAGAACGGCGCCGGCAAGACGACCCTGATGAACATCCTCTATGGGCTGATCCGCCCCGACGCGGGCGAGATTCGGATCGACGGACAGGCAGTCCGGATCCACGGACCTCGGGACGCCATCGCCGCCGGGATCGGCATGGTCCATCAGCACTTCCAGCTCGTGCCGGTCATGACGGTCGCCGAAAACGTGGTGCTCGGGCAGGAACCCGGCGGGATCATGCTGGACCGCGCCGCTTCCGTTCGGGAGGTCCGGGAGCTCTCCGAGCGCTTCGGGCTGATCGTGGACCCGACCGCGCGGGTCGGGATGCTGCCCGTCGGCCTGCAGCAACGCGTCGAGCTGCTGAAGATCCTGTTCCGCGGCTCGCGACTCCTTGTGTTCGACGAGCCGACGGCGGTCCTGACGCCCCAGGAGACGGACGAACTGTTCGAGATCCTGCGCGGGCTGGTTGCGGGCGGGAAGACCGTGATCCTCATCACCCACAAGCTGAACGAGGTCATGGCCATCTCGGACCGGGTGACCGTCCTGCGCCAGGGCCGCAATGCCGCCGTGCTCGAGACGGCGCGCACGTCCCCGTCCGAGATCGCGCGGGCCATGGTCGGCCGCGAGGTACTGCTGCGCGTCGACCGCGATGCGGCCCACATCGGGGAGGAGCGCCTGCGGCTGGAGCACGTGACGGCCGACTCGGACCGCAAGCTGCCCGCCCTCACCGGAGTGGACCTCTCGGTCCGGTCGGGCGAGATCGTCGGCATCGCCGGTGTGAGCGGCAATGGGCAGCTCGAGCTCGCCGAGGTGCTGGCAGGGCTGCGCCCCGTGACGGACGGCCACGTGTACCTCGGGGGCGAGGACGTTCGCCAGCAGAACGCCGCCGAGCGGCGCGCGAACGGCCTCGCGTACATCCCGGAGGACCGGCATGCGCGCGGGCTCGTGCTGCCGTTCGACGTCAAGGACAACCTGATCCTCGGGTCGCAGTCGCGCGCGCCCTTTGCGACGCGCGGTCAGCGCAATTCGGCGGCCGTGGAGCAACGGGCAGAGAATCTGATCCAGCAGTTCGACATCCGGCCGCCCAACCCCGACGCGGTGGCCTCGTCGCTGTCGGGCGGCAACCAGCAGAAGGTCGTGGTCGCGCGCGAGCTGGCCGAGAGCCCCAAGGTCCTCGTGGCGGCAGAGCCGACTCGCGGCCTCGACGTGGGGGCGACGGAGTTCATCCACCGCGAGCTCATCCAGAAGCGCGACGAGGGGCTGGCCATCCTGCTGATCTCGAGCGAGCTCGACGAGATCTTCTCGCTGTCGGATGCCATCGCGGTGATCTACCAGGGCCGCATCGTCGAGGTCATGCCGAGCGCCGAGGCCGACCGCGAGCGCGTCGGACTGCTGATGGCCGGCGGGTCCGTTGAGACGGCGATCCCCTCGGCCGACCGCATCGCCCAGGCCGCGGCCGAGCAGGCGACGCGCGACGCGGCGAGCGGAGCTGCGCCCCGGGAGGGCGGCACCTGACCCTCGGGACACCGATCCCCGGCGCGCCCCGGACCAGGACGCGGCTCGGACGCCCGGGCGATCGCCGACGAGCCGGGCCTCCCGTGGCACCGGCCGGCGGGCCACGGTTCCTGCGCCCGGCCCGCGACGAGCGCGGGCTCCCAGGCCACCGGCCGACGGGCCCGGCGGCTGGCGCCACAGCCGCCGGAGTGGCAGGTCCTCGGCGCCCTCGCGATCGTCTACGTCGTCTGGGGGTCCACGTACCTGGCGATTCGCGTCACCGTCGAGACACTGCCGCCGCTTCTCAGCGCCGGCATCCGGTTCGCGTCGGCCGGCGCGGTGCTGACCGCCGTGCTCGTGGCGCGCGGCGGCGTCCGTCGGTTCGTCCTCCCGCCACGCGAGCTTGCCGGCGCGGTGCTCGTCGGGCTGGCGCTGCTGGCCGCCGGCAACGGCGGGATCAGCACGGCCGAGCAGCACGTCCCGTCGTCGATGGCGGCGCTCGTCGCGGCGTCGATCCCGTTGTGGGTCGTCGTGTTCCGCGCGCTCTCGCGCGAGCAGGTCTCGCGAGGCACGCTCGGCGGCGTGGCGATCGGTTTCGTCGGCGTGGCCGTCCTCACGTCGAGGGGCGGGGAGGGGGCCGTCGATCCGTTCGCGGCCGTGCTCCTCGTCGTCGCCTGCGTCTGCTGGGCCGCCGGCTCGTTCGCCTCGAGCCGCCTCCCGATGCCGCGCGACCCGTTCGTATCGACCGCCGTGGAGATGCTGGCGGCCGGGCTCGTCCTGCTTGCGGCGGCGGCGATCGTGGAACCGGGCGGCATCCCGGCCGGAGCCCAGCTCCGCTCGTGGATCGCGCTCGGCTACCTGGTCGTGTTCGGGTCGCTGCTCGCGTTCACCGCCTACACCTGGCTGCTGGCGCACGCTCCGGTCTCGCAGGTGGCGACGTACGCGTACGTGAACCCGGTCATCGCGCTGGTGCTCGGCTGGGCGATCCTCGGCGAGCCGTTGACGCCGTTCCTGCTCGGCGGGGCGGGGCTGGTGCTGGTCGCGGTCGCCCTGGTGATCCGCCACGAGGGGCGGCGCCCTCCCGCGTCGATCGCGGCAGAGGAGGGGGGCTGACCGTCAGCTCTCCGTCGGCAGGTGCACGTACGCCGACTGGATGCCCACGCGTCCCGGTCCGGTGAAGCGGTTGAACACCAGTTGCCCGGAGCCGCCGAAGACGCCCGTCTTCAACCCGTACACCGCCGGCTGCATCGACACGTCTCGTCGCGGTAGATCCATCCACCGCCCTCGACGTCGATCGCCTCGCCAGGGGCGAGCACCTTGTCGAAGACGTTGCCGTAGCCGTGCAGCCAGACCACGCCCTCCTCGGCGCCCGCGAGGAAGCGGTCGATGAAGAAGCCCGTGCCGCCGAACAGCATGTTGCCCAGGCCCCGGACGCGGGTGAACGTGTAGTCGATGCCACCGGTGGCGGCGAGGAACTGGTGCTCGCGGACGTAGATGGACCGGCCCGGGAGGAAGGTGGATGGAGAGGACGTGGCCGGGGTCGTCGCGCGAGAAGGCGATCTCCCCGCCCGACTGGGTCTCGGTCATGAAGATGGGCATGCCGGCGACCACGCGCCTGAACGCGCCGGCCATCGGATGGATCCCGATCAGCAGCTGGGGATCCTTCCAGAGCACGACGTGATGCTCGAAGAAGAGCCTGCGGCTGCCGTCGAGCGCCACGTACAGGACGGGCACCAGGTCACCCTCGATCCGATACGTCAGGCCCGGGGCTTGCCCGTCCTCGACGCGGGTCGTCACCAGCTCGGGCGGCTGCGCAGTCTGCATCGACGTCCTCCTCGGGGCCCACTCGGCCTCAACGGGAGGATGGTGTCCGCTCGACGGGGGTGCTGTCAACGCGACCGTACTCGACCGCTCGGCGGGCGTGGACGCGGCGGACCGCGGATGCGCGGCGGGCTTGGGGTGCCGTCGCCGGCGCGTCCGGCGACGGCCGTCGGTCCTGCCGGCCGCCGCTATCCTTGGCGGGTGCCCCGCCTGTCACCGCGCCCGCTGCCATGACCATCGGCCCCAACGACTTCGCCCACCTCCACGTCCACACCGAGTTCAGCCTGCTCGACGGGCTCGGCCGCATCGACGAACTCGTGTCGGAGGCCTCGGCGCTCGGGTTCGACTCGCTCGCCATCACGGACCACGGCGCGCTGTACGGAGCGGTCGCCTTCTACCAGGCCGCCACCCAGCGCGGCATCAAGCCCATCATCGGCATCGAGACCTACGTGGCCCGTCGCTCGATGACCGACCGCGAGGGCAAGGCCGATTCCCAGCCGTACCACCTGGTGCTGCTGGCGAAGAACTGGACCGGCTACCAGAACCTGTGCCGGATCGTGACGGACGCCCACCTCGAGGGCTACTACTACAAGCCGCGGATCGACCGGGACTACCTGGCCCGGCACGCCGAAGGCCTCATCGGGCTGTCGGCCTGCCTGGGCGGGGAGATTCCCAAGGCGCTGGAGGTGGACGACTGGGAGGCCGCCCGCCGCCTGGCCGGCGCCTACGGCGACATCTTCGGGCCGGGCAACTTCTACCTCGAGCTCCAGGACCACGGGATCCCGCTGCAACGACGCCTGAACGAGCAGCTGCTGCGGCTGGCGCCCGAGATGGGCCTGCCGATCATCGCGACCAACGACCTGCACTACGTGCGCCGCTCGCAGGCTGAAGCCCACGACGTCCTCCTGTGCATCGGGACCGCGTCGAACCTCGACACGCCCAACCGGTTGCGCTTCGAGAGCGACGAGTTCTACCTGAAGAGCGCGGCGGAGATGGAGTCGCTCTTCCGTGACCTGCCCGAGGCGCTGCGCAATACCCGGCGCGTGGCCGAGATGGTCGACATGCAGTTCGAGTTCGGTCATCTCCGCCTGCCCGAGTTTCCGGTGCCCGAGGGGCACACGGTGGAGTCGTGGCTGCGCGCGGAGTGCGAGCGGGGACTGCGCGGGCGTTACCCGGAGATCACGCAGGAGATCCGCGAACGGCTCGAGTACGAGCTGGACGTGATCTGTCGCATGGGCTACGCGGCCTACTTCCTGATCGTCGCGGATTTCACCCGGTTCGCACGCGAACAGGGCATCGCGACCACCTGCCGCGGCAGCGCGCCAGGCTCGATCGTGACCCACACCCTGGGCATCACGCCGGTGGACCCCATCCACTACGAGCTGCCGTTCGAGCGCTTCCTGAACCCCGACCGCGTCACGATGCCCGACATCGACATGGACTTCGAGGACGCCAGGCGCGACGAGGTGATCAACTACGTCACGCACAAGTACGGCGCGGACCACGTCGCCCAGATCATCACCTTCGGCACCATGCTCGCCCGCGCCGCGCTTCGCGACGTGGGGCGCGTGCTCGGCATGCCCTACGGCGACGTCGACCGTATCGCCAAGGCCGTCCCGAACCACCTGGGCATCCGGCTCGACGAGGCCATCGAGCAGGCGCCGGAGCTGCGCGGGATGTACGAGAGCGACCCGCAGGTCCACAAGCTGGTCGAGCTCGCGAAACAGGTCGAAGGGGTGGCGCGCAACGCCTCGACCCATGCCGCAGGCGTCGTCATCAGCCGCGAGCCGCTGACGGAGATCATGCCGCTGCAGCGGGCGACCAACTCCGAAGCGTTGATGACGCAGTACGAGATGCACGGCGTCGACGCGCTCGGGCTGCTGAAGTTCGACTTCCTCGGGCTCTCCAACCTGACGATCCTGCGCCAGGCCGTCGACGCGATCCGCCGCATCCGCGGCGTGGAGGTCGATCTCGACCGCATCCCGCTGGACGACCCGAAGACGTTCGAGCTGCTCGCGTCCGGCGAGACCACCGGGGTGTTCCAGCTCGAGTCGGCCGGCATGCGCCGATACGTCCGGGAGCTGCGTCCGACCTCGGTGTACGACCTGGCGGCGATGGTGGCCCTCTATCGTCCGGGCCCCATGGACAACATCCCGGCCTACATCCGGCGCAAGCACGGCGAGGAGCCGATCAGCTACCTGCATCCGCTCCTGGAGCCGTACCTCTCGAAGACCTACGGGATCTTCGTGTACCAGGAAGACATCATGGCCGCGGCCCGTGCCCTGGCGGGGTTCAGCGGCCCTGAGGCGGACACCCTGGGCTACGCGATCCGCAAGAAGAAGGACAAGGTCCTGCAGCAGATGATGGAGAAGTTCGTGCCGCAGGCCGCCGAACGAGGCGTGAAGCCGGCCGTCATCGAGGCCGTCTTCACCGCGTTCCAGCCGTTCGCGCGGTACGGCTTCAACAAGGCCCACGCCACCACGTACGGCCTGGTCGCGTACCAGACGGCCTACCTGAAGGCGAACTACACCGTCGAGTACATGGCGAGCGTGCTGACGGCCTTCCGGGACAACACGGAGAAGGTGGCGGCCGCGGTCGCGGAGTGCCGCCGACTGGGGATCGAGGTCCGCCCCCCGGACGTGCACCGCAGCCACGTCGACTTCACCGTCGAGGGGGAGGGCATCCGCTTCGGTCTCCTGGCGGTCAAGAACGTCGGCCAGGGCGCGATCGAATTGATCATCGCGGCGCGCGAGGCCGACGGGGACTTTCGCTCGCTCACGGACCTCTGCCGCCGCGTCGACCTGCGGCTGGTCAACAAGCGCGTGCTCGAGTCACTCGATCAAGGTGGGCGCTCTCGGCCGGTTCGGCCACCCCGCCCAGCTGCTCGCTGGCGCTCGACGACGCGATGGCGTCGGCGCAGGCGGAGCAGCGCGACCGATCGAGCGGGCAGACGTCGCTGTTCGGGGGGGATGCAGAGCCCGAGGCGCTGGACCGCCCGCTGCCGACGGCAACGGAGGCCCCGCCGCGCGAGCGGCTGCGGTGGGAGAAGGAGCTGATCGGGCTGTACCTCTCCGATCACCCGCTTGCCGCGCTCGCCCAGCAGCTCGACCGCTACGTGACCGCCTACAGCGGCGACCTCGGCGAGGAGTTGGACCAGCAGCGCGTCGTGATCGGCGGCGTCGTCGCGGGCGTGCGGCGGGTGATCACCAAGGCGAAGGCGACGATGGGTGTCGCGACGGTCGAGGACCTGCAGGGGACCATCGAGGTGATCGTGTTTCCGAGGACGTTCGAGACCACCGCCTCGACCTGGCAGGAGGACTCGATCCTGCTGGTGGCGGGGCGAGTGGATCACAAGGGCGACGGCTCGGTGATCCTGGCGGACTCGGTGTGGACCTGGGAGGAGGCCACGGCGCTGGGCGCGGAGGGCTTCGCGAGCCAGGTGCAGGCTGCCGAACGGGGACGGCGCGGCGGCCGCGAGGGGTCGAGGTGGGGCGGGTCCAACGTTGGAGCCGAGCGCGGGAGTCGGAGCGGGAGTCGGAGCCGGAGTCGGAGCTGGAGTCGGCGGCTTGGAGACGGCAGGCCGCGATGGCAGCCGGGTGTACCGGGGCCCGGGGTCGGGCTGGTGCCTGCGGGAGCGCGCGAACGAGGCAACGGCACGGGCGAGCACGGCTCGAACGGGCTGACCCCGAACCGGCATGTCTCCCTCAACCATTCCGCGACCGGCAATGGCCCCAACGGGCTGGCCCCGAACGCGCACGCCCCGAACGGGGCCGCCTCGACCGTCGGACGGGTCGTCCCGCACGTGTCGCCACTTCGGGGCGGTGGCGTGCTGGGCGAGCTGGTCGTCCAGGTTGCGGCGTCGGCAGGAAGCGGCGCGGCTGCGCGAGCCGCGGGCCCGACTCCCGCGACGGCACACGAGTCGGACCCAGGAGCATCCTGGTCCGAGGATGAATCTGCGCTTCCACCGGAGGCGGCGCAGGCTGAAGCACGACAGGCGGCGGCGCCCACCCGGCCCATCGAGGCCGCCGGCGCCACGCTCCACCTGCGGTTCGGGGCACTCTCCGGCGACGAGCTCGCGGACGCGTTTGCGGGGGTCCGGGAGATTCTTGGCGGACGACCAGGCCAGACTTCGGTCATGCTGCAGGTACCGCTGGGCGACGGGCGAACGCAGCCGATGGAACTGCGCACGCGCGTGGCCTACGACGCCGAGTTGCTGGCGGAGCTCGAGCGCCGCTTCGGCGGCTCCGTGGTGGCGGAGCTGTCCCCGGGCTGACCGGACCCGGGCGATGGCGGCCGGTTCGAGGCGTCGCGCGACGCTCGGCCGCGGGCGATTGCGGGAACCGTTGGGTCGCCGTCCTCGTCTGGCTCGGTGTCAGAGATCAGAGAGACCAGAGGAGCAGCCACCATGTCCACCAGCGCACGGTTCCTCGGCATCGGGGTCGCCCTCGGGCTCGCCGCCGGCGTGCTTGCCGGCGTCAGCCTGACGCAGCCGGGACGGGCGGCAGCCACGACGCCCTCCGCCGCGCCGAACGCTCCCGCGGTCAGCACGGTCGGTGCAGTCGGCGCGGTCGGCACGGTTGGCGCAGTGGGCGGAGCACCCGCTGCCGGGGTCGTCACCGCGAACGGCGCCACGGTCGTGTCGTCGAGCCCGGCCATCGCGTCCTATCCGTACTTCGCGGGCGCGCCGGGACTCGCACCCGACCACACCATCGTGGTCACCGGGACGGGGCAGGCGAACCTCGCGGCTGACGGCTCCGGCCAGGCCGCCGCGCAGAAGAGCGCCCTCGGCGCAGCCCTGGCAGACGCGAAGACGCAGGCCGCCGTCATCGCCGCGGACACCGGGCTCTCCATCAGCGGGGTGCTGTCCGTGAGCGCGTCGGTGTCGCCGAACTACGGGGTCGAGCCCATGATTGCCAACGGGTCCGGCGGGCCCGCCTGCGTCGTGCCCGTGCCCGGCAGCGGGCCGCAGGCGAGCGGCGGGATCGTCGCGCCGCAGCCAGCTTGCCTGCCCCAGCCCATCTACCAGCAGACCATCAGCGTGTCGGTCACGGTCGCATACAGCGTCGGGTGACGAATGGGAATACCTGGCCGGTCCGCCGCTCCGCGTCGTGACCATGGCGACTCGGCCGCTCGAGTGGCGACCCAAGTCCAGCCGATGGGACCGGCCGGGAGGTCGGACCCCCGGTCGTATCCTGACGAGACTCCTGATCGGCTTCGCGACGAGCGCAGCGGTCGTCGCCGGGTGCGGCGCGGGGTCCCCCGCGCCGTCGTCATCGCTTCCAGCGCCCTCGGCTGTCGCATCCCCCGCGGTCGTCTGTGACAACGCGCAGTTCCAGCCGACGCCGAGCCTGACCTGCGGCCCGGCCATCGCCGCCGCGCTCGCCGTGCTCCCCCCGGCGCACCCGCCGATCGTCCGCGAGGAGTTCCGCTGGGGTGGCCTCTGCCCACCCGGCGCACCCTGCGTTCCCCCGCTGGGGGATGCCGGGATCGTCATCGTGAGCTTCGCGAGCGGGCCTGCCGTGTTCGTCTACGTGCACGCCGAGACGGGCGGCGCCGTCGCGACGGGCAGTGTCGTCGCCGCGAGTTCGCCCGCTCCCTACCCGTCGGGCTACTGACGCGACCGACCTGCTGGCGCCGGTGGCTCTGCGCCTTCCCGCCTGTCCGGCCGTGCCCGATGGACTCGAAACATCTCGGCCCCAAGCGTGGCCGGGAGGACCAGGGTGCGCAAGAGCCACCCGCCTGGAGTGCGTTACGGCTGATCCTCGGGTCCGCTGGAGCCCACGTCCCGCGCGTGCAGGTTGCGCGTCCCGTCGAGGCCGAAGCTCACGATGCGGGTGGGAGTGATGCGGATCAGCTCGTCGGCGAACCCGGGGCCGAGAGTCGCCCCGCCCGCCGAGACCAGGCTGGCCAGTCCCCGGATCTCGACCATGCGCGGTCTCCACGGCGGCAGCACGTCGTCGACGACGAAGGCGGCCCGCGGGTCGGCGCGGATGTCGCGCCACTTCTTCGACCTCGCCAGCTCGTGCCCCCCGATGTCGATGGTGTCGGTCGCGCCGTTGTAGGAGAACGACACCGGCACGACATGCGGAGCGCCCTCCCGGCCCACGGTGGCCAGGCGTCCCAGCCGCTGGCTGGCGAGGTACGTGAGTTCGAGGTCGCTGAAGACGCTCATCATCCGCTCCTGAATGTCGAGGAACTGCGGCCCGCACCGGCCGGGTCGATGGGCGGCTACCCTCGCGCAGTGCGGCGGGCGGTCCAGGCCAGGACGGCTGCGGCGACCACGAGGACGATACCGACGAGCGCCCAGATCGACTGGCCGCTCATCGCGCTGCCGCCTACCAGGCCAGTCCCCTGGCCAAGCCAGACGAGCCCGACGAGCAGCAGCACGATCGCGATGGCGAGCCGGAAGCGGTCCACGGGATGCACCTCCCTGGGCAGCGTTGTGGTGGCGTGCCTACCCGATGACGATCACCGTGCCGGTCATGAAGGCCGCGACCGGCGCGTTGGGGCATCTTACGTTCGAGTCGGGATCGCGGCTCCCGATGACGGCCACCCGCGCGGGGTCCAGACGCGGCTACCATGGGCCCGGAGCCCGGATCGAGCATGGATCGCCTTCTCCAGATCAAGCTCGCGATCCCGTACGCGTCGCACCGGCAGATCTGTCGACCCTGAGTGGTCGCCGCGATGGTCCTGTCGCACGGGAGGGCAGTGCGCCTGGGCCTGTGGGCAGGGGTCGCCTTCCTGTTCGGGATCACCCCGCTGGGCGTGGAGGAACTCCCGAACCCGATCCTCGCCGTCGGCCTGGCAGTGCTGGCGACGCGCGACTACCCGAAGAGCGCCCTGGACGAGGTCCGGGAGGCGCTCCGTCGCCGGCTCCCGGGGCGGGCAGCCGCCGCCTGAGGATCTACCCGCCCGGCGTCAGCGTGACGGGGTACGAGGCGACATTCACTCGCGAGCCGTCCTTCGCGGAGAGGTCGTAGACCGTCACCGACGCAGGCTCGACCTGGTTGACCTGGTAGGGGATCGTCACGTCGAAGGTGCCCCAGCAGCCGGTGCCGCAGGAGGCGGAGACGGCCCGCTCGGCGAGTACGGTCCCGTCGACCGCCACGATCTCGGCCGCGAACTGCGCCTCGAACACGTTGGCGAGGCCCGCCAGCCGGGCCGGGTTCGGCAGCGTTCCGCCCCAGGCGGGTCGGTCGAGGAAGATGGCCGGCAGGAAGTCGCGGTAGTCGGCCCGCACCGACGGACCCGTCAGGACGATGCCCTCACCCGAGAAGCTCGTGACCGGTTGTCCGTCCAGCCGGAACGTCACGCCGGTCACGCTGGGGAACTGCGTGAGCGTGTAGACCACCTGGGCCAGCCGCCCGAACATGGAGGCGGCGCCGCCGCCCGACTCGAACTGCCCGGTCAGGTCGACCACCGCGACGCCGTTGGACAGCGCGATGTCGAGGAGCTGGGTTCCGGCGGGGATCAGCGTGGTCAGCGACGACGGAGCCGCCGACTCGGCCGGTGTCGGGCCGGCGAGCAGCGTGGTCACGGCCGCGCGGGCCACGCCGAGTGTCGCCGGGACCTGCCGCTGCACCGGGACCAGCCGTCCGTCGCGCAGAAGGTAGACGACCAGCTCGATCGAGCGCCCTGCGGTCGGCGCGGGCGCCGCCGATGACCCGGGCGCCGCGATGACCCGGGCGCCGACGGACCCGCGCCTGGGACCGCGCCTCGGCAGAGGCGTCCTCGGAGCGGGCGCCGCGGAACGGACGGGGCGGACGAGGCGGGCGAGAAGCCCTCAGAGGACGTGCCCGCTGACCCGGTGGGGGAGGTCACGGCGAGGGGCCCGGCATCCCCGACAGTGGGGCTGCAGGCCGCCACGACGAGTATGACTACGAGCAGCATCTTCCCGTTCATGTGCCTGTCTCCCTGCGCGGTTCCCGCTGCCCCGCAGCGTGGCCCGGGTCCGTCACCGAAGCGTCGCCGCCGGGTAACGGTCGGGTTACAGGTATCCGCAACTCGAAGCGCATGCCGCCACCGGGCCGGAGCGTAGCGGCAAGGGTGCCCCCGAGAAGGCGGGCATGCTCTTTGGCGATGGCGAGCCCCAGTCCACTGCCGCCGAGATGGCGAGACGGATCGGACTTGCGGAACCGCTCGAACAGGTGCGGCAGCTCCGGTGCGGGGACGCCCGGGCCCCGGTCCGCGACCGACAGGACCAGCTCGTCCCGTCCGTCCGCGTCCGGCTCCAGCCCGGCTTCGATCTCCACCTCCCGGCCGGCGGCGTGCAGCCGCGCGTTGTCGAGCAGGTTACCGAGCACGCGCTCCAGGCGGCGGGGATCGGTCGCCACCAGGAGCGGCGCATCGGAGAGTGTCACTCGCGCTCTCGGAAGGCGGGCGGACACGGCCGCCCGAACAAACGCCGCCAGGTCGAACTCGCCGACCTCGAGCGAGCCCAGCCGCAGGGGTGGCGTCCCCGCCGGGACGGTGCGGCGCAGCGCGACGCGCAGGCGGGCGAGCAGCTCGGGCAGCTCGTAGGGCTTGCGCACGTAGTCGTCGGCCCCGGCCTCCAGGCCGGCCACCACGTCGATCGCATCAGTCCGTGCCGTGAGCATCACGATGGGCACCGCCGACTCGGCGCGGATCGTTCGGCAGACGGCCAGACCGTCGAGCCCGGGGAGCATGACGTCGAGCACGATCACGTCTGGCGGTTCCTCGCGGAACCGCGCCAGCGCGCTGGGCCCGTCGCCCGCGGTCACGACCTTGACCCCCCCGGCGGTCAGCCCGAGCGCGGTCACCTCCCGGATCGACAGATCGTCCTCGACGAGCAGTACCCGCGGCGTCACGGACGGATTCTGCGCGCCATACCGCCGCTTCTGCGCGCCCTGCCGCTCCAGGGGGCGGTCGAGGCATGGCGCCGGGCGCCAGGGTGCGACAGGAGCGCCCCGGACGTTGTACCGTGTGCGAATGAGCAGCCCGCAGAAGGAGAGCCGGCGCAAGTCCGAGCGGGAGGCCGCCCGGCGTGAGCCGGCACTGGAGCGCGAGCATCGCACGGGCAGCGGGACCGGCTACAAACGCACCGCCCGCCATGCCGCCCAGCGCCGCCGGCCATGCCGCCCGTACCGCCGCCCAAGGCGCGGCGAACGTAGGAGAGGCGCAGCCGTGGCTTGCGGGTCCGGCACGTCGCCGGACACGGCAACGGGCCGCCATGCGAGCCTATCCGTCGTGGTCCAGACTCGCTCGTTGGCGGCGTCGCCTGCTACCGCCACTGCCCAACGAACGTGCCACGAGCGAGGAACGCGCCTACTCGGTCGCCAGCCCGGACGTCCTGGGAGCACCTGGCAGCAGTCCGCCGGACCATCCGGCGGCGACCACCGCCCAACCGAGCAGGATGATGACAGGACGACGCCGCCACGCCCCGACGGCAGTGATCACGTCGCCCAGAGCGCGCACGCCCTGCGCCTGCGGCGTCATGTGGTCATGGACGTACCGACCGGCTGCGGAGGCCCGCAGTTGCTCCAGATCGTCCGTCCGACGCATGAGGACGGACGAGGCGACGAGCGCCGGGACGAGCCGGACGAGGAGACCAGCGGCCAGCCGATGCCGCCACAGGAGCACGGTGGAGGCCAGTTCCGCCGTCACGTCGGTGGCGAGTTTCGCCGGGTGGATCTGGTGGTAGAGCACTCGCTCGGCTCGATCCATCGCAGCATGGTAGCGGTGCTGGCGGCCTGTGGCTCCCCTCGGTGGCCAACGAGCGGCGACCGCTGGGCTCCCGCCTTCAGTCCCGCAACCACAGACCCACGCTTGTCGGCTCCAGGGTGGCCTCCACGAGGGTGAGCAGGCTGCCCTGCAGGGTGTCGAGATCGACCTCGTCGCGCAGGCGTGCAGAGAAGGCGTCGAGGGCCACCTGGGCGTCGTAGCGGGAGCGGTTGAAGCGCCGGTCCACCAGGCCCTGCACCCGTCGCCGGAGCGGCTGGAACAGCGCGGCGACCAACAGCGTGGAACCTGCGACGGCCAGCTCGTTGGAGCGCGTGAGTGGAGCGAGGATGGCCTGGAGTCCCAGCACGAGTCCCACGAACACGCCACCTAGGATGACCGTCAGCACCCCCCAGCCGATGGTGCGGCTGATGAGCCGGTCGATCTCGTACAGGCGATAGCGCAGGATCGCGATGCCGATGGCGAGGGGGAGCAGGGCCACGCCCAGGACCGCGACGAGCCACGCTGCCGTGTTGACAGTGGCGAAGAGGCCGGAGGTAAAGCTTCCGGTGGAGATCGCGACCACGAGCGCCGCAATCGCGACGACCCCCACGGCGGCGAACCACTTGAGCTGCGCGCGCTCGATTCCATCCGAGCGCCGATAGCGGACGACGAGCGAAGCAATGACACATACGAGCGCCACGATGCCGAACACATTGGAGACCGCGCCCAATAGCGCTACCAGCTGTCCCCCCGCTCCTCCGAGAGCCAGTGGGTTCGTAACGACCGCTGGATACGTGCCCGGCGGGAACGGGCTGAACACGTACATGAGCACGGGCAGCGCCGTCGGCACGGCCCCAATGAAGATCACGGGCCACCAGCGTGGTGAGGGCAAGTGGCCGGTGGGGAAGTAGAGCGGCACGAAGCCCAAGAGGAGCCCGGCGGACGGCCCGTTGGCCGCCTGACCAAGCAACCCGAACCACAGTGCGCCAGGGATGCTCCCTGGGTGGACGTTGAGGCCGTAATCGGCGAGCGCCCCGAAGCCGTTGGTGATGGCCACCGACAGGCCACCGGCGAGGAGCAGCCAGCCCACGATGTGACGCGGCAGCCGCGTGACGAGCAGGGCGCCGACGGTCATGGTCGGCAGCACGATCAGCACCCCGGTGGACGTGCCGTTCCACAGGTTGGTGGGGGCTTCGACGAGCGTGAAGATGGCCAGCCCGACCGCGACGAGCCGAGACATCCCAACCGCCAGCGCCTGCGGCCGGGCCAGCCCGGCCCGCTCTGGGGTGCCTCGGAACGCGTGCTGAGTGGGGACGCTCACTCGGGCCAGATCTCCGCGCGGGGATGACGCTGGAGATCCTAGTCGATGGACCGTTCCGAGATCGTTACGGAGTCGGTTGGGGCGATGCCGCTTTCGCCGGCCAGCAACCGCTTCCACACGCCCTCGAGATCGTGGCCGAGGGGCGTGACCCAACCCATGCCGGTGATGACGACGCGACGGTTCATCATGAAGCTCTCAGCTATCGGCTTTCAGGCCAATGGCCATCTCGCGACCATCGGTTCGTGTGGCGGACTCGTTAAGCCACAGGGGAGCGGCATCGACGAGTGCGCTTGCGTCCGCGTTTTCGCGTGCGCGCTGCTCCGATTCAAGCAGACGGAGCAGTCCAGCCACCGTGCCGCCGGCCTGACGCCAGGCCCGCGCGAATTGCGCGGACCTCGCTCACGACCGGGTCTTCGGGCCAGCGCGTTCGACGGGACACTAGCGTTCCTCCGGCATCAACATCAGCGGCGTTGTGACGACCGGCACGTGTAGCCCGAGACGGCCGTTCAGCACCGCCAGATGTTGAATCTTATTCGCGTTGGCCAGGTGCACCGCGCTTCCTCGTTACTCGCGCCAACGACGAATGACCAGCGCGGCGTTCTGGCCGCCGCCGAGGGCCATGACAATCGGCACGGGGCAGGAAGAGAGTTACTGTCTCAAAATCTTTCTCCACATAATAGGTTTTGATGTAGTGGGCGCCAAGCTCCGCGCATATTCTGCAGGCCAGACGGAAATACTTTGCGTCGCGCGCCATGTCCTTGCCCACCGCTGTTACCGCGAGGGTGGGAATGCCGTAGCGGTTGCCGATATCAACCATCCTGGTCATATTGATGATGGATTGTCTTTCGTATTCACCGCCGATAAAAACCTGCACGGCCATGGCGCAGACATTCAAGCGGATGGAGTCTTCGATATCCACGGCGATTTCTTCATTGGAGAGCTCCTTGAGAATACTTGCGCCGCCGGAAACACGAAGAACTATGGCTTGAGAAAGGGAAGGCGGTATCACGGAGCGGAGAATTCCCCTTGTCAGCATCAAAGTGTCCGCGTAAGGCGCTAAAGGAAGAATGTTGATGTCAACCCGTTCCAGGCCGGTGGTCGGTCCCTGAAAATAACCGTGGTCTATAGCCAGCATAACAGTGCGTCCGGAGACTGGATTGAATATCCGTGCCAGCCTGTTTTTCATTCCCCAATCCAGAGAGTTTGAGCCTTTGAGGAAAAACCCCTGAGTCTGCTGAGGTATATCGCAATGAAACATTTTAGCTTCTTTGATTCCATCCGCGTCCGGCATATTTATGTTCTCCTTTCTGATATCAAATCTTTATAAAGAGTTTTTTTAGTTTTTGTCCTGTTTGACGCAATCTTGCATATTTTTTAAAATCCGTCAATTTCACTTTGGCGAAGTGGGAAAAATTGATTGGTGGTTTTTCAAGATAGCCCGGATGACAAAATCGTATAATGAATAGAGTGCTTCTTTCATCAGACGCGCTTTTTTGACGGGAAAGGATTATCCTTTTTGGGCTCTTGAGGCGGGTTATATTTTTTTTCGCGCAGAAGGCGGGAGATGTCTTTTTGTCTTCTGGTTGTTTTTTGTCCAGCCATAAAAATATATCTTTTTTATTATACACATTCTTCTTTTAGTGGAAAAATAAACGCCCTTCTCAAGATTTCTTCACTCACCCCCGCCCAGTGCCATATAGAGCATCACCCGATTGACAAGCCGGGCGAGGCGAAGAACGATCAATCCCTGTTGCGCGCCATAGAGAGAACGTTGTGCATCGAGGACGCTTAGATAGCTGTCAATTCCCTTGGTATAGCGCGCATTGGAGAGGCGATATGTTTCCGCAACAGCGTCAACCAGCGATTGTTGCGCCGCTATCTGTTGCTCCACTGTGCCTCGCACGGCAAGGGCATCAGCCACTTCCCGGAAAGACGTCTGAATCACTTTCTCGTATTGGGCCACGGATATTTCCTTCTCTGCTTTTGTTACATCGTATGCCGACCATATGCGGGCATCAAAAATCGGCATAATTACCTGCGGCGTGAAACCCCATGTACCCTGACCGGATTTGAAGAGCCCGGATAGATCTGCGCTGGCGGTTCCGATGAAGGTCGTCAGGGAGATGCGGGGAAAGAAAGCGGCACGGGCAGCGCCGATATTGGCGTTGGCCGCCTTGAGCTGTGTTCCGCCGCCAGTATATCCGGCCGACGCAAGAGCAATTCGGAGGACAGGCCGGGAGAAATCTCTTTGGGCGGGTGACACTACTCAACTCCGCGGCAAGAGCTCTTGAGGCAGGGGTGAACCAGCCAGAAGATTCAAAGCGTTTTCATCTTGCGCTGCCAGTTGCGTATAGCGAGCGACGTTTCCTCTGGCCGTATCCACCTGGCTTTGCGCTTGCCGCAGGTCCAACTCGGACGCGATCCCCACGTCATAACGTTTCCGGATCAATTTGTAAGAGGTCTCCTGAGTCTCCAGAGTAGAGGTCACCAGTTTGAGGTTTTCCCTGTCCGCAGCCAGGGTCAGATACGCCTGCGCTACTGCGGATACCAGTGATATCTGTGCGCTGCGGCGTGCATCCTCCGTAGCCAGGTACTCCTCCAACGCCTGGTCTTTCAGGCTGCGGATGCGGCCGAAGAAGTCAATTTCCCAGGAACTGATGCCTAGATTAACGCCGTATTGTTCGGAGGTCATTGCGTTACCTGTGGTCGAAAGATCAGCCGGAATATGCTCTTTATCCCAAATTCCAGTCGCGTTGACCGAAGGCAAAAGTCCGGCCCGCTGAATGCCGTAATATGATCGCGCTCTTTCAACATTCAAAGCCGCCACTCGTAGATCGCGGTTGTTGTTCAGGGCAGTCTCAATGATTTTTTGCAGGC
>CAVWXU010000028.1:0-4765 GCA_963759135.1 uncultured Chloroflexia bacterium | reverse complement strand
CCGGCCAGCGAGTAGGTCATGATGCCGCCCGCGTCATTGTCGGCAAAGCCGCTCGCGAGCCCCGGCCCGGGGACGGCGAGGACGGCGGCGAAACGGAGGCGGCGCGGAGAACGCTGAGAGTGCCGGCATCCGGGTCAGGTGATCACCGACGTCCAGACGAGGACGAGCGACAGCACGATGAGAAGCGCAGTGCCCAGCCAGCCGATCGTGAGCAGGATCCGGCCGCTGGCCAGCGCGCCCATGATCCGCCGGTCGGCCGCGAGCAGCATGACGAAGATCAGCACGAACGGGCAGCAGCAGGGCGTTGAGCACCTGGGCGAGGAACATGACCTGGATCAGCGGCAGACCCGGGATCAGCACGAAGAGCGCCGCGAACCCCACGAAGAACGCCAGCAGGCCGTAGAACGCGGGCGCCTCGCGCAGCCGCCGATCCACGCCGTTCTCCCAGCCGAACGCCTCGCACGCCGAGTAGGCGCTGGTGAGCGGAACCACGCCGAGCCCCAGGAACGAGGCCGCCAGGAGCCCCACCGCGAAGAGCGTCATCGTGGCCGGTCCGGCGAGCGGCTCGAGCGCGCGCGCGGCAGCCGCGGCGTCGGGGATCGAGCGGTCACCGGCCGTCCACAGCGTCGCGGCGCACGCGACCACGATGAAGCCGGCGATCAGGTTGGTGAGGAGCGCGCCCAGCCCCACGTCGAAGCGCTCGGGGACCAGGTCCTCCGGGCCGAGCCGCTTGTCGGCCACGTACGACTGGATGAACGACTGCCCCCACGGGGTGATCGTCGTCCCCACGGTTCCCACGACCGCCACCCAGTACGCCGCGGAGAACGAGCCGTGCGGGATCACGAGCGACACGGCCGCACGGCCCCAGTCGGGGCGCGCGATGAGCGCCGAGGCGAGGTAGGCCAGCGACACCCCGATCCCGACGGCGACGAACAGGTACTGCACGCGGCTGAAGCTGCCGCGCGTCAGCAGGAGGATCACCACGCCGGCCGCCAGCAGCGGCGCTCACCGGCGTCGGGACGCCGAACAGCCCGAGCGCCGCGCTCGTTCCGGCGAACTCGGCCACCGTCGAGCCGAGGTTGGCGACGAGCATCGTCAACGTCAGGAACGCCGCCCAGCGCACGCCGAAGCGCTCCCGGGCGAGGCCGGTCAGGCCCTGGCCCGTGGCGAGCCCCAGCCGCATCCCCACTTCCTGGGTGAAGAACAGCACGATCTGGCTGGCCAGCAGGACCCACAGCAGGTCGTAGCCGAACTGGGCGCCCGCCAGCGAGTAGGTCGTGATCCCGCCGGCGTCGTTGTCGGCGAAGCCGCTGACGAGGCCCGGCCCGAGCACGCCGAGGACGGCGGCGACCCGGATCCGGTTCGCGGCCCGGGGCGAGATCGCCGCCGGCCAGCGCACGCGCCTGGCGCCCGGCGTCGACGGCGCGGCGACCGCGACGGCCGACGGCCGACGGCGGCGACGGCACGCTCGCCTCGAGGCCGCGGGGTGCGGCTCGTCCGAACCCGCGCGAGGTCACCGCTAGCCCCCCGAGCGGCTGTACAGGCGCGGGAGTCGGCGCTTCCATGCCGTCGGCAGGACGGTGTCGATCGCGTCGTCCACCGTCACGATGCCGAGCAGCGTGCCCTGGTCGTCCACCACCGGCACGGCCAGCAGGTTGTAGCGGGCCACGACCTGCGCGACCTCCTCCTGGCGGCGTGAGCGCGGCCAGGGCGACCGGTTCGGGGTGCATGAACTCGCGGACCGGCATGTCGGGCCGGGCCACGATCAGGTCGCGCAGCGACAGCACGCCGACGAGGTGCTCCTGCCCGTCCACCACGTAGACGTAGTAGATCGTCTCCGCGTCCGGCTCGAGCTCGCGGAGCTTCTCGATCGCCTGGGTTGCCGTCAGGTCCTCGGAGATCGCGACGTAGGCGGTGGTCATGATGCCGCCGGCCGTGTCCTCGGGGTAGCCCAGCAGCTCCCGGACCTCTTCGGCCTCGTCGCTCTCCATCAGCGGCAGGATCTCCGCCCGGGATTCCTCGGAGAGGTCCGCGATCAGGTCGGCCGCGTCGTCGGGGCTCATCTCCTCGAGGATGTCGGCGGCGCGGGCGGGCTCCAGGTCCTCCAGCACGTCGACCTGGGTCTCCGGCTCCATCTCCTCCATCGCGTCGGCCACCGCCTCGTCGTCGAGGGAGGCGAGCACGCCGGCGCGATCGCGCGGCGTCAGCTGGTCGATGATCGTCGCCAGGTCGGCCGGGTGCAGCTCCCGGAGGCCCTGGTGGGGGACGCGCAGCCGGATCGACGCGATCGACGTCTCGACCGGGTCGACGTCCTCCCAGTCGATGTAGCGCTCGGGGACGCCCCGGTGGAGGTTGCGGGCGAGAGTCCGCCACGGCCCCTCGATGCCCAGCCGCCGGAGCAGCCCGGCTGCGCCCACGTCGACGGCCACGAGGTGGAGCTTGCCCTCGATCTCGTCGAGCCGCAGGTCGTTCACGCGCACGACTCGCCGCCCGTCGATGTCGACGATCTGCTTGTCCTGCAGGTCCACGTAGAGGAGCAGCTCGTTGGGTCGCTGCCTGAACTTGCCGATGTCGATCGTCGCGGTGGACAGGCGCGCGCCCGTGGCGTCGAACGAGGCCACGTCCGTCCACGGGACGAAGATCTTGCGCCTGTCGGTCGCAGACGACGAGCCCGGTGACCGGCGGGTAGCGGTCACCGATGGCCACGATCAGGTCCGCGACCTTGCCGATCGGCTCGCCCTGGCGGTCGCGCACGGGCCGGCCGATCACCTGGCTCAGGTAGAGCTGCATCTGCCACCTCTGCGGGGCGCGGATCCGGGCCCCGGGGTGGCGCGCGACGGTTTCTAGCGGTCGCGCGGCGTTCCCAGGGTGGACCGGACCGGCGCGATGACCACGGCGCCCGAAGCGCCGCGGCGACTGGGTCCAGGTTCCACGGGGACGTTGGAGCTCCGATGCGTGTTCCACCACGGCGCACACCGACTCGCGGTGCGCGAGACGCACGCCGTCACTCGGACGATAGCCTCGCGACCGCGGGGGTGTCAAACGCGATCGGTGCCTCGGTGAAGGCCGGGTGGCGGCCTGCCGGCAGGCACCCAGGCGCGTGCCACGCCTCACCGTCTCGAACCGAGGGAGCCGCCGGCTGACGGCCGGCTGGTACCTTCGTCCGGGGGTGGGCGGGTACTGCCGGGCCCACGGCCCACCCTATCCCCTCGGCTACGCTCCCGGGGTGGACAGCACACACCGGGTCCGCTCCCGGTCCGCACCCGCGCGCCCGCGAGGTGCTCGCCCGACGGCGCCCCGCCCGCGCGTCAGACCGCCTGCCCGGCACTCCGGACGAGCGCCTGCGGGCACTGCTGGGCGTCGCCCGCGAGCTGACGCAGACATTCGACCGCGCCACCATCCTGCAGACGATCGTGGACTCGGTCAACCGGATCCTCGGCACCGACAGCGCGGTCATCAGCCTCTGGCGCGGGGGAATCCTCCAGCCCGTTGCGGGGGACGGGATGGTGGCCGAGATCGAGCGCCTGCTGCCGCTGACGGCCAATTCGCCGTTCGTGGAGCGCCTGCGCCGTGGTGAGGACTGGACGTGCGAGGACTGTCCGGAGCCACCCGCCGGGCTCGAGCTGGTCGCCTGGCAGGAGTACGCCGCGCACGCGCTGCTGCCGCTGATGCACGACGAGCGTGCGGTCGGCCTGCTCGAGGTGGCCCGGCGCAGTCCACACGCGTGGACCGAGGAGGAGATGACGCTCCTCCGGATGATCGGGAGCCAGGCGGCCGTGGCCATCCACAACGCGGACGTCGTGGCCGCATCGGAGCGCTGGGCGGCACAGCTGGCGGTGGTGCAGGCCTCCGTCAGCCGCCTGAACCGGCTGAACACGGTCGAGTCGGTCGGACGGGCGATCGTGGAGGAGACGCGCCGGGTCGTCGACTACCACAACTGCCGCGTCTACGTCATCCAGCCTCCCGACCTCCTGGAGCCGATCGCATTCCGCGGCGAGGTCGGCACCTACACCGAGATCACCACGGAGTTGCTGCGCACCCGGGTCGGGGAGGGGTTCACCGGCTGGGCCGCTCAGCACGACCGGCCGGTGCTCGTCGACGACGCCAACGCCGATCCGCGGGGGGCCAACATCCCGGGCACCGACGAAGTCGACGAGTCGATGATCGTCGTGCCGATGCACTTCGACGACCGGGTGATCGGCGTGGTCACGCTCTCCAAGCTCGGACTCGGCCAGTTCGACGAGCGGGACCTGCGGCTGATGAGCGTGCTGGCGGACGCCGCCGGGAGCGCCATCGAGAGTGCGCGCGCGTCCGAGGAGCTGCAGCGCCGCGAACGAGAGATGCGCAGCCTGCTCGCGATGTCGAGCGAGGTGGCGCAGACACTCGACCCGGTCATGGTCGCGGGCCGCATCGCCGCACACATGGCCTCGGCCCTCCAGGCCGACCGGGTCGTGATCGGCCTGTGGGAGCGGGAGCGGGACGCGATGCGAACGCTCGGCGCCTTTCCGCGCGTTGACGATCGACACACAACGCACGCGCTCGCCGAGTTCCCGGACACCCGCCGGGTGCTCGTCGATCAGCACCCGAGCGTGAACGTGGTGGGCCGGCCGGACGCAGACCCGGCAGAGGTGCGGGCCCTGCGCGGCCTCGGCATGGGCGCCAGCCTGGTGGTGCCGCTCGTGGTCAAGGGCGAATCCCTCGGGGTCGTCGCCGTGTCCACGCACGAGGCTCAGCCCTTCGACGACGACGCGATCCGCTTCGCACT
>CAVWXU010000027.1:0-149105 GCA_963759135.1 uncultured Chloroflexia bacterium | reverse complement strand
CAGCAAGCCGACCCTGCTGCTGCTCGACGAGCCGACCGCCGGCATGAACCCGGTCGAGACGACCGAGCTCCGCGCCCTCATCGGGCGGCTCCGTTCCGAGCTCGGCCTCACGATCCTCCTGATCGAGCACGACATGCGCGTGGTGATGGGCATCAGCGACCGCGTCACCGTCCTCGACCACGGCGAGAAGATCTCGGAGGGCACGCCTGCCGAGGTGCGCGCCGACCCGAAGGTCATCGAGGCGTACCTCGGAAAGGCCCCGGCGACATGACGGCGACGGCGACCGCGCTCCCCGCTCGCCGGCGACCGGCGCGCCGCTGCTGCGCCTGGAGGGCGTGCGGACCTTCTACGGGAAGATCGAGGCCCTCAAGGGGATCGACCTGGAGATCCATCCCGGCGAGATCGTCACGCTCATCGGCTCCAACGGCGCCGGCAAGACCACCACGCTCAAGACCATCAGCGGCCTCCTCCATCCTCGTGAGGGACGCGTCGTCTTCGAGGGCCGCGAGATCACCCATGTCGCCGCGCACCAGCTGGTGCGCGAAGGGATCAGCCAGGCCCCGGAAGGGCGACGGATCTTCAACCGCATGACCGTCCTCGAGAACCTGCAGATGGGCGCGTTCACGCAGCACGCCAGGTTCGGTGAACACCTTGAGCGCGTGATGACCCTGTTCCCGCGGCTCAAGGAGCGCGCCGGCCAGCGGGGCGGCACGCTCTCCGGCGGCGAGCAGCAGATGCTCGCCATCGGGCGCGCGCTCATGTCCGAGCCCAAGATCCTGCTGCTCGACGAGCCCTCGCTCGGCCTGTCCCCGATCCTCGTGGAGCAGATCTTCGAGATCATCCGGGCGATCAGCGGCCAGGGCACGACGATCCTGCTGGTCGAGCAGAACGCCAGCCAGGCGCTGGCGGTCGCGAACCGGGGATACGTGCTGCAGACCGGCCGGGTGCTGCTTTCCGACACGGCGGCCGGCCTGGCGGCCAATCCCGACGTCCGGCGCGCGTACCTCGGGGAGATCTGAGGCCGCACAGGGCACGGCCGGTGACGCACGTGCGCCTGCGGCCGCCATTCGTCGTCTGCGTGCTGGTCCTGGCAGGGCTGCTCGCCGCCTGCTCGGGCACCGCACCGGGCGCGCCGGCGTCCGCTGCCCCCGGAACGAGCTGGGCCGAGGCAAACGTCGGCCAGCCGGCGAGCCTGGTGGCCCCGTGGGCAAGCGGCTCGGTCCCGGCGTTCTGTTCCCCCTGCCACGCGGCAATCGCGACGCGCATGCTGGGCGTCGCCGCGGAGGGCACGCGGCTGGTGGCAGTGGGCATGTCGGTCCCGCCCGCGCACGCCGCCGCGTGGCTCTCGTCGGACGGGATCACCTGGAGCCAGGCTCCGGGACTTGACGCGCCGGAGGAGTCGCTCATGACCGCGGTGGCCGTGTCGCCCGGGCGCATCGTCGCCGTCGGCGGGGTCGCCGCGCTGGCCGCGGCGTGGACGAGCGCCGGCGGGGACGCCTGGTCGAGCGCGACGGTCACGCCCCCATCGATCGCCGGTCAGGCCCGGATGGCGGCCGTGCTCGCCTGGCGCGGCGGCTACGTGGCGGGAGGAGACGTCGAGCCGACCCCCAGCGAGCACCACGCGGTGCTGTGGACGTCGGCCGACGGCACGGCCTGGAGCCCGCTTCCCGATGAGCCGGCGTTCGACGGCGGCTCGATCGCCTCCCTCGCCGCAGGGCCGTCGCGGCTGGTCGCGGTCGGGACCGTGCTGGATGCGTCGGGCTCGACGCGCGCGGCTGCGTGGTGGTCGACCGACGGGCGTTCCTGGACGGCGGCTCCGGAGGACGCCTCGTTCGCGAATGCCCTGATGAACGGGGTGACCGCCGGCGGCCCGGGCTTCGTGGCCGTAGGTTCGGCCGACGACGGCGGCAGCGCGGCGGCCTGGACGTCGACCGACGGAGAACGCTGGACGCGAGCCCCGGACGGCACCGGGTTCGGTGGCGGCGGCCTCCGCATCGCGATGGCCTCGGTCGCCGCGGGGCCGGGTGGCCTGGTGGCGGTGGGGTCGCGAGACGACGCGGGCAATGGCTCACCGACCGTATGGGTCTCGCCTGACGGCATCGCCTGGCGCCGCGTTCCCGACGATCCCAGCTTCGGGGGCGGCCTGATGGCGGCCGTCGCGGTCGATGGGGCGTCGTTCGTGGCGGTGGGGACCCTCGGGCTGCCCGACAACGCCATCGCCGCGGCCTGGATCAGCGGAGCCCGCTGATCGGCCGGACTCGCCGATGGGCCGGCACATCGGGGGCGCGCGGGCATCGCGTCAGGCGCGCGGGCAGGGCGTCAGGCGCCCAGGCGCCGGCACGCGCGTCAGGCCCGTGGGCGCTCCGCGACCATCTCCGCCAGTCCCCAGGCGACGACAGCCAGCCCGATCCCTGCGACCCACATCCCCAGCGCCCGATCCGGCAACGCCAGGAGCCCGTCGGACTGTACCTGCCACACCTTCAGCGCGAACCCGATGACGCCCACGGCGCCCACGAGCGCGAAGGAGAGCGGCCGGTCGAGCGCCATGGGCTGATCTCCCGCCGCGTAGGGCAGCGCGATGAGGGCAAGCAGGGCGATGGCGGCGATGAACACGAGGATCCCGAACCCGTCGAAGGCGCCCGTGCGCTCCGGCGGCAGCCCGATGCCCGCGGTCTGGCCCCATGGGAAGAGGCAGCCCACGAGCGTCACCACGCATCCCACGCCGACGATCAGGCGCCCGCGGCCGAGCGTTCGACGGTTCACGACGCGGCGTACACCTCCGGCTTGAGGACGCCGACGAAGGGCAGGTTGCGATAGTGCTGGCCGTAGTCGAGCCCGTAGCCGACCACGAACTGGTCGGGGATGGTGAAGCCCAGGTAGTCGATCGGGATGTCGACCAGCCGGCGGGCCGGCTTGTCGAGGAGGGTGCAGATGTGCAGCGAGCGCGGCTTCTTGCCGCCGAGGTAGCGGATCAGGTAGTTCAGGGTGAGACCGGTGTCGATGATGTCCTCCACGATCAGGACGTCCAGCCCCTCGATCGGCGAGCTGAGGTCCTTCAGGATCCGCACCAGGCCGGACGACTCCGTTGCGGTACCGCCGTACGAGCTGACCTCCATCAGATCGATGCAGACGGGAAGCGAGATGGCCCGCATCAGGTCCCCCATGAACGGCAGCGAGCCCTTCAGCACGCTCACCAGCGTCAGCTCCCGGCCCGCGTAGTCGGCGCTGATCTGGGCGCCGAGCTCGGCCACACGCTTGCGGATCTGCTCCTCGGTCACGAGGACGCTCGCCACGTCCCCCGTCAGGTCCGGCATGCGCATGTGGTGTCAATACCTCTTCGGAGGCCGGCGGACGAGTCCTGAGGCACGTCGGCTGCGGCGAGCGACGGGCTCCGTGGCGTGCATCTCGGCTTCAGACGTGCGCCGACTGCGGCGTCCGGCGGCGGCCCGAGCGTCGCCGGCGCCCTGTGCCGGCACGATCCGGGACGACGTCCGCCGATGCGGCTCGTGCCGGCCGCGGCACCCGCGTCGGCCGCGCCACCCGCGTCGGCCGCGGCACCATCCTCGCGGGTTGCGGCTGCGAGCCGTCCGGCTTGACCCTCGGGGCGGCGGCCGCGCGCTGCCGCGTCCGCCTCCGCACTCACCCGCCGTGGCGGCGTCGCCTGGCCGCCCGCGCCGGCCAGCGAGTCGAGCAGGCCGATGCGTCCGTACTTCAGCAGGAGGGCTCGGAAGTCTCTCGCGTAGAACAGCTTGATCTGCACATCGGGGTAGAGCTCCCGCAGGCGCCGCAGCTTCCGGTTCTTCTTCCTGACGAGGCTCTGGCGGAGCGTGGTCAGCTCCACGTACAGGTCGAGGTCCGGCAGGTAGAAGTCGGGCGCAAAGCTCTCGATCGACGGCGCCGTCGAGGTTCCACCGGATGGGGAACGGCCGGGGCTCGTACTCCCAAGCGATCCCGTAGTAGTCGAGAATCCGCGCCAGCTCCGCCTCGCTGGCGTGTGCAAACGGGGCCGCCTGGGGCCCGCGATCGACGTGCATCGAGCGCAGTCTACCCGGTCGGGCGCTGCCACGGGGCCGTCGGCATCTCGCGGCCGGATCCGGGCTGCTACACTCCCGGGGAGTATCCGTTCGCGATGGGACGGAGGGTCCGGCCCGGCGGGCCCGGACGGAGGACACGTGACCGACCGACGCGACGAGCCGGACGCGACCACGAGCGGGACCGCGACCGGCACCGCCGTCGAGGCTCCGCAGCCAGAGAACCCGCACTTCCGGCATAGCTACGACAAGGACCGCCAGCTGTTGCTGCGGCGGCTCTCGCGCGTCGAGGGCCAGGTGCGCGGGATCGCCCGCATGATCGAACGTGACGAGTACTGCATCGACATCCTGCAGCAGACGGCCGCGCTGCGTGCCGCGGTCGACGCAGTGTCACTCCTCGTCCTCGAGGATCATGTCGCGGGATGTCTGCGGACCGCGGTCGCCACCGGCGACGCGACCGCCTACACAGAGGAGGTCATGGACGTCGTCCGGAGGACCCTGGGCCGCCCGGTACGGACCGCACGGACAGTCTCCGACCAGGGCGAGCGATGAGCGTGAGCGTGGAGTTCCCCGCGGACCGGCCGGCGCGGGCGCAGCGCGGGCTCCCTCGCGTGCCGGACGGCGCCCGGTACCTGGCCAGGGCGGTGCGGATCGCGGCCGGCGACGGGCATGCCGACGCCCGCATCGAGCGGCTGCTGGGGTACGCCGCCAGGACGGCGGGCGCCGTCGACGTGGCGGTCGCGATCGATCAAACGAAGGAACGCGTCCTGGTGTGGCGGAATGGCCGGGACGGCGCAGGCGGTGGCCGCGCCCTGGCCGACTGGCTCGACCGCTGCCTGCCGCCGCGCCCTGGCCGCGGTCGGACACGCTCGTCCGCCCTGCTGGTCGGCGTGTCCGGGGAGGACGGCGCGGGCGCCGACCCGGACCCGGCGAACGCGGACCCCGCGAACGCCGGCCTGCGCCGCTCGATCACGCTCCCCGGCAAGCCGGTGGCGGCGATGGCGTTCTCGTTCCGCTCCGCCAGGGCGGAGGGCGCGTCCGAGCTCCGTTTCCCGCTCCCGTTCGCCCGCGCAACGACGGACCTGGTCGCTGCGCTGGTGCGACACCTCGACGAGGCGCGTGACCTCGACCAGCTGCGCCACGCGGACGCGGAGCGCCGCCGGTTCGTCACGGTCGTGGCTCACGAACTGCGCACGCCGCTGGCGTCGCTCGCCGGGTACCTGGACCTGCTGGAGACGGACGCCAGCGGCGAATTCCTCGACCGGTCACGCGACCTGGTGACGGGAATGGCGACGCTCGTCGCGGATCTGCTGGAGCTCAGCCGGTTGGAGGCAGGTCAGCTCCACCTCGCACCGGCGCCCTTCTCGGGGGCAGAGGCGGCCCAGGCGGCGGTGCGCGACGTGACGCCGCTCGCCCTGGAACGCGGGATCCTCCTCGATACGGCGCTGCCGGCGCGTCTGCGCACGGTGCACGCCGATCGCCGCCGCGTGCAGCAGGTGCTCGTCAACCTGCTCGGCCAATGCGATCAAGTTCTCGCCGCCGTCGAGCAGGGTCGGGATCTCCCTGCGCTTCGACGGCCCTGCGGCTCTCTACACCGTGCGCGACGAGGGTCCCGGCGTGGCCCCCGAGGAGCGTGCCATGATCTTCGAACCGTTCCACCGGGCCGCCGGCGCGGAGCGCGTGGTGGGGACGGGCCTCGGCCTGCCCAT
The DNA here is from genome assembly GCA_963759135.1 of uncultured Chloroflexia bacterium. Lineage (GTDB taxonomy): Bacteria > Chloroflexota > Limnocylindria > Limnocylindrales > CSP1-4 > JAJYNJ01. The sequence goes on along the minus strand of CAVWXU010000027.1, from coordinate 143,365 downwards.
CGCGCGCGACCTCGCACGCCGCATGGGCGGCGATCTCGAAGTGGCGTCGGCGCCCGGATGCGGGTCGACGTTCGTGGTGGCCCTTCCCGCGACGAAGGATGCCGACCCCGCGGCCGTCCTCGGTGCGCTGGGGCGCGCGCTCGACGCCGAACGCCCGGTCACCGCTCCGAGCTGAAGCGGACACCTCTTCGCCCCGACCCGGCGAGGATCTCCACAACGACCCCGAATTCCGGCCTCCGAGGCGCCTGTTTGTCCACAACCTGAGGGCGGGCGGGCGGTTGGTGGATAAAGCCGCTTGATTCGGGCGGCGGGCGGCTGAAGACTCGCGGCTGCACCGCAGGCCGAGTACGGTAACGCTGCTCGCGAGGGGGCCGGGACACCGGCCGGAGGCCCGGACGAGCGGAGGAAAACCGAAAGGCTGAAAGGTGCCTTCGAACTCGCGACGCCGGAAGGTCGAGCCGACGGGAGTCCGGGACCTGCCTCCGAGAGGGCCCGCACCGGACGCCAGGCGCTCCCTCCCGGCGCCGTGGTCTTCAGCGCGCAGCCGCGTCCGACCCGGAAACCCCGGCGCCGACGGCCTTGGCGAGTCGCCGTTCGTACCCGTCCGCGCGCCGCTGCCGCGCGATCCGACAGTGCTCCCGGCGATCACGGCGGAGTTCCGGGAGGTCGTCGACCAGGCGCTCGTCCGGCTCGGCCTCGAGCTCACGCCGGGCATGCGCGAGGCAATCGATGCCCAGGCGCGCCTGCTGGTCGCATGGGGGCCGATCGTGAACCTCAGCGCGATCCGCGACCCCGAAGCCATCGCACTCGAGCACGTGGCCGACAGCCTGGCGGCGGTTCCCCCGCTCCTGGACCACCTGGCGGGGCGGCGGACGCGGCGCCGCGCGATCGGACTCCTCGACCTCGGCAGTGGCGCGGGATATCCCGGGCCTGCCTGTGGCAGTCGCGGTTCCGGTCGCCACCGCGGCGCTTGTCGAGTCCGTTTCACGCAAGGCGGCGTTCCTGGACGTCGCGGCGCTCGCCGCCGAACGTGCGCTCGCGGCGCACGGCGAGGAGCCCGTTCGGATGCGCGTGGTCACAGCGCGGGCGGAGGAGCTCGCGCGCCGCCCCGACCACCGTGGCCGATGGGACGTGGTGACCGCCCGCGCGGTGGCCCCCCTGCCGGCACTGCTCGAGCTCGCCCTGCCGCTGGTTCGAGCTGGTGGCCTCTTCGTGGCCTGGAAGCGCGACGCCGGCGACGGCGCGTTCGACGCCGAGCTGGCGGCCGCGCTGCCCCTGCTCGAGGAGCTCGGCGCGGATCCGCGGCCCGAAGTGCGGCCGGTGACACTCGAGGGCCTTCGAGACCACGTGCTCGTGTTCATCACCCAGCGGCGCGCCGCCCCGCAGCGCCGGCAGAGGCGGGTCGGACAGAGGCGGGTCGGGCGGCCACCTCGCCTGCTACCCTGAAACGGTGCGCGTCGCGCTGCTCTCGGACGTCCACGGGAACCTGGCAGCCCTCGAGTCCATCCTCGACGCGCTGTCACCGTTCGACGCCGTCTGGCACCTCGGCGACGTCGTGGGATACGGCCCCGACCCGGTCGGCGTGGTGCAGCGGCTCCAGCGCGAGGGCGCCCTGGGCGTACGCGGGAACCACGACGCGGCGGCCATCGGCGAGATCGGCACCAACTTGTTCAACGACGCCGCGCGTCGCGCCGTCGAGTGGTCGGCGCAGCAACTCACGCCCGCCGCGCGCCACTGGCTGGCCGGCAACCCGCACACGCGGGTCGAGGGGGCATTCACCCTGGCCCACGGCTCGCCCCGCGATCCGCTCTGGGAGTACATGTTCTCGACTTCCCTGGCGCGGACGAACCTTGCCGCGTTCTCGACCCCGTACTGCCTCGTCGGGCACACCCACGTGCCGCTCGTGTTCCGCGAGTCGGACGGCGGGATGGACGTGATCGTGCCGCGCGACGGAACCGTGATCGAGCTGGACGACCGGCGCACGATCCTGAACCCGGGCGGTGTCGGGCAGCCGCGCGACGGCGATCCGCGCGCCGCCGGTGCGCTGCTCGACACGACGGCGGGTACCGTGACGTGGCGGCGCACCCCGTACCCGGTGGGCGTCACGCAGCGGGCGATGCGGATCGCGGGCCTGCCGCAGCGGCTGATCGATCGACTGGAACAGGGTTTCTGAGGGAGGGGCTCCTGGACGACAGGAAGAGGGACGAGGCCAACTCCGCCGCCCCATCTGGTCGGCTGCGGGGCCGGAAGCTCGGGGACCAGCGCGTCCGCGTGCCGCGCCCCCAGGCCGAGTACTTCCGCTACGCGGGCCCCGGGATCGTGCGCGCCAAGCCGAAGGCGAGCGCCCCCGCGACGCCGCTGGGCCGCGCCTACATGCGCGCCCGGCACGTGCTGATCGGGGCGCCGCTGGCGACCGAGCAGGAGGTCGAGGAGCGGCTGCCCAAGAAGAAGGCGCTCGCGATCATGAGCTCGGACGCGATCTCGTCGAGCGCGTACGCCTCCGAGGAGATCCTCAACATCCTCGTCCTGGCGGGCGTGGCCGCCCTTGCGCTGACGCTGCCGATCGCGATCGCGATCGCGGCGCTGCTGGCTATCGTCGCGATCAGCTACCGCCAGATCGGGTACGCCTACCCGTCCGGCGGCGGGGCATACGCGGTGGGAAGTGCCAACCTGCCGAAGATCTTCGCGCTGATCGCGGCGGCGGCGCTCCTCATCGACTACGTCATGACGGTGGCCGTCTCCACATCGTCCGCGATCGAGCAGATCTACTCGGCGTTCCCGGCGCTGTACCCGGTGCGCGTGGAGACGTGCGTGGTCGCCATCGCGCTGATCCTGCTCGGCAACCTGCGGGGACTTCGCGAGTCGGGAAACATCTTCGCGCTGCCGACATACGTCTACGTCGCGTCGGCCGTGTTCGTCGTGGGCGCCGGGCTGTTCAAGGCGTTGATCATGCACGACCCCGCCGCGACCGGGTATCACGCTGCCCTGGTCGCGACGCCGCCCGGGGGGTTCCAGGCCCTGACGGTCCTGCTGGTGCTCAGGGCGTTCGCCGGTGGATCCGTCGCGCTGACCGGCACCGAGGCGATCGCGAACGGCGTGCCGGCGTTCAAGCCGCCGGAGGCGCAGAACGCGGCTCGCACGTTGATGATGATGGCGGCGCTGCTCGCCGTGATCTTCATCGGTGTCACCGCCGTGGCCGTGACGTATGGGATCCTGCCGGGCGGCAAGGAGTCCGTCCCGGCGCTGGTGGCGCGTGCCGCGGTGGGCAACGGGCCCATGTTCTACGTCTTCGAGGCGTCGGCCGCGCTGATCCTGATCCTCGCCTCCAACACGAGTTTCAACGCGTTCCCGCGCCTGGCCGCGATCCTCGCGCAGGACTCGTACTTCCCGCGCGCGTTTGCGTTCCGCGGCGACCGACTGGCGTTCTCCGCCGGGATCTTCCTGCTGGCCGCCCTGGCCGCGCTGCTGCTGGTCGCCTTCGACGCCGATACCGCCGCACTGATCCCGCTGTACTCCGTGGGCGTGTTCGTGAGCTTCACCATCTCGCAGACCGGCATGGTCAGGCACTGGTACGTCGAGCACGGCCGGGGCTGGCGCTCCCGGCTCCTGACCAACGCCTTCGGAGCCGTTCTCACGGGGATCGTGGCCGTGGTGGTGGCGAGCGTGAAGTTTGCCGCCGGCGCATGGATGGTGGTCGTGCTGATCCCCGTCATCGTCATCGTCATGCTCCTGATCCACCGCGAATACGCCCGCGACACGGCCGAGCTCGAGGTTCGCGATGACCTCGTGTTCGACCAGCCGCACCGGCGACAGCGAGTCGTGGTGCCGGTCGCGGGCGTGACTCGCGCCGTGATCCAGGCGGTCACGTTCGGCCGGACCCTCTCCAGCGACGTACGTGCCATCCACGTGACCGACGACCTCGACGCAGCCGAGCGTCTTCGCGCGCGGTTCGAGCGGCAGCTTCCCGGCATACCGCTCGTGATCGTGGAGTCGCCGTACCGCCAGCTGGTGGGTCCGCTGGTCACGTACCTGGACGTGATGGATCCCGATCCGGACACCATCACCATCGTGGTGGTCCCCGAGTTCGTCGCGCTGCACTGGTGGGAGCGAGTGCTGCACAATCGCACTGCGGAACGGCTCCGGCGCGCACTGATCGGCCGCCCGAACACCGTGGTCGCGCTCGTTCCATACCGCAAGGAGCATTGACCCTCGGACGTAGTGCCCGAGCAACGCACTGCCGGGAACACTGACCCCGGTGTCGGGTCTGAGCCGCCGCCTGCCGGCACTCGCGGAGCGGATCGCGGGTGCTACCCTACCCGCCGATGGCAGAGAGCAGTGGCCCGGGGCAGTTCGCGCGCGCCGTGCTGGGGCTCAACGGCGGAATCTCCGACCCGCTGGTCGTCGGCGCGGCGACACGGCTGGCAAAACCGGCGCGGGCGGACGTCATCGCGGTCCACGTGATCGAGGTGGACTGGACGCACGACCTGGCGGACATGGTGCCGGGGAGCCAGCAGCGGGCATCGGAGGTGCTCGATCGAGCCGAGGCGCAGGCGGAGCGAGCAGGCGTCGCCCTGAAGACGACGCTGCTGCAGGCGCGGGACGTGGGCGCCGCGATCGTCGACGAGGCCGCCGCGGTCGGCGCCGACCTGATCGTCCTGGGCCTGCCGTACCGCACCAAGTTCGGCGGGGATTTCGCGATGGGACGCGTCGTCCCGTACGTCCTGCAGAACGCGCCGATGGCCGTGCTCGTCGTGAGGAGCCCAATCCCGGCGGAAGCTGGCAACAGCGTGGAGCGGCGGGTTACTGCCCGCGGCTGAAGGAGCATCGGTGCGCACGATCATCGTGGGATGCGGACGAGTTGGCGCCGGCCTGGCCGACGCGCTGTCCCGCTCGGGTCACGAGGTGACCGTCGTCGACGTGTCCGCCCAGGCGTTCAACAGGCTCAACGCCGACTTCCCGGGACAGGCCGTCCGCGGAGACGGAACGGACGAAGACGTGCTGCGCCGCCTGGGCGCGGAAGAGGCCGACTACTTCTTCGCGCTCACCGAGGGAGACAACCGAAACACGCTGGCCGCCCAGATCGCCCACGACGCGCTCAGCATTCCGCACGTCATCGCCAAGATCAACGACCCTGTCCGGGCCGCCGCGTATCGCGCCATGGGCCTTGCCGTCATCTGCCGGACCACGATCATGGTCGATGCGCTCGCCAGGTTCGTGGGCCTGCCCGCCGATCCGACGGCCGGCGACCTGGTCGCCGCGGTGGTCGTGCAGCCGTCGGACGAGGTGGAGGTTCCCTGATGTTCATCATCGTCGTTGGCGGCGGAAAGGTCGGCTACTACCTGACGCGGGAGCTGCTGAGCTCCGGCCACGAGGTCGTGCTGCTCGAAAAGGATCCGAGGCGCGCAGCCGAGATCACGCACGAGATCGGCAGCGTCGTGCTGAACCGGGACGGGTGCGAGGGAAAGCACCTGGCTGCGGCGGGTGCAAACCGGGCCGCGATCGTCGCCGCGCTGACGGGCGACGACGAGGACAACCTCGTGGTGTGCCAGATGGCGAAGCATCACTTCGACGTCCCGCGCACGATCGCGCGCGTCAACAGCACGAAGAACGAGGCGCTCTTCCGGAAGCTCGGTGTGGACGAGGTGATCAACCCGACGCGCATCGCCCTCGGTGCGATCGAGCAGGACATTCCGGTGCACGACCTGCTGCACCTGGCACAGCTCTCCACGGGCGGGCTCGAGCTCGTCGAGGCGCAGATCGAAGCCGATTCGCCCGCCGCGGGCCGGGTCGCGCGCGACCTCGCGCTGCCGGAGGGATGCATGCTGTTCGTCGTCATCCGGGCCAACGTGGCGCAGGCGATCCGCTCGGACACCACGCTCGAGCCGGGTGACAAGCTGGTCGCACTCAGCCGGACGGACTGCCAGGACGAAGTGCGCCGAATGCTGATCGGCGACCCGGCGGCGATGGCGGAGGCCTGATCGCCCGTCCCATCTGGCCGCCCGCATCGCCGGCAGTCCAGGCGTGCCTGCCGCCGGCCCCTGTCGTCATGGTCGCATACCTCTTTGTTGCCCTGGACGATGACAGCTCTCTACGTAAAGAACCGGCAACACTCTTGACAACATGATTGTCATGTCCAATGATCTCCCTCGCGGTGCGCGGGTGAGCGGATCGGCCGCCCCTCCGGCCTCATGTGTCGGGGCCGCATCGCAGAGTTCGGTGGCCCGCGGCCACAGGAGGACAGAATCATGACCATCGTGCGCAGAACGGGCCCGTTCAGCGATCTGGTATCGCTGCGCCAGGCCATGGACCGGCAACGGTCCGACGGCCGCTGAGCGGGACGGTCGGGTCGTGCGCGACCGGGTACGGGATCCGGGTCAGCCGGTCTACGTGATCAGCGTGGCGGCCAGCATCGTGCGGGTCCACCCCCGCACGCTGCGCATCTACGAGGACGAGGGTCTCCTCTGCCCGGCGCGCACGCCGACCAACATCCGCCTCTATTCGGAACGCGACCTGCGCCGGGTCCTCTGGATTCGGCACCTGACACAGAACCTGGGGGTCAACCTGGCCGGCATCCGCATCCTCTTCGAGCTCGAAGAGAAGCTGGGGACGCCCATCCTGGAAGCCCTCTACACCGAACCAACCGTGGACGAGGACGAAGGCGAAACGCCGGAGGAAGCTCCCGTCGTCCGTCAGTCGCCCGCAACGCAGGAAATGAGGCCATCATGACCGATCGACCGTCGAGCCCGGACGAAACGCGGCCGACATCCGCGAACCCCGGCCCGTCCCGCCGGGAGCTGCCGCTGCTCGCCCTGCGCGAGACGGTGATCTTCCCCGAGATGATCGTCCCGCTCCAGGTGGGCCGCGACAAGTCGGTGAAGGCGCTGAACGCGGCCGTCGCCGACTCATCGCCCATCGCGCTGGTGACGCAGCGCGTGGCCGACCGCGAGGAGATCGACGATCCGGGAGAGCTGTACCAGGTCGGCACCCTTGCCAAGGTGGCACAGGTCGTCCAGCTGCAGGACGGGACCGTCCGCGCGATCGTGCAGGGCCAGCAGCGCCTGCGTGTCGTGTCGTTCGAGCAGACGGAGCCGTACGTCGTGGCCATCGTCGAGATGCTCGAAGACGCGAAGCCCTCGGGGGTCGAGGTCCAGGCGCTGATGCGCAGCGTCCAGTCCCAGATCGAGCAGTACGTCCAGTCCGGAGCGCCCGTGCCGCCGGAGGCGGCCGTCGCCGCCCGGAACATCACCGAGCCGGGGCTGCTCGCCGACATGGTGGCGTACAGCCCGGACATGAGCACGGAGCAGCGGCAGCAGATGCTCGAGACGACCGACGTCGTCGAGCGCCTGCGTCTCGTGTCGGGATTCCTGGCGCGCCAGATCGAGATCCTCGAGCTGAAGGGCAAGATCCAGTCCGAAGTCAAGTCCGAGATGGACAAGACCCAGCGCGAATACATCCTTCGCGAGCAGCTGAAGGCGATCCAGCGGGAGCTGGGCGAGGACGACCCGCAGCAGGCCGAGATCAACGAGCTGCGCGACAAGGTCGAGGCAGCCGGCATGCCGGACGAGGTGAAGACGCGGGCGATCAAGGAGATCGACCGCATGAGCCGGATCCCGTCCGCCTCGCCCGAGGTCGGCGTGATCCGGACGTACGTGGACTGGCTGGTTGGCCTGCCCTGGAACGTCTCGACCGACGACAACCTCGACATCAAGCAGGCAGCCGCGATCCTCGACGAGGACCATTACGGCCTGGAGAAGGTCAAGGAGCGGATCCTCGAGTACCTCGCGGTGCGCACCCTGGCGAGCACCATCCGCAGCCCGATCCTGGCCTTCGTGGGCCCGCCCGGCGTCGGCAAGACATCGCTGGGCAAGAGCATCGCGCGGGCCATGGGGCGCAAGTTCGTGCGGATGAGCCTGGGCGGCATCCACGACGAGGCGGAGATCCGCGGCCACCGGCGCACGTATATCGGGGCGCTTCCGGGCCGCATCGTCCAGAGCATCAAGCAGGGCGGGTCGAACAACCCGGTGTTCATGCTCGACGAGGTCGACAAGATCGGCATGGACTTCCGCGGCGACCCGAGCTCCGCGCTGCTGGAGGTGCTCGACCCCGAGCAGAACAACACCTTCCAGGACAACTACCTCGAGGTGCCGTTCGACCTCTCGAAGGTGCTGTTCATCACGACGGGCAACCTGCTCGACCCGATCCCGGCCCCGCTGCGAGACCGCATGGAGGTCATCCAGCTGCCGGGCTACACGCAGCTGGAGAAGGCCGAGATCGGCCGGCGGTTCCTCATCCCCAAGCAGATGACGAACCACGGGCTGACGGCGAAGCACATCGAGATCACCGACGAGGCGATGACCGAGCTGGTGCAGGCCTACACGCACGAGGCCGGCGTCCGGAACCTCGAGCGCGAGATCGCGAACACCATGCGCAAGGTCGCCAAGACCGTGGCCGAGGGCCGCAAGCGCAAGACGGTGATCGACGTCAAGAAGCTCGACGAGTTCCTCGGGCCGCCTCGCTTCGAGTACGGCGAGCTGGAACCAGAGGACCAGGTCGGCGCGGCCACGGGCCTCGTGGTGACCGAGACCGGCGGCGACATCGTCGCCGTGGAAGTGACCCGCATGGAGGGCAAGGAGGACTTCATCCTCACGGGCCAGCTGGGCGAGGTCATGCGCGAGTCGGCACGGGCCGGGCTTTCCTGGACCCGGGCCCACGCCCCGGAGCTCGGCATCACCCGCGAAGTGTTCGAGAAGAACACGCTGCACATCCACGTGCCGGCCGGCGCGATCCCCAAGGACGGGCCGTCCGCCGGGATCACCATGGCGACCGCGATCGTCAGCGCGCTGACCGGGATCCCCGTCCGGAAGGACGTGGCGATGACCGGCGAGATCACGCTGCGCGGGCGTGTCCTTCCCATCGGCGGCCTCAAGAGCAAGATCCTCGCCGCCCACCTGGCCGGCGCCAGCACGGTGATCCTTCCCAAGCGCAACGAAAAGGACCTTCGGGACATCCCAGAAGAGATCCGGCGTCAGATGAAGCTGGTCCTCGTCGAGACGATGGACCAGGTACTGGAGTCGGCGCTCCGGCGGCGGCCGGCGGCCCTGCCGGCGCAGACCCCGGACTCGCAGCCCGAGCGAGAGCCCGCGCTGCCGGAGGCCGCGGCCGCACGGAATGCGTTTCCGCCGGCACCGGCGATGGTGGGCAGCATCGAGCACTGAGCACTGGTGTACGGCGCCGTCCTGGTGCCGTACACCGCCTGGCGGGGCAGATGGAATACCGCGACTACTACGCGATCCTGGGCCTGCCGCGCACGGCAAGCCAGGCCGACGTCAAGAAGGCCTTCCGCAGGCTCGCGCGCCAGCATCACCCGGACGTGAACAAGGGAAACCCCGAGGCGGAGCGGGCCTTCAAGGAGATCAACGAGGCGCACGCCGTCCTCGGCGATCCCGCGAAGCGCCGCGCCTACGACACCCTTGGCGCGAACTGGGCCTCCTACCAGCAGGGTGGCGGGGCCGGCGCCGCGGACAACCCGTTCGCCGACTTCGTTCGCCGCTCCTACGCCGGCGGCGCGGCAGGGACGGGCCCGGGGGGCATCCGCTTCGAATATCGCGGCAGCGCAGAGGACCTTTCTGGGTTCAGCGACTTCTTCCGGACGTTCTTCGGCGGCGGGGCGCCGGGCACCGGGGGCGGCTCCGCGACAGGGGCCGGGGGCCGGCGGAGCCCGATGCAGAGCGCCGGCGCAGGGATGTCGACCGACTACGACGACCTCCTCGGCGGCCTCGGCTTCGCGGGAGCGGCTTCGCCCGGCCAGGCTCGCCGCGGGCGCGCGACCACGTCGGGCGGGCCGCGGCAGGACGTGGAAGCGGACACCGAGGTCACCCTCGAGGAGGTGTTCCACGGCACCACGCGGCTGCTCCAGGTGGGCGACAGACGATACGAGGTCAGGATCCCGCCCGGCGTCGTGGACCGGCAGCGCATCCGACTGAGCGGGAAGGCCGGAAGCGGGCCCGCGGCCGGCGACGTCTACGTGCGCATCAGCGTGCTGCCGCACCCGACGTTCGAGCGCCACGCCGCGGACCTCACCCGCGACGTGAGCGTCTCCCTGCGCGACGCGCTCCTGGGTGGAGAGGTGGCGGTCGAGACCCTGACGGGTGGCCGCCTGCTGCTGCGGATCCCCGCCGGGACCCAGGGCGGCCGCACGTTCCGGCTGGCCGGCCAGGGCCTTCCACGCTTCAAGGCCGAGGGTCGAGGCGACCTGTACGCGCGCGTGCGGGTCGTGCTGCCGACGAACCTCGACGAGCACGCCCGCGAGCTCGCGGGCCGGTTCCTGGACGCGGCCGATCGGGCCGGCCCCGCGAAGGCAGACGCAGCGACGACAGGCACGAAGGATCACGCGACGAGGACCGCCAACCGACGATGAAACTCGACCGATACACCGAGAAGGCCCAGCAGGCCATCGTGGATTCGCAGCGCCTGGCCACCGACATGCAGAGCCCGGTGCTCGATGCCGAGCACCTGCTTGCCGCGCTCGTCGAAGACGAGGCGGGCATCCCCGCGACGACGCTCCAGCGGCTCAACGGCGACCCTGCGGGAATCCGGGCGGAGCTGGCGGCGGCGCTGTCCCGGCGTGCACGCGTCGAGGGCGGGTCGCTCTCGCTTGCCCCGAGGGCACGCGAGTCGCTCGAGCGAGCCGAGGACGAGGCGAAGCGGCTCAAGGACGAGTACGTCTCCACGGAACACCTGCTGCTCGGGGTGTCGCAGGCCGGCGGCGACGCGCAGCGCATCCTCGAGCGGCACGGCGCCACCCACGAACGGATCCTCCAGGCGCTCGCCAGCGTGCGGGGCAGCCAGCGCGTGACCTCGCCGCACCCCGAATTGACGTACCAGGCGCTCGAGAAGTACGGCATCGACCTGACCGGCGCGGCCCGCGACGGAAAGCTCGATCCGGTCGTGGGGCGGGACGAGGAGATCCGCCGCGTGATCCAGGTCCTGAGCCGCCGAACCAAGAACAACCCGGTCCTGATCGGTGAGCCGGGTGTTGGCAAGACCGCGATCGTCGAGGGCCTCGCGCAGCGGATCGTGCGCGGCGACGTGCCGGAGACGCTCCACGACAAACGCGTGATCGGCCTCGATATGGGTGGCCTCATCGCCGGCGCGAAATACCGCGGCGAGTTCGAGGAGCGGCTGAAAGCCGTGCTCAAGGAGATCACGGAAAGCGCCGGCCAGGTGATCCTGTTCATCGACGAGCTCCACACGGTCGTGGGCGCGGGCGCCGCCGAGGGCGCCATGGACGCGTCGAACCTGCTCAAGCCGATGCTCGCCCGCGGCGAGCTGCACGCCATCGGGGCCACCACGCTCGTCGAGTACCACAAGCACATCGAGAAGGACGCCGCGCTCGAGCGGCGCTTCCAGCCGGTGTACGTCGACGAGCCGACGGTCGAGGAGACCGTCTCGATCCTGCGCGGCCTGCGCGAGCGGTACGAGGTGCACCACGGCGTCCGCATCAAGGACTCGGCGCTGGTCGCGGCCGCGGTGCTCTCCCACCGGTACATCAGCGGAAGGTTCATGCCCGACAAGGCGATCGACCTCGTGGACGAGGCGGCAAGCCGTCTGCGCATGGAGATCGACTCGATGCCGGCCGAGCTCGACGAGCTGGAGCGCCGACGGATCCAGCTCGAGATCGAGCGCGAAGCACTGCGCAAGGAGCAGGACGACGCCTCGAAGGCGCGCCTGGAGGCGCTCGAGCGGGAGCTGGCCGAGATCGGCGAACAGGCGGGTGCCCTCAAGCAGCGGTGGCAGACGGAGAAGGCCGCGATCGCCGGCCTTCGGCAGACCAAGGCCGAGCTCGAGGGACTCCAGCGCGAGGTCGAGGCGGCCGAGCGTGCCGCCGACTACGGGCGCGCCGCCGAGCTCCGCTACGGCCGACGGGTCGAGCTGCAGAGTCAGCTGGAGCAGCAGGAAGGCGCCCTCGCCGCCCTCGACGGGTCGAATCGTCTCCTCAAGGAGGAGGTCGATCCCGACGACATCGCCGAGATCGTCAGCCAGTGGACCGGCATCCCGGTGACGCGCCTGATGGAGGGCGAGCAGGCCAAGCTCATCCACATGGAGGAGCGGCTGCACGAGCGGGTCATCGGACAGGACGAGGCGATCGAGGCCGTCAGCGACGCCGTGCGCCGCGCTCGCGCCGGCCTGAAGGACCCTCGCCGGCCGATCGGGTCGTTCATCTTCCTCGGCCCCACCGGGGTGGGGAAGACGGAGCTGGCCCGCGCCCTCGCGCAGTTCCTGTTCGACGACGACCAGGCGATGACGCGCCTCGACATGAGCGAGTACATGGAGAAGTTCGCCGTGAGCCGGCTGATCGGGGCCCCGCCGGGATACGTTGGGTACGAGGAGGGTGGCCAGCTCACGGAGTCCGTGCGGCGTCGCCCGTACCAGGTGATCCTGCTCGACGAGATCGAGAAGGCGCACCCTGACGTGTTCAACGTCCTCCTGCAGGTGCTCGAAGACGGCCGTCTGACCGACGGCCAGGGACGCACGGTGAACTTCAAGGACACCGTCGTGATCATGACCAGCAACGTCGGCAGCCAGTTCATCGAGCCCCCCTCGGGGCAGCCCGACGACCAGGGGCACGAGCAGATGCGTCGACAGGTCATGGACGCGCTGCGACTGCAGTTCCGGCCGGAGTTCCTGAACCGGGTCGACGAGGTCATCGTCTTCCACGCGCTCACGGACGCCGAGCTGGCGGCCATCGTCGACCTGCTGGTGGCCGACCTGCAGCGGCGGCTGGCCGACGTGGATCTCACCATCGAGCTGGCGCCCTCGGCCCGACAGCTGATCGCCGCCCAGGGCCACGATCCCGCGTTCGGGGCCCGGCCGCTCAAGCGCGCCGTGCAGCGGGCGATCGAGAACCCGCTGGCACGCGCCCTCCTCGAAGGCCGGTTCCAGCCCGGGTCGCGACTCACCGTGGAGGCGGACCAGGCCACCGGCACCGTCCTGTTCCGGTCGGGCGACCAGGTGGTGGCGGCCACGGGGCGGCGCGACGCCCGCTCGGCGGATCAGACGGTGCGACCGCGCGACATTGTCGAGGAGACCATCGCCGCGACGGGCCGGCCGAGGCGCAGCAGCGGCCCGATCATCCAGTAGGCCGCCGGCACCGTCGTACGATCCGCGCGATGCGCCTCGAGGACGCCGTCGCGCGGCTGGAGCCGCTCCCTGATCCGCTGCCGGAGTCGCCTGAGGCGCTGCGACCCGTCGTGGTGCCGGAGAGCGGCCGCGTCGCGCTGGACGCCGGTCGCGGGATTCGCGACGCGGCGGTCCTCGTGCTGCTGTACCCCGGCCCCGACGGCGAGCCGTGGACGGTGCTGACGGAGCGGCCGGCCGGCGACCTGCGGCACGCCGGCGAGGTGAGCTTCCCGGGAGGAGCCGTGGAGCCCGAGGACGCCTCCATGGCAGGGGCGGCCATCCGCGAGGCGCACGAGGAGGTCGGGCTCGACCCGGAGCAATGCGGCCTGCGGGTCCTGGGTGAACTCGGCCCGGTGGAGGTCCGCGTCTCCGGTTTCCGCCTCCACCCCGTGGTGGCGGTGGCAGACCGCAGGCCGTTCCTGGAGGGCGACGAGCGCGAGGTCTCCGCGATCCTCGAGGTGCCGGTTCGCGCCTTCATGGCCGGGGCGCCCATCATCACGATCGAGGAGCGACGGTCTGGCTGGAGGCTGCGCTACGGTGCCTACCCCGTTGCCGGCTACCGGATCTGGGGAGCTACCGCGAGCGTCCTGGGACAGCTCGGGGCGCTGCTCGGGCCCGCGGACTACCAGGGTTCCCCGCTGGACTCGTCCCGATCCGTCGGCGACGGCAGCGGCGGTTCGGCGAGCGATCCACGCCCCCGCTCCACCGGGTCGGAGCCCTCCGACCCTCGCGCGGGCGCGTGAGGCGGACCCTCCGGCAGACCGCCCTCCAGCTCGGGCGCGCCGCCGCTGAACTCGACCACGAGCGCGCGCATCTCGGTGCCCTCGGTCCAGGCGCCGTGGAACTCGCCGGCCGGCCACAGCACCGCCTCGCCGTGCCCCACGCGGGCCCGCTCGTCCGCGACCTGCACGAATCCGCCCCCGCTCACGACGACGAAGTAGGTGGTGTTGGGGTTCGTGTGCGGCGCCATCATCGCCCGGGCCGAGAACGCCAGCTCCGTGATGGTCCCCCGGCCGTCCTGGTGGATGACCTGCCCGGTCACGCCCTGCGTTCCGGGCGGTCCGTCGGGACGGCGGTGCCCAGGACCGAAGCGGCGTATCTCCATGGCGCGACCCCCCACCAGCGGCTGCACCGGCCGCGGGTGGCGGCGGGCCGGCCACGAATTCAGCGAGAGCGGCGCCTCCGCCGGCTCGGCCGGATCGTCGCCTCGGGATGCTTGTACTTGGCCTGACTGAAGAACCGCGTGCGCCGCAGGTACTCGTTGTACTGGGCGACCACTGGCGGGAAGCGCAGGAACCGCACCCACACGTACACCCCGAGCCCCGCGACGAGCGTCACGAGGACGAACAGGAAGTACCACGCGAAGACGGCCTCGATCAGGATCAGCGAGAACGTGATGACGCCGGTCCAGAGCAGCCACTCCTGGAGGGCCACCAGTGGCTCGTGCCTGCGGAGCTGGCGCGTGCGCACGTTGTACAGGATGACCTGGGCGACGAGCAGGACCAGCGCCAGGATCCACAGCGGGTTCAACAGGTCGGGAAACTCGATCGAGTTGAACGGCTTGAAGAAGTAGAACCAGGGCATGTGCGACAACGGAGCGTCTCCGATGGGTCGGCCGCGGGGCCTCGATGGCGATGGGTCTGCCGCGGAGGATACCGGGTCGGCGGCAGGCGCGGGGCCGTTGGGCGCGCCGGGCGTCGCGGCGCGCGGGCGCATCGGGCGCAGCGGCGCGCCGGGCGCGGTGAGACAGCGGCCGCCGGGCGCCGGAACGCCGTTGGTATACTCACGTCGCCCCAGGACGGCACGCGCTCGGCCATGGATCCGCGCAGCCGCTCGCCTGATCGCAGCTGGAGGAACCGGGTGCGAGCCCTGCTGTCGGTCGCGGATCGCGACGGGATCGCGTCGTTCGCGCGCGACCTCCTGGCACTGCACGTCGCGGTCTACGCGACCGACGGGACCCGCGACCACCTCGCCGGCGAGGGCGTGGAGGTCGCGTCGGTCGGCGAGCTGACGTCGCTCCCCTCGCTGCTGGGCGGCCAGGTGAAGACGTTCCACCCCGCGATCTACGCCGGCATACTCGCGCGGCGCGACCGGCCGGACGAGCTGGCGGAGCTCGCCGACCAGCAGATCGGGCTGCTCGACCTGGTCGTCGTGAACGTCCGCTCCTTCGCCCCGCAGGTGGGCGCGCGCCTCGTCCCGCTCGAAGAGGCGGTCGACATGATCGACGTGGGCGGGGTGGCCCTGCTTTCGGCCGCCGCCCGGAACTTCGCGGGCGTCGCCGCCGTGTCGAACCCGGCGCGCTATCCGGAGGTCCTGGAGGACATCCGCACGCGCGGCGTTGTCTCAGCCGAGCTCAGGGAGCGGCTCGCCGCCGACGCCTTTGCCGCGGTGGCCGCGTACAACGCCGAAGTCGCCGCCTACCTGAACCACGTGAGCGGAGTCCGCTTCCCCGACCATCTCACGCTGGTTCTGGACAAGAAGACCAACCTCGCCTACGGCGAGAACCCGCACCAGCACGCGGCGTTCTACCGTGAGACGTCGCATCGCCAGGGCTCGCTTGCCGACGCGACGCAGCTCCACGGTCCGCCGCCGTCCTTCAACGACCTGCTGTCGATGGACGCCGCCTACCGCATCGTGTCCGACTTCGCGGCGCCTGCGGTATGCATGGCCAAGGGTGTCACACCGGTCGGGCTCGCCTCGCGCGACGACCTCTGCGACGCGTACCGGAAGGCGCTGGAAGGCGATCCCGTCGCCGCCGGCGGCTCGGTGGTGGCGGCGAATCGCCCGATCGACGCCCCCACGGCCAGCGAGATCCTGGGCAACCAGTACGAGGCGGTGGTGGCGCCCGGGTTCGAGGAGAACGCCCTGGCGGTGCTCATGGAGAAGGACGATCTGCGCATCCTCCGCGTGCCACCCAGCCCGGCCCACGGCATCTCCGACTACGGCCTGGCCAACCTCGACTTCCGCCGCATCGGTGGCGGCGTGCTGGTCGAGACCATCGACCGGCTGGACCCTGACCGCCAGCAGATGCGGGTGGTCACGCAGCGAAGGCCCACCCTCGAGGAACTGACCGACCTGCTGTTCGCCTGGCGCGCGGTGAAACACGTGCCGAGCAACGCGGTCGTCCTGGCCCGGAACATGGCCACCGTCGGGGTGGGCGCCGGGCAGACGAGCCGGCTCGCCGCCGTGGAAATCGCGCTTCACAAGGCGTCGGACCGCGCGAAGCTCAGCTGCATGGGGAGCGACGCCTATTTCCCGTTCGCCGACGCGATCCAGCTGGCGGCCGAGCGGGGAGTGACCGCCATCATCCAGCCCGGCGGATCCAGCCGCGACGAGATGTCGATCGAGGTGGCCGACCGGCATCACATGGCGATGGTCTTCACCGGCCGACGCCACTTCCGTCACTAGCTCGCCGGATCCGTCGCCCGGGACTGGCAACCCAGGTCTCGCCGTCCCACCGACCGATCACGCGAACCGCGCCGGGGCCCTCGGCGGCGAGTCGCCGCTCCCGGGCTGCCCGGACGGAGCCCGTCCACCCGGGCGGCACCAGGTCCGGCGCCAGGTCGGCCAGCGGCGCGAGCACGAAGAGCCGGTCGGCCGCCTCGGGATGCGGCACGACCAGGAGCCGGTCGCGGTGGCCCGGATCGACTGAGGCGGCCTGGGGCGTCCGCCGCACGCTCAACGACGCGCCCCCGAACAGCAGCAGGTCCAGGTCGAGCTCGCGCGGTCCCCATCGACCGCGCGCCTGCCGACCGAACGCGCGCTCGATTCCCTTCAGCGCGACGAGCAGCGCGATGGCGCCGGTCTCCACGTCGGGCCCCGCGGGCACGTCGAGGGCGACCACGGCGTTGTGGAAGTCGCGCTGCGCCGCCACGCCGACCGGCCGCGTGGCGTAGAGGCGGGAGACGCCGACGAGCGAGGCACCCGGCAGCGCCCCAAGGGCGTGGACGGCAGCTGCGAGGGTGGCCCGTGCGTCCCCCACATTGGCGCCGAGCCCGACGAATGCCCGCACGCGGCTCGGCCCACCGCCGTCGCCGTCACGCGCTCGCCCATCGGCGTTGCCCATGTCAGGCGCCCTCCCACCGGCGTTGCCCACGTCAGGCGCTCTCCCCCGTCGCCGGCGCGGCGGCACGTCGCAGCTCGACTCGCTCGCACAGGCGAAGCGGCCCCGGCCACGGCCAGCCCTGCACGGTCGCGGTTCCGAACGGAGAGACCGCCGCCGCCGCGGCCGGATCGGGCGCGCGCCCCTCCAGCCGGCGGATCTTCCCCGAGAGGTCCCACACGAGCACCCGCCCGCCGGGCCGGAGCACGCGGTGGATCTCCGCGAGGCCGGTCGCCGGATCGGCCCAGTGGTGCATCGAGAAGGTGCTGACCACCACGTCGAAGGACGCGGGCGGGAAGGGCAGCGCCGCGACATCCGCCTCGGTGCAGCCGGGCCGGGCGGGGTCGTCGAGCCGGAACACCCGGTCGATGTTCGCCCGGGCGCGTGCGACCATGGCCGGGTCGAGGTCCGATGCCGTCACGCGCAGCCCATGGTCGCGCGCCATCCGGATCGCCAGGTGCCCCGGTCCACACCCGACCTCGAGGACGTCCGAGCGCGGCGGTGCGACCGAGGCGACCTCGGCGGCGATCCTCCGAAAGACCGGCCCGAAGAGCAACCGCGACCCCAGGTCGTAGTGGCCTGCGTCGCCCATGAGCCGGCCGCCGGGCTGCCCGTGACCAGGCGTGCGCTGACGCACCGGCGCCGCCCGCGACGCCGACCGCCTCGCGAGCGCGACAGCGAGCGCGCCCGTCGCCGCAAGGACGACGGACACCGCCACGGCACGACGACCGGACATGGATCCCCCTTGTCGCTGCTGCCGGCAGGGTACCCCGGCGTCCGCCGGCACGGGACCAGCGACACTCGCGCGGGACCGCCGGACACGGACCCGTAGACTTGCGCCGCCGTGCCCGAAGTCACGCTCGTCCTGTTCCACACGCCTCGCCGTGCAGGCGCGCCACCGCTGACCGCCCTCCTCGAGATCGGCCGCGAGGCGCTCGCGGAGCGCCAGGTGGCGCTGTTCCGGCGTGCCGGGGTGGATCGCGTCGTGCTCGCCGCCGGGCGCGGTGCGCTGCCGAGCCAGGACCAGGCCGTCTCCCCAGCGGCCGGCATGGCCCCGTTCGCCGCGCGACACCCCGAAGCCCGGGCCGAGGGAACCCCAGCCGCGAGCGTCGCCGCCAGGTCGCGGTTCGAGTTCGCTCGCCCTCTCCCGCCCCTCCGACCGACAGGCGGACGCACCTTCGGCGAAGCGCTCGCCGGCCTGGTCCGCGACGAGCGGATCGACGCCTGCGTCGTGCTGGGCGACGGCGCCGTGCCACGCCTCCGCCTCAACGATGCCCGGCGGCTCGTCGAGAGGGCGCGCGGCGGCGGAGCGCGGGCCTTGACCAACAACCGCTACTCGTCCGACGTCTGCGCGGTGGCGGACGCGGCGGTCCTCCGCGACCTCCCGCCGCTCCCGTCCGACAACGCCCTCCCCCGCTGGCTCGAGGAGCGGGCGGGATTCGACGTTGGTGAGCTCGGGGGGCGCGAGCGCCTCGCGCTGGACCTGGACACGCCCCTCGACCTGGCTCTGCTGGCCCTTGCGCCGGACTGCCCGGCGCCGTTGCGGCGCCTGGTGAGCATGTCCGGCCTGGAGGTCCCACGCGCCGACGAGGTGCGCATCGTCGCCGCCGACCCTCGCCGGGAGCTGCTCGTCTTCGGCCGAAGCTCGTCGGGGACGCTCGCCTGGCTCGAGCGCCACGTGCGCTGCCGCGTCCGCTTCCTGGCCGAGGAGCGCGGGATGCGGGCGTCCTCGCCCCTCGCCATCGGGGACCGTCCCCTCCCGCGGTGAGACGCCGCCCGGGAGCACGAAGCTGCCGCCCGTCGTCCCGGAGCGCCCGCCCCGGGCCACGCTCGGTCGTCTGCTCGAACGCGAGGGTCCGGCCTCGCTGGGCCGGCTGGTGGCGACCCTGGCCGACGCGGCGGTGGTCGACACGCGCGTGCTGCTCGCGGACCGGCTGGGCGCCGACGAGGCGGCGTGGCCCGGCGCCGAGGATCGCTTCGCCTCGGACCTGCTGCTGGCGGACCGCGTCGGCGATCCGTGGCTGCGCGAGTTGACCGCAGGGTCCCTGGTGGCGCCCACGCCGATCGTCCTCGGGGGCCACAGCCTCGTGGGCCCGGGAATCCCGCTGCTGCTGCGCGGCATCCGGTAACCGGGAGGGCCTCTCGGGCCGCGAGAGGACCTCTCGGGCGTCCAGGTGCTCTGCGATAGAATGCCGGACGTGCAGGCGCGCCCCGGACACTCACCACGGCGCCTGCCGGCTCATGACGAGGAAACGTGACCGGACTCTGGTATGTCCTCGGGTTTCTGATCGCGGGCGTCTCGTTCGTGTTCATGACGATCGGGCTCGCCTGGCTCATCAGTCACAGAAACCGGGGTGACCGCCACAAGGGACTGCCGTACGAGTCGGGGATCGACACGTTCGGAGACACCTGGGGTCGATTCGGCCTCTCGTTCTACATCTACGCCCTGCTGTTCGTCGCCTTCGACATCGAAGTCGTGTTCGTCTACCTGTGGGCCATCGTGTTCCGCGACGTCCTGGTCGGCGGCCTGCTGGACATGGCGCTCTTCGTGGCCATCCTGCTGCTTGGCCTGGCGTACGCGTGGCGCAAGGGAGTGCTGCGGTGGCGCTGATCCCCGACCCCCGACCGACCGACGATGCAACGCCCGGGGACGTGCCGGGCCACGCCGGCCGCGACCTCGTCGCGCCGCCCGGACAGGCGGTCGGTGAACCGATCGTGGTCGCCAACGACTTCTGGTCGTCGTCGAACCCGGAGGCGTACGGCGGTGGACGGCCGCCGGCCATCACGCACCTGGAGCAGGTGGCCGAAGGACCCGATACCGGCGACAACGGCCGGTGGGGCGGGCTCCAGGTGGTCCCGGCGCGGGCCGACTACCTGCTCGACCTGCTGCGGGCCAACAGCCTCTGGCCGCTCCTCTCCGGCCTCTCGTGCTGCGCCATCGAGATGATGTCGACTGCGACGAGCCGCAACGACGTCGACCGCTTCAGCATGTTTCCGTTCCGTGCGAGCCCCCGGCAGGCGGACGTCCTGATCGTGGCAGGGACGCTCACCACCAAGATGGCGGGGCCGCTGCTGCGCCTGTGGGAGCAGATGCCCGAGCCCAAGTGGTGCGTGGCGATGGGCGACTGCACATGCTCCGGCGGCCGCTTCAAGCGGTCCTACTCCGTCGTCCAGGGGATCGACCGGATCATGCCCGTCGACGTCTACGTGCCGGGCTGCCCGCCCCGCCCGGAGGGGCTCATCTACGCGATGATGAAGCTGCAGCAGCTGATCGTGGAGCGTCGCGGCCACTGGGCGGAGCGCGCCGTCGGCCCGACCGTTCCGGCCGGGCACTGACTGGAGGAGCGACACGGATACCGCGCTCAGGCGGCGCCTGGAGACACGCCTCGGCCCGATGCTCGTGGCGCCAGTTCGCCAGCGCCACGACCAGACGGAGATCCGCATCGCCCCGGGTTCCGTGGTCGACGTCCTCCGGACGCTGCACGACGAGGCCGACCTCCGGTTCGAGGTCCTTGCCGACCTCGCCGGCGTCGACACCGGGGACTCGATGCAGGTCGTCTACCACCTGTGGTCCGAAACAACGACGGACTGGCTCCGCGTGATCGTGGCCGACCTGTCCCGCGACGACCCCCGCGTCCCGTCCGCCACCTTCCTCTGGAAAGGCGCCGAGTGGATGGAGCGCGAGGCGTATGACATGTTCGGGATCGTCTTCGAAGGCAACCGGGATCTGCGCCGCATCTACATGCCCCCCGACTACACCAGCTTCCCCCTTCGCAAGGACTTCTACATCGCCGACGATTCCTCGCGATCGCCCGGGCTCGGTGTCAGGCACATGGAGCAGGTGCACGCCCCCGTCGAATCGGCCGCGCCCATCCGGCGCAGCCGGGCGCGCTGACCGGGAAGCCGATGGCTACCCGGATCCCGTCCCTCGACGACCCGCGGGTCCTCGTCTCGACCCCCGCGACCATCTACGACGCGATCCCCCCGTATGCGCCGCGCACGGAGCGCGAGGCGGAGTTCTACGGGCTCCGGGACGGCGAGATGCTCGTGAACATGGGGCCGCAGCACCCGTCCACGCACGGTGTCCTGCGGCTCGTCGTCAAGATCGACGGCGAGCGCGTGGTGGACCTCGATCCGGTGCTCGGCTACCTCCACCGCGGGATCGAGAAGCTCAGCGAGAACGCCGACTATCACCACGCGATCTGCTATACGGACCCGCTTGAGTACGTCAGCTCGCTCTTCAACGAGCTCGCGCCGGTGATGGCGTTCGAGCAACTCCTCGACCTCCGGGTCCCGCGACGCGCCGAGTACATCCGGGTCCTGTCGTGCGAGCTCAACCGGATCGCCAGCCATGCCCTGTTCATGGGCTGGATGGCGCTGGACCTGGGCGGGATCACGCCGATCCTGTACAGCTTCATCGAGCGCGACGAGATCGTCGAGATGCTGGCGGCGCTGACCGGCCAGCGGATGCTCTTCAACTACATGCGCATCGGCGGTGTCAACGGAGACCTGAACCACGAGTTCCTCAGCCGCCTCGGGGACTGGATGGGCCATGCACTGGCCCAGGTGGAGGCCGACACCGCGCTGCTGAACCAGAACGAGATCTTCGTGCGGCGCACGCGGGGCCTCGGCCGGATGGACCGGCAGACGGCCATCGGCTTCGGGATGAGCGGGCCCAACATCCGCGCCTGTGGCGTCCCGTACGACGTCCGACGCGCGCACCCGTACTCCGTGTACCCGGAGCTGGAGTTCGAGATCCCGACGCGCGAGGAGGGAGACTCGTACGCGCGGTACCTGCTGCGCATCGACGAGATCAAGCAGAGCATCCACATCATCGACCAGGTCCTCCACCGCATGCCC
Organism: uncultured Chloroflexia bacterium; assembly: GCA_963759135.1. Lineage (GTDB taxonomy): Bacteria > Chloroflexota > Limnocylindria > Limnocylindrales > CSP1-4 > JAJYNJ01. The sequence continues at coordinate 121,224 of CAVWXU010000027.1, read as the reverse complement.
GACGGCCCCGTCATGGCCCAGCTGCCGCGTCGCATCACGCCGCGACCCGGCCGCGCGTGGGCCGCGGTGGAGAGCCCACGTGGCCAGTACGGGTGCTTCGCGATCAGCGACGGAACGGACCAGCCGTACCGCTTCCGCATCCACGACCCGTCGTTCGTGAATTTGCAGGCCGTGGTGCCGCTGATGCCCGGCAACCTGCTGGCGGACACGATGGCCGTCATGGCCAGCCTTGACCCCGTCATGGGCGGCATCGACAAGTGAGCGTCGTCGTCCGGTCCACGGGCCGCCTGTCGCCTTCCGGCAAGGTCGTCGTGCCGCTGCTCGGCACACTCGTCCTCCTCTTCCTGGTGCTCATGCTGGGCGTCGGCACCGGCATCATCCCGGGGATCGTCATCTGGATCGGCGGCGTCCTGCTCGCGAACATCGCGATCGTCCGGTTCGTGGTCGCGGCGACGGCGGTGCTGCTGTTCACCATTCCGACGGCGTTCGTGATCATCTTCCTGGAGCTGAAGGTGATCGCGTTCATGAACCTGCGTATCGGTCCCAACCGTGTCGGACCGTGGGGCACGCTCGCGTCGGTGGTCCACGGCCTCAAGGTGCTGTCCAAGGAGGACTTCACCCCGACCGGCGCCGACGTCACTGTGTTCACGCTCGCCCCCGTGGTGACGTTCGTCGGGAGCGTCATGGCATTCATGGTGCTGCCCTTCGGCCCCGGCCTCTTCGGCGTCGACTTCAACGTGGGTCTGCTCTACTTCTTCGGGGTAGGCGGCCTGGGCGTGGTCGGGCTGCTGATGGCCGGCTGGTCGAGCTTCAACAAGTACTCGCTGCTGGGCGGACTGCGGAGCGCCGCGCAGATGGTCAGCTACGAGATCCCCCTGACCCTCTCGGTGGTGGGCGTGATCATGCTGGCCGGCACGATGAGCCTGAACGGGATCGTGCACGCCCAGTCGGGGAGCTTCCTCGACTGGTTCGTCGTCCGCCAGCCGCTCGCGTTCCTGGTCTTCTTCATCGCCGCCACCGCCGAGGCGAACCGCACACCGTTCGACCTGACCGAGGCCGACAGCGAGATCGTCGCGGGCTTCGCCACCGAGTACAGCGGCATGCGCTTCGGGTTCTTCTTCTTCGCGGAGTACGTCAACGTCTTCCTGCTCTCCGGCCTGGCCGTCGTGCTGTTCTTCGGCGGCTGGACCGCACCGGTTCCGTGGCCGTGGCCGGTGCACGTCCTGCTCGCTCCCGGGGAGCTCGGGCTGGCGCTCCTCGCGCTCGTGATCGTCGTGCCGGTGGTCGGTTCCGCGCTGTTCGCGCTCCCCCTGTGGATGCTGCGATCGGAGTGGCCGTTCTGGCGCGCCTGGATCCTCGGGCTGGCGCTGTTCTCGGCGCTCGCCGTCGGCGCGCTCGGGATCTACCTGCTGATCAACCTCGACGCGCTGCTGGGGATCGTCTGGTTCTTCGCCAAGGCCTACGTCTTCGTCTTCACCTTCGTGTGGATGCGCGCCACGCTGCCCCGCGTCCGCATCGACCAGCTGATGGGGCTGGCGTGGAAGTGGCTCCTGCCGGCCGCACTGGTCAACCTGTTCCTCACCGCGCTCGCCATCCTGGTGGTCCACCCATGAGCTTCGTCCCCGGCATCGGCATCGTGAAGGGCATGGCCCTGACCCTCCGCCGGTTCTTCGAACCGAAGGTGACGGTCCAGTACCCCGAACAGGTACCGGAGATCCCGCCGAGACACCGGGGCCGCCTGCAGCTGCTGTACGACGAGTACGGCGCACTCAAGTGCGAGACGTGCTTCCAGTGCGCCATGGCCTGCCCCATCGAGTGCATCGACATGGGCGGCACCGACACGAAGGACCGGTTCCATGTTCACTGGGGGGCGGCGGAGCAGTACGCGGAGCGCCGCGAGGAGCAGGCCCTGCGCCGCTCCGGCCGGCCGGTGCCCGACCCGAACTTCGCGGCGTTCGATCCGGCGGACACGACCCGGCTGGACGCCCTCCTCGAGCAGGAGGAACACGACCCACGGCGGCTGCTGCGCATCCTCGAGGGGACGCAGGAGATCTACGGGTACATTCCCGTGGCCGCGGTCAAGCACATCTCCACCGCGACCGGAATCTGGTACGCGGAGGTCTACGGCACGGCGTCCTTCTACGGACAGCTGCGTCTGCGAGCTTCCCGCCGCGCACCGGTTGGGCATCTGCCGCTGCCCGTCCTGTTCGCTCTTCGGCGGCGGGGCCGTTCGCGCAGCGTTCGAGGACGAGCTCGGGGTCCCGCTCGGGGGGACGACGCCGGACGGGTCAGTCGCGCTGGCCACCGACGACTGCCACGGCGAGAACGCCGGCACGCCGTGGGTGACGCTCGACGGCAGACCGCAGAGGGACATGACCGCCGCCGGCGCCGCGCGGCTCGCGCGATCGCTGGCCGGCCACGCACCGGCCGGGCGCGCCTGATGCCCGCCATCCTCGCCACGCCCGCCGGCTGGCCGCGCATCACGCTCGCCGCGGCGGGACAGTACGACCCGGACGAGGGGCTCGCCGCGGCGGAGCGCGTCGGGGCGTGGGCGGCCTGGCGGCAGGCGGTCGGATCCAGCCCGGACGGGCTCGTCGCACTCGTTGCCCGCGCCGGGCTGCGCGGCCGGGGTGGCGCGGGCTACCCCACCGCGGACAAGTGGCGGTCGGCCCGATCGCAGGAGGACCCGGAGCGCGTCGTGATCGCCAACGGGATCGAGGCCGACCCCGGGGCCCTGGTCGACCGCACCCTCATGGAGCTCGACCCGCATGCGGTGATCGAAGGGACGGCCCTCGCGGCCTACGCGATCGGCGCACGCCGGGCCTGCGTCGCCGTCAACGCCGCGTACGGCCTGGCCGTGAGCCGGCTGCGCGCCGCCGTCGCCGCGGCGGAGGATGCCGGGTACCTCGGGCCCCGCGCCGCCGAGCGTGGATTGGACCTGCGGGTCGAGGTCCGGCCGCTGCAGGGCGCCTTCGTGCTGGGCGAGGAGACCGTGCTCATCCACGCGCTGCAGTCGGACCGGGGCATGCCCGACCAGCGGCCGCCGTTCCCGTCGGTTCGAGGGCTCGACGGCCACCCGACCGTCGTCAACAACGTCGAGACGCTGGCCGCGGTCCCCTGGATCGTGCGCCAGGGCGCAGAAGCGTTCGCGGCAGCCGGGCGGAACGGCCTGCCCGGCACCAAGCTGGTGCAGGTCTCGGGCAACGCGCGGCTGACGGGCGTCGCCGAGGTCCCCATGGGCACGCCCCTCCGCGAGATCCTCGACCAGGTGGCCGGCGGCATGTCGGATGGGAGCACCTTCAAGGCGCTGCTCGTCGGGGGTCCTCCGGGAGGGTTCCTGCCGGAGTCCCGGCTGGACACCCCGCTCGACCCGGACGCGCTCCAGGCCGCGGGCGCGATCCTCGGGTCGGGCCAGATGCTCGTCGTGGACCAGCGCGCCTGCATGGTGGAACTCGGCCGCGTCATGGAGCGCTTCATGTCCGACGAGTCCTGCGGGAAGTGCATCCCGTGCCGGATCGGGACGAGGCGCCTCTTCGAACTCACCGACCGCGCCACCTCCGGACGCGCGCGCCCCACCGATCCGCAGCTCCTGCTCGACCTCGCCGCCGACGTGCGGGACGGCTCGCTCTGTGGCCACGGGATCCTGGCGCCCAACCCGCTGATCAGCGGGATGCGATACTTCAGGGACGAGTTCGACGCCCACTTCAACGCCGGCACGTGTCCCGCCGGAGTCTGCAATCCCCTGCACGTCACGCCCGTCGCGGCGGCTCCCCGGTGACCCGGATGTCAGCATGGCCGACCTGATCGAGATCCAGGCAACCGCGCCCACGCTCGCCGAGCGTCTCCTCGAGACGCAGTCGCCGCAGCGGCCCCACTCCGCGCCCGCCTTCACGATCGAGGTCGACGGGCGGCAGGTCACGGGTCGCGCGGGGCAGACGATCCTGGAGGTCTGCCGGGACAACGGCATCGAGATCCCCACGCTCTGCTACGAGCCGAAACTGCCCGGGTTCGGCGCCTGCCGGATGTGCGTGGTCGAGGTGGAGGGCGAGGACCACCCGCCGATCAGCTGTGCCCGCGCCGCGGAGGCGGGCATGGTGGTGCGGACGCAGACGGAGCGTGTCCGGGCCCTCCGGCACACCAACCTCGAGCTGATCTTCAGCGACCACAACGCCTACTGCCTGCCGCCCTGCCAGAACAAGTGCCCGAGCCACATCGACATCCCCGGGTTCCTGAAGGCCAACACCGAGGGTGACTTCGTCGAGTCGGCGCGCATCTTCAAGCGCACCATCCCGTTCCCCAGCGTCCTGGGGCGGGTGTGTCCGGCACCGTGCGAGGAGCACTGTCGGCGGGACGAGGTGGACGAGGCGATCGCCATCCGCGACAGCCACCGCTACGCCGGCGACCAGGTGCTCCGCCTGCAGGCCGAGGGACGGAAGGCGCCCGTCCCCTTCGAGTTGCAGCCCAGGAGCGGCAAGCGGGTAGCCGTCATCGGGAGCGGCCCAGCCGGAGCGTCCGCGGCCTACTACCTGCTGATCGACGGCCACGACGTGACCATCTACGAGCGCGACGAGAAGCCCGGCGGCATGCTGCGGTACGGCATCCCCGAGTACCGCCTGCCCAAGGACAGCGTCGTGGACGGCGAGTACCAGTCGATTCTCGACCTGGGAGGCCGCTTCGAGTGCGGCCGCGCGCTCGGCACGGACTTCACGCTCGACGACCTGCAGAACCAGGGCTACGACGCGGTCTGCGTCGCCATCGGCTGCTACGACACCAACAAGCTGGGGGTCCCGGGCGAGGACGCCGACGGCGTGTTCGACGGCCTCGAGTACCTGCGGACCGCCACCCTCGGACTGCCGTTCCCCGGGCACGCTGGCAGCCGGGTCGTCGTGATCGGCGGCGGCTTCACGTCCATGGACTGCACGCGGACGTCGCTCCGCCAGGGCGCCAGCGAGGTGACGCTCGTGTACCGGCGCGACATGAAGGAGATGTCGGCCTCGAGCGAGGTCCACGAGGCGATCGAGGAGGGCGCCCACGCCATCTTCCAGGCCGCGCCCACGCGCGTCATCACCAGCGACCGCAACACCGTGACCGGCGTCGAGTTCCAGCGGATGCGCATGGGCGCGCCCGATGCCTCCGGGCGCCGCCGCCCGGAACCGGTCCCCGGTACGGAGTTCACGATCGAGTGCGACCGGGTCCTGCTGGCCATCGGGCAGGGGCCGGAGCTGGCATGGCTGGACCACGGCTCCGACGGCGTCAAGGTGAACCGGAACCGGCTCGCCGCCGACGCGGTGACCTTCTCCACCGGCCGGGCCGGCGTCTTCGGGACCGGCGACGTCCGGGTCGGCGCGACCACGGTGGTCCAGGCCATCGCGGAGGGCCGCCGCGCCGCGTACGCCATCGACGCGTACCTGAAGGGCATGGACCTGGACGACGTCCGAACGCGCCAGACCATCGCCGAGCCGCAGCCGGCCTTCCTCTCGATCGTACCGTTCACCGGCGAGCTCAAGGAGCCGCGTCACCGCCTGCGCTCGATGCCGGCCGACGTCCGCAACAGGAGCTACGTCGAGTACGAGATCCCGTACACCCAGGTCGAGGCGATGGACGAGGCCCGGCGCTGCCTGCAGTGCACGTGCGAGGCCATCGGGTACTGCGACCTGCGGCGGCTCGGCATCGAGTACGGCACGACCCTCGCGACGCTCGAGCCGTCCCGCACCGGGTTCAGCCATCGGAGCGTGCTCGAAAACCGGTTCACGGGGTACAACCACGACTACATCCGCGACGACAGCCACGCCTTCATCCTGCGCGAGCCATCCCGCTGCATCGACTGCGGCCGCTGCGCCCGCGTCTGCGCCGAGGTCGTGGGTGCCGCGTGCTACGACTTCATGCGCATCGGCATGGACACCCTCGTGACGACGCCGCTCGACATGAGCCTCAACGACACGCCGTGCGTCTCGTGCGGACGGTGCGCCGAGACGTGCCCGACGGGGGCACTGATGCCCAAGCCACGCGTCCTCGAGCAGTACGACGTGGACGAATTGCGCTGCATCCTCTGCGGGATCTGCGTTGACGCCTGCCCGTACGACGCGCTGCGATGCGGTCCGGACTTCGAGCTCGCGCACGAGACCCGCGCCGTGCCGCACATCGACCTGCTGTCGTACTCGGCCGTCCAGCACGATACAGAGATGAGCTACGTCCGGCGGGAACGGGACTGGATGTCACGCGCCCTTGCCGCCGGTCGCGACGTGTCGATCGACCGGCTGCTGCCCGTGCTGCCGGCCCGGATCGGTCCCGGGCGCGGCGAGGGGAACGACAGCGCGCGTGGCAGCGGAAACGGGCGCGGCGGGGAGGCGCACCAGCTGCCACCAGGGCCGGCGAGGTAAGGGGAGTCCATGTCGAACGCGCTGGCAGGCGCGACGATCCCGGGGCTCGGGTGGTCCTGGGCGGATCTCCTGTTCCTCGCCCTGGCCGGGACCGTGCTGGGGGCCGCCCTGACCGTGGTCCTCGGCCGCGACATCATCCGCTCGGGGCTGGCCATGATCGTCTCGTTCGCCGCCCTGGCGGGGATCTACGTGATGCTCGACGCGCCGCTCGTGGCCGCTGCCCAGGTGCTCATCTACATCGGCGCGATCAGCGTCCTCGTCCTGTTCGCCATCATGCTCACGCAGACCAAGGTGGGTCCCGCCAGGCTCGTGTTCCACCACCAGGCGTGGGCGGGCGCCGTCGCCGCGATCGCGCTGGCGGTGATGCTGATCGGTGTCGTCACCGCGACCGCCTGGCCCGACACGGTCGGCCACCAGCTCCACACCGCGACCGACGCGCTGGCCCGCCTGCTCTTCAGCGACTACGTCCTCCCGCTCGAAGTCGTCAGCGTGCTGCTCCTCGCCGCGGTCGTGGGTGGCGTGTTCCTGGCCAAGCGCGACGAAGCGCGTGAGGAGGGGCGCTGACGTGAGCCATTCGCTCGACGCCTACCTGGCGCTGTCCTCGCTGCTGTTCTGCACCGGCATGTTCGGGTTCCTCGCCCGCCGCAACGCGATCGCGATGCTGATGTCGATCGAGCTGATGCTGAATGCCGTCAACCTGGCGATCGTCGCGTTCGGCGCGTTCACGCCCCGGCTCACGGTCCACGCCTCCGTGATCGCCCTGATGGTCATCGCGGTCGCCGCGGCAGAGGCGACGGTGGGTCTGGCGATCGTGATCGCGATCTTCCGCAACCGGCGGACCCCGCTCGTCGACGAGTACGACACGATGCGGGAGTAGGCGGCGATGTCGAACGAGGCGCTCGTTCTCGCGATCCTGCTCCTGCCGATCGCCGGGTTCGCGCTCACCGGCGTCTTCGGGAGGCGGCTGGGCGACAGGTCCTGGGCGATCTCCGTCGGCGCCATCCTGCTCACGTGGGCGGCCGGCATGGTCGTCGTCTTCGGCCAGCTGACCGGAGGCTTCGGGCCGGACGGGCTGCACTTCACGCTCTACACGTGGATCCCAGCCGGAACGTTCCAGCTCGACGCCAACTTCGCGGTGGACAACCTGACCGCGGCCCTGTTGATCGTCGTGACCACGATCGGCATGCTCGTGCACGTCTATTCGATCGGGTACATGGCCCACGACCCGGGCAAGTGGCGCTTCTTCGCCTACCTGAACTTCTTCATGTTCAGCATGCTGCTGCTGGTGCTGGCAGGCAACTTCCTGCTGCTGTTCGTGGCATGGGAGCTGGTGGGACTCTCGAGCTACCTGCTGATCGGGTTCTGGTACCGCCGCCGGAGCGCGGCGCTGGCCGCCAAGAAGGCGTTCCTCGTCAACCGGGTCGGCGACGTCGGGTTCAGCATCGGGATCTGGGCGATCTGGACCACCGTCGGCTCGCTCAACTTCTCCGACGTCTTCACGAAGCTGCCCCACATGCTGGCGTCCGGCCAGATCCAGTCCTGGCAGATCACCGGCATCGCGCTGCTGCTCTTCTGCGGCGCGGTCGGCAAGAGCGCGCAGTTCCCGCTCCACGTGTGGCTGCCCGACGCCATGGAGGGCCCCACCCCGGTGTCGGCGCTGATCCACGCCGCCACGATGGTGAACGCCGGGGTGTACATGGTGGCGCGCGCGAACCCGATCTTCAGCCACGCTCCGGCGGCGATGGTGATCGTGGCCGCCGTCGGGATCTTCACCGCGCTCCTGGCCGCGACCATCGCGCTGACCCAGACGGACATCAAGCGCGTGCTGGCGTACTCGACACTGTCCCAGCTGGGCTACATGTTCGCGTCGCTCGGCGTGGGCGCCTACGCCGCGGCGATCTTCCACCTCATGACGCACGGCTTCTTCAAGGGGCTGCTGTTCCTCGACTCCGGCTCCGTGATCCACGGGGTCCACGACGAGCAGGACATGAACAAGATGGGCGGCCTGTGGCGCAAGATGCCCATCACGCACGCGACGATGCTCATCGCCTCGATCGCGATCTCCGGGATTCCGCCCCTGGCGGGTTTCTTCAGCAAGGACGAGATCCTCGGGGCGAGCTTCCGGAACGGCTTCTACGTGGTCTGGCTGATCGGGGCGGTGGTCGCGGCGCTGACCGCCTTCTACATGTTCCGGCTGATGGGCAAGACGTTCTACGGGCCGAGCCACGTCTCACCGGACGTCCACCCGCACGAGTCGCCCCCCACGATGTGGGTGCCCCTGGTCCTGCTGGCGATTCCGGCCGCGCTGCTCGGCCTCGCCATCGGCTGGCCGCCCGACTCCGGGCTGGTGCACCAGTGGCTCGATCCCGTCTTCGCGCAGGCCGACCAGACACTGGGCGTGCCTCACGAGGCGTTCCAGGTCTTCGGCATCGACGGGGCGCTCCTCCTGGTGAGCGTCGCCCTCGCGACACTCGGCCTGGTGGCGTCGGTCCGGCTCTTCGGGCTGCGGCTGCCGGGCCGCGACGTCGAGCCGAAGCCAGCGGTCGTCGAGGCGACCTCCGCGCGCCTCCGCCCCCTGTACGTGGCCTCGTTCCACAAGTGGTGGTTCGACGACCTGTACCACGGCCTCTTCTACGTGATCGGCGGGGTGGTGGCTCGCGCCGCGTGGTGGTTCGACGGGCACGTGATTGACGGTGTCGTCAACGGCGTGGGGACGCTGACCGTGTTCTCCGGTCGCGAGGTCCGCCGCATCCAGACCGGCCGCGTCCAGAACTACGCCCTGGGGATCGCCATCGGCCTGCTCGTGATGGCCGCGAGCCTGCTCGTGATCACGGCCAGGTAGGCGGAGATGCTCCCCCTCGTCTCGCTCACGATCTTCACGCCGCTCGTGGGAGCGATCCTGATCGCCTTTGTGCCGCGCGACCGGCCCCAGGTCGCGCGCTGGCTGGCCTTCGCCACGACGCTTGTCGCCCTGGGCTGGTCGCTGGTCATGCTGGCCGGCTTCGCCACCGGCGCCGGCGGCTTCCAGTACGTGGAAGACGTGCCATGGATCCCGGTCTTCGGGATCCACTACCAGGTCGGCGTCGACGGCATCAGCCTGATCCTGATCATCCTCACCACGCTGCTGACCGCGGTCAGCGTGCTGGCCTCCTTCCGCCCGATCCAGGAGCGCGTGAAGGAGTACATGATCACCTTCCTCGTCCTCGAAGTCGGCATGATCGGCGTCTTCGCCGCGCTGGACCTGTTCCTCTTCTACGTGTTCTGGGAAATCGTGCTCGTGCCGATGTACCTGATCATCGGCATCTGGGGCGGCCCGAACCGCATCTACGCCACCATCAAGTTCGTGCTGTACACGCTCGTCGGCTCGCTGCTGATGCTGGTGGGCATCCTGGCCACCGCCTACGCGTACCACTCGGCCACGGGCACGTGGAGCTTCAGCTATCTCGACCTGTCGGGGTTCCACTTCTCGCCCGAGATCCAGACGTTCGCGTTCGTCACGTTCTTCCTCGCGTTCGCCATCAAGATCCCGATGTTCCCGTTCCACACGTGGCTGCCCGACGCGCACGTCGAGGCGCCTACCGCGGGCTCTGTGATCCTCGCGGGCGTCCTCCTGAAGCTGGGCGGATACGGCTTCATCCGGTACTCCCTGCCGCTCTTCCCCGACGCGGCGCATACCTTCGCCCCGGCGATCATCGCGCTCTCGGTGATCGCGATCATCTACGGCGCGGTCGTGGCGGTGGTCCAGCCGGACTTCAAGAAGCTGGTCGCCTACAGCTCGGTCAGCCACATGGGGTTCGTGACGCTGGGCATCTTCGCCTTCCAGTCGCAGGCCTTGCAGGGTGCCGTGCTCCAGATGGTCAACCACGGCCTCATCACCGGCGCTCTCTTCCTCTGCGTGGGCGTGATCTACGAGCGGACGCACGACCGCCGCTTCGCGGTCATGGGCGGGCTGGCCGGGAAGATGCCGCTCTACGCCACGACGCTGGGCTTCTTCATGCTCGCGAGCGCCGGACTGCCCGGGCTCTCCGGGTTCGTCGGCGAGTTCCTCGTCCTCCTCGGAACGTTCGCGGTGGCGCCCGTCGTGGCGGCGATCTCGGCCATCGTCATGGTCCTGGGCGCGACGTACCTGTTCTACATGTTCCAGCAGGTCGCGTTCGTGGACCTCTCCGACTTCCTGCAGGGCCTCGGAGACCATCTCCACGACATGATCCCGATCGAGATCGCCACGCTCGTGCCGCTGGCGGCGCTCGTGGTCGTCCTGGGCGTCTTCCCCGCCCCGATCCTGAACCTCATCCAGGGACCGGTCTCGGGCGTCCTGGACCACGTCGGCCACGGCGTGGCGCTGGGGATCCTGCCGTGAGGCGCATTCGATGAACGCGGCCGACGCGACCGCGATGCTGCCCCTGGCGGCGGTCTGGGTCGTGGCGTTCCTGGTGATCCTGGTCGACGTGATCGTGCCGGACCGCGACCGACTCTCATCGGGGATCGCCACGATCGGCGTGCTGGCCGTGATGGCCGTCACGGCGGCGATCGCCGCGCAGGCGCCGCGCACGGCGTTTGGCGGGTCGTACATCTTCGACCAGCTGACGGTCCTGCTCGACCTGCTCTTCCTGTCGATCGCGGCGCTGACGCTGCTGTTCGCGCCCGACTACCTGCGCCCGCGCGGTCTGCCGCTCGCCGAGTTCTCGGCCACCCTGCTGTTCGCGATCAGCGGCGCGATGCTGCTGTCCGGGGCGCGCGACCTGCTGGTGCTGTTCCTGGGGCTCGAGCTGATGGTGCTGCCCGGCTACATGCTCGCTGGGTTCGCCAAGCGCGACGGGCTCGCCACCGAGGGCGCCATCAAGTACTTCCTGCTCGGCTCGTTCTCCAGCGCCGTCTTCCTGTTCGGCCTTGCCTTCGTGTGGGGGTACACGGGCACCACGAGCGTGGCCGGGGTCTCGGCGGCGCTGCAGTCGGTGGCGGCGGGCAAGCCGCTGGCGCCGGGCCTGGCCATGGGGCTGGCGTTCCTGCTGGCCGGCGTGGCCTTCAAGATCGCGGCCGTGCCGTTCCACTACTGGACGCCCGACGCGTACCAGGGCTCTCCGACCCCGGTGACGGGGTATCTCTCGGTGGGCCCCAAGGTGGCCGCGTTCGCCCTGATCCTCCGGCTCTTCGTGGGCGCGCTCGGCCCCGTCAAGGCAGACTGGGTGGGCGCCATCGTGATCCTGGCCGCGCTGACCATGACCCTGGGCAACCTGGTCGCGCTGACGCAGTCGAACGTCAAGCGCATGCTCGCCTACAGCTCCATCGCCCACACCGGCTACATCCTGGTGGGCCTGGCGGCATACGCGGGCGCGGCGGCCGGGTCTGAGGCCGAGGCGCGCGGCCTGCAGGGAATCCTGGTCTACAGCGTGGCCTACACGTTCATGAACCTGGGGGCGTTCGCCGTCGTGGCCGCCCTGCAGCGCCGGCCCGGCGTGACCAGCGACATCGAGACCTTCTCGGGCCTCGGCCGTCGCGCGCCGCTGGCGGGCCTGCTCATGGCGCTGTTCCTGATCTCACTCACCGGGATCCCGCCCACGGCCGGATTCTTCGCCAAGTACTACGTGATCCTCGCGGCCATCGAGGCCGGCGGGTTCGTGTCCTGGCTCGCCGTCCTGGCCGTGCTCAACGCGGCGGCGGCCGCCTTCTACTACCTGCGGGTCGTGGTGTACATGTACATGCGCGACGCCCCGGAGTCGGCCCCCCCGCTGGCGCGTGGCTTCGAGCTGCAGGCCGGCCTCGTCATCGCCGCGACGGCCACGATCGTCATCGGCGTCTTTCCCAGCGGGCTGATCACGATCGCCGAGGCGGCCGCGAAGGCGCTGCTCTAGGAACCCGCCGCCGCGCGAGCCAGTCCCGCCAGGAAGCGCGCGGTCTCGTAAGGGGAGGCCAGCGCCGCGTCGGCCGCGGCCGCCACCGGCTCGGGCATCTCGGCATGGGCGTGAACGGCGACTGCGAGCCCGCGCGTCCGTCCCGCCTCGCGAAGTTCCCGCAGCACGACGAACGCCTCCGCGTCGGCGGCGTCGTCTCCCAGCATGACCGTCATCCCGGGCCGCAGCTCATCGACCAGCTCGCGCAGCGCATCACGCTTCGACGGCGCCCCCGGCGGACGCAGTTCCACGACCCGCCGCCCGAACAGGCGGGCGAGCCGGCCGGGCGGATCCGCGCGTTCCACCGCCTCGATCACCCGCCGGCGCGCGTCGGCCACGTCGGGCGCCGCCCGGAAATGGAACGCAACCGCGGGCCCCTTCGGCTCGACGACCAGCCAGGCCTGCGAAACCGCCGCCTCCACCTCCGAGGCCATGCGTTCCGCGTCCCCCACGAATGCCGCCAGCGAGGGGTCTTCCCGGACCCACAGCGTCTCGGCGCGGACGCGGCGGTGCAGCACGGACCGCTCGACGCCGTGGTTCCCCAGGTAGATCGCGCCGCCCACGCGGACGCGGACGGCAAGGTCCGTCGCGGTCCTCCCGGACAGCAGCGCCACGTGGATGCCGGGGGTGCCCGCGAGGCGCCGCAGCGCCCGGCGGGCACCGGGCAGGATGGAGGCGCCCCACGGGTCCATCACGATCGGCGCCAGCGTGCCGTCGAAGTCGCTCACGATCAGCAGCGGCCGCAGGTGCACGTCGGGGCCGCACAGCGCCAGGAGATCCTGCCCGCGCAGCAGCGAAAGGGTGCTCGGGCCCGGGCCGTCCGGGGCCGGGGCGCTCGGCCCCGGGGTGTCAGCGACCCGGGTGCTCGGGCCCGGGCCGTCCGGGGCCGGGGCGCTCAGGTCCGGGCCGTCGGCGGCCGGACCGGCGGGTACATGCATCGCCGGCGAGTGTACGCGGGGATCCGGAGGCCGGGCCGGACAACGGACCGGATGCTGCTGCTACGATTCCGCCCCCATGGAACAGCGCCCGATCACGCGCTTCCTGCGCCAGCTCGAACGCCACCTGGTCTCCTCGATCCTGACGGGCGCCGGCGTCACCCTGCTGGCGGCCGGACTCTTCGCCTACGTCATGCCGTTCGGTGCGGCCGGCACGGCGCCGTCCGTGTCTCCCGGCAGCCCGGCCGGCAGTCAGGCGGGGTCGACGGCTCCAGCATCCGGTTTGGTGGCGGCGTCGCCCGTCCTCGGACCGTCGGCCGGCCCACAGTCGTCGGCCGGCGGCTCGTCGGTCCCAGCGTCGGGATCGCCCGGCGCGTCGGGTGCCGTCGCCACGCGCGTCGTGATTCCGGCGCTCAGGATCGACTTGCCAGTCGTCTCCGGCAACGGCCGCTTTCCCCTGTGTGACGTCGCCCAGTACCTGACGCCCGGGCAGGCGCCGTTCCGTCCCGTGCAACCTGGCCAGCCCGGCACGACCTACCTGTACGCCCACGCGCGTGTCGGCATGTTCCTGCCCCTCCTGACTGCCTCCCAGGTCAGCAACGGGACCGGGATGCTCGGGTACAGCGTCCTGGTGTACACGAGCGACGCTCGGGTCTACTGGTACAGCATCTCGGTCGTGAAGCGCGGCGTGGCGCCCGGCGGCCCGGACGAGTGGACCATCGCGAAGGCGGCGCCGGGCGTGCAGCAGCTGGTACTCCAGACCAGCGAGGGTCCCTACGACAGCAGCACGAAGCTGGAGGTGCTCGCCGCGTTCCAGCTCGTCCAGCCCGCCACCTTCGCGGCCTCCCATCCCACCCCCCATCCGCAGGTCTGCACCTGACCGGCGGGCACTGGCCGGGTCAGACCGGGTCGGGCGGGACCGCGCCGGGTCAGCCGCTCGGCGCGGCGTCGGCGCCGCTGTTGTCAGCCGCTCGGCGCGGCGTCGGCGCCGCTGTTTGCCGCAGTGCTGTCGCCTCCTGCCGAACGGGTCGCGGACGGCAACGGATGAGCATGCCCCGGTCGCGCCTGCATCGCCAGTGCCGGGAGCACCGCCGCCAGCGTGACCACGCCGGCCGCGAGGAAGAGCCCGTCGAGGATTGCCGCCCCCTGGCTCGCCGCCCATCGCTCCAGCGCGTCGACCACCAGTCCGTCGTCGAGGGGACGTCCCCGCAGCGCAGCCGGAAGGACGCTGTTCCGGTAGGCCTGGTCCTGCACCGCACGGCTCAGCGCCTCGATCTTGCCCGAGCCGAACGCGGTCAGCACGGCGAGCCCCACGGCCATGCCCAGCATTCGCGCGACCGTCACCGCCCCCGACGCGACCCCGAAAGCGGAACGCCCGGCCGCCTCGACCGCGGCCATCGATCGGGGCGACACCGTGAGTCCGAACCCCAGCCCGAACGTCGCGAGCAGCGCGGCGAGCTGGACGAGCGGCGTGAAACGGGTCGTCAGGCCGAGGGCGCCCATGCCGGCTGCCGACACGGCCAGCCCGACGAGGCTGGTGCGCACGACACCCGCGCGCCCAAGGGCCAGGCCTGACACGAGCGCGCCGACGGCCATGGCGCCGGCCAGCGCGCCGAGGGCCACCTGCTGGTCCGACGGCCCACCGTACAGGACGCGGTCCACGAAGACGGCGCCGCCGATCAGCGCGGTGGCCAGGGCGTACCCGGTGAGCGCGCTGACGGCCACCGCGCCTCCCAGCATCGGCTGGAGGTAGCGGCGTGGGTCCAGCAGCGGATCGCGCACGGCGGACCCGATGGCGAGCGACAGGGCGAGCGAGATGGCGGACCCGATCGCGAGCGCGACCTGCCCGAGCTGCCCACCGGGGGCCTGCGCGTCCCCTGCCCAGGTGAGGGCGAGCAGTGACCCCGCGAGACCGGCCGTGAACAGCGCCAGCGCCGGCACGTGGAGCGGAGTCCGGGTGCGGGGGGCGTCCCACGCCGGCGCCGCGGCCCACACGTAGAGGAGCGCGAGCAGCGCCGCGGGCACGTCGACGTAGAAGACCCACCGCCAGGCCGGGGTGGTGATCGAGACGAGCCATGCCGGCATCCCCGCCGCCTGGAAGGCGGGGCGCAGGTCGCCGATGCCGAGGATCGCCGCGCCGGCGAACGGACCGGCGGCCATGCCCAGGAACGTGAGTGCCCCGATGAGCCCCAGCGCACGAGCGCGCGCCCCGCCCTCGAACAGGTGGCTCGCACCGGCGGTCGCGAGGGGGACGAGCGCGCCGCCCCCCAGCCCCTGCAGCACGCGAGCGGCGATCAGGCCCTCGAGTGACGGCGCCGAGCCGCTCAGCGCCGACCCGGCGCCGAAGACGACCAGGGCGATGATGTACGGTCCGACCACGCCGAACCGGTCCGCCAGCCGTCCCGCCAGCGGCATCATGGCGACGTAGGCGACCAGGTAGCCGTTGATGATCCAGGACGCCTCGCGCAGCCTCGTCCAGTCGGCCAGGCCCACGACGATGCTTGGCAGGGCCGTGGCGGTGATCATCAGCTCGAGCCCCGCGACGAAGACGCCACCACCCAGGGCGGCGAGCAATGCCAGGCGAGGGAGTCGGCCCATGGCCGGGGTCAGGCCGTTGCGGCCCGGGGTCGAAGGTGCTCCAGCGCTGCCGAGAACTCGTGCCGGAGCGCGCGCCGGTCGGCCTCGTCGAGCCAGCTCGCCTCGATGCCGTCGGTGGCGACCGCGGCCAGGCCGTCGAAATCGAAGCCCAGCGCGTCGGCGACGGTGCGGTACTCCTTCCCGAGGTCCAGGTCCGTCATGCCGGGGTCGTCGGTGTTGAGCGTGGCGAGGAGTCCAGCCTCCCGCATGGCGCGGAAGGGGTGGTCGCGCAGGCTCGGATAGCGGTTCGCGATCACCACATTGCTGTTGGGGCACACCGTCAGCGGGACGCGGTCGCCCGCCATGCGCCGGGTGAGGTCCGGATCGTCGGCAACGGCGATCCCGTGGTCGATCCGCTCCAGCTTGAGCACGTCGAGGCCGACCACGATGTTCCGGGAGCCGACGCCCACCGCCTCGCCTGCATGCCCGGTCAGGCGGAACCCGTTTCGGCGAGCGAGCGCGAATGGGTCCGCGAACGACGCGAGATCCACCCCGAGCTCCGTCGAGTCCATGCCCACGCCGATGACGCGGTCTGCGCGGTTCGCGTGCGCAAGCTCGCTCAGCTGCTCGACCAGCTCGCGTCCCGCAGCGGGGCCGTAGGCGCGATCCATGTCGGCGATGAGCATGCATCGCACGCCGGTCTCCGCCTCGGCCGCCTCGATCCCGCCCGTGAGGCCGTCCACGATGCCCGCGAGGGTCTGGCCGGATGCGAGGTGGCGCGCGGGCGTGAAGAACATCTCGCGGTACCGAAGCCCGTGAGGCGCGGCGTCCACGAGTGACTCGTACGCGATCCGCTCCCAGTCGGCGGGTTCGACGAGCGTTTCCTGCACCAGCCAGAAGATCGCGAGGAACGAGTCGAGCGAGGTGTAGCGGTACAGCTCGCTCGGATCCTCGACGGAGAGGGCGCGGCCGGCCTTGCGAGCCAGCTCCAGCACCGTCTGCGGGCGCACGCAACCCTCGACGTGGCAGTGCAGCTCGACCTTCGGAATCGCGTCGTACACATCCCCGGCGAACCCTTCGTCACCCATGCGACAGAACCTCCTGCATCCGGCGCGGTTCAGCAGATGGTACGAGTGGCGCGGTGCCCCGGCTCGGCTCGCCCGCGCGGGAACTGCCGAGCCGGTTGCGAGGCCGGCCGTCCGGTCGCGAACAGGCTCTCCCCGCCGCTCGCGTCTCCGACTCTTGCCCGTGGGCCGCCGACCAGGTCCAATCCAGCCGGCTACGCCGCCGACGTATCCATCCCCGGTTCGGCGGGCTGGCCGTCTCCGACACCGGTCCGAGCAGCCTCGCCCGTCGCGGGCGACGGTCGCGTCGCAAGCACCGAACCGAGGATCACGAGCCCGAACCCCGCGCCCATCACGACAGTGAACCGTTCCCTGAGCAGCACCACGCCCAGCAGCCCGGCCACTGCCGGGTTGACGTACGTGATCACGGTTGCCCGGACCGGGCCGATCTCCTCGATGAGCGCCGCGAACAGCAGGAACGCCAACGCCGTGCACACCACCGCCAGGATCGCGATCGCTTCCAGCGCGCCGGCGCCAGGCATGACCGCCGGACGCTGAACGACCGCGATCGGCGCGTACACGACTGCGCAGATCGACAGCGACAGCGCCATGACCCCCGCCGACGACAGGCCACCCAGCCGGCGAGACAGGATGGCCGGCCCGACCGCGTAGCAGACGACCACCACCGCCATCTCGAGCAGCGCGGTCGCGTTCGACGCATCGACGCTGACGTCGACGATCGCGGCGACGCCGACCACCCCGACCAGCAGACCCAGCAGACCGGTGCGCCCGACGCGATCCCGACCGCGGGTGGTCACAGCGATGACGGTTCCGACGAGCGGCACGCCGGCCACCAGGAGACCGGCCAGCGAGCTCGCCACGCGCTGCTCGGCGGACGCGAGCAGCACCCAGGGCAGGCCGATCTCGACCGCGGCGAAGGCGACGACCCAGCGCCATCGCCGCAGCACCGGCCGAAGGTCGGCGCGGAAGAGTGCGATCGGGAGCAGGATCAGGGCCGCGAGCGAGGTGCGAGCGAAGACCAGCGTCGCCGGCGAGACCTCGGCGACCGCGACCCGGATGAACAGGTAGGGGATGCCCCAGATCAGCGACATCAGGGCGAACAGCACGAACGCGCGCCGCGTCATGCCGGCACTCGTGGCGCGGGCGTCGCCGGCGTCCGGCGACCGGGGGTCACGCCGGCGCCCCGGGCGCGACCTGCCCGGCGGAGCCGCTCCCCTCGCCCCACAGGTCGCCGACGGTGTACCCGGCCGGGAACGGATCGTCCGGATCGAGGACGTAGCGCGCGAAACCGGTGATCCAGGCCGTGCCGCTGATCGAAGGGACCACCGCCGGCCTGCCTCCGACGGTCGCATCGCGCAGCAGGCGTCCCACGAACACCGTCCCGAGGATGCCTTCGTGCCGGAAGTCCTCGCCGAGACCCAGCCGACCCCGCGCGTGCAGCGCCGCCATCTTGGCGCACGTCCCCGTCCCGCACGGTGAACGGTCGATCGAGCCGGCCCAGGTGTCGGGCCGGTCCCAGTCGAAGCTGCCCGCGGAGACGACGACCGCGCTCTTCAGGTCGGCGTGAGGGCCGGCCGGAGGTCGGGACAGCATCGAGATCGTGGGGCCGACGATCGCCGGATTCTCGGGATGCGCCATCGGGTGCTGGTCGCGCGTGGCCTGCCTGATCATCTCGCCGACCCGGACGATGTCGCGGGCCTCGTCCGGGGACAGGTCCATCCCGAGTGCGGTGGCGTCCGCCATCACGTAGGTCATGCCGCCGTAGGCGATGTCCACCGTCAGAGTGCCGAGCCGGGGGACCTCCACGGGGACGTCGAGCGCGAGCGCGAGCGCCGGAACGTTCTCGAACGTGATCAGCTTGGCCTTGCCGCCTTCGACCTCGGCCCGGATCGCGACCAGCCCCGCCGGCGTCTCGAGCACGAACTCGGTGAGGGGCTCGTGCACGGCCACCATGCCGGTCTCGATGAGGACGGTGGCCACGCAGATCGTGTTGCTGCCCGACATCGGCGGGTACTCGCTCTGCTCCATGATGATGAAGCCGGCGGCGGCCCGCGGGTCGGTGGGTGGCAGGATCACGTTGCAGCACATCGCGGGGTACCCGCGCGGCTCGCGCAGCATGCGAAGCCTGATGTCGTCGTGGTGCTCCGCGAAGTAGGCCATCTTCTCGAACATGCTCGACCCGGGGACGTCGAGGACGCCGCCGATGATGACGCGACCCGGTTCGCCTGCGGCATGGGCGTCGACCGCGACGAGTGAACTGGCGGCTCTCACTTCCGGGTTCATGGGTCGAACGGCGCCGGGTCGGGCCGGATGCCGGCTCGCTCCAGGACGTCGTCCAGCTCGGCGGCCGTGACGGCGTCGATCGCCGGCGTCAGGCCCCGCGTGCGGCTCGACGCCAGCACGCCCCGGCGCCGCAGGACCTCCTTGCGGATGGCGAGACCGATCACGGGCTGTGATTCGAACTGGATGAGCGGCAGGTACCGGTCGAAGCACCGCGCGGCCGCCGCGAGATCGCCCGCCTCGAGGGCGAGTCGGACCCGGCGCAGGATCTCCGGGTACGCGAAGCCCGTCATCGTCCCGCACGCGCCGCGCTGCAACTCCTGCAGGGCGGCCACGCCGCCCAGCCCGCCGAACACCGAAAGGTCGGGGCGGGCGGCCAGCAGCCGGCTGATCTTGGGTGGCGTCGGAGGATCCTCGAGCTTGAGGGCGCGGGCGCCGCTCGCATCGACGCAGGCGACCAGTGTCGACACCGGGATCAGCACACCGGTCGCGGCCGGTTCGTCCTGGATGATCAACGGCAGGCCGGCCGTCGCCGCCTCCGCGTAGAAGGCGGGCAGCAGATCGACGTTGCGCAGCAGCGGCGGCGCCGCCACCATCGCGGCCGCGGCCCCGAGCTCGCGCGCCTGTCCAATGAGCGCGCCCACGATCGAGAGGCTCGCTCCCGAGCATCCGACGGCGACGGAGACGCGGCCCCGCGCAGCGTCGACCACCGTCCGCAAGACAAGCGTTCGTTCGTCCGCGGTCAGAGAGCCGGGCTCTCCCATCACGCCCAGCACCGTGAAGCCGTCCACGCCCCACGCGATGCTCGCCTCGACGAGACGCTCCAGGCTCGGCGTGTCCAGCGAGCCGTCTTCCGCGAACGGCGTTGCCAGGATGTACCAGGTGCCACGCAGGCGCGCGCCGCGGTGCGCGGTGTCGCTCACAACCGCCTCGCGATCGCGTGTCTCCGCAGCTTCATGGCTCCATTCTGGGGGCAATCGGCGACCGGCGTACCGTAGACTCAGGCCCGCGATCGACCCTGGAGGAAGCATGCGCACCCTGCTGCTCTGGATGGCCCGCAGCCCCTGGCTCCGTGAGCGAATCCCCCGGCTGTCGTTTGCGCGGCGCGCGGTCCGCCGGTTCATGCCCGGCGAGGAGCCCGAGGCGGCGCTGACCCAGGCGGAGGCCTTCCGGGAGCAGCGCATCGGCAGCCTCTTCACGCGCCTCGGCGAGAACGTGGTGCGGACCGAGGAGGGTGAGGCAACGGCGCAGCACTACCTGGGCATGCTGGACCAGATCGCCGTGCGAGGGATACCGGGCGAACTCTCGGTGAAGCTGACCCAGCTCGGGTTCGACATCGACGCGGGCCGGACGCTCGAGCACATGGGGCGGCTGGCCGATCGCGCGGCCGTCGACGGCGGGGTCGTCTGGATCGACATGGAGGGCAGCGCCTATACCGAGCGCACGGTTGCGCTGTACGAGCGCCTCAAGGCAGGGCACGCGAACACCGGGATCTGCCTGCAGGCCTACCTGCGCCGCACTGCGGCCGACATTCAGCGCCTGCTCCCACTCGAGCCCGCCATCCGGCTCGTCAAGGGCGCGTACGACGAGCCGGTGACCCTCGCGTACAGGACCCGCCGCGAAGTGGACGCCAATTTCGCGGCGCTGGCAGTCGCCATGCTGGAGGCCCGGGCCGCCGGTCGCGCCGTTCGGATCGGGGTCGGCACGCACGATGTCGCGCTGATCGAGCAGATCGCCGTACACGCCGCCGCTCTCGGGCTGCCGCGGACGGCCTTCGAGGTCCAGATGCTCTACGGGATCCGGCTCGACCAGCAGCGCCGGCTCGCATCCGAGGGCTACGCGGTGCGTGACCTCATCGCCTACGGTTCGGCGTGGTACCCGTGGTACATGCGCCGCCTCGCGGAGCGGCCCGCCAACGTGCTCTTCGCGCTGCGACAGATCGTGGGGTAGGCTGAGGGCCGCCGCGGGACCCGGTCGTCGACGCGGCCGAGACGCAAGGAACGCACCGTGACCCAGCCATCGCTCACCGCAGCTCCCACGTCGTCGACACATCCCGGCGGTCTCGCGGACGCCGAGTACCGGCCAGGCGTGTGCAACATCGGCCCCGCCGAGATCGCACGGCGTCGTCGGGCGGGCCACGCCGGGCTGGGGCTGACGGTCGTCCTGCTCGGCGGCATGGTCGCGGCGGGCTCGCCGCGGCTCGCGCGATGCCTCGTTGCCCTCCCGGCGGCCGTCGCGGCGTCGGGCTACCTGCAGGCCCGGCTCCGGTTCTGCGCCGGCTTCGGGGCACGCGGCGTCTTCAACTTCGGACCCCTCGGTCAGGCCAGACCGGTGGAGGACGATGATGCCCGGGCGCGCGACCGCGCGGAAGCCACGCGGATCGGCCTGGCAAGCCTCGCCGTCGGCGTCGTCGCCGGCGCGGTGGCCGTGCTCCTCCCACTGTGACGACGCCCGACCGCGCCACTGCGCCGGACCCCGACGGAGTCCCCGATCCCCTCGAGGCGGTGACCGCCGCCCTCCGCTCCCACAACATCGAGGTGATCATCGTCGGCAGCGGCGACGAGGCGCGCGACGCGGTACTCGGCCTGATCCCGGCCGGCGCGGAGGTGTACTCCGGCAAGTCGAAGACGCTCGAGGACATCGGCGTCGCCAGCGAGCTCGTCGACTCGGGGCGGTACGAGGCGATCCGGCCCCGCATCTTCGCCATGGACCGTGCCACGCAGGCCCGTGAGATCCGCAAGCTCACGGCCGCACCCGACGTCATGCTCGGCAGCGTCGCCGCGGTGACCGAGGACGGCGCGCTCGTGGCCGCCTCGGCCACTGGCAGCCAGCTGGGCGCGTATGCGGCTGGCGCCGGACGCCTCATCCTCGTCGTCGGTAGCCAGAAGGTCGTGCCGGATCTCGATGCGGCCCTGCGGCGGATCCGCGACGTCGTGTTCCCCTGGGAGAACACCCAGGTCCGGGCGAGGCTGGGCGTGGACACCGCGCTCGAGAAGGTGCTCGTGATCTACGGCGAGTGGCGGGCCGGCCGGACTACGGTCGTGCTCGTGCGCGAACCGGTCGGCGTCTGACCGTCGGGACGCCGCGGTTGCCAACGGCTCGCCTCTGCCCGCGCAGCCTCCAGGGCGCTCGCAGCCCAGAAGGCGCTCGCAGCCCAGAGGGCGACAGCCAGCCCAGCGCGCGCTTGACGCGCAGTGCTAGTATCAGCGGGACTTTATATAAAGTCTGACTCACGCGAGGGGGCCCGCCCTGGCTTCGCCGGCACGCATCCGTTCGACGATCGCGACCATCGCCGCCGCACCCGACGACCTGCGCGAGCTCCGCTCGTTCCACAAGGCGCTCGGCGACGTGACGCGTCTCCGCATCGTCAGGCGGCTCGCCCAGAACCCGGCCACGGTCACGGACCTCGTCGATCTGGTGGACCTGTCGCAGCCGCTCGTGTCATGGCACCTGCGCACCCTCCGCGCAGCCGGCCTGGTCGAGACCCACCGGGTCGGCCGCGAGGTCATCTGCTCGCTGCGGCAGGACGTCTTCGAGCGGTGCGCGCGACGCCAGGACGAGCTGATCTCGCCGCGCCCCGAGGCGGCGCTCTCGTGACCGAGCATTCGCTGGTGCCGCCGACGACGCGGACGCGGATCAGGGCGCTCGCCGTGCCGCTCGCGCTGGCCATGGGGAGAGCCGGACTGACTCCCAACGCGCTGACCGCGGTCGGGTTCGCCGGCGTCTGCGTGGCCGCCGGGCTGGCCGCTACCGGGCAGTGGATCGCGGCCGGGATCGTCGGCCTGCTGTTTGCCGCGTTCGACATGTTCGACGGAGCGCTGGCGAGGGCGACCGGACGGGTCTCGCGGTTCGGCGCGTTCCTCGACAGCACGCTCGATCGGGCGGGCGAGGCGGCGGTCTACGCGGGCATCGTCGCGGGCACCGCGGGCGTGACCGACCGCGTGCTGCCGCTCCTGGCCGCGCTGGCCATGGCGGCGGCGTTCCTTGTCAGCTACACCCGAGCCCGCGCTGAGGGGCTCGCCTTCGGAGGCGACGTCGGGATCGCGCCTCGCGCCGAGCGGGTCGTCGTCATGGCCGTCGGGCTTGTCGCCACCGGGCTCGCCGGTGGCGTGGCCACCCCGGCCGTCGTCATGCCGGGCGGCTGGCTCGACCTGCCGGGCGGTGCCCGCATCCTCACGTCGGGGGGCCAGCCGTGGCTGGCCGGCACCCTCGCGATCCTGTTGATCCTCAGCACCATCACGGTTCTCCAGCGGATCTGGCATGTGCGCGCGCAGGCGCGTCGAGCAAAGGAGTAGCAGCACGGTGGACGAGATCACGAAGATCGCCGCGGCAACCTCGAGCGACAAGGGCGGCGGGCGCGCGCGTCGCAAGGACGGCAAGATCCGCGTCGCGATCGTCGGCGTCGGCAACTGCGCCAGCAGCCTGGTGCAGGGCCGCTACTACTACGAGAACGCGAAGCTGGGCGACACCATCCCGGGCATCATGCACGTCGAGCTGGGCGGCTATCACATCCGCGACATCGAGTTCGTCGCGGCGTTCGACATCGACAAGAACAAGGTCGGCAAGGACCTCTCCGAGGCGATCTACCAGGCGCCCAACAACACCTACGTGTTCCAGCAGGTGCCGCACCTGGGCGTCACCGTCGAGCGGGGCATGACGCACGACGGCCTGGGCAAGTACCTGAGCCAGATCATCGAGAAGGCGCCCGGCCCGACCGCCGACATCGTCCGCATCCTGCGCGAGCGCGAGGTCGACCTGATGGTCAGCTACCTGCCGGTGGGCAGCGAAGCCGCCACCAAGTGGTACGTCGAGCAGGCCCTCAATGCGGGCGTCGGCTTCATCAACGCCATCCCGGTCTTCATCGGCCGCGAGCCCTACTGGCAGCGCCGCTTCGCCGAGGCCGGCCTGCCCATCATCGGTGACGACATCAAGAGCCAGGTGGGCGCCACCATCACCCACCGCGTCATGACCCGCCTCTTCATGGACCGCGGGGTCCGGCTGGATCGGACCTACCAGCTGAACTTCGGGGGCAACACCGACTTCCTCAACATGCTCGAGCGCGAACGGCTCGAGTCCAAGAAGATCTCCAAGACCAACGCCGTCACGTCCATGCTCGACTACGAGCTCGACCCCGACGACATCCACGTCGGACCGTCGGACCACGTGCCCTGGTTGAAGGACCGCAAGTTCTGCTACATCCAGATGGAGGGCACGACCTTCGGCGACGTGCCGCTGCGCGCCGAGATCAAGCTCGAGGTCTGGGACAGCCCCAACAGCGCAGGCGTCATCACCGACGCGATCCGCTGCCTGAAGCTCGGCCTCGACCGCGGCCTGTGCGGGACGCTCGTCGGCCCGTCCTCGTACTTCATGAAGAGCCCGCCGCTCCAGCAGCACGACGACGTGGCGCGCGAGCGGGTGGAGGCCTTCATCCGCGGGGAGGACAACGAGACGCTCACGGGGGCCGAGCCGGCGGCCACGGCGCCGGGCAAGCCCGCGCCGGCGTCGAGGAAGCGGCCGTCCGCGACAGGGCGGGCAGGCTAGCGGGGCTGGGCTGATGACGGCCGGCGATGGGGGCGGTGGGGCGCCGCACGCGGACGGCGGCCACGGCGTCGCGTATGCGCCCCACCGCCGGGCGAGCGGGAGGGGACGCGGCGCACAGCTCCTGTATCGGCTCCAGGAGAAGGCGACCGTCCGCGCCTACCGGGCGACGTCCTGGCTGCTGGGACACCTCCCGGAGGGCCCGGTGGTCGCGGTCGCGCAGCTCGGCTTCCTGGCCGGCTACGCGCTCTGGCCGGCCAAGCGCCGGGCCATCACTGCCAACGCGAGGCATGTCCTCGGGCTGCCCGCGGGACACCCTCGCGTCGGGCGACTCGCGCGGGACGTGTACCGCGCGTACGCCGGCTACGTCGTCGGGCTGATGCGGCTCCCCGCCCTGCCGGCCGACGTGCCGGCGCGCCTCGTCGACGTGGGCGGGGAGCACGGCCTCGAGTCGTTCCAGCGTCTCCACGAGAGGCTGCGCGCCGAGGGCCGCGCGATGATCATCGTGACGCTCCACGTCGGCAGCATGGAGACCCTCGCGGCCGCGATGGCTTCCCACGGCTTCCCCGCCTATGGCGTCGCCGATGACACCGCGTATCCGGAGCTCTACGAGTTGCTGGCCGAGCAGCGCCGGCGGTGGGGCGTGCAGGTGATCGCCTGGCGCAACCTTCGCGAGATCCACCGCGTGCTCCGCGACGCCGGAATCCTCGCACTCCTGGTGGACTGGGGATACCGGGCCGACGGCATCCCGGTGCGGTTCTTCGGCGACTGGACGACGCTCCCCGCGGGGCCGGCGGCCCTCGCCGCCAGGACCGGCGCGGCGATCGTGCCGGTGGTGAACCGCCGGGCACGCGACGGACGCTACCACGCCGAGCACGGCGACCCGATCGAGGTGACGTCCGGCTCTCCGGCCGCCATCCAGCGGGCAACGCAGGCCGTCGCCGACGCGCTGCAGCGTGCGATCGAGGTGGCGCCGGAGCAGTGGTACTCCTTCAAGCCGATCTGGCCGGAGACAGATCGCGAGGGGGACGAGCTGGCCGCCAGGGCGGCTGCCGCGCTCGCGGACGAGGCCGCGGACGGGACGCGTCGTCGCCGCCGGCGGAGCGCAGGCCCCTGAGGCGGTGGCGGCGACGGAGCCGCGGCAGCCGAGGCCGGCGGCACTGCCGAGCCGGTGGCTCATGGCTGAACCCCGCCACGGGCCCCCGATGACGCGTCGTCAGCGACTGGGGGCACAGGCGCTCATCGCGCTGTCGGGCGCCGCATCCCGCCTGCCGGCCGGTCCACTCCACCGGATCGCCCAGGCCGCCGGCCTGGGCTGGTACCTGGCTGCGCCGGGCCAGCGGGCGCTGGCCCGCGCGAACCTCCGCCGCGTATGCGCCTGGCTGGACGAGAACGGGATGGCCTCCCCGCGCATCCGTCGCGCCGCCCGCGACCCGGCTCGGCTGGAGAGCCTGCTCCGGGCGGCCTTCGGCCACCGTGTCAGGTACTACCTCGAAGTCGCGACGAACGTGCGCGTCGACGCCGGGTTCCTCGCCCGCCACCTGTCGCTCGCCGACCCTGAGGTGGTGGACAGGGAGCTGGGCCGCCCCGGCCCGGCCCTGGTGATCGGCCTCCACCTCGGCGCGCTCGAGCTGCCGGCCCAGTACATCACGGTGGTGCGCGGGCGCCGGGCCGTCGCGCCCATGGAGACCCTGCGCAACCCGGCGCTCCAGGCGTACCTGGAGCGAACGCGAGGCAGGACGGGCGTACGGATCGTGCCCATCGCCCACGCCCGACGGGTGCTCGAGCAGGCGCTCGCGCGTGGCGACATCGTCGGGCTCATCGCCGACCGGGATGTCTCCGGCCGGGGCGTCCCGGTCGCGCTGTTCGGGGCGATGACGCGGCTGCCGGCCGGCCCCGGCATCCTGGCTGCCGACACGGGCGTACGGGCGTTTGCCGCTGCAACCGTCCGCTCGGGCTGGGGCGAGTACCGGGCGTTCGTGATCCCCATCGAATCGCCCGGGGGCGACACGCGACGGGAACGCGCGCGGCTCTTCGTCGACGGCGTCGCCCGCGCGTTCGAGCGCCTCGTGGCGGAGGCGCCCGAGCAGTGGTGGTCGATCTTCCAGCCGATCTGGGAAGAAGCGTGAGCATGGACCAGCGTGGCCCGTCAGACGAGCCGGCCGAGCGACTTGGTCGCGCCGATCCGCACGTCCACACCCTCGCGTCCGACGGCGTGAACAGCGTGGAGGAGATCCTGGACCACGTCGAACGACATACGGACCTCGACGTCGTCGGCATCAGCGACCACGAGCGGATCGACGCGGGCCTGGCCGCGCGCTCCCTGGCGCGCGAGCGCGGGTCGCGCGTGGAGGTCATCGTCGCCGAAGAGATCACGACGCGTGGGGGTCACCTCCTTGCGCTGTTCCTGGAGGAGCGGATCCGGCCGCTCCAGTCGCTCCGGACGACAATCGCCGAAGTCCACGAGCAGGGCGGGCTGGCGATCGCCGCCCACCCGCTCGCGCCGTACCCGATCTGCGCCAGCGGGCGCGCCATTCGCCGGCTCCAGTCGGACCCCGATCCGCGCTTCCATCTCGACGCGCTCGAGGCGTTCAACCCGACATCCGCGGGGCGAAGCCATCACGCGAAGGTCGTGGCGCTGGCCGACGAGCTCGGCATGGCGGCCGTGGGCGGGAGCGACGGCCACCTGCTCGAGGCGATCGCCACCGGCTACACCACGTTCCCCGGGCGTACGGCAGAGGACCTGCGCTGCGCGATCCTCGAGCACCGGACCGGCTGGCACGGTGAGTTCTGGACGATCGGCTTCGAGGTGCAGATGTACCGCCGGCAGCTGCGCAAGTACGGGCGCGACATCCGCGACGACCTGCGCGGGGCACTGTTGCGCACGCGGACCGGACGAGACCTAGGGTACCCCGGCGGCCGGCTGCGTCCGCCGCGGTTCACAGGAGAGGGCGCCGACCGAGGGTCGCCGTCCGTGGACGTCGAACCGGCGCAGGCCGAGGGCAAGGCGGCGCCGTGAAGATCGGGCTGGTGACCCCGTACATCTACCCGCTGCCGGGCGGCGTCAACGCGCACGTCGGCTTCCTGCACCAGCACCTCCGGGAGCGGGGCCACGACGTGCGGATCATCAGCAGCACGCACGGCCTCCAGCGTTCGAGCGAGGGTGACATCATCCGCATCGGGCGCGGCTTCAGCGTGCCCTCGAACGGGTCTGTCGGGACGCTGACGGTGTCGCCGCGCTTCCTCTCGCAGGTCCGGGACGTGCTCGAGCGCGAGCAGTTCGACCTGCTGCACTTCCACGAACCCTTCGTGCCGTTCCTGTCGCTCGTGCTGCTGCGGGAGTCGACAAGCGTCAACGTGGCGACGTTCCATGCCTACAACGGCTGGAGTCCCGCGTACGAGTTCGGGCGGCGCATGCTGTCCGGGTACGCGCGACGGTTGCACGGGCGGATCGCGGTGAGCGTGGCCGCCCGCTACTTCATCGACAAGTACTTCCCGGGCGAGTACAAGGTCATTCCCAACGGCGTCGAGGTCGACCGGTTCGCGACCGCGCATCCGATCGAACGGTGGCGCGACGGGACCCCGAACCTCCTGTTCGTCGGCCGGTTCGAGGAACGGAAGGGTCTCCTGCTCCTGCTGAAGGCCTACAGGCTGCTCCGCCGTGAAGGTCGCGACTGCCGCCTGCTCGTGGTCGGACACGGGCCGCAGGAACGTGAGGCGCGCCGCTACCTGATGACGCGGCGGCTCGGCGGCGTCGAGATGCTGGGGCGCGTCACCGAGGAGGAGAAGGCCCGCTGGTTCGCGACTGCGGACGTCTACGTGTCGCCGGCGACCGGGCGCGAGTCGTTCGGCATCGTGCTGCTGGAGGCGATGGCGGCGGGAACGCCCATCGTGTGCAGCGACATCCACGGCTACAAGGGCGTCGTGCGCCGCGGCGAACAGGGGTTGCTGGTCCCGCCGCGCGACCCGGAGGCCCTTGCCGCGGCGATCCGCCGCCTCCTCGACGACCCGGAAGAGCGCGCCCGGATGGGCCGGTCCGGTCGCGAACGGTCGCACCAGTTCGGCTGGGACCGGGTGGCGGCACGGGTGGACGACTACTACGGGTTCGTGGTCCGTCGGCTTGCCGCACAGGGCCAGTTGCCCCCCGCGTTCCACGCGCCGATCCCGCTTCGCTCCGCGGCCGTTCCGCCCCTCCCGGCGGGAGTCGCCGAGTAGGCAACGCCGGCCCCGACGAGACGGGATCGGATCGCGGCCCGACCACCGTCCGCCTACGTAGGCGCCGGCCCCGTTTCGCCCACAGGCCCCGTCCACCTACGTCGTCGCCGGTCCCGTTTCGCCCGCAGACTCTGCGGCGCCCCTGTCACGCTCCGCGCGCCGAACCGCCCACTCGAGGCTCCAGGCGCGGGCCGCGTACATCACGGCCAGCGAGCCGATGACGACCGCCACGATCAGCGAGATCAATTCGGCCGTGATCAGTTTCGGGTGCGCAGCCGGGGTCATGTTGACCGTGAACTGGAAGTCGTAGATCCAGGTCGGCAGCAGTCCCTGGTACATGTTCACGAAGGACCCGGGCAGTGGCAGGGCGGCGATGTTCGGATACCAGACGACGAACCAGAGGGCCGCCGCGCCCACGATCCCCAGCGCGAACCGCCGCGGGTCGCGGGCGCGCAGCACCAGCCAGGCGGGGCCGCACAGCAGCACGCCGACGATCGCGGCGACGACGAACGGCCCGCCGCTCCCGAGCGGGACGGAGACGAACTGGACGTCCGGCACGATCGTCTGGACGACCGCAAGCGCCACCAGCACGATCACCCCGGCAGCCACCGCCGGGGCCAACGCGCGTAGCCGGGCCGCTCCGCCGCCGTCGGCGGCGGACGCGCCGCGCGCAGTCCACCAGAGCCAGCCGACGCCGAGCGCCCCGATGACGATGACGATGGCCGCGGCGGCCACCCGCTGCGTCACGATCACCGGGTTGGCAACCGCGCCACACACCTGCGACGCCGGGTCCACCGCGGCCGTCCCGGCAAAGACGCAGAGGGGACCCTTGGCGAGCCACAGGATCGCCGGTCCCAGGATCGCCACGGCGGCGGTCGCGCGCGCCAGCGCCCACGTCCGCCGCGCCGGGCCGTGCCACAGCTCCGCCACGAAATACGCAAGCGCGAGGAACGTGAAGGGCAGCGCGGTCAGGACGTGGTACTGGAACGTCGCGCGGTCCACCCACACCCAGGGCAGCCACTGGCTGGCGAACGCCATGACCACGATCCCGAGGGCGAGGCTTCGCCGCCGCCACGCCTGCCAGGCCGTCCATGGGACGGCCGTGACCGACAGCCAGAAGAGCACAAGGTTCCCCGCGTCGTAGATCGAGGCGCCCGTGTCGTTCGCCAGGGAGCCCTGGTACCACCACACGGGCTTGAGGTCGAAGGGCCACGCCCACCACGGAGACGAGGCGGGATGGGCCACGCGGAGGTCGTTGTGGTAGTTGAACATCGAGACGGTCAGATCCCACAGGGTCTGCCCGTGGTTGCCTGCCGGAAACCCGGTCCAGAACTGGTTGCCCAGGGCGACCCAGGGGATGTACACGACGACGTAGACGACGAGCGGCACGACGGTCATGCAGGCCAGCGCCCACAGCCACGGCAGGCCGAGAGAGGCCCCCGGCACCAGCCAGCTCTCGGCGGGTGGGTCGGCCGGCGCATCCGCGTACATGCGAGCCTCGTCCGGCCGGGGTGGCGGGGCGAGTGGGCCCGCGCCGAATCGGGCAAGGACGAGCGGCGCCGCGTACGCCACGAACGCCACGACGACCAGCGCGAAGCCCCCGGCCAGCAGCATGTTCTGCGACAGTGGGCCGCCGTGCAGCCGCGATCCGAGGCCGACGCCGGCGGCAGCGGCCAGGACCCCGAGCGCGAGTGGCGCGAGGACCGCGAACCGCAACTCCTCGACGGTCCAGTGGATGGAGCGCACGGCGATTGCCGCGGCGAGCAGCAGGGTCAGCGCGATCATCATGAGCAGGAACGTGACGTTGAGCTGCGGACTGGTGGTGTCCGGCGCGGCGGTGATCGAGTAGTAGCCAAGGATCCCGGTCAGGACCGCCATGGCGCCCAGCGCCAGGACGCGCCCGAGGCCGGTGCGCAGCAGGGTCAGCAGCCCGATGCCTCCGACCGCGTAGAAGCCGACCCACTTCGAGGCACACGCCAGTCCGAGCAGGATCCCGAGGAGCGGAAGGCCTGCCAGCAGCGCGGACCGGCCACGCCAGCGGCCGAGGGCGAGCGCGGCATACACGGCGTACGCGGCCACGATGAAGAGCGCGGCGTAGATGTCGTTCATGCCGATCCGCGAGTTCGCGAAGAGCATGCCGTCCACCATCGCGAACGCGGCGACGAACAGCCCCACGGAGCGTCGCCGGAACAGGATCCGCGCCAGCAGGTAGAGCAGCGCCACGAGCAGCGATCCCGCGATGACGCCGGGCAGGCGCCACGCGAAGGCATGGCTCCCGGCGTCGACCGCGGCGACCGAGCCGGTCCCCGAGAAGACCAGGATCTGCTGGCGGTCGCCGGACGGGTTGCCGGGCTGCTGGTCGAACACCCAGGCGACGGGCGTGAACGGCAGGTTCGCGTTCGCGTACACGGCGTTGCCGTGCGGCTCGACGACGTAGATCGTGGGGGATGAGCCGCCGGGGGTCCTGCCCAGCACGTGGACCATGTTCGACGCCGCGTCCCACGTGGCGTCGGTGACGGTGCCGGGCATGGGGACGGGAGATCCGAGGATCGGCTGCGCGCCCGGCGGAAGCTGGATCGTGCGGAGCATGCGATCCGACGCGACGTACAACGTGGGCTCGTCGATGCCGGACTCGACGAAGGTCATGCCCCCTGCGGTCCCGCCCAGGTTCACCGAGAAGACAGGGTCGAGGGTGACCGCGTCCAGGAAGCGGACCGAGGTGCCGGCTGAAACCGCGAAGACGGGCGACGTGTCGAGGCTCGCCGCGTCGCCGAGCGCCTGCAGCGCCCCCTGCACGTTCGCCTGCTGCGCGGCGTCGAGGAACGCCGCGACGACCACCGGTCGAAGGTTGGCCCTGGCAGTGGCGAGCTGCTGCTGGTCCGCCGCCAGCGCCTGACGGGCGGCGGCGAGCGCGGCGTCCTCGGCGGCGGTGGGGACGCTGGCGGACTCGTCACGCAGCACCGTGGCGGTGTCGGCAGCCACCGCCTCCTGCCACCTCGAGACCGCCGCCGGCAGGTCGAAGATGGGGCCGCTCGTCACGCCCAGCGCCGTCGTCAGCGCGCCGAGCTTCGCGGGGTCGTAGGACTTCGTGAGGTCGACGGTGACGCCGGTCACGGGATCGAGCGGGACGACTCCCAAGACCGGGCCGGTGCCGGCTTGCTGGCTGGCGGCGGTCCGGCCGAGCACGGACCCCGGGGTGATGGAGGCGCCGATACTGACGAGCTGGCCGGTCGTGGTCACCGCCAGCAGGCTTCCGCCGGTCGCGGAGGCGACCAGCCGTTGCACGGGTGCACCGGCGCCGGAGCCGGCGAGCTTCCTGGGCTGGATGTCGGCCACGCCGCCGCTGGTCGAGCGCAGCGCGTCGAGCTGCGACGTGGGCAGCGACCAGATGGTGCCGTCGCCTGCCGCCGCGTACAGCACGTGCTGGACGGAGTCGACGGCGACCGCGGTCGCGCCTGGCACCGCGATCCTGGCAACGACGCCGCGTCCCTGGAGATCGTACGCGACCACGTCGCTGCCGGTCGCGACGTAGAGCCGGTCCCCGTCGCGGCCGGAGGAGGCGCCCGCGTCGCTCCAGCGCGGCTCGATCGCCGTGGCCCGCACGGGCACGCCCAGGCTGCTCGTCCCCGTGACCCGGTCGTCGCCGAACGCCACGAGCCCCACGGCCATCAGGTACTTGGCCAGGTGCGGGTGCGTGAACTCGTAGATGGCGTGCGGCATGCCGTACCGCCAGTCCTGCAGGAACTCGGTGGCCGTGCGGGCGTGGTAGACCTCGTCGAAGTACATGCCGTACGGCTGCCCGAGGCCGACGATGCGGACGGTCATGGCCGCGACGACCAGCAGCGCCATGACCAGCAGATCGAGCCGGTCGATGCGCCCTCCGCCCTCGCCGTGCAGCTGCCGGCTGCGATCGGCCCGGATCGATCCCCGTCCCATGAGGCCGCGGAGCATCTCCGGGCCCCAGCGCGTCGGCGGGCGGTCCATCCACTCCGCGGCCGGGGCGATGGCGGCCGCGCCAGGCGACCCGGCTGCATCCCCGGCGAACGCACCGCCGGCGGCTCCCTGGCCGCCGGCGCCCGGCTCCGGCAACGCCAGCTGCGGCTCCGGCAACGCCAGCTGCGGCTCCGGCAACGCCGGCTGCGCCCCCGGAGCCGACCGCCAGCGGCCGAACAGCAGGCGCACGGGATCGAGCGCGGCCAGCGCGAGCAGGAACACCCCCACGTGCCCGAGCGCCGAGATCGCGACCCCGGCTTCCGAGCGGAACGCGGGTCCGCCCAGCAGGTTCGCGATGTTCGGCGTGGCGTAGAGCGGCAGCGTGAGGACGCCATGCAGGTTCATGAACGACGCCGCGGCCAGCACCACCGTGGCCACCAGCCAGCGGCGAGAGGTCATCGCGAGCAGCGGGAGGAAGACGAAGATCGGGAACAGGTAGCGCTCGTGGACGCGCGTTGGCAGCACGAAGAACGCCAGCGAGAGAAACGCCGCCGCGAGCAGGATCGAGCGGCGATCGTCCCGCCACGCGACCTGCAGCACGCCCAGCGCGATTCCGGCGAGGAGCAGGATCGCGCCGACGGCGAACCCCGGCAGCGGTCCGAGCAGCGGGACCAGGTCGTCCGACCATGTGCCGGCGTGCGCGAGCGACGCCCCGCCCGGGTCGGCGATCAGCGCCCATGGGTTGTAGGCGTTGACCGTCAGGTAGTGATACTCGCCAGCGGTGGTCAGCACGAGTCGCAGCAGCCCCACGATGTCGAGGCGGAACGGCACGATCACGACGAACAGCACCGCCAGGCCGGCGGCGACGCACGAGACGAGGCGCCACGGTCCCTGCTCTTCGACGAACCAGCCGGCCAGCCGCTCGCGGCGGATCCGCGGCCGGGGCCCGGAACCCGGGACGAACAGGTGGCGCCGCAACAGCACCACCCCGACGATCGGCGCAAGCACGAGCCCGAACTGGGGCTTGACGAGGGCCGCGAGCGCGGTGAGCGCGGCGGCCGACTCCGACCAGCCGCCGACGAGCGCGAGCACGGCGCCGAGCACGACCAGCGCCCCTAGGGCGTCCACCTGGCCCCAGAGCGCGGAGTCGTACCACGGCACGGGGTTGAACAGGTAGAGCGCCGCCACGCCGAGCGCGAGGAGCCGCACCCGTCGGGCGTCCGCCGGGCGCGTGTTCGGCCCGCCGGCCGGCGGCTCGTCCAGGCGCCCGTTCCACGCGCGTACCGTGCGGTACAGGACGTACGCGACGGCCAGGTCCAGCAGCATCGCGGGCAGCTTGATCAGCTGGCCGGTGACTGTGCCCTGGTCCGTGCCGGTCAGGGTGGCCACGGCGCGTCCGGCCAGACCCACCAGCCAGAGGATGTACAGGTAGCCGGGGGTGTAGTCGGCGAAGCCGGCGTTGGCGTAGAAGCCCGGAGGACCGTAGCGGGCGAGCGTCATCGCCCACGACGTGAAGCTCGAGATGTCGGTCGTGAACCCCGAACCCGGGAAGAGGACGTATGCGATGATGAGCCGCAGGGCGAGCCCGGCGAGAAGGAGCAGTGCGATGGCGGGAATTCGGGCGCCAGCCCGCACCGACCCTCCCGGCGCTCCAGGGCCGCGTCCGGTCCCACCCGCCGAAGGCGATCGAGCCAGGGAACGAGCCTCCTGACGAGCGACGAGGTGGACGGCAGTATAGCAACGGACACCGGCCGGCCGGCTCCCCGAGCCGCGATCCCACCGGCCTCGTGGCCCGCCCCGCCCCGCGCCGACGGCTCTCCGAGGCTCCCTGCGCGGGGCCCGACCACGTCCCTCGGACTGCGCCTCGTCGAGATCTCGCCCCGCGAGATCGGTCTCGTGCTCGTGGGAGTCGCGGCGCTCGTCTACGTGGTCTCCAACCCGCTCCATGGCGACCTGTACAACCACTTCGTGTGGCAGGCGGACGCCTGGTTGCACGGCCGTCTGGCCATCGCGTTCCCCGTCGCGAGCGGACCCCACCAGAACGCGTACTTCCAGGACGTGGTGCCGGATCCCGGTCACCCGGGGTTCGGACTCCTGCCTTTTCCCCCGTTGCCTGCAGTGGTACTCGTCCCGGTCGTCGCCTTCCTGGGCCTGGCCACTCCGGCATCCCTGATCACGGCACTGCTGGGCTCGCTCGACGTGGGGCTTGCCTGGCGCCTGTGCCGGCGCCTGGCAGTCGACCGCGGAGTCGCCCTGGTCGCCACGCTCTTCTTCGCATTCGGGACCGTGGCCTGGTACGCCGCGGCGATCGGAACGACCTGGTTCCAGGCCCACGTGGTCGCGGTGGGACTTTCGCTCCTCGCGGTGACCATCGCGATCGACGCGGACTCCTCGCGGCGTGCGCCGGTGCGTCAGCGCCGCCTCGACGGTGGTCGCGCTACCTTCGTCGCAGGCCTGCTGCTGGGGCTCGCGACGCTCGCCAGGCTGACCGTCATCTTCGGCCTGCCGTTCCTGGTCGTCGTCGGGGGCGGCACCTGGCGCAGTCGTCTGGTCCTGGCGGTGGCGGGAGCCGCCATCCCCGTCGCTGTACTGGCCGGCTACAACGTCTTGTCCACGGGACAGCCGTTCAGCCCGGCCTACGCGTCCATCGCGCGGACCGAGTACCGCCCCGACCCGGCGCTCTACCATGCGAGCTGGGGGGTGGAGGACGTGCGCTACATCCCGCAGAATCTGCCGCTCGCGCTGCTGAACCCGCCCGAGATCCGGCCCGAGTGCGGCCTCGCGCTGCTCGACCCGAATTGCGGCACCGTGCGGCCCGACCCGATCGGGATGGGGTTGCTCCTGGTGAGTCCGGCGTACCTGCTCGCGATCCCGGCGCTCCGGCGGCTCCGGCGCGACCGGGTCGTGGCTGCGGCCGGCCTCGCCGTCGTACTGATCGGGCTGGCCGACGCGGCACATTTCAGCCAGGGGTGGGTACAGTTCGGCTGGCGCTTCAGCAACGACTTCGTTGCCTTTGCGCTGGTGCCGGTCACGCTGGCGATCGCCCGCATGGGGCTCAACCGGCGCGTCCTTCTCCTCGTCGGGCTGTCGGTGCTGGTGAACCTGTGGGGCGTGTACTGGGGCGTGACCCTGGGATGGTGAGCGGAATCGGCGCCTTCCTCGTGGCGCTCGTGCTCTACCTGCCCACGCTCATGCCTACCGTCGGGTTCTGGGACACCGCCGAGTTTCAGACGGTGGGGTCCGTGCTGGGGATCGCGCATCCGACCGGCTTCCCGGCCTACGTGCTGCTCACCTGGGCGGCCGGCGTCGTGCTGTCGCCGTTCGGGGAGACCGCCTTCCGCATCGACCTGCTCTCCGCCATCCTGATGGCCGGGTCGGCCGGTCTCGTCGCCGCCACCGTGCAGCGTCTGACCGGGCGCGTGGTTCCGGCGATCGCGTCCGGCATCGTGCTGGCCAGCGCTCCCATCTCCTGGTGGACGGCAGAACGCGCCGACCCGCACGCTCTGCACCTGTTCCTCTCTGCACTGCTGCTCTTCCTCCTGGTCGCGTGGGCGCAGCGCGTGCAGGAGACCGGCACCGGTCGTCCGGGGACACCCGACCGGGTCGCGGATCGTCTGCTCCTGTCGGCCGCGGCGGTGTACGGGGTTGCGCTGGGCAACCACGCGCTGAGCGTGCTGCTGGCCCCCGGCATCCTGCTCCTCATCCTCGCGGCCCAGCCGAGCCTCTTCGCGCGGCGCCCCCGGTTCGTCGCCACGTGTGCGGGCCTGATCGTGGTGATCACCGTCCTGCTGTACGCCTACATCCCCATCCGGGCTTCGATGAACCCGCCGCTCGACTACGCACACCCCACCACGCCGGCGCGTTTCGCGTACCTGGTGCTCGGGCTGCAGTTCGGCGGCCTGCTGCACGACCCGCTCACCGGCGGGCCCGGCGCGGTCGTCGACATCTTTGCCACCCAGCTGAGCGCCGCCGTGCTCGCCGCGGCCCTGGCGGGGTTCTTGGCCGTGCTCGCCGGGCTCGGTCGCCTTCGAGGCCCGAGACTGCCGGTCGCGCTCCTCACCGCCACCTGGTTCGTCATCGTCACGCTCTTCGCCCGTGCCTATGACGACGGGTTCCCGGACCGCTATTACCTGGTGCCGCTCGCGATCGTGGCGCTCTGGGCGGGCGTCGCCGCCTCGTTTGCGTGGGACGCCGCGGCCGGGTGGCTCGGCCGCCTCGGGGCGCGCTCCGTTCCGCGCCTCGTGCGGGCCGGCGCCGTGGTCCTGGCGGCCGTCATCGTGCTGGCGCTGCCGGGGCAACGCGCCCTCGCCGGCCAGGCGCAGCAGCGCGGGGCCGCCGACGACAGCGGCGCGCGCTGGCTCGACGCCGCGTACGCGATCCTCCCGCGCGACGCCGTCGTGATCTCGTGGTGGAGCTACTCGACGACCCTCTGGTACGGACGGTGGGTGGAGGGACGCCGGCCGGACGTGGAGATCGTGGACGACCGCGACCTGCTCGACGACGGCTACGAGACGGTGCCGAACGCGGTGGCGCACTTCGAGGCCCTGCACCGTCCGATCTTCCTGATCCGCCAGCCGGGAGACATCGCCTCACTCGAGTACCGTTACCACCTCGTCGAGCACGACACGATCCCCGGCTACAGCCCGCTCTGGGAGCTCATCCAGTGACCGATCGCGCGGCACGGGTTCCGGCACTCTCCTACTTCTTCCCCGCCCACGACGAGGAGGCCAACATCGAGGGGCTGATCCAGGAGGCGCTGGATCGTCTGCCGGCAATGGCCGAGCGTTTCGAGATCATCGCGGTCGACGATGGCAGCACGGACGCCACGCCGGCGCTGGCGGACCGCCTGGCCGCCGAGCACCCCGACGTCGTGCGTGCCGTGCACCACGCCACGAACCTGGGGTACGGGGCCGCCCTGCGGAGCGGCTTCGCGGCCGCGCGGTACCCGGTCGTCGCGTTCACGGACGGGGATCGGCAGTTTCGCGTCGCCGACCTGGACCGGTTGCTGGCGGCGTTCGAGCCGCCGGCGGCGGTGGCGGTGGACCGGCCCGACGCGGTGGTCGGGTACCGGACGCAGCGCGCGGATCCGGCCGTGCGGCTCGTCTACGCGCGCCTCTACCGGCTCGCGCTGCTGACGTTCTTCGGGCTCCGCGTGCGCGACGTGGACTGCGCGTGCAAGGTCTTCCGGCGCGAAGCGCTGGAGGGGGTCCGCCTCGAGTCGCGCGGGGCGTTCCTGTCGGCGGAGCTGCTGATCAAGTTCCGCGAGCGGGGCGGGCGGCTGCAGGAGGTGGGGGTGCCACACTTCCCGCGCACTGCCGGGCGGGCGACGGGCGCACGGCCGGGCGTCGTGCTGCGTGCGGTCCGCGACTTCTGGATGCTCCGCCTGCGCCTGTGGGCGAACCGGGAGGCAGCCCTGCGGCGCGGCTTCCCCGTGGTGCGGGACCCGGCCTGACGGGCCGGCGGGTGTCGGTGCCGCGCAACCTGCCGTTGCGGGACCCGGCCTGACGGGCCGGCGGGTGCCGGTGCCGCGCAACCTGCCGTTCGGGCCCTGGCTCCCGAGGACGCGGACGCTCTACCGGCCGGGCCGGCCCTCCGACCCGCCGCCCCCGGGTGCGTCGCCCAGGTCGACGTCGAGCGAGTTGACGAAGTCGCGGAAGACGTCCAGCTGGTCGCTGCCCTCCTCGTCCGCGCCCGCATCGGCGTCGGGCTCCACCCCGGCTCGGTCGAGCACCGCCTGCGTCGCATAGATCGAGACACCGCCGCGGATCGCGAGCGCGATGGCGTCGCTCGGCCGGGCATCCACGTCGAGCGCCCGGCCGCCCACCTCGATGACCATCCGGGCGCGGAACGTCTCGTCCGCCAGGTCGGAGACCACCACCTGGCGCAGCGTCGCGCCGAGCTGCTCGAGCGTGCTGACGAACAGGTCGTGCGTCAGGGGGCGCTCCGGCTTGAGGTCCTGCAGCTTCATGGCGATGGCGTTCGCCTCCCAGGGTCCGATCCAGATCGGGAGGTAGCGCTCCCGGCCGAGCTCCCTGAGGATCACGACGTGCTGGCTCGACAGCATGTGGACCCGCACGCTCTCGACGACCATCTCGCTGAGCCCGTCCGACGTCATGCGCGGGATTCTACACGCGGCTCCCCTCGCCGACGCCCAGGCCGTTTCGGTGCCGCCGCCCAGGCCGTATCGACGCCGCCCGCCCAGGCCGGGGACCGCGACATCCTCAGGGCCGCGCGGTTGGCCTCGTGGACGGCCGCCGTGTCGCCGCCGGCCGTTTTGTCGGGCGCGGTGACGGGGTCGGCGCGGGCGACGCCGAGGCGCCGGCCTCGAAGGGCTGCAACGGCGTCACCATCAGGCGGTCGCGGGTGACCCAGACGATCGACGGCGTGGCGCCGCCGCCCGGGTCGAGGAGGAACATG
Source organism: uncultured Chloroflexia bacterium (assembly GCA_963759135.1). Taxonomy (GTDB): domain Bacteria; phylum Chloroflexota; class Limnocylindria; order Limnocylindrales; family CSP1-4; genus JAJYNJ01. The sequence goes on along the minus strand of CAVWXU010000027.1, from coordinate 81,973 downwards.
CCCCGCAGGTCGATGAGCTGTGGGGTGCCGGTCGCCGCGACGTATTCGCTCTTGTACGCGCCCGTGCTCTTGTCGAACGCCAGGATCCGCGCGTGCGTGGCGTCGTACAGGTACAGCGTGCCCTGGCCGCGCGTTGCCGAGGCCGTGATGAGCCGGTAGTCGTGGCCCGGCCGCAGGTCCTGGTCGTCCGGCGGCGTGTCGAGCGAGAAGCCACTGTCCGGTCGCCCGTTCACGAAGTGCGTCACGGTGCCCGGGCTCAACGCGTAGATGTCGCCGTCGATGAAGATCTGCTCGAAGCCCGACACGTCCTGCGCCGTGGCCAGGTACCCGGTGGGATCGGACGGGAACCCGCTCCCGTCGGCCGCAGGCGCGTATCGCAGGATCTGCCTCGAACTCGGATCGACGACGTACAGGTTGTACAGGCCGGCGTTGGCGTCGTGGACGAAGGTCCCGATGTCGGTCAGGTCGTTGCCCCATGTCACCGAGTGGTTCATCACGATCGCTCCGAGCGTGCCGTGCCCGTTCCGGTCGGCCGGCCGCCACCGCCAGACGCCGCCATTGTGGTCGACGATCACCACGTCGAGCCCGCCGGCCGTCAGAAGCCAGGGGTCGCCGACGCCGTCGGCGCCTCCGTCTCCCTCGCGGACCACCACGGACGCCGTCTTCCTGGCCAGGTCGAAGCGCACGACGGTGTGCGCGGCGCGGTCGATCGCGTACGCCGCGCCGTCGGGGCCGAGGACGAGGCCGGACAGGTCCGCCGCCGGATCGAGCTTGCTCATCGTCACCAGCGTCTTCGCCGACGTCTGGACGGTGACGTAGAGCTGGTCGAGCCCTGCCGCCACCTGCTCCCGGTAGAACTCCACGGTCCCCGCGGTGACGCCGGCCTGCGACGCCAGGTCGAGCTCGCGCCAGGCCGAGCGCAGAATCGTGAGCGCCTGCTGCGGGTCGGCCCTCACGAGGTCGCCGCCGCCGCCGAACACCTCGGCGATGTCGGCCCGCGCCGTCGCCAGTGCGTCCTCGCCCGAGTTGACCTGCTGGATCTCGGCCGTTCTGCCCTGGAGCCCGCCGCTGACCAGCCAGTACCCCACGCCGAGGACGAGCGCGAGGGCCAGGACGCTCAGCAGCGCAGTGGCGACCCGACGCTCTGTCGCCCGGCGATCGGTCACCGAGCGCACGCGCTGTTGCGAGGGGCTCCGTCTCGGAAGGAGGTCCAGCGCGCGGTCGATGAGCGCCACGAGCGCGCCGGCCCCAGCACCGCCGGCTCGCTGCGCGGTGGTGCGCACGGCCGTCACCCCCCCCACGACGGAGTCCGCGAGCGGGATAGGCGACCGATCGGGTGCGCCGGCCAGCGGCGCAGCGGGTCGGACCGGCACGAGCTGATGCTCGACGCGGGTCGCCGGCACCTCGGAAGCCTCGACGACCATGACGGCGTCGGACCCCTGGGCGCCCTCGGCCACGAGCCGGTTGTGCAGATGTCGCGCAGCCGGCCCCGGGTGCAGCGTCGTGATCGCCTGTCGCAGCTCCTCCGTCCCGAGCCGTTCCGCCAGCTCGCGCGATCCGATCAACACCACGTCGCCCACGAGCAGCTCGCCGCGCCACACGTCCACGTGCAGGTCGCCGGGCGTCGGCAGCCCGGGCCCGCGGTCGGCGTCCGGGAGGGTCAGGAAGCGGCCCTGGCGGGCCAGGAACGCGTCCGCGTCCCCGACCGTCGCCACGTAAAGCTCGCGCTCGCGGACCACCGCGACCACGGCCGCGAGGCCGCCTCCTGGCGGCAGGTGCAGGTCGCGGCGGTGCGCCAGGCGCCGGTTCGCCGTCCGGATCGCCTTCTCCAGGCAGATGGGGATGCCGGCCAATTCGTCGTAGTAGTACTCGTGCTGGATCGTCTCGAGGAGCAGGCGGGTGCCGTCGCGCGCGCGGACGCTCGCCCCGCGCGCCGACGCGATGGCGTACAGGTTGCCCTTCGACCGTGCGGTCGCGCCGATGGTGGGTTCCTGGACCAGCACCGCGTCCGGAGAGGCATCCAGCCGCTCGTCCTCCGGCACGAGGCCGAGGTTCGTGTGGAGCCGGACCGCCATGATGTCCCGAGTCTACACGTCGAGGCGGTCGCCCCGGCCGGCCCCGGGCTGTCGGACCACGACCTGCAGCTCGCGGCCGCGAACACCGCCGGGCGACGAGGCCAGCGCGGCCAGCAGGAGCGACGAGCGCAGGCGCAGCTCGGAGGCCACGAGTCCCGACCCGGCCGTCACCAGCAATGCATCCCCGCGGAGGCCGATGAGGCGCGACGTCCCGGCCGCGCTCGGCACGTGCTCTGCCACGATCCGTTCCCAGGCGGACATCGCGCGCGCCAGGCGCAGCTCGTCTTCGAGCCCGAGCGACGCGGCGGCCTCGGGAAGAAGGTCGCCCAGCCGTCGCATGGGGCGCTTTCGGCTGCTCGTCATCGCCAGCCGGTCCAGGCGCCCCGCCGCGACTCGCCATGCCGTGGACTCGGACACGAGTGCCGGGTCCAGGTCCTGGAGCGCGGTGGTGGTCACGAACGCCTGCGGAAGCGCGCGGATGCGTCGGACAAGGTGCGCCCGGCGCTCCGGATCGAGTTCGCTGAACACATCGTCGAGCAGCAGGAGCGGCGCGACTCCGTCGTTGCGTGCCAGCAGGTCCAGCTCCCCGAGTTTCAGCGCCAGGATGGCCGTCCGCTGTTGCCCGCGCGACCCGAAGACCGCGAGGTCGCGCCCGCCCAGCAGGAAGCGCAGGTCGTCGCGGTGCGGGCCGACCAACGTCTGGCCGTTCCACAGCTCCTTGTCGGCGGTCTCCGCCAGCCTGCGACGGATCGCGTCCCCCGGTGTCTCGCCCGGCCCGGGGGAGGCGTTCGTGTCATACGCGAGCGCGAGCTGCGCCTCGCGGGGCGCGATCTCCCCGTGTGCGGACGCCAGCGGGTCCGCGAGCTCGGCGAGCACGGCTGTCCGGCGCTCCACGATCCCGCCGCCCTCCTCGACGAGCAGCCGGTCCCAGTAGGGAAGCTGGTCGGCGGCAGCCGCGCCCTCGCGCACCAGGCGAAGCAGGCTGTTCCGTTGTGCCAGCGCCCGACCGTAGGTCGCGAGCGACCGGGCATGCGCCGGGTGGAGCTGCGTCGCCAGGTCGTCCAGCTCGTCGCGGCGCACCGACGGAGAGCCCGTGACCAGCGCCATCGACTCCGGCGCGAACACGACGGTGCGGAGCATCGCCGACAGCCCGGCCGCCCTTCGGCCCACGCCGTTGACGCGGACCTGCTTTCGCAGCCGGACGCCGGCAGCCGGAGAGGCCACGGCCACGTCAAGGGTCTCCACCGCGGACGAGACCGGCTCGCGGGACACGGCGGCCTCCACGCGCGCGACGGCGGCGCCCCAGCGAACCAGGTCCTGGTCGGTCCGGGCCCGGTGCGAGCGGCCCAGGGAGAGCACCACGAGCGCCTCGAGAAGGTTGGTCTTGCCGGCTGCGTTCGGCCCGACGACGACCTGTGGTCCTGGCTCGAACTCGACGGTCAGCCGCTCGTAGCTCCGGAAGTCGGCCAGTGTCAGCTCGTGGATGCGCACGGCCCGACGAGCACTGGCACCCGCTCGGAGCGCGGCGGGAGAGCGACGCGACCTATGACGCCGTCCGGACTGGCATGATGACGTGAACGTAGTCGGCGTCGCCAATGGGGCGGAGCACGCCCGGCGAGAGCGGGCCGTTGAACTCGATCGCAAGCTGGGCGGCATCCAGGTTCTGCAGCACCTCGGCGAGGAACCGGGCATTGAACGCGATCGTCGTGCCCTCGCCCTCGACTTCGGCCTCGATGTCGCCCTCGTTGTCGCCGATCTCTGCGTTCGCCGAGACCGCGACGCTGCCTGCGCCGTCCGCCGAGACGGTCAGCTTCACCACGTTTGCCGACGAGCTCGCGATCAGGGCTGAAAGGTGGGTCGCCTTCAGCAGGTCCTCCCGGTCCACGATGGCGCGCGTGCTGTGCGTGGTGGGCAGGATCTGCTGGTAGTTGGGGAACTGCCCGTCGACAAGCCGGGTGATCAGGTCAACCCCCTCGACATGGAACAGCACCTGGTTCTTTGCCGGGGCGAGCACCACGTCGACAGGATCGTCGGTGTCCGACAGGATCCGCACGAGCTCGCTGTAGGACCGTGCGGGGACGACTACCGACTTCTCCTCGACTGGATCCAGGATGTCGATGGTCTTCACCGCGATCCGGTAGTTGTCCGCGGCGGCCAGCGTCAGCCGGTCGCCGGTGAAGCGCGTCAGGACTCCGGTGAGGATCGGCCGAGACTCGTCGCTGGCGGCAGCGAAGGCCACTTCACCAAGGGCGGTCCGGAGCACCTTCTGGGAGACCCGCGTGGTGGGACGTTCGCCGGCGGCGGGGATGGCCGGGAACTCGTCGGCCTCGATGCCCTTGATGCGCGCGCGAAAGCGGCCGCTGCGGATGCGAAGGCTGTCCGGACCGTCGCTCTCGAGGTCCACCCGCTCGCCCGCCGGGAGCGAGTTGACGATATCGGCGAACAGCCGGGCAGGGACCGTCAGGGTGCCGTCGGTCTCGATCTTGCCGGGGACCCAGCACGTGATGCCGATCTCAAGGTTGGTGGTTGTCAGCTTGAGGCCGGCATCCTCGGTGCGGAGCAGCACATTGGACAGGACGGGAAGCGACGCCCGGCTCGAAACCGCACGGCCCACGACCTGCAGCCCGCGTGCCAGGTTTTCCTGCATGAGCGACAGCTTCACGAGTTCCTCTCCCCGGGCGCCCGAGACGCCCGTGTCATCCACTTCGCGCGACGCAGGGCCGCTCGAGATACATATCTTCTCATTCCATCATCGTCATCATCATGGGGTGGACGCTGTGGACGCACGTGCGTGGCGGTGCGGCGTGCTGTCGTGGAACACCAGCCCCGCGGCGTTGATGGACAAGCCGGTCTCGTGGAGAGACGGGCGCGGGCGATGTGGACGGCGGGCACGGCCGCGGGGTCGGTGCCCAGCGCGACGAACGGCCCATCCACAGCGAGTCGTCCGAACCGCAGCGCGTGCGTGTCCCGCGGGCGCCGTTTGTCCACATCCGGCTGCGCTTGTCCACGGATTCCGGGCCCTTATCCACACCTGGGTCGACCCCCGGCGGGTGAGAACGTGGGAGCCCGTCACTCCCCGGCGTAAATGAGCTCGCGCAGCGCGGAGATCTCGCGCCTGAGGTCGTCGTTGTCCTGGCTCTCGCGCGTGATCTTGTCGCATGCGTGCAGGACCGTCGAGTGGTCCCGCCCCCCGAGTTCCGCGCCGATCCGGAGGAGCGAGACGTCCGTCTCCTCGCGCATCAGGTACATGGCGATCTGGCGCGGCACGACGATTGCCCGGTCCCGCTTCTGGCCGCGCAGCGCGTCGAGGTCCACGCCGTAGTACTCCGACACGGCCCGCGTGACACGCTCGGGAGTCACCGTCCGGCGCTTCGGGTTGTACAGGACGTTGGAGAGAACCGCCTGCGCCAGGTCGATGCTGACCGGCACGGCGTTCATGCTGGCATACGCCAGGATGCGGTTCAGGGCGCCCTCGAGCTCACGGATGTTGCTGACGACTTTGCGCGCGATGAACTCGACGACGTCCGGCCCGATCGCGGCGGACTGATCCTCCGCCTTCGAGCGCAGGATGGCGATCCGGGTCTCCAGGTCCGGGGCGGTGAGATCGGCGATCAGCCCCCACTCGAAGCGACTCCGCAGGCGCTCCTCAAGGGTCATGATCTGCTTGGGGGGACGGTCGCTCGACAGGACGATCTGCTTGCCGTCCTCGTGGATCGCGTTGAACGTGTGGAAGAACTCCTCCTGCGTGCGCTCCTTGTCCGCGATGAACTGGATGTCGTCGATCAGGAGGACGTCGATCTTGCGGTAGCGGCCACGGAACTCGTCGATCCGTCCCTGCTGGATGCTGGTGATGAACTCGTTGGTGAACTTCTCGCTGGTCGCGTAGGTCACCTTCTTGCGAGGGAACCGCGCGATCACCTGGTTCCCGATGGCGTGCATCAGGTGGGTCTTGCCCAGTCCCACGCCGCCGTACAGGAAGAGCGGGTTGTATGCGTGGCCGGGGCGCTCGGCCACCGAGAGGCTCGCCGCGTGCGCCAGGCGGTTCGCCGAGCCGACGATGAAGTTCCCGAACGTGTAGCGTGGGTTGAGGTTGGTGGGGCCGCCCTCGCCGCCGACACGGGACGGTTCCACGCGGACCGGCTGGGCGGCGATCGCCTCCGCGGCGTCAGCCGGCTGCGCTGACACCTCGAAATCGACCTGCACGCTGTAGCCCACGATGCGCGCGAGGGTCTGGCTGATCAGCGAGCGGTACCGCGACTCGAGCCAGTCCTTCGCGAACCCGTTGGGAACGGCGACGCGAAACCGGTGTTCGTCGACGGCCACGAGGGCGGTGTCGCGGAGCCAGGTCTCGTAATTGGCGGGTGACAGCGAAACCTGGAGCTCCCCGAGGGCGGCGCGCCACACCTGCTTCGCGTCCATTCCGTTCGCTCGACCCCATCAAAGCGATTCGTCGTCGCCCTCAGCCGCCGCTGGGTGGGCGACCATGGGCTCGGACCAGCCATGGCAGAAGCCGCGTGCGTGCCCCGTGGATGGGCGCCGGCGGGCCTCTCCTGGACCCTCCCGTTGCGTCCCGGGCCGGGAGCCCGGCAAGCCTAGCACCGCGCGCAGGGCCACCGCAACGCGAAACCTCCATACTCCCGGGTAGTATCTGGCTCCCCGGTGAGCGCGGTCCGTTCCTGCACGTCAGCCGATCGGATTCCCGGGGCGCGCCGCTCCCGCCGCCCGAGATCGTCGATCGACGCGCGAGCAGGTGGCGTCTCCCCGGCCGTTGTGGGCAACGACGGGCCGACTCGACGGGTGCCGTGGTTTGACACTCCTTCCGGGGGCTTCATATAATCCCCCGGCACGGGACGCGGCGGAGTGCCATGGGCGCCGGCGCGTGTTGATGTCATCCACCGAGGGCAGGTGGGCCCGGATTCGGCCCTGCTGCCGCCGCTCCAAACCCGTCCTGCCAAGGAGCCATGGCGCCCGATGAAGCAGACGTATCAGCCCAAGAAGCGGCATCGCGCCAAGGAGCACGGCTTCCGGGCCAGGATGAAGACTCGCGGAGGGAGGCGCGTCCTCGCCGCGCGACGGGCGCGGGGCCGGCAGCGCTTGACCGTCTGATACAGGGCCGCTATGGCGATCCCGCTGGAGACCCTCCGCCGGCCGGCGGACTTCGCCAACCTCCAGCAGCAGGGAACGAGCCGGGCGCACCCGCTCGTCGTCGTGCGGGTGGCGCGAAACGGGCTGGTTTCCACCCGGTACGCGTTCTCGACCGGCAGGCGCCTCGGAGGTGCTGTTGTCCGCAATCGCGTCCGCCGGAGACTTCGCGAAATCGTCAGATCACTCGCGCACCGCGTGGCGCCCGGGTGGGACGTGCTGGTGGTTGCCCGGGCTGCCAGCGTCGTCGCGAGCTTCGCCGAGCTTCGCGACGCCGTGGCCCGCCTGCTCGACCGCCTCGGCGTGTTGACCGGCGTCGTGGGATGCAGGGGATGAAGACGCTCGGGATCGCGGCCATCCGCCTCTACCGGACCCTCTTCGCGTGGCTGCCAGCGTCGTGCCGGTTCGAGCCCACGTGTTCCCGGTACACGGAGCAGGCCATTGGCAAGTACGGCCTCCTGCGTGGGAGCGTGATGGGGGCGCGAAGGATCGCGCGATGTCACCCGTGGAACCCGGGCGGGTATGACCCGGTACCGTAGGCCCCGATGAAGGGAGCGCTCCGCGAGGTGACACTTCGCCGACTCGGCCTGCTGCCGCTGGCTTCGGTGGTCGCGCTCCTGCTGCTGTTCGCCGCGAACCCAGTCTCGTTCGCAGCCTCGCCGCTTCCGGCCGGACAGTCGGCGGCTCCCGTTGCGGCACCTTCGCAAGTGGGGGCCGCCACGAGCCAGCCCCCTTGCCCAAACCCGACGCCCGCGCCGACGCCGACACTCGCGCCGGGCCAGACGCCGGGCCCGACGGTCACTCACCATCCCAACCTCTGCCCGGCGCAGCCGAACGGCGCCGACCCGTTCAGCCTCCTTGCCTGGGCGTTCACGCCGATCTTCCAGACCATCTTCCTGGTGCTCGTGTTCTTCTACAACATCGTCGGCGACATCGGCATCGCGATCATCCTCGTCACGCTCCTGATCCGGCTCCTGCTTGTCCCGGTCTACCGCGCACAGATCGTGTCGCAGCGGCGCATGCAGATGCTGCAGCCGGAGCTGAAGGCGATCTCCCAGAAGTTCAAGGGGGACCGCCAGAAGGTCAGCGAGGAGCAGATGAGGCTCTACAAGGAGCGGGGCGTCAACCCCGCCTCCGGGTGCCTCCCGACCGTCCTGACGATGCTCCTCCTCCTGCCGATGTACTCGGTGTTCTCGTCCGGGCTCACCGCGCCAAACATCAGCTCGATGCTCCGCGTCTTCGGGGTCCAGGTCGTGCACGTCACCTGCCAGGCCGCCGCGGCGACGAGCGGTCCGTGCATCCAGCCGCACATCTGGTGGCTCGGCGGCCTCCCCGCGGACCAGCCCGAGATCCTCTTCAGGCTGCCGGTGATCGGGTTCGGATTGAGCCTGCTCGCGCTGATCTCCGCGCTCCTGCAGCTCCTGCAGACGCGGATGATGATGCCGAGCTCCAGCGACCCGCAGGCCCAGGCGCAGCAGCGCGCGTTCCTGCTGCTCCCACTCCTGTCGCTCGTGTACGGCTCGTTCCTGCCTGCCGGGCTCTTCATCTACTGGATCGTCACCACGGTCTTCTCGATCGTGCAGCAGTATCTGATCGCGGGCTGGGGGTCCCTCTTCCCGTTGTTCGGATGGACACCGTCGTTCGCCGTGGGGCACACACCACGGTTCGCTCCGTCGCCCCCGAAGCTCGCGGCCGCAGGCAGGAGTGAACCCACGGCGGCGCCCGCGCGCCGCGACCCGAGAGACAGTGCGGCGGGCACGGTCAGACCGAACAGGGAACGGGCCCGGACGAGCCGGCGAGGGAGGCGTCGATGAGCAGCGAATACCAGGAATTCACCGGGAAGACGGTCGAGGAGGCCCTGCGCCAGGCGCGCGAGGCGTTCGGCGTCTCGGGGCTCGACGACCTGGACTTCGAGATCCTGACCGCCGGCAGCCGCGGGGTCCTCGGAATGGGAGCCGAGCCAGCCCGCGTGATCGCCGCGCCTCGCGCCGCGCTTGGGGGCGCGGCGCCTCGGAGGGCGGCCGCGGAGGCCGCCCCGCTCCCACCTCCGTCCGCGCGGCCGCCGCGCGAGGATCGGCCGCCGGGCCGCGACCGCGGCGACCGCGCGCGCGAGCGGCGCCCGATGCACGGGCAGCCGGTCGGGGACGGAGAATCAGGCCACGAGGACGCTCCTGCGGCCGCGGCCGCGCGTCCCACGCCCGGCGGCGACCTCCAGCCGGCCGCGCGCCCCACGCCCGGCGGCGACCTCCAGCCGGGCGCGCGCCCCAGGACGGAGTATCGCGAGCGCGGCCCGCGACCAGCAGCCCCGGAGCGCCGCGAGCGAGGGGGCGACCGCGGACGCGATCGGCCGGGTGGGCACGAGCGGCGCGGCCCCGTGACCCTCACGGACGGTGAACGAGCAGAGGTCGCAGCCGCCCGATCGCTGAACGTCGAACGCGAGGAGGTGCAGGCGGCCGAGGCGAGCCCGGAGGCGCTCGAGGCCGGTCGCGACATCCTGCAGACGATGCTGGGCTATCTCGGCTACGACGTCGTCGTCACCGTCCAGACCGGCGACACCGCCAAGCTCGACGTCACCGGCGAAGGCGCCGAGAAGGAAGCGCTCGGGGCCCTGATCGGCCGCAAGGGCGAGCGGTTGTCGGCCCTGCAGCACCTGGTGAACCTTCTGCTGTCGCGCCGCATGGGCGAGTGGACACGGGTCCTCGTCGACGTCGAGGACTACCGCGGACGCCGCGAGCGCCAGCTGCGCGAGATCGCGAACCGCGCCGCAGACCGCGTCGAGGAGACCGGGAAGATGCTGCAGCTGGAGCCGATGCCTGCTCTCGAACGGCGCTGGATCCACCTTGCCCTTCGCGACCGCGCGGGCGTCGCGACCCAGTCCATCGGGGAGGAGCCGAACCGCCGCGTGGTGGTCATCCGCCGCGAGGGGTAACGGGCGCCCACCGAGTGTGCCGCCGTCCGGGCCGGAGGCGGTGCCGGTAGGATATGGGGCGCGATGACGGCGGAAACGTTGGATGCGGGCGGGACGGGCGCCGTACTGTGGCGCCGGAGCCTCGCCGCACTCGCCGTCGCGCTGCTCGTCGCGGCCGCGCTCGGCGGCGGTTTCCTCGTCGGGTACCAGGACGCGTTCGCGAACCGGGTCATCCCCGGCGTCACGGTCGACGGTGTGTCGATCGGCGGGCTGGACCGGACTGCAGCCGAGGCCCGTCTGCGGGCGCAGCTGCCGGACGCTGGCCGGGGGACGCTCGTCCTCCAGTCGCCGTCGGGCGACGCGACGATCCCGTTCTCGCGTCTCGGACGCGCGTACGACTATGGCGCCATCGTCGATTCGGCGATGGCCGTGGCACACGGGGGCGATCTGCCATCGGCGCTGGCACAGGACGCCCGCGCTCTCGTCGGCGATGAGCCGGTGGCGCCGCGCCTGACCTACGACAAGGCAGCGCTCGCGTCCGCGGTTGCGGCCGTGGCAGGCGCGCAGGCCGTAAGCGCGACCGACGCCATGGTGGTGCTCGGCCCCGACGGGAACTTCGTGGTGGTGCCCTCGGCACCGGGCAAGGTGGTGGATCGCCAGGCCGCCATCGAGGCCGCCGGGAATGGCCTCCTGTCGCCCGGCGCCACGCACGTGACGGTCCGGCTTCGGACCACGGAAGTCGCCCCCACCGTCAGCACGCAGGAGGCGGCCGCGGCTCTCGAGACGGCGAACCAGATGACCGCCGCGCCCCTCACGCTGACCGTTTCGACCGACCCCAGGTTCTCGATGACGATCTCGTCGGACACGCTCCGGACCTGGGTGTCCTTCGGCGCGCCGCAAGCTGCCGCGCCGGCGGTCCCGCCTGGCGCTCCCGCGGGACCTCAAGCCGCCCCGGCCGGGAGCGCGGCGCCGGGCGCGACCTCGCCGTCGGCGGTTGGTGCGTCGCCTGTCGAGGCCACCAACGCCCCCTCAGGCCCGCCGATCTCGCTGCCCTCCGGTGCGGTCCCTGTCGCGGGCGACCTCCCCGCGCTCCCCACTCCCGCCGCGACGCCCCCGGCGGGACCGTCGGCGGCGAGCCCTTCCCCCGACGCGAGTCCCTCGCCGACCACTGCGCCCCCGCCCTCCCCGAGCGGCGCTGCCGTCGCGAGCCCGGGTCCCGCCTCCTCTCCTGGCCCCAGCGTGCCGTCGCTCGCCGCCGCGGCCTATGTCCCGCAGATCGGCGGCACCACTGCCCGCGCCGCGCTCGCCGCTCTCGCTCCGAAGGTTGCGCGCAGTCCGTCCGACGCCAGCTATCTGCTCGGCGACGGCAAGGTGATCGGCGTCCTCGCCGGCCGTGACGGCACCCAGCTCGACATCGACGCGAGCCTGAGCGCCATCTCCGCGGCCCTGTCGAGTCGTACGGCGGGCGACCCGGCCCTCACGGTCCAGCTGGCGGTCACGTCGGTCGCGCCCGCGCTTGGCACGGACGAGGCGAAGAAGACGGCGCCACTGATGAAGGTCGTGGGGAGCTGGACCACCCATTTCTTCCCGGGCATCTCCAACTACTGGGGGAAGAACATCAGCATCCCCGCCTCCATGATCGACGGGTACGTCGTGGCCCCCGGCGCCTGGTTCGACTTCTGGAAGGTCGTCGGCGTGCCCACGCTGGCGGAGGGGTACGGTCTCGGCGGCGCGATCATCAACGGGCACACGGAGGAGACGGGAGCGATCGCCGGCGGAATCTGCAGCACGTCCACCACGCTCTTCAACGCCGCGCTCCGGGCCGGCTACGAGATCGGCGACCGCGCCAACCATTACTACTACATCTCCCGGTACCCGGTCGGGCTGGATGCCACTGTCGCGATGGGCACAGGGTGGGAGCAGGACATGACCTGGCGCAACGACACGGCCTATCCCGTGCTGATCCACGCGATCAACGGCCCCGGAACCGTCACGTTCCAGCTGTTCAGCGTCGATCCGCAGCGCACCGTGACGCTGTCGACCCCGATCGTGAAGAACTACTCCTACGCAACCACGCAGTACGTCAAGGTGACCACGCTCAAGCCCGGGCAGGAGAACCAGGTCGAATACGCGTCCAACGGTTTCGACGCCTGGGTGACGCGGGTGGTCCGCGATGCCAGCGGCGCGATCGTCCACCAGGAGACCTACTACTCGCACTACGCCACGGTCAACGGACTGATCCAGGTCGGCGTGGCGCAGGCCCCGGCTCCATCGCCGAGCGGAGCTCCCTCCCCATCCCCGTCGCCGAGCGGGTCGTCGTCGGCGTCCCCTTCGCCGAGCGCGTCCCCCCGGCCCTGACCGGGAGCCACGCGGCAGGGGTGCCGTCGCGATCGCCACGCCCGACGGGCGGTCCGGGCGGCTGACATGCGTGCGGCGGCGCCGGAGGATCGCGGATCCTCGCGGACACCGCCGCAGATGAGCGCTGGTGGAGATGGGGGAGGGTCGAACTCCCCGTCCAGAACCTTCGGCCAGGGACCACTACGAGCGTGTCCGATGCTTTGTCGTCGACCGGTCGAACCGCCATCGGCAGCGTTTCGATCGGACCAGTCACGTCCCCTTGCGGGCTTGGTCTCCGGCTACGCGACGCTACCCGAAGCTGCATCCCCGCTGCATGACGCTTCCACAGCCCACGGGGACGAGGCTGCTTCCACGCTCACCTTACCGCCTAAGCGGCGAGGGCGAGAGCAGGCTGGCTGTTGCCAGTTACTTCGTTTTGCCGCCTGTTTAACGAGGCCAGACGGCACCTCGGCTCGCGTTCCCTGGGGTTCGGGCCCTGTCGAAACCACGCATCCCCAGTGCCGAACATCCGTTCGGAGGCGTCATTCTAGCGGACGACCGCCCGGAATCCAAGATGGCCGACGCCCGCTGTGAACGGCCGGCCGCCTAACCGCCGCCTACCGGCCGCCCACGGCCGCCGGCCGGCTACCGGCCGCGACCTGCGTCCGACAGCTCGCGCTCGAGCTCCCTCCTGGCGTCCCGCGCCGCGATCTCGCGCCGGCGGTCGTGGAGTTGCTTCCCTCGGGCGACGCCCAGCTCGACCTTGGCCAGCCCCCTGTCGCTGATATACAGCCGCAGCGGAACGAGCGTCAGGCCCTTGCGTGTGGTGAGCCCCAGCAGTTCGTCGATCTCCCCGCGGTGCAGCAACAGCTTGCGGGTCCGCTTCGATTCGTGGTTGAGGCGATTACCGCCCTCGAAGGGGGCGATGTGCGCCCCCACCAGCCAGGCTTCGCCGTGCTCCACCCGCGCGTACGCGTCGTTGAGGTTCACGCGGCCGGCACGGACGCTCTTGATCTCGGTCCCGGTCAGCACGAGGCCGGCCTCGACGGTCTCCTCGATCGAATACTCGTGGCGTGCTCTTCGGTTGAGGGTGATGGTGTGCTCGGGCATGCTGGTCCTTCGGAGCGCTCGGCCGGCGTCGGTCGCGCGGCGGCTCTGCAGCGCGACCGCGGCGACGGCGGGGAGACAGGATACGGGAGGACGTGCCCCGGACGCACGAACGCCGGCCCATCGAGGGCCGGCGTTCGGTTGCGCACCAACCTGCGAGCTAGGCCGAGGCCTCCCGCGGGGTGGTGTAGCAATGACTGTCTATCACTGCACATCACCTCCTTTCGTTGCTGTGGATACTACCGGCCGGGTTTCCCGAAGGCAAGAGGCCAGAATGCGGGCGCTCGCTACAGCAGTGCGCCGGAACCGGGGGCGAGCGAGATCGTCACGGTGGACGCGGCCGACGAGGAGACGGAGAGAGACGGGCTGCCCGTCGAGCGCAGCGCGCTGGGGCCACCAGCCCCGGGGCCACCGGCCCGGGGCCCGTCAGCAGCTGCACGGCCCGATCCAGGACCGGGTCCGAGCCGATCGGGGCGTTGGCCGGCGCCTGGAACGTCACGTTCGGCGTCAGCCCCCGGCCGTTGATCCAGCGCTCGGCCGGCGTCAGCCAGCGGGCGATCGTCAGCCGGAACCCCCCCGCGTCCTGGCCGAGCAGCTGCCATTCCTGCACGGTTCCCTTGCCGTATGTCGTGGTCCCGAGCAGACGACCCCGGCCCGTGTCCTGCAGGGCGGCGGCGAGTATCTCGGACGCGCTGGCCGTGTCCTTGTCCACGAGCACGATCACCGGCAGCGACGGGTTTGTCGCGATCCCGCCGGGCTCGGCGTCGTACGGGGCCCGTGTGCCGTCGGCGGTCTGCTCCCAGTAGATCGGCCCGCTGCCCACGAATTGGCTCGCGATCGTACGGGCCTGGTCCACGAATCCCCCGAGGTCTCCTCGCAGGTCGAGCACGACGCCGTGCACCCCGGCCTTCAGCAGCGTGCGCAACTGGCTGGTGAAGTCGGCCGCCACACCGGAGCCGAAACTCGAGATCTGGACGTACCCAAGGGCTCCGCCGTCGATCAGCCGGCTCGTGACGTCCGACGGGTTGATGATCGCGCGGGTGATCCGCACGTCGAACGTGGTGCCGGCCCGGGCGATCACGAGAGTGACCACCGTGCCTCGGGGACCCCTGACGAGGTTGACCACGTCGTCCGTGGTCTTCCCTGCGACGCTCGACCCATCCACCGACACGATGACGTCGGCGGCGCGGAGCCCGGCCTGCTCGGCAGGCGATCCCGCGAGCACGCGCAGGATCGCGATGCGACAGCTCGCGCCCGCCGGCGTGCACCCCTGTTTCCCGGCCGCATCCTCGGTGGTGATGACGGCCCCGATTCCCTCGAACTGGCCGGACAGTCCCGTGAGAGAGGCGCGGTAGGCCTCGCCCGTCATGTACGAGGAGAACGGGTCGCCGAGGGCCTTGAACATGCCACTGATCGCGCCTTCGACGATGGCGTGGCGGCTGACCTGGATTCCGGCGTACCGCTGGTCGATCGAGTCGAAGGCGTCCCAGAACGGCTGCAGGTCGGCGGCAAGCGCCTGCGGTGTCCCGTCCGTCAGCGCGGTCTGGCGCCCGAGGGTGAACCCCGCTGCGAACAGACCGCTGCCGGCGATGACCGTGGCGCCGAACGCCGCGAGCCACACGCCGGCTCGCGCTCTCCGTCGGCGGCGTGGCGGGCGTCCCGGCGGCTCGACTGCACCTGATTCGAACGGGTTCGGCGATTCCAGGTTCTGCATGAGCGGCTTCCTCGGGGCGGCTGTCGCAAGGCGGGACGGTGATTCTGCGCGCGCCGGTTCGCCGACGCGACGACTCAGCGGATGAGGTACGTGCGGATGGAGATGAACGCGCCCCCGGCGCCGAGGACCAGGCCTGCGCCGCCCACCACGATCACCAGCTCCCGGCCGAGGCTCTGGTCGAACTGGATCGGCACCTGGCCGACCAGGGTCGCGACCCCCTGCCCGATCGGCTGCGCCGCCAGCGCGAGGATGCCCAGCGTGATCGCGGCGCCCAGGATCCCCACGAGCATCCCCTCGAAGATGAACGGCCACCGGATGAAGGCGTCGGACGCGCCCACGAGCCGCATGATCTCGATCTCCTCGGCCCGTGCCACCACGGCCAGCCGGATCGTGTTGATGACGATGAACAGGACCGTGAGGCCGACGAGCACGAGGACCACCACGCCGGCCGTTCGCAGGAAGCCCGTGACGCTCAGCAGCGCGTCGACGACGTGCTGCGTCTCGAGCACGTCCGTCACGACTCCCTGGGCCGCCTGCAGGGTCTGGATCACGCTGCCGTACACGTGCGGGTCTTTCAGCTTGACGAGGATGCTCGCCGGGATCGGGTTCGTGCCGGTCGCGCTGGAGTAGTCGGGCTTCCCCTGCTGACGCAGCTGCTCCTGCCACTGCTTGAGGGCCTGTGCCTTGTCGAGGTAGTCGACCTGCGAGACTTCAGGCAGCGCCTGCACCTGGGCGACCAGCGCGTCGATCCGCGACTGCGGCGTGCCGTCCGCGACGAACGCCTGCACCTCCACCTTCTGCTCCACGAACCGAAGGCCGGCGTCGAGGCCGGACAGGCCGATGACGAGCCCGGCCAGCATCAGCAGCATCAGGGTCATCGTGATCGTCGCGGCGACGCTCATGACCACGTTGCGCCAGAAGCCCTCCCACGCCCGGCGGACGGAGAAGAGCAGGAAACGCGGCATCGGTCAGTACTCGCGGTGGTAGCCGCCGACCTCGTCACGGACGACGCGCCCATCCTCGAGCGCGACCACCCGGCGGCGCAGTGCGGTGACGACCTCGGCGTTGTGCGTTGCCATCAGCACGGTCGTACCGAGCTCGTTGATGCGGAGCAGCAGCTGGATGATCTCCCAGCTGATCAGCGGGTCCAGGTTCCCCGTCGGCTCGTCGGCGATCACGACGCGCGGCTCGTGGACCAGGGCACGGGCGATGGCCGTGCGCTGCTGCTCGCCTCCCGAGAGCTGGCTGGGGAACTGGCCCGCGGCGGCCGTCAGCCCCACCAGGGAGAGCACGCGGTCCACGGCCGACCGGATCTGCCGCCCGGGCGTCCCGGTGACCTCCAGGGCGAATGCGACGTTGTCGTACACCGACTTGTTGGGGAGCAGCTTGTAGTCCTGGAAGACGATCCCGACGCTCCGCCGCAGGCGAGGGACGTCGCGCCGGGACAGGCGCCGGACGTCGCGGCCGGCGACGAACACGGTGCCGCTCGTCGGCAACTCGTCCCGGATGAGCAGCTTGATCAGGGTGCTCTTCCCTGCGCCGGACGGCCCGACGATGAACACGAAGTCGCCATCCGGGACGACGAGGTCGACGTCGGCCAGGGCGCGGCGGCCGTTGGGATAGACCTTGCTGACGTCGTCCAGCGCGATCGAGATGCGGCGCGCGTCGCGGGCCTCGTGACCCTCCGCCGTGGGCGGATCGACGGCTTCGCGGTCCGGGCGGATCGCGGTCGCCGCCTCGAGAGGCCCGGCGAGTCGGGGCGGGGAGGTGGTCATGTCTGGCTCCGCGGGCGGAGGGTGCCGGAGACTCCGCACGCGGGCACAGCGAGCAAAGCCACGTCGGCCATGAGGGTAGCACAGGCCCCCTGCCCGGCCGTCAGGCGTCGTCCGTGTGCTGCTCTCCGCCTGGGAGCGCGAGCGCGGCCAGCACTGCACGATGCAGCCGCCCGTTCGAGGCGACGACGCTGGCGACGTCCACCGACCGACGCCCGCCGAAGTCGGTCATCCGTCCGCCCGCCTCCTCGACCAGCACCTGCGCCGCCGCCAGGTCCCACGGATGGATCCCGACCTCGATCATCGCCTCCGCGGCACCCTCGGCGAGCAGCGTGTACCCCCAGAAATCGCCGAACCCGCGGTCCCTCCAGGCGCTGCCGAGCAGGCCTGCGAACCCCGGCGCCCATCCGCAGCGCTGCACGTCGAGCGGGGAGTCGTAGAGGATCTGCGCCTCCTTCGTGTCACCTACCCGGGACACGCGGAGGCGCCTGGTATCGCCGGCCCGGCCGGCCCAGGCACCGCCGCCTCGCCAGGCAAACCAGCGCTCTCCGAGCGCCGGTGCGGACACCACGCCGACCTGCAACTCTCCGTCGCGCTCCACGCCCAGCAGGGTGGCGAAGACCGGAATGCCCCGGACGAAGTTGTGGGTGCCGTCGATGGGGTCCACGTACCACCGCACGGACGAGCCGGGCTTCTCGGTGCCGTACTCCTCGCCCACCAGGCCGTGGTCCGGGTGCGTGGCGCGGATCCGTTCCCGGATGAGCGCCTCGATCGACTGGTCCGCCTGCGTCACGAGGGTCCGGTCGGGCTTGGTGGAGATCTCGAGGTCGCGTCGGAAATGACGCAGCGCGATCTCGTCGGCGGCGTCGCAGCAGGCGAGCGCCAGGTCGAGCCACTGCCGCAGCTCCGCCTCCCGTCCGCGTCGCAGTCCGGCGCTCCACTCCGGGCCCCAGGCCGAGTCGTCGAACGCGGCCGGGTCGAACGGCGCAGGAGCCCGGTTCCGGCCGTCGCTGTATTCGCTCACGATCTCCTCGTGTGCCGCGCCGTGTCCCGGCGGGACCGGCGAACCGCCCGCGACGCGCGGCCGTTGCGGTCAGGGTAGCGCGAAGCTGGCCGGCAGATAGCGGTCGAGCGCCGCCCACGGACGCGTGGAGGAGAGGATTCCGGGGAACCCTTCGAACTGGAGGCCCGCGCGCAGCAGGGCCACCATCGCCCGGTGGTTCACTCCGGGCACCAGCGCGAAGAATGGGCCGGGCGGCGAGACTCGCGACACCAGGGACCCGAGGACGCCCGGGTAGAGGGTGTCGTCGAGCAGGGCCACCGGACCGAGCCGGCCGGAGGCCTGGACGTAGCCGTAGCCCAGGACCGCGCCGTCGCCCGCGTGCCGGAACAGCACGCCGCGACGGCCTTCGCGCGACCAGAGCTGGTGGTCCTGGGGCCGGGCGAAGCCGAGCAGCTCGCGATCGATCGACGCAAGCGCGTCCGCCAGCGGCACCGCCTCCGGCAGCGCCTCGAACCCGGTCGCGACGACGTCGCGAGGGAGGTCCGGCAGCGCCCCCCAGCGAGGGTTGCCGATCGCCGTGAAGACCGGGACCCGTGGCACGATCCCGTAGCTCGCGTAGAGGCCGGTCGAGATCGGCTGGATCGAAATCGACGCAGGTCGCCATGAGGGCGCCGGACCGGTTCTGGTCGGGCGCTGTGCGCAGCGCCGGGCCGCTGGGTACGCCGCGCGAGGTGGCCCGTCGGGCGCTGTGCGCAGCGCCGTGCCGTCCGGCGCACCTTCGACCATGGCGGTCTGCCCCCCGATCCCCAACGATCCATCGCCCGGCGGCGTCCGCGGGAACGTCCGCAGCAGCAGACGCCGGCCGAGGCCCCCGGCCTGCGCCTCGGGCCGGATGAAGAGGAGGGCGAGGTACCACGTCGTCTCCCGGAGCCAGGCGCTGCCGAAGCCCAGGATCCGCGGGGGGTCGGGGTTCCCGGTCGCCGACGGCGACTCCGCCAGCCACGCCCGCTCCCCGTCGTGGTCGAGGAGATGGCCGATGAGCCGGGCGAGGGACCCGGGGTCCCTGGGGGGGATGGGCTGGTCCAGGCGCCGGTAGAGTGGGTCGACCGAGTCGTAGAAGACCTCGATACAGGCGGGGATGTCGGTCGGCTCGATGCGCCTGAGGATCGCGGGCTCCGCATCCTCCCTCACGGGTCCGCACGTCCCACCGCCGGCCGGGCTCGTGGTGGCCAGCCGTTCGAGCTCCGCGCGCATGAACGCGTCGAGGTCGCCGTCGAGGACCGCCCCGGTGTTGCTGGTCTCGTATTCGGTCCGGAGGTCCTTGACCATCTGGTAGGGATGGAGCACGTAGGAGCGGATCTGGTGGCCCCACCCCGCCTCCACGTGCTCGCCCCGGAGCACCGCGAGCTGCGCCTCGCGCTCCTCGAGGGCGCGTTCCAGCAGCCGCGCGCGCAGCACCTTCAACGCAGTGTCCTTGTTCTGCAGCTGCGACCGCTCGTTCTGGCTCTGGGTGACGATGCCCGTCGGCAGGTGCGTGATGCGCACGGCCGAATCCGTCTTGTTGACGTTCTGACCGCCGTGGCCGGTCGCACGGAACGTGTCGATGCGGAGGTCGTCGGGGTCGATCTCGACCTCGACCTCGCTCTCGACCTCCGGGAGGACCTCGATCAGTGCGAACGTGGTCTGGCGGCGCTTCTGGGAATCGAACGGGCTGATGCGGACGAGACGGTGGACCCCCGCTCAGCGCGAAGGAAGCCGTACGCGCCCCGGCCGTCGACGGCCACCGTGACGCTCTTGATTCCGACTTCCTCGCCCTCGGTCTGGTCGAGGATCTCGGTGGCGAACCGGTGGCGCTCCGCCCAGCGCAGGTACATGCGCAGCAGCATCTGCGCCCAGTCCGTCGCCTCCGTGCCGCCCGCCCCTGCGCTGATCGTCAGCAGGGCGTCGCGGTCGTCGTATTCGCCGCTGAACAGCAGTGCCGTGCGGCGCGTCGCGTACGCGCCGTCGAGTTCCGCGTACTCGGCGTCCACCGCGGCGGCCAGGTCGGGGTCGGCGTCCGTCGAGGCGAGCTCCGCGAGTTCCAGCACGTCGGAGGCCCGCCGCTCCAGGTCGCGCCAGGCGGCGATGTCCTCTCGCAGCCGCTCCGCCTCACGCAGGATGTGCTGCGCCGCCCGCTGGTCGTCCCAGAGGTCCGGGCGTGCGCTCTCCTGCTCGAGCGCCCCCAGGCGACGTTCCTTGTCGGCGAGGTCAAAGCCTCCCCGAGGTTGCGCGGACGCGCTCCACGAGGTCGCGGACGGCGGCGAGGTCCATCAGCGACGCGCTCGCAGGTCCTGCAGCAGGATCGGGCGAAGCTCGATCATGCGCAGTGCGCTCTTGCTCCGGGCGACCACGGGGTTCACGCAGGGACAATATCCGTTGTGGGGGCAGACGCCGCAGTTGCCGTCACAGTCGAGGCTCGCGGCGTAGCTGCATTTCCGGCAGTCGCGCTCACACGCGATCAGATCGAGGAAATCCTCTTCGGCGATCTCCGCCCGCACGGCACCCTCGCTGCTGCGAACCCACCGCTGCCAGACACCCGTCGGGGGACGTCCCGGGTGGCAAACGGAACGCCAGAGCGCGGACTCCGGCGTTTCGCCCGAGTATACGAACGGGAGATCGCGTACTCAAGAGGGTGCGGCCGGATTGCGGCCGAATTTCTGCAGGTTTCGCCCGGATCACCGACCCGTCACCAGGTACAGGGCCAGCGCGCCGAGCTCGTGGACCGTTGACGCGACGCGTGCCGACGGGTCGAGGTCGCTCGGGCTGGTCGCGGTCGGCGAGCCGTACGCCTGGATGCCCAGGTCCGCGGCGACGCGCAGCACTCGCAGCATGTGCGTCCGGTCGCTCACGAACAGCGCCGAGTGGAGTCCGCGCGCCCGCAGGATCGCCGCCACGTTGCGCAGGGACTCGGCGGTGTCGCGCCCGGTCCGCTCCGCGAGGATCGCCGCCGCGGGCACGCCGCGGTCCTCCGCGTACCGACGCGCAACGTCCGCCTCGGCCGAGGTGTCGCCGGCGGCCTCGCCGCCCGTGACGATCAGGTACGGCGCCACGCCGTCCAGCCAGAGCTCGACCGCGTGGTCGAGACGCGCGGCGAAGACCGGCGACGGCGTGTCCCCGTAATGGGCGGCCCCGAGCACGACGATGGCGTCCGCGGGCCGTCCCTGCTCGTCGGTCTGGCCCTGCTGCCAGATCCGGAACGTGGCGTATCCCACGACGGCGACGAGGGCCGCGGCCCCGGCCAGCGCGAGGCGCAGGACGCTCGCCCTCAGCGACCGTGGCACTTCTTGTACTTGAGTCCGCTCCCGCAATAGCAGGGGTCGTTGCGGCCGAGCTTGGGGATGCCCGCCGGCCGCGCCTGACCGCGCGCACCGTCGATGCTGCCCTGCATCAGCTCGCGCGTCGTGTCGCGCCCGAGGCCGCGCAGGGCCGGGGCCATCCGTTCGGGCGGGACCCCTCCCGGCCGGGCCGGCATCCGTCCGCCGCCGCCGCTCGCCGCGCTCGTGCCCGCCGCCCCCAACGTGGCCGCGGCACTGGCGCCTGCCAAGCCCGCGGCCACGCCCCGGCCGCGCTGCCCGCCGCGCCCGCGGCCACGCCGCCGGCCGCGCCCGTCAGCGGACCCATGCCCTGGGGAGCCCAGCTGCCGACCCCGCCCACGGCGCCGGCGCCGACCGCAGCCGGTGCGCCCGGCATCCGCTGCCCGGGACCCGGGAGCGGCTGCGCCAGCGGCGCCGGCTCCTGGCGCACCACGTTGACGCGGAAGATGGTGGTGGCAACCTGGTGCCGGATCAGCTCGCGGAGTTCCTCGTACAGCGAGTAGGCCTCCTTCTTGAAGGCATTGAGCGGGTCCTCGCCGCTGTACCCGCGCAGTCCGATGCCGCGTCGCATGTCGTCGAGCTCCGTCAGGTGCTCGACCCAGAGCGCGTCGATCGCGCGAAGGAGGACGATCCGCTCGACCAGCGCCCATGTCTCGGCGCCGTGTTCTTCCTCCAGGGCCGTCAGGCGGGCGTCGGCCAGGTCGCGCAGGTGCTGCTCGATGGCCGACCGGTCGGCGATCGCCCACAGCTCGTCGGCCGACGCCGCGTCGCCGGTGAGCCCCAGCAGATTCACGGCACCAGCGAGTGCGTCCACGTCCCACGCGCCCGCGTCGTCGCCGGCCAGGTCCCGGTCGACGAGCGACCCGATCTCCTGGTCGAGGAAGGTGCCGGACGGTCTCGGTCAGGTCCTCGTTGCGCAGGACCTTGTCGCGCTCGGCATAGATCGTCTCGCGCTGCTTGTTGATGACGTCGTCGTACTCGACCACGCGCTTGCGGATGTCGAAGTTGTAGCCCTCGACGCGGGACTGCGCGCTCTCGATCGTGCGCGACACGATCCTCGACTCGATCGCGACATCTTCCTCGAGCCCCATCCGCTCCATCAGCCCGGCCACACGGTCCGACGCGAAGCGCTTCATGAGGTCGTCCTCGAGCGACAGGTAGAAGCGCGACGATCCCGGGTCACCCTGCCGGCCGGAGCGGCCGCGCAGCTGGTTGTCGATCCGGCGCGCATCATGCCGCTCGGTGCCGATGATGTGCAGGCCCCCCGCCGCGACGACCGCCTCGTGGTCCGCGGCGCACTCGGCCCGGGCCTCGTCGAGGGCGGCAGCGTAGACCTCGGGCGGCGCGTCCGCCGGGTTGATGCCGCGCCTGTGGAGCGCCTCCGACGCGAGTCCCGCGGGGTTGCCGCCCAGCTGGATGTCCGTGCCACGCCCCGCCATGTTGGTGGAAATCGTCACCGCGCCGCTGCGTCCAGCCTGCGCCACGATGCTGGCCTCGCGCTCGTGGTACTTGGCGTTGAGGACCTCATGGTGGATGCCTCGCCGGTTGAGCATCTCGGAAAGGTGCTCGCTCTTCTCCACGGTGACGGTGCCCACCAGGACCGGCCGGCCCTGCTCGCGCAGCTCGACGATCTCGTCGATGAGCGCGCTGAACTTGCCCTGCTCCGTCCGGAACACGAGGTCCGGAAAGTCGTCGCGGATCATCGGCTGGTTGGTCGGGATCGCCGTGACCTCGAGCTTGTAGATCTTGTGGAACTCCTCGCCCTCCGTCATCGCGGTGCCCGTCATCCCCGCGAGCTTGTGGTAGAGGCGGAAGTAGTTCTGGAACGTGATGGTGGCGAGCGTCACCGACTCGCGCTGGACGCGCAGCCCCTCCTTCGCCTCGATCGCCTGGTGCAGTCCTTCCGACCATCGCCGGCCGGGCATCTGGCGCCCGGTGAATTCGTCGACGATGACGATCTCGCCGTCCTTGACGATGTAGTCGCGGTCGCGCTTGTAGAGGGCGTGGGCCCGCAGCGCCTGCTCGAAGTGCCGGGCGAGGCGCGGGTCGGCGTCGAACAGGTTCTCGATCCCGAGCAGCTTCTCGATCTTGTCGATCCCCTCCTCGGTGGGGGAGACCGCCTTCTCCTTCAGGTCGACGAAGTAGTCGCCGCCCTCCTCCTCGCCGTCCGGACGGGCTTTCAGGCGGGGCGCCAGGCGTGCGAACCGGTAGTACAGGTCGGCCGACTCCTCCGCCTGTCCGCTGATGATGAGCGGCGTGCGCGCCTCGTCGATGAGGATGTTGTCCACCTCGTCGACGATCGCGAAGTACCGCTCGCGCTGCACGCGCTGGTCCAGCTCGACGACCATGTTGTCGCGCAGGTAGTCGAACCCGAACTCGTTGTTGGTGCCGTACGTGACGTCGGCCGCGTAGGCCTCGCGCCGCTCCACCGGCCGCAGGTGCATGAGCGATTCTTCGGTCGCCCGGTAGTCGGGGTCGTAGAGGAACGCCGCCTCGTGCTGGATGACCCCGACCGACAGCCCCAGGCCGTGGTAGATGGGCCCCATCCACTGCGGGTCGCGCTTTGCGAGGTAGTCGTTGACGGTCACCACGTGCACGCCGCGACCCGACATCGCGTTGAGGGCGGCGGCCAGGGGCGCCGCGAGGGTCTTGCCCTCGCCGGTCTTCATCTCGGCGATCTTGCCCTGGTGGAGCACCACGGCTCCCAGCAGCTGCACGTCGAAGTGCCGCATCCCGAGCGTGCGCCGGCTGATCTCCCGGCCGGCGGCGAAGACCTCGGGGAGGACCCCATCGAGGACCTCGCGGAGACGCTCGAGGTCCGCCTTCTCCCGCTCCTTCCGGAACTCGGCGCGCCGCTCGGACTCGGCGTGCTCGAGCTCGTCCTCGGACGGTTCCGTGGGCGCTGCGTCCTCCGCCACCTCCGCCCGCACGTCGAGCATCCGCTTTCGGATCTCCTCGTCGGAGAGCGCGCGGAACTCGTCCTCGAGCGCGTTGGCCTCGTCGACGAAGGGCTGGATCCGCTTCAGCTCGCGGTCGTTCGAGTCGACGAAGCGGGTCAGGAAATTCAGCATGGAGCGTCAAGTATAGGGCGCGACCCGGGCGCGCCAGCCGCGCGAGGCCGGGACGCAGGCGTGATACGCGGCGGCCCCGCTCCCCTCAGTGCCAGAAACCGACGCCGTACCCGACGAGGAGGATCACGAAGGTCAGCGCGGCCAGTCCGCCGAGCAGCGCGACGGCAGCCGCCGCCGTGACGGGCTGCGCCTCGGGGTTTCGCAGCGGCGGAAGCCGCCAGCGCCGGGAGCGAAGCCGCGTTCGGTAGTCCTGGTTGACTGCCGTCGACGGTTCCAGGCCGCCCGGGCCCGGACGGTAGAGCTTCAGGGACACCGTTGACCTCGCGTCGCGCCCACGTGCGCCGACGGGGACTCCGGCTCGGGGACCGCGTGGGCCGCGGCATCGTCCCAGAGCAGCATCTCCTCGACCAGGTTGAGCTCGCTGGAGAAGAGCGCGCCGACCGACTCGCCCAGGTGGATGCGGCGGATCGCCTCCCCGATCAGGGGTGCCACCGACAGCGTCTGGATCTCCGGGATGCGTTTCCGCGACGGGAGGGGGACGGTGTCCGTCACGACCACCTCGCGGATGCCCGACGACGCGATGAGGTCGACGGCCTGCCCCGACAGGATGCCGTGGGTGGCGCAGGCGTAGATCTCCTCGACGCGCTCCCGCTGCAGCGCGCGCGTCACTTCCATGAGCGTGCCGGCCGTGTCGATCTCGTCGTCGACGATGATCGCGCGTCGCCCTCGCACCTCGCCGATCACGTTGAGAACCTCGGCCCGGTCAAGGTTCCCCACGCGGCGTTTCTCGATGACCGCGAGCGGAGCGTCCAGCAGCTCCGCGAAGGCACGGGCGCGCTTGGCGAACCCGAGGTCCGTCACGACCACGATGTTCGTCAGCTGCTTCTTGCGGAAGTAGTTGGACAGCATGTGGACCGCAGTCAGCTCGTCCACGGGGATGTTGAAGAAGCCCTGGATCTGGCCCTGATGGAGGTCAACCGTCAGCAACCGGTCCGCGCCGGCCACCGTGATCATGTCGGCGACGAGACGGGCCGTGATCGGGACGCGCGGCTGGTCCTTCTTGTCCGAGCGGCCGTAGGCGTAATACGGCACCACCGCCGTGATCCGCCCGGCGCTCGCCCGCTTGAACGCGTCGATCATGACGAGCAATTCCATGATGGACTTGCTCACGGGCGAACAGGTGGGCTGGATCAGGAAGACGTCGCGGTCGCGGACGTTGTCGAGGATCTTGACGAAGATGTTCTCGTTGGCGAACTCGAAGACCTCTGCCCGCCCCACGTCCATCTTCAGGTAGCGGCAGATGCTCCGCGCCAGCTCCGGGTTCGCGTTCCCCGTGTAGACGTCGAAGCGCTCGGCGTACACGCTGGTGTCCCGCGAACCGAATGCGCTCACGGCGCGGTCGTTCCGCCGTCCGTCCGCGCGCTGCGACCGAAACTCGATGCGTTCACCGGCTTACTGCTCACCGTCTGGTCCGGGCGCCCCATCGGCATGGGCCCCGTCCTGCGGGGCCTCGCCATTGTCTCCCATGGCCCGGTGTTCCGCCAGCCCGGCCCGGAAGACGGCGATCCCGGCCACCTGGTCGCCGGGGTTCAGGCGCATGACGATCACGCCCCGCGCGCCGGCCGAGTATCGGTTGATGGAGCCGACCTCGGTGCGGACCACCTGCCCGCTCCGGCTGATCAGCAGGAGCTCCTCGTCGCTCTCCTCGACCTGTTCGACCGCGGCCACGCCCCCGGTCTTGCGCCCCTCGAGGGCCATCAGCTGCACGCCCTGGCCGCCGCGATGCTTGCGGCGGAACTCGGAGAGTCGGACGCGCTTGCCGTAGCCCGTTTCGCTCAGGACGAGCAGGTCGGTGCCGGGCTGCACCACGCTCATGCCCACCACGTGGTCGCCCACGCGAGCGAGCCGGATGCCGATGACGCCCGCCGCGACACGCCCCATGGGCCGGACTTCGGTCTCCGAGAACCGGGCAAGCTTGCCCTGCGCCGTCGCGAGGATGATGTCGTCGCGGCCCGTCGTGACGTCGACCCAGGCCAGCTCGTCGTCGTCCGCCAGCGTGATCGCGATGATCCCGCTCGAGCGCACCTTCTCGAACTGCTCGAGGGGCGTCTTCTTGACCACGCCGCGGCGGGTGGCGAGGACCAGGTAGCCGCCCCGCTCGAAGTCCGGGAGCGTGATCGTGGCGGTGGGGACCTCGCCCGGCTCAACCTGCACGCCCTCAAGGTTGATGATCGGCATGCCCTTGGCCGTCCGGCTCGCGTCGGGAACCTGGTGCACCTTGGAGCTGAACACGCGCCCGCGGTTCGTGAAGAAGAGCGCCCAGTCGTGGGTGTTCGCCACGAGGAGCGAGTCGAGGGCGTCCTCCTCGACCGTCCGGGCTCCGATGATCCCCTTGCCCCCTCGCGCCTGGCGTCGGTAGGTGCCCAGTGGCTGCCGCTTGATGTAGCCGCGCCCGCTGATCGTGACCACCACGTCTTCGTCGGCGATGAGGTCCTCGTCGGTCATCTCTCGTGAGGCGTCGTCGGCGATCCGGGTGCGGCGCTGTCCCGCGTACTTCGCGCGGAGCATGCGCAGTTCGTCCTTGATCAGCTCGTCGACGCGCCGCGCGTTGGCCAGGATGTCCTCGAGCTCGCCGATCAGTTCGATGACCTGCCGGTATTCGTCCTCGATCTTCTGGCGCTCGAGGGCGGCCAGGCGCGCCAGCCGCATGTCCAGGATCGCCTGCGCCTGGAGGTCCGACAGGTCGAAGCCGGACATCAGGTTCTGCTTCGCCGTCTCGACATCCTTCGACTCCCGGATGGTCCGGATCACCGCGTCCAGGTTGTCGAGCGCCCGCTTGAGCCCTTCGAGGATGTGGGCGCGCTCCCGCGCCCGGGCCAGGTCGTACTCGGTGCGCCGGCGCACCACGTCCCGGCGGTAATCGATGTAGTGCTGCAGGACCGCCTTGAGCGGCAGCGTCTGGGGCTGGCCGTCGACCAGCGCGACCATGTTCATGTTGAACGCCAGCTGCAGCGGTGTGTGCTTGAACAGGTTGTTCAGCACCTTGTGAGGGTTCGCGTCCCGCTTGCATTCGATCACGACGCGCATCCCGTCACGGTCGGACTCGTCGCGCAGGTCGGCGATCCCGTCGAGCTTCCTCGCGCCGACCAGGTCGGCGATCTTCTCGACCAGCTGCGCCTTGTTGACCTGGTACGGCAGCTCCGTGACCACGATCGCGACGCGGTTGCCGCGCGTCTCCTCGAAGGCGCAGACGGCCCGCATGACCACCCGGCCGCGGCCGTTGGCGTACATCTGGCGGATCGCGTCCACTCGCTCCTGCTGTCCGGTCAGCGCGTTCCGCTGCTGCTCGAAGCGGAAGATCGTCGCGCCGGTGGGGAAGTCCGGCCCCTTGACGTGCTCGCACAGGTCGTCCGCGGTGAGCTCCGGGCTCTCGATCAGGGCGATCGTCGCCGCTACGATCTCGCCCAGGTGATGCGGCGGGATGTTGGTGGCCATGCCGACCGCGATGCCGGAGGAGCCGTTGACGAGCAGGTTCGGCAGCTTGGCCGGCAGGACGGTCGGCTGGCGCTTCGTGCCGTCGTAGTTGTCCTCGAAGTCGACGGTGTCCTTGTCGATGTCGGCGAGCAGCTCGGCGGAGATCGCGGTCATCCGCGCCTCGGTGTACCGCATCGCCGCCGCGGGGTCGCCGTCCACCGACCCGAAGTTGCCCTGCCCGTCCACGACGGGGTATCGCATGGAGAACGGCTGGGCCAGCCGGACGAGGGCGTCGTAGATCGACGCATCGCCGTGCGGGTGGTACTTGCCCATCACGTCGCCGACGATCGCCGCGCACTTGCGGTACCCGGCCCCGGAGGCCAGGCCCATCTCGTGCATCGTGTAGAGGATGCGGCGCTGGACCGGCTTGAGGCCGTCGCGCACGTCCGGCAGGGCCCGGCTCACGATCACGCTCATCGCGTAGTCCAGGTACGACTGCCGCATCTCGTCCTCGATGCGGATGGGGAGGACCCGGCCTCGTTCCTCAGTCACTCGGCAAGGCTCCTCTCGAGCTCCTGGATCGGCGCGTCCGCCCATGCGGCGCTCTCGCGCGCAGCCCGGGGCACCAGGCGCGCGATGGGGGTTGCGTCGCCGACGGCGAGCAGGTCCCCGAACGCGATGGCGGCCCGGGACGCCTTGCTCGTGCCGGGTGCGTTCGGAGCGCGGCGCACGCCTGCGAGCACGGCGCGGAGGCGCCCGGCCCGACCGGGATCGACGGCGGGAAGAGCGTCGCGCACGACGCGGGCGCGGTGCCCGTCGCCGTCGACCGCGGCCCGCGCCGCCTGCTCGTCGAGGAAGCGACCGACGCCCGTCGGGTCGACGTGCACCCATGAGCGAAGCGCCCACGCGAGCGCTTTCTGCACGTTCTCGTCTGCGTCCCCGATCAGCTGATCGATGAGGGAGAGCGCGGGCCCGCCGGCAAGGCGCGGCCGGTCCTTCGGCACGACCTCGAACGGCAGCGTCGCGACGGTCGATCCGACGAGCCGCCGCTCCCAGGGTGACCGGGCGTAGACGAGCTGCTCGAGCTCCGCCCAGCGGAACGACTCGATCAGGATGCCGAGAGCCGCGACGCCGGCCAGCGTGTCGACCGCGATCCAGTTGTCGGCGTTCCGCGCCATCCGGCGCACCAGCTGCCAGCTGCGCTCGGGGTCGTCGTCGAAGGAGATACGCAGCAGCGTGCAGGCGACGGCCCGCACCTCGAGGTAGGGCTCTCGCTCGGCACGCTCGGCGACCCACAACGCGCTGTCGGGTCGCCCGCGGCACGCGCGTCGGATGGCTGCGTGGATGGGCCGGGTGAGCGGTGCGCGTACGCCGAGCGCCACCGGACCCCCGGGCACGACCCGCCGCAGCTCGTCCAGGCAGGCGGGATCCGCGAGGTTCCGCAGCCCTGCCTCGAGCTCGGCCACGAACGCGTCGGGGCGGTCCAGCAGCGGCACGAGGCGATCGGCCACGGACCGGGCCTCGGCAAGGTGGGCGGCCACGAACGCATCCGCACCCCCGGCGGCGCCGGTCACGTGGCCGCCTCCCGCTCCCGCGCCTGTTCCGGCCCCCGGGGCGCCGCCCCGGTCGGTGGACGGGCCGCCTCCCGCTCCCGCGCCTGTTCCGGCCTCCGGGGCGCCTGCCGCGGCCAGGGCCAGGGCGCGCTCCGTGGGCCTGCCACACCGGCGGGGGCGACGCGGAACGCGTAGCGTCGCTTGAGTTCGGCCTTCCGCTCTGCCGGAGCGTCCACGTAGGTCGCCGCTGACGTGGCGAGCACGGCGCCGGTCAGGGCGTCGAGCAGCCTGCCTTCCGTGTGGATGACCCTCCGACGGCGCTCTGCAACGCGGCCCTCGGCCCGCAGGCGCAGCCCGACCGGCACGGGCCTGCGAAAGTCCACGGACATGCGGGCGGTCAGCCCCCAGCAATCCTCGTCGACGAGCGCCCACGCCATGACCTCGTCCAGGATCGCGCACACGATGCCGCCATGGGCAATCCCCTCCCAGCCCATGAACCGCTCGTCGAGCGTGGGTTCCGCCCAGCAGATGCCCGCGTCCGCATGCAGCTGCAGCCGCAGACCCGAGACGTTCAGTTCACCGCAGGCGAAGCAGCCGTGGGGGCGCATCAGCAACCGGCGGTCTCCGGCGGGGATCTCCGTCACGGGGGCGCGATCGTCGTCACCCAGGGGTCCACCCATCAGGTCAGACGTCAAGGTTCCGCACCCGCCGGGCTTCGGATCGGATGAAGTCCCGGCGCGGCCCGACACGCTCCCCCATCAGCGTCGTGAAGACCTCGTCGGCCACGGCCGCGTCCTCCGTGGTGACCTGCAGGAGGGTTCGAGTCGAGGGGTTCATCGTCGTCTCCCAGAGCTGCTCCGCGTTCATTTCGCCGAGGCCCTTGAAGCGCTGGATGGTCACGTTCCTCGTCTTCATCTCCCGCACGATGCTGTCGCGCTCCTTCTCGTCCGACGCGTAGTGCGTGATCTTGCCGGTGCTCACGCGGTACAGGGGTGGTTGCGCGATGTACAGGTAGCCCTGCTCGATCACGGAAGGAAGGTGCCGGTAGAAGAACGTCAGCAGCAGCGTGCGGATGTGCGCTCCGTCGACGTCGGCGTCCGACAGCAGCACGATGCGGTGGTAGCGGAGCTTGGTGATGTCGAGCGAATCGCCGATTCCGGCGCCCAGCGCGACGATCAGCGGCCGCACGTTCTCGGATCCGAGCATGCGGTCCAGGCGCGCCTTCTCGACGTTCAGCAACTTCCCCCGGAGCGGGAGTATCGCCTGGAACCGCCGGTCGCGCCCTTGCTTGGCGGAGCCCCCGGCCGAGTCGCCCTCGACGATGAACAGCTCGCTGCGCGCAGGGTCGCGCTCCTGGCAGTCCGCCAGCTTGCCCGGGAGCGCGGCGCCCTCCAGCGCACCCTTGCGGATCACGAGGTCCCGCGCCTTGCGAGCGGCCTCGCGAGCGCGCGACGCGGTGAGGCACTTGTCGATGATGTGGCGCCCATCGCTGGGGTTCTCGTCGAGGTACTGGGCCAGCCCGTCCGTCACTGCCGCCTGGACCTGGCCCTTGACTTCGGCGTTGCCGAGCTTGGCCTTCGTCTGACCCTCGAACTGTGGCTCCATCAGCTTCACGCTGATGACCGCCGTCAGCCCTTCGCGGACGTCGTCCCCCGAGAGGTTCGGGTCGGAGTCGCGCAGCACCCCTGCGCGGCGCGCCCAGTCGTTGAGGGACGTGGTCAGGGCAGCCCGAAAGCCCGTCAGGTGCGTCCCGCCGTCGACCGTGTTGATGTTGTTCGCGAAGGCGAGCACGGTCTCGGTGTAGGTGTCGTTGTACTGCAGCGCCACTTCGATCGAAGTCTGGCCCTCCCGGCGCTCGACGTAGATGGGGCGGGCGTGCAGCGTCTCCTTGTTCTTGTTCAGGTGCCGCACGAAGCTGACGAGGCCGCCCTCGAAGTAGAACGAGCGCTCGCGATCCGGATCCGTGCGTTCGTCGACGAGCCGGATCCAGAGGCCTTTGTTGAGGTAGGCCGACTCGCGCAGGCGCTGGGCGATGGCGTCGAACGACCAGTCGAGGGTCTCGAACACCTCGGCGTCTGGCATGAACCGGGTGGTGGTTCCGCGTCGGCCGTTCGACGCGCCCATCTCGTGCACGGGCGACACGGCCTTGCCGCGCTCGTACGCTTGGCCCCAGACCCGGCCGTCGCGGGCCGACTCGACGTTCAGCCACTCCGACAGGGCGTTGACCACGCTCACCCCGACGCCGTGAAGCCCGCCGGAGACCTTGTAGCCTCCCCCACCGAACTTGCCGCCCGCGTGGAGGATGGTGTGCACGACCTCGAGCGCATCCTTGCCGGTGCGGTGGCGCCCGACCGGTACCCCGCGACCGTCGTCCGTGACCGCGACACTGCCGTCTGCGTGGATCGTGACGTCGATGCGCGTGGCAAAGCCGGCCATCGCTTCGTCGATCGAGTTGTCGACGACCTCCCAGATGAGGTGATGCAGGCCGCGGCCATCGGTCGAGCCGATGTACATGCCGGGTCGGCGACGGACGGCCTCCAGCCCTTCGAGGACCTGGATGCTGCTCGCGTCATACGCGGGTGCTGGCTGCTGTTGCGCCCTGGCCCGGCCCCGCCCGTGGCCGTCGACCGGATCGCCTGCCCCGCGTGCACGACGAGGACCGGGACCCGTCACGCGGCGCCCCCGACGAGTCGTTCGTAGAGCCGGTTCAAATCCGCGTCGTCGTAATACTCGATCACGATGCGACCTCCCTTGCGAGACCGCGTGAGGCTGACCTTGGTCCCCAGCACGGTCCGCAGTTCGGCTTCGATCCGTTCGATCTCCGAATCCTGACGGTTCGTCGTCACGGGGTCGGCTGCGGGCTCGGTCGCGAGCTCGGCCGCCGGGTCCGGCTGTGGCGGTGGCTGCTTGAGACGGCGCGCGAGTTCCTCCGTCTGGCGGACCGAAAGCCCACGATGGGCGACGGCGCCAAGCAGCGCCTCCTGCTGTGCCGCGCGGTCGAGCGACGCGATCGCGCGTGCGTGCCCCTCGGAGATGGAGCCGTCACGGACGGCGGCCTGGACGGCGGGCGCGAGATCGAGCAGGCGCAGCGTGTTGGTGATGGTCGACCGGGCACGGCCCACCCGACGGGCGACGTCGTCCTGGCTCATCCCAAACGTATCGGTGAGCTGGCGGTACGCCTCGGCTTCTTCCAGGGGGTTCAGGTCCGCCCGCTGGATGTTCTCGACCAGAGCGACCTCGAGCTGATCTCGGCCTGCGAGCTGTCGAACGATGGCAGGGATCCGCGTCAGGCCGGCGATGCGAGCGGCGCGCAGCCGGCGTTCGCCGGCGATGAGTTCGTAGCCGTTGAGCGTCTCACTTACCAGCACCGGCTGCAGGACGCCGTGCTCGACGATGCTGGCCGCAAGGCCCTGGAGCGCCTCGTCATCGATCGTCTTGCGCGGCTGGTAGGGGTTAGCGCGGATCTGATCGAGAGGGATATCGGAAGGCGCGGCCAGAGCCGCGGTGCCCGACGGGATCAACGACGCGAGGCCGCGGCCCAGGCCGCCCGATCTTGCCGTCACGGGGCCACCGCGCTGCTCGAAGGTGCTTCCGGAAAAGCGACGGGGGCAATGACTGTGAGATCGGACCCACTCAGGGAGTCGCGCGCCGCAAACTCGCGCGCCAGGAACTCGCGCGCGAGCGCAGCGTACGCCTCGGCGCCCTTCGAGTCGGGCCGGTACAGCGCGATGGGCAAGCCATAGCTGGGGGCCTCCGACAGCCGTACGCTCCTCGGGATGATCGTGTCGTAGACGGATCCGTCGAGATGACGGCGGGCCTCGTCACGGACACCGGCGGATAACAACGTCCGTGAGTCGAACATGGTCAGTACGACACCCCGCAGTGCCAGATCGGGATTCAGATGATCGCGCACGAGGTTGATGGTTGCGACGAGCTGGCTCAGACCCTCGAGCGCGTAGTACTCGCACTGGAGCGGCACGAGCACGGAGCCGGCAGCCGTGAGGGCGTTGACGGTCAGCAGGCCGAGGCTGGGGGGACAGTCGATGAGGATGTGGTCGTATCGCTCGGTCAGCGGTCCGAGTACGCGGGACAGGCGGCGCTCCCGCTGGGGCAGTGGCGCAAGCTCCACCTCGGCGCCGGCGAGCGAGAGCGAGGCGGGAACGAGGTCGAGACGAGCGATAGACGTGCGGACGATCAGCTGATCCGGCGGCGTCGCGTCGCACAGCGCATCGTAGATGGAGTTCGCCACCGACGATTTTTCGATCCCCAGGCCGCTCGTCGCATTGCCCTGTGGATCCAGGTCGACCACCAGCACGGAGCGGCCGGCAAGAGCGAGGTATGCGCCGAGGTTGACGACGGTGGTCGTCTTCCCGACTCCACCCTTCTGGTTAGCGCACGCGATCGTGTCCCCGCTCCCCGACCTCCGTCCGTACGCACCCACCGACCGTAGTCTAGCCGAAAGCGGCTTAGCCCGCCCTTACCGGTCGTCCCGGCGTTTCACGTGAAACAAATGCGCGTCCGTCATGGCGGGCGTTTCGCCCGCCCGAACGCTCGAGGCGACCGATGGTGAGGGCGGGGGACCGCCTGTATACTCTGCCGGGCGATGACCCTGGCGAGTGCTGTGATCCCCCAGCTCTCCCGTGCGCCGTCTGGCGCGACACCCACGAGGAACGGCACGATGCAAGTCGCCCTCGCCGTGGTCGGATCGATCGTGGCCGCGCTGCTCGACAGCAGCGTCGCCCCATTCGCAACCATCGCCGGCGCACGGCCCGACATCCTGCTCGTGAGCAGCCTCGCCGTCGCCGTCACGATCGGAAGCGAGGCGGGGTTCGTGTGGGCGTTCGCCGGTGGGGCTGACGCTGGACATGCTGACGGCTCCGGGCCGACCGATCGGGTCGACCGTGGTCGCCCTGCTCGTCGCGACCGGGCTCGCGACCATGGTTGCGCGCGTCGCCGGGCGGAACCACGTGATCACCGCCGTGGCCGTCACCTTCCCGTTGACGTTCGTCTACCAGCTGGCGTTGGGGATGCTCGTTGCGGCCGCGCTTGGCGGCATCCCGCTCAACGACCCGCTTGCTGGCGCGCTTCCCGTCGCGTTCGAGAACACCGCACTCGCCGTCCCTCTCGCGCTGGCGGGCAGGTGGTCGTGGATGCGCTGGGGCGCCCACGACCGGATCGAGTGGTGAACGTATGACGTCGCTCGTCGACGAGCGTCCGCGCGCTGCGCGGCTGCTGCCGCGCTTCCTGCTGTTTGGGCTCGCCGTCCTTCTCGTCGTCGCGACCCTGACCGTGCGGCTCTTCTACCTCCAGGTCGGGAGCGGTGGCTACTACCAGGGGCAGGCCACCGCGAACATGACGGTCTCGCAGTCGATCCCCTCGAGTCGCGGGCTCATCGTGGACCGGACCGGGCGGTCGCTCGTGATCAACGTCCCGTCGTTCTCGGTCAAGATCCGGCCGGCTGACCTGCCGTTCAGCCAGCGAGACCAGGTCGTGGCCGACCTCAGTCGCATGCTCGGGATGTCCTCCACGGCGATCAACGAGGCGATCGACAGCAACCCGGGCTCCGCCTTCGACCTCGTGCGCATCGCGAGCGACGTGCCCGAGGACGTCGCCCGCCTCATCTCGGAGGAGCACCTCGCGCTGCCGGGGGTGCAGGTGGTCGCCGAGGCGCGCCGCGACTACCTGGACGGCCCCACGCTCGCCCAGATCCTCGGGTACACCGGTCCGATCAGCCCGGACCAGCTCCGGGCGCTGCAATCCCAGGGGTACCTGCCCGACGACGTCATCGGCCAGGCGGGCATCGAGGCCGAGTACGAGCAACAGCTGCGCGGCACCTATGGGACAGAGGAGGTGGAACGCGACGCGTCCGGCCGCCAGCTCCAGGTGCTGAGCACGCCCGTGCAGCCGCAGGCGGGCGACACCCTGCAGCTGTCGATCGACCTGAAGACCCAGGAGCAGGCGCAGACCGCGCTCGAGTGGGGGATTCAGGCCGCCGGTCTCAAGAAGGGCGTGGTCATCGTGATGAACCCGCAGACCGGCGAGGTGCTCGCGATGGTGAGCCTGCCCACCTACGACGACAACCTGTTTGCAGGCGGAATCTCGAACGCGGCCTACCAGCAGCTGATCGGCAACCCGAACCAGCCGCTCCTCAACCACGCCATCGGCGAGATCTATCCCCCCGGCTCGACGTACAAGCTCGTCACGGGGAGCGCCGTGCTGGCGGACGACAGGCTCGGACCGGACCAGACGCTCGAGACCTATGGGCATCTCATGCTCGGCGGCTACCGCTTCAACGACTGGAACGGCGCGGGTTTCGGACCGCTCACCGTCAAAGGGGCCTTCGCCCAGTCGAGCGACACGTTCTTCTACCAGGCGGCCGCGCTGGTGGGGATCGACAGGATGGCCTACTGGGCGCACCAGTTTGGTTTCGGCGCACCCACCGGCATCGACCTGCCAGGCGAGGCGAGCGGCATCGTGCCGTCCAACGCGTGGAAGATGCAGACGTTCGGCGAGCCGATCTTCCCGGGCGAGACGTACCTGGCCGGCATCGGACAGGGCTACGACGCGGTCACCCCGATCGAGCTGCTCGATGCCTACTGCGCCCTCGCCAACGGCGGCAAGCTGCTCCAGCCGCAGGTCGTGCGGCAGATCACGGCTCCCGACGGGCAGGTCGTCCAGGCGTTCGCGCCCAAGGTCCGCGCGCGGCTGAAGATCGACCCGTCCATCCTGGCCTACATGCGCGAGGCGGCCCGTGAGGCCGTCGTGATCCGGCATACCGGCAACGTGGTGGACATGCCGATCTACGTGGCCGGCAAGACCGGAACCGCCGAGTACGGGACCCGCAAGATCGACGGCAACCTGCCGTTCGACTCCTGGTTCGTGGGCTTCGTCTCGCCCTCGGGCGACTTCGCCAGGACCGACTCGCAGCTCGCGATCCTGGCCTTCACCTACGACACCTCCAACAGCATCGGCAACCCGTCGACCGAGATCGTGAAGTACTTCCTGCAGATGTACTACGGCATCAAGCAGGACTATCGCAACCTCGCGCTGATCCAGCCCGGGGCAGGCAACTGAGCGATGGGCACCATCAGGCTCCAGCAGGACAGGCTCAAGTGGGCGGGCCAGGCGGCCGTTGCGGCCTGGGGCGCCTTCGACATGCAGCTCGTGATCTACGCGTCACTGCTGGCCGGGATGGGTCTCGTGATGGCCTACACGAACAGCTACGAGGCCGGCGTCTCGCCCCTGGCGTCCGGGTCGACGTTTGCCCGGGGACTGATCTGGGCGGGCCTGGGCATCATCGCCTTCCTGCTCGCCGCCGCGTTCGACTACCGGTGGCTCAAGACGTTTGCATGGCCGCTGTACTTCGTGAACATCGGGCTGCTCGTGCTGTCGCTCGCGATCGGGACAGGCGTCGGCGGCACGGCGCGGTGGGTGACCATCGCCGGCATGCAGTTCCAGTTCTCCGAACTGGCCAAGGTGCTGATGGCGGTCGTGCTGGCGAACTGGATCGGCTCGCGCGAGGCGCGCGTCGGCGGACTCTTCACCATCCTGGGCGCCGCCGCGCTGGTCGTGCCGCCGATCGTGCTCGTCGCC
Source organism: uncultured Chloroflexia bacterium (assembly GCA_963759135.1). Lineage (GTDB taxonomy): Bacteria > Chloroflexota > Limnocylindria > Limnocylindrales > CSP1-4 > JAJYNJ01. The sequence goes on along the minus strand of CAVWXU010000027.1, from coordinate 44,871 downwards.
ATGCAGCCCGACCTCGGGACGTCGCTGGTGTTCGCCGCGATGCTCGTCGGCACGTTGTTCGTCTCCGGGGCGAGCCTGCGCTGGCTGGCCGTGGCCACCGGGGCGACCATCGCCGCCATCCCGTTCGTCTGGACCTATGTGCTGCGGGACTACCAGAAGCAACGGCTGATCTCATTCCTCGACCCGACTGCCGACCCGCAGGGTTCCGGCTACCACGTCATCCAGTCGATGATCGCGGTCGGGTCGGGCGGCCTGTTCGGCAAAGGGCTCACGAACGGGACCCAGAACCAGCTCGACTTCCTGCCGGTCCAGTCGACCGACTTCGTCTTCTCGATCCTGGCCGAGGAGCTCGGGTTCGTGGGCGCCATCGTCGTCTTCCTGCTCTTCGCCGCGCTGATCTGGCGCGTCATGCTCGTCGCCTGGCGCTCGGAGGACGCCTTCGGTCTGGCATTCGCCGCCGCGATCGCCTCCATGCTGCTCTTCCAGGTGCTGGTCAACGTCGGCATGACAGTCGGGATCATGCCGGTGACCGGGATCCCGCTGCCGTTCATCACCCACGGAGGGGCGTCGCTGATCAGCATCGCACTCGGTCTGGGCGTGCTCGAGTCGATCAACCTGAGACAGGTGCGCCCGAAATGGTGACGCCTTCGGTCCACCGCCGTTCGTGTCCACACGCCGTTCGTCCACAAGCCGTTCACACAGCCGTTCGTCTTCGTTGACGCCAGTCTGATCGGGCGATACCATCAGCGATTGCGCGCTTCGGCAGCCGCCGGGCGCCATTCATGTGTTCAGGGGACCCATGTACGCAGTCATCGAGACGGGCGGCAAGCAGTATCGCGTCGAAGTCGGCAGCGAGATCGAGGTCGAGCGCCTCGACGTGGAACCCGGGCAGACGCTCGAGATGGACCGCGTCCTGCTCGTGGCCGACGGGGACGAGACCACGATCGGCCACCCGCTCGTGGACGCGGCGCATGTGAGTGCGAGCGTGCTGCGGCAGGATCGCGGCGACAAGGTCGTCGTGTTCAAGTACCGGCCCAAGGCGCGCCGCCGGGTCAAGCACGGACACCGGCAGGAACTGACGGTCCTGCGCGTGGCCGACATCGTCCACGGCCGGCGCAGCGCGCTGCAGCTCGCCGAGGCGGCCAGGACCGAGCGGGAGCGGCTCGAGGCCGCAGCGGCCGAGGAGGCCGCCGCGCAGGCCGCCGCGGACAAGGCTCTCGCCGAGAAGCTTGCGCAGGCCCGCGCAACCGGTTCCGGTGACGCGACAGCGAGCTCCGAGACCGCCGCGGCGGGGGAAGGTGATGGGGCGACCGGCGCCGACGAGACCGCCGGCAGGATGCAGAAGGCGGAGCCGGCAGCGGCCAGGCCCAGGGTCGTCCGGCCCCGCGCGCCGCGGACCCAGGCGCCCGCCCCGGAGGGCGCGCCGAAGCCCGGGTCGCGGGGCACGAGGAAGGACACATAGACGATGGCGCACAAGAAGGCAGGCTCGAGCTCGAAGAACGGCCGCGACAGCGTCGGCCAGCGGCTCGGGGTCAAGGCCGGCGACGGGCAACTCGTTCCCGCCGGCTCGATCATCGTGCGCCAGCGGGGGATGACCTTCCTCGCCGGCGAGGGCACAGGGCTCGGCCGCGACTACACCGTGTTCGCGACGGTCACCGGCCGCGTCAGGTTCGAGCACGAGACCCGCGAGAAGAAGCGCATCCGGGTCGTCGCCGAGGCGGCGTCAACCGCCCCGGCCTGAAGCGCGCCAGTCGCCGGGACCACCGCCGGGCATGCCGGACGGAAGGCTCGGCAGGAGTCGATCGTGAAAGACGGGATCCATCCCAAGTACTACCAGGCCGAGGCCCACTGTGGGTCGTGTGGCCGCACCTTCACGGTGGGGTCCACGCGGCAGACGCTGCGCGTCGACGTCTGCGCCCAGTGCCACCCCTTCTTCACCGGCAAGCAGACCATCGTGGACACGGCCGGCCAGGTGGAGCGCTTCCAGAAGCGCCTCGAGCGCTCGCTCCGGGCCTGACGCGCTCCTCGATCCGTCACGCGGCGGCGGGCCCGGCAGGGTCCGCCGTTCTGTTTCGCCGGTAGACTGAGGGACCCGATGGCTCGCTTCAATTACGGGGGGCAGGCCCTCATCGAAGGCGTCCTCATGCGGGGCCGGGATGCGATCGCGGTCGCGGTCCGGCACCCGGACGGCGACGTCGTGTGGGAAGCCGAGCGCCTTTCCGACTCGATGGTGCATCGGCACCGCGCGGCCGGCTGGCCGTTCGTGCGCGGCCTCGTGGTCCTGTACGAGACCCTCGTGATCGGCACGAAGTGGCTGACACGCTCCGCCGCCATCTCCGCCGCGGGTGAAGGGGTCGAGCTGGGCGGTGGCGCGGTCGCCGTGACGCTCGCGGTCTCGCTCGTCTTCGGGATCGGGCTGTTCTTCGTGCTGCCCCTGTTCCTCGCGCAGGCGGCCACCGGCATGACGCCGTCCGTGGGCAGTCTCGGCAAGAACCTGCTCGAAGGGCTCATCCGCCTTGTCGTCTTCGTGGCCTACCTGCTGCTGATCAGCCGGTCTGGCGAAATCAGGCGCGTCTTCCAGTACCACGGCGCCGAGCACATGTCGATCCACGCGCTCGAGCACGGCGATCCCCTGACGCCGGAGAAAGTGCGCGGGTATCCCACGGCGCACCAGCGCTGCGGCACCGAGTTCCTGCTCGTCGTCGTGCTCGTGAGCATTCTCGCGTTCAGCCTGCTCGCCGGCCAGGGCCTCGCGGCCGCGATCGTGGGACGGCTGGCCCTGATCCCGGTGATCGTGGCCGTCAGCTACGAAGTCCTTCGCTGGGGCGCAAAGCACCGTGCCCAGCCGGTCGTGCGCTGGATCTTCCTGCCAGGCCTGTGGCTGCAGTCGATCACGACACGCCAGCCCGACGACTCGATGATCGAGGTCGCCATCGTCTCGCTGCAGGAGGCTCTTCGTGCCGACGGCGAGGCCATACCCGAGGGCAGCGTCTACCCTGCGCGACGGACGATGGCCGAGGCGCTGGCCGAGACGCGCGCGGCCAGGGAGGCAGCCAGTCGGGAGGCCTCGCTCGTGGCGGCCGGCGTGCCGCGTCGCGACGACGAGCCGGCGGACCAGGAGCCGCTGGCGTGAGCTACGAGGATCGCCTGGCTGAGCTGTCGCTCCAGGCCCAGCGCCTGCACGAGGAACTCGCGCGTCCGGAGGTGGCGGCGGATCCGGACGCGCTGCGCCGCATCGGCAGGGAGCTCGCCCGGATCGAGCCGACCGTGGACACATGGGACCGCGTGCAGGCTACCCGTCGGGAGCTGGCCGGCGCCCGCGCGATGCGCGACGAGGACGCCGATCCGCAGATGCGCGACATGGCGCGCGACGAGGTGCACCGCCTGGAAACGGAGGAGGCGAAGCTGCTGGACGCCCTGAAGGTCGAGCTGCTTCCCCACGATCCCCTCGACGAGCGCGACGTGATCGTCGAGATCCGCGCCGGCACGGGCGGCGAGGAGGCCGCGCTGTTCGCCGCGGAGCTGTTCCGGATGTACGCCCGCTACGCGGAGCGGCGTCACTGGAGCGTCGAGGTGCTCTCCACGAGCGAGACCGGGATCGGCGGGTTCCGCGAGGTGATCTTCGAGGTGCACGGGGATCGCGCGTACAGCCGCCTGAAGTTCGAGGGCGGCGTGCATCGCGTGCAGCGCGTGCCCGAGACCGAGTCGTCGGGACGCATTCACACGTCGACCGCAACGGTCGCGGTCCTGCCGGAGGCCGACGAGGTGGACGTCCAGATCGACGAGCGGGACCTGCGCATCGACGTCTACCGGTCCACCGGCCCGGGCGGGCAGAGCGTCAACACCACCGATTCGGCGGTGCGCATCACGCACCTCCCGAGCGGACTCGTCGTGGCGATCCAGGACGAGAAGAGCCAGCACAAGAACAAGGCGAAGGCAATGGCCGTGCTCCGCTCGCGGCTCCTCGAGATGGAGCAGCGCAAGGCCCACGAAGCCGAGGCCGCGAAGCGGCGGAGCATGGTGGGATCCGGCGAGCGTTCGGAGAAGATCCGCACGTACAACTTCCCGCAGGACCGGGTGACCGACCACCGGATCGGCATGGACCTCCACAACCTTCCCGCCGTGCTCGACGGCGACCTGGAGAGGCTGATCGACACACTGGTGCAGACGGACCAGGCGGAGCGGATGGCGAGCTTCGGCGAGGGCGATGCCGCCTGAAGCCGCCGGCACGGTCACCCTGGGCGGGGCTCTCATGGCGGCCGTCGCACGACTCCGGGCCAGCGGATCGGAGACCGCGCGCCTCGACGCCGAGCTGCTCGTCGCGCACGCGCTCGGCACCGACCGGACCACCGTCATCGCACACCCGGAGACGCCGCTGTCGCCCTCCCAGGCGGCGCGCATCGAGGCCGGCGTCGCCAGGCGCGAGCTGGGCGAGCCGGTGGCGTACATCCGGGGGATCAAGGAGTTCCACGGGCTGGCCCTGTCGGTCGATTCCCGGGTCCTGATCCCGCGGCCGGACACGGAGCTGCTGGTGGACCTCGGGATCGCGCGCGCCGTCAGCACGATCCTCGAGCAGGGGCGGTGCCGCGTGGCCGACGTCGGGACGGGTTCTGGAGCGGTCGGCATCGCGGTCGCGGCCGCGCTGCGCCGCCGCGGGATGCTCGCGGTGACCGATCTGGTGGCGACCGACATGTCGGCCGACGCGCTCGCGCTGGCGACGGAGAACGCGGTCGGGCACGGGCTGGCCGACGCGATCCGGTTCGTCCGTGCCGACCTCCTGCCGCCGGGCGAGCCTCCGGTCGACGTGCTGCTGGCAAACCTGCCGTACGTCCCGTCCGGGGAACTGCCCAGGTTGCCGGTCGCGGCGCGCTTCGAGCCGGCATTCGCACTCGACGGGGGACCGGACGGTCTCGACGTCGTGCGCCGCCTGCTGGCGGTGCTCCCGGAGGCGCTGCGGGTGCCGGGCGTGGCGCTGCTGGAGATCGGGGCCGGTCAGGCCGACGCTCTGCGCCTGGCGGCCGGCGAGGCGGTGCCCGGCTGGGCGCTGGTCTCGCACGAGGACCTCGCGGGGATCCCGCGGGTGGTGGAGCTGGCGGCACCGCAGGAGCGGGCTGGCGCGCCAGTGACTCGCAACGGCCCGCCCCGCGTGCTGCCGGCGCGCGACCCGGCAGCCATCCGCGCCGCCGTGGCCGCGCTCCGGGCGGGCGGCCTCGTCGCAGTCCCGACCGAGACCGTCTACGGCGTCGCGTGCCTGCTCGACGCCGCTGCCATCGAGCGGCTGCTCGACGCCAAGGGGCGCCCGCCGGGCAAGGGCATCACGCTGCTCGTCGCCGACGCGGACCAGGCGGCGTCCGTGGGCGAGCTGTCTCCGGCCGCGCGCCGGCTGGCGGCCCGGCACTGGCCCGGGCCGCTGACCATGGTCGTGCCCATCGCCGCCGGCGTGACGCTCCCGGAGACCCTGACCGCCGGCAGCGGCGCCATCGGCTGTCGCGTCCCCGACCACCCCGACGCCCCGGGCGCTCGCCCGGGCGTTGGGCCCGTTACCCCTCACCTCCGCCAACGTGTCCGGCGCCGCCGACGCTCGCGACGCGGCGGAGGTGATCCGCCAGCTGGGGCCCTCGCTCGACCTTGTGCTCGACGATGGCCCGGCGCCCGGCGGTGTGCCCTCCACGGTGGTGCGCCTCCGCGCGTCGGGGGAACCACCGGAGCTGCTGCGCGCCGGGGCGCTGTCGTTCGAGGTCATCCTGGCCGACGCCGGCGGCTGACCTCAGCCGGCGCCGCGCGTGCCGCCAGACTCCGGGCCGGGCCCGCCCGCCCGCCGTGCCGCCAGACCCTCGGCCCGTGTGGGGCCGCCTGCGCCCTGGCGGCCCGGCCTGGCGGCCCGGCTTGGCGGCGTGAGAGGCCCGCCAGCGCGAGAGGCATGGCAGGGGGACCACCACCGGCAGGTACACTGGGCACTCACACAGCATGGGTGAGGAACCGCACATGACCGTGACGACGAGCCGCGAGCTCGCGTGGGCGCCCCTCGCCGAGGTGGACCCCGAGCTCTGGGCGGCGATCGAGGGGGAGCGCGACCGGCAGCGCTGGAAGCTCGAGCTGATCGCGAGCGAGAACTACGTCTTCGGCGCCGTGCTGCAGGCGCAGGGAACGTGCCTTACCAACAAGTACGCCGAGGGGCTTCCTGGCAAGCGCTACTACGGCGGCTGCGAGTACGTCGACATCGCCGAGCGCCTGGCGCAGGAGCGCGCCCTCGCGCTGTTCCCGGGCGCCGAGCACGTCAACGTGCAGCCCCACTCGGGCGCCCAGGCCAACATGGCGGCCTATCTCGCCGTGCTCGACCACGGCGACCGCATGATGGGGCTCTCGCTGGCGCACGGCGGGCACCTGACCCATGGGTCGCCCGTCAACTTCAGCGGCAAGTGGTTCGACGTCCACAGCTACGGCGTCGAGCCCGGCACGGAGGTCCTCGACTACGACGTCCTGGAGCGGAGCGTGCACGAGGTCCGGCCCCGCCTGCTCGTCGCCGGGGCGTCTGCCTACCCCCGCACCCTCGACTTCGTGCGGCTGGCCGACATCGCCCACGGCGTCGGAGCCGCTCTCATGGTCGACATGGCCCACATCGCCGGGTTGGTCGCGGCCGGCCTCCACCCCTCGCCGTTCCCGCACGCCGACATCGTCACGACCACCACCCACAAGACCCTGCGCGGCCCGCGCGGCGGCCTCGTGTTCAGCCGCGACGACCTGGCGCCGGAGCTCAAGGCGAACTACCCGAAGCTCGCCAAGACGACACTCGGCGCGGCGGTCGACAAGAGCGTCTTCCCCGGCGTGCAGGGCGGACCCCTGATGCACGTGATCGCAGCCAAGGCGGTGGCCCTGTTGCTCGCCTCGTCGCCGGAGTACCGCGAGGACCAGCGACGCACCGTGGCGAATGCGCAGCTCCTGGCCGCCTCGCTTCGCGACCGCGGCGCGAGGCTGGTCTCGGGTGGCACCGACACGCACCTGATGCTGGTGGACGTGACGCCACTCGGCGTCACTGGCCGAGAGGCCGAGGCGGTCCTCGACGGCGTGGGCATCACGGTCAACAAGAACGCCATCCCCTTCGACCAGAACCCGCCCAACATCGCTTCGGGGATCCGCGTCGGTACGCCGGCGGTGACCACGCGCGGCATGGGCGCCGCCGAGATGCGCGAGATCGGCGAGCTGATCGTGAGCGCCATCGCGGGCCGCGAGGACGAGGCGACGCGCGCGCGCATCGCCGGCGCCGTCCACGAGATCTGCGCGCGCTTCCCGGTTCCGGGGCTTCCCGAGACGTGACCAAGGAGGGCGCCGAGGCGCTCCCGCTCGCGATTGCCGGCCTCGTCCTGGCCGCGCTCGTCGCGTTCCTCCTGACCCCCCTCGCCGCCAGGCTCGCCGTGAGGGTGGGGGCCATCGACCGGCCCGGTGAACGCCGGATCCACCAAGAGGCCACCCCGAGAGGGGGCGGACTGGCGGTGGCGGTGGCATTCGTGGTCGTAGGCCTGGGCGTCCTGTTGTTCGAGCGTCGGGAGGACCTGGTGCCGCTCGGGCTGCGGCCGCCGCCGCGGGAGCTCGCGGGGCTCTTCCTGGGGGCCGGTCTGGCCGCCGCGTTCGGCTTCATCGACGACCGCTTCGACCTGCGCGCCCGCTGGCAGTTCCTCGCCCAGGCCGTCCTTGCCGTCGTCGCCATCGTGTTCGGCATGACGATCGGGTTCGTCAACAACCCGTTCGGCAGCGGGATCATCACGATCACCGGCGTGTTCGCGCTGGGTTTCACGGCCTTCTGGATCATCGGCATGGTCAACGCGATCAACTGGATCGACGGGCTCGACGGGCTCAGCACGGGGATCGCGATGATCGCCGCACTCACGCTGGGCGGGATCTCGCTCACCGCCACGCCGACGCAGCCTGTGGTCGCGATCCTGTGCCTGACGATGGCCGGGTCCCTGGCGGGCTTCCTGCCATGGAACTTCCATCCGGCGCGCATCTTCGTGGGGACGACCGGGGTGTTCCTGATCGGCTACACGCTGGCGGCGCTCTCGCTGCTGGGTACGGCGAAGGTGGCCGTCGCGCTGCTCGTGCTGGGCGTCCCGATCATCGACGCGTTCTGGATCATCGTCCGGAGGGTGGCCAGGGGCGCCTCGCCGTTCGCGCCGGACCGGGGCCACTTCCATCACCGGCTGCTCGACCTCGGCCTCAGTCACCGTGCGGCCGTGCTGGTCATCTACGGCATCTGCACGCTCCTCGCCGTCCTCTCGTTCCGACTGTCCGGCACCGGCCAGCTCTATGCGTTCCTGGGTATCGTGGTGGGGGGCGGCGTGGTCCTGTACTTGCTGACCACGCGAGCCGGCGACGCGTCCGCGACGGGACTCACCGCACACGCGTACGAGGACGCGCCGAACGGGGACCCGGCAGCCACCGCCCCTCCGGTGCCGACCGCCCCCCCGGCAGCCGCCGCCCCTCCGGTGCCGACCGCCGACGCGTCCCACGCGGCCCGGACCGGTGTGCGCCCGGTGCCGATGGCCGATGCGCCCCACGCGTCTCCCATCGGCGTGCGCCCGGTGCCGATGGCCGACGCGCAGCCTGCCTCCCGGGCCGAAGCGTTGCGCCGCGGGATGCCTCCCGCCGGTCAGAACGGCGGGCACGCCGGATCCCGATGACGTCGCCCGGCCTCGTGGTGCGATCCGCGCCCGCTGCTATACTCTCGCGGCCGTACCGGGTGACGAGTGCGTGAGCCTGGTCGGGCCGGCGCCTATGTAGCCCTCTTCTCCGAGATCGGCGCCGTCCTCGTGACCACGATCCTGCTCTTCGTTCTTGCGGGTGCATGGGTCGACAAACAGCTGCATACGCTGCCAGTCTTCCTCCTGGTGGGGTCGTTCCTGGGGCTCGCGACCGGCGGGCTCGTCGTCCTGCGGCTCATCGGCAGGTTCCTGGCGCGATACGAGTGATCGAGATTCCAGCGCGGCACCCGTCGCGCCCAGCGTGTGGAGTAAGGTGACGAGCGAGCATTCGCCCGCCAGGGAGACAGTCGCCGGAGGGGAAGCAACGGCGGGCGCCTCGCCCGCAGGGTCGCCGTCGCGGCGTCCGCTGTGGATCGCCGCCGCCGCCGTCGTGGTGGTCGACGCGATCGCGCTGGTGCTGGCCGCGCCGAAGGGCTTCCCCGATCCGAAGGTCACCATCCTCCAGAACCTGGAGCCAGTGCCGCCCAACGTCGTGTGGGACTTCGCGCCGGGCGGTCCCGTGTCGACCTCGCCGCTGGTGATCGAATTCCACCCCAGCATCACGTCGAGCATCCTGGCCTCGTGGATCGTGATCGCCGCGCTGCTGGTCCTGTCGCTGCTCGCCACGCGCCGCACGACGCTGGTTCCCGGTGGCCTGCAGAACCTGTTCGAGTGGGTCTACGAGCAGTTCGCGGATTTCGCCGGCGGGCTCGGCGGCCCTGCCGCCCGTCGCTACGTCAGCCTCTTCTCGGCCTTCTTCCTGTTCATCATGGTGGCGAACTGGAGCGACCTCATCCTCTTCGGCGACAAGGTGAGCGCGCTCCGGACGCCCACCAGCGACCTGAACATCACGATCGGCCTCGCCCTGGTCACGTTCGTGATCACCCACGTCGAAGGTGTCCGCGCGCTGGGGGTGCGCGGCTACCTCGGCAAGTTCTTCAACTTCAGCGGCTTCCGCCACGGCGTCGCGGACGGTTTCATCGACCTGTACGTGGGGCTGATCGAGTTCCTGCTGGAGTTCTTCAAGCCGGTGACGCTGTCCTTCCGACTCTTCGGCAACCTGTACGGCGGCGGGATCATGCTCGGCGTCTTCACGGCGCTGATCATCGCGTTCGTGCCGATCCCGTTCATCGCCCTGGAAGGCTTCATCGGGTTCATCCAGGCGCTCATCTTCGCGTCGCTGACGCTCATGTACATCCTCACCGCCATCGAGAGTCATCACGAAGAAGGAGAGGCCGCGCCAGCCTTCGACCCGGAGCCCGCCACGTGATCACGGGCCGCCGATCCGCGCCGTGTCCGCCACCGGCCGGCGCACCGAGACAGCCAGCGCTTCCCGAAACCCGGCCGAGGCGGGGGAGGGAGTCAATTGGAGGGTGCTTCATCCATGAACGGTGATGTGGCGATGCTGGGTGCCGGCCTCGCGGCCCTGGGCGTGATCGGTCCGGGCATCGGGATCGGGATCCTGACGGGCATGTCGACCAGCGCCATGGGGCGCAACCCCGACGCGGCGGCCACGATCCGGGCCACGTTCATCCTGGGCGCGGCGTTCGCCGAAGGACTCGGGATCCTGGCCTTCGTCGTCGGCGTCCTCATCGTCTTCCTGAAGTAGCGGGCGGACCCCGGAAGGGCCAGGTCACGTGTTCACGATCGCTGCCGGTGGGCTCCACCTGGCAGTTCCCGTGGTGTTCGCGGAGGCTGCCGGTTCCGGGCTGGTCTTCAACGGCTTCTGGATCGTCATCGCCGCCGTCAACTTCCTGTTCTTCCTCGTCGTCATCCAGCAGTTCGCCTTTGGGCCGGTGACCCGGATCCTTGCCCGGCGCCGCGAGCGCATCGAGCAGGGGCTCCTCGACGCCGACGCCGCACGGAAAGAGCGAGAGGAGACCGCGCTCGAACGCAACCGCGTCCTCTCTGAGGCGCGTCACCAGGCCAACGAGATCCTGGACCGCGCGCAGAAGGGCGCCCAGGAAGTGCGCGAGCGCGATCTCGCTGCGGCACGCGAGGAGATCGTCCGGCTCCGTGCGCAGGCCGACGCCGAGATCGAGGCAGACCGCCAGCGCGCCCTCGTCGACGTCCGCGGGCAGATCGCCGACCTCGCGCTGAGCGCGGCCGGCCGCGTGCTGGGTGAGACGATGACCGCCGCCCGCGAGCGTCGCCTCGTCGAGCAGTTCCTGGCCGAGACGCCCGTCGGGTCGGCCGGCGCCGGCCGACCGCCGACCGGAGGGGACGCGAACTGATGCCGCGCTCCAGCACCGACGCACGCCGGTATGCCGAAGCCGCGTTCCAGGTCGCGCTGGAGGACGGCTCGGTCCAGGTGTGGGCGGACGCCCTCGCCCGTGCGGCGAGTGCCTACGCCGACCCGCGGGTCGGCGCTGTGCTGCGCAATCCCACCGTCGCACGGCAGGCGCGCCAGCTCGTGCTCGAGCGCGTACTCGTCCAGCCGCTGACCCAGCCGGTCCTCAACCTCGTCGGGCTGCTCATGCAGCGACGGCGTATCGAGCTGCTGCCGCTGGTGGCGGCGGAATTCCAGCGGCTCGTGGACCGCCGCGACGGCGTTACCACCGCCACCGTCACGAGCGCGTCCGAGCTGTCCGGCGACGAGCGCCGCGACATCTCCGACCGTCTCGTGCAGCTCACCGGCGGGCCGGTTCGCCTGGCGACCGCGGTGGACCCCGGGCTCATCGGGGGCCTGGTCGTCCGGGTCGGCGACCGCCAGTTCGACGGGAGCGTCCGAGGCCGCCTCGAGCGGCTGCGGAACCGGCTCGTCTCGAGCGCCCTCTAGGAGACCTCCAGCATGGCCATTCGTTCAGACGAGATCACCAGCATCATCCGGTCCGCGATCGAGAACTTCGATCAGGCCGTGGACGTGCGATCCGTGGGCACGATCGTTGAGGTCGGCGACGGCATCGCCCAGATCTACGGCCTCGAGGACGCCCTCGCGTCCGAGCTGCTGGAGTTCCCCGGCGGCGTCATGGGCATGGCGCTCAACCTGTCCGAGGACACGGTCGGAGCGGTCATCCTGGGCGACTACACGGCGCTCAAGGAAGGCGACACCGTCAAGACCACCGGCAGGGTGGTGGAGGTCCCGGTCGGCAAGGGGCTGATCGGGCGCGTGGTCGACCCGCTGGGTCGCCCGCTCGACGACAAGGGCCCCATCCGGGCGACGAAGACGCGACCGGTGGAGCGCATCGCCCCGGGCGTCATCACCCGCAAGTCGGTGGACACGCCGGTGCAGACCGGCATCAAGGCCATCGACGCACTCATCCCGATCGGACGCGGCCAGCGCGAGCTGATCATCGGCGACCGCCAGACGGGCAAGACCGCGATCGCCATCGACACGATCATCAACCAGAAGGGCAAGGGCCTCGTCTGCATCTACGTGGCGATCGGCCAGAAGCTCTCCACCGTGGCCAAGACGGTGGCGGTGCTCGAGGAGCACGGCGCCATGGGGCACACCATCGTCGTCGTGGCCGGCGCGGAGGACCCGGCGCCCCTGCAGTATCTCGCCCCGTATGCCGGATGCGCGATGGGCGAGGAGATCATGGAGGACGGCGTCGAGCTGGACGGCGTCACCATCCGCGACGCGCTGTGCGTCTACGACGATCTCTCCAAGCACGCCTGGGCGTACCGCGAGATGAGCCTCCTGCTGCGACGCCCACCGGGCCGCGAGGCCTACCCGGGCGACGTCTTCTACCTCCACAGCCGCCTGCTCGAGCGTGCCGCGCGGCTCAGCGAGGAGCACGGCGGCGGCTCGCTCACGGCGCTGCCGATGATCGAGACGCAGGCAGGCGACGTGTCCGCCTACATTCCAACCAACGTGATCTCCATCACCGACGGCCAGATCTACCTCGAATTGGACCTGTTCTACTCTGGCCAGCGGCCGGCCCTCAACATCGGCATCTCCGTGTCGCGCGTGGGATCCGCGGCGCAGACCAGGGCCATGAAGAAGGTCGCCGGGCCGCTCAAGCTCGACCTGGCCCAGTACCGCGAGCTGGCCGCCTTCGCCCAGTTCGCCTCGGACCTCGACAAAGCCACCCGTGACCAGCTCACACGCGGCGAGAAGACGTCCGAGGTGCTCAAGCAGCCCCAGTACAAGCCGCAGCCGGTCGAGCAGCAGGTGGCGATCCTGTACGTGGTCACGCGCGGCCACCTCGACGACGTGCCGACGCCCCGCATCGCCGAGTTCGAGGAAGCCTTCTACCGCTACCTCGAGTCGGAGCACGGGGACCTCGTGAAGTCGCTCGCGGAGACCCGGACGCTCAGCGACGATGTCGCCGACGGCCTCGTCGAAGCGGTCCAGGCGTTCAAACAGGGTTTCCTGGCGTAGGGGAGCCGGGGAGCGTGGCGAGCCAGCGGGAGATCCGGCGCCGCATCGCGTCGGTCCGCAACATCAAGCAGATCACGCGGGCCATGCAGTTCGTGGCCGCGTCGAAGCTCAAGCGCGCCCAGGACGCCACGATCGCCGCCCGCCCCTACAGCGAGACGCTCGAGGAGGTGCTCGCGGACGTGGCCAGCGTGCTCGGCAGGGAGGAGCATCCCCTGCTTACCCAGCGCGACGGCGACCGGCGCTGCCTGGTCGTGTTCACCACCGACCGGCCGCTGGCAGGCGCGCTGAACACGAACGTGGTGCGCTTCGCCGCGGCCGAGATCGTGAACCATCCCGGCGACCTTGCCGTGGTCGCGATCGGGCGCAAGGGCCGCGACGCCCTGCGGCGGATGCGCGTCCCGATCGTCGCGTTCTTCCTGAACTACGGCGACCGGCCCGCGTTCTCCGACGTCCTGCCGCTTGCCCGGCTGATCACCGACGACTACCTGTCGGGCGCGTACGACCGGGTGGACCTCGTCTACCCCGAGTTCGTGTCCACCCTGACCCAGCGCCCCGTGCTGGAGACACTGCTGCCCATCCACCCCTCCGGGGATACGCGGGGGATCCCCGGCAACCAGTTCCTGTTCGAGCCCAGCCCGGGCGCGGTGCTCGAGCAGCTGCTGCCGCGCTACGTGGCCGTCCGCGTCTTCCAGGCGGTCCTCGAGTCCGCCGCCAGCGAGCAGTCGAGCCGCATGGTCGCGATGAAGAACGCCACCGAGAACGCCGAAGAGCTGATCGACGACCTCACGCTGACCTACAACAAGGTGCGCCAGGCCAACATCACGCGCGAGATGATCGAGATCGCGTCGGGCGCCCAGGCGCTCTGACGGAAGACGGAGGACTGCCCCGAACCATGGCCACTCCCATCGCCGGCGCCGGCACCGTCATCGCGGTCACCGGCCCCGTCGTCGACATCGCGTTCCCGGCCGGACAGCTTCCGGGCATCTTCAACGCGGTCACCATCGAGCGCCCGGGCAAGCCCGCTCGTCGCGGAAGTCCAGCAGCACCTCGGGAACGAGTGGGTGCGCGCGGTCGCGATGACGACCACCGATGGGCTCGCCCGCGGGACCCGGGCCACCGACCAGGGCGCCGCGATCAGCGTGCCGGTCGGCGCGCAGACCCTGGGGCGCGTCTTCAACGTGCTCGGGCAGGCCATCGACGGGAAGGGCGAGCTCGGCGACGACGTCGAGCGGGACCCGATCCACCGCGCGGCTCCCGCCTTCGACCAGCAGTCGACGGCGACCGAAGTCTTCGAGACCGGGATCAAGGTGATCGACCTGATCGCGCCGTTCCCGCGGGGCGGCAAGGTCGGCATCTTCGGCGGGGCCGGCGTGGGCAAGACGGTCATCATCCAGGAGCTGATCCGGAACGTCGCCGCGGAGCACTCCGGGTACTCGGTCTTCGCCGGCGTGGGCGAACGGTCGCGCGAGGGCAACGACCTGCTCCACGAGATGACCGAGTCGGGCGTCATCGAGAAGACCGTGATGGTGTTCGGCCAGATGAACGAGCCGCCCGGCGCGCGCCTCCGCGTGGGCCTGACGGCCCTGACCATGGCCGAGTACTTCCGTGACCGGGAGGGCCGCGACGTCCTCCTGTTCATCGACAACATCTTCCGCTTCACCCAGGCGGGTTCCGAAGTGTCCGCGCTGCTCGGGCGGATGCCCTCGGCGGTGGGGTACCAGCCGAACCTGGCGACGGAGATGGCCGGCCTGCAGGAGCGCATCACGTCGACCAGGAAGGGCTCGATCACCTCGCTCCAGGCGGTCTACGTCCCGGCCGACGACTACACCGACCCGGCGCCGGCGACGGCGTTCGGCCACCTCGACTCGACCATCCGGCTCGAGCGCTACCTGACCGAGCTGGGGATCTACCCCGCCGTGGACCCGCTCTCGTCAACCTCGCGAATCCTCGATCCGCTCGTGGTGGGCCAGGAGCACTACGACGTGACGCGCGAAGTACAGCGCGTCCTGCAGAAGTACCGCGACCTGCAGGACATCATCGCGATCCTGGGCATGGACGAGCTGGCCGAGGAGGACAAGGCGACCGTCGCCCGGGCGCGGCGGCTGCAGCGCTTCATGAGCCAGCCGATGTTCGTCGCCGAGGTGTTCACCGGCCGCGCCGGCCAGTACGTGCCCATCCGCGACAGCGTGGCGTCGTTCAAGGACATCCTCGAGGGGAAGGCGGACGACCTGCCCGAGCAGGCGTTCTTCCTCGCCGGCACGATCGATGACGTCCGCGCCAACGCCGGGAAGATGAAGTGACGCCGGGCGCGGCGACTACCCTGTACGCAGCAGCCGGTCCCGGCACGGAGGCACGCTGATGCCGTTGCAGCTCGAAGTCGTCACGCCGGAACGCCTCGCCTACTCGGACGAGGTCGATGAGGTCGTGTGTCCCGGGATCGAGGGCGAGCTGGGGATCCTCCCCCACCATGCGCCGCTTCTCACCACCCTCGGCCTCGGCGAGCTGAAGATCCGTAAGGGCGGCGAGGAGGAGTTCTTCGCGATCGCCGGCGGCTTCCTCCAGGTCCGCCCGGATCGCGTGGTGGTGATGGCGGAGACGGCCGAGCTCGGTACCGAGATCGACCTGCAGCGCGCCCAGCTCGCACGCGAGGAAGCGGAGCGGACGCTGGAGGCCGCCGGATATCTCGAGCCGCCGGACCTGGCGCGGGCGCGCGCCGGGCTGCAGAAGGCGCTCCTGCGGATCAGGGTCGCGGAGCGACGCCGGCGCGAGGGTCCGCGCCACCACGGGTGACGGCCGTGGCAGACGCCCGGCTCTTCCACTGGGAGTACCAGCCCCCGCCCGTCCCGCACGAGGTGTTCCGCGTGGAGGGCGGCGTCCCGCTGCACGGCGACGTCGCCATCAGCGGCGCCAAGAACGCCGCTCTGAAGCTCCTGGCCGCTGCCACGCTCACGGGCGAGCGGTGCCGCTTCACCAACGTCCCGGAGATCGAGGACGTGCGCGTCATGGTCGAGACGCTGCGCGACCTGGGCGTGGTGGTCGACCACCCGGTCCCCAACGTGTACGAGGTCGCCTCCGGCGACGTCGACTGGCTGTTCGTGCCGCTCGAGGCCGCCGCCAAGATGCGTGCCAGCTTCATCCTGCTCGGCCCGCTCCTCGCCCGCTTCGGGCAGGTCATCATGAGCAACCCCGGCGGGGACCGCATCGGGCGGCGCCCCGTCAACCTGCACGTGGACGCGATGCGCGCGCTCGGCGCGGAGATCGACTACCGGAACGGCTACTACTTCGCGAAGGCGCCCGGCCGCCTCCGCGGCGCCGAGATCCGCTTCCCCAACGTGACCGTGATGGGCACGGAGAACGCGATGCTCGCCGCCACGCTGGCCGAGGGCCGCACCGTGATCCGGCCGGCGGCGCAGGAGCCGGAGGTGGACGACCTGATCAGCCTGCTCCGAAAGATGGGCGCGGAGGTCGAGCGCACGGACCCCGACACGATCGAGATCCAGGGCCGGCGCCGGCTGCGTGGCGCGGAGCACGCCGTCGTCCCGGACCGGATCGAGGCGGGCACGTTCGTGGTGGCGGCAGCGGTCGCCGGCGGCGACGTCACGCTCCACGGCGCACCCTGCGAGCACCTGGGCTCGTTCCTCGACGTGCTCCTGCACATGGGCGTGCAGGTCGCCTGCGGACGCGACACGATCGAGGTCCACGCCGCTCCCCGGGGCAGCGGCGCATACCGGGCCTGCGACGTGGTGACCGCGCCGTACCCCGGGTTCGCCACGGACCTGCAGCCGCCGACGAGCGTGCTGCTCACGCAGGCGAGCGGCACCAGCCGCCTGCACGAGACGATCTTCGAGGATCGCCTCGAGTGGCTCGGCGAGCTGGCGCGCATGGGCGCCACGCTGGACGTGCTGGACGGTCATCATGCGACCATCAGCGGGCCGTCTCGGCTCCGCGGGGCCACGGTGGAGATCGGAGACCTCCGGGCGGGCGCGTCGCTGATCCTGGCCGCGCTCGCGGCCGACGGAACCACGACAATCCGTGGTGCCCACCACGTGCATCGCGGCTATGAGAACATCGAGGGCAAGTTCGTGGGCCTCGGCGCCCGCATCGAGCGCCTCGCAGAAGGGACCGTCACCGGCACGGCATGAAGATCGGCATCGACCTGGGCACGGCCAACGTGCTCGTGTACGTCAAGGGCAGGGGCATCGTCATCCAGGAGCCCTCCGTGGTGGCCGTCAGCGACGACAACCAGATCGTCGCGGTCGGCGAGGAGGCCCGGGAGATGATCGGCCGCACCCCCGGCAACATCCAGGCGATCCGCCCCATGAAGGACGGCGTGATCGCCGACTACGTCATCACCGAGGCGATGCTGCGCTACTTCATCCGCAAGGCCGGCCGCAGCATGCTGAAGCCGGACGTCATGATCAGCGTCCCGTCCGGCGTGACGAGCGTGGAGAAGCGGGCGGTCCGCGACGCGGCCCTCAAGGCAGGCGCCCGCGAGGCGTACCTGATCGAGGAGCCGCTGGCGGCGGCCATCGGGGCCAACGTGCCCATCAGCGGGCCGTCCGGGAACATGGTGATCGACATCGGCGGCGGCACCACGGAGATCGCGATCATCGCGCTCGGCGGGATCGTGGTGAGCACCAGCCTCCGGGTCGGCGGCAACCGCTTCGACGAAGCGATCGCCAACTACATCCGCAAGAAGTACAACCTGATGATCGGCGAGCGGACCGCCGAGGACGTCAAGATCCAGATCGGGACCGCGCTGCCGCTCGAGCGGGAGATGAACATGGAGGTCCGGGGGCGGGACCTGATCGCCGGACTGCCGCGCACCATCCCGTTCACGAGCTCCGAGGCCATGGAGGCGATCGAGCAGCCCCTCCAGCAGGTGGTCGCGGCCGTTCGGCAGGTGCTCGAGCAGACGCCGCCGGAGCTCTCGAGCGACATCATCGACAAGGGCATGGTGATGTCGGGCGGTGGCTCGATGCTGCGCAACATCGACAAGCTCCTCACGCAGGTCACTGGCGTGCCCTGCCACGTGGCCGAGAACCCGCTGAACTGCGTCGCACTCGGGACCGGGCTGGCGCTCGAGCACTACGACTTCTTCAAGAAGTCGCTCGTGCAGCAGATCTGATCGCCGGTGGATCGCACCCCAGCGATCGTCCCCCGCTGCTTCGTGGACCTGCACTGCCACACCGGACGCTCGTTCGACTCGCTGAGCGATCCCGTCCGCGTCGTGGGAAAGGCCGCCGAGCAGGGCATCACCCACCTCGCGATCACCGACCACGACCGCGTCGACGGGGCACTCGAGGTCCGCGATCGTGCGCCGGAGGGGTTGACGGTCATCGTGGGCGAGGAGGTCCGCTCGCGTGACGGCGACATCGTCGCGATCTGGATCACCGAGGCGATCCCGTCCGGGCTGACGGCGGAGGAGACGATCCAGCGCATCCACGGCCAGGGCGGGCTGGCGGGCATCCCTCACCCGTTCGACCGTTTCCGCGGCTCGGCGGCGAAGGACGGCACGGACCGGCTCGAGCGGATCGTCCACCTGGTGGACTACATCGAGGCGTTCAACGCCCGCGTCCCCTTCGGGAGTGCCAACGAGCTCGCCGCCCAGTTCGCCCACGACCACGGGCTGCCGGGCGTGGCCGTGTCCGACGCGCACACGCTGATGGAGGTGGGCGTCGCGTATACCGCGTTGCCGGGCCCGATCGAGTCCGCGGAGCAGCTGCGGCTGGCGCTGGCGACGGTCGGCGGGTCGTCGCTGGTCACGCAGCGGGCCTCGTTCCTCGCGCGCGGCTTCATGCCGGTGGCGAAGGCGGTGCAGCGGATGCGCGGGAACGGTCGGGGGGTCGGGGCGTGAGCGACGGTGAGGGCTCGCCCCGGGGGACGTGCCCGCGGCCGACATCACCGGGGCCGGCGTGACCGGGGCGGATGTGGCGAGGGCCGACCTGCCCGCGGCCGACATGCCCGCGGGACCCGAGGTCACCGTGGACCAGATCTCGCTGGGCCGGCGGTTGCGCCAGCCGCGGACACTGGTGTCCATCCTCGTCCCGATCATGGTGCTGGTCCTGCTGGCGATCAGCCTCCCGGGCTTCAAGCTGAACCAGCTGCCGGGGTTGATCCTGGGCGCGAATCCGTGGCTGCTGCTGGCCGCCTTCGCGGCCTACTACCTGGGCTTCCCGCTGCGCGGTCTGCGCTGGAAGCTGCTGCTGCGGGCCGCCGGGTCCGACGTGTCGGTGCGCGACTCGACCGAGATCATCTTCATCAGCTGGCTGGTGAACTGCGTGGTGCCGGCGAAGCTCGGCGACGTCTACCGCGCGTGGCTGTTCCGGCTGAACTACGCGGTCTCCCTGAGCCGCACGCTCGGCACGGTGTTCATCGAGCGGATCTTCGACCTGTTCGTAATCGTGATGCTCGGGCTCGCGGCCGGGTTCTGGAGCTTCCGCGGCGGCATGCCCCGAGAGGTCCAGGTGATCTTCGTGGTCGGCTTCGCCGTGGTCGGGCTGCTCGCCGTCGGGCTGTTCACCCTGCGCAACTTCGGGCGGCGGCTGCTCGACGTGCTGCCCGTGCCGGAGCGGCTCGTCTCGCTCTACGAGCGCTTCGAGGAGGGCGTCTTCGGCATCGGCGTGCGGCAGGTGCCCGTCATCGGGGTCGTGACCGTGCTGATCTGGACCACGGAGGCGACGCGGCTCTACCTGGTGATCGCGGCGCTCGGGTTCTCCGACGTCCACCTGGGCATGAGCGGCACGGCGTTCGTCGCCTTTTCCGCGTCGCTGCTGACGGCCATCCCGCTCACTCCCGCCGGGCTGGGGTTCGTGGAGGGGGCCGTGGTGGGGCTTCTCACGGCGGTGTATCACGTGCCGTCCGACCAGGCGCTGGCGATCACGGTCGTCGACCGCGCCATCAGCGTGCTCACGGTGGTCGTGCTCGGCAGCATCGTGTACGTCCTGTCGCCCAAGACCAAGGGCCGGGCGACGGGCACGGCGCGTGGCGGCGAGGTCGCCGGCTCTCCCGCGACCGTAGGAGGCGGTCGGCCCCGCGACCTGACCGAACAAACGGATGCCGGCCCTGCTCGGGACGGGCCGGCATCCGGGGTCGCGACGGCCGGGGAGGAGGGACCCGGCGCTGCGTTCTGAAGCAGGAGCGGCTGTTCAGGCGCGCTCCGGGGAGCGGTGGCCGCTGAGGGCCGCACCGCTTGCGGCGCTCCGCATGGGCCGCAGCAGCATCGGAGCACGGGCGCCGTTGCCGGTTCCGTTCCCGCCGCTGCCGTTGGGCGAAGCCCGCCGGGCGCGGACGGCCAGGTAGTAGTCCATGACCTGGCGCACGTGCATCTCGAGCAGGAGGTCGTCCGCCCGCAGTGCGTACTCCACCCGCGCCGTCGGGTTCGTGGTGGCTACCGCCCACGTGGCCGAAGTAGACGGGCGAGTCCGACTCGTCGAGGATCTCGCGCAGTCCGCGAGCGAGCTTCGTCGCCGTCCCCAGCGATGGTGTCCGGTCGCCGCGGACGAGGCGGGAGATCGTCGAGTGGTCCACGCCGGCCTGCTGCGCCAGCTGGCGCTGCGACATGCGCTTCGCCTTCAGCTGGGCCCGCAGCCAGTCGTTGAATCCGCGCGGGTCCTGCACGCTCATGCTGCGCATGATCGACGTCGCGTGTGCGCACCGGTATAGCCCGTTGGTACCGCCGGGGTGACCCGCTTGCTCCAGCGCTGCAAGGTGGGCGGAAAGGTTGGACCCGGCGCCGGGCGGCTCGGTCAGTCCGGGGCGGTGCGCGATCGCGAGCCCCGTGCGTGCGCCGCGGCGGGCGGGAGTTCCGGGAGCGGCTCGCCGCGCAGGATCGTGCGGACGCGTTCCATGTTGACCGCGTCGAAGCCCTCGTCCATGCCAGGCGTCTCGAGGTAGAAGGGCACGTGCTCGAGGGCGGGGTGGAGCAGCACCCGCCGCAGGCCGGCCGGGCCGATCGCGCCGGCGCCGATGTGCTCGTGCCGGTCTGCGTGCGAGCCGAGCGACGCCTTGGAGTCGTTGAGGTGAACCATGGCGATCCGCCCAACGCCGAGCGCGCCCTGCAACCGGTCCATCAGCCGGTCCACTTCGTCGGGTCGGGAGATCTCGTAGCCGGCCCCCCAGGCGTGGGCGGTGTCGAGGCAGAAGCCCACGCGGGACGTGTCGACGCCCGCGCCCCCGATGGCGTCGAGGATCTCGGCGAGTTCCTCGACCGTGCCGCCCAGCCCGTCGCCGCCACCGGCCGAGTTCTCGAGGACCAGCAGGGGTGCTCGGTCCGTCGCCGTGACCTCGCCGAGCGCTCGTCGGACGGCGGCCGCAATGCGGGCCACTCCCACCTCCGGCCCGTGCCCTCGGTGCGATCCGATGTGCACGTTGAGAAACGCAGCCCCGTACCGGTGCGACATGCGGAGCTCGGCGACCAGCGCGTCGATGGTGCGCTCCCAGATCGTCTCGTCCGACGCCGCCAGGTTCAGCAGGTACGGGCCGTGCACGGCGAGCGGCAGCACGTCGTCCTCGACAAGTCGTGCCTGGAATGCCGGCAGATCGGATGGCGGCTCCGGGCGACGGCGCCACGTGCTCGGATTGTCGGCAAAGACCTGCAGGCAGGTCGCCCCGATCGCGCGGGCACGGTCGACGGCCTTGACCATGCCGCCGCCCAGGGGCAGGTGGGCGCCGACACGGCGCCCAGACAGCGCCGCGAGGGGATCAGTCAGCATGGTCCGATCGTAGCGGGTGTCGGGTTTGGCGTCCATCGAAGCGACTGGTAGACTGACGATGAGATAGATATCAAATCACTGCCACCTGGAGGAGCCGCGGCGGATGGATCTCGACCTGCTCCGCGCCCTGAAGGCGCTCTCGGACGCATCGCGGCTGCGGATCGTTGGCCTGCTTTCCGAGCGGCCGATGGCCGTGACCGAGCTCGCCGACGCGCTGGGCCTGACGCCGGCCACGGCGGTGCACCACCTGCGCAGGCTGCGCGAGGCGGGACTCGTCGAATCCCGCGACCGACGCCCGTTCGTCGAGTACACCCTCCGAGCAGAGCGGCTGGCCGAGGTAGGTCGCCAGCTTGACGCCGCCGGGCGCGGGGGCGCGGAGCGGCCGGCGATGGCGCCCGGGCCCGACGGGGCGCTCCGTCCCGCGTACGACGCGAGGGTTCTGCGGGCGAGCATCGTCGATGGCCGCGTGACGCAGATCCCGACCGACGAGAAGAAGCGCCTGCTGCTGTTGCGCTACGTGGCCGAGTCGCTGTTCTCGCCCGGTGAGCGGTACCCGAAGCGGAAGGTGAACGCGCGGCTCGCCACCGTGCACGAGGACGTTGCATCACTGCGCCGCCACCTCGTGGTGGCGCGGATCATGGAGCGCGACGCGGGATCGTACCGGCTGACGCCGCGCGAGACCTGGCCTGCCTGAAAGCCGGCGCCCCGCCGGTCACCGCTCGCCCCTGCGCATCCCCTCTGGACCCGCGGCCGGACCCTCGGCCAACAACGACGCGAACTGGCTCGTCACTACTTCCGGCCGGGCGTGTACGCCCCTCCGATCGTGGGCTCGATCATGCCGTAGTCGCCGTCGCGGCGCCGGTACAGGACCGCCACGCGCTCGTTCTCCGCGTTGACGAAGAGGAAGAACGTGTGGCCCAGCTCTTCCATCCGGGCGACGGCGTCTTCCTCGAACATCGGCTCGATCGCGAACCGCTTCACCTTGACGATCGCCGTGCCGCCGTCGCGATCCTCGGGTTCGGGAGCTTCGTCGGCGAGCGAGCGGAGGATCGTCTTGGCCTGTTCCGACCGGCTCCGGGTGCGCGGCCGCTCCTTGTGCTCCACTGCGAGGTGTTCAAGCTTGTCGAGCGCCATGTCCGTGGCCGCCCTGAACGTGGCGGCACGCGCGACCCCCCGAACCGGCCGCCCGTCCAGCAGGAGCGTCAACTCCGCGATGTGCGTCTCGTCCGCGCTCCGGTTGTGCTCGACCGAGTACTCCACGATGACCTCGCTGCGGTCGTCGAGGAGGCGCGAGAGCCGCTGCATCTTCTGTTCGGCATAGCGGCGGTCGCGCTCGAGAACGTCGAGGTTCTTGCCTTTGACGGTCGTTCGCACGGCTGGACCTCCTTGCGCCCGATTCTACCGCCCGGGGTGACCGGTCCCGGCTGGCCCTGAAGAGGGGGGTCGGGCGGCCGGAGGTCCGGGCCGGCGAGCGCTGCCGAGCAGTGCGAGGGCGCGAGCGGCCGGGACACCGGGGCATGGCGACGACACGGTGGTTCTCGTCTGCGACCGCACCGCCCGAGCCCTCACCGTTCTCGCGCGACCGTCAGCGCGGACACGCACCTGGCGCCGCCCGCGTAGAGCGCCGACGCACACGCGCTCAGCGTGGCCCCGGTCGTGACGATGTCGTCGAACAGGAGGACGTGACGCCCTCGGACTCGGGCCAGGTGCGGTGCGCGGCACTCGAACGCATGTCCCACGTTGGCGGCGCGGCCCGCCCGACCGAGCCGGTACTGCGCCGCCGTCGCGGTGGCGCGCTGCAGCGCCGGAACCATGGGCAGCCTGAGCTCCCGCGCCGCGACGCCGGCCAGCAGGACCGCCTGGTCGTAGCCTCGCTGTCGCAACCGCTCCGCGTGGATCGGGACCGGGACCACGACCGCGCCGCCGCACCCGGCGCGCCGCCAGCGCATCGCGGCCGCCCGGCCCAGCGGCTCCGCCACGCGCCGCTCGCCGTCGTACTTGAGTGCCAGCAGTGCCGCGCGGACCGGCCCGGTGAACGCAGCACACCATTCGAGCTGGGCGAGGCCGTCGGGCAGGTCGGCGGCGAGCCCGACCGGGAGGCCTGGTGGCTCGTCGAGCCGCCGCTCGAGCGGCCGCATGCACCGCGGACAGATCGGGGCTCCCTCCACCCCGCAGCCAGGGCATCGCGGTGGCAGCAGGATGTCGAGCAGCGCGAACACGCCGCGGATGATCGTCGCGGGGCGTTACCCAGCGCTTATCATCGGTCGCTGTGAGCCGTCGGATGCCCGGATCGTGACGCACAGCGATCCGGCGCAGCCCGCGCCCGGCCGGGGCACGACCGCTCAGGGCACCGCTGCCCGCCCGTGGTGGCGACTACGACTCGTCACCCCCGACCTGGCCGGTCTCGTCCTGGCCGTGGTCGGCGCTGTGGTGCTCCTGGGGGCGCTCATCGCGTTCCAGGGCAGTCGTGGCTCGGCGTACGACTTCGCGGCATACGACGCCGCTGCGCGCCGCCTGGCAGCCGGGCTACCGCTCTACCAGGCCGTGACGCAACAGGGTGCGTTCGCGCCCGGGCCGCACGGCATCTACCTCTACCCTCCGCCGCTGGCGGTGATGCTCCTCGCACTCGTCCCGCTGACGCCGCCCGCGGCGGCCACCGCCTGGCAATGGCTCCACGTCGTGGCGCTCGTGCTGGCCTGCGTGGTGCTGCCAGTCCCGCGATGGGTGCGACTCTCCACCTTCGGAGTCGCCTGCCTGTCGCTGCCGACGCTGCTCGATCTGAACCTGGGCAACGTGAGCCTGTTCGTATTGGTGGCCGGCGCCGCGAGCTGGCGCTGGACGGCGCGCCGGGCGTCGCCCCGGATGCAGGATGCCCGGGGCGAGCTTGGCGCCGGAGTCCTGGCCGCGTTGGCCATCGCCGTGCGGCCACAGGTGGCAATCCTGCCGCTGTGGTGGATGTGGCGGCGCACGCCCACGGCGATGGCGGCGCTGCTCGCCACGGTCGCGGCCGGCGTGGTCCTCGTGCTGGGGTCGGCGGCGGTGGCCGGGGTCGGCGCCTGGCAGGCGTACGTGCGGCTTCTCGAGAACCTCCAGGGCGCGGGCCCGGGCTCGAGCGATGTCGGGATCGCCAGCGTGGCCGTCCGCGCCGGCCTTCCGGATCCGATACCGCTGGCGCTGTTCGCGGCGGGGGCAGTCCTGGCACTGGCGGCGGTGGTCGTCACGTCACGGCGGGACACGGAGGGCGGGCTTGTTGCGACGGCCATGGCCACCGTTCTCGTGGTCCCGCTGCTCTGGCCCCATTACCTGGTGCTCCTCGTGCTGCCGGCGGCGTTGCTCGCGGCACGGGGCCGCCCGTGGGGGCTCGTCCTGCCGCTCCTCGCGTGGCTGCCGGGGCCGCTGCTGCCGCTGGTGGCGCTCGGCGGATGCTGGGCGCCCCTGCTCGCGCCTGCCGTGGCCGCCTCGATCAGTCGGCCGCCGGGACTGGACGCCAACGCCGCGGCGTCGCCCTGACAAACCGCGGGCGTTGCCCTATGGAACGTCGGGCGCCGCGGTCGTCGGCGCGGGCTCGAATAGCACGACGTCGCCCACTCGCAGGCCGGCCCGCTCGGCCGCGCCCGCCTCCAGTTCCAGGCAGCCTCGTGCCTTGCGGACGTACCAGACGACGCCGGTCCAGGGCGGGAGGCGGGGCCGGATCTCGACCACGCGCCAGCCGGGCCCGGAACCTGGACCGGGACCCGCACCGTCGTCGGGGGCCACGGGCGAGAGGAACACCGCGTCGATCGGGATCCGCATGAACAGCATGTGGATGCTCGTGTCGCCCGGGAGCCACAGCCCCTCACCCGGTGTCAGCGCCCCGCGGCCCATCAGGCCGCGGAACCTGGCCCAGACCGACGACGCCGTCCGGACGTGCGAGGCGAGGAGCGCATCGGTCCGCTCGACTCGCACGGTGGCCGCACCGGCCACTCGTTCAGGCGAGCCGGCAGCCGGAGGGCTCATGCGGCTGCGGCTGCGCGGGAGCGGGTGAGCCCGCTGCGCACGCCTGGTCCGGGAACGGCGGCTCCTACGGGACGCCGCCGCCGATGTTGACGGCGATGAGGATAAGCGCCGGACCGAGGATCACGGCGAACAGCGAGGGGAAGATGCAGCCGACGAGCGGGAACAGCATCTTGATGGGGGCCTGGGCGGCGGCCTGCTCTGCACGCTGCCGGCGTTCGATGCGCAGCTGCTCGGACTGCACCTGCAGCACCTTGCTGATCGACACGCCGAGCTGCTCCGCCTGGATCACCGCGCCGATGAAGTTCGTCAGCGGCGGCACTTCTGTCCGGCCCACGATGTCGCGGAGCGCCTCCCGGCGCTGCTTGCCCACGCGGACTTCGGCCAGCGCGCGGCGAAACTCGTCCGAGAGCGGCCCCGGCAGCTTCTCCGTGACCTTGGCCAGCGCCGCGTCGAACCCGAGGCCGGCGCGCACAGAGATCGTCAGGAGGTCCAGCGCATCGGGGATCGAGAGGAGGATCTTGTGCTGGCGCGCACGGATGCGGCGCCCGAGCCAGAACTCCGGCGCGAGATAGCCGACGCCGGCCCCGACGATGGCGAGCAGCGCGCCCACCAGGACGTTGCCCTCGATCAGCGCAAAGACCAGGAAGGCTGCGGCCGCCGCGGCCAGACCGATCACGATCTTGAGCCCGAGGAAGTCGCTGGTGCGCATGTTGCCCGGGTGGCCCGCCATCGCGAGTCGCTTCTCCGTGCGGCCGGCCTGGGCGGAACTGGTCACCCGCTGGCCAATCCCGGACAGGCGCTGCGCGAAAGGCCGGACCGTGCGCTCGAAGAACGGCTGCTGGAGTTCCAGTTCCTCGAGGTTCTTCGCCTGCATCGTGCCGAGCTGTGTGAGGCGTGCCTGGACCGCGTCCGCCGGCAGGGACTGCGCGACGCCGACGAAGACCAGCAGGATGCCGAGCGCCAGGACCAGGCCGACGAGGACGGTGAGGAGCGGCATGGCTCAGACCTCGATGTCGACGATGCGGCGGATGATCATGAACCCCATGAACATCGAGAACGCCGCGATGGAGAGCACGATGAGGCCCGCGGGCAGCCCCAGGACCGCCGGGGGCTTGCGGAACATCGGCGCCAGGAAGTTCGGCGCGATCAGGAACAGGATCCCGGTCAGGCCGATGGGGAGGAACCCCACCACGTACCCGGACATTCGCTGCTGCGCCGTCAGCGTGCGGATCTCGCCCTTGATCCGGACGCGTTCGCGGATGGTGAAGGCGATCGAGTCCAGGATCTCCGCGAGGTTGCCGCCCACCTGGTGCTGGATCGAGATCGCCGTGACCATCAGCTCGAGGTCGTCCGAGCGCACCCGGCGCAGCATGTTCTCGAGCGCCTGGTCGAACGGCAGCCCGAGGTTGACTTCACGGATCACGCGGCCGAACTCCGTCGCGATCGGGGGGCGGGTCTCCCGCACGACGAGCTCGATTGCCTGGAGGAACGAGGAGCCGGCGCGAAGCGCGTTCGCGATCAGCGTGATGGTATCGGCGAGCTGCCCGTTGAATGCCTTGAGTCGGCCGGCTCTCCGGCGCCCGAGCCAGATGCGCGGGATCATGAACCCGATGACCGCGCCGATCACCCAGACGAGCGGACTCGAGAACACCGTCACGAAGGGGCTGAGCAGGATCATCAGCAGCGGGATGCCGAGCGTGCTGACCGTCCAGATCGCGAGGTACTCGCTGACCTTGAGGCGCAGGTCGGCCCGGGCGATGTCGCGTGCGAGGTTGGCGCCGAAGTCGCGCTCCTCCAGCCCCTTGTTCAGGCTGGCGAGCGCTTCAGAGTTCTGCAGCAGCTCGGCAAGGGAAGGGGCGCCCGCCTTCTTCTCCTGCGCGCCGCGCCCGGATACGTAGCGTTCCAGGCGCTCGGTCACGCTGGTACCCCCGGCACCGGACAAGCCGATCGCGAGCAGCAGGATGGCGAGGCCGGCCACGACCGCCAGACCGAACAGAGTCGGGTTGATCATCTCGACGCTCCGCCTCGCACTGTACCCCCCATTGCTCAGTACGTGAAGCCGAAGAGGCCCGGGGGCAGATGAATGCCGGCAACCTCGAACTTCTCGACGAACTTCGGGCGGATGCCGGTCGGCTTAAGCCGGCCGGTGATCTTCCCGTCCACGACGCCCGTCTGCTCGAAGACGAAGACGTCCTGCATCACGATGACGTCACCTTCCATGCCCTGGACCTCGGTGATCGCCACGATCTTGCGCTGGCCGTCCTTCAGGCGGTTCTGATGGACGATGAGATCGACCGCCGAGGAGATCTGCTCGCGGATCGCGCGCAGCGGCAGCTCCACGCCGGCCATGAGGACCATCGTCTCGAGGCGCGCCAGCATGTCGCGCGGCGTGTTCGCGTGGCCCGTGGACATCGAGCCGTCGTGGCCGGTGTTCATGGCCTGCAGCATGTCGAGCGCCTCGCCCGACCGGACCTCGCCCACGACGATGCGATCCGGGCGCATGCGGAGCGCGTTCCGCACGAGCTCGCGGATCGGGATGGCGCCGCGGCCCTCGATGTTCGGGGGCCGAGCCTCGAGGGTCACCACGTGTTCCTGGCGCAGCTGGAGCTCGGCGGCGTCCTCGATGGTCACGATGCGCTCGTCGTTCGGGATGAACGACGAGAGGACGTTCAGCGTGGTGGTCTTGCCCGAGCCGGTTCCGCCGGAGACGAAGATGTTGAGCCGCGCCTCGACGCAGGCCTTCAGGAAGTCGAACATCTCGGGCGTGGCCGTCCCGAAGCGGATCAGGTCGTCCACCGTGAACGGCGACGCCGCGAACTTCCGGATGGTCACCACCGGGCCGACCAGCGACAGCGGCGGGATGATCGCGTTGACGCGGGATCCGTCGGTGAGGCGCGCGTCGACCATTGGCGACGACTCGTCCACGCGCCGCCCGATGGGCGCGATGATCCGGTCGATGATCCGCATGACGTGGTCGTCGTTCTGGAAGACCACGTTGGTGAGCTCGATGCGCCCGCCGCGCTCGATGTAGACCTGCCGCGGGCCGTTCACCATCACTTCGGTGATGCTCTCGTCGCGCAGCAGTGGCTCGAGCGGGCCGAGGCCGATGATCTCGTCGGTGATCTGCTCCAGCATGCGAACGCGTTCGGCGCGCGTCAGCGCGAGGCCTTCCTCGTCGATGACCCGGCCGAAGACTTCCTCGATCTGGCGCCTGACCTCGACCTGGTTCGAGAGGTCCAGCTTCGGATCGAGGTCCTGGATCACCCGGGTCTGGATCCGGAACTTGACATCGCGGAACGACTCGCGGACCGGGATCTGCGGGACGCTGCGGGCCGCCCCGGCGGTGCGGGGCGCGGCCTCGGCCGGGGGCGCCGGGGGAGTGGGCGCGCCGGGGGCCGCCGGCGGAGTGGGTGCCGGAAGCGAACCGTCGCTGGCAGGCCGGGCGCTCTCGATTCGTCTGAGCAGGGACATTGGTGCGCTCCCTCAGGTTCGCATGATGGTCATCGCCAGGCAAAGATCGAGCGGCGCTGGGCCGAGCGCTGGGGCGACTCGGCTTCCCGCACGCCGGGCTGCGTGCCGGACAGGTCACGCGCGAGGCGGAACAGGTCCTGACTCACCTGCGCCTCGGGGTTGCTGATGACGAAGGGGACGCCGCGGTTCAGGGCGTACACGACGCTTCGACCGTCGCTGACGATGGAATGGTCGAGTTTCCGGCCCAGCGACCGCTCCACGTCGGCGACCCGGATGCCCAGGGACGAATCCGCCCGGTTGAGCGCCAGGCAGAGCCGTCCGTCGTCGTAGCCGAGCTGGCGGGCAACCTCCAGGAACACCCGGAGGTTCCGGATGTTCGTGATCTCGAGGGTAAGGACCGCCACGATGCGGTCCGCCACGTCGAGCATCATCAGGACCATGTCGTTGAGGACCGGTGGCGTGTCGACGATGACCAGGTCGTGATCGGAGCGGAGCCTGGCCAGTACCCCGCGCATGTAGGCCGGCGTCACCAGCTCCGCCGTCTCCGGAGTGGGCGGCGCCAGCAGCACGTCGATGCCGGAATCGTGGTGGACGAGGGCGCCGTCCAGCGACTCCGGCACGCCCGCCTCCATCTCCGGCACGAGGTCGGCCAGGGATCGCCTTCGGGGATCGAGGTTCAGCATCACGGCGATGTCGCCGAACTGCAGGCTGCCGTCCACCAGGGCGACCTTCCGGCCGTCCTGGGCGGCGGCGACCGCCACGTTGACGGCGATCGTGCTGCGGCCCACTCCTCCCTTGGGCGAGAAGAGCGTGATGACCGACCCGGATCGATCATGGTGCTCCCCCGCGCGGGCAGGTGCGGCGGCCGTCCGCGCGGTCGGCGGCGCGTGACTGCTTCTCGACCTCGTGCTCGCGGACCTTTCGGATGGACGTGGTCAGCTCGTCCGCGCTGAACGGCTTGACCAGGAACTCGCGAGCCCCCGCCAGCATGGATCGGCGAAGGTAGTCCGCCTCGCCCTGCACGCTCATCATGATCACGGCGGCGGAGGGGACCAGGGATCCGAGCTGCTCGCTCGTCGCGATGCCGTCCATGCCGGGCATGTTGATGTCCATCAGGACGACGTCGGGGTGCAGGCGCTGGGCAAGCTCGAGCGCCTCCGGGCCCGACTCGGCGGCGCCAACCACCTCCATGTCGGTCTCGAAGCCGAGCAGCTTCGCGAGATGATCCCGGGTCTCCGGGATGTCATCCACGATCAGGACTCTGATCCGGTCGCTCATGCCTGCGTGCGTGGTTCCTGCTGGTGCCGCCTGGCGTGGCGGCGGGACGGGTTCAGGGCGGGTGGCCCGGCCAACCGCCCTGAACCGTGATCCGTTACTTGGTAGGCAGTGTCCCCGAGAGAAGGGCGGGGGGCAGCACGCCGTACTGGTCGACCAGGGTCTTCAGAACGATGCCGCTGGTCTTGTCCGGCGGTGCCGATGCGTCGGCCGGGGCACGCAGGATCAGCGTGATCGGCATGATCGTGGCGCCGGTGGCCGTGTTGCTGACGGCCTCGACCTGGGCGTACTTGATGACCTCGGCCTGCTGCGCGGTCACCGCGAGGATCACGATCATCTGCTGGTTGTTGAGTCCGACGGCCGCGCCCGGGGAGGGCGCCGCCTGCTGCTGGGACTGGCCGTTCGCGGTCGTGGTGACCGGCGGCGTCAGCGTGCCCAGGACCTCGAGGTTCTCGAGGATGTCCTTGACGGTCACTGGCTGGGCGGGAAGGGCCACCGGCGGCTGACTGCTGAGGGGTCCGGTGGACGGCTGCGGCAGATACTCCTGGATGGTGAAGCGCGAGCACCATGTCCACCCGGTCGCCGGGCTGGATCAGCGTCCCGACGCCGCGTGCCCTGGTCGACCTCCACGGCCATCGCCCGGAAGCCCGGCTTCAGGGCCTCGACGATCTGGTCGCCCTGCGCCGTGTTCCCGCTCGCGAAGTCGGCGGTCGTGATGGTGTCGCCCGAGATGATGGGCTGGCGCGCGATCCGTCCCACGACCTGCGACGGGTCGCTGAACGCATCGGGCGGGGCGCTGGTCACCGGGACGGCCTTGACCGCTACCTGGCTGGCAGTGACGACGGCCCCGAGCGGGATGTTGGCGGCGGCCTGCACGACCTGCGTCGTCGACGCCACCGTTGCGGCGGCGCCGGCGCCGCCCGTGGACGACGTTGTTCCGTTCCGGCCCCACCAGAGGATGCCGGCGAACGCGGCCACCGCGAGGATGACTCCGACGAGGATGATGAGGCGACTTGACCGTTTCAAATTAGTGCTCCCCCGATCCCCCTAGGTGACAGGCGGCAACACTGTAGCACCCGCATCTCATGGGTTCGACCCTACGAATGTCCCAGTACGTCTGGGAGTCGAGGCGTGCGCTCCCCTGTGGCTGCCGCGCCGTCGGACCGGCGCTTGTCACGAGTGCGGGGATGGAATGGAAGAGCGCCAGCCGGCTGGCTGGCGCTCTTCGCTGGCTTCGGAATGTCGAGCTAGACGGACGATCCCGACGGTGTGCAGGATGCCGCTGATCGCGCCACCAAGGAAGATGAGCGCGACGATGGCGATGATCGCAATGAGTGCGAGGATCAGGGCGTACTCCGCGAGACCCTGGCCCTCTTCACGAGCGAAGAGCCGCGCGATGAAGTACTGAAGCATGTGTGCAGGTGCCTCCTTTCCTTCGGACTCGGCCGCGGTTGTTCGGACCGGAGCGCGAGTATGCAGGATCGTCACCGACAGGTCCAGTAGGTAGTTCGTACTTCCGGTGTCCCCCGGCACCGGATCGCGCATGGGTCACCGGGTCAGTCGGGCAGCCGGACCGTCAGGTCCAGGCAGCGCCCGTCGTCGCTCGCCTCCGCCTGCATGCCGAGCGAGCGGGCGCGTTCCTCGATATCGCGCCACGTCGCAGCGGGCAATCCCTGTTCGCGTGCCGGCGGGGCGACGGGCGCGCGAGCCGCCTCGTCCTCGCGCTGCTCCAGGATCATCGCGGCAAGCGCAGGTGGCAGGTCTTCTCCCTGCTCCCGGGAGCCACGGGCCCGCGGCGCGGGTTCGGCGAGCGGCACCTCGCCTGGCGGGAGCGCCAGGATCGTCTCGGCGGCGTAGACGGCCTGCACACGGGCCGCCAGCGACGTGGGCTCCCAGGTCAGGGTCACGCCTGATACGCGATGGCTCCCGGGCTGCGTAGCCGGCCGTCGCCTCGTCGATGATCCGAAAGAGTCCGGTCTCGAGCTCGATGCCAAGCCGGCGATCGGCGCCGAACGATTCGAACTCGATCGGAACCTCCGCCTCGCGGCCCCGGTCCCGTGCCAGCCTCCGGAGTGTCGGCACGAGCCCGAGGTCGTCGAGCACCATGGGCCGCACGTTGAAGATGAACCTCTTCGTGGCGTCGAGCGCGTGCTGCACGACCTCGACGAGCGCCCCGGCTTCCCGGACCGCGGCCTCCGGGTCGTCGCGAACGAGGCGCTCGACGATCTGCGCCTGCAGCACGATGTTGGCCAGACTTTGCGCCGGACCGTCGTGCATGGCGCGGGCGATGTCCCGCCGCATATCTTCCTGGGCGGACAGGATGGCGCGGGACACGCTCACCGGGAGTGACGGCGCGGCGGTGACATCGGTCTGAGCCGAGTCCCGGGGGACCCACTCGGCGGCGGTCCGCAGGGCCTCCACCAGCGTGACGAGGTGGTCGCGATAGCGCGCCAGCGCCTTCTGCTTGCCCGACAGCACGTCCACCTGGGATTCCATCATCGCGCTTCGGCGAGTGAGCGTCACCACCTGCGAGACCGCGTCGCGGAGCTCATCCGGCGCGGCGTCGGGGCGGCCCTGGGAAGCGGCGAGGCGGTCGGCCGCCTGCGCGCGCCGCTGCTCGTGCCGAGCGGCCTCGCTGCGGGCCTGCTGCTCGAGCATCTCGATCTCGGCGAGCTCACGACCCAGTCGCTCGAGCTGCTCCTCGGCCCCCGCGAGGGCGGCGGCGACTGGCTCGCCAGGAGTCGGCACCGGCTCGGTTGGCCGGGCCATTCAGTCCTCCGGCATCCGGATCCAGCCCTGGCGCATGGCGTACACGACGGCCTGCGTGCGGTCGTTCACGCTCAGCTTGCGCAGGATGCTGCTCATGTGGTTCTTCACGGTCTGCTCGCTGATCGAGAGCTGGAACGCGACCTGCTTGTTGGTCATGCCCTGGGCGATGTTGTCGAGGATCTCCACCTCGCGCGGCGAGAGCGGCGCGAAAATGGGCTGCGAGTCCTGCCCGTAGATCGACAGCTCGCGAAACTCCTTGAGGACCCGGCTCGCGACCGCCGGCCTGGCGAATACCTTGTCGTTGATGAGGTACTCGCCCGCGCCGACCCGCCGGATGATCGCCACCAGGTCCGCCGGGCTCACGTCCTTCAGGATGAAGGCGGCGGCCCCGGCCTTGATCGCGTCGAACAGTGAATCCTCGTCCTCGTTCTGGGCGAGCACGATCACGGCGGCGCTGGGAAGGGCACGCTTGATGCGGGCCGTGGCTTCGATGCCGCCGGGAGCTGGCAGCGACAGGTCCATGAGGACGATGTCGGGGGCAAGCTGGTCGGCCGCATCGATGGCCAGCTGCGCGTCCTCCGCCTCGCCGACGATCTCCAGGTCCGGCTGCTGCTCGAGCACGTTGCGCAGGCCGAGCCGGAAGAACGGGTGGTCGTCGACAAGCAGCAGCTTCACCATCGACGACCCACGCCGGTCCGGAAGTGTCCGTCGCCGATCCGGCCCCTCGTAGGACTCTGGCATTGCCCCCTACCTCCTGTCCGCCCCAGCGGGGATCGTAACGCACACACGCGTGCCCGCCGAGGGCCGCGCAACCAGCTCCAGCCGCGCTCCGATGAGCTCGGCGCGCTCGCGCATGAACCGCAGTCCGAAACTCCGGCCCGCGGCCTCGCTGGCCACGTCGGGATCGAACCCTCGTCCGTCGTCGGCGATCTCGAGCACCCAGTCGCCGTCCTCCAGCCGCGTGGCTACCCTGACATGGCGCGCGCCGGCGTGACGGCGCACGTTCTGCAGGGCCTCCTGCGTGATACGCAGGATCACGGTCTGCTGCGTGTCGCCGAGCTGCTCGGGGGGAGCGACCAGGTCCATGTCGACGCCCACACCGGTCGAGCTCTCGAGCGTGCCGGCCTGGTCCCGGATCGCCCCGTACAGGCCGATCTCGTCGAGCAGCGGGGGCCGCAGCTGCGTGATGAAGGCGCGCACGTCGCCGAGCTCGCGCCGCAGCAGGTCCCGCAGGTAGCGGATCTCCGCGCGGGCTCCGGCAGGGTCGCGGTCGAGCTGCCGTTCGATGAACTCCACCTGGAAGATCGCGTTGGTCAGGGCCTGCGCCGGTCCGTCGTGGACCTCCTGGGCCAGGCGCTGCCGCTCGGACTCCTGTGCCTCGAGGATCTGCATCTGCACGTCGGTCGGAACGTCGATCGCAGGCGGACCATCCCCGATGAGGCTGCCGTCGCCCCGCTGGAGGAACAGCCACGCGCGCTCGAGATGGGCGACCACCAGCTCCAGCTTCGCCTGCTCCATCTGGCGCTCGCCCAGCTCGGCGTTCATCGCCTCGAGCCCCGCCTAGCAGGCTCGCTCGTCGCGCCTCGTTACCGGGGTCGGTGTCGCCCGGAGCGAGCGCCTCCAGTTCGGCGCGCTGCAGGCGCAGGGTCGAGAGGACGTCCCCGTAGACCTCGCGGTACCGCGTCGCGATCGACCGCAGCTGGTTCGCGCCGTAGCTGACCAGCTGCTTCGCCTCGGCGTAGAGCTGGTCGAGCCGCATGCCCTCGCGCTCGGCCGCGCCATCCATTGGGCGCGAGTATAGGGTCACCTCACTGGCCACAGGCGATCCTGTAGGCCCGGGTGTCCGCCAGCGGATCCGACACGCCGCCCGTGGAGCCAGCGCCGGCCGTTGACCCGCCCTCCGGCCAGCTCGCGACCGCGCCGCCGTCGGCCGCCAGGTCCACCGGCACGAAGCACGCTGCGTCCGGCCCGCCCTGCGTCAGGACCCCAGGCCAGATCCCGTGCGTGTCGGTCACCACCAGCAGGTGCGCGTCGAAGTGGCGGGCCAGGTCGAGCACGCTCGAGGGCGACTCGTCGGGCAGGCCGAGCGTCGGGACCCGCATGCTCCAGGCCGTCCAGATCGGGAAGTCCGCGATGATCGGCGCGGCCTGCGAGGGCGGCAGGCCGGCCGCCGTCAGTCGCTCGGCGAGCGCCGTGTAGCGCGCCTGCGCGTCGGTCGCCACGCCGGCGATCGAGGCGACCGAGACGAGCAGCACGGGGACGGCCGTGGCCGCCACCAGGACGGGGCCCAGCCAGGCGACCGGCCGCGTCCAGCCGCGCCACCGCCCGACCCGGACGATCAGCGCGTCGAGCCCGAGCAGGCAGGACACGAGCAGCAGCACCTGGACGGGGCCCGCGGCGTGGAGGAACGTGCCCCACGTGGTGGCCACGGGGAAGAAGAGCGTCGTAGCGGTGAACGTCACGATCGAGAGCACGAGAAGCGGCCGCAACGCGCCCGCCGCGCCCCTGCCAGGGCAGCGCGACGAGCCCGATCGGCCCGGCCGGGACGGCCGGCACTAGCAGGACGTCCACGAGGTTGTGCCGGAAGCCCTCGACGCGCGCGCCCAGGAGCCCGCCGATCCCCTGCGCGAGGTAGCGCGCGAGCGTCGGGCGGTCCTGCCAGGCGAAGATGTCGAACCCGTTCACGGAGAGGGCGTTGGCCAGCGTCTGGCCGGGCATCGGCGAGCCGAACGCCAGCCAGTCGCGCACCATCCAGGGCACGTAGATCACGATCGCCACGACGGCCGGGATCGCGATCAGGCGCAGGCGGGTCCGCCGGTCGAGCCTGGGTGCGGCCGCCATCCGGCGCTCCGCGGCGCCGCCACGGCCGTCCGGCTGCGGTCGTCCGCGGCGGCCGATCGCGAACCAGGCAAGGAGCGCCCACGTGAGCGCCACCCACAGCGCCTCGTTGCGCGCCAGGGCTCCCAGCCCAAGCAGCACACCGAGGCCCAGCAGCCGCGCGTCGCGGAGCCGCGCCCCCCGCGGGTCGCGCAGGATCCGGGCCATCAGCAGGCACGCCGCGAGCGCCAGCGCCGCGAACGGCATCGTCGAGTCGGGGAGGACACCGTAGACCGCCAGCGGGCCGTACGCGCACGCGACGAGCCCCGCACCGAGGGCCAGCGTGCGGGCCCGGCCGCGAGGCAGGGCGCGTTCCTCCGCCACGTCGGCGGCGAGGCGCCAGGCCAGCACCGGGACCAGCGCACCCACCAGCACGGCCGACACCTGCGCCGCGCGGAAGGTGGCGCCGAGGAGCGCCATGGGCAGCGCATCGAGGAACGTGGGCAGCGGCAGCCAGACCTCGAACGCGGCGCGCGGCACGACCAGCGGCGGCGTCTGGTAGCTCCACAGCGCGTCGCTGATGAGGCCATGCCCTTCGATGAGGTTGCGGGCAACCGCCACGTAGTAGGCGGTGTCCTCGGGAACGGGGAACGTGATGGCGAGGGCGGCGAGCGCGCGGACGGCGATGGCGAGCAGGAAGACGGCGCCGGCGCGTCAGCCACGCCTCGCGGCGGGTCATCGACCTGGTGCCTCTGCGAAGCCCGGGATGGGGCTCGCCCGCGCCGAGCCGGCACGTGCTCACGGCGCGGCTCGCCATCGCCGCCCCGCCCGGCGAGCACCCGGGCGCCGCCTGATCGAAGCAGACCGGGTAGATGACGGCGGCGACCGACCGGCAGTCGGCCGACGCGCGGCCGCATGCGGCGCCAGTCACCGCCGTGTCCGCTGCTCCTGGCAGCACGAACGCCGGCGGCCCAAGCCAGTCGGGCGGCGCGGCGCCGTCGAGCAGCGGCGCCAGCGCCCGCACCGCTCCGTTCGCGCTCGAGGATCAGCCAGCGCACGTCGTACGCCCGCGCCGCCCGCTCGATCACCGGCAGCGGGTCGTCCGGCGACACGATCCCGCCGTGCCCCGTCAGGTACTCGAACGTGGCCGAGTCCTCCGACATCAGCCGGTCTCCCGGCGCGGCCAGGCGGTCGATCGCGTCGGCCAGCTCCCGGCGATCCGCGAGCGTGCCCTGCCAGCCCGACCCGACGGCGTCGGCCGCGAGCGCGGATCCCGCGATCACCACGGCCAGCACCGCACGACCAGCAGGCGGGCGAGCCGCCACGCGTCGAGTGAGCGCCGCCGCGCCGCGGCCCACCCGGCAACCGCGACGATCCCCTCCATGGCCAGCCAGTACGTGTGCGGCGCGAGTGCCACGCTGGCATGCAGGAACATGCCGTTGGGGACGTGGATCGCGAAGAGCAGGCCCGACACGAGCAGCAGCACCAGCGCGGCCACCAGCCACGGCCCGGTCTCGACGGACCGGCGCCGGCGCCACCAGCCGATCGCGGCGAACGGGGCCGAGGAACACGCGCGCA
The DNA here is from genome assembly GCA_963759135.1 of uncultured Chloroflexia bacterium. Taxonomy (GTDB): domain Bacteria; phylum Chloroflexota; class Limnocylindria; order Limnocylindrales; family CSP1-4; genus JAJYNJ01. The sequence goes on along the minus strand of CAVWXU010000027.1, from coordinate 7,192 downwards.
CACGAGCGCGAGGTAGATGCCGATCGCGGCCGCGAACCCCATCACGCGGCTGCCCACGAGGTCGCCGAGCGGCTGAGCCAGGAAGGCGGACAGCGTCCGGGGCGCCGTCACGCTGTTGAGCTCGGCAAAGGAGCGCAGCCACAGGATGCCGGCCCCGGTGGACGGCGAGATGCTGCCGAAGACGGCGAGCTGGCGGATCCACCATGGCCCGACGACGACGAGGAACGCGAGCGCGCACCCCGCGGCGGCGACGAACGGGATGGCCGGCGCGCCTGGGCCGAGACGCGGCAGGCCGCTGCGGAGCCGGCCGGGACCGCGCTCGCCCGCGCCATGCCCGCCAGCGGTCCCAAGCGAAGGCCGCGGCCGGGGCGGCCGCCAGCAGCAGCCCGTCAGTGCGCGCCAGCGTCGCCAGCCCGATAAGCAGTCCCGCGGCCACGAACGATCGCGCGTGGCCGCGCAGGCCGCGCGAGGTGAACCAGAGCGCCGTGCCGCCCAGCACCATCGTCAGGGCGAAGTTGTCCTGTTGCGCCATGAAGACCGTGGTCAGCCCCGGCACCGCACCCAGCATCCCCGAGCCGGCCTGCACCAGCGGCGACGCCCCGGCGTCGCGCGCGATCGCCCACCCGAGCGGCGCGGCCAGCGCGCCCAGCAGCACGAACGGCAGTAGCGACGCGAGCTGCGTCGGCCCGAGCAGCCAGATGAACGGCACCTGCACGATCGACGCGAGCGGCGCCCAGTGCGCATTGCTCGGCACGGGCAAGTGTGGGTTCGCCGGGATCCGGCCGCCCACGTCGATGAAGGTCCACAGGAAGTTCTCGCTGAAGCCCTTGCCGGCGGCGATGTTGCGGGCGATGTCGATGTAGTACGCGGAGTCGGGATAGCCCGGGTCGGGATTGAGCGCGGCCAGTACCGCCCGGATCGCCAGCGCGAGCAGGAAGAGTCCGATGGGACGGCGACGATCGAGGCGATCGACGCCGTCGCGTCCGGACCCGTCGGTCGCACCTGCTCGTCGCCGTGAGCCCGCGGGACACCGAAAGGTCCGTCCGAACCTGCCGACCCGAAGTCACGGCCCGCACCGCGCATCACCAGGCGACAGGCAAACAGCGAAGAGCTCGGCCTGCGGGAGCTTGGCCTCGGGCCCCGTGGCGCCGGGAACCGGCGGCACGACGGCGACCGGCTTCGAGAGCCACGCCGGGTGGACCGTTCCCGCGAGCACCGGCTCGAGCGACGGCACGATGAAGTCCTTCTCGAGCACGAGCCAGCGCACGTCGTACAGCGCCGCCGCCTGCCGGACCACGGCGAGCGGATCGTATGGGGTCGGCACACCAGCGATGTCCCAGCGATACCAGTACGCGCCCGGATCGGCGCTCATCAGCCGATCCGTGGCGGGCACCGGGTGCGCGTCGAGCAGCGCCGTCCGGTAGTCGGCCTCGCCCTGCCACTGGGACGCGAGCCGCCATGTCGCACCCGCCACCGGCGAGCCACGCCACGGCGATGGCCGATCAGCGTGAAGTTGCGAGTCGCGCGCGGCGCGTCCCAGCTGCGGCCGCCGAGCGGCCACCCACTGCACCGCGGCCCCGATGCCGACCACGGTCAGGAGGTACGCCTGCGGCACCAGCGCCATGCCGGAATGGAGCGCCATCCCGTAGGGGAGATGCACCGCGAACACGAGCGCGCTGAAGACGAGGAACGTGACCCCATAGATCAGCCAGGGCCGGAACGCGGCGTCGTGTCGGTGGAGCCAGGCGCCGATCGCCATGAACGGCACGAGGAAGAAGAGCAGCGGCGTGCCGCCGATCACCTCGATCGCCGCACCCAGGCCCCCGATCCGGCTGGCGACGAGCGGGCCCAGGCCCTGCGAGAAGAACGTGGCAGGCGTCGAGGGCTGGCCCACGGTGAACTGCTCGTCATACGTGCGGATCCAGAGGATCCGTCCGTTCGACGACGAGGGCGAGATCGAGCCGAACAGCGACAGGTCGCGGATCCACCACGGCGCCATAACGAGCAGGAAGAGCCCGAAGCACGCGATGGCCGAGCGCCCAGCCGATGCGGGCCGGGCCCCGTCGCCGAGCCGCGCCAGCGAACCCACTGCTCACGGCCGAACGCCACCGCGAACGGCACGCCGAGCAGCACCCCGTCGGTGCGCGCCAGCATCGCGAGCCCAACCACCACGCCGCCCAGCGCGAACGCGCGCCGATCGCCCGCAGAGCCGCGGACGCACAGCCACAGGGCGAGCACCGCGAGGACCATGTAGAGCGAGAAGTTGTCCGGCTGCGAGAGGTACGGGGCGGCGGCGCCTGGCACGACCATGAGTGCCGCGGCCGCCAGCGAGACCCGCCGGTCCAGCCCCGCGTCGATGCCCAGCAGGTACGTGATCGGCACGGCCAGCGCACCCAGCAGCCAGAACGGCAGGCTCGAGGCGAGCCAGGTCGGGCCTAGGAGCCAGATGAACGGCACCTGCACGATCGCGGCGAGCGGCATCCAGTGCGCGTCCGACGGGATCGGCAGCATCCCGACGGCGGGCAGCCGGCCGCCCACGTCCACGAAGCTCCAGATGTACGGGATCGTGAAGCCGTGGCCCGAGGCGAGCTGGCGCGCCACGGCCATGTAGTAGTCGGCGTCGGGGTAACCCGGCTGCGGGAACGGCAGCGCGGTCGCGACACGAGCGGCCAACCCCGCGACGAACAAGACGGCCGACACGCGCAGCGACGCCGCGACCGTGCGGGCGGGGCCGGGGAGGTGTCCCGCGGTGACGCCAGCGGCAGTCGCTCGACGCGACCGGTCACGCTCGACTCGCCGTCATGGCTGATACCAGCCCGCGAAGATCGCCACGCTCAGGATCCCGAGCAGCCCCGCCGACACGGCCGGCCACGCGCTCCGGAACCAGGCGCTGCGCCGACCCGCGGCGATCCACAGGTAGGGAAACGCGACCATGCCGAGCCGCCCGATCGACTGCAGGTTGCCGCTGGCGAACACAGAGGCCAGGGTGAGTATCGGGATCAGCGCGTAGGCGAGCGGGATGCGGTCCGGACGCAGGTAGACGAGCAGGAACACGTAGACGAGCAGCGTGACCAGGAACGAGGCCAGCATCGGGTCCAGGCTGGCGCCCAGGCTCTGTCCACCCGCCGCGGCCGTGCCGACGCCGCTGCGCCCCCAGGCCGACTGGGCCGCACCGAGCGCGCCGAGGCTGCCCGTCAGCCCGCCAACGTAGACGGCGAAGAGCGCGGCACCAACGGGAACGACGACGAGCCATGCCAGCGCCCGTCGATCGCCGGCGCGACGCCAGAGGATCAGCGCCAGCGGCACGACCAGGAGCAGCCCTGGCAGGCGTGTCAGCCCGGCCAGCGAGGCCAGCACGCACGCCCAGCCGGCCCGGCCCCGTTCGGCCGCCAGCAACGACCCGAGGCTGAGCACCAGGAACAGGCTCTCGCCGTAGGCCATCGAGAAGACCCAGCTGAACGGGAAGACGCACAGGAGCACGCACGACCAGAGCGCCCGCTCCTCGTCGAGCACCTCCCGCGTGAGCGCATAGAGGAGCCACAGCGCCACCAGGAACAGCGCGTTCGAGAGCAGGACCGCGACCAGGCCGTCGAACGCCGGCGTGGCCAGCGAGAGCAGCCGGACCAGAGCCGGGTAGAGCGGGAAGAACGCGTAGTCGTGGTACTGGCCGCTGAGGGGCGCGCGTGGTACCCGCTGCGCGCGATGCCCAGGTACCACCAGCCGTCCCAGCTCGTGAGGCTCGTCAGGATCGGGCCACCGCTGCCGGGGATGAGCCGCGGGTTCCGCGGGATGATCGACTCGGCGGCGGCGGCAGCGAGCGCCACGAGGAGGCGCGAACCCGCCCATGCGGCCAGGATGGTCCCGGCGGGCCCCGTAAGCGCGGAGCGGACGCGGTCCCAGGAGCGACTCGCGGCGCGCGGTTCCGCCGGCGCGGCCTGGACCATGGAGCGCTGCACGACGGTGCATCGTAGCAACGGGTCGCCTGTGCCAGCGGATGGCCCGAACGTACTGGCGGGCAACCTCAACCGACTCCGGCCAGTCCTGCCCGTTCGGCGGTCGGCTTGTTGCTCCCCGCATGTCGCGCCAGCCACCGGTCGAGCCGAGCCTGCGCTCGAAGGACCCGGCCCGGGACCGCCGCCGCACCCAGCAGGAGCACGGTCGCCGGGAGCCACGCCACGGCGACTCGGACGGCGAACAGCACCCACGCCGTCGAGAGAGTGGGTGTCAGAGGCCGTTCACCCAGTAGCATCGGCAGGGCCACGAGCGTGATCCCCCCGTAGTGCATCCAAACCACGGGCCAGAGCAGCAGGAACGCGCCGATCGCCGCAGGCAGCATGCGCCGAGGTGGAGCGCGCCTGTCGCGGCCAGGGCGACGACGGCAGCCGCGATCCACACGCCGGCCGGCATGCCGGGGAGGAGCGCGACCAGGGGCGCCATGTTGTATCCACTGGCAGCCATCTCGCCCGCGCCTCCGCTCTACGAGCGCGTGCGCGAAGTCGACCCACGGCGTGATCCCGACCACCGGTATGCTCACGACGATGCCTGCGGCGCCGGCGACCATGAACCACCCGGCTCACGCCACCGTCGCCCTACGAGCAGCGGCAAGAGGAACAGCGCGGGCCAGGCCTTGACCAGCGTCGCGAGTGCCAGTCCGGCACCCGTCGCCGCCGGTCGTCCCCGGACCAGTCCCATGCCGTGGCCGCGAACCCAGCAGCACACAGCGCTTGCTGGTTGCCGTACGCGAGCTCCTGGACTTTCGGCTGGAAGGGAACCAGGCCACAAGCGCGGCGACGGTGAGCGCTCGCGGCGACAGCACGCCGTCGAGGATCGGCATCGGCGGGTGATCGATCGAACCACGAGGAACGCCGCGGCGAGTGCCATGGCGTTGAACGCGAGCCACCACCAGTCTCCCGCCGGGGAGCGATGCGATCGGACCTGCGACGACGCCGCCACCGGCGGTGGCCGGAACAGGAGCGCGCCGGTCCCTGCTGGGTTGGACGAAGCCGAGTACAGACCATTACGCGTCTGCGGCCGGCCAGCATGTCGCTGATAGGCGCTCACGTACAGGTGGGTGTCCACGGCCAGGTCCGCCGGGGTCGGGGAAGAAGAGGACCGCGGTCAAGCAGCACGCACCAGCCGAGCAACACGACCTGGAACCGACGATTGAGCAACGCCCGGACGACGCCGATGGCGAAGCCCGGTTTGGGGGACGCGACGTCGGTCGCCATCAGGCCGGGCCGGCCGGGGTCTGGCGCGGCACGTCGATGGCGGCGCGCGAGCGGGCGGGCAAGGCAAGGTGAGGCTGGTGCACGACGGTGCATCGTAGCAACGGGTGAGCCGCCGACGGATGGCCTGAACGTACTACCGTCGTGAGACGCCACGCTGGTATCGCGGGTACTACGGCCGCTGCGATACTCCCGGGCGGGGCCTTCGCGGGACCCGTCAGTGCCACGCCGAGGCGCGCGCCGCAGGCCTGGGTCGAGGCATCAAGCGGAGGCCGACGGGGCGCACGTCGCGATCCGTCGATCCGCGGGGCAACGGGAGTGTTCGTGTTCGGAGACGCCGCGCACCAGAGGCGAAAGCCCGCCGAACCAGCGGGTGGCGGGTGGGCGCGTGCCGCCTCGCTGAGTCAGCGCCACGCCTTCTCCAAGCCCAGCTCTGCCCACATGCCTACCCCTGGCAGTCAGGCCGTCGCACCGGAGTGTCGCGAGCCGCTCGGGGAGGCGGCCCGCGTGCATGCCGAGAGTCCAGAGCGCGCGAAGGGACCGCCCGTGACCTGGCTGCCCTCGCTCGCGAGCTGAGCTTCGTCATCACGATCGCCGACGGCGACGTCTGGCTCTCGATCGGCCTGGCGCTGCTGCTCGGCGGTCTGTGCCTGCTGTTCGGCACCTGGGTGGCCCGCACGGTCGGCCTGCTCCGCTCCGACGCGCCGGCCGGGGAGACCCTTGGCGTCGGCCTCGCCTCCGGGCTCATGGTGCTGGCCGCCTGGTGGGCCGCGATCTGGTCCGGCGGGCGAAGCTCGTTCACCCCCGTGGCGGTGGGCTTCGCCATCGCGCTCGCCCTGGCGCTGGCTCGTCGGGCGCGACGTCCCACGGCCGCTGAAGCGCCGCACCGGGCCGGCGCGAGCTCGACGGCGACGCGACGACCCCGACGCGGGCATCTCACCGCCGCTCCCTCCTCCTCACCACCCTGGCCGGTGCGGCGTTCGTCGTGGCGGTCGCCCTGCTCTACGGCGCCACGCTGGCGCCCAGCCCGCGCAACGGCGTGCAGCCCGTGGAGTTCACGGACGAGGCGTTCTACGCGGTGCTCGGCCAAGACCTGGCCACGACGGGCACCGAGACGAACCTCTCGCCCTCCGGGTTCACCGATCTCCCGGGGCTGCCGTCCCAGACCTGGTACCACTGGGGCGAGCTGTGGCTCGCCGCGGCCGTCATCACGGTCTTCGGCACGGCGCCGCTCGCCGCCCGCTACTTCATCGTGCTGCCCCTGCTGTTGCTCGCGGCGGCCGCCCTGACCGGCACGCTCGTGCGCCGGTTCACCGGGACAGCTCGCGTGGCGAGCCTACCTGTTCGGGTTCCTGGCGTGCCTGTTCCTCGCGCCGGTGCCGCTGCTCCCGGGCCCCTTCTTCAGCGCCTGGGCCGCCGGCCTGATCTTCGGGATCACGCTCTATGGCCTCGCCGCAATCGCGGTCCTGCTCGCGCTGTACGGCCTCGCGGTGCTGGGCACGCGGCACGCCCACCTGGGCCCTCGCGTGCTTCGCTGGCACCGCCGCCGCCCTCATCCTGCCGGCCCACGTCGTGATCGCGCTGCTGGCGCTCGTCGGGGTGGGGAGCGTCTGGACGATCCGCATCGCGCAGTCCCTGTTGGCGACCCGCCGCCTGCCGAGCGTCTCACCGGTCTGGCGACGCACGTTCATCGCCACCGGCATCGCCCTCGTCGCGACCGTGGCCTGGGGCCTGCTCACGGGCCATGGCCTGGGCAGTGGCGGATCGGCGCCGAGCATCTCCCCGTTCAATGCGTCCTGGCGCGACTCGGTCGCCATCGTCGCCCTCGGTGCCGGCGTGTTCCTGGCGATCCCGCTCGCGCTGGTTCCTTGCCCGACGGGACGCACCGTTGCTGGCCGACCTCTATCTGGGCACCATGGTGCTTCTGGTCTTCGGCGCGATCGCCTGGGGCGCCCGACTCGCTGACT
>CAVWXU010000026.1:0-78160 GCA_963759135.1 uncultured Chloroflexia bacterium | reverse complement strand
GTACCCGATGCCGAAGGCCTTGCGCATGGCCTTGCGCGAGCGGGCCGCTGCGCGCTTGCCCGCGCTCTCGCCGCTCGCCGGCCGCTACTCGCCGCTCGCCGGCCGCTACTCGCCGCTCGAGCGGGCCTGTACCGCGCTCACGACGGCGTCCACCGCATCCGCGAGCGCAAACCCGTCCGTGCGAATCACGATTGCGTCGTGCGCCGCCCGAAGGGGTGCCGTCGCGCGCCTGCTGTCGATCTCGTCGCGCGCACGCAGTTCGTCGAAGATCTGCCGTCCATCGGCGCTGTCGGCGGCCGGTCCCGGGATCCCACGCTCCAATCCCCTGCGCCGAGCGCGCTCGACCAGCGACGCGTCGAGGTAGATCTTGACGTCCGCGTCGGGCAGCACGACCGTGCCGATGTCCCGCCCGGCGACGACGATCGAGCCCCCCTCCGCGAGCGCGCGCTGCCGGATCAGCAGCGCCTGACGCAGCTCGGGCTGGCGGGCCGCCAGACTCACGACCCGATCGATCGCGGGAGCGTGCACGAGCGACGTGATGTCGTCGCCGGCCGCCCGCACGCGCACGTACCGCCCGTCGGGGTCCGCCTCGAGCTGGAGGAGCGGCACGAGCGCCGCCAGGGCCGGCCCGTCGTCGAGCGCGACGCCGCGGTGCAGGGCGAGCCAGGCGACGGCCCGGTAGAACAGGCCGGTGTCGCAGAACCGGAACCCGAGGCGAGCGGCGGCCAGCGCGCCCACGGTGCTCTTGCCGCTCGAGCCGGGCCCGTCCACCGCCACCACCGTCCCGGCACGGCCGGTCATCCTCGACCTCCAGGACGCGGGGCCCTGCGGGCGCGTGAGACGCCGGGCCGGGGCGGCGCCGGTTGCACCACGCTTGCCGCCTCCGCGGCGGTCAGCCGCCGTACCTGCCCCGGGCGCAGCGTTCCCAGCCGGAGCGTCCCGATCCGAACACGCACCAGGCGGACCACTGGAACGCCGACGGCGTCGAACATGCGACGAACCTGGCGCTTCCAGCCCTGCGCCAGTGTGGCCCGGTACCACGCGATGCCGGCGGGCGCTTCGGTCCGGAGCAGGTGCAGCAACGACCCCGTTTCGCTGGGGGTGGCCGGGCGGAGGTCGAACAGCGCCGCGGTGCCCTCCCGGAGCGCGACTCCGCCCAGGAGCGCAGCCGCCTGGTCGCCGGTCAGCGGGCGTGGCGTCGCGACCGCGTACTCGCGTTCGACCTGGTAGCGGGGATGCAGCACGCGCTGCGCCCAGTCTCCATCGTTGGTCAGCAGCAGCAGCCCCTCCGAGTCGCGATCCAGCCGACCCACCGGGTAGAGCCGTGCGCCGGGCGGCACGAGCTCGCGCGGCACCAGGTCCAGCACGGTGGTCCCCGCGTGCCGGTCGGAGACGGTGCTGGTCACCCCCGCGGGCTTGTGCATCGCCAGGTGAATGGCGGGCGACCGGGATTCGATGGGGCGGCCGTCCACTTCGATCCGCTGCGTGCCCCGATCCACGGTCATCCCGACGCGGGCGGGCACCCCGTCGACCTGCACGCGGCCCGCGGCCACGAGCTCCTCGGCGCGACGACGCGACGCGACGCCCGCGTCGGCCAGGGCCTTCTGGATGCGCACGGACATCATGTCAGGCGGTGCCTCGACCGGAACCGGTAGCGGGGACTTCCTCGCCCGTCGCACCCGCACGCCCGGTGGGCGCGCCGGAGCCCGACGCCTCGGGCGGCTCTTCGGGAGGCATGTCGTCCGTCGCTGCCTCCGCCTCCGCGATCCGGGCCGCGATCTGCGCCTCGAGCGCCGGCAGATCGTCCAGGGACGTGAGCCCGAAGCGCTCGAGGAACTCGAACGACGTCCCGTACAGGATGGGCCGGCCCGGCGCGTCGGAGCGGCCCTGCTCGGCGACGAGTCGCCGGTGGAGCAGCGATCGCAGGACGTAGTCGGAATCGACGCCGCGGATCCGTTCGACGACGGCGCGAGTGACGGGCTGCCGGTACGCGACGATGGCCAGCGTCTCGAGCGCCGCCGGCGTGAGCCGAACCCCCTCCGCGCCCACGTACCGGGAGATGAGGGCACCGGCCTCGGGCGCGGTCGCCAGTGCCACGCGGTCTCCGGCGGTGAGGAGCCGGATCCCGCGGTCGGCGAGCTCGACCTGCAGGTCGCCCAGGCGCGCGTCCACGTTCGCCGCGTCGACGCCGGCCAGGGCGGCGATCTCCCGGCGCGTCAGCGGCCGCTCGGCGACGAACAGCAGGGCTTCGAGCTGCAGCGTGGTCAGCTCCGGCGGCGTTTCCTCCGCCGTCACGGGTGCTGCGGCGGCGGCTTCCCCGGGCGCCGTCTCCCGCGCCTCGGCCGGCGCCATGTCGCGCGAGTCGGGCGCCACCACGACGGGCTGGTCCTCCGCCGTCACGCGAAATCCTCCAGCGACTCGTCGATGGGGACGCCGGCGGCCGCGACCGCGGCGCCCGCAAGGGCGCGACAACGGATCGGCCCCCACGGCCGCTCCTGCTCCACGGCGATCTCCCGCCGCTTGACGAGTTCGAGCATCGCGAGGAAGGTGACCGCCGCCACCTCGCGGTCGGCCGTCTGGCCGAGGAGGTCCTGGAGCACGACGACGGGCGCGCGGATGATGGCGGCCCGGATGATGTCCGCTCGCTCGGCGAGCGTGATCGTCCGGTGAACGACTTCCGCGGGGCGCGTGGGCGGAGGCGCCACCCGGGCCGTGCCACGCAGCGCCGCCTCCAGCACGGCCGGGTCCAGGGGAGGCTCGGACGGAGGGCGCGCCCCGGTGAGCCCGGCTGCCTGCGCCACGGACGGTTCGCGACGAACCAGCGGGCCCAGGAGCCGCGAGCGATCCCGCAGCCACTGCCCGGCGTCGCGGTAGGCGCGGTAGACGATGAGCCGCCGTCGCAGCTCGGCCTCGGGATCCGGCCCCTCGTCGGCGAGAGGCGACGGGCCATCCACGGGCTGGCGCGGCAACAGCGCACGGGACTTGATCAGGATGAGCTGCGCGGCCACGGCCACGAATGCGCTCAGGTACGGCAGGCGCTCCCCTTCCAGCCCGGCAAGGGCCTCGAGATAGGCTCCCGCAAGTCCGCCGAGCGGAACGGTCAGCACGTCGAGCTGGCGCGCCTCGATGAGCGACAGGAGCAGCGCGAGCGGACCCTCGAAGGCGAGCGGTTCGCCGCCGGGGTCGAGCTCGGACGGGTCGGAGCGGGTGCGGGTCGGCCGGACCGGCGGAATGTCCGGCATGCGGCCAAACCGCACGCTGGCCGCGTGCTCGGGCCGTTTCCCTTCGCCGAACGAGACCGCGACGGCCACGGCCGGAACACGGCGACGGCCAACGGACGGTCGCGCCATGCTCAGCTCGCCTCGTCGGCGCGGTGCAGCGCGCGGCCGGCATCGTCCAGCGGCTCCGACTGGCCCCGGATCAGCTCCGCCGTCCGCATGGGGCAGCCGGCCCGGAGCGCCAGCTCCGCCGACGTGTCGGGGTGGCGGTCGAGGCGTTCCAGCGCCTGGCCGAAGCCGGGCACGAATCGCGCGACCTGCCGGGGCAGCCGCCCGTAGCGCTCGCCGAGCGACCAGACGACGCGCGGCCACAGGCCGGTCCGGCCCTTGCCTGCGTCGTGGAACAGCCCCGCCAGCAGTAGGGATGGTTCGCTCCAGCCTTCCGCCCGCAGACGCGAGACGACGTCGAGCCCGTGGCGGCGGTCGGCAGGATGCATCGCCTCGAAGAGGCGGCGCTGCGCAGGTGTCAGCCACGCGTCCAGCTCGCGGCGCTCATCCGGCCTCACTCCGGCGTGCACGTGCGTCGCGAACTGGCGGACCTTACCCGCCCACCAGGAAGGCATACAGGTGCGACCCGATGGGAGAGATGATCGGACCCCCGAGGAGGAACACCACGACGATCAGCAGGAGCCCGTACTGCTCGTACTGCCGGATCTGCCACGCGGTCCGGGGACTGACGGTCCCCAGGAGGACCCTGTAGCCGTCCAGCGGCGGAATCGGAAGCAGGTTGAAGATGAACAGGAAGACGTTGATCAGCACCAGGTAGTTCAGGACCAGCCAGAGCAGGTTCTGCACCGTCCCGGCATTCGGGTCCAGCAGACCGAACCCGTTGATCAGGCGAAGGGCAATCGCCACCAGCCCTGCCATGACGAGGTTCGACACCGGGCCGGCGCCCGCCACCATCGCCTCGCCGCGATGGCCGCCCTGGAGGTTCGCCGGATTGACCGGCGTCGGCTTGGCCCAGCCGATGAAGAACCCTCCGGCGATCGCACTGAGCGCGAGCAGTCCCGCGCCGAGCGGATCGAAGTGCACGCGCGGGTCCAGCGTGAGCCGCCCGAGGTGACGCGCCGTGCTGTCTCCGAGACGATCGGCGGCCAGCGCATGGCTGAACTCGTGCACGGGGAACCCGACGAGCAGGATGACCGCGACCGCGATCAGGGACGCGACGAGCTGCGAATTCACGCGACCTCCGTGGCACCCAGGACGACCCAACCATGGTAGCCGTCGAGGCCGGCCGGAGTGCGCGGGCTCGCGGGGGACCCCGCCGCCCCGGGTAGACGAACCGGCCGTCTCAGAGCCGGGCGAGCAACTCCGCCTTCTTCGCCTCGAACTCGTCGGCGGTGATCGCGCCTCCGTCCCGAAGCGCCGCCAGGCGAGCCAGCGTCGCGGTGATCTGCTGGGGATCCGCGTCGGGCAGGATGGTCCGCGGCGATGGCGCGGCTCCCGGCGTTGCCGGAGCGGCCGACGACGTCGGAACGCCGGCGGCAGCCGGCGGCGCGACCGCCTCGCGCTGCCCCGGCCGGCCGGCCGGATCCTGCGCGCGGCCGGGGATGCCCGGGGGCTCCACCCTCAGCGGCGGCGCGGGCGCGCGGCCGACTTCGAGCTCCAGGGCATGCTTCTGGTTCAGCATCTCGCGCTTGAAATCCGCCGCGCGAGCGAGCATGTGGAAGCGATCGATCGCCGACTCCGAGGCCGTCAGAACCTCGAGATCCCCGTATCGGAAGATCCGGCCGAGGACACTCTGCTGCAGGATCGCGTCGTTGATCTTCTCGAGCGAGGAGTCCGCGGCCCGCTTGTTGAGGATCCCCTGGACCTGCACCACCCGGCGGTTCGTCACCACGAAGTCCTGCGCCGACCAGCGGAGGACGTGGTACGTCGCGTCGGCAAGCCCGGCCACCAGGGCGACCAGGGCGACCACCGACAGCGCGTTGCCGATCGTGCGCCCGGGCTCGTCGCCGCCCCGCAGCGAGAGCCCGACGATCAGGGCCAGCAGCCCGAGCAGGATCAGGAGCCACCCGCGTCCCGCGTCGGTCAGCAGCGCGAGCCAGTGCTGACGGGCGCGACGAACGACGACCTCCCCGTCCGCCAGCAACGAGTCCATGTACCGCATCTCTCCGGTCCTCCTGCCTCACGCCCGCGGGTGGGCCCGGGCGTAGACCTGCCGGATGCGCTCGCCGGTCAGGTGCGTGTAGAGCTGTGTGGTGTCAATGCTCGCATGCCCGAGGAGTTCCTGGACCACGCGCAGGTCGGCGCCGCCCTCGAGGAGGTGCGTGGCGAAGCTGTGGCGCAGCGTGTGGGGCGAGACGTGCTCCGAAAGGCCGGCGGCCTGCGCCGCGCGCTGGATCGCACGCCACGCGGCCATCCTGCCCAGCCGTGCCCCCCGCGACGTGATGAACAGCGGGTCCCCGGCGTGTGCCCCGCCTGGAGCCCGCTCAGTCGCCGGCGCGACGCCGGGTGAGCGACCCCGGCTGCCCATCGGTCCGGCCACCGCGGGCCGACGACGACGCCGCTCCGTCGCGGCCGCTCGGACCAGCCACGCGGGACGCACGTCGCCGACCCACGACCCGAGCACGTCGAGGGCCGGTTCGCCGACCGGGACCAGCCGTTCCCGATCGCCCTTGCCGATGACGCGGACGTAGGCCCCGGCCAGGGAGACGTCGTCGACGTCGAGCCCGAGTGCCTCGCCGATCCGCAGCCCGGACGCGTAGAGCAGCTCCAGCAGTGCGCGGTCGCGGACCGCCACCGCCTCCGCCTCGGTCGCGGGTGGGCCGGCCGGCAACGGCACGGCTTCCAGCAATCGGCGCACGTCGTCCGCGTCGAGCACGTCGGGCAGGCGGCGCGACTGGCGTGGGAGTTCGAGCGCCCCTGCCACGTCCACGTCGATGCGCTCGTCGCCGTAGGCGAACCGGTAGAACGCCCGGATCGCGGCTGCCTTCCGGCGGTGGCTCGACGGTCGCAGCGAGCGGGGTGGGCGCGCAAGCTCGGCGAGGTACCCGAGGGCGGGCTCGGCGCCGCTCGCCCATCCGTCGGCGCCCCTGGCCGCCGCGAACCCTCTCAGGTCCCCGGCGTAGGCGCGGACGGTCAGCGGCGACAGGCCGCGCTCGACGCGCAGGTGCAGCAGGTAGGCGTCGATCGCCCGCTGCAGGTCGTCGGGCGGCCGGCGGCTACCCCCGGGCATCACGGCCTTCGCTCCCCGGCCCGGACGTCGACCGCTCGAGCAGCTCGATCGCCGCCGCGCGGGCGGCGGGACCGCCGGCATCCCCACCAAGCATGGCCGCCAGCTCGGACAGCCGCTCCTCGCCCTCCAGCCGACGAACCTCTGTCACTGTTCGCCCGTCGCGCTCGCGCTTCTCGATCCTGAGGTGCGCATCGGCGTGCGCCGCGATCTGGGCCAGGTGTGTCACGCAGAGCACCTGGTGGTCGCGCGCCAGCCGCCGGAGGCTTCTGCCGACCCGATCCGCCGACCGCGCCCCGATCCCCGCGTCGATCTCGTCGAAGACCAGCGTGGGCGTGGCGTCCGCGGCCGCCAGCACCGCCTTGACGGCCAGCGAGACGCGCGACAGTTCGCCACCGGACGCGATGCGCTCCAGCGGCATGGACGGCTCGCCCGGGTTCGGCGCGATCAGGAACTGCACCGCCTCTGCGCCCGACGATGTCAGCGCACCGGGCACGAGCGCCACGTCGAACAGTGCCTGCCGGAAGCCGAGATCCTGCAGCACTCGCGAGACCTCGTCGGCCAGCCGCTCGGCCGCGGCCGAGCGTGCCCTGGACAGCTCGCCCGCCTCGAGACGCGCGATGCCTTCGAGGCGCGCGTCCTCGGCCGTCCGCTCGGCGCGCTCGGTCTCCAGGCCACGCAGCCGGCGCGCGGCGGCGCGCGCAGCCTCTCCGTGCGCCAGCACCGCCGTTTCGTCCGGTCCGTACTTCCGCTCCAGGGCGTAGATCCGCCCCAGCCGCTCCTCCAGCGAGGCGATGGTCGCCGGGTCGTGGTCGAGCTCGGACGACATGCGGCGCAGCTCGGAGGCAAGGTCATCCGACTCCGCGAGCAGGCCGTCGACGCGGCGCGCGGCGTCGGTGAACCGGGAGTCGAGCCGCGCCAGCTCCGCCGCGTCGCGCGCCGCTCTCGCCAGCACGTCGTGTGCGCCGCTGCCCTCCCCCGCCAGCCGATCCCCGATGGACCCGACCAGCCGCGCCGCCTGCTCCGCACCCGCCGCCGCCGTCAGCCGCGCACGGATCTCGTCCGCCTCTCCGGGGCGGAGCCCGGCCGCCTCGATCTCGGCCGCCTCGTGCTCATGCAGCTCGAGCGTCCGGGCCGCTGCGCGCGGGTCGTCCTCGAGGGCCTCGAGCGCGGCGCGGTTGGCCCGCCACGCCGCCACCGCGGCGCGGACCCGCTCGCGGAGGTGTGCATGACCGCCGTGCGCGTCGAGCAGGTCGCGCTGGTGGGCGCCGTCGAGCAGGCGCTGCTGATCGTGCTGTCCGTGGATCTCCACCAGCGACCCCGCCTCCTCGGCGAGGCGACGGGCGGTCACGGCCGCGTCGTCGATCCGTGCCGTGCTGCGCCCGGTGGCGGTGACCTCGCGGACGCAGATCAGCGGCTCCGGGGAGCGATCGAACAGCGCCTGCACGCGGGCGCCGCTCGCCCCCGAGCGGACCAGCCCGCCATCCGCCCGTGCGCCCAGGACCAGCGCCAGCGCGTCGATCAGGAGGGACTTGCCGGCGCCGGTCTCGCCCGTGATCACCGTGAATCCCGGGTCCGGCTCGATCCGGACGTGCTCGATGAGGGCGAGGTCGCGGACCTCCAGTTCCAGCAGCGTCACGACGGGAGCAGCTGGGCCTTCTCGCGGAGCAGATCCCAGAAGGCCAGGGCTCCCCGCGGCTCGACGAACCGGACGGGACGCCGGCGCGCACGCACCTCGACGACGTCGCCCACGGTCAGCAGCACGTCCTCGTGTCCGTCGATGCTCACGAGGATGTCGATCGCCGCCAGCACCTGGACACGCACCGTGTGCTGGGGCCCGACCACCACCGACCGCACGGCGCTCAGGTAGGCCGCCACGCTCGTCACGACCAGGTTGCGGCTCGTCGGGTCCAGGATCGGTCCGCCGGCGCTGAACGAGTAGCCCGTCGAACCGGTGGGGGTGGCGACGATGACACCGTCCGCGACGTAGGTCGCGAGATGCGACCCGTCGATGGTGACCTCCAGGCGGACCACGCGAGCCTCGCGGGCACGCACGATGGCCGCGTCGTTGAGCGCCACGAACGACCTTCCACCCTCATCCCGGCCGCCGGGCAGGACGCGGACCTCGAGCACCATCCGGTCCTCGAGGACGTAGTCGCCGTCGAGCACTCTCGCCAGCACCCGCTCGAGCTCGTGCGCCTCGGCCTTCGACAGGAAGCCGACCTTCCCCAGGTTCACGCCCAGGATCGGGACGTCGGCCTCGGCCGTCGCGACCGCATGCGCCGCCCGCAGCAGGGTGCCGTCGCCACCCAGCACGACGAGCACGTCGGTCCCGGGCAGGCCCTCGATCAGCCGCTGGGAGTCCTCCGCCGCAACGTCCCAGCGCTCGACCCGGGCCTCGTCGCACCAGCGCCGCGCTCGCTCTCGAAGGTCCAGCGCCGCGGGGATCGTGGGATTGACCGCGAATCCCAGGCGCATCAGGCGGGAACCGCGAGGTGCAGGAAGAACTCGCGGTTGCCGGCCGGGCCCAGCAGGGGCGACGCGGTCTCGCCGCGCACCTCCAGCCCGATCGAGCCGGCGTACGCGCGGACGGCGTCGACCACGTTCCGATGGACGGCCGGGTCCCGCACGACGCCGCCGGCGGCGAGCCGCGGGCCCGCTTCGAACTGCGGCTTCACGAGCGCCACGATGTCCGCCCCGGGGCAGAGCTGGGCGGCGATCGCCGCCAGCAGCCGGGACAGCGAGATGAAGGAGACGTCCGCGACCGCCAGGGACGGCCGCTCCGGAAGGCTCACGTGATGGGGGTCCGCGGGGTCGAGCCGGCGCGCGTGCGTCCGTTCCATCGAGACGACGCGGGGATCCGCGCGGAGCGACGGGGCGAGCTGGCCGCGACCCACGTCGAGAGCATAGACACGCCTGGCACCCCGCTGCAACAGACAGTCCGTGAACCCGCCGGTCGACGCGCCGACGTCGAGGCACACCCGTCCCTCGGGGGCGATCCCGAACGCGTCGAGCGCCCCGGCGAGCTTCTCGCCGCCGCGAGACACGTACGGCGCACGCTCCACGAGCTCGATCGGCGTGGAGGGGTCGAGAAGGTCGCCCGGCTTGCGGTCCGTGCGCCCACCGTCGCCCGCTCCGACCCGCACGCGGCCGCCAAGGAGCAGCGCCTGCGCCCTGGAGCGCGTCTCCGCCAGGCCGCGGCTGACGACCAGCTGGTCGAGGCGTACCCGGCTCAGGCGGAGCGGGCCTTCAGGACGGGACGAGAGGGCGAGATGCCGAGCGTGGCGATCGTCTCCCGCACCTGTGCCTCGAGTCCCGCCACGTCGAGGCGCAGCACTTCGCGCAGGTCCGCCACCGACCCGTGCTCGACGAACCGGCCGGCCGGGATCCCGACGATACGGACCGGCACCGAGCGAAGCTGCGCATCGCCGAGACCTGCCCGCGCGATCGACTCGAGGACCGCCGAGCCGAAACCACCGGCATCCACGCTCTCCTCGAAGGTGACCACGAGCTGCGCGCCGCGCGCGTGGCGGTGGATCAGCCGCTCGTCGAGCGGCCGCGCGAACCGCGCGTTGACGACGCCGACCGACCAGCCGTCCCCGGCGAGCACGTCGGCCACCGCGGCGGCCCGCATGACGATGGGCCCGAAACCGACGAACAGGATGTCGCGGCCGCGGCGGAGCACCTCGGCCTCACCGACCGGGATGGTCGTGGCCGGGACGTCGGGCAGGTCGAACCCCGGGTCGCGCGGGTAGTGCAGCGCGAACGGGTGCTCCTGGGCAAACCCCGTGCGCAGGAGCCGCCGCAGTTCCTGCTCGTCTCGCGGCGACGCGACGATCAGGTTCGGCAGCTGGCGCTGCGCCGGCAGCGAGAACATGCCCTGGTGGCTCGTGCCGTCCTCGCCCACGAGCCCCGCGCGGTCGACGCCGATGACCACCGGCTGGTCGTTCTGGCACACGTCGTGGACGGTCTGGTCGAACGCGCGCTGGAGGAACGTGGAGTAGATCGCCACGAACGGCCGCAGGCCTCCGAGCGCGAGCCCGGTGGCCAGGGTGAGGGCGTGCGGTTCGGCGATCCCCACGTCGAAGAACCGCTCCGGGTACGCGGCCTGGAAGCGGTTGAGGCCGGTGCCGGTGGGCATCCCCGCCGTGATGGCCACGACTCGCGGATCCTCGGCGGCGATCGCCAGGAGTTCCTGGGCCATGACGGACGTGTACGTGGGCGGCTTGCGCGACGCCGCGACCGCCTGGGCGACCGACAGGGTAGCGTCGCCGTCCCCGTTCGTGGGCGCCTCCGCGGGTCGGCGGGTGATCCCCGGCACGTCCATGGGCGGCAGCGCCGCACCGTGGAACCCCACCTGGTCCGCCTCGGCCGGCTCGTACCCGTGGCCCTTGTACGTCCGCACGTGGACGATCACCGGACCCTCGAGCCGCAGCGCACGCCGGAACGTCGACGTCAGCGCGGTCAGGTCGTGGCCGGGCACCACGCCGATGTAGGTGATCCCGAGGTCCTCGAAGAGGTGCCCCGGCTGCTGGGCGAAGTTGACGACCGACTTGCGGACCCGGCGCGACAGCTCGAGCGCCGTCGACCCGACGACCGGCAGACGCTCGAGTACCGCGTCATAGCCGGCCTTGGTCGTCTGCCACGCCTCGGACAGCTTGATCGCGCTGAGGTAGTTGGAGAGCGCCCCCACGGTTGGCGAGATGCTCATCTCGTTGTCGTTCAGCACGATCAGGATGTTCATCTGCCGCTGTCCGATGTCGTTGAGCGCTTCCAGCGCGAGCCCGCTCATCAGGGCCGCGTCACCGACGACGGCGACGATCCGCTCGTGGGTGCCCCGCAGGTCGCGGGCCGCGGCCAGCCCCTGTGCGATCGACAGCGCGGTGCCGGCGTGCCCGCCGTCCATGACGTCGTGGTCGCTCTCGGCGCGGCGCGGGAAGCCGCCCAGCCCGCCGAGCTGGCGGAGGGTGCCGAAGCGGTCCAGCCGCCCGGTCAGCAGCTTGTGCGGATACGCCTGGTGACCCGTGTCCCACACGATCCGGTCGCGGGGCGACTCCAGCAGTCGGTGGAGCGCGACGGTGAGCTCCACCACGCCCAGCGAGCTGCCGAGATGACCGCCCGTGACGGCGACGGTCTCCACGATGGTGCGCCGGATCTCCTCGCACAGCGACTCGAGCTGGGACTCGTCGAGGGATCGCAGGTCGTGCGGCCCGGACAGCGACGCCAGGATCGACACGGCGTCCTCCGGGAGGGGTGGCATCGCGGGATTCTACGCGCTCGGCGTCCCCTCGTCGTCCGGGTCGTCGGGGGCCAGGTCGATCGCGCGCAGCGTTCCCCCCGCGTCCTCCACGAGCCGCTGCACGCGAAGCTCGGCGTCGTCGAGCAGGCGCGCGCAGTGCGCATGGAGCGCGACACCGCGCTCGTAGAGCGCGATCGACGCCTCCAGCGGGAGGCTGCCGGTCTCGAGCCGCGCGACGACCTCGCCGAGCTGCGCGAGGGCGGCGTCGAACGCCAGCGCCGGGATCCCGTCCGCCGCGTCGGCCGCACCAACACCGGCCGTCCCGGCTCCGTCCACGACTTCCACCTCGCCCGTCTCCATCACCCGGAGTCTCGCACGTGCGTTACGGTGGCGTCCAATCCACCCCTCGCCAGGCGCACGTCGAGCGAGTCCCCCGGTGCAGCCTCCGCGGCTGCCGTCAGCACATGTCCGTCTGCGGTCCGCACGATCGCGTATCCGCGCTCGAGCGTCGCGTACGGCGAGAGCGCGGCGAGGCCGGACGCGGCGGATCGGAGGTCCGCTCGTGGCCCGCGCGACCCGGCCCCTCACGAGCAGGGGAAGTCGATCCGCCGATCGTTCCAGCCGGGCTCGGTCGCCCGCCAGACGCGCATCCAGCGCCCGCCGCCCGCGATCCAGCAGGTCGCCGGCGCGCTGGCGCTCCGTTGCCAGCATCGTCGCCGGGTGGAAGCGTGCCAGCGCGCGACGCTCCCCCGCGAGTGCCGTGCGTGGGCCGGCGATGGACTGCAGGGCCGCTGCCGTGAGCCGCGCGCGAGCCGCGCGAAGCGCGGCCAGGGCCTCCGCACGGGATGGCACCACGAGCTCCGCGGCCGCGGACGGCGTGGGGGCCCGAACGTCGGCCGCGAAATCGACGAGCGTGACGTCCGTCTCGTGCCCGATGCCCGTCACGACGGGAACCGGTGAGGCGGCCACGGCCCGCACCACGCGCTCGTCGTTGAACGCCCACAGGTCCTCAAGCGAGCCGCCGCCGCGTGCGAGGATGACGACGTCGGGGGATGCGCCGGTGCCCGGGTCGCGCCACCGGGCGAGTCGTTCCAGCGCCGCCACGATGGTCGGGGGTGCCGACTCGCCCTGGACCTGGCATGGCGCCAGCACCACGCGCGCCAGGGGCCACCGGCGTCGCAGGACGTGCCGGATGTCGTGGAGCACGGCCCCGGTCGGGCTGGTCGCGACCCCGATCAGGCGGGGGGAGACGGGCAGTGGTCGGCGGCGTGTCGCATCGAACAGCCCTTCCGCCGCAAGGCGGGCCTTCAGCGCCTCGAAGCGCAGCGCGAGGTCTCCGAAACCGGCCGGTTGCACCGTCTCCACGTAGAGCTGGTACGTGCCGGCGGCGTCGTACACGTCGATCCGCCCGTGCACGATCACGCGCAGCCCCGTCCGGAGCTCGAACGGGCTGGCCAGGCGCTGGGTGCGGAAGAAGACGCAGGACAGTTGGGAGCGCGCGTCCCGGAGCGTGAAGTAGCCGTGTCCCGCGGCGCTCACGGTGACCTGTCCCGAGCTCACCCTCGACCCAGAGGTCGCGCAGGGCCGGCTCGCCGCGCACGACGTCCCGTATGACACGCGTGATGTCTCCGACGCTCCAGATGCGCGACGCAACCGCGCGTGGCGCCGGTGTTGCGGGCCGCGGCCCCGGCTCTTGCCCGCGAGGTGCGGCGGCGGACGAGGACCGGCCGGCCGGCGGCGTCAGACTCTCGGCCCAGGGAGGGGGCTCCGGACCGGGAGGGCCCTCTGGCGGGACAGCCTCCCGCCGCAGCCAGCGCTCCCAGGGGCGCTCTTCGCTCACCGCCCGATCGCCGCGACGCGCGTGCATGCCCGCGGATCGGGGGACGTTCAGACCCGTGTCAGGTACTCGCCGGTGCGAGTGTCGATACGGATGGTGTCGCCCTCACCGACGAACAGCGGAACCTGCACGGTCAGACCGCTGCCGGTGGTGGCCGACTTGCGTGCGCCGGTGGCCGTGTCGCCCGCAAACCCTGGCTCCGTCTGGGTCACGACCATGTCGACGGTGATCGGCAGTTCGACGCCGATCGTCTCGCCCTCGTAGCTGGTGCGGTCGAGCATCATTCCGTCCAGCAGATACGGGACCGCGTCGCCGAGCTGCTCGGATGTCAGCGTGAACTGCTCGAACGACTCGGTCTCCATGAAGTGGAAGTCGTCGCCATCGCGATAGAGGAACTGCACCTGGCGCCGGTCCAGGTGCGCGCGCGGCCACTTGTCGCCGGCCTGGAACGACCGCTCGACCGTCTGCCCTCGCTTGACGTTCCTGAGCTTGATGCGAACCTGCGCGGATCCGCGGCCCATCTTGATGTGGTGGTAGTCGAGGACCTGCCAGAGCTCGCCGTCGAGCTCGATCACGATCCCCTTGCGCAGGTCGCCGGTCGAGACCATGGTCAGGATCACTCCTGTCGGTGGGCGGCCGCAGGCAGCGGCGCCGGACGTGTCGGTGCGTGGATTGTACGCGGGGGCGGGCCGGACCGGCTCTTCTGTCGACCGCCTCTGTCTGTCGGCCCGCCTCTGCCCTCGTCCAGCGCCTCCGCTATTCGCCGACGACCATCGGCCCGCGAGGAAAGCCGGTGAGCCGCTCGACGATTCCGGCACCGGGATCGAATGCGACGAGGTCCTCGATGCGCACGCCGGTTCGGCCCGGAAGGTAGACGCCCGGCTCGATCGAGAACACCGTCGGCCACGGGAGCGCGGCGGGGACCGCGCGCCAGCTGATGGAAGGGACCTCGTGCGTCGCCAGGCCGATGCCGTGGCCCAGGCCGTGCCCAAAGTGGGCGCCGTGGCCCTCGCGCTGGATCACGTCGCGGGCGGCCGCGTCCACCGCCACGCCGGTCGGCGACTCGTGCCTCGCGGCCGAAGCCAGCAGCAGTTCGAAGGCGGCTTCCTGCGCCCGGTGCACGAGGTCGTGGATCGCTGCATCCGCAGCCGACGGCGCGCCGACGAACAGGGTCCGCGTCATGTCGCTCCGGTAGCCACCGACCTGGGCGCCGAAGTCGAAGAGCAGCACTTCGCCCGTGCGCACGCGGCGGTCGCCCGGCGATCCGTGCGGCAGCGCCGCGCGCGGCCCGGACAGGCACGCCACGTCGAACGCGAGCGCCTCCGCGCCGTGCGTGCGGACGTCCCACTCCAGCTGGAGGGCGAGCTCCCGCTCCGGGACGCCCGCCCGGATCGACGGCAGCAGCCGCTGCAGCGCCGCGTCGGCGACCGCGCAGGCCGCGCCGACCCGCTCGAGTTCGGCCGGCTCCTTGACGGCCCTGAGTTCCTCCACCCAGCCCCTGCCCGCCACCAGCTCGATATCCGGCGCGGCGGCCTGAAGCTGCTCCCAGAGCGCGCGGCTGACGAGGTTCGCTTCGACGGCGACCCTGCGCAGCGGGCCGCCGCCGAGCGCGCGAAGGCGGGTCACGAGCCCCGGCCAGCGCTCCGCCAGGTCTCCGTACGACTCCTCGACACGGGCCCCGGGGCACTCGTCTTCCGCCTGCTCGCGATAGCGGCTGTCGGCCAGCACGATGACTTCGTCTGCGCCGACGAGGAACCGTCCCGAGTCGCCCGCGACCTTCTCCTCCCCTTCGGCGAGTGCGAAGCCGGTCAGGTAGCGGGTGTTCTCGCGGCTCACGCCGAAGTAGGCGTCGACTCCTGCGGCGACCAGCCGGTCGCGGAGGCGGGCCAGCCGCGCGGGACGGGCTTCCTCGTCGGCCCTGGCCCAGCGGGCGAGGTCGTCGGCTGTGGGGGCGCCGGGCGTTCTCGAGGCGAGGGGCAGGTCGGTCATGGGTGGACCCTGCATCGGTGCGCAGGTGACTGGATGGATAGGCCGCGCCGGCAGGGCATCGGACGACCGGCGATGCGGCCACGTACGGATGGGCCATTGCATGCCCGGTCCTGCGGCTCGACGATGCGGGAGCGTTCCAGCAGGACGGCAGGCATACCAGGAGTTGGAGATGACGTATTGGACTGATCAGGCCAAGTCCATCCGTGCCGGTGAGCGCACGCATCCCCTCGCGAAGATTTCATGTCGCCCTCGGACTCGTTGCACTCATCTCGATCGTGGCCCTCATCATCCAGGGAGGCCACCTCGTCTAGCGGCGGCACGCGAACGCCGCTGAACACGAGCCCCGGCAACCGCCGGGGCTCTTTTCTTGCCCGGTCCGTCCTCCATGTCTCCCCCAATTCGATGCCGATGCCGCCCGCCTGGAGCGCTCAGCGGGCCGGCGGTTCCTCGCCCAGGAAACGGCGCAGGCTCGCTCGCCAGAGCGCCCGCCCGTGGAACGAGACGTCCGGTCCGATCGCCGTCGGCCCGCCGTACCAGATCAACGTCTGGAGCAGCGGCGTCAGTTGCTGGCCGTAGAGCTCCATGCACGCCTCCGGCCGGACGCCCGGCCACGAGTAGCAGGAGACGACCGTTCGCCGGTTGGCAGTCGGAATCAGGGGCGGCAGGCGGGCCCAGGCGGGATCGTCCGGCCCGAACTCCCACTGGTCCAGGTTGCCCTGCGGGATCCCCTCGATCCCGCGCACGACGGGCGGATCGTCGTCGAGCAGGTAGGGGTCCACGGCCAGGTCGCACACGATCGCGTGGTCAGGCAGCCAGCCGAGCCAGGAGTTGGGGAGCAGTGGGCGCGACGTGTCGCGGCGCGCCGTGGCATCGACGAGGATGTCGGTCTGGCCGAGGCGGCGCCGGAAGTACCCCTGGTCGCCCGACAGGTTCTGGTCGACCACCACGACCTCGACCCCGGGCAGACCCTCGCGCATGATCCGCTCGTTGCGCGCGTCGTCACCGCACCGGACGGCCCACTCGATGGCCTGCTTGCCGACCCCGCCCGCGCCGATGATCGTGACGCTCACGGGCGGGCGGGCGGGCGAGAGCAGTGGCGGCCAGCGCCGCTCGAGGGCGTCGAAGGCGGCAGCCAGTCCGTTGTGGGCCACGTCGCGCAGGTTCTGGACCAGGCGCTGCCCGTTGTCGCCGGTGACCATGTCGAGCGCGATCGCCTCGATGCCCAGGCGGCGCAGCAGTTCGACGCGCTCCGGCCGGGTCGCGAAGTGGAGCATCGAGAGCAGGATGGCGCCGCGCCGGACCAGCTCGTAGCGTCCTTCGGGTGCCCGCAGCACCACCACGACGGCCTGCTGATAGGCCGTGGCCTCGTCGACGATGTGCACCCTGGGCGACGTCGCACGGTAGTCGTCGTCGGAGTAGCCCATGCCTGCCCCGCTGCCGGCCTCGACGTACACGTCGCAATCCATGTTCGCGAGCAGGCCGATGAGCGCCGGCAGAAAGGCCCGTCGCTCGCCCGGCTCGTTGTACATGCGCGGAAAGCCGAACGTGAGCTGGCGCTCGCTGGACATGCCCATGAGCACAGCATCGCACCGCCGCCGCCGGGGCGCTCGGCGCCGCCGGGGCGCTCGGCGCCGTGGTGGCTCGCCGGCATCGCCGGGACGGCTCGACCGTGGCGTCGCCGAGTGGCTATCGTTCGAGTGACAACTCGGGCCCGCCGGCCCTGCGGCGCCGGCCCCGCGGCGCCCGAGTGAGGAGGTGGCGATGGCGAACGGCACCCAGGTGACCGTCGGGATCCCACGGATGCATCGTGAGCCGAATGAACGGCGCGACTTCCTGCCGCCGCTGATCGGACTCCTGGCCGCCAACGGCGCCGAGGTGCACGTGGAGAGCGGCATCGGCTCCGGGATGGGCTACACGGACCTCGACTACAGCATGTTGTCGCCGGACGTGGTGGTCTCCGACGAGGACGACTGCTACCGGCAGGACCTCGTCCTCGTGCTCAGAGCACCGGAAGGGAAGTACGACCGCCTGCGCCGGGGCGCCATGCTCGTGTCCATGCTGCATTTCGCGACCCGCCCCGCGCGCGTCCGGATGCTGAGAGAGATGGGGATCGACGCGATCAGCCTCGACCTCATCCGCAACGACGACGGCCGCCGATTGGTCGAGAACCTTCGCAGCGTCGCCTGGAACGGGATCTCCGCCGCCTTCGCCGCGCTCGAGCGGACCTGGCCGGAGCTGGCCGGCCCCCGGCACTCCACGGTCAAGGTCCTGATCATGGGCGCGGGCAGGGTAGGCCGGCACGCGGTCGAGTTCGCAACCAAGTACGGAGACGATGCCCGGAACGAGGCCTATGCGCGGATGGGGCTGCCCGGGGTCGAAGTGGTGACCGCCGGCCGCAACCTCACCGGTGACCCGGAGTACCTCAAGGCGCGCCTCCTGATGACCGACCTGCTCGTGGACGCCACGGCACGCCGTGATCCGTCGCGAGCGCTGGTCCCGAACGCCTGGCTCGCCCTGCTGCCGAAGCACGCCGTGGTCTGCGACCTGTCCGTGGACCCGTATCTCCTGGACGTCGCACCACCGGTGGTCCGCGGGGTTGAGGGCATCCCCCAGGGCACCCTCGATCAGTGGGAGTTCGGGCCGGACGATCCGGCCTGGGATACCCTTCCGCCAGGCATCCCGACCGGTGAGCGGCGGACCGTTGTCTCCTGCTACTCGTGGCCCGGTGTTCGACCGGAGCCGTGCATGCACGTCTATGGGTCGCAGCTGGCCCCGTTGCTCGAGACCCTCGTCACGGCCGGAGGCCTCGACGGCATCAACCCGACCGGCAAGTTCCACGAGCGCGCGCTCTGGCGCGGGAGCCTTCGCGGCTGGTACGCGTCGGGCGAAGCGGCGGCGCACGGAAGCATCCTGGGTCCGGCCGCGGCCAACGGCGGCCGGGAGCTCGACCAGACCTGAACCGCGGTTCCTCTCGTCCTCGGCTCACCCGATGCTTACTGGATATACCCGAACAAGCGCATGTTGGCGAGCTGTTCGGCGTACGTCTTCGCGAACGCATGGGTGTGGCTGCCGTCGGTCCTGGCAACGAAATAGAGATAGCCGGTCTTCGTGTCCGGGTTCAGCGCGGCCTCGACCGAGGCGAGGCTCGGCGTGCAGAGCGGCCCCGGGAACATGCCGGTGGTCGCGTAGGTCTGGAAGCCCGCCAGGTCCTTCGGGAGCTTGACCGCTCCCGGGTTGGGAAGTGCGTTCCAGAAGACGTAGTTCTTCCAGTCCGCGAACGGGATCTTCGAGAGCTGAACCGTGTCGAACCCATAGATGACGGTCGGGTCGGCGTCGAGCATCATGCCCCTGGTCAGGCGGTTGGCGTAGACGCCGGCGATCAGCGGCCGCTCGGACGCGACGCGTGCCTCCTGCTCGACCAGGCTGGCCAGGCTCAGGACCTGGTAGAAGTCGCGTCCCTCCTTCTGTGCCGCCTCGATCGGTCCGGTCCCGATCTCCGTCTGCCAGAGGTCGAGCAGGTCCTTCAGCAGGTCCTCCGGCGTCACGTCCTGGTACACGTCGAACGTGCCCGCCCCGAGGAACCCCTCGAGCGAGCGCCCCGCCGGCAGACTCGACAGGAAGGGATACGCGGACAGGATCGAGGCCGGCGGATGCATCGCGAGTTCGTAGAACGCCTGCACGTCCATCTTGAGCGGCAGGGTCTCGAGGTAGGCGGTGATCTGCTCGATGCGCAGGCCCTCTCGCAGCTGGACGGTGACGGTCGTCACCGGAGCCTGTTGCAGGCGCGCGAGGATGCCTGCCGGGGTCATCGTCTTGTTCAGGTCGTAGGCGCCGGCCTCGATCTGCTGGGCGAGGCCCCGCGTGACCACGAGGTACGTCACGGCGAACTGGTCGCGGACGAGACCGGCCTGCTGCAGGTCCCTGGCGACGTCCGCGGCGGTGGCCCCGAGCGACACGGTGAAGTGGACGACGGTCGGGTCGGTGCCGGCGGGGCTGGTCAGCTCGTCGCCCAGGCGGTCCCGCACGATGTTCGCGACCGGGCCGATGTGGAGCAGGGACGGGTTGCTCTCGGCGAAGTCGAATACGACGCCGTTGACGGCCGGCCCGATGACCACGGAAACGAGCAGCCACAGGAGGGCGCCCGCGACGGCGAGGATCGCAAGCGCGGCCGCGACCCGGCCCACGACGGGTCCGCCACGCGGCACGCGCGTTCGCGGCGCGTAGCGGCCGCTGCGGACCCCATGTGCCGGCCGTTCGCCGGTCGACGCGTCCGACCCGTCGGCCGGCCGTTGCCCTGTCACGCGTCCGTCCGGTCCGGCGGCCGCTCCGGTCCTCGCCACAGACCAGGTCGGGAGAGCGCGGCCCCTTCCTCCGTCACCCGTCCACGCGCGTCAAGCTCGGCCTGAAGGATGCGCGCCGCGGCGTCACGGTCCACGCGCGCCCGGCGGTTGACGATTGCCGAACGGGTGGGCCGTCCGGTCGTTCGGTCCCGCCGCATCCGGGGCTGCGCGGCCTCGGCGGCTTCGGTCGTCAGGCGCTCGTCGCGCCACGCCACCCGGAGCCCCGTGCGCCGCTCGATCTCCGCGGCCCACGCTCGCGTCAACCGTGCCTGCTCGCCCTCGCCGCCGTCCATGTCGAGCGGCAGCCCCACGACGATCTCGTCGACGCGCTGCTCGGCGACGACCCTGGCGAGACGCTCGGCGTCCTCGGCCGGCGTGCCGCGACGCACCACCGCCAGCGGTCGAACCACGCCCAGAGCATCGTCGCCGACCGCGAGCCCCACGCGCCGATCGCCCACGTCCAGGCCGAGCAGTCGGCTCACGAACCCGCCCGTTTCGGGGACGCCACCGTCAGCGACACCCGCGCGTCGAGGGTCGGAATCGTCGTCACGTACGACGGCCAGGTCGTGATCGACACGTCACCGTACTGGGACAGGATGGTCCGCGCCTCAGCCACGCTCCGCCCCCTGACCTGCGCCAGCAGCGCAGCGGGGTCCACGGCTCGCCACCGCTCACCCTGCGCGGTCACCGTGAACAGCACGTGGCCGTCCTGCACGATCGGGTCGCTGACGCTCGTGTGCACGGAGTCCGCGAAGAGGGACCACCCGGCTGGAACCTGGGCGCCCAGGTAGGACGACGCGAGACCCGCGAGCGGTTGCTCCGACACGGCGAGGACCGAGCCGATCGCGGTGGCGCTGAGCTGGAACGAGGACCCCGCGACGCCGACGAGCGCGTCGGCCGCCGGCGCCGTGACCACGTTGCCGAGCGTCGCGGTCGCCGGGATCACCGTCGCGCCGGTGGGCGCGGGCGACGGGTTCGCGGCGCCGGTCGCGAGCTGCGTGTCGATCTGGGACGTCAGCTGCGTCGCCGCAGCGTCGTAGTCCTGCTGGCTGATCACCTTCGTGACCGTCCGGCTCCCCCCACTCGTGGCCGAGGGGTTGTCCACGGTGACCTGGAAGGCCTCCAGCCGGGTCGGAACGACGATGACCGTGTGCGGACCGACGTTGCCGGCCGGCCCCGGGGCGACCGCGGTGATGCCCGTGGTCGCGCGTCCGGGCGTGATCGTGGTGCCGTTGACCGTCGCGCGCGGCGTCACGACGGTGCCCGACGTGACGAACTGCACGCCGTCCGGTGTAGCGACGGTCGTGCCGGCCGGGATCGTCACGGGGTCGATCGTGTCGTTGCTCACGAAGGTGACGGAGCCCGTGGCCGCCACCTGGGTCACCTTCTGGCCCGTGGCCGGAAAGGTCCCCTGGGCCGCCAGTGGCAGGCTCACCTGCTGGGCCGGGATGACCAGGTGGGCCTCGTCGACCGAGCTGGCGGCAGGGTCGGCGGTCACCTGCAGCTGAATGGGCCCCTGGGTCACGGCGACCGGCGTGACCACGATCTGGGCGCTCGGCAGCACCACGTACGCGGCCGCTCCGCCGGCCGCAAGCACGAGCAGGAGCAGGACGGCGAACGGCGCCAGCCGGGCACGCCGCCGCCGAGGCGGCTCATGGACGCGGGGGGCGACTGGAAGCGCGCCCGCCGACCGGGCGCCCATCCTGGACGCGCCCTCGACGCTGCCTTCCGCCGCCACCTCGCCCACGGCCGGCGCGCCGCGACCCGGGACCCCGCCGTCGGCGCGCCGGTCGGTCTCCTGCCCCTGTGTCGCGCCCGACGCATCCCGCGGCAGGCCCCTCGAGGCCGCGCCCGGCGTCGCGGGCGCGGAACCTTCCGGCGGGCGGCCGGACGGGCTCGCCTGGCGCTGGTCCATGGCCGCGCCGTCTGCCGGGCGGCGTCCGGCGGCGCCGGAGAACGAGGCGTCGCCCGTCATGCGGCGCCGCTCCCGCGCCTCCTGTGCGGCCTCGTCCGCGAGCGCCTCCTCGTAGGATCCGACCGTGGCGTAGGCGGGCACCCCCGCCGCGATGGCGATCGCGCGGACGGCGGTCTCCGGGGCCACGATCGCCAGCTGCAGGTCGCGGGCGGCGGCCTCGCGCGCGAGGAGCCGGAAGTTGATGCGGCTCGTCGCCAGGCGGGACCCGGCGGGCAGCACCAGCGCGACGTGGGGTTCGGCAGACGACCGCAGCCGCGCGACCGCCGTGGTCACCTCATCGTCGACGTCGAGGTAGTGGATCGGCATCGCGGCCAGTCTGCCTCAGACCTTCATCGCCCGCAGCACCCGGTGGAGCGCGGCGTCGAGCGCCGACTCCTCGGCGGCCATCTCGACGGCCTGGTACGCGAGCCCCATGGGAGTGACATCCTGCTGGTCGACGAGCAGGCCGGTCTCGTCGCGAACCCCGCGGACCTCCCCCGGCTCGGCGACGGTCACGTCAGGCGGCCGTGCGAACGGCAGCCGCCTGGCGAACCCGGGGTCGCGCAGGGCGGCCTGCACCTCGAGCAGCCCCGCGCCCCCGCCGCACAGATAGATCCTCCCCGGGAGCAGGTCGCCCGCCGCCAGCTCCTCGAGCACCAGCTCGACTCCGGCCGACCAGACCGCGACGTCCTCCGCGACCACCGCCCCGAGCCGGTCGCGGTCGGGCACCTCGAGTCCGCGCGCGTAGTCGATCTTCATCGCCTCTGCCCGCTGGAACGGCAGGCCGAGCTGGTCGGCCAGGCTCTTGGTGAACGCTCGCCCGCCGAGCGCGAACATGCGCGTGCCCTCGATCCCCCCTGCGCGGACGAGCGCCACGTCCGTCGTGCCGCCGCCGACGTCGACGAACAGCCCACCCCCCTGCTGCACCTGTTCACCACCCAGGCAGCGCGCCACCGCGAACGGCTCCGCGACCACCGCCAGGAGCTCGAGGTCGAGCTGGGCCGCGACGCTCTGGAGAGCGCCGAGGTGCACGAGCGGGGCGAACGCGTTGAAGATCGCGATCCGGACGTGCCGTCCCTGGAAGCCGACGGGGTTGCTGACCGGGTAGCCGTCGATGGCCGCGCCGGTCACCGCGGCGTGGACGAGCCGCACGTCGACGTTGGGGAGCCCCGTCTCCCACGTCACGGCGCGCTCCGCCTCCCGCAGCGCTTCGTGCTGCACCCCGTCGATCAGCCGTTGCAGCTCGGCCTCGCTGATGGGCTGGTCAGGCCGCTTCCGCTCCTGCGAGAGCGTCGTCGTGAAGCCCTTCACCAGTTCGCCGGCGATGCCGACCACGGCCTGGCTGGGCCGGAAGCCGGCCATCTCCTCGGCCTCCTGCAGCGCGACCGCGCAGTTGTCGACCACGGCGGCGATGTCGGCCACCGTGCCCGACTGCATGTGGGCAAGACCCTGCCGCTGGCGCCCGACACCACGCACGACAGCCGTACCCGACTCGTCGATCTCGAAGGCGAGCGCCTTGGCGAACTCGGTGCCGACGTCGAGCGCAGTGCACGCGGCGGGTGCAGCCGCCCGGTCGCGCCCCAGCAGCCGGCGCCACAGCGACATCGTGCTCAGGCGCTCCCGTCCGGAGCCGGCGCGACGGCGGCGCGGACACGCTCGAGCGCCTCGGCCAGCCCTTCACGACGGGCGCCTCGGCCCTGCGCCATCCCCGGCCGGCCGCCGCCACGCCCTTCGATCGGCCCGACGCCGGCTTGCACGAGTTCCGCCGCCGATACCCCGCGCAGGACCAGGTCGTCGCTGACGGTGACGAACAGCACGGGCTCGTCCGCATCCAGCCCGACGCGCGATCACGCCCGACCCGAGGGCGCCGCCGGAGGTCGCGCGCCCAGCGCTTCATCTCTTCCTGGTCCTCGAACGGGGCGACGTAGGCCGCGACGGGCACGCCGTCAACGAGGACGGCCGCCTTCGCGACCTCGCCGGGCCTGGCGATCGCCTTCGACGACCCGGCACGCAGGCGGCGTTCCAGTTCCCTCGCGCGCGCCTGCAACTCGGCCGCACGCGCGGGTGCCTGGGCGGGATCGTGCACGCCCAGCGCTGCTGCCGTGCTGGCCAGCAGGGCGAAGCGCGCAGCAACCAGGGCGTCGGCCGCCTCGCCAGTCACTGCCTCGATGCGCCGGATCCCCGACCCGATGGAGCGCTCCCCCGTGACGAAGAACCCGCCGATCTCTCCGGTGGCGCGGCAGTGCGTCCCGCCGCACAGCTCGCGGCTGTAGTCCTGCACGACGACCGTCCGCACCTCGGACCCGTACTTCTCGTCGAAGAACGCGTCGGCGCCGGCCTCGATCGCTTCGGCGAAAGAGACGTGCGCCACGTTCACCGGACGGTCGTCGCGGATGACCGCACGGACCTGCTCCTCGATTGCCGCCGTCTCCTCCGCCGTCAGCGCCCGGTCGAACGGGAAGTCGAAGCGCAGGTACTCGGGCGCGACCAGGGATCCCGCCTGACGCGCCGACGGCCCCACGACGTTGCGCAGCGCGCGGTGGAGCAGGTGCGTGGCGGTGTGGTTGCGCATGGTCGCCGCGCGGCGTCGCCCGTCCACCGTCGCCAGTGCGACATCCCCGACCCGCAGTGTTCCCGCGAGGCGGCCTCGATGCACGATCAGCTGGCCCACCGGCTTCCGCGTGTCGTCGACGTGGAACACCGGCGCGCCGGCCGTGGACAGGACGCCGCGGTCGCCGACCTGTCCGCCGCCCTCCGCGTAGAACGGCGTCCGGTCGAGCACGACCTCTGCCTGGCCGCTGCCCGACAGCTGACCGTACTCCGTCCCGTCGCGCAGGATCGCGACGACGCGCCCCTCGGCCTCGGTCGCCTGGTAGCCCACGAACTCGGTCTCTCCCACGCGGCGCAGGATCGACTCGAGCAGGCTCGCCTCCTGCGCCACACGGCTCAGCTCGCCCCGGGTGCCAGCCCGCGAGCGCGCGCGCTGCTCCGCCAGGGCCTCCTCGAACCCGGCGCGATCCACCGCCACGCCGTACTCGGCTGCCAGCTCCACGGTCAGGTCGATGGGGAACCCATACGTGTCGTGGAGTCGGAACGCGACCGCCCCGTCGAGCCGCGGCGCGTCTGGCGGCAGCGTCTCCGGCCGCCGCCCCACCAGGCGCGCGCCGGGCACGTCGACGCCGAGGGCCCCGAGCGCCGCCTCGAGGTGGCCGGTTCCGGACTCCAGCGTACGTGCGAACTGCGCCTCCTCGCGACCCAGCGCCTCGAGGATCCCGGCCCGCTGCTCCACCAGGTACGGGTACGCGCCGCTCATGACGTGGATCACCACCCCGGCGGCCTGCGAGAGGAAGGGCTCACGCCGTCCGAGCAGGCGTCCGTGGCGAACGGCCCGGCGCACGATCCGCCGGAGCACATACCCTCGCCCTTCGTTCGACGGAAGAACGCCGTCCGCGATCAGGAATGTGGCCGCCCTGGCGTGATCCGCGATGACCTGGTAGCTGAACCGCTCGGCCTCGAAGTCGTCGGGATCGTGGCCCAGCAGGTCGCGCATGCGCGCATGGATCGGCGTGAACAGGTCGGTGTCGTAGTTGGACGGAACCTGCTGGACGACGCTGGCCAGGCGTTCCAGCCCCATGCCCGTGTCGACGCTGCGGAACGGCAGCGGCTCCCGGCGGCCGTCTGGCTGCTGGTCGAACTCCATGAAGACGAGGTTCCAGATCTCCAGCCAGCGCGGACAGGTCTCGGAGTGGTCGGGGATGCAGTGCGGCCCCTCGCTGAGCGCGGGGCCGCGATCGAAGTGAATCTCGCTGCACCGCCCGCACGGCCCGGTCTCGGCCATGCGCCAGAAGTTCTTCTCGTCTCCGTCGTCGACGTTACCCCAGCGCGCGATCCGCCCGGGAGGCAGGCCGATCTCGTCGCGCCAGACGGCGTAGGCCTCGTCGTCGTCGCTGTAGACGGTCGCGGCCAGCCGCTCGCCGGGAATGCCGTAGGTCTCCGTCAGGAGTTCCCATGCCCAGTGGATCGCGTCGCGCTTGAAGTAGTCGCCGAAGCTCCAGTTTCCGAGCATCTCGAAGAACGTGTGGTGCCGCGGCGTGCGACCCACCTGCTCGAAGTCGTTGTGCTTCCCCGCCACGCGCAGGCAGCGCTGCACGTCGACAGCCCGGGGGCAGGCGCGCGTCTCCCGGCCGGTGAACACGTCCTTGAACTGCACCATCCCGGCGTTCGTGAAGAGCAGCGTCTGGTCGCCCGCAGGGACCAGGCTGGCGCCTCGCACGACCTCGTGGCCGCGCGCCGCAAAGAACGCGAGGAAACGACGGCGGATCTCGTCCGACGGCAGCGGGACGATCCGCGGGTCACGGTCCGGCATCCCGATAACGGTACCGTAGATCCCTGCGAACGTAGCGGCACACGCGCCGCCGGGAGGCCCGCGAGGTTCGCCGATCACCTCTCGCCGGCAGTCGCGCATACTCCGCTGATCCGGGGGGCGGCAGCGGACCGTGAGGTCCCACCGGCGCGGCGTCCCGCCACGGTCGCCATCCGTCGCGCCGGGCCAACGGCGAGACCGACCCGCCGGCTGGGCTGTCGAGCCCAGGGAGCAGAACATCATGGGCTACGTGTTCTCGGGCGCCTTCCCGATCCGACTGACCGGATCGGCCGGCGTGCGAGGCCCCGATCGCCAGGTCGGCGACTCGTGACCAGCGGCGCCGGCCGGTCACCATCGCCTGCGCTGCCGACCGGGACCGTCACGTTCCTCTTTTCTGACGTGGAGGGCTCCACCCGCCTCGCGGCCGCCCTGGGGCCTCGCTTCGCCGACCTGCTGGACCGGCACCACTCCCTCCTCCGGCAGGCGTTCGGCGACGCCGGCGGCATCGAGGTCGGGACCGAGGGCGACGCGTTCTTCGTCGTGTTCCGCTCGGCCGGCGACGCGCTCCTCGGCGCGGTTGCCGCCCAGCGGGCGCTGGCCGCTGAGCCATGGCCCGACGGCGCCTCGGTGCGCGTCCGGATGGGCATCCACACCGGCGAAGGGATGCTCGGCGGGGACAACTACGCGGGGCTCGACGTCCACCGTGCCGCGCGGATCTCCGCTGCGGCCCACGGCGGGCAGGTGCTGCTGTCGGGCGCCACCTACGGTCTGGTCGGGGGCGCCGCCCCGGACGGCGTGTCATTCCGCGACCTCGGCGAGCACCGGCTGAAGGACCTGGATCGGCCGGTGCGGCTGGTTCAGCTCGTCGTGGACGGCCTGCCCTCCGACTTCCCGGCCCCGCGCTCGCTCGAAACCCCGACGAACCTCCCAGTCCAGGTGACAACGTTCGTCGGGCGCGAGCGCGAGGTGTCCGAAGTGGGCGCACTGCTCGATCGGGCCCGGCTCGTGACGCTGACGGGACCGGGTGGAACCGGCAAGACGCGCCTCAGCATCGCGGTCGCCGAGCGATGCCGGGACCGCTTCCCGGCCGGCGTGTTCTTCGTGGAGCTCGCCTCGATCGTCGACCCCGCGCTCATCCCGGCGACCATCGCGTCCGCCGTCGGCGTCCGCGAGGACCCGTCCAGCCCGGTCGTCGAGACGCTGCGCCAGCACCTGCGCGACCGCAGCGTGCT
Organism: uncultured Chloroflexia bacterium; assembly: GCA_963759135.1. Classification (GTDB taxonomy): domain Bacteria; phylum Chloroflexota; class Limnocylindria; order Limnocylindrales; family CSP1-4; genus JAJYNJ01. The sequence continues at coordinate 50,753 of CAVWXU010000026.1, read as the reverse complement.
GCTCGTCCTCGACAACTTCGAGCAGGTCGTCGCCGGCGCGACCGTCGTGGCCGACCTGCTGCGCGCCGCGCCCGGCCTCCGTGTGCTGGCGAGCAGCCGCGAGGCGCTCGGCGTCACCGGTGAGCACCAGTACCCGGTTCCGCTGCTCGGCGTGCCGGATACGCGCCACATGCCGTCGCTCGACGACCTCGCCCGGTTCGACGCGGTGGCCCTCTTCGTGGATCGGGCTCGGGCGGCGCGTGCGGGCTTCGAGCTCACGTCCGACAACGCTGCGGCCGTCGCCGCCATCTGTGCCAGGCTCGATGGCCTGCCGCTCGCGCTCGAGCTTGCCGCCGCCCGGACACGGCTGTTCGCGCCGGACGCGCTCCTCCGGCGCCTCGACCGGCGCCTTGCCGTGTTGACCGGCGGAGGCCGCGACCTGTCGGCGCGCCAGCAGACGATGCGTGGCGCGATCGACTGGAGCCACGAGCTCCTGGACCCCGACGAGCGCGTCCTGTTCCGGCGCCTGTCCGTCTTCCCGGGCGGTGCGACGATCGAGATCGCGGCGGCGGTGTGCGATCCCGACGCCACGCTCGGGGTCGACGTCGCTGACGGTCTCGCGTCGCTCGCGGACAAGAGCCTCGTCCGGATCGACGAGGACGCCCGTGGCGAACCCCGGTTCCGGATGCTCGAGACGATCCGGGAGTACGCCTCCGGGCGGCTTGCCGAGAGCGAGGATGCAGAGGTCGTTCCCCGGCGGCACGCCGTGGAGTTCGCCCGGCTCGTGGCCGATGCGGAGTCGCGCATCGTGACCGACGACCAGGCGGCATGGCTCGAGCGCCTGGACCGCGAGCTTGACAACCTGCGGGCCGCCCTGGGCTGGGCCGCAGACCACGACATGGCACTCGCACTGGCGATGGGCGGGGCGCTCTGGCGCTTCTGGCACCAGCGCTCGCATCTCCAGGAGGGCCGGGAGGTGCTCGCGGGTCTGCTGGCCCGCCCGGCGGCCCGGCGCCGACCGCGGAGCGGGCGAAGGCTCTCGAAGGCATCGGCGGCCTCGCCTACTGGCAGGGCGACTTCGCGAGCGCCGAGCGCGCCTACTCCGAGGAGCTGGCGATCGCCCGGACGCTCGCCGATCCGCGACTCGTTGCGGAAGCGCTGTACAACCTCGGATTCGTCGCCAACATCCTCGGCCGTGACGCCGAAGGGCGGACCATGCACGAGGAGGCGCTCGTCGTCTTCGAGGGGCTCGGCGACCAGATGGGCACGGCCCGAGTCCGGGAAGGCCTCGTCTTCTACCACGCCGGAAAGGCGGAGTGGACGATCGCCCGAGAGCTCGACGTCGAGAATTCTGCACGCCTTCCGCGCAGGAGGCGAGCGGTTCCGGGCGGCAAGCGCGCTGTTGTGGCTCGCGATCTTCGACCAGTATCTCGGCCGGTTCGCGGACGCCCGCGCCGAGCTCGCCGAGGCGACGCTGATCTTCCGATCGGCAGGTGATGTCGCCAACGTGATCAACGCGCTCGTGATCGGTGCCGTGACGGCCACGGCGTCCGGCGATGCCGCCACGGCGGCACGGATCTGCGGCGCGATCGCGTCCCAGCGCGACTCGCTCGGCGACTTTGCGACGGTCCTCGACGTCATCAGGATTCCCGATCCCGAGCGGCGCGCCCGGGAGGCGCTCGGCGACGTCGCGTTCGACCGGGAGTTCGCCCTGGGGCGGACGCTCTCTCTCGACGAGGGGATCCAGCTTGCCGTGGACGACGATCCGGGCCGGGCCGGCGCGTCCTGACGGAAGGAGTGCAAACAGGGCATTCCACCCGGGACGACTGTCTGCGGACTGTAGGTCATCCGAGCCATGCCTCCCGCCCCCGGTTCGACGCTACGCTGCGGGCGTGGCGATGGGCCGCGTCCACCCACGCCCCCTTGAGGCGCCTCCAGCATGCGACACCTGCCCCACATCACCCTCGACTCCTCGGACGACGTCGAGACCACGTTCCAGGGCCACGACCGGCCTGACACCATTGCGCGGCCGACCGACCGGGAGCTCTTCACGTGATTGGCCTGTTGGTCGGGTCGCGGATGGGCGGTCGAGTCGGTCGACGCGGATGTGCCCGCCTCACGCACCCGAGGTCATCGCGGAGACGCCCGGCTGGTCCGGGCTCGACGCGAGTGCGGCCGCGGACGAACTCCGGCGCCTGGCACCATCTGTGTCCCAGGTTGATCTCGTCGGCATGCAGCTGCGCGCCACCGGCGTGGTCGATCTCGGCCACTTCAGCCAACTCGCGGATTACATCAACTTCCTGGACGGTTTCTTCCAGCTGCGCGAGGTGACGATCCTCACCCGCAACGGTCAGCCGACCCGGGTCACGCTCGCCAATCTGCGGGTGCGCCTGAACGACGTGATGCTCGTGGGGCAGAAGGTCGTGGACCCTGGCCTCGCGCCGGCGGCGCAGTTTGCCGGGAGGCAACCGCACCGGCTCACCGCCATGACGGCGGCGCATCTCGTGTCGGGCACCACGTACCTGCACGAGGAGGCCTCCCTGCGGGATTTCGTCGATGCGAACGATCCGCGTTTCATTCCCATGACCGACATCCGCGTGCGCTGGCTGGCGGATCGCCGCCTCGCCGGGCGCTTCGCCTTCGGGCTCCTCCAGCGCACCCACATCGTGGGCGTCGCGACCGGAGCGTAGGGCTCGCCAGTCGCGCCTGCCGGGGCGCGTCCGGACCGCGCGCCGCACGGACGGCTACGCAGTTCTGCCGATGGCGGGTTCGGCCGGCGGGCGGCTACGGTAGCGCCTCGGACTCATCGCCCCGTGGAGCCCCATCGTTCGTCGCCGGTCCGCGGGGGCTCGACAAGGACACGGTCGCCATGGCTCGGATGCGCCGCGACGGGGTCGGCCAGGGCCTCGCCGAGTATGCCGTCACCCTGGCCCTGATCGTGCTGGTGGCGATCGTCGCCGTCCTCTTCCTGGGCGGCGAGATCAGCACGTTGCTCGGCCGCATCGGCGGCGCCGTGTAGCCGATTACCCGCTCCCTGCAGGCACTCGAGGTCAGGCGTGCCCGGTCGGCCCCAGCGTGCTCACGATCGCGACCACGCAGATGCCGGCCCAGGCAACCGCCGACGAGCTGAGCAGCCCGAAATCGCCGATGCGCACTGGGTCGCCGAGGCGCACTCCGAGTGCCTGGCCGGCATACGCGCCGAGGATGGCCGCCAGGACGAGAAACGGCAGTCGGCCCCGGGCCTGGCCGCCGAACAGGACGAAGAGCGCCACGTTGAAGATCCCCACCAGGACGGCCAGGATCACGGCGGGTTCGACGGCCGGCATTGGCGAAGGATAGCCGCGCCGCGCGGGAGCCGGCCTCGATCCGCAGGGTTGCCCGCTACCGGAGCTGTCGGTCAGCGGCTGGCGATGCGTCCACCGCCCAGCACTTCGTCCCCGTCGTAGAGGACCGCCGCCTGCCCCGGCGCCGGTGCCCAGAGCGGCTCGTCCGCCTCGACCGTCCAGGTGCCGCCGTCCTCCGCGTTCGGGCGCACCGTCGCCGGTACCAGGTCGCCGCGGTGCCGGATGCGCACCGCGCAGCGGAATGTCGCGGACGAACGGGCGCCCGCCACGAAGTGCACGTCCTCGACGGGGAACGAGCGCCGCTCGAGGTCCTCGCGGCGCCCCAGCCGCACCAGGTTGCGGGCCGGGTCGATCGAGGCCACGTAGCGGCGCTCGCCGAGGGCGACACCGACCCCCGCGCGTTGCCCGACGGTGTACGCCGCCGCCCCACGGTGCTCCCCGACCGTGGCCCCGTCCACGTCGACGACCGGCCCGGGCGTCTCGTGCCAGCCGGCCCGCTCGCGCAGCGTCTCGCGGTAGTCGCCTGCGGCGACGAAACAGATCTCCTGGCTCTCCGGGGTCTCGGCCGTGGCGAGACCCAGGGCGCGCGCGATCGACCGCACCTCGGGCTTCGTCAGGCCGCCGAGCGGAAAGCGCGTCCGGGCAAGCTGGTGCTGCCGCAGCCCATAGAGGAAGTAACTCTGGTCCTTGGCGGGATCGGCGGCGGCGAGCAGCCGCCAACGCCGCCCGTCGCGGCCTTCCCCGGCCACCGAGTCCACGCGCGCGTAGTGCCCGGTCGCGACCGCCTCGGCGCCGTAGAGCAGGCCGGCGCGACCCAGCAGCGCCCCGAACTTCACGTACGTGTTGCAGTCGACGCAGGGATTCGGCGTGCGCCCGCCCAGGTAGGACCGCACGAACGGGTCGATCACGCCGGTCGCGAACTCCCGCTCGAGGTCGAGAATGAAGAAGGGGATCCCGAGCTGGCCGGCGACCCGGCGCGCGTCGTCAGCCGCGTCGAGCGAGCAACAGCTCCTGCGGAACTCGTCCCGATCGCTGGCGCCGTCGTGGAGCCGCATCCAGACGCCGACGACCTCGTGGCCCTCCTCGTGGAGGAGCGCCGCGGCCACGGAGGAGTCGACGCCTCCCGACATCGCGACGACGATCCGCTGACCCACGGGATCAGCGCCCGCCGGCGGCCCGGCCGAGCGGATCGGCCGTCAGCGCGGCCATCCCCTGGCGCACGCGCGAGATGGTCGCGGGCACGACCCGGCAGGCCATCTCGATCTCATCCGTTGTCGTCGTCCGGCCCAGGGTGAATCGCAGGGCTCCGCGTGCCTCCTCGGGCGGATAGCCCATCGCAGTCAGGACGTGGGACGGCTCGGTGGACCCGGACGCGCATGCCGACCCGCTCGAGCACGCGATGCCGTCGAGGTCGAGCGCGAGCACGAGCGACTGGCCATCGGCATCCCGAACGATGACGGAGAGGTGCCCGGGAATCCTGTCGCGAGGGTGTCCGGTGAGCTCGACTCCGGGCACGGCGAGGACGGCGTCCCGAAGCCGGTCGCGCAGCGCCTCCACGCGTCCGAGGAGCGCGGCTCGCTCGTCGTGCGCGAGCCGGAGCGCCCTCGCCAGGCCGACTGCCCCGGCCACGTTCTCGGTCCCGGCCCGGCGGTGCCGCTCCTGGGAGCCGCCCTGCTGCTGCACCAGCAGCGCCGTGCCGCGACGCACGTAGAGCGCGCCGATTCCCTTGGGACCCTCGAGCTTGTGGCCGGCGATCGACATGAGGTCCACGTCGAGTCCGGGGGCGTCCAGGTCCGCCCATGGCGCCCCCTGCACCGCGTCCACGTGGACCGTGACGTGGCGCTGCACCCTGGCGCGCCGGACCAGCTCGGCGATCGGCTGGACGGTTCCCACCTCGTTGTTCGCGTACTGGAGGCTGACCAGTACGGTGCGGTCTGTGATGGCGGCCGACAGCTCGTCCGGATCCACGCGGCCGTACCGGTCCACGGGCAGCAGGGTCACCTCGAAGCCGAACTTCTCGAGGTAGCGCATGGAGTTCAGCACGGCCTCGTGCTCCGCGGCAGAGGTCACGAGGTGATGTCCCCGCTGCTTGCCCGCCCACGCGGCCCCCTTGATCGCGAGGTTGATCGCCTCCGTGCCACCGCTCGTGAACACCACCTCGCGCGGATCGGCACCGAGGTCGTGCGCGACCGACTCCCGCGCGTCATCGAGCGCGACGCGCGCGCTCCGGCCGAACGCGTGCGTGGAGGACGGGTTGCCCCAGGCCTGCGCGAGGACCGGGAGCATCGCGTCCAGGACCTCCCGACGCGGCGGCGTCGTCGCGGCGTGGTCCAGGTAGATCGACATGCGCCGGATTGTATCCGCCACTCGGGCGGGGGCCGGATCCCCCAGCGCCGGCCTTGAGAGCCGCAGGCCGCCCAGCGGCGTGTCACCGGCCGGGCGAGCTACCGCTCGGCGAGCTCGCGCTCCTCCAGGACCCGACGCTCGTGCTCGCGGCCCGCGGCACGCCGCCGGTCGTGGACCGAAAGCATGCGCTTGCGCAGCCGGATGGAGCGCGGCGTAACCTCGACCAGCTCGTCGGCCGCGATGAACTCGATCGCCGACTCCAGCGTGAGCTCCCGCGCAGGCGTGAGGCGCAGCGTCTGCTCCTGGGTCGACGACCGGATGTTGGTGAGGTGCTTCTCCCTGGTCGCGTTGACGTCCATGTCGCCCGCGCGGACGTTCTCGCCCACGATCATGCCCTCGTAGACGTCGACGCCCGGGCCGACGAACAGCTCGCTTCGCTCCTGCAGGTTGTGCAGCGCGTAGGTGCTGGTGACGCCGGGCCGGTCGGCGACCTGCACGCCCGAGGTCCGGTGCGTCACCTCGCCCGCCCACGGGCCGTACCCCTCGCCGATCTGGTGCATCAACGCCGTGCCGCGCGTAAGGGTCAGGAGCTGGCCGCGAAAGCCGATCAGTCCGCGCACCGGCAGGACGTACTCCATGCGCACTCGGCCGTCGGCGTCGGTCGTCATCTGCTCCAGCCGGGCGCGCCGGGACGCCAGGGCCTCGGACACCTCGCCGATGAAGTCGGGTGGGATGTCCACCGTGATCCGCTCGTACGGCTCCCGCACCTCACCGTCGACCTCGTGCAGGATCACCTCCGGCCGGGAGACCTGCATCTCGTAGCCCTCGCGCCGCATCGTCTCGATCAGGACGGCCAGCTGCAGCTCGCCGCGCCCCCTGACCTCGAACGAATCGCCGGAACCGGTGGCGAGGAACTCGATCGCGACGTTGCCCAGCACCTCGCGCTCGAGGCGGGTCCGCAGGTGCCGGCTCGTCACGAACCGGCCGTCGCGTCCGGCCAGCGGCGACGTGTTCACGCCGAACGTCATGCTGATGGTGGGCGCGTCCACCTGGAGGCGAGGGAGCGGGCGGGGATCGAGGGGGTCGGTGATCGTGTCGCCGACGGTTACATCGGGGATGCCGGCCACGGCGACGATCTCACCGGGCCCGGCTTCCCGGACGTCGACCCGCTGGATTCCGTCGGCGGTGGTCAGGCTCGTCACGGTGCCCGCCAGCGTCACGGTCCGCCCCGGGTCGACCGTGCCCTCGGTCGTGTCGTCTTCCTGCCGGACGATCACGATCCGCTGGCCAACCCGGATCGTCCCGTTCCAGATGCGCCCCACCGCCATGCGACCCACATAGTCGTTGGCCGTCAGGTTGGTGACCAGGAGCTGGAGCGGGTACCCCTCCTCGTAGGTCGTGGGTGGAGTGACGCGCACCAGCAGGTCCAGCAGGGGCCGCAGGTCCGTGCCGGGGACGGCCGGATCGAGCGTGGCCGTGGCCGCCTTGGCATTCGTGTACACGACGGGAAACTCGATCTGGTGCTCGTCGGCGCCCAGGTCGATGAAGAGCTCGTAGACCGCGTCGAGGACTTCCGCAGGCCGCGCGTCGGAGCGGTCGATCTTGTTGAGGCACACGATCACCGGCAGCCGGCGCGCCATCGCCTTCTGCAGCACGTACCGCGTCTGCGGCAGCGGCCCTTCCGACGCGTCGACGAGGAGCAGCACCGAGTCCACCATCAGCAGGCTGCGCTCCACCTCGCCGCCGAAGTCGGCGTGGCCGGGGGTGTCCACGATGTTGAGGTGCACGCCCTCGAAGTCCACCGCCGTGTGCTTGGCCATGATCGTGATGCCCTTCTCCCGCTCGAGGTCGAGCGAGTCGAGGACGCGGTCGACGACCTCCTGGTTCGCGCGGAAGGCGCCCGTCTGCCGCAGCAGGCCGTCGACGAGGGTGGTCTTCCCGTGGTCCACGTGCGCGACGATGGCGACGTTGCGGACGTCCTCGCGGACGCGAGCCGTGGTGGCGCCGGGCATGGTCGGATGGGACAGGTCGGTCATGGGCCGTCAGATTGTCGCACAGGTCGCCGACCGGTCAGGACGACGCCGCCTCCGCGCCCGCCGGCCCCGGCTGAGGCGGGCCCACGTACTGCAGGCCCAGGTCGGCGTACTGTCCTGGATCCGGAGCCGACGGCGCGTCGAGCATGAGGTCGGTCCCTGAGGATGTCTTGGGGAAGGCCATGACCTCGCGGATGTTCGTCTGGTCGGCGAGGAGGGCCACCCAGCGGTCGATGCCGAGCGCGATGCCGCCGTGCGGCGGCGCGCCGAAGTCGAACGCCTCCAGGATGCCGCCGAACAGGTCGTGCATCCGCTCCTGCGAGTATCCCTGCAGCGCAAAGCTTCGCTCGAGCAGCTCCCGGCGGTGGATCCGCACGGAGCCGCCACCCAGCTCCCAGCCGTTCAGGGCGATGTCGTACTGCATCGCGCGGGCTCGCCCGGCGGGATCGTCCGGCGAGGGCCGGTACGGATCGCCCGACGCCGTGACGAGGAGCGGCTCGTCCTCCGGGACGACCCCGGAGAACGGGTTGTGCGTGGCGTCCCAGCGCTGCACCTCGGCGTCCCACTGGTACATCGGGAAGCGGTACACCCAGCAGTACGACAGCACGACGGGATCGAACAGGCGCAGCCGCTCTCCGAGCTCCCGGCGCAGGCGCCCGAGCACGTCGGCGGTCACCGAGGCCCGGTCCGCCACGATCAGCAGCAGGTCGCCGGGCGCAGCCGACGCGGCCTCGACCAGGGCGCGAAGCCGCGCGGCGCCCAGGAACTTGCCAACGGGCGAATGCGCGGAACCGTCGGCTTCGACCGAGACGTGAACGAGTCCATGCGCGCCATGGCGACGGGCGAACGCCGTCAGCTCGTCGATCTCGCGGCGACTGGCGCCCGACATGCCCGGAGCGACGATCCCCTTGATCCTGCCGGCCGCCGCGAGCACCTCGTCGAACACGTGGAAGCCCGTATTCGGCGCGCCGGCACCGCTATCCTCGGCGGTCGCGGGCGCAGCAGGACCGGTTGCTGCGCCCCCGGCCGGCCCGACAAGGGCGGGCGCCAGATCGACGAGCTCCATCCCGAAACGCACGTCGGGCTTGTCGGAGCCGAAGCGCTCCAGCGCCTCCTCGAAGGTGAACCGCCGGAACGGGACGTCCTGGATCGGCCGTTCGGGCGCCACGGTCCTGGAAACCTCGATGGCCATCGCCTCGACGAAGTCCATCACCGTCTGCTCGCGCACGAAGCTCATCTCCAGGTCGAGCTGGGTGAACTCCGGCTGCCGGTCCCCGCGCAGGTCCTCGTCGCGGAAGCACCGCGCGATCTGGAAATAGCGATCCATGCCGGCGACCATCAGCAGCTGCTTGAGCTGCTGAGGGCTCTGGGGCAGCGCGTAGACCGTGCCGGGCTGGAGCCGGCTGGGCACGATGAAGTCGCGCGCCCCCTCGGGAGTGGACTTGATCAGGATCGGCGTCTCGATTTCCGCGAACCCGGCCCGGTGATGGGCGTCGCGGATCGCGCGGACCAGCGCCGAGCGGAGGAGCAGCCGGTCGCGCATCGGCTCGCGCCGGATGTCGAGATACCGATAGCGCAGCCGCAGCGCCTCGTCGATGGGCGCGTCCGGCTCGTTGATGTAGAACGGCGGCGTCTTCGCCTCGGAGAGGATCTCCAGCGCGTCCGCCCGCAGCTCCACCTCGCCGGTCGCGAGCTGTGGGTTCTCCATCCCCGGCAGGCGGCGCGCCACGACGCCGACCGCCGAGAGCACGAACTCGGCCCGCACGCGGGTGGCGAGGGCGTGTGCCTCCGGCGCCAGCCGCGCGTCGACGACGATCTGCGTGATGCCGTGCCGGTCGCGAAGGTCGAGGAAGATCAGGTGTCCATGGTCGCGGCGACGATGCACCCAGCCGGCCAGGCGGGCCTCGCGCCCCGAGTCGGACGCCCGAAGCTCGCCACAGGTGTCGGTGCGATACGGGGTGGCGAGGTCGTCGAGGGCGCGCGACAGCGCGGTGGCGTCGGTCATGGCCCGGGTATCGTAGTCGGCGCATGTCCGTGCCGGTGCGACGCCTCGTCCCGCTGGATCTCCCGCGCCAGGTCGGCCAGCGCCACGGGATGCTGCGAGCCGGCGCGCAGGTCGCGCAGCTGCACCGTGCCGTCCCGGATCTCGTCGCCGAGGATCACCGCGAAGTGCGCTCCCTCGCGCGACGCCTGCTCGAGCTGCCGTCCGAGCCTGTGCGTCCCCAGGTCCGCGCGCGCCGCGAGGCCGGCGGCGCGCAGCTCCGTGGCGATCCTCAGCCTGCTCACGCTGTCGGCCGGGTCGGCGCTGGCCACGAACGCCGCCAGTCCCGGGGCGGGCGGCGCCGGGATGCCCGCCTCCTCGAGCGCCAGGACCACGCGGTCGAGGCCCAGGGCGAAGCCGATGCCGGGGGTCGGGCGGCCGCCGAGCAGCTCGACGAGACCGTCGTACCGCCCGCCGCCGCCGAGCGCCTGCTGCTGGCCCTCGGCACCCTCGCGGTCGTACTCGAACGCGGTCCGCGTGTAGTAGTCGAGCCCGCGAACCAGCGCAGGCTCGACCCGCACGGGCACGCCGAGTGCGTCGAGGTGCTCCCTCACGGCGGCAAAGTGCGCGCGGCATCCGTCGCACAGGCGGTCCACCATGCGCGGCGCCGCCGCGATCAGCGGCGCCATATCGGGGTCCTTCGAGTCCAGCAGCCGCAGGGGGTTCGCGTCCAGCCGTGCCAGCTCCAGGTCCGGCAGGGCGGCGCGGTGGGCCTCGAAGTACGCCGTGAGCTCGGCGACGTAGGCCGGGCGGCACGCCGGATCCCCGATCGAGTTCAGCAGCACGTGCACATGCGCGAGGCCGGCCTCCGTGTAGAAGCGGTACCCCATCTCCACGATCTCGGCGTCGATCCCCGGCCCCGCGTCCCCGATCGCCTCAACGTCCCATTGCCAGAACTGGCGGTAGCGGCCCGCCTGGGGCCGGTCGTAGCGGAACATGGGCCCCGCGTACTGGACGCGGACCGGCTGCGGCAAGGTCCGCATCCCGTGCTGGACGTAGGCCCGGACGATGCCGGCCGTGGCCTCCGGGCGCAGCGACCACGTCTCGGCCTCCTCGGTCCGCGCCTGGATCCGGAACAGCTCCTTCTCGACGATGTCGGTCACGGCGCCGACGCCCCGCTCGAACACCGCCGACTGCTCGAAGATCGGCGTTTCGATGCCCGCGTAGCCGTACCGGCGCGCCAGGTCGGACGTCAGCGCGACCAGGCGCTCCCACACCGGGCGGTCGGCCTGGAGGACGTCGCGGGTGCCTCGGGGCGCGCGGAACGTGGGCATGGCCGGAAGTCTATCCGGCTCAGCCGAGCGCGCGCTGGACCGAGAAGACGTCCTTGACCTGCTCCAGGCGCGACAGGACCCGGGCGAGCTGCGCGACGGACGACACCTGAAGGGTGGCGTTGACCGTCGCCGTGCGATCCGCGCGCGTCTCGACGTGGGCGGCGACGATGTTCACCTTCTGCTCCGCCACCACGTTCGTGATGTCCGACAGAAGCCCGGTCCGGTCGTAGGCGTCGAGGCGGATGGCGATCGGGTACGTGCGCTCCGCGGCCCCCTCCCACTCGACCTCGATGAGCCGCTCGACGTCCTTCTCATGGAGGATGGTCACGCAGTTGCGCAGGTGGACGGTCACGCCCTTGCCGCGCGTGATGAACCCGACGATCGGGTCGCCGGGGATGGGGTGGCAGCACGCGCCAAACCGGACGAGCAGGTCACCGACGCCCTTCACGCGGACGCCGCCGGCCTGCGCTGGCAGCATGGGCGGCGCCACCTGCGGCAGCACGACCTCGTTCGAGTCGTCCACCACGCCCATCCGGATCACGGCCTGCTGGGCGCTCACCGCGCCGTATCCGACGGCGGCCAGGAAGTCCTCCACGGTGGGGTACTTGTAGAGCTCCGCCATCTCCGACACGCGGTCCGCGCCGACCCGCTCCAGCGACGTCCGGCCCAGACGTCGCAGCTCGCGGTCCAGCGACTCACGGCCGTGCGCGATGTTCTCCTCGCGCTCCTGGCGCTTGAACCACTGCCGGATCTTCTCCCGGGCATGTGTCGTCCGGACGATCGAGAGCCAGTCCCGGGACGGCCCGTGCGCAGCCCGGGTCGTGACGATCTCGACGATGTCCCCGTTGCGGAGCTTGTAGTCGAGCGGCACGAGCCGGTTGTTCACCTTGGCGCCGATGCAGCGGTGCCCGATGTCGGTGTGGATGCGATACGCGAAGTCGAGGGGGGTCGAGCCGGCGGGCAGATCCTTGACTTCGCCCTTCGGCGTGAACACGAACACCTGGTCCTGGAAGACGTCGAGCTTGAGCCCCTCGACGAACTCCGTGGCGTCGGCGACCTCGCGCTGCCACTCCATCAGCTGGCGGATCCAGGCCAGCTTGGCGTCGTAGTCGCGGTCGGACTTCGAGCCTTCCTTGTACCGCCAGTGCGCCGCGATGCCGACCTCGGCGATGCGGTGCATCTGGTGGGTGCGGATCTGCACCTCCAGCGGATGGCCCTCGAGCGCCATCACCGCGGTGTGCAGGCTCTGGTAGCCGTTGGCCTTCGGCATCGCGATGTAGTCGTCGAACTGGCCGGGGATGGGCCGCCACAGCGAATGCACCACGCCGAGCGCGGCGTAGCAGTCCTTGATCTCGTCCACCAGCAGCCTGATCGCGTAGACGTCGTAGACCTCGTCGAAGTTGGCGGACTTGCGCTCCATCTTGCGGTGGATGCTGTAGAGGTGTTTCGGCCGGCCCGAGAGGTCAGCCTCGATGCCGCTGGCCTCGAGCGATCCGCGCAGGTCGGCCATCGCGCGTTCGACATACGACTCGCGCGCGGCCCGGCGAGTCTCGAGCTGCTGGGCGATCGATCGGAAGGCCTCGGGCTCGATGACCTTGAACGACAGGTCCTCGAGCTCCCACTTCATCTGCCAGATCCCGAGACGCTCGGCGAGCGGCGCATAGATCTCGAGCGTCTGCCGGGCGATGCGCTGCTGCTTCTCCGGCGGAAGCCCGGCGATCGTGCGCATGTTGTGCAGCCGGTCCGCGAGCTTGATGAGGACCACCCGCACGTCCTCGGCCATGGCCAGGAACATCTTCCGGATGTTCTCCGCCTGGCGTTCCTCATGGCTGTGCGCACTGAATTTCGACAGCTTGGTGACACCGTCCACCAGCCGCGCCACCTCGGCCCCGAACCGCTCGTCGACGTCCTGCAGCGAGTACTCCGTGTCCTCGGGGATGTCGTGGAGCAGCGCGGCCTGGATGGCGACGGGGTCGAGGCCGAGCTCGGCGAGGGTCTGCGCGGCGGCGATCGGGTGCGTGACGTAGGGCTCGCCGCTCGCGCGCTTCTGGTCGGCGTGCGCCTCGACGGCGAAGCGGCAGGCTCGCTCGATGCCGGACAGGTCGGCGACCGGGTGGTGGTCGCGGACCTCGTCGAGCAGGCGCCGTTCGAGCTCGTCGAGTTCGGCCGGCGTGCCCGCCGGGGCGTCGCCGCTCGCGGCCGCGCCGCCCGGCGCGGAGTGGCGTGGGCGGCGGGATGGAACGCTCGCCGGCTGGATCGACATGGCCATCCATCATACCCGCCGACCCTGCCGCCCCCGTGTGCGCGGCGGTCGACGACCCGGCGTCCGGGCCGCGCCCGGCAGGCGGCCGTCAGCGGACGCGACGCACGGCACTCCACGCGGCGCCCAGCACGCGGCGCGGCGCGACCTCGTGAGCCCGGACGAACACCACCCCGTGCGCCCCGAACCCCCGCTTGAATTCGTACAGGTTCCACAGGGGATGCGTGCGGCCGAGCGGCAGGCCGGGAGCATCGGGGGTGTCGACGCCGCCCAGGTCGTACATGGCGAACCCGTGCGCCGAGCCCCACCGCATGATCTCCCACTGGAGCAGATGGTTGCAGCGTGTGCCCCGCAGGTCGGCTCCGTCCGGCGAGCCCGCAACGTGCGACACGAGCCTCCGGCCGCAATGGAGCACCAGGGCGCCGGTCTGCCGTTCGCCGCCGGCGCGCGCGAACCAGAGGTCGGCCAGGCCGGCCTCGCCGAGCGCCCGCCACTGGCTCAGCTGATACGCGCGGTCGCGCACGATGAACCCCTCGCGGCGGCCGGTGGCGGCGAACATGTCCCAGAAGCAGGCCAGCGACTCGTCCCGGCCGTCGGAGCCGGCGAGGTCCACGTGCTCGACGATCACCCCGGCGCGGCGCGCCTTGTTGATGTTGCGGGCACTGCTGTCGCCCAGGAGCTCGTGCTGGCCGCCTTCGTCGGACCGCAGCGGCACGAGCATGGCCGTGCGCGACACCTGGACCTCGCGAGCGGACACGTGGAACCCGGCCGGTTCGAGCGTCGCGGCAAGGTCGCCGCCGTCCTCCCAGGCCGGGTCGATGGTCAGAGCTACCGCCCGCCGCGCCTGGGCAACGCGTCGAAGCGCGGCCAGGGCGGCGCTCGCCGCGGCGGGATCGGACCGCAGCAGGACCGGGCCCCGGGGCGCGTAGAGGTACGTGAGCCTCCCCAGGGGACCGGACAGGCGGGGCGCCAGCGTCCGCTCCTGCAGCGACGCGACGGCAACCCTTTCGCCGGCGTCTTCCACGACGACGCGGAGCGCGCGCCAGCCGAGCCCGACTTTGCTCTGGCCCCAGGCGTGCGACTGGAACGCCTCGCCCCGCTCGCTCGTCGCCGCGAGCTCGTCCCAGCGGCCCGGAGCCCAGGTGGTGGCGTCGACGACGCGCAGCGTCCCTCGTTCGGCGGCGGTCCGTGCCACGGCCGGCATGATACTCGGCCTCAGGAGCGCAGCCGTTCCCGCACGTCGCGCAGCGCATACCACCAGGGCGAGAGCACGAGGTCGAACGTGCCCGGGTGCCGGAGAGGCGTTCCTCCGAACCCCCGCTTGAACAGGCTGAAGCCGGCCCACCCCGGGTCGGCGGACGGATCCCCGGGCTCGGCGACGCCCCACAGGTCAAGCGTCTCGCGGCCGTCGGCGATGAGCGCCTCGATGCACGCCCAGAGGACCGCGTACGGCGCGTTGGCGTGCCGCAGGCCTGGTTCGCGCAGCGCGGCGGCGTACAGGTAGAAGGCGCGAGACCCGGTGGCCAGCGCGAGGCAGCCGGCGATCGTCTCGCCGTGCAGCCCGGCGAGGACGAGGCAGGCGTCCCCGCGCGCGGCGTACTGGGTGGCGATGGCGTCGAACGCGGATGCGGGGCGAGCACGGAAGCCGGCGCGGGACGCGGTCATCGCCAGCAACGAGGCGAACGTGGCGTACGCCGCGGCGTCGGCGTCGCGGACCACGCGGGTATCCACGCCCTCGCGGGCCGCCCGCCGCACGAGGTTGCGCGTGTCCTTCCCGAGCCCGGCGAACGCGGTCGCCGCGCCGGGGCGGAGGTCCAGCACCCGGGTCGTAGCGGCCTGCAGGTCGGCGCGGGCCTGGCGAAGCCCTCTCGCCCGAAGCGCCACCTGCAGATCGGACGCCCGAACGGACGGGGTCGCGCGCGGGTCCAGCTTGACGACGATCCCGTGTTCACGGCGCCCGAGGCGACGCAGCGCCCCGATGAGGGCATCCAGCACCGGGCCCGCGTCCGGCGCCGTCGCATCCCACGCGGGGCCGTGGGGCGCGTACAGGACGCGGCGTCCCATGGTTGCCTCGCGCACCAGGACCGAGGCCACGCCCCTGGTGCGTCCGAGCCCGTCGGAGACGAGGATGCGCGCCGGTCGCTCCCCGCCGGTGCGCGCCACCTCTCCCCATCCCCATGCCTGGAGCGGGTCGGCCGAGGCAAGCCCTGCGACGAACGCGTCCCACCGGTCGCGGTCATCCTCATCCGCCTCCCGCGCCTCCACCGCGACGGCGCTCACCCCTCCAGCGCCGCCAGTACCGCCAGGGCGGTGCCCCGCTCGTCCCAGGGGTGCGACCCGTCGGCCATCTCGATCGTGGACTCGTGGCCCTTGCCGGCGAGCAGCACGACGTCGCCGGGTCGCGCCTGCTGAAGTGCGACGCGAATCGCGGACGAGCGATCGGGGATCAGCAGCAGGTCGCGGTCACGGACCTTGCCGGCCTCCTCGGCGCCCGCCGCGATCTCGTCGATGATTCGCTGGCGGTCCTCTCCGCGCGGGTCCTCGTCGGTCACCACGACCAGCCGGCAGCGCTCGGCCGCGACGCGGCCCATGACCGGTCGCTTGACGACGTCGCGCTCGCCCGCCGATCCGAAGACGGCGACGAGCCCGCCGCCGCCCGCGGCGGCGACCGGCGCCAGGTCGTCGAGGACGAGTGCGAGCGCGTTGGCGGTGTGGGCATAGTCGACGACCACGGAGAACGGCAGTGTCGTCGGTAGGCGCTCCATTCGTCCGGGCACCCGTTCTACGGCCTCCAGGCCCGCGCGCACCGCGTCGGGCCGCAGCCCGAGCGCCTCGCCCACCGCGATCGCGGCCAGCGCGTTGTGGCCGTTGAAGGTTCCCGCCAGGCGCAGGTTCACGGGCCCGCGCCAGCGCGGCGTCTCGACCTCGATGTGCAGCGCCGCCGCGTCCTGTCGGACGTCGAGCAGGCGAACCGCGGCGCCGGGGGCGCGGCCGTACGTGATCAGCCGGGCACCGGCGCGCCGGGTCGCGTCGACGAACTCGGCGGCCGACGGGTCGTCGAGGTTGACAACCCCGGTCTTACCCCAGCCCTTCTCCGGGTTGCGGTCGCCGGCCGCGAGCGCCTCGAAGAGGCGTCGCTTGGCGGCACGGTACGCCTCGAGGGTCCCGTGGAACTCGAGGTGCTCCTCCGTGAGGTTGGTCAGCACCGCGAGGTCGTAGGCCACCTCGCCGACCCGGTCGAGCGCGAGGCCGTGCGAGGTCGACTCGACCACGGCGAAGCGGTCGCCCGACTCGACCATGGCGGCCAGCGCCGCCTGCAGCTCGGGCGCTTCGGGCGTGGTGGCCCGGGTGGCGTCACCGAGCCGGCCGCCACCGACGATCGTCGTGACGGTGCCCGTCAGGCCGCACGGATACCCGGCCGTCTCGAGGATCGCGCGCACGAGAAAGCTCGTGGTGGTCTTGCCGTCCGTGCCGGTGATCCCCACCACGCCGAGCCGGTGGCTGGGGAACCCCTCGAGCCACGCGGACGCCGTGGCCAGCGCAGGTCTGGCCGCGCCGACGACCAGCTGCGGCACGGGCACCTGCGGCAGCGGCCGCTCGACCAGGACGGCCGAGGCCCCTGCGGCGACGGCGGCGGGCACGAACGCGTGGCCGTCCTGCCGCGTACCGCGGATGGCGACGAAGAGGCTGCCCTCGCGGACCTGCCGCGAGTCGTAGTCGACGCGTCGGATCGCGGCGGTGTCCACGCCGGACGCCGCGGCGGGCACAACTCCCACGAGGTTGCCCCGCCGGGCGAGCAGGCCGGCCAGGTCGCCGAGCGCACGAGGCATGTCCCGCATGGCGGCGCGGCGACCGGCCGTCATGGCTCGGCGCCGGTGTCGGTGGGCCGGCGATCGCCCGCGAGGCGGCGCGTCGCGAGCAGGACGCGCGCGGCCTGGGCCGCCTGCACGGCGGTCCGCACGAGCGGGCGGACCCGCAGCTCGAGGCCCCCGATGAAGTCCACCTCGCGCCCGCCGAACCCCGCCTTGAAGTACTCGATGCCCGGGTGCGAGAGACCCCACAGGTCGTAGACACCGTAGCCGGCGTCGCGGGACGACCGGATCGCCTCCCACTTCAGCAGGTAGTTCGCCCGCGACTCCGCACCACTCCGGGTCATCCCGCCATACGGCTCCACGATCCGCGCTCCCCAGCCGATCAGCATGAGTGTCGCCTGCGCACGTCCCGCCGCATCGACGGCGAACAGCAGGCGGGCCCGTCCGTGGGAGGCGTACTCGTCGAATACCGCGGCGTAGGTGGCCTCCGTGCGGTACGTGAACCCGGCCCGGCGTGCCGTCTCGACGTAGATCGAGTAGAACTCGCCCAGCCGCTCGGGGCCGGCCTCGACGACGCGCACGCCCGACCGGCGCGCCTTCTGCACGTACTGCCGCCACTTCCCTCGCAGGTCATTCCAGAGATCGCCCTCGCCCCTCGACAGGTCGATCCAGCGGGAGCGCGCCGGTTGCGGGGAAGGGCAGGAACGCCACCCGGAGTGGAGGAACCAGCCCAGCTCCGGACCGCCGGCCTCGATCTCCGGGTCGACGACGAGGTGGCTCAGGCGCGCCTCGCGGGCGAAACGCCCCACGGCCTCCGTCCAGGCAAGGACCGCCTGCTCGTCCAGTGAACGGGCGACGGGCCCCCGCGGCGCATACCCCACCGACCACGGCAGTGGGCCGACCCTGTGCGTGAGCACCTGCGCTCCGATCCCGCCGGCGACGATGCGGCGCGCGCTCCATCCGTTGCGCGCCTTGACGGCCGCCCACGGCGTCGCCTGCAGGTACGGCGCGAGCGGCGTGGAGGCGACGTAGGCATCCCATGCCGCGCCGTCCGGTGGGATCGGCGGCGAGACCGAAGCCACGCCGGGACCGTGCCTCTCGTCCACGGTCAGGCGATTCTCCGCCCGAGCGTGTCGCGGAGCAGCCGGATCGTCTCGGGCAACTCCGGCACGCGGAGGAGGTAGCACCACGCGCAATAGACGAGGGTGCCGACCCCCGTCGTCACGACCAGTTCGACGAGCACCAGCACGCGACCGGGGGACACACCCAGGAGCGAGGTGAGTGCCTGGAGTGCCCCATCGGCCACCGCGGCCGACAGGATCGAGCCGCCCGCGAAGACGACCGCCGCTACGGCGAGGCCGCGGAGGTCGACGGCATGGACCCTGCGCGTGAGCAGCACCGTCAGGACCACGGCCTCCACCCAGGCGCCGACGGCGATCCCCAGGGCGAGACCGCGCAGGCCAAGCGGCCCGACGGTCGCCACCGAGACGACCACGTTGATCGCCACGGCGGCGAGAGCGGCCGCCACCGGGATCCTGGTCTCCTTGTCCGCGTAGAAGGCCCTCGCGAGCACCACGACCAGGGAGTCGGCCGCCAGGCCGAGCAGGAAGAACTCCAGGGCGTCGGCCGTCACGCCGACGTCGCCCCTCGTGAAGTTCCCGTAGCCGTAGAGCAGATCCACCACCTGCGTCCGGACCGCCACGCCGACCGCCGCCAGGAACAGCATGACGAACAGCAGCAGTCGCAGCGAGCGGGTGACGAGGTAGCCGAACTGCCGGTGCTCGCCGGCCGCAAGAGCGGTGGACATCGACGGGAGGAGCACCACCCCAAGCGGCAGACCGATCACTCCGATGGGGATCTGGTAGGCCGTGAACGCCGCCGTGTAATCGCTGATGAGCCCGGCACCGAGGCCCGACGCGAGCAGCGTGTTGACGATGAACGTGATCTGCGTCGCGCCGAGGCCCAGCGCCCGAGGCGCCACGAGCCGCACGACCTCGCGGGTCGCCGGGTCGGACGTGTCCGCGACCAGCTGGTAGCGATACCCCATCGCGTCGACCGGCATGACCTGGACGAGGAGGCTCAGCAGGGCGCCAGCGACGACTCCCACCGCCGCCGCCGTCACGCCCATGGACGTGCCGAGGAGCACGACCGGCACGATGATCGCGAGGTTGTAGAGGAGCGGGGCGACGGCCGCGGCCGTGAACCGGTTGCCTGCATTGAGGACGCTCGTCGCCACCGCGGACACGGCGAGCAGGATCGGCGACAGCAGCATGATCCGGCTGAGACGCACGGCGAGGTCGAGCTGCTGCCTCGTGAAGTCCTGGGTGATGAGCGGCATGATCCACGGCGCGGCCAGGAAGAAGACGACGGCCAGGGCCGCCAGGGCCACCAGCATCAGGTTGACCACGCTCGAGACCAGGCGCCACGCCTGGGGCTGCTTGCCCTCGTGGAACAACCCGGCGAGCACCGGGATCAACGCCGAGCCGAGAGCCCCGGCCGCGACGAGCTGGAAGATGGCGTCGGGGATGCGAAACGCCGCCAGGTAGGCGTCGAGATCGCGGCCGGCGCCGAAGACCGCGAGCAGGGCTGCCGTTCGAATCCAGCCGAGGATGCGCGAGGCGAGATACGCGGCGGTGACCACGAGACCGGCGCGAACCAGCGTCCGGCCGCCCGCCAGGGCCCCGGGCTCCGTCATCGGCCAGGGGCGGGACGCAGTGCCGGTGCGGGCGGCTCCCCGCCGCCGATACGTCGGCCGCGAAGGCTCGTTCCGCGGGCCCCTCCCGGAACGGGACCTCCGTCAGCCGCCGCCGCGCGGCCGGCGCGCGGGTGGGCGGCTGCATACGCGGCACGGAGCCGGCCGGGCGAGACGTGGGTGTACAGCTGCGTCGTGGCGAGGCTGGAGTGGCCGAGGAGCTCCTGCACCACGCGGAGATCCGCGCCACCTTCCAGGAGGTGGCTGGCGAATGAGTGGCGCAGGGTGTGCGGGCTGACGCCCTCGGGCAGGCCGGCCAGGCGCACCAGCCTGTCGACCCGCAGCCGGACCCCACGGACCCCCATCGGGCCGCCCCGCGAGTTCAGGAAGACGAAACCCAGATCCGAGTCCCTCGTGCGGGCCCTCAGAACGGGGCGGACGTCGCGCAGGTACGCCTCCAGCGCCTCCACGGCCGGGCGCCCGAGCAGCGCAACGCGCTCCTTTCGACCCTTGCCGAGCACGCGCGCCTCTGCGTGACGGAGATCGAGGTCTCGGCTTCGAAGGCCTGCGAGCTCGCTGATGCGCAGTCCCGCGGCATAGGCCGTCTCCACGATCGCGCGATCGCGCACGGCCAGCCCAACGGCGTCAAGCGCGCGCGCTCCGGGCATCGCCGGCCTCGTCGCGCCCTCGTGTGACGCGCCCGCGCCTGCCGGTCGCAGGTCCTTGCGGGTGACACGGACGTCCGTCGCGTCGAGCAACCGCTCGACTTGCGCGACGTCGAGCACCCTGGGCAGCCGGGTGCCCTGTCGGGGCGTGGCGATGGCTGCCCACGGGTCGCCCTCGACCCACCCGGCGCGCCTCCCGTGCCGGTAGAACGACCGCACGGCGCCCAGCCGGCTGCCGATCGAACGCCGCGAGAGGCGGTCCGACAGGTGGCCCAGGTAGCCGCGCAGGACCGCCCGGGACGGACGCTCCCACGCCGTGTCCTCCGGGTGGCCGGAGCGGGCGAGAGCCGTGGCGTCGGCTTCGGCCAGCCAGCCGAGGTAGTCCGTCAGGGCCGTCCGGTACGCACGGATGGTGTGCGGGGAAGCGTCTCGTGCCGAGAGCGCCTCGAGGAACGACGCGAGTGCGTCGTCGGGGCTCACGCCGTGCCGGTGTCGCCGCGGCGCGGGCTCCGGGGGCGACGGGCGGTCGCCGGAGGGCGCGTTCGCGTCCGTGGGCCAGTTCCCGCGGACTTGTCTCCTGCAGACTTGCCGCCTGCGGACTTGCCGCCCGCGGACTTACCGCCCGCGGACTTGCCGGTTGCCGTGGACTTGCCGCCCGCACCGCGTCGCCGAGGCGCCAGCGCTCCCGGATCGGGGGGCCCGCCCTCCAGGCGCATCCCGACGGGGTCGCCATCGGGCAACGGAACGGAGGCTCCGCACAGCAGGCAGATGCCCCCGGCGGCCCGCCGCCCGACCGGCCCGGCATCCGCAGCGTGGCGCGCCCCGACCGGCTCGAAGTCCGTCGTGCAGTCGCACGACGGGTAGCGCGAGCAACCCCAGAAGACCTTGCCCGTGCGTCTGGCGCGCCGGGACACCAGGTGTCCCGTGCCGCACCGCGGACATGCCACCTCGAAGGCCAGCGCCGGCGGAGGAGGCGGGCCCTCCTTCCTGATGAAGGTGCACTCCGGATAGCGGGAGCAGCCGGCGAACGGCCCGAAGCGACCGCGCTTCTCGACCAGCGTCCCCTGTCCGCATTCCGGGCAGGTCTCCCCCACCCCGGGGAGCCGCCGCTCCGCGGATGCATGGCCGTCGCCGGGTGGTTCCGATCCATCGTCCGAACCCGCGTCCACGAGCGGCCGGCTCTCCTGGTGCTCCGGGTAGAGCGAGCACGAGAGGAAGCGACCGTAGCGGCCGAGGCGGACGACCATCGGGTGGCCGAGCGAGCACAGCTCGTCCGACTGCTCCGTGGTGAAATCGCGACGGCGTAGCTCCCGCCGTTTCTCGTCCACGAGGTCGCGCAGCGGTCCGTAGAACTCCCGGAGCAGCGGCACCCATTCGCGCTCGCCACGGGCGATCTCGTCGAGGCGCTCTTCCATTCGGGCCGTGAACTCGGGGTCCACGAATTCGCCGAAGTGCTCGACCAGCAGGTCCGTCACGACGTCACCCACGGCCTCGGGCCGCAGGCGCCGGTCGACGAGCTTCACATACCCCCTGTCCTGGATGGTGGAGATCGTTGCGGCGTAGGTGGAGGGGCGGCCGATACCGCGGTCCTCGAGCGCCTTGATGAGGGTCGCCTCGGTGTACCGCGGGGGCGGCTCGGTGAAGTGCTGCGCGGGCGTGACGTCGACCACGGCCGTCTCGTCGCCGGCGGCCAGCGCGGGCAGGCGCCCCTCGCGCTCCTCGCCGTCGTCGTCTCGGCCCTCCGTGTAGACGCGCGAGAACCCATCGAACGTGGTGCGGCTGGCGCTGGCGCGCAGCCCGTATCGTGCCGCCTCGAGATCCGCAGTCGTGGTCTCGATCTCCTTGGAGGCCATCTGCGAAGCCAGTGCCCGTTGCCAGATCAGCCGGTACAACCGCAGCTCGTCGGACTTCAGGTGCCCGGAGAGCGCGTCGGGCTCGCGCGCGAATGACGTGGGCCGGATCGACTCGTGCGCCTCCTGCGCCCCCCGCACCTTGGTCCGGTAGACCCGTCCACGCGGCACCACGTAGGGCGGACCATAGCGTGCCCGGATCACGTCGCGCGCCTCCGCCATCGCGACGGTCGCCATCGCCGTGGAGTCCGTCCGCATGTAGGTGACGAGGCCGACCTGACCCTCGCCGGTGTCGACGCCCTCGTAGAGCCGTTGCGCAACGGACATCGTCCGCCGTGGGGCGAACCCGAGCTTGCGGCTGGCCTCCTGCTGCAGGGTGCTCGTCGTGAACGGCGGGGCCGGGTTCATCCGTCTGGTCGACACAGCGACCCTGGCGACGCGCGGCCGGAGCTCCCGCAGCGCGCCGGCGTGCGCCTCCGCGCCGGCAGCGTCGCCGATTTCGGGCTTCGCACCGTCGATGCGCACGAGCTCCGCGGTGAACCGGTCGCCTCCGCGCGTCTCCAGCAACGTCTCAAGCGTCCAGTACTCGAACGGGGCGAACGCCTTGATCTCGCGCTCTCGCTCGACGACCATGCGGACCGCCACCGACTGGACGCGCCCGGCCGACAGGCCGCCCCGGACCTTGCGGGACAACAGCGGACTCAACGTGTACCCGACGAGCCGGTCGACGATGCGCCGCGTCTGCTGTGCGTCTACGAGGTTCTCGTCGATCGCGCGCGGGTGGGCGAACGCCTCCCGGATCGCCCCCTCCGTGATCTCGCTGAACGTGACTCGCCGCGTCTTCTCGCTGGGCACGCCGGCCGCCGCCGCCACGTGCCACGCGATGGCCTCACCCTCGCGGTCGAGGTCCGTGGCGAGGTAGACGTACTCCGCGCTCCTCGCCGCGCGCCGAATGGCTTCGACCTGCTTGCGCCGATCCTCGGACACCACGTACTCGGGCGCAAAGTCATGCTCGACGTCGACGCCCAGCCTGCCTTTGCCGGGATTCTCGGGCAGGTCCCGGACGTGGCCGTACGAAGCCAGGACGCGGTACTCCTCGCCGAGGTACCGCTCGATCGTCTTCGCCTTGGCCGGCGACTCGACGACCACGAGGTTCTTCGTCATCGGGCGGGAGTGTAGCACCCACCCCTTACCGCCCAGTCACCTCCGGCGGCCGCGAGGCGCCGCGATTCACCCGTGCGGGCAGTGTGCCGCCGCTCGTGCCGCGATTCACCCGTGCAGGCAGCTTGCCGCCGCTCGTGCCCACTCAGGGGTGGTAGAAGTCGAAGACGACCAGCACGTACCCGTTATCGTCCCAGACTCCGATGCCGACGGTGGAGTACTCCGGGTTCTTGAGGTTCACCCAGTGGCCCCCGCCGTAGGGCTTTTCCGACTGGAAGAAGGTCAGGGAGTTGATCGCGACCTGGCGCGGCGCCCCCGTCTGGCACCCGATGTTCTCGGCCCAGCGGTAGCTCGTGTAGCCCGCCCGGGCAAGCCGATCGCCGGGCGTCCCGTCGAGGAAGTGGCTGCACGCGTCCCGCACGGCCTGGTACTTCGCGTAGGGGCGCGAGACGTTGGCCGAGATGCCCGCGCTGAGGGTGAGCGGCGCCACGTAGGCGCTGTACTTGCCCGACCCGTATCCGTCACAGGTCCCGTCCGCGCGGACCCATCCGCCGGTACGCGTGCAGTTGAGGAGTTGCAGTGCGTACTGCTCGACGCTGAGCCACGGCGCGTTTGCCGCGGCGGTCGCCGGCGGCGACGGGGTGGATGAGGGCCTGGAGGACGGGCCGGTGATGGGCTTCGGCTTCGGAGCCGGGGCGGTCGCGGGCGCAGCCGGCGGCCTGGTGGACGGAGACGTCTTCGCGGCTGCGTGCGGAGCCGCAACCCGGAACGAGGCGCGTATGGCCGCTGCGCCCGCGGGCGCAGCGAGCGGCACGCCGTCCGCGTCGGTAGCGGTCGTGCTCACCGACAGCGTGTACACGCGACCCGGCGTGAGAGCGTGGGCGGGGCTGAAGACCAGCACCGTGTCGTCCTCGACCCAGTCGAACGCCCCGGCGACCCTCGTTCCCCGCCCGGCGTCGACGAGCCGGAACGCCGACTCGGTCTTCGCAGGGTCCATCGCGCGGGTGAAACGAACGCTGACGGATGCGTCGGACGCAACGCCC
Source organism: uncultured Chloroflexia bacterium (assembly GCA_963759135.1). GTDB lineage: Bacteria > Chloroflexota > Limnocylindria > Limnocylindrales > CSP1-4 > JAJYNJ01. The sequence goes on along the minus strand of CAVWXU010000026.1, from coordinate 26,253 downwards.
TGCCCGCGGTCGGCGGGCCGCGTTCGGACCACCTCGGGCTGGGTGAGGGTGCGCACGACCAGACGCGGAACGGGGCTTACGCTCATGTGGTCGGAGGACAGCACTGTCCCGGTGAAGGTCACGACGTACGTGGTATCGGGACGCAGCGGCCTGGTGGGCACCCAGGTGACCTCGGTGGGGTCACCACGTTCGAGGCCGGTGGACAGCCGGCCGTCGGATGCGGGGGTGACCGACAGGGCTGCCTGCAGGCTGCTGAGATCGACCGGCCGGCTGAATGAGATCCGGAACCCGGCCGAGGCGCTCGCACGCCTGCCGGTCATGGCCGCCGCCGAGATCGTCGCGGAGGGTGCGTCTGCCGTCAGGAACAGGGCGCGCACCGGTTCGGCCAGCGAGGCGCCCGCCGCGGACCGTGCCGTCGCGCCGACCTCGACCGTGTAGACGGTCGAGGGAGTCCACGATCGCAGCGGCGAGATCGAGACCGCCGTGTCGCCCGCCGACCAGGTCAGTTGAACGCCCGTGATCGGTGTCACGGAGAGGCTCGCCTGCACCGAGTCTCGGTTCATGGGAGCGCTGAACGACAGGTCGACTGGCGCCATGCCCTCCACGCCCGCGACCAGCGGCGTCGCGAGTCGCGCGACGACGCGCGGATCGACCGGCGGGGGGTGATGGCCCTCGGCCTGCGGTGCGAGCCGGATCACCGCGAACGATCCGGCCACCAGCACGGCGATGCCGAGCGCGGCGAGCCGGAGCGCACGCGTGTTGCTTCGCAGGGACAGCACGTAGACACCCGCCAGCACGGGTATGGCTGCGGCGACCAGCAGGGCCGTCCGGAACGGCCGCAACGCACGTGGCGTCGCGCTGGTGACGCGAGACACGGCAGGGTGTCCGACCCGCTTCATCCGTGGTGCAGGGTACCAGATGAAGGCAACGCGGCTGCCTGCTCGCGCCCCGTCGCCGCGTGGGCGGACGCTCCGCGGCGGGCGGACGCTCCGCTGCGGGCGCCCACCATCGGGCACACAGGGCGGCTGACGCCGTCCCGCGCCTGCCGGGGCACGGTCACGGCGGTCCCAGCAGCAGCCGGCCGGCCGGAAGGTACACCGGTCCCAGGCACCTCGCCATGCCTCGCAGCTGGAGCAGCGTCAGGACGGCCGCCATCTCGCCCGGTGCCGCCCCGGTCGAGCGGAGCAGGCCATCCATGGTGGCAGGTCCGCCGGCCAGGATCGCCGCCGCCTCACGCTCCGCCGCGCCCAGCGACGGCAGCGAGGCAGAGGATGCGTCGTCGTTGCCGCCTGCCTGACCGGCGATCGCGAGCGGACGATCCCACCCCAGCTCCTCGCAGAGCGTGCGCGCGCCCTCGAACCTCCGCGCGCTCCCGTCGTCCAGCAGGCCGCGGCATCCTGCCGTCAGCTCCGACGCCTCGGAACCGGGTGCCGCAAACAGCGGCACGCCCTGGTCCATCGCCAGGTGCGCGGTGATCAGCGCACCGCTGCGACGCGGCGCCTCGACCACGAGCACGGCATCCGCGAGCGCGACGATCAGGCGGTTCCGTCGCGGGTACGTGCCCTGCGTCGCGCGGGCGGCAGGCGGCAGCTCCCCGATCACCGCGCCGCGTTCCAGGATCCCGCGCACCAGCAGCCGGTGAGCTGTGGGGCCGGGGCGGGCGTGACCCGAGCCGATCGCCGCGACCGTCGTGCCGCCGCTCTCAAGCGCTGCGGCGTGCGCTGCGCCGTCGATCCCGACGGCGAGGCCCGACACGACGACCACGCCGGCCGACGCGAGTGCGGCGGCCGCCCGCGAGGCCTCGCAGCGTCCGGCGGGCGACGCGTGGCGCGTGCCGACGACTGCCACCGCGCGCGGCGCGCCCAACGCGCCGGCGTTTCCCTTGCCGAACAGGACCGGCGGCGGAGCCACGAGTGTCAGAAGCCTCGACGGGTAGTCCGGGTCGAGCAACGTGACCGTCCAGACACCCGCCGACGCGAGGTGCCCGAGCCGTGTTCCCGGCTCGCCTGCCGCTCGCTCGATGGCGGCGAGCGTCGCCGGTGGCAGGGCGCCCGGTCGTCCGTCTGTCTCCGTGATCAGGCCTCGCGCGAGCCGGCCCCTGGCCGCGAGCCACAGGACGCGGCATGCCGTGCCGTGCGTGGCCACCAGCCTCTGGAGTGTCCGGTCGCCGACCCCCTCGACCGTCGCGAGCACGACCCAGGCCTGGCGCTCCTCGGCGAGCCGTCCGGGATCGGGGCGTGCTTCCGGATGCGCAGCGTGCGGGTGCGCGGCGTCCGGATCCGTGCCATGTCGCGGCGCGTCGGACGGCCCCGCAGGGCGCCGCCGTGTCGGCCCCGCAGCCGTTCTCGCGGGCCCAAGCGGCCCAAGCGGGCCGATGCCCAGCACTGCGTCAGGCCGCCAGTCCGGGACGATCCGCCACCATCGGATCGCGGAGGTCCGCGGCCGCGAGGACGTCGAGCTCGGTCACGGCGTCGCGGGACGCCAGGTCCGCGACGGTCCTCGCGACGCGCAGGATCCTGTGAATGCCGCGCGCGGAGAGGCCGCGCCGAGCGGCGACCAACGCCAGCAGCTCGCGACCGGGGGGCTCGAGCCCACAGCGTTCGACGAGGTCACGACCTGACAGCCGGGCGTTGAGCCGCCCCCCGTTGCGGCAGACGCCCCGGCGCCGCGCGGCGGCGATCCGGGACGCCACGACCCGGCTGCCCTCCGGCTCGGGTCCCAGGAGCAGGTCCGCCGCCGGAATCCGCGGCATCTCGACGCGCAGGTCCAGCCGATCGAGAAGGGCCCCGCTGACACGGCGCACGTAGCGCTCTGGTTCCCCCGGCTGACAGGTGCAGGCTCGCTCCAGGTCGCCGTGGTAACCGCACCGGCACGGGTTCATCGCCGCCACCAGCTGCACTTCCGCCGGGAACCGCAGCGCGCCCTGCGCCCGAGCGATCACCACACTCCCCTCCTCCAATGGCTGGCGAAGGGCCTCCAGGACATCGCGATCGAACTCCCCCAGTTCGTCCAGGAAGAGCACGCCCGTGTGGGCCAGGCTCACCTCGCCGGGCGCGAGCCTGGGGCCTCCGCCTACGAGCGCGGGATAGGACGCCGTATGGTGCGGGGCCCGGAACGGACGTGTGCGCCGCAGCCCGTCGCCTGGACCGAGCAGGCCGGCAACGGACGCGATCACCGTCACCTCGAGGGCCTCGTCCTCATCGAGCGGCGGCAGGAGACCGGGGATCGTCCGCGCGAGCAACGTCTTGCCGGCACCCGGCGGGCCGACCAGCAGGAGACTGTGGCCCCCTGCCAGGGACACCTCGAGAGCCCAGCGCGCGGCGGCCTGTCCGCGCACGTCGGCGAGGTCGACCGGTGTTTCGCCACGCGTCAGCGGCACGTCCGGAGGGCCGCCGCGGGCAAGGGTGCCCGACACCGCCACGGGCGCCGCGTGCCTTGCACGAGCCGCCCGTCGCCCGCGCGGGCCCGCCACCAGCCGCGCGGCGTCATCAAGGCCGATGAGCGGGACGACGTCGATGCCATCTACGAGCGATGCCTCGGCTGCGTTGGCCGCGGGAACGCCCACCCGGCGAGCGCCGGCTCGCCGAAGCGTGTGGACCATGGGGAGCACGCCCGTCACCGGGTGCACCTCCCCAGTCAGCGAGAGCTCGCCAAGCAGGGCCCAGTCGCCGCCCGACGCGACCACCTGGCCGGACGCGACGAGAATCCCGACCGCGATGGCGACGTCATACGCCGCTCCGTGCTTGCGCCGGCCGGCCGGGGCGAGGTTGACGGTGATGCGCTCCCGGGGGTAGGCATACCCCGTGTTCCGGATGGCGCCGCGGACGCGCTCGCGCGCTTCGGACAGTGCCGTGTCGGGGAGCCCCACGATCTGGCACACCGGCAACCCGGGCGCGACGTCGACTTCGACCCGAACGAGCGCGCCCTCGAGGCCGTCGACGACTGCCGTGATGAGCGTGGCGAGCATTGGGCGAGCGTAGTCGGACGCCATTCACGTTCGCCTACGTCAGCATTGCCGCCGGCTCGACGCAGCCTTGGCGCCGACTGCGCGCCGCCTTACGTCAGCCTTGCCGCCGGCTCGACGCGGCCTTGGCGCCGACTGCACGCCGGCTTACGTCAGCCTTGCCGCCGGCTCGACGCCGGCTTGGCGCCGACTGGCGCCAGATCAGGTGGTGGCCGGAGCGAACTCCGCTGACTCCGCCGCCGCGAGGTCGAGCTTGTCCACGTGACGCACGAATTCCACCACCGACTTCCCCAGCACCGAGTCCGTCCGGGTGACGGCGAACGGCGCGCCGGTGTTGAGGGCGGTGATCGCAACGCGATAGTCGTTGACGACCTGGTGCGCGATGCGACGGCGCAGCGCGCTCTCGGCGTTCTTGACCGTGATCCCCGTGTAGGCCGTGGATCGGTTCAGCACAAGCTGCACGCGTCCAGGACCGATGCCGAGCTGGGACATCGTCTCGAGCACCAGCCGCACGTTCTTCAGGCAGGACAGGTCGGCCGTCATCACGACGAACACGACGTTCGCCGCCGCGATCACGTCGAGGTTCGTCTCGTCAAGCCGCTTGTCGATGTCGACGATCACGTAGTCGTAGCGCTGGCGGAGGAGCTCGATGATCTGGCTCATGTGGTGCTGCTCGTCCTTCACGAGCTCCGCCGTCTCGGGCGACGGGGGCGCGAGCAGCAGGTCGATCCCGGTGTCGTGGTGGATCAGCACCGACTTCAGCAGGTCCTGGTCGATGGACGGCGCCACGACCACGTCGACGATGGACTTGCGATCGAGGCCCAGGTCGAGGAAGACGCGGTGGTCGCCGAACTGCAGGTTGCCGTCCACCAGCACGACCCGGCGGCCCTGGTCCCGCTGCAGGGCGATGGCGGCGTTGATCGCGAGGGTCGTCGTGCCCACGCCGCCCTTCGCGCCGTAGAAGGCGAGCACGCGGCCGGCAGCCGCGGCCGGTCCGGCCGATTCCACGTTGCGTGGCGCGAACCGGGCGAGCAGGCTGCGGATCCGGGCCAGCAGCTCAGCCGGGTGGAACGGCTTGACGAGGTAGTCGTCGGCGCCGGCGCGAAGGCCGCGCACCTTCTGCTCGATGTCCGTCTCTGCCGTAACCATGACGATCGGGACATGGCCCGAACTGCCCTCGTCCGCGCGTATGCGTTCGGCGACCTGGTAGCCGTCGAGCTTGGGCAGCATGATGTCGAGCAGGATCAGGTCCGGCCGGTCACGCTCACGGACCTTGAGGGCTTCGGCGCCGTCCACCGCGACGAGCACGTCGAACCCTTCCTGCTTCAGCGTGTAGCCGAGGACGCGCTGAGTGTCTGGATCGTCGTCGACGATGAGGATCTTCGCGGCGGCCATCGAACCTCTCGGGCAGAAACGTCAGATCGCGCGGATGATACCCGTCCCGTGCCGGTTCGTGCCGGACCAGGGCGCGGGCGATCCCTCGCGGTCAGGCCCCGGCCGGGCCGGAGCTGTGTCGGGTCCCCGCCGGGTGCCGTCGAGGAGGGCCCAGGAGCACCGCCGCCGGGCGCACTCCCGCCGTCCGCCGGGCGAGTCGTGGGCCCCATGCCCCGGTCGATGAACCCGGAAATCGGACGCAGCAGCTCCGTGAACTCCACGGGGATGACGAACTTCGTGGCCGGCCCCGCGCCGAGAGCCTTGAGCGCGTCGAGGTACTGCAGGGCCATCGTCTTCTCGTCGACTCCCTTCGCCGCCGCGAAGATGCGCTCGAGCGCCTGGCTGAACCCCTCGGCCCGCAGGATCGCCGCCTGCCGGTCGCCCTCGGCCCGGAGGATGGCGGATTGCTTGTCGCCTTCCGCGACGTTGATCGTCGACTGGCGCGTGCCCTCCGACTCCGTGATCACGGCGCGCCGGGTGCGCTCCGCGGAGAGCTGGCGGTTCATGGCGTCCTGCACGTCGCGCGGCGGCGTGATCTCGCGGATCTCGACCGTGGTGACCTTGCCGCCCCACCGCTCGGTGACCTCGTCGAGCTTCGCGCGGAGGATCTCGTTGATCTGCTCGCGCTTCGAGAGCACCTCGTCGAGCAGGATGTCGCCGATGACGGCGCGCAGGGTGGTCGTGGCGACGCCCTGCAGCGCTCCGGCGAAGAAGGCGACCTGCACGACGCTCTTGAGCGGATCGACAATGCGCCAGTAGATCAGGAAGTCCACGTTGATCGGCGCGTTGTCGCGGGTGATCGTGGTCTGGCTTGGAACCTCGATGAACTGCTCGCGCAGGTCCACGGTGACCGGCCGGTCCACGACCGGGATCAGGAAGATGAGGCCCGGACCCTTGACGAGATCCGGGCCGGTCCGGCCGAACCGGAACACGACGAGCCGTGCGTACTCGTTGACGACCCGCACGGACAGGTACACGAGCATCAGCAGGATGACGACGGCGAGCACGAGCGCCGCGAGCGCGATTGGGTCGAGGCTCATGTGCCGGATACCTCCACGTCAGCCGGTCCCGATGGATCGGCACGCTCCACGAGCAGGATCAGCCCGTCCTGCCCGACGACCCGCACGCGGGCTCCGCGATCCATCGCGACGCCGTCGGCGCTCCGCGCGCTCCACTCTTCACCGCCAGCGTACACCGTGCCCACAGGCGCGAGCGGGCTCCGGACGCTCGCCGGCATGCCGACCGGCACGGCGGCCGTTCCATCCGCCGCGCTGCCGCCCATCCCGATCGGCAGGCGCACGCGCCGGCGGACGCGCCAGGCGGCCGCCACCACCACGAGCATGAAGGCCGCCGTCATGAGGACCATGCCGCCGATCACCGGCCATGCGACCCCGATCCCTGGCTCGAGGGGCGTCGGCTGGGTGTACAGGGCGCCGGCGCCCAGCACGAAGCAGGCGAGCCCGGCCAGGGTCAGGAGCCCGTGGCTGGTGACCGTCAGGTCCACCGCGAACAGCGCGAGCGCGAGCACGATCAGGAGCAGCCCGGCCAGGTTCAGCGGCAGGCTGCCGAACCCGAGGAACGCGAGGATCAGCGCCACGCCTCCGAGTGCGCCCGTGACCAGGTTGGGGTGGACGAACTCCAGGATCAGGCCGTAGGCGCCGAGCACGAACAGCACGAAGGCGAGGTTCGGGTCGGCGAGGAGGTGCAGGAACTGCTGCAGCGGGTTCATGGCCAGTTGCTGAACCTGCGCGCCGACCAGCGACAGCGTGACCGTGCGCGCTCCCACCTGTACGTCGCGGCCAGACGCGAACGCCAGCACGTCGGGCAGGGTGGCGGCGATGCCGTCCACGGCTCCGCTGCTCACGGCCTCCGTGGCCGACGAGGACGTCGCGTTGCGAACGGCCGACACGGCCCACGACACGTTGCGCCCACGGGCCTCCGCGATCGCCGTGATGTTGGCGACCGCGTCGTTCATGACCTTCGTCGCCTCGGTGCCGGTCAGGTCTTCGCCGCCAGCGCCCACCGGAGACGCCGCGCCGATGTTCGTGCCGGGCGCCATCACGGCCACTGCGCCCGCGAGCGTGATGAAGGTGCCTGCGCTCGCCGCCCTGGCGCCCTGGGGTGCGACCCAGGTGATGACCGGGATGGGCGCCCCCAGGATGTCCTGCGTGATGGAGCGGGTGGAGTCGAGCGAGCCTCCCGGCGTGTCGATCTCGAGCACGACGGCGGCCGCTCCGCCGTTCGCCGCGCTGGCGATCCCGTCGTGGACATAGCCGGCCATCACCTGGTCCACGATCCCGGTCAGCGGCAGGAGGACGACGTGTGGCGCAGCGGCCTGCGCCGCCGCTGCCGGCAGCAGGAGCATCCCGAGCAGGGCGGCCAGCGCCGCCGCTCGTCGAATCGTCCTGCCCATCGCGCGTACCTCCGGCTCAATCCTACGGCCCGTCCCAAGGGCCGGACGGACCGTCACGGGCGAGGCCCGGGCGCCAGCAGGTATTCGAGGATGAGCTGACTCCAGGTCTCCATCCCGTCGTGGACGGCCCACAGCTCGGCCGCGTCCGCGAACGCCCCGGTGAGCTTCCGGGTCTCCCGGATGGCGACGCGCCGGCCAAGCGCGTCGGCCTCGTACACCACTCCAAGATGCACCGCGCCGACCGGGTCCGAGTCGTCGTTGAGCAACCCGACGAGGCGCACATCGGGCTCGAACGCCGCGTCCAGCTCCTCGTGCCATTCACGCCGCAGCGCACCGTCGATCCCGTCGTCGCCGGGATTCACGTGGCCGCCGACGCCGATCGTGAACCGGTCGTGCAGGCGCGCATCCGCGCCTCCCCGCGTGCGTCGCATCAGGAAGATTCGCGGGCCGTCGCGCAGCACCAGGTACGGGATCAGCTGCTTCCACGTCGGATCGATCTCGGCCTCGGCACGCGGACGAAAGGTGGCGGCTTCGAGCCCGACATCGACGATGTGGTCGATCCCGTGAACGCGCAGACCCCGCCACCACGGGCCGGACCAGAGGCGGTCCCTGGGGGCTCCCAGCACCAGCTCGGGATCAGGCATCGCTCCGGCTCAACGCGGATCGCACGCGCTCGAGGCGCGCCCGGAGCGCCTCGGTGTCCGCCGGGCCCGGTACATCCGGCAGGGCCGCGAGATCCGCTCGCCAGGACGCGAGCTCGGCGGCGAACCGATCCAGCCAGCGGAGCAGTTCGTCCCGGTTGAGAGCCGCGATCCCGGCTCCAAGGTCCGGGTCACCGCGCGCGATCCGGGTCGAGTCGCGCCACCCGCCGGCCGCCAGCCCCGCCGCGGCCTCCCACGCGTCGCTGCCGGTCACCGTCTCGGCGAGCGCCGCAGCGACGAACAGCGGCATGTGACTGACGGCCGCCACCAGCAGGTCATGCTCACCGGCGCCCATCTCGACAGGGATCCCGCCACAGGCGGCCACCAGCGTCCGGACGCGCTCGAGATCGTCCAGCGTCCCCGACGCCGACGGCAGCACGATCCAGGGCCGCCCGGCGAACAGGTCGGCGCGTGCGGCCTCGTACCCGCTCGTCTCGAGGCCGGCCATGGGGTGGCCGCCCACGTGGTGGAGGCCGGGAACCCGGGCCGCGGCCCGCGCGAGGCGCACCTGTGCCGACGTGACGTCGGTGAGCGTCGCCCCGGCGGCAGCGACGGCCGGCCCGACCGACGCGACAAGCTCCAGGTTGGCGAGCGGGCTGGCGGCCAGCAGCACCAGCTCGGCACCGCCGACGGCCTCGCCAGGAGATGCCGCCACGGCGTCCAGGACGCCGTCGGCGAGGCCGGCGCGGGGCCCGTCGCCCGAGCGGCTCCACGCCGTGACGTGCCAACGGCCGGCGTCCCGTGCCGCCAGGGCGCGCGCGATGGATCCACCGATGAGTCCGAAGCCGACGATCGCCAGGCGCATGGCGGGAAGTCTACGACCCGCCCACGCCTGCACCCGGCCGGTGTGTCGCCCCCGCACCCGGCCGGTGTGTCGCCCCCCGCACCCGGCCGGTGTCAGGAGCGAGTGCGCCGATCCCGTCCCGACCGCCGCTCCGCGCTGCGGCGCTCCCCCGTCGCGGGCGGCCCCGGGTCGTCCGGCGGGTTCTGGCGCCGAAACGCCTGGCGTCGGTCACGATCGCGGCGCTCGGCGTTCATCGGCGCGCCACAGCGGGGGCAGCGTCGCTCGTCAGGCGGCAGCGAGTCCGGCGCATCGGCGATGTCGATCCGGCGACCGCAGGTCCGGCAGGCCAGTGATGGCACGTGCGCACTCCCTCACATCTGCGGTCCGTGCCGACCGGTCACATGGCAGGAACCGCCGCCAGCGCCTCCCGGATCCGCATCGCAGGATACTCGTAGTCCTCGAGCCGACCGGCAAGATATCGCTCGTACGCCGTCAGGTCGAAGTGGCCGTGTCCCGAAAGCCCGAACAGGATCACGCGCGACGTGCCGTGTTCGCGGGCCTCGATCGCCTCGTCGATGGCCGCCCGGATCGCGTGGGCCGATTCGGGCGCCGGGGCGATCCCCTCCGTCCGAGCGAACTGCACGCCCGCCTCGAAGGTCGGCGTCTGGTGAACGGCGCGGGCCTCGATCACGCCCTGCTGCCTGAGCAGGCTGACCAGGGGCGACATGCCGTGGTAGCGGAGGCCGCCGGCGTGGATCGGCTCGGGGATGAAGTCGTGGCCGAGGGTATACATCTTCACCATCGGCGTCATTCCCGCGGTGTCGCCGAAGTCGTACTCGTAGACGCCGCGGGTCATGCTCGGCGCCGCCTCGGGCTCGACCGCGACCACCCGGTACGCCGCCTCGCCGCGGAGCTTCTGGCCCACGAACGGGAACGTGAGGCCGGCGAAGTTCGACCCTCCGCCCGCGCAGGCGATGATGACATCCGGCCGCTCGCCGGCCATCTCCATCTGCTCGATGGCCTCGAGCCCGATCACGGTCTGGTGCAGCAGCACGTGGTTGAGGACCGAGCCCAGCGAGTACTTCGTGTCGTCCCGGCCCGCCGCGTCCTCGACCGCTTCGCTGATTGCCATGCCAAGCGAGCCGGGGCTGTCGGGGTGGTCCGCCAGGACCTGGCGGCCGTAGTTCGTGGTCGGGCTGGGGCTGGGAACCACCTCCGCGCCGTAGAGCTCCATCAGGTTGCGCCGGTACGGCTTCTGGTCGTAGCTCGCGCGGACCATGTACACCTTGACCTCGAGGCCGAACAGGGCGCCCGCGAAGGCGAGCGCACTTCCCCACTGTCCCGCGCCGGTCTCGGTGGCCAGGCGGCGGACGCCCTCCTGCTGGTTGTAGAACGCCTGGGCGATGGCCGTGTTCGGCTTGTGGCTCCCGGCGGGGCTGCCGCCCTCGTACTTGTAGTAGATGTGGGCTGGGGTGTCGAGCGCGCGCTCCAGCCGGTGCGCCCGGTACAGCGGCGCCGGGCGATAGAGCCGGTACGCGTCGCGTACCGGGCCCGGGAATCTCGATCTCCCGCTCGGCGCTCACCTCCTGCTGGATGAGTGCCATCGGGAAGAGCGGCGCCAGGTCGGCGGGGCCGATGGGCTGCCTGGTGCCGGGATGGAGGACCGGCGCCGGCGGCACCGGCAGGTCCGGCACGATGTTGTACCAGGCCCGCGGAATGTGCGTCTCGTCGAGCAGGAATTTCGTCTGCGCGCTCATCTCGGGTGCACCTCTCGCTGGTGGGCCCGCGGCCCGGACGTAAATCGACCCCGTCCCGCGAGGGACGAGGTCAAGACCTCGTGGTGCCACCCTTCGTTCCGGCCGCGCGGCGGCCGCTCATTCCGCGGTCCGGGGTCATGACTGACGCCGTACCTGCCCTGCGCTAACGGTGGGCTTCCGGCCCGGGCTACTGCGCGCCTCTCGGTCGCGGTTCGTCCGGGCGTCTCACGGGTCCATTCCCCGCCCCGCCGACGGCACCGGCTCCCACCATCCCGGCTCGCTGCTGCCCGCGGTTGACGCGTACTCGTCCCGGTCAACGACTGTCGCGCAAATCTAGCGGTGCGCGCGTCGGATCGCAACACCCTATGTCGAAACATCCTGTCGCGACCCGCGCCGCAGCGGCGGGGGCGCCTCCGCGCCGCAGCGGCGGGGGCGCCTCCGCGCCACAGCGGCGGCGGCGCGCCTCCCGATGCCTACCGGCCCAGCTGCGCCTCGAGCAGCGGCGTGTGCACGGCGCCGCGACCGCCGAGCACGCTCCGGTACAGCACGAGCCGGTCCACCGTCCAGCCGAGCCGGCCGCCTGCCGTCGCGGAAGCCGGCGGCATGCCCAGGCCCACGCGAGCGCGCCCCGGCTCACTGCGCCCGGCCGCAAGCAGGGCTGCGTCCATTGCCGGAACAAGGCCGTCCGGCGCGTCGCGCGCGATCGTCAGGTGCACTCGAAGCGGCTCCCGCGCGATATCTGCCGGGGCGAGTCGGGCGTCAAGCGCCCGGGCGAGGGCGGCGACCTCGTGATCCCCCCGCTCGAGCCCGACCCAGGCGACGCGCCCGGCGCGGCGCTCGAACGCGCCGGCACGACCCAGCGCCGCGGCGAACGGCGCCTGGGCCGCGGCCACGTCCTTCAGGGCGTCCCGGATCCCGGGGACGTCATCGGGTGGCGTGTCCCCCAGGAACCGCAGGGTCAGGTGCCAGGTCTCCGGGGACTGCCAGCGCCCGCCGCGCGCCCCCAGGCGGACCGGTTCGAGCGCCGCCGCGAGCGTGGCTCGCACGTCGTCCGCGATCGGGACGGCAATGAACAGCCGCCACGCCTCGTCGGCCACCCTCATTCGTCCCGGGCCGCCGGCTCGTGCGGCTCGGGAATGCGCAGCAGGCGCAGCAGCCCGAACAGGTCGCGGACCACCGGGACGTCACCGTGTTGCGCCAGCCCGCCCTCGAACCGGCCGTCGCGATCCAGGAGCACCGGCCGTATCCCGAGCGCCGCCGCCCCGGCCACGTCCGCGTCCGGATTGTCGCCGACGTGCAGCGCGCGCGCCGGCGGCACGCCGGTGACATCGAGCGCGTGGGCGAAGATCTGGGGTTGGGGCTTGACGTAGCCCACGCGGGCGGAGGCCACGATGGCTTCGAAGTGATGGGCGAGCTCCAGGTCGTGGAGGAGCTCCGGGAGCGCCCAGACCCAGTTGCTGATCACGGCCCGTCGGATCCCGGCCGCCTCGATGCCCACGAGCGCGGGCACCACGTCCGGAAAGACGCGCCACGCGGCGCGCCGCTGGAAGAAGCGCCCCAGGTGACGGTAGAAGTCGTCCGGCAGGTCGTGGTATCCGAGCAGCGCCATGGCCCGCACGTCGAAGCCCTTGATCCGCTGGTACGAGCCTTCCGGGGTGGCCTCGAACGGGCCGGGCGAGTCCCACAGCCCCTCGCCCAGGGCCGTCGCGAACGCCGTGGCGAGCGCACCCGCGTCCACGTCGAGCCCCCACGACGTGGCGGCGGCAAGGTACGCCCCGGTCCACGACGGGTCGACACGCAGCAGCGTGTCCCCGATGTCGAAGAAGACGAGCTCCGGCGGGGGATCGATCGCCGGCCAGTCCCGGGCGGGTGAGTGGGGCCCGCTCATTCCCTCGCGCGCGGTCCCGCCGGTCCCGCCCGCTGCTCGCGTTCCCAGCGCCCCCGGTCGGCGCGCAGCATGTCGAGCGCAGCCGCCCGATCGCGCCAGCCCAGCACCTCCACGGCCTTGTTCTCGAGCAGCTTGTATGTCTCGAAGAAGTGCTCGATCTCGACCAGCCTGTGCGGAGACACGTCGTCAAGGGATTCCACGTGCGCGTAGAGGGGATCCCAGAGCGCCACGCTCAGCACCTTGAAGTCGTCGCCGTGTTCGTCTCGCATCGCCAGCCCGCCGACGGGTCGTGTCCAGACGCGGCAGCCGGTGAATGTCGGCTGAGCGATCAGCAGCAGGACGTCCGTGTGGTCGCCGTCGTCGGCGCGCGTCATCTCAGCGAAGCCGTAGTCGAAGTTGTAGTAGACGGCCGAACTGAGCACGCGATCCAGGCGGAACACCCTGGCGTGCTCGTCCCACTCGTACTTGTTGCGGCTCCCCGCCGGGATCTCGACGACGGCCTCGACGACCTCGGGAAATCGCGCGGCAAGATCCGTCATCGGATCAGTCGTTGTAGAGCCGCTCCTCGATCAGCTTTTCCTGCACCGTCCGCCCGTCCGGATCGAAGCACGAGAAGTCGAAGTGCTTCTCGAACTCGAGGTCCACGTTGTCCTTGCCGCCCCGGTTCTTCTCGACGGTGGCGACGATCCAGTCCCGGAACCGCTGCGCCTGGTACGGGTTGAACTCGATGTTGACCTTGGCCACGATGTGGTACTTCTCGTTGAGGATCAGGATGATGTCGGCTTCGTAGTTGATCGCGGACGACCCGCGCAGGTGGTGGTTCCGCAGCCGCGATGCCTTCAGGCCCTCCTTGTCCGCCGCCACGATCGCGATCATCGGGACTTCCTCGGTGAGCGCCACGTCCTTCAGGCCGTTGACCACGAAGGTGACCTTCTCGGTCTCGCTGGGCGGCTCCGGGATCACGGGGACCTTCTGGAGGTAATCCACGAACACGACCAGCGTGCGGTCGCCCGAGAGCACTCTGTGCTGGCGCACGAGCTGGCGGATGTTCTCCACCGTGGACGCCGTCTGCGATCCGCGGAGCAGGAAGAGGCCTTCGCCGTAGCGACCGATCCGGTCCAGCGCCGGGCGCAGGCGGGGGTTGGACACCAGCTGGTGTCCCGACTCGCCCTCCTCCATCCAGCTGCCCGAGGATCTCGCGCCGGACGTCCTGGATCTTGATGGCCCCGGTCGTCTGGGGCAGGTGCACCAGCGTCGACTCGAGGGCGATGAGCCGGTTCAGCAGGTATTCCTCGTCGTGCTCGAAACAGATGTAGAGCACGTTGGCGAGTCCGCCGGAGGCGATGTTGCGGGCCATCTGCAGCGCCATCGTGGTCTTGCCCGTGCCCTGCGCGCCCCCGACCAGCAGCATCTCCCCGGGGCGGATCCCCCCGCCGATGGTCTTGTCGAGCGGGGTGAACCCGAGAGGCACCGGTTGATACCGGCCGACATCGCCGCTGGCGACCCGGTCGTTGAGCGTGACCATGATGTCGAGTGCGGAGCGCGGGCGCATCGACCCGCCTTCCGCCTCGACCGCCCACGCCGCCTGCGCAGGCGAAGCCTCGACGTCGGCTTCCGCGGGCTCCGACGCGCCCGGCGAACCCATCGACTGTGCAGTCGTCTCCACCTGGTCAATCACCTCCGGGCGAACTTGCCGCGATCATAGCATCCGACCGTGCGAGATCCGACAGCATGGCAGCTCGGGCCGTGCGTGATGGGCGGGCCGCGCGACCCGCCGCATCACGTTGCGCTCCCGATGTCCACCCGACCCGTTGCCGGGCCGCCGCCTACGCGGGCGACGGGGACGGTGCCGGGGCCGGGCCGGAGGGGGCCGGGCCGTCGGCGGGAAGGCGGTGGTCCGGGGTCAGCACGCCGATGGGCCGCGGCGTCGGTCCGCCCTGTTCCTTGCGCGGGTCGGGCAGGTCGGCGAAGATCTTCTCGAACTCGGCGTGGTCGAGCGTCTCCTCGGCCACCAGGCGCTGGGCCAGGGTGTCGAGGCGGTCGCGGTAGGCGGAGAGGACCTCCATGGCCCGCGCGTAGCCCCGGTCGATGATGGTGCGCACCTCGTCGTCGATCTGCTTGGCCACCTCGTCGGAGTAGTTGCGCTGCTCGCCGATCTCGCGGCCCAGGAAGACCATCTCCTCGCGCTTGCCCAGGGCCAGGGGCCCCAGCTTCTCGCTCATGCCGTACTCGGTGACCATCTTGCGCGCCAGGTTGGTGGCCTTCTCGATGTCGTTGGAGGCGCCCGTCGTGGTGTCGCCGAAGACGAGCTTCTCCGAGGCGTTGCCGCCCAGGAGGCCCGCGATCTTGTCCTCGAACTCGGACTTCGACTGCAGGTAGCGGTCCTCCTCGGGCAGGGCCATGGTGTAGCCGAGAGCCATGCCGCGGCTGATGATGGTCACCTTCGTGACGGGGTCGCACTTGGGCAGGATGCGCTGCACGAGGGCGTGCCCGCCCTCGTGGTAGGCGATGATGGCCTTCTCGGCGTCGCTGATGATGCGGCTCTTGCGCTCGGGGCCGGCCATGACGCGGTCGAGGGCCTCGCTGAACTCGGCCCCGCCGATGACCTTCTTGTTGCGGCGGGCGGCCAGGATGGCCGCCTCGTTGACGATGTTGGCCAGGTCGGCGCCGCTGAAGCCGGGCGAGGAGCGGGCGATCGACTCGAGGTCGAGCGCCTTGTCGAGCGGCTTGCCCCGCACGTGCACGCGCAGGATCTCCAGGCGCCCCTTCATGTCGGGCCGGTCGAGGATGACCTGGCGGTCGAAGCGGCCCGGCCGCAGGAGGGCCGGGTCGAGCACGTCGGGCCGGTTGGTGGCGGCCACCACGATGACGTTGGTGTTCGTGTCGAAGCCGTCCATCTCGACGAGGATCTGGTTGAGCGTCTGCTCGCGCTCGTCGTGCGAGCCGCCCAGACCGGCGCCGCGCTGGCGGCCCACCGCGTCGATCTCGTCGACGAACACGATGCAGGGGCTGTTGCGCTTGGCCTGGTCGAAGAGGTCGCGCACCCGCGAGGCCCCCACGCCCACGAACATCTCCACGAACTCGGAGCCCGAGATGCTGAAGAAGGGCACGCCGGCCTCGCCGGCCACGGCCCGCGCGAGGAGCGTCTTGCCCGTGCCGGGCGAGCCGATGAGGAGCACGCCGCGGGGGATGCGCGCCCCGAGCGAGTTGAACTTCTCGGGGTATTTCAGGAACTCCACGACCTCCTGCAGCTCGGCCTTGGCCTCGTCCACGCCGGCCACGTCGGAGAACGTCACGACGGTCTTGTTGCCCAGGAACATGCGCGCGCGGCTCTTGCCGAAGCTCATGGCCTGGTTGTTGGTGCCCTGGGCCTGGCGCATCATGATGAAGATGAAGCCCCCGATGAGGAGGACCGGCAGCAGGGCGCTGATGAGCAGGCCCAGCCACTGACCGGTCTGCGAGGCCTGCTGGGGGATGACGGTCACGCTCATGCAGTTGGCCACCGCGCCCGACTCCGCGCAGGTGGCGCGGATGTCCGCCAGCAGGTTGTCGCCCAGCGTGCCGGGCACCTGGCTGGTCTTCTGGGTGTGGGCGCCGTCGTTGAGCGTGATGGTGAGCTCGGTGCCCTGCTCGATGACCTGCGAGACGTCGCCGGCCTTCACCAGGCCGAGGAACGACCCGGTGCCGCCGCTGTAGGGGATGTCGCCACTGGCGGGCGCCGGCATGAAGACGGTGTACAGCAGCGCGGCCGTCCCCACGACGAGGACAAGCATCACGATGCCGTTTCTGAGGAATCGCGTGTTCAAGAGAAGTGACCCTCCGGGTCCAACGGTGCGCGCCGCGGTAACCGCGGTGGCGTCCCGGGATTATAGGCCCGTACCGCCCGCCGCGACGAGGCTGACCCCGACGCCACCGTCCTGGAGAACCGGCAGCGGCACCCGCGACGCGTGATCGCGCGCGTGCCGCGTGGTCGCGGCAACGGTCAGCCCGACGGCGTTGCGATTGTCGCGGCTCAGGAAGGCGAGCGTGCGTGTGAAGGCCAGGTCGGCGGCGGCGCGGTACGCGTCGCACGACCAGTGCGCGCCGGCGCCACCGCGGCCTGCGCCACGGGGCCGCGACCCTGCTGCCGGTCCGGGAGGTCGATTCTGGTAGCGGAGGGCGGATTCGAACCACCGACCAAGGGCTTATGAGTCCCCTGCTCTACCGCTGAGCTACTCCGCCGCCGCGGATTCGGCCACGGCACGCTCGGCTGAGCGCAGCCCTGCCGGCCCGCATTCTACCGACATCGGCGTCGTGGTCGCCAACCTGTCACCGTGGTCGCCAACCCGTCGACCCTGACCAGGCCCACGATCCGGATGGCCGGTGCGGCCAGGATCATGCGCCGCCGGCCGGCGCACCGTGCCGCCCGACCAGCCGGGCCAGGTAGCCCGGCAAGTCCGCGGCCACGCCGTCCACGCCGACGCGAGACGGAACGCCCAGGGTCGTCTCGACGGGAATCACGCCCGCCCACACCGGCAGCCCGAGGTCACGCGGGTCATCCACCGGCGGCCCTGTTCGAACCTTCGCCGACGCCTCCTCGATCGGGACGGCCACGACGTGTGTCTGTCGCAGCTCGAGCCGGCTCGGGCGGCGGGCGTCGTCCCAGCGTCCCGGAGCCACGTGCTCGACGATCGCGCGCAGCCCGGCGAGCTTTTCGACCGGGTCGCGGACCAGGCGGGCGGTCCCGAGCACCACGGCGGAGCGATAGTTCAGCGAATGGTGGAACGACGAGCGCGCCATCACGAGGCCGTCCAGCAGCGTCGCCTCCACGCACGCCGGCGCCCCGTGGCCGAGATGCCGGATGAGGCGGGTCGCGGGCAGGCCGTGCAGGAACAGCGTGTCCCCGACTCGCCCGTGCAGCATCGGGATGACGAAGGGCGTGCCGTCGATCGCAAAGCCCACGTGGCTGACAAGCGCCTCGTCGAGGATCGCGTACACCACCGCGCGCTCGTACGAAGCGCGGTCGGCGCGCCGCACTTCGGTCCTGGGCGTGACAGCGAACGCGCCGTGCGGCGGCTCCACCGGCGCGCCCTCTACCGCCTCGGCAGGGATGCGCGCCTCGCCCTGCTTCACGCGCGGCGTCACCCGCGTCGAGGCGCGGGTGCTGTGTCCCGCCCGGGCCGTCGAGCCCGTATCGCGGACCCCCATGTCGCCCTCCCCTGTCGCCTGCGCACGCCGGATCGACGAAGGCTGCCCGGCCGATGCTACGCCGGCCTCCAGCGGTCCCGTGGCCTCAGCGGCCGACCAACAGTTGCAGCCAGGCGTCCAGCGGCGCGGGCGGGGGCGCCGGAGAGGGCTCTGCGCCGAGCGGGGTGATCGATGGCGGCGCCGGCGCGCCCGGCTGGAGGGCGAACACCTGCTCGCTCGACTTGCCGTAGCCGTACGCGCGCGCCTCGAGGGCGAGGAACGCCGGAGACTGGATGACGGAGAGCTCGGCCTGACGATCGGCAACCTGCTGTGAGAGCGCGGCGTCCTGCGTACGCAGCATCGCCGCCTGTGCCGCCACCTCGTTCGACTGCGAGATGGCCCGACCGAACACCAGGACGAGCCACGCCACCAGGAGGGCGGCGCCGACGAGCGTCAGGGTCCGCCGATCCAGGCCCGCGATCCCCAGGCGCGGCTGCGCGGCCTGCCCCTGCGAGGCCTGCGGCTGCGGGCCCTGCGGCTGCGTGGCCTGCCCATGCGTGCCCTGCCCCTGCGCAAGGCCGGCACGGGTGGTCGACCCACCAGGGGCGTCGACCATTGCTCCGAAGCCGGTGCGCTGCTCGCCGAGCCGAGCGCGGTCGGGCTGGCTGGCCGGATCGTCGGATCGCATCGAGCGCACCGTAGCTGCGCCGGCGAACGGTGTCAAGCCGGCCCGAGGTGCGGTGTGGACGGCGCGAGGTGCGGCCGCAAAGCCGCGGCAGGCGTCTCGCGCAACGGATTGTGGCCAACGAAACGACCGATTGTGGCCGTTGCGCCCCCTGCTACACTGCCCCAACAGAACAGGCGTTCGATTGGAGACGTGCGACCCAGGACCCCTGGTCTCCATCCCGGACGCCTGGCCGGAGAGGTCTCAACCGGAGGCAGCATGCGGCTGTACGCACCCTCACCCTTGACGGAAGTCCTGGAGCGGCTGCTCGACGACCCCGTCGTCGCGCGATCCGTGGTGGCGCACCGGGTCGTCCCGGCCGCGGAGGCCCGCTTCGCCCGGCTCCCCGACTGGGTCGATCCCCGCATCGCCTCGGGCCTCGCCACACGGGGGCTCGGTCGCCTGTGGACCCACCAGGCAACGGCCGCGGACGCCCTGCACGCCGGGCGGGACGTCGTGGTGGTGACTCCGACGGCCTCGGGCAAGACGCTCTGCTACAACCTGCCCGTGCTGCAGGCGGTGGCGGACGATCCGGCCGCCCGCGCGCTCTACCTGTTCCCGACCAAGGCCCTCGGCCAGGACCAGGTGGCCGCCTTCCGCGAGCTGGCCGCGGCCTCCGGGCTGGACGTCGCCTGCGCGACCTACGACGGCGATACGCCGGCCCCGGTCCGCTCGACCGTCCGGTCGGCCGGGCAGGTCGTGGTCACCAACCCGGACATGCTGCACGCGGCCATCCTTCCCCATCACACCAAGTGGTTCCAGCTGTTCGAGCAGCTGCGGTACGTGGTGATCGACGAGCTGCACACCTATCGCGGCGTCTTCGGGAGCCACGTCGCGAACGTCCTGCGCCGCCTCCTGCGCGTATGCGAGCACTACGGCACGCGACCCGTGATCGCCTGCTCGTCGGCCACGATCGGCAACCCAGCCGAGCTCGCGCGGCTGCTGACCGGCCGCGAGTCGCTCTGCATCGACGAGAGCGGAGCGCCATCGGGCGAGCGGCACGTCCTGGTCCTGGACCCCCCGCTGCTGGATCCGGCGCTGGGTGCGCGCGCCAGCTCGTTCGCCCTCGCAGAGCGGGTCGCCCTGGCGCTCCTGCGCTCCGGGCACCAGACCATCGTCTTCGGTCGTTCACGTGTCAGCGTCGAGCTGCTGCTCACGGCCCTGCGCGACGCGATGCGGGAGGGCCGCGGCCCGGGCGACCGGGTGCGGGGCTACCGCGGCGGGTACCTCCCCTCCGAGCGCCGCGCGATCGAGCGGGGCCTGCGCTCCGGCGAGCTGCTGGGCGTGGTCAGCACGAACGCGCTCGAGCTCGGTGTCGACGTGGGCGGGCTCGACGCATCGGTGCTCGTCGGCTACCCCGGGTCGATCGCGGCCACACGCCAGCAGATGGGGCGCGCCGGCCGGCGGCAGGACGTCAGCGCATCGGTGCTGGTCGCCGGCGGAGGCGCCGTGGACCAGTACGTTGCCACCCACCCGGAGTACGTGCTCGACCGGACGCCCGAGGAGGCCCGCCTCGACCCGGACAACCTGCACGTCCTGCTCGCGCATCTTCGGGCGGCGGCATTCGAACTCCCGTTCCGGAACGGCGAGCGGTTCGGCCCCGAGCCCGCGGACGATCTCCTCGCGTTCCTCGGCGAGGAAGGGCACGTGCGGCAGGCCGACGACGGGCGCTGGTACTGGGCCAGCGAGAATTTCCCCGCGAGCGAGATCTCGCTGCGCAGCGCCGCGGACGAGAACGTCGTCATCATCGACACCACCGGCGACCGGCCACGCGTGATCGGCGAGGTCGACCTGTTTGCCGCGCCGACGCTCGTCCACGAAGACGCCATCTACCTGCACGAGTCGCTCCAGTACCACGTGGACCGTCTCGACTGGGACGAGCGGAAGGCGTACGTGCGGCGCGTCGACGTCGACCACTACACGCAGGCGGACCTGGCCGTGACGCTGAAGCCGCTCGAGACGTTCGCCGCTGCAGAGGCGGCGGCCGGGGAGCGCGCCCACGGCGAGGTCATGGTCAGCTCCCTCGCGACCGTCTACAAGAAGCTTCGGCTCCAGACGAACGAAAACCTCGGCTGGGGGCGCATTCACCTCCCCGAGATCGAGCTCCACACCACCGCGTACTGGATCGCGCTCGACGCTTCCCGATTCAGCGCCTGGGCCCGGCACGACCTCGACGTCGGCCTGGTCGGGGCCGGTCGGGCGCTCCAGGCGGTGGCGAGCGTCCTCCTGATGAGCGACGCGCACGACCTGGGAATGGTCGCCCAGGTCCGCTCGCCGCACCTGGGCCGGCCGGTCGTCTACCTCTACGAGGGCGTGCCCGGCGGGGTGGGACTAGCGCCACGGCTGTTCGAGCGGCACACGGAGCTCGTGGCGGGCGCCTTCGACCTGGTGAACGCGTGCCGCTGCGACGCTGGCTGCCCGGCATGCACCGGCCCGCGGCTCGAAACCGGCGGAGACGGCAAGCGGCTGGCCCTGCGGCTGCTTGCCGACCTGTCCGGCGTGGCGAGCGCAGGCGCATCCGGCACCGAGGGGTCTGGCGCGATCCTGGCCCCGACGGCCGTGGAGACGTGACACCCGAGCTGGCACCTGCCAATCCGACGCTGCGGGCCATGGATCTCGACGCGCGTCCACCCGCGGCCGTGTCGGGCGCGTCCGGAACGGACCTCGCTGCTCGCCTCGCGCGTTTCCGGGCCGCGGAGGGTCGAGCAACTCGGCCGGACGAGTTGCCGGCCATCCCCGCCGCTTTCCCTGCACGCCCCGCGAGCGCGCTGGCCCGCGGACCGGACCGGGCGACCAGGCTCGCGGAGGCGCTCGGCGGCGTAGTGGAACGCCGCGCGGACGGCCGGGTCGTCCGGGTCGTCGCGTCCCACCACCTGCCGCTCGCGTTCGAGCGGCTCGCGGGCCTCCCCTACCCCGTCGATCCGGCGCATCCCCTCGTGTGCCTTGACACGGAGACGACCGGCCTTGGCACGGCCGCCGGCACCGTCGCGTTCCTGGTCGGGCTGGGTACGTGGGATGGCGACCGCTTCGACGTGCAGCAACTGCTGCTGCCGGACCAGCCGGACGAGCCCGCGTTCCTCGCCGCCGTGCGGGCCGCGATCCCGCCGGACGCCTGGCTCGTCACGTACAACGGGCGCGGGTTCGACTGGCCCCTCCTGGTGGCCCGCTTCCGGCTCCATCTCTCCCAGGCTCCGGAGCACGCCGGCCACCTCGACCTGCTGCCGGTCGCACGCCAGCTCTGGCGGCATCGCCTCGGCGACGCCCGCCTGGCAACCGTGGAACGGGACGTGGCCGGCGTCCAGCGTCACAACGACGTCACCGGCGCCCTCGTCCCGGCGCGGTACCTGGAGTTCCTTCGCACGGGGTCGGCTGAGCCGCTGCGTGCGGTCGCCGATCACAACCGGCAGGACGTCGTCTCGCTCGGGCTCCTGCTCGCGCACCTGGCCGGGCCGCTCGCAGACCCGTCCTCGCGCGCGTTCGAGCCTGCGGGGGACGTGGCGGCACTTGGTCGCGCATATGCGCGACGGCGTCGTTTCGCGGAGGCACTGGCCTGCTGCGACCTGGCCGTCGCGCACGCTGCCGACGAGCGCCAGAAAGAGACGCTGGCCGTCGAGAGAGCGCGCGTGCTGCGGCTCGCCGGCCGCCACGAGGAGTCGGCCGACGCGTGGCGTGAGATCGCCGATGCCCACGGCGGGTTCGCCGCCGTCGCCTGGGTGCAGCTCGCCAAGCACCTCGAGCACGTGCGCCGGGATCCGGCGGCCGCCCTGGCCGCCACGGACCGGGCGTCGGCGCTGGTGGACCGGCACGCTGCACTGGGGCACGCTCCGCTGGGGCGTGACCTTCCGCCGGGGCGTGAACTGCCGCGCCTGCAGCACGATCTCGCCCGCCGGCGCGCGCGGCTCCGGCGCCGCCTCGCGGGCCTCACCCGCCGGCCGGGACCTCACGCAGCCGGCGGCGAACGCCCGGCAGATCCGGCACGCCTCTGAGCCCCACGTCCTCCACGGAGAGCGATGCGGCTGCGGCGGCGAACCGCAGGGCCGACCGCCCGCTTGCCAGGCGGGGGCCGAGCACGAGCCGCGCAGCGACCAGAGCGGCAAGGAACACGTCCCCGGCTCCGGTCGCGTCCGCCTCGCGGCGCGCCGGGATGGCCTGCCACCGCCTCGCACGCCCGAACCCGTCGGCCGCTCGGCGCAGCAACACGCCACCGGACCGACCCGCCGTGACCGCGAGTTCCTGGCCGGCCCGCGCGAGCAGGCGCTCCAGGCTCTCCGCGTCACGCACCGACGGCAGGTCCTCCCGGCTGACCGCCGCCACGTCTGCGCGCGCCTGAAGCGGCCCGAGCCACGGGGGGAGACGCCCCACCGGTTCACCGGCCGCGAGGTCTCGGAGCAGCCCCTGCCATCCCAGCCCGACTACCGCGTCGGCGGCCGGCGCCTGAGCCCACTCGGCACCGAGCTCCCCCGCCACTGGCGCGAATGAACGCCGGGGCGGCGCGCCACGCGGTGGGCAGGGCCGCCATGGGCAGCGGCTCGGACGTCTCGTGACAGACTTGTGACCGTCCTGCCGGGGTGCCACGGTTCTCGAAGACGGGCCCGCGCTCGAGCTCGGCGATGACGACCTGGACACCGGCGGCGGCGAGCGTCGCCGGCTCCCCGCGTCCCGCGCGGCGCGGTCGAGGCCCACCAGAGCGCCGACGCGCATCCCAAGCCGGGCGAGCAGCAGCGCGCCGTAGGCGACGCCACCGCCAGCCGCCACCCCCTGGGCTCCGTCGGATCGACGTCGCGGGTGGCCGCTCCAACCACGACGACGCTGGGTGTCAGAAAGCCGCGAGCCACGCCGCCCATCCATGCCGGCCGAGTCCCACCGGGGGCACCTCTATCTCGCGTGGGTGCGGCCCACAGGGGAGGAAGCGTGTACTTCTACGAGCTCCACGAGAGCGACGACGACCTCTTCACGGACGCGCTGCTGACCCACGACGAGGAGTTCTCGCAGGACGAGTTCTTCGAGCTCGTGCAGGAGGCGCGCCGACACGTCCAGGACACGTTCGAGGAGGATACCCTGGTGGAGGCCGTCGCCCGCGAGCTTGAACGCACGCTGGGCTTCACCTACGTCAGCGACGCACTGCTGGTTGCCGCGGTGAACGTGTCGCGGATCGAGGACGAGAACTACCTCGCGGCGGTCGGAGAAGGCGACGACGAGGGGCCCGAGACGAAGACGGCGACCTCGACGCCGGGTACGGCGGATTCCGCACCATGATCGTGGACCTGGAGCGCGAGCGCCTGGACTGACGGCTCCGAGTTCAGACGTTGAACAGGATCTCGACCACGTCTCCGTCGCGCACTCGGTAGGTTCGACCCTCGGAACGCAGCCGGCCGGCCTTGCGGGCCTCGGCGGTCGAGCCCAGTCGCACCAGGTCCTCGAACGTCATGACCTCTGCGCGGATGAACCCGCGGGCCAGGTCGGAATGGATCGCGCCGGCGGCGTCGACGGCCGTGGCGCCGTCCGGGATCGTCCAGCGCGGGTCTCGTCGGGTCCCGCGGTGAAGAAGCTGATCAACCCGAGCAGCCGGTACGACAGGCGGATGACCCGATCGAGGCTGGACTCGCGGAGCCCCAGCTCCGCCATGAAGATCGCGGCGTCGTCCGCCTCGAGCTCGCCGATCTCCATCTCGACCTTGGCGGACATGCGCCCACCAGCGTGTGCCGGTGCACGTAGCGGCCCTCGATCTGCGCGACGATGGCCGGCTCGCGGGGGAGGTCGGCCTCCCCGATGTTGAGCAGGACCAGGACCGGCTTTTCCGTCAGGAACCGGAACCCCCGCAGGACTCGGACTCGTCCGCGTCGAGGTCCATGTCGCGGATGGGCGTGCCGCCCTGCAGTCCCGGCAGCAGCCGCTCCAGGACCGCGAGCTCGCGGTCGTTCGCCTCGCGCTCCACCGGCGTCCCGTGATGCCCCTGCGCGCGGAGGCGCTCGACCCGCTTCTCCATCACCGACAGGTCGGCCAGGACCAGCTCGAGGTCCAGGCGCTCCATGTCCCGCCAGGCGTCGACCGTCCCGTCGGGATGGGGAATTGCGGGATCGTCGAACGCCCGGACGACGTGCAGCAGCGCGTCGGCGGCGCGCAGACGGGCCAGCTGGTCCGGGGGCATGTCGTTCGCCCCACTGCCGCCTTCGTCCGCGGCGGCGCGGGCAGATCGACGTACGTGACGTCGGCATGCACCTCGCGCTTTGGGTGGAACATCGCGGTCAGGCGGGTGAGCCGCTCGTCCGGCACCTTGACCACGCCGACGTTGACCACGGCTCCACCGTAGCCGCCGGTTTGTGCGTGGCCCCTGGCGAGCGTGTTGAAGACGGTGGACTTGCCTGCTTCGCCAGCCCCACGATCGCGATCTGCATGCCTTCAGCCTAGCGGCTCCGCCGGCGCGCCATGGCCGGCGTCAGGCCGCGCTGCCGCGGTCAATGCGCGGCCGAGTCCGTGTCCGCCGCCTGGGTACGCCGCGGCCTCAGTACCGCCGCCTCGAGTACCCTCGAGACGCGGCCGGGTCGACCACGTTGTGGAGTGGCTCGCCACGCCCGAAACGCTCGAGGTTGGAGACGAACACCTTGATGCTCCGACCTCTGACGTTGCTCGACCAGCTCGCTGGTGCGCACGATGGCGCGCGGCAGCCCGTAGAACGGCGACGTCGGAGGAGAGCGGTTCTTCGCGGAGGTGTCGAGAACGGCGCCGCCGAGGCGCCCGCGCCGCAGGGCGCGCAGCAGCGCTGCCTCGTTGAACCGGTGACCCCGCGCGACGTTGATCAGCCAGGCCCCGGGCTTCATGGCGGCGAGCGCCCGCTCGTCGATGACGGCCTCCCGTTTCTGCGACGACGGGTACGGCAAGGACGACGAAGTCACTCGCGCCGAGCATGTCGAGCAGGCCGACTGCCGGCAGGACCAGGTCGGCGCGGGGCGGCACCGGGAGCGGCTCCTCGTCGACATCGGCGGCAGCCGAGACTCCCCGGTCGGGGTGACGCCGGAGCGCGATCACGCGGGCCCCGAACACCGTGGCGTACGAGGCGACCGCTCGCCCGATCGATCCGAACCCCACGATGCCCACCGTCGCGTCCCGCAGTTCGCCGCCCTCCAGCGGCTGCCACGTGCGCTCTCGCTGGAGTTCGATCAGCTCAGGCAGCCGTCGCCCGATCGCGAGCATCATCATCAGCACGTACTCGGCAATGGGCCGGGCGAAGACGCCACGGCCGTTGGTGACGACGATCCCGCGCTCCAGCGTGACCTTCGTCAGGACGCGCTCGACCCCTACGGACGCGGAATGGATCGCAGGCCATCCGCGGGGCCCGTGCGAGCAGTCGGTCGAGGGTGTCGCCGTCCAGGCCAGTTCCGCGGAGCGGCACCTCCACGTCGTCGAGCCTGCCGTCCGCCGTGC
>CAVWXU010000025.1:0-50956 GCA_963759135.1 uncultured Chloroflexia bacterium | reverse complement strand
CTCAGTCGTCCAGTCGGAAGATCCCCGCGAGCGCGTGTCGCGGAGAACAGGCCTGGCGGGCGCGCCCGGGGAAGCGCGCCCTTACGAGGGGAGCGTTCTGTATGACTGCCAAGCGGGGTTCGCGCTCCGAGCGCCCCCCGAAGCTCACCCGCCGGATCGAGCGCCTGGAGCGGCGCATCCGAACCGTCGCACGCAAGGAGAGGCGGCAGATGCGCCAGCTTGACCGCATCAAGGCCCAGCGCGCAACCCTCAACGGCCGACTGGCCGCCCTCCGGGCGACGCCCGTGCTGGGCACCGGCGGCGGGTCTGCGTCTGAGGTTCTCGAGCCATGACGACCGACGCAGTGGGCCCGGATCCGGCGACGGTGGCTGCTCCGCCGGCGGGCAAGCCCCGGCGACGCGAAATCAGGACTGACGACGGCCGCGTCTTCCGCGTCGGCGTCGAGGTGCTGTACCACGCTTCCGAGGGGCCGGACTATCCGCTCTGGGCGGCACAGGTCAAGGACATCCTGAACACGTCACGCGGCGAGCCGGTGCTGGTCCTGCGACTGGACGATCCCGAGGGCATCCGCCTGCCGGACGCCTCGGAGGTGCACCTCGACGGGCGGCCGCTCGCGAGCTGCCGATGGTGCGATGCGAACCAGGCGCACGACGGGCACGAGGTAGACGAAGCAGCTCCCGGACGGCACGGGGCGATCCGGTAGCTTCATCCCCGGCGACTGGCGGACAGGCCCATGGTTGGCGACGGCGATGATGCGCGCGTCCGGCGGTAGAACCATGCCAGCCCGCAACCGGCCAGGACCCGGAGACCGGTCCGGGCGACGGTAACGCGACTGCCCGGCAGCCGCCCTCGAGCCTTTCCTGCGTCCAGCGGCGTTAGGCGTGACACTGTCCGGGCGGCCGGCCGTGACGACCGGCCTGGGACTCCCCTTTCTGCGCGAGGTTCGGTCGATGCGTCCGCTGTTCGGGTACCACATGCCCAGCTACACGTTCCCGGGCGTGGCGCCCGACTCGCTCTTCGAACACGTCGCGGCGCTGGCCGGGCGCGCCGAGGAGGCCGGCTTCGACCTCGTGACCGTGATGGACCACTTCTACCAGATCGGCGGCAACGGGCCCGAGGAAGCCCCCATGCTGGAGGCGTACACCACGCTGGCCGGGATCGCGGCGCGAACGTCGCGGGTCCGTCTGGGAGCGCTCGTCACCGGCGTGACCTACCGCAACCCAGCCCACCTCGCCAAGATCGTCACCACGCTCGACGTGATCTCCGGCGGTCGGGCGATCCTCGGGATCGGGGCGGCCTGGAACGAGTCCGAGCACCGCGGCTACGGCTTCGGCTTCCCGCGAATCGGAGAGCGGATGGACCGGCTGGACGAGGCACTCACCATCTGCCGGCTGATGTTCACCGAAGAGCGTCCGACGTTCACGGGGCGCTTCTACCAGATCGACGCGGCGCTCAACCAGCCGCGCCCCATCCAGGCCGCCGGTCCCCGCATCCTGGTCGGCGGCGTTGGGGAGCAACGGACGCTCCGCCTCGTGGCTCGCCACGCCGACTACGCCCACTGGTTCCCGCTCGGCAAGGAAGAGCTCCGCCACAAGGCCGAAGTCCTCGATCGCTACTGCGAGGAGATCGGCCGCGACCCGGGGACGATCACGCGGACGATAGCCGCCCCGGTCCTGCTCGTCGCCGACGAGCGCGAGGGCGAAGCGCGCCTGGCGCGCATTCCGTTGGAACGGCGCGGCGCGCTCGTGGCAGCCACGCCGGCGCGGGCCGCGGAGATCCTCGGCGAGTACGTCGACGCCGGCTTCGGCGGGTTCACGTTCGGCAACACGATGCTGCCGGGCGAGTCGCTCGATCTCGCCGCGGAGGTGATCCGCGCGTTCGCCTGAGCGCGGGTCGCGGCGGGACCCAGCCGTTTGCGCCAGCCACGAGCGTCGGCAGTACGCTGGGCACCTCGGTAGCACCGCAACGGGCGGGTAGGCGGCCGCGCCGCGGGCAGCCAGCGCGTCGGCCGCGACCACTCGGTCCGCCCGGCAGCGCGACGCCCTTCGAACCGGTGTCATCGTCCGAACTCGCATAGACTGCCCGTCCCGGCATTCCACAGACCCAGCGGAGCCTCGAGGCGCACGATGGCCGACACACCCATGGTCCAGATCGAGGACCTCCACAAGCAGTACGTTCGGGGCGCCCCCGAGGCCGTCGCCGGGATCAGCCTGGTGATCGATCGCGGCGAGGTGTTCGGGCTGCTCGGCCCGAACGGCGCCGGGAAGACCACGACGGTCGGTGTGGTGACCACGCGCGTCCGTCCGACCTCCGGTCGAGTCCGGGTGGACGGTATCGACGTGGTGCGCGACCCGGTGGCGATCCGGACCCGCATCGCGGTCGTTCCGCAGCGTGCCAACTTCGACCGAAGCCTCACCTCCATCGAGAACCTGACCTTCCACGCCGCCTACTTCGGCGTGGCCCGAGAAGAGCGCGGCAGGCGCGCGCGCGAGCTGCTGGTCACCTTCGGCCTGGAGGGCCGCGAGAACGACGACGTGATGCAGTACTCGGGGGGCATGGCGCAGCGGCTGATGATCGCTCGCGCCCTGATGCACGAGCCGATGCTGCTTGTGCTCGACGAACCGACCACCAGCCTGGATCCCCAGGGCCGCCTCTTCCTGCAGGACCGCATCGGAGAGCTCAAGCAGAAGGGCCTGACCGTCCTCCTCTGCACGCATGACATGGTGGAGGCCGACCGGCTCTGCGACCGCATCGCCATCGTGGACCACGGCAAGGTGATCGCGCTCGACACGCCGCGCGGCCTGCGCTCGCTGCTGCCCGGCTCACGGGGCTTCGAGCTGACGCTGCGAGCGGCACCGCCCGACATCGTCGAGCGGTTGTCCGCCCTTGCCGGCGCAGGCCGGATTGAGACCCTGCCGGTGCCCGCGGCCAACGGCGGGTCGGGGGCCGCGGCCGGCGGGTGGTCGCGCGGCGGCGCGGGGACGGGTGCCGGCGGCGCCGGTGCTGGGTGGCCCGCCGCGGGGACGGCTGCCGGCGGCACCGGTGCTGGGTGGCCCGGCGCGGGCAGCCCGGCGGCGCGGGCCGTGACCGCCCAGCCGCCTGCCTCGAAGCAGGAGGACGCCTGGCGTGGACGGATCTACGCCGCCGACGCCGGCGAGGCAGGCCTCCTCCCCCGCGTGATCGCCGCCGCCGCGGACGCCGGCGCCGAGATCGTCGACCTCCACCGCGTCGAGGGGACCCTCGAGGACGTCTTCATCCACCTGACCGGAAGGGAACTCCGATGAGCGCCGTGTCCGTACCCTCGTCGGTTCCCTCGTCGACGCCTGGACGCGTGCCGGCCGGCGCGCAGATGCGCACGTTCTGGGCCCTCTGCGAGCGCGAGCTATGGGTCACGCTGCGGCACCAGTCCGTCGTCTTCCTGGCGCAGGCGCTGCTGCAGCCGATCTTCTTCCTGTTCATCTTCGGCCGGGTGTTGCCGTCGATCGGGGCGGCGAGCATGAACTTCGGGTCGCTGCTCTTTCCGGGCATCATGGGCCTGACCCTGGTGCTGACGGCGCTGCAGAACATCGCCCTTCCCCTCGTCATCGAGTTCAGCTGGACGAAGGAGATCGAGGACCGGCTGCTGGCGCCTCTGCCGGTGTGGGCGGTGGCGGTCCAGAAGATGTTCGTGGCGGCGCTGCGCGCGATGCTGGTGGCGCTCCTGCTGTTCCCGCTCGGCTACCTGATCCTGCCGAACTTCGCGCTCCACGACGTGAACTGGCTCGTCCTCGTCGCGATCCTGGTGCTCGGCTCGAGCGCGGCCGCCGCCATGGGCCTGGTGCTCGGCACCCTCGTGCCGCCACAGCAGATCAACTTCATGTTCGCGATCGTGCTGACGCCCCTGATCATGACCGGCGCGGCCTACTATCCGTGGGGAACACTGTCGAACCTGCAGTGGTTCCAGGCCGTGACGCTGCTCAACCCAATGACGTACGCGTCCGAAGGGCTGCGCTCAGCGCTCACCCCGTCGGTGCCGCACATGGAGCCCGCCATCGTGTTCCTGGGGCTGGGCATCTCGCTCATCGGTTTCGGGACGATCGGTATCCGCGGTTTCCTGCGCCGGGCAGTCGACTGACCGGCCAGGAAGGACGCCGCCCGGACGGTCGTCGCCGGCTCGGCTTGTGGCAGGCTCGTCGTCAGCCTTGGGCAGGTGTCGCAGGGGCGTCTGCCGTGTCCGGACGAGTGACCGAGGACCCGGATGGGATGTCCCGCGCCGGGAAGTCCGATTCGAGGACGGACGGCCCGATGCGACAATTGCGCCCGATCCGCACGCCGGCCGGGATCCGCGCTCGCTCGCCGACCAGGGTGATGCCGCAATAGAGGTGCTCCGGCTCGTCGACGTTCGGCGTGTCCCGGTCCTCACCGCTGCCGACCTGCGCGCCGGCGCCGACATGGACGAACTTGTCGATGATGGCCGTGTCGACGACGGCGCCGGGGCCGATCTCGGTGTCGAGCAGCACCACGGAGTCGCGCACCACGGCGCCCTCGTAGACCGTGACACCGGGCGAGAGCACCGAGTTCACGACGGTCCCGTTGACGATGCAGCCGTGGCTGACGAGCGAGTGCCGCGCGATCGCGTCCGGGCCCATCTTGGCCGGAGAGCGCTCCTCGGAGCGCGTGTGGATGAGCCAGCTCCGGTCGAACAGGTCGAGCTGGGGGACCAGCGCCACCAGGTCGAGGTTGGCCGCCCAGTACGCCTCGATCGTGCCCACGTCGCGCCAGTAGCCCTCGTAGCGGTGGCCGAAGACCGGCGCGCCGCCGGCCAGCATGGCCGGGACGACGTCGCGCCCGAAATCGCTGCGTGACTCGTCGAGCCACTCGTGGAGTGCGGCACGGTTGAAGACGTAGACGCCCATCGAGGCAAGGTCGCCCTTCGGGACGGCCGGCTTCTCCTCCCAGTCGAGGATCCGGCCCTGGGCGTCGAGGCTGCAGATCCCCATGCGGGACGCCTCGGAAAGCGGCACGCTGCGCACGGCGACGGTCACGCTGGCGCCCGTCCGCCGGTGGGCGGCGAGCATCGGGCGGTAGTCCATCTTGTACACGTGGTCGCCGGCCAGCACGAGGATGAGGTCGGCGCCATCCTGGTCGATCTCGTGCAGGTTGTAGCGCACCGCGTCGGCCGTGCCCTGGTACCAGCCCGAGCGTTCTCGCGACACGTACGGCTGGAGGATCTTGACGCCCCCACCGCGCATGCGGTCCAGGTCCCACGGTCGGCCGGTCCCGATATGGTCGATGAGCGAACGCGGCTTGTACTGCGTCAGGACGAGGACGTCGTCGATGTCGGAGTTGACGCAGTTCGACAGGCTGAAGTCGATCAGCCGGTACTTGCCGCCGAACGGCACCGCCGGCTTGGAGCGGATGGCCGACAGGAACGAGAGGCGTTCTCCGGCTCCGCCTGCCAGCACCACGGCGAGGACCCCTTGCATGGCCGGTCTCCTTCCGTCTCGCGAGGCATGCGGTCGGCCCGCAGGGACGCGTCCCCATGATGACGCACGTCGGCCCGCCTGGAACAAGGATCCGGTCTGCCCGCCGCGTCGGCGAATTCTGCCCGCGGCGTCGGCGAATGGGACTTACGCGCCGTTCGGCGAGTCGCTCAACGCGCTCGGTTCGACGACAGGTACGACTCGAGGCCCTCGCGCAACGGCGTCAGCCGGCGCGGCATGGCCGCCAGCAGCGGACCGACATCGACCGTCGCGGGCTGGTTCACGAAGTCGACGCCATCCGGCGTCAGCATCCGGCCCGGCAGGTGCTGGATCGCGCGCGCGCCGAGTCGCAGCAGCGCAGCCGGCGCGGGCAGGATCGCTCGCCGTTTGCCGGCGACGTGCAGCGCGATCGCCACGATCTCGCGCATGGTGTACGTCTCGGGGCCGCCCAGCTCGAAGGTACGGCCTGCCGCAGCCTGCTCCCGGAGCGAGTCGGCCGCGAGCCGCGCGACGTCGTCGATGAAGACCGGGGCCAGCAGCTGGGTTCCGGGCCCGGTCAGGGGCACCACGGGCAACCAGCGCGCGAACCCGAGGAACCGGTTGAGCGAGACGTCCCGGGGGCCGTAGATCCAGGTGGGCCGGATGATCGTGGCGGTGATCCCGCTCTCCTTCACGGCCTGTTCGGCGCGCCACTTGGCGCGGAACCAGTGGCGCGCGGCGTCTTCGGCCGCGCCTGCGCCCGAGATGTAGACGAGTCGCGAGACCCCCGCGCGGCCGGCCGCGCCCACCAGCGCCGTCGTCCCGTCCGCGTCGACGTGCTCGTAGGTCCAGCCCCTGGCCGGATCCTCCATCGGAGCGTTGGGGAACGCCAGGGCGACCACCAGCGCATCCACGCTGGCCAGCGCTGAATCCAGCAGGGATGGGTCGCCGTTTGCGTCGGCCGCGCGAAGCTCCACGTCGTCGGGCAGGCCGGCCCGCGCGATGGTCGGCCTGTGGGTGAGGACGACCACGTGTTCGCCGCGGCGCACGAGCTCCCCGACGATCGCGCCCCCGACAAACCCGGTCCCCCCGGCGACCGCGACCCTCATCGCGCCCTCCTCGCCGGCGATCCGGCGAGCGCCCAGCTGGAACTCCCCGCACCGTCGCGCACCTCGATGCCGGCGTCGGTGAGCCGATCGCGGATGACGTCCGCGGTCGCCCAGTCGCGGGCGTCTCGGGCCCGTGCCCGCAGGCTGAGCAGCGCCTCGACGAACGGTTCGACCGTCGATCGAGGATCCGTCTCGCCGGTCGAAGTCGCCTCGCCCAGCCGCGCGATGAGCGCCCGGAACGTGGACCGCGCGCTGTCGAGGTCCGGACTGTCCTCACCGGCGCGCATCCGGGCCTCGATCGCCGAGTCGAGATCGAGGAGCGCCGCCACGGCGCCTCGGCCGTCACCGTGCCGGAGGGCTGCCATGAACGTCCCCTCCAGGTCCGTCATCTCGTCGCGGATTGGGGCCTGAGCTCTGGGCGGCGATCCGCCGGCCGCCCCTGATCGCTGCGCTCCGTCCGCGCCGGGCGCCCACCCGACGTGCACCGATTCGCCGGCGGCGAGTTCGCGCGCGACGTCGGCCAGAGTGTCGATCCCCGCCTCACTGCCGCTCGGGAAGACCGCGCTCCGGCCCTCGACCCTGACGGTCACCCCGCCGAGTCCGAAGACGGCGGCCGTGCGGCGATCGAGGTCGAGCACGAGAGCCGTGTGGCTGTCGACGCCCAGGATGAACGCGCCGGGCGGCAGCTGGCGCTCGAGAGCCCGCAGCCGCCGCTCGCCCATGTAGCAGAAGCGGGTGTCGTGGTTCCCGCCCTCGGCGTTGTCGTAGTGCGGGACGACGGCGGCCCGCAGGCCTGTCGCCGGTCCCAGGAGGTCCAGCCCGGGCAGCCAGCTCGGATCGGCCCCCACCTTGTAGATCTCGTAGACCGGGATGGTGACCGTGCCGAGGGTGAGCGCCGCTGCGCTGGCCATCGTCAGGATGCCGCCGCTCCGAAGACCATCCGCGAGTGCCGCAGCGATGGGCCCGTCGGCCCACTGGCGGAGGGCATAGCTCGGGCTGCCGGGCCCTGCCATCAGGTAGCGCGCCTCGCGGACGCGGGCAACCGCCGTGGCGGCGGTGACGGCATCGACGTCGCGGGACCGATAGGAGGCCACGGTCACGTCCCGCCCGACGCTCTCCTGGAAGAACCGGACCGTGCGGGCGCTGAGGTCGTCGGCGTTCTCCTGGAAGCCGTAGGGGGTGTCGAGGATGACGGCGGGGACCGGCCCCGTTCCGAGGCGCTCGAACAGCGCCCGGTGGACCCTGGCCATCGTCGGCGCGGTCTCCCCGGAACCCATGATCGCGAGGATTCGCGGCCCGGTCATCCGCAGCGTTTCAGTGGCACGTTTGGAGAGTATAGGCACGGGTCGGGCTCATTCGAACCGGCGCAGGCTGCGAACGGACGGATGCCGGGGCCAGTCCGACGCTGGCGTTGCCAGACGGCCCGCGGCGAGCCCACCGCGGGCGGCACGCTGGTATCGTCCTCCCATGACACTCGACGTGCGGTGGCTGGGACGCGTCCCGTACCGGGAGGCGTGGGAGCTGCAGCACGCGCTCGTCGACGCGCGCGCCAACGACCAGGCGCCCGACACGCTCCTGCTCCTGGAACACCCCCGGGTCCTCACGCTCGGGCGACACGCCGCCGAGGAGCACGTGATCGCCCCGGCGGAATTCCTGGCGGAGATCGGCGTCGAGGTGATCCGGGTCGAGCGAGGAGGCGAGGTCACGTACCACGGGCCGGGACAGCTCGTGGCGTACCCGATCGTTCGCCTCGGGGACCGGGGGCTCCTGGTCCGCCCGTTCGTGCGCCTCCTCGAGGCCGCCATGATCGGGACTGCCGCGACCTACGACGTGCGGGCGGATCGGCGGGAGGGGTTCCCGGGGGCGTGGTGCGACCCGGGGTCGCCCCTCCCCCGCAAGCTCGGCGCGCTCGGCGTCCGAGTCGAACGCGACGTGACGTACCACGGGATCGCCCTGAACGTGACGACGGACCTGGCCGACTTCGACCTGATCAATCCGTGCGGCCTCACCTCGATCGGCGTCACCTCCATTGCGCGAGAGGCCGGCTGGCCGGCAGAGCGCAGCCGGCCCTCGACCGCGTCGGTCGAGGACGCCGCGGCCCGCTTCGCGGGGCGTTTCCAGGTCCTCCTCGAGGAGGCGCCAGACGGAGTCGTCGAGGATCGGGGAGTCGCCGCCGGGGCGCGCGTCGCCGCGGTGCGAGCATCGCCGCAGGTGCGAGCGTCGCCGCAGGGGCGCGCGTCGCCGCGGTCGAAACGGGCTGAGCGCCATGCCCGGCGGGGTCTTCGAGCTGCGCAGGGACGCGATCACCGGGTGGTGGGTGGCGGTGGTCGTCGAGCGAGCCTACGAGTCCGGCCGGTTCGCCAGGCGGGCGCAGCCGCTCGTCGGGCGGGAGTGCCAGAACTGCACGGATGCGCGGCCGAGCGAACCATGGATCCGGACACTCCGGCCGCACGCCTTCCGGGTGGCCGGCGACGAGCGGGGGAACCGCGACGGCGATCGGCAGCGGACCCCGGGAGACCGCGCCGCGCGCGACCGCGAGGATGGCCCACGCACTCGCGACGGGACGCGCGATGAACCGCAGGTCGGCCTGGGCCTTGTCGCCGACATCGGGGCGTGGCTCGCGATCGTCGCCCCGTTCGGACACCACGGGGCGCTGGCGGCCGAATCCGGGCAGATCGTCATCCGCATGCTCGAGCTCGCCCGCAGCGCGATCGCCGACGCGCGGACCCGCGGTGGAACCGAATACGTCCAGGTCGTGGAGAATCACGGCCGCGAGGCCGGGGCGCAGACCAACCACCTCTGCCTCGACGTGTACGACCTCCCGCAGATCCCCCACCGCGTCGGCGAGGAGCTGGGCGGCTCCGCGCGATACCTCATCCGGGAGGGCGTCTGCCCATACTGCAGGCTCGTGCGCGAGGAGACGGCTTCGCGCGAGCGGCTCGTGTTCGAGGACGCCTCCAGTGTCGCGTTCGCGCCGTACGCGTCGCGTTCGCCGTTCGAGCTGTGGGTCGTCCCTCGCCAGCACCAGGCCGATTTCGGGCTCGCGTCCGACGCGCAGCTGACGAGCGCGGCCGCGTCGCTGCGCAAGGTGCTGCGATTGCTGGACGCGCTCGACGGTCCCCCGTACAACCTGGTCCTCCACACCTCGCCTCTGCACCAGCGCGTCGACGAGACGTACCACTGGCACTGGGAGATCCATCCCCGCCTGCGGGAGATCGCGGGGCTCGAACTCGGAACCGGGCTGCCGGTGAACCCGGTGAGCCCCGAGCAGGCGGTGGCCGAGCTGCGCTCGCGGGCCGGCCTGGACCGCGTGGAGTGGCCGGTGTGAGCGGCGCTCCGTCACAGCGCGCCTCGCTCGACCGTCACATGGCCGCAGGTCGCGCATGCGACGCGCACGCCGGGTGGCTCGCGGCGTCACCCCGGCGGCGACAGTTCCTGGCGCGTCTCCGGCAGAGGCACGGGTGGCATCGATCGAGCTGTGGCTCCCGCGATCGGTGGTCGCGGTGAGCGGCGAACGGACCTCCGACCAGGCGTTCATCGAGGCGCTGTTTGCGCAGCATCACGCCGAGATCTACGGGTTCCTGGCGCGGATGGTCCGCGACGACGACCTTGCGGCGGACCTCGCCCAGGAGACGTTCGTCAAGGCCTTCCGGGCGCTCGACAGGCTCGAGTCACCGGACCGGGCCCGAGCATGGCTCTTCCAGATTGCCAGCCGCACCGCGCTCGACGAGCTGCGGCGGCGGCGCTTGATCAGGTTCGTGCCGTGGTCCGGCGAGTCGCGTGGAACGGCGCCGTCCGCCGAGGAGATCGCCATGCGGGCGCGGCTGTCGGGGGAGATGGCGCGCGCCCTCGAGCGCGTACCCGCTCGACAGCGCGCCGCGCTCGTGCTCGCCGAGCTCTACGAGCTGACGGGCACGGAGCTCGCCGAGGCCCTCGGGCTGACGCACGTCGCCGCGCGAGCGCTGCTGAGCCGGGCCCGGGAGTCGCTGCGAGTGGCAGTGGCGGACGAGCGGCGCGCCTCGGGCGAGCTGGAAGCAGCGCCCGGCGACCCCGGACGGCGGGCGGAGGGGACCTCCGCAGCGCGCGGCGGCGCTGCCGCGAAACCGCAACGCTCGGAGGAGCGGCGATGAGCCGGGCGCCGGCGTGATGTCCCGGTCGCGCGGCCGGCGCCTGCAACACGGGCGGGCGCGCGCCTGGATCTCAGAACGCCTTGACGGGCCGCTCGGGCCGGCGCGCGACGCGGCCCTCGACGCGCACCTCGCGGCGTGCCCGGACTGTCGTCGCGTGGAAGAGGAGTACCGCGCCAACCGGGCCGCCCTTCGCCGGCTCCCCGCGCCAGCGGCGCCGCGAGACCTCCCGGCGCGCACATTCGCCGCCCTGGAGTTCGAGGCGCGCCGCGTGGGGCCGGCCCGCGCCGCCCCGGTCCTGCAGGCCCGCGGCGCCCGCCGCAGCGGCGGGGTCGCGATCGGGTCGCTGCTGACAGTGGCGCTCGTCGCGGTCGTCGGCGTGCTGCTGGCAGGACCCGTGGCGCAGATCATCCCCGGGCCCAAGGCGGGCGCAACCCCGTTCGCGATCACGCCCGTGAATTTGGCGTACGTGGGGATCGAGGACCAGGTTGTCCGCCTCTACCACGCGCGGCTCGACGTGGCGTGCCCGGCAGACACCACCACGTGCCCTGGGTTCGAACCCCAGGCGGACCAGGTCGTCAATCTCCCGGGAATCTCCCTGGAACCGCCGCGGTCAGCGGACTCACGTTCGATCCGGCGGGCACCCGCGCGGCGATCGCCGCCCGGTCGGGGGCCGGGGCGACAACCACCTTCTACGTCGTGGACCTCGGCGGGGCTGCGGCGCCGAGTGCGGGTGCCGCAGCGGGCCCGCCCGCCGGGGCTGTTTCCTCTGCGGCGGCCGCGGGCTCCCTGCCTCCCATCGGCGGGGCCGGCGCCACGGCAGGGGCGGGCGCGACGGCCCGCGCAGGCCGGTGCAGGCGCGACGGCGGGGGCCACACGCACGCTGCCGGCCGCCGGCACGCAGGGCTCCACGGCGACACCGCGCCCCTCCGCCTCCGCGTCTGCCGAGAAGACGGCCCGCGCGACCCGGGCCCCCACCCCGCGACCTGGTCGCTCTCCCGCCGCCGATGCGAGCGCCGGCAGGGTCCCGCGGGCAGGGCCGGTCGGTCAGGCATCGGCAGCCCCTCTCTCGAGCGCACCGGCGCCGCCCACGGGCTCGGCGCCCACGGGCGCGCCGGCAACCGGCGCAACGACATCTCGTCGGCCGAGCCTGCGCTCGCGTCGGGCGCCACGACACCTCCGTCGGCCGAGCCTGCGATGACCACGCTCCCAGCCGTGGAGGCGCAGGCCATCCTCCAGGACGTGATCCCGACGGGCGCCTCGGCCGCCTGGTCCGCTGACGGCACGACGCTCGCGTTCAGCGCCATGCCGGCGGACGGGAGCGACGGGTCCGACATCTACACGTGGCACCCGGGGGACGGCTACGCCATACCGCTCACGACGGACCATGCGTCCACCTTCGCCTCGTGGGCCGGCGACCGCATCGTGGGCAGCACGCTGGCGCCGTCGCCTGCAGATCCGTCGGTGCTCGTCCCGCAGTCGTTCGTGCTCGACCCCCGCAGCGGAGAGCGCCGGCTGATCGAAGGATCGGCACTCTGGCTTCCGTCGGTCGACCCGACGGGGCGGTACATGGTCGCCTGGGCGGGAGCGCTCGCGACCGCCGGCATGATCCCGGTTCCGGGCCAGGGGCAGCTCGTATTCGCGCCGTGGAGCAGCCTCGACCCGTTCGGCGTGGCGGCGCCGGGCCCGGTGTCCGGACCGCCGGCGGCACCGGTCGGGCCGTCGCAGGCCGTCCAGGCGACGAACACACCCGCGGGCGCTACGCCGGAGGCGTCGATGACGATCGGGGCTTCGGCGACCCCGGTACCGGCGGAGCCGTCGGCGGGCGTCCCGGCGGCGACGGGCCAGGCCCTCGGCGCATCACCCACGACCGTTCTCGGCCCGGGTGCTTCTGAGGCGGCGGGCGCGGCGGCGGCGCTCGCCGGGCTCGTTCCCGTGGACCAATCGCCGGAGCCGTCGGCGCCCCAGCTGAAGGACTGGGTCGTCGACTGGTCGCCCGACGGATCGGCCTTCGCGGTCTGGGAGGGGACCGCGGTGGGCGTCACGGCCGGGACGTTGTCGCTGCATGCCGTCGACGCGACGATGGCGGGGCTCGGCGCTGGCTCGCTGCTGCTCGGGCCGGTCGCGGCGTCCCGTGGCTTCTCGATCGGGCTGGACCGCCTGGCCTGGGCGACCCCGCCTGACGTGCAGGGCCTGAGCGAGCTGCGGGTGCTGCTCTGGGGCTCGTTCGGCCGGGGCGAGCTGCACAGCGGCACACTGCAGCAACAGGGCATCGTCCCCGCCTTCTGATCCGCCCGCCGCGGCCCCGCGCCCTCAGGCCCGGCGCGCGGGTAGCCGCGGCTGGCCGCCGGGAACCGCGCGGAGGGTTTCGCTGATTGCGACTCCTTCAGGCCGTCGGCGGAATGTTGTGGTTGATCCTGAAGAGATTCGCCGGGTCGTAGCGCCGTTTGAGCGCCACCAGCCGCTCCAGCTTCGCCGGGCCGTAAGCCGCCAGGGCCTTCCGGTGTGCATCGGCGTCGTCCTGCCCCAGGAAGTTGACGTACTGGCCGGCCATCGCATGGGGCCGCATCGCGTCGGAGAACCCCTTCACCCACGCGATCCGCGCCGCGTCGTCGGCAGGATCGGGCCAGAAGCCGTAGATGTTGAGCCAGAACCGTGCAACGCGATTCGGGAACGCGGTGGCGTCCTCGGGAACCCGGCCGAACGAGCCGCCCATGTGATGGAGATCCGCGGCCGTCCCGACCCAGTGCTGCGCGCCGCAGTGCTGGACGACCGTGTCGACCATGGAGCCATCGAACCCGTCGAACGACGCGTTCCGCCAGTACGCTCGAACGCCCTTCGGCATGGCCGCGTCGAACGCCGACTGGAAGGTGACCCAGCGCGTGGGATCCAGGATGGCGACGTCCGGCGGACAGCGAGCTTGCAGTTGCCCGATCACCGCCTCGCCCTCGCGGCGGTCGGAGCCCGCCCACGCGAACCCGAGGAACATCAGCACCCGGTTGCCGAGCTCCCAGTCGGCCGGCGGGACCATGAACGTAATCAGCGTCGTGACCTCGTCCGGCACGTCGGCCGTCCACTCGACGTACGACCGAAGGACCTCGGCCCAGCGCGGCCGCTCGTAGATGAGCGTGCCGGCGAAGACGTCCGGGTCAAGCGCGTGGGCGCGGAAAGTGAACGAGGTGACGACCCCGAAGTTGCCGCCCCCACCGCGCAGGCCCCAGAACAGGTCCGGGTGCTCGTCGTCGCTCGCCCCGACGTGCTCGCCGCTCGCGAGGACCACCTCCGCGGACACGAGGTTGTCGATCGTCAGGCCGTGGGCGCGGGTCAGCCAGCCGACGCCGCCCCCGAGCGTCAGGCCCGCGATCCCGGTCCCCGACACGACGCCGACCGGCACGGCCAGCGCGAACGGCTCGGTGGCGCGATCGATGTCCCCGAGCGTCGCGCCCGCGCCAACGCGGACCAGGCGTGCGTCGGGATCGACCTCGACCGCGTTCAAACGCCCCAGGTCCAGCACGATGCCGTCGTCCACGGTCCCGTTGCCCGCGACGTTGTGGCCGCCGCCGCGGATCGCGAGTGGCAGCCCGGTCTTCCGGGCGAGCGCGATCGTCGGCGCCACGTCGCCGGCGTCGGCTGCCTGGACGATGAGGCGGGGTCGCTTGTCGATCATGCCGTTCCAGACGCGTCGCGCCCCGTCATAGCCGCCATCGCCCGACGTGAGCACTCGTCCCCCGATGGACGCCCGGAGCCTCTCGATCGTATCGGCGCGTGTCGTCATGGCAGTTCCCCTCGCCTGGACCACCGTTTCGTAGTCCCGTCGTCGATCCCGCCGGCGCCCTTCACGAGCTCGCGCCGAACCTCTCGACAGTCTCCACGAGGGTCTGCCATGCTGGAAGAGACGGAATTCCACCGAATTGGGGCAAACATGACAGGCACGCCTCGGCCACGGATCGCCTTGCTCGCCGCGCCCGAGACGTCAGCCTCCGTCCTGTACGGGCTCTACGACGTCCTGCTGTCGGTCGGTCCGACGTGGCCGGACATGACGGCGGCGGAGCCCGGCGACGCCATGGTCGAGGTTCCGATCCTCGCCGCGACCACGGAACCCTTCCGGTGCTTCGGCAACATCCTCGTCGAGCCGCACGCGGCAGTGGGGGACGTCGACGACGTAGACGCGGTGATCGTGTGTGACATGTACACACGGATCGACACGCCGCCACGCGGTCGCTTCGCCGTCGAGACGGCGTGGCTGCGGCGGATGCACGAACGGGGCACGCTGCTGGCCAGCGTTTGCACGGGCTCGTTGCTTCTGGCGGAGTCCGGTCTGCTCGACGGTCGGTCCTGTGCCGGCCACTGGGCGTACCGGGAACTGTTCCTGTCTGCGTATCCCAGGATCCGGTTCGTGCCCGGGGCGATCCTGGACCTCTCGAGCGAGCGCGAGGGCCTGATCACGGCCGGCGGGGCCACCGCTTGGCAGGACCTGGCCCTCCACCTGATCGCCAGGTTCTGCGGCCCGGAGCACGCGGCCCGGACCGCCAAGGTCTACCTGCTGGCGGGCCACGAGGACGGGCAGCTGCCGTTCTCCGCAATGACGCGGCGCGTCCGAACCGGCGATGCGGTCATCGGCGACTGCCTGGCATGGATTGCGGACCATTACGCGATCGCGAACCCGGTGACTGCGATGACCCAGCGGTCCGGCCTGACCAGGCGCACGTTCGCACGCCGCTTCCAGGCGGCGACCGGCCACCGGCCGATCGACCACGTGCACGCGCTGCGCATCGAGAGCGCGCGCCTGCTCCTCGAGACGGGTCCCGGCGGGGTCGCCGCCGCCGCCTACTCGGTGGGCTACGAGGACCCGACGTTCTTCCGCCGGCTCTTCAAGCGAACGACGGGCATGACGCCGGCCGCATACCGGCGAAAGTACGCGCCCATCGTCTCGGCAGGCTAGCCGGCGCGACCGCCCGAACTGGCGCGACTCAGGGCTCCGGGCGCGTGGCCTCCGGCTCGCGGGCCTTCCGCTCCGCGGCCTCCAGCATGGGGATCCGCACGCCGCGCTCCCGGGCCACCTCGATGGCGCGCGCGTAGCCAGCGTCGACGTGGCGCATGACGCCCGTCCCCGGGTCGGTCGTGAGCACGCGTTCCAGGCGGCGCGCGGCCTCGGGCGTGCCGTCGGCCACGACCACCATCCCGGCGTGGATGCTGTACCCGATGCCCACCCCACCCCCATGGTGGAGGCTGACCCACGTGGCGCCGGCGGCCGTGTTGAGCAGGGCGTTGAGGAGGGGCCAGTCGGCGATCGCGTCCGAGCCGTCCCGCATGCCCTCGGTCTCGCGGTTCGGGCTGGCGACCGACCCCGCGTCGAGGTGGTCGCGACCGATCACGATCGGCGCCTGGAGCGCCCCCGAGGCGACGAGCTCGTTGAAGCGCAGCCCGGCCCGGGCGCGCTCGCCGTAGCCCAGCCAGCAGATGCGCGCCGGCAGGCCCTGGAACGGCACCTTCTGTTCGGCCAGCGTGAGCCAGCGCCGCAGGCTCGCATCCTCCGGGAAGAGCTCAAGGAGCGCACGGTCGGTGGCGAGGATGTCCGCGGGGTCTCCCGAGAGCGCCGCCCACCGGAAGGGGCCCTTGCCCTCGCAGAAGAGCGGCCGGATGAAGAGCGGCACGAACCCGCCGATCTCGAACGCGTCGGCCACCCCCGCGTCCGCCGCCTGCTGGCGGATGTTGTTGCCGTAGTCGAAGGCGATCGCGCCGCGCCGTTGCATCGCGAGCATGGCGCGGACGTGCCGCACGACACTCTCCCGACTGGCCGCCACGTACGCCCCCTGGTCGCGCGCCCGCAGCGCGAGCGCGGCCTCGAACGACATCCCGCCGGGCACGTACCCGCCCAGGAGGTCGTGGGCGCTCGTCTGGTCGGTCAGCGCATCGGGCTGCCAGCCGCGGCGCACGAGCTCGGGCTCGACGTCGGCGGCGTTGGCCACGAGGGCCACCGAGAGGGCCCGGCCGTCCGCCCGGGCGCGTTCGACCCGCGAGAGCGCGTCGTCGAGGTCGGTCGTCAGCTCGTCGACGTAGGCGGCCGCACGGCGACGTTCCGCGCGCGCTGGGTCGACCTCGATGCACAGGGCGACGCCCTCGTTCATCGTGATCGCCAGGGGCTGCGCGCCGCCCATGCCGCCGAGGCCTGCGGTCAGCACCACCCGCCCGCGCAGCGTGCCCCCGAAGTGCTGGCGCGCCATCTCGGCGAACGTCTCGTAGGTGCCCTGGATGATCCCCTGGGTGGCGATGTAGATCCACGATCCCGCCGTCATCTGCCCGAACATGGTGAGCCCCATCCGCTCGAGCTCGCGGAACACGCCCCACGTGCCCCAGTGCGGCACGAGGTTGGCGTTCGCGATGAGCACCCTCGGCGCGTCGGGCGTGGTGCGGAAGATGCCGACGGGCTTGCCCGACTGCACGAGGAGGGTCTCGTCGTTCTCGAGCTCGCGCAGCGAGGCGACGATGGCGTCGAACGCCTCCCAGCTGCGCGCGGCACGGCCGGTGCCCCCGTAGACGATCAGCTGGTCGGGCGTCTCGGCCACCTCGGGGTCGAGGTTGTTCATCAGCATGCGGAGCGCCGCTTCCTGGCCCCAGCCCTTGCACGTCCGTTCCGGGCCGCGCGGCGCGCGCACGGGCCGTGGGCCGTGGCCCTCGGTGGCGATGATCGAGCCGCTGGGGCCGGTCGGGGCCGTCGGGCGACCCGCGGTCTGGGTCATGGTTGCCGGCACCTCCTGGGCCGTGATGGCCGCGACGGGCGTGTGCCGCGGCGGGCGTGTCCCGCGGCGGGCGTGTCCCGCGGCGGCGCAGTCTAGCGTGGCACGTTCAGCGCGCGACGTCGCGTCGCGTGACCCCCCACGCGCCGAGCAGGATCCCGCCAATTCCGATCACCAGGCAGGCGACGACGCCCGCGACGTCCCACCGGCCGATCATCGGCTGGCCCACGTGCGCCGTCAGGGCGAGCTGGTGGAACCAGTCGGGCAGCTTCAGCGGCGGCGCGAGCAGGTCGATGAGGTACGTCGCCACGACCACGAGGGCGGCGATCTCGGCCGCGAGGGAGGTTCGCCACAGCCCGCCGATCGCGACGCCGACCCCGACGATCGCGACGGCGTACAGGCCGAGCGACGCGGTCCCGAGTATCGCGTCTCCTGCCGTGGCGCCCCCGGCCGACGCGCCGAGCCCGATCCCGAGCGCGAGCGCGACCGTCATCACGACGACCGCCAGGATCGCCCCGACCCCGCCGGCGACAGCCCAGCGGGCGCGCGACATCGGGACGGACAGGATCTCCTCGAGACGGCCGTCGATCTCGTCCGACGCCCACTTCGA
The DNA here is from genome assembly GCA_963759135.1 of uncultured Chloroflexia bacterium. Lineage (GTDB taxonomy): Bacteria > Chloroflexota > Limnocylindria > Limnocylindrales > CSP1-4 > JAJYNJ01. Next base: position 32,932 of record CAVWXU010000025.1, on the reverse strand, counting down.
GACGAACGTCGCGGCGGCCAGGCCGGCGGCGATGTAGAGGAGCTCTGCATACAGCTGGAGCCAGCCACCGGCGGTCGCGAAGTTGTAGCCCGGGAAGATCGTTGCGAAGGTCTTCGACAGGCTCGGATCCTTCCCGATCTGGTCGGCGAACGGGCCGACGAGCGACGCGAGGATCGCGCCCATCAGGCCGAAGCCGATCCCCCAGGCGAGCGCTCGCGGCAACTGGTCGCCGAACGCCCGGCTCACGGGCCCGCGGACCCCGAGGACGTCCTTCGGCAGCGCGGGGAGCCCGAGGCCGGCGGTGACGCCGAGGTCGCGGCGGCTGAACAGCTCGACCCCGAGCGCGAGGAGGACGACGGCGACGAGCCCGACCGCGGCGACGCCGGGCCAGTCGTAGAGGCCGACGAGCGGGATGTGGTCGACGGTCCAGTGGAACGGGCTCAGGAACACGATCGGACCACCGACGTCCAGGCCGCTCGCGACCCACAGGACGACCATGACGAGCGCGGCGACGCCCGCCGAACCGGCGCGGCCGAGGAGCGGCGCGAGGGCGAGCGCGAGGCCGCCGAAGCACATGGCGATGAAGCCGATCCAGAGGGCGAAGCCGATCGAGGAGCCAAGCGGGATCTGGTCGCCGAGCTTCGGGTCGCCGAACGCGTTCGAGCTGACGGTGATCATGACCGCGACGAAGGCCATCGCCAGCCAGAGCATCGTCAGGTGGGCGGCCAGCTTCTCGAGGGCGATGCGCCGCTTTCCGAAGGGCGCCGCCGCGACGAAGTCGAGGCTGCCGCGGCCGGCCTCGCCCGCCAGCGTCCCCGACAGCGCGAGGATCGACCAGAGCCCGGTGCCCAGGGCGAAGATGGCGCCGTACTTCCAGGTCATGTAGCCGCCCAGGGTGCCCAGCTTCGGACCCATGAGTGTGGCGTTGCCGAACAGGTTGACCATCGAGGCGGGCATGCTCCCGATGAGAGCGTTGACCTCGAGACGTGCCGCCGGGGTCGGGAAGACGCGTCCCGATGGCGGCGCCGAGGACGAGCGCCACGCCGCCGAAGAGCCCGGCGGCGATGATGAAGGCCAGGCGCGAGTCGCGGATCGTCTTGCCGTAGATGCTCCCGAAGCCGTAGAGGCGGCGGCGGAGCGGGATCGCCGGGCATGGGCGCCGCGATGGGCGGCGCGCCGGCGCTAGCGGCCATGGCTGTTCACCTCGACGGCCTCGCGGCCGTACTGGGCCAGGAACGTCTCCTCCAATGAGGGCTCGCGCGAGACGAAGTCGAGGAGCTCGTACCGCGCCGCGGCCCGGACGACGGGGGTGATCGCGCCGGCCACGCGCAGGCGCAGGACGTGGTCGTCGAGGACGACGTCGCTCACGCCGGGCAGGGCCGTGAACTCGGCCTCCGGCACCGGCCCCGCGAAGCGCAGCTCCACCTGGTGGTGGGCCAGGTCGCGCAGGCCCTCGACGGTGTCGAGCTTCACCAGCCGGCCCTCGCGGATGATCGCGACGCGGTCGCAGCTCTTCTCGACCTCCGAGAGGATGTGGCTGGAGAGGAAGACAGTGGCCCCGTCCGCGACGGTCTGGCGGAGGGTCGCGAAGAACGTCTGCTGGACGAGCGGATCGAGCCCGGAGGTTGGTTCGTCGAGGACGAGCAGCTCGGGACGGTGCTGCAGCGCGATGACGATGCCCACCTTCTGCTTGTTGCCCTTGGAGTACTCGCGGAACCGTCGGGAGGGATCGAGCTCGAAGCGCTCGATGAGCGAGGCCTGGAAGGCCTTGTCGACGCCGCCCCGCAGGTTCGCGAAGTACTCGAGCGTCTGCCCCCCGGTCAGCCGGTCGTACAGGGCGAACTCGCCCGGGATGTACCCGACGCGCCGGTGGATGGTCACCGGATCGGCGGACGACTCGATCCCGAACACCAGCGCCCGCCCGCTGGTCGGCCGGATCAGGTCGAGGAGGATCCGGATCGTCGTCGTCTTGCCCGCGCCGTTCGGGCCGAGGAAGCCGAACACCTCCCCCTGTGCGACCGAGAGGTCGACCTCCACGATGCCCCGGTGCGCCCCGTAGTACTTGGTCAGCTTCTCGGTGTCGATGACGGTGGTCATGGATGTTCCTTTCGCGATCCCGTCAGTCGAACCACTGACGCAGTGCAGACTCGTCAACGAGCGGCCACGACGTCGCAGGAATGCCGAGGATCCGCTCGAACGACTCGACATAGGCGGCCACGGTCCGCTGGACGTCCTGGAACGAGATCGATCCCACCCGGCGGGCGACGTACATCCGGCTCGCCGATTCATTGAGCCCGAGGATGAGCGCGACGAAGACCTCGGCGACCCCTTCTGGGGAACTCACCGAGAACGTGCCCTCGGCCAGGCCCTGGCGCACGATCGTCTCCAGCACGGGCGTCAGGCGGTCGCTCACCGCACGCCTGAGCCGCTCGCGCACGACCGCGTTGTCGTCCGACAGCCAGACGCGCAGCAGCTCGAGCATCAGGTCGGTGCGCTCGCCCTTCCATTGCGCGATGCCTGAGAACACGCCAGAGAGCTTCTGAAGAGCGGACAGGCCGGGGTCGTCCACGATCGGCTCCAGGGACGACGTGGACGCTTCGACCGTGCGTTCGACAACGGCCGCCAGCAGGGCCGCCTTCGAATCGAAGTAGTGGTAGAAGGCGCCCTTCGACGCCTCCGTATCGTCGAGGACGTCCTGGATGCTCAGCTGCTCGTACCCCCGAGCCTGGATGAGCCGCAGCGCGGAATCGACGAACGCGTCGCGGCGCACGGCGTGGGCGGCGGGGTCCAGTGTCCGGGGCATCCGCGCTCCCCTAAAACAAACCGACTGTCGGTCTATCGTACAACCGATGGTCAAGCGCCCGACCCCGATGCGCCCGACGCCCCCGAACGGCCCCCTTCGACCGGCTCTTGCTCCCCTCACGGAGCTCGCTCCCTGGGCTACGATGGACCCGGCTCGGCGTCACCGCGGACGTCGATCTGCCCTCTGGCCAAGGTAGGTATTCCCATGTCCATCGTGCTGGACGGCTCGTCCCTCACCCTCGAGCGCCTGGTCAGGATCGCCCGAAACGGCGAACCCGTGGAGCTCCACCCCGCCGCACTCGACCGCATCCGCGTCTGCCGGGCCATGCTGGAGGAAAAGCTCGCCGCCCACGAGATCATGTACGGCACCAACACCGGGATCGGCGAGTTCTCCGAGGTCGTCCTCGACGACGCGCAGGTCGCCCAGTTCCAGCGCTACCTCATCTACAACCACGCGGCCGGGATCGGAGATCCCGCACCCGTCGAGACGGTTCGCGCCGCGATGGCCGGCCGGATCAACGTGCACGCCCACGGCAACTCGGGCTGCCGTCCGGAGATCACGCTCACGCTGGTGGAGATGCTGAACCGCGGCGTCACGCCGGTGGTCTGCCAGCGCGGGTCGGTCGGCGCCAGCGGCGATCTCGCACCCATGGCCCAGATCGCCCTGCTGCTCATGGGCGAGGGCGAGGCCTGGTTCCGGGGCGAACGCCTGTCGGGAGCCGACGCGATGCGCCGCGCCGGCATCACTCCGCCAGGACTGCAGGCCCGTGACGGGCTCGCCACGATCAACGGGTCGAACGTGCTCACCGCGATGAGCGCTCTGCAGCTCTGGGACATCGACCGCTGGCTGCGCCAGGCGGAGATCGCCGCCGCGATGTCGCTCGAGGCGCTGATCGCCAACATGAAGCCGTACGACGTTCGTCTCCACGAGCTCCGCGGCTTCCCCGGCGCCGTCCGGGCCGCGCGCGCGATCGACCGGGTGCTCGCGGGCAGCGACCTCATGACCGGGAAGATGAAGACGAAGGTCCAGGACGCCTACTCGATGCGCTCGACCCCGCAGGTGATCGGCGCCGCGCACGACGCGGTGGCCTGGGCCGGCGCGCAGGTCGAGACCGAGCTCAACGGCGTCGGCGACAACCCGATCTTCCTGCCGGATGCACGCCTGACCCTGACGGGGGCGAACTTCCAGGGCTCGCCGGTCTCGCTTCCCATGGACATGGTCGGCGCGGCCGTGACGATGGTGAGCGTGCTGTCGGAGCGGCGGCTCAACCGCCTCACGAACCCCGCGCTCTCCGCCGGCTTGCCGGATTTCCTCACGAAGGGCGCCGGCATGTTCTCCGGCATGATGCTCAGCCAGTACACCGCCGACACGCTGATCGTGGAGCAGCGGATCCTCTCGATGCCTGCGTCGATCCAGTCCATCCCCGCGGCGGCGGACCAGGAGGACTTCGTCTCGATGGGGATGAACACGGCGATCAAGAACGGGCAGATCCTGCAGGACGCGTACGGGGTGCTGGGCATCGAGTTCATGGCCGCGGCGCAGGCGCTCGACTTCCGCGAGTTCACGTCGGGACTGGGGACACGGACGGCCCACGAGGTCGTGCGGCGTCACGTGGCGCACCTCGACGAGGACCGGCCGCTGCACGGCGACCACACGGCGATGCAGCAGCTGGTGGCGTCCGGCGAGATCCTCGACGCGGTCGAGTCCGCCGTGGGAAGCCTCGGCTAGCCGGCGACAGCCGGCGACAGCCAGCGCCGGCCGCCGCGCAGGCCTCCCGGCTCGGCGCGCGCAGGCGCACCGGCGCTCACGGGTGCCGCGCGGGCTCGGGCACCGGCTCGCGCGGGCCCCGGGGTGCCGCACCGGCCCGCGGGAGCGGCGTGGCACGCGGTAGACTGGCGCCGCCAACCCTTCCATGGACCGGCCCCGTGAGCCCGGCGAGGAGCGACACGACATGACGGCGCGCCAGATCATGACCGCGGACGACGTCCGTCGCGCCGTGGTCCGAATCTCCCACGAGATCGTCGAGAAGCATGGCGGCACGGACCGCCTGGCGCTGGTCGGCGTGCAGCGGCGAGGCGTACCGCTCGCCCACCGAATCGCCGAAGCGATCGATCTGCACGAGAGCGTCGGACTTCCCGTCGGGGCGCTCGACATCACCTTCTACCGCGACGATCTCTCGATGGTCGCCCACCAGCCGATCGTCAAGGGCACCGACCTTCCCTTCGACGTCAACGGGCTGACGATCGTGATCGTGGACGACGTCCTGTACACGGGGCGGACCGCGAGGGCCGCCATGGACGCGCTGATGGATTTCGGGCGCCCCTCCGCGATCCGGCTCGCCGTGCTCGTGGACCGCGGGCACCGCGAGCTCCCGATCCGCGCCGACCATGTCGGGAAGAACGTGCCAACCTCGCGCGACGAGGTGATCCGCGTCCACGTGGTCGAGTTCGACGACGCGGACGAAGTCCTGATCGACCGCCTGGCGGTCGCCGGGGTGACGGCATGACACCCGCCGACGCGGCGACCGTCGAAGCCGGCGTGCGCGAGGACGCCGCCGAGGCGCGCGGGCCATCCGAGGCCCGCCCGGTGGCCGAGGCGCCCGAGGCCGCCGCGGCGCGCACGACAGCCGTGACCCGCAGGGGAGCGGTGGGGCGAGCGAGGGCGGGAGCGCCGGCCACCGCGGCCGGCTGGACTCACCGGCACCTGCTCGACGTGGACGGGCTGAGCGCGGCCGACATCGACCTCGTCATGCGAACCGCGGACGAGATGAAGGAGATCCTCGGCCGCCCCATCCCGAAGGTCCCCACCCTGCGCGGCACGCAGGTCACGATCCTCTTCTACGAGGCCTCCACGCGCACGCGCGTGTCGTTCGAAGTGGCGGCGAAGAACCTGTCGGCCGACGTCGTCAACATCGCCGCCAGCAGCAGTTCCGTGTCGAAAGGCGAGTCGCTGGTCGATACGATCCGCACCATCGAGGCGCTCGGGGCGGACATGATCGTCATGCGCCACTCGCGCTCCGGCGCTCCGTATCTCGCCGCCCAGGTCTTCTCCGGGCACGTGCTGAACGGCGGCGACGGCTGGCACGCGCACCCGACCCAGGCGCTGCTCGATCTCTTCACGCTCCGCGAGCGCCTGCCGGGCGGGCGGGTCGCCGGGCGCAAGGTCGTCATCCTTGGCGACATCCTCCACTCGCGCGTGGCGCGATCCAACATCTGGACGCTCACGACGATGGGCGCCGACGTCTGGGTGTGCGGCCCGTCCACACTGCTCCGCGGCTTCGACCGTTGGGCGGCCGCGGCGCCGGACGGTCGTCGTCTCACGGTGACGACCGATCTCCGCGCGGCGCTGCGCGGCGCGCACGCCGTGATGGCGCTGCGCCTGCAGCAGGAGCGCATGGCCGGCGGCCTTCTTCCCTCGCTCCGCGAGTACTCGCTGCGATACGGCCTCACCGCCGAGACGCTGCGGTGGGCCCGCGCGGACGCCCTGGTGATGCATCCCGGGCCGATGAACGAGGGCGTCGAGATCGGACCCGAGATCGCCGACTTCGAGCGATCCGTGGTCACCGAGCAGGTGGCCAACGGGGTGGCCGTCCGAATGGCGCTGCTCTACCTGCTCGCCGGCAGCCGCACGATCGAGGAGGAGCGGAACCGTGGGTGAGACGCCGCGCATCGGGGAGCGCGTGGAGCTGCTCGAGCTGAGCGACGCGTGGCTGATCGATCCGGCACGCGGTCGCGAGGGCCGGGGGAGCCTGCGGGTCGAGGACGGCGTCGTGACCGCCGTCGAGTGGGACGGCGACGTACCCGCCGGGAGGACGGCGCCGGATCCGATGAGGACGGACGTGGGCCCGAGTCGCCCATCGGTGCTCGTCGCGCCGGCGTTCATCGACCTGCACGTCCACCTGCGCGAGCCGGGGCGCGAGGACGCCGAGACGGTCGCAACCGGACTCGCCGCGGCGGCCCATGGCGGGTTCGGGACCGTGTGCGCGATGGCCAATACCACGCCCGCGATCGACACTGCGGGTCTCGTCGAGGAAGAGCTGGCGGCGGCACGCGGCAGCGGGAGCCCGGTGCGGCTCCTGCCGTACGGGACCGTGACGGCGGGCCGGCGCGGCGAGACGCTCTCGCACATGGGCGAGATGGCGGACGCCGGGGCCGTCGGCTTCAGCGACGACGGGTCGCCGGTCGGCGACGCCTCGCTCTTCCGCAACGCGCTGACGTACGCCGGCGCGCTGGGGCGGATGCTCGTGGAGCACGCCGAGGAACCCGCGCTCACGAAGGGCGCCGAGGCGAACGAGGGCCTCGTGTCCACCGTCCTCGGGCTGAAGGGCTGGCCGGCCGCCGCGGAGGAGAGCGCCGTGGCGCGCGACCTGGCGCTCCTCGCCGAGGTCGTGGCGTCCTATCCGGCTTCGGCCGCCCCGCGCCTCCACCTGACGCACCTGTCGACCGCGGGGTCGGTCGAACTGGTCCGGCGGGCGAAGGCGGCAGGACTCCCGGTGACGTGCGACGTCACCCCGCACCACCTGGCCTTCCACGAGGGCTGGGTCGCCGGGGATCGCCGGTTCGCCTGGGAGGCGTCCGGCACGCCGTGGTCCCGAGGCGACGCCGATGCGCCACCGTACGACCAGTCGACCCGGGTCAATCCTCCCCTGCGCACCCCCGCCGATGCGTTGTCCCTGTGGGGCGGGCTCGAGGACGGGACCGTCGACGCGATCGCGACCGACCACGCACCGCACACGCAGGTCGACAAGCTCGTCGAGTTCGGCGACGCGGCGCCCGGGATCAGCGGGATCGAGACGGCCTTCTCGCTCGTCTTCGCCGGCGTCGCAGCGGGACTGCTTCCGCTGCAGGCGGCGGTGCGTGCCCTGACCGCGGGCCCGGCCCGGGTCCTCGGCGCGACGGCCACGGTGGCCCTCGGGCGACGCCACCCGCGCGGGCCGCTGACGCCCGGGCTGGTCCCGGGCGCGACCGCGAGCCTGGTCGTGATCGACCTGGACGATACCTGGCAGGTCACCGGGGACGCGCTGCGCTCCAGGGGCAAGAACTCGCCCGTCCTCGGACGGCGGCTTCCCGGCCGCGTGCTTGCGACCGTGGTGGATGGGCGCTTCGCATACGTGGATGCCGGCATGGCCGCGGAGCTCGTGACGGCGCCGGCCGCGGTTCGGGCCGGCTGAGCCGGGTCGTTCCGGGATCGGCGGGGCGCGTGACGGCGCCGGCCGCCCTCCGAGCCGGCGAGCCCGGCACTCCGTCGCGATCACTGCGCTGCCGGCTCGCTCCACTCCCCGGCCAGGTACCGCTCGACCCCGCGAGCCGCCTCGCGGCCCTCGCGGATGGCCCAGACCACGAGCGATTGCCCGCGCGAGCAGTCGCCGGCAGCGAACACGCCCGGCACGCTCGTCATCCGTTGCCGGTCCGCGGCGATGTTCCCGCGCGCGTCGAGGTCGCACCCCAGCGCCTCGGGCAGCGAGGACTCCGGCCCCAGGAATCCCAGCGCAAGGAGGACCAGGTCGGCCTGGACGCGACGCTCCGTCCCCGCGCGTTCGCGGGGCGCCACCCTGCCCTCGGGATCTGCGGCCCACTCCACCTCGACGGTCTCCACCGCGGCAACGCGACCGCCGCCGTCTCCGACGAACCGCCGCGTGGACATGGCGTAGCGTCGCGGGTCGGCGCCCCACAGCGCGGCCGCCTCCTCCTGGCCGTAGTCGAGCCGGTAGACCTTCGGCCACTGCGGCCACGGGTTGTCCGGCGCGCGGACGTCCGGCGGCCGGTCAAGGATCTCCAGCTGCACGACCGTCCGCGCCCCATGGCGGATCGCCGTCGCGACGCAGTCCGTGCCGGTGTCGCCACCGCCGATCACGACGACGTCCCGGCCGGCGGCTGAGATGTACGCACCGTCGCGGTGGCCGGAGTCGAGGAGGCTCCGGGTGTTCGCCGCCAGGAAGTCCATGGCGGGATGAACGCCGTCCAGGGTTCGTCCCTCCACGGGCAGGTCCCGGGGCACCGTGGATCCCAGCGCGAGCACGACCGCGTCGAAGTCGGAGGTGAGCGAGCCGGGGGCCACGTCACGGCCGACCTCGACCCCGGGGGCGAACCGGACGCCCTCGGCGGCCAGCAGCCCCACGCGCCGGTCGACCGCCGACTTGTCGAGCTTCATGTTCGGGATCCCGTACGTGAGCAGGCCGCCGATCCGGTCGGCACGCTCGAAGACGGTCACCCAGTGGCCTGCGCGGTTGAGCTGCGCCGCTGCGGCCAGCCCGGCCGGGCCGCTCCCGACGATCGCCACCCGCATCCCGGTTCGGACGGCGGGCGGCTCCGGGCGGATCCAGCCGTTCGCCCACGCCCGCTCGACGATCTCCAGCTCGATGTTCTTGATGGTGACCGGCAGCCCGCTGATGCCCACCGTGCACGAGCCCTCGCATGGCGCGGGGCAGACGCGGCCGGTGAACTCCGGGAAGTCGTTCGTCTTGTGCAGGCGGATGCTCGCCTCGCGCCACTTGCCCCGGTACACCAGGTCGTTCCACTCTGGGATCAGGTTGTTCACCGGGCAGCCCGACGCGGCGCCCCCGATCGTCACTCCCGTGTGGCAGAACGGGACGGCGCAGTCCATGCACCGCGCCCCCTGCTCGCGGAGCGTCCCCTCCGCCGTGCGGCAGGTGCTCGTCGCTCCAGTCGCGGATCCGTTCCAGGGGTGGCCTCGCGTGCGACGCCTCCCGAGCGAACTCGAGGAACCCGGTCGGCCTGCCCATCTGCGCGCCTCCGGTTACGCCGCGCCGGCCTGGGCGACCGCCAGAGCGCGCTCCTGGAACGCGCCCATCTCGGCGTCCGCCGGCGACATGCCCATGGCCCGCAGGCGCCGCTGCGCCTCGATCACCCGGCGGTACTCGTCCGGGATCACCCGCACGAGGCGTGCGGCCGTCCCCTCCCAGTCGTCGAGCAACCGCAGCGCGCGCGCGCTCGCGGTCCACGTCGCGTGACGCTCGATCATCGACCGGACTTCCGCGACCTCGCCGCGATCGGCGAGCCCGGCGAGAGGCGAGATCGAGACGCCCTCGTCGTTGCAGGACGCCGCGAACGAGCCGTCCTCGTCGAGCACGTAGGCGATCCCGCCCGACATGCCGGCCGCGAAGTTCCGCCCGGTCAGTCCGAGTACCACGACCCGGCCGCCAGTCATGTACTCGCACCCGTGGTCGCCGATGCCCTCCACCACGGCGTGCATCCCCGAGTTTCGAACGCAGAATCGCTCGCCGGCGATCCCCCGTACGTACGCCTCGCCGGAGGTCGCGCCGTAGAAGGCGACGTTGCCGGCGATCACGTTCTCCTCGGGCACGAACGTGCGAGGCCTCTGGCGGGACGACGACGACCCGCCCGCCGGAGAGTCCCTTGCCCAGGTAGTCGTTCGCGTCGCCCTCGAGCACCAGGGTGATCCCGGGCGGGATGAACGCCCCGAAGCTCTGCCCGGCCGAGCCCTGGAAGTGCAGGCGGATCGTGTCGTCCGGGCAGGCCCCGTGCACCGTGGCGGCGGGTGACCTCGCTGCCCAGCATGGTGCCCACCACCCGGTTCGTGTTCCGGATGGGCAGCGTGGCGCGGACGGGGGTCCCGTCCCGCAGCGCGGGTTCGCAGAGCGGGATCAGCGTGGTGGCGTCGAGCGACTCGTCCAGGCGGTGATCCTGCGGGATGCGGCACGTGCGAGCGCGGCCCCGCGGCACGGCGGGCACGTGCAGGATGCGGCTGAAGTCGAGGCTGCGCGCCTTCCAGTGCTCGATCGCCGGCCGCATCTCGATCCGGTCGGCGCGCCCGACCATCTCCTCGACGGTCCTGAAGCCGAGCAGCGCCATGTGCTCGCGCACCTCCTGTGCGACGAAGCGCATGAAGTTCACGACGTGCGCCGGGTCCCCGGCGAAGCGCTCTCGCAGCTCGGGGTCCTGCGTGGCGATCCCGACCGGGCACGTGTTGAGGTGGCAGACCCGCATCATCACGCAGCCCGAGCGCCACGAGCGGCGCCGTGGCGAACCCGAACTCCTCGGCCCCCAGGAGCGCGCCGATCACGACATCGCGGCCCGGTCTTGAGCTGGCCGTCCACCTCGACCGCGATGCGCGACCGCAGGTCGTTCATCATCAGGACCTGGTGCGCCTCCGCCAGCCCGAGCTCCCAGGGGATGCCGGCGTGCTTGATCGACGTGAGCGGCGAGGCGCCGGTGCCGCCATCGTGACCGCTGATCAGCACCACGTCCGCGTGCGCCTTGGCGACCCCGGCGGCGATCGTGCCCACGCCGACTTCGGCCACGAGCTTGACCGAGACCCGGGCCTCGCGGTTGGTGTTCTTGAGGTCGTGGATGAGCTCCGCCAGGTCCTCGATCGAGTAGATGTCGTGGTGCGGCGGCGGGCGTGATCAAGTCCACGCCCGGTGTCGAGTGCCGGACCCGGGCGATCCACGGGTAGACCTTGTGGCCCGGCAGCTGGCCCCCCTCGCCCGGCTTCGCGCCCTGCGCCATCTTGATCTGGAGCTCGCCGGCGTTGACCAGGTACTCGCTGGTCACGCCGAACCGGCCCGAGGCCACCTGCTTGATCGCGCTGTTCTTCGAGTCGCCGTTCGCGAGCGGCACGTATCGCGCCGGGTCCTCACCGCCCTCGCCGGTGTTGGACCTTGCCGCCCAGCCGGTTCATGGCGATGGCCAGCGTTTCGTGCGCCTCCTGCGAGATGGACCCGTAGCTCATCGCGCCGGTCTTGAACCGGCGCACGATCGACTCGACCGGCTCCACCTCGTCCAGGGCCACTGGTCGCGTCGCCGGCCGGAGATCCATCAGGCCGCGGAGCGTGCACAGGCTGCGCGACTGGTCGTCCACCAGCCGCGAGTACTCCTTGAACGTGGCGTAGTCGCCGGTGCGGCAGGCGTGCTGCAGCCGGTGGATCGTGAGCGGGTTGAAGAGGTGCGACTCGCCGTCTTCCCGGTACTGGTACTGGCCGCCGACGCCCAGCTGGCGATGGACCGACGGGCTGCCTCGGCGGATACGCCCGGTCGTGCCGCATGCGCGCCTCTCTCGCCACCACCTCGATTCCGACGCCGCTGATCCGGGTGGGCGTCCACGTGAAGTACTCGTCGATGAAATCCTGGTTCAGGCCGACGGCCTCGAACACCTGGGCGCCGTGGTAGCTCTGGATCGACGAGATCCCCATCTTCGAGATGACCTTGACGATGCCCTTGTTGATCGCCTTCACGAAGCGACCCTCGGCGGCGTCGGCGGGACCGTCGATCATGCCCAGCCGCACCTGGTCGTGGATCGTCTCGAAGGCGAGATACGGGTTGACGGCGCTCGCGCCGTACCCGATCAACAGCGCGAAGTGGTGCACCTCGCGCGGCTCGCCGGACTCCAGCACCAGCCCGACGCGGGTCCGGGTGCCGGTCCGAAGCAGGTGGTGGTGAACGGCCGCGACGGCCAGGAGGGCGGGGATGGGCGCCTCTTCCTCGCCGTGCCCGCGATCGGACAGCACGATCAGGTCGTGGCCCTCGGCGATCGCCTCGGAGACGCGGTTGCGGAGCGCCTCGATCGCCCGGCGAAGGCCCGCCCCGTTCTCGGCCACGCGGAAGAGGACGGGCAGGGTGATAGCCCGGAACCCGCGGGAACCGTTGGCACCGTCCAGGTGGCGGATCCGCTCCAGTTCCTCGTTGCGCAGGACCGGCGTCGGCAGCGAGAGCTGGCGGGCCGCCTCCGGCCCCGGCTCGAGGAGGTTGTCCTCCGGTCCGATCGACGTCTCGACGGCCATCACGATCTCCTCGCGGATCGCGTCGACCGGGGGGTTGGTGACCTGCGCGAAGAGCTGCTTGAAGTACGAGTACAGCAGCTGGGGGCGGTCCGAGAGCACCGCCAGGGGTGCGTCGTTGCCCATCGACCCGACCGGCTCGGCCCCCTCCGCCGCCATGGGGTTCACCAGCAGCCGCACGTCCTCGGCCGTGTACCCGAACGCCTCCTGGCGCCGCAGGACGGTCTCGTGATCCGGCTCGAACACCCGCGGCGGGCGCGGCAGGTCGGCCAGGCGGGCCAGGCGGTCCCGGCACCATGCGCCGTACGGGCGCTCGGACGCGACCGTCTCCTTGAGCTCGGCGTCCGAGACGATCCGCCCCTCTTGGGTATCCACCAGGAACATCCGTCCGGGCTGCAGGCGACCCTTGGCCACGACTTGGTCCGGCGGGATCTCCAGCACCCCGGCCTCGGAGGCCATGACCACCCGGTCGTCGGCGGTCACGTAATAGCGGGCCGGTCGCAGGCCGTTCCGATCGAGCGTGGCGCCCACGCGGGTGCCGTCCGTGAAGGCGATCGAGGCCGGACCGTCCCACGGCTCCATCAGGCAGGCGTGGTACTCGTAGAAGGCCCGCTTCGCCTCCGACATCGACTCGTGCCGGCTCCAGGGCTCGGGCACCGTCATCATCAGTGCGTGCGGCAACGAGCGCCCGGACAGGTAGAGCAGCTCGAGCACGTTGTCGAGCATGGCCGAGTCGGACCCCTCGGGGTCGATGGCCGGCAGCACCTTGCGCAGGTCGTCGCCGAACAGCGACGAGCGGAACATCGACTCGCGCGCGTGCATCCAGTTGATGTTGCCGCGCAGCGTGTTGATCTCGCCGTTGTGAGAGATGTAGCGGTACGGGTGGGCGCGGGCCCACGACGGGAAGGTGTTGGTCGAGAAGCGCGAGTGCACCATCGCGATGGCGCTCTCGAACCCGGCGTCCTCCAGGTCGGGGTAGAAGTGGAGCAGTTGCGACGCGTTGAGCATGCCCTTGTAGACGATGGTCCTGGAGCTGAGGGATGGCACATAGCACTCGGCGCGCCCGGGCAGCGCCGAGCGGGAGACGGCCTTCTCGATCAGCCTGCGGACGACGAACAAGCGCCGCTCGAACGCGAGGCCGGCGTCGACGTGGGGCGGGCGGGCCGCGAACACCTGTCGGATCACCGGCTGGCTGGCCCTCGCGGTTTCGCCGAGGAGCGCGTTCGACGTCGGAACGTCCCGCCACCCGAGCAGTTCGAGTCCCTCCGTCTCGGCGGTCTCCTCCACGATCCGCTGGCAGGCGTCGCGCGTGGCGGCGTCGCGCGGCAGGAAGATCATCCCGGCCGCGTAGTCGCCGGCGCGAGGGAGCGCGGTGCCCCCGCCCGCGGCCGCCCCGGCCAGGAAGGCGTGCGGCAGCTGAACCGTGATCCCGGCCCCGTCGCCCGTGTTCTGCTCGGAGCCGCTGGCGCCGCGGTGCTCGAGGTTCACGAGGACCTGCAGCGCGTCCCTGACGATGGCGTGCGAGGCTCGTCCCTGGATGTCGCAGACGAACCCGAACCCGCACGAGTCGTGCTCGAAACTCGGGTCGTAGAGGGACGACGGGGACATGGACGATCTCCCGGGGAGCGGCTCGCGCCGACGCTACGCGGAGGCCAGGCGGCGGGTCAGTGCCGGGACGGTCGCAAGTCGGTGGCGAGGGGCACGATGGGGGTGCCGTTTGGGTGATCGGTGGTAACGTGCGGCCATCCCCGGTGCGACGCGCGACCAGGCGTGTGCGCGCGTCATCGCCGTCGACCGGGTCGCCGGCAGGCTGTTGTCGACGAGGAGTGAGCGCGAGATCGTGAGCGATCCGAACGAGCCGGAGGCAGGCGCCTCGACGGTGCCGAAGCGTCCGGCGGGGGCACCGCTCTACAAGGGGGAGCCGCTCGAGGCGGAGCGCGGCCCCGGGCTGGGGTGCTTCTGGTTCCAGGTGACCGTCCTGGCGATCCTGGTTGTCCTGACGCCCATCGGCGTCGTGAACGAGTGGCCCCAGTGGCTCACCACCGGCATGCTGCTTGCCACGCTCCTGCTGCTGCTGTTCGCCGGGCAGACGATGATCTTCCTGCTCCGGCTGGTGGCCGCGGACCGGCGAACGCGCCGCCGGCCGCTGCACGGCGCAACCCCCACCGTGGGCCAGCTCGAGGACGCCAACGCGGACCAGCCCGTGCGCGATCCCGGCGAGACGCCGTCCCCGGGCATGCGACAATGAGGCGGTCGTCGAGCGTCCGAACGTGGTTGATCCCGGAGGGATCGCGTGCCCGTCCTTGCCACCTTCTTCTCGGTTCGTCGCGGCCGCGACGCCTTCTTCAAGTTCTTCATGCGCACGATGTTCCCGCGCCAGATCAAGGAGTACGAGGAGAAGTTCAACATCCGGTTCCTGGGCTGGTACAACATCGCCCACGGCTGGGACTTCGACAACCTGATCCTGTTCCAGTTGCCGGATTACGCCGCGCTCGACAAGCTCGAGGCGGACGAGGCGACGCGGAAGATCGGCCACCGGGCCGGCGAGTGGATCTTCCAGCGCCATCACTCCATGCTGCTCAGGGAGCGCATGGGACCCGATCTCGAGTACCACCCCTAAGGAGCGCACGATGGACTTGAGCCGGAACCAGGCGCTCGGCGAGATCGCCGCCGACGCTGCCCTCGAACGTCGCGACTTCCTGGTCACGGCCACGGACCAGCTGCGACGGTTCCTCGAGGCCAACGCCGGGCGGATCGACCAGATCGACGGCCTCGTCCTGATCGACGACGATCCCGACTACCTCGCGGTCGCGCCCGACGGGACGTTCCGCTCACGGACGCGCTACCAGGACGACAGCGGCGAATGGGTGTCGGAGACGGAGGTCATCGATTCTCCGTCGGAGCTCGTCGAGCTCTACAACCCGGCCGAGATCTTCGCGGCGTTCGCGGAGGCGGCGCGCGCCGCCGCCGGCATGGGGGAGGAACCCACCGGCGCCGAGGAGCTGATGGACACCGCCGGGGTCTCGCCCGCTGAGACGGTCGCCGAGGAGGGCTATGCCGTCGCCGCCGACGAGGGCACGTACGCCGCGGCGGCGGATGCCTGGGCCGCCACGAACGCCGAAGAGCCACCGTCGAGCACCGACGAGGCCGCCGCTCGCCTGTACGACCTGGCACTCAGTTTCCAGGAGCGCAGCCAGGACGCGGAGGCGCGCCTCATCGAGCAGTTCGAGGCCTCGGCGAGACCGCTGGCGGGCCGGGTAGGCGACCTCATGGTGATCGACGACGAGGACGAACGGCTCACCCTCACCGGCGAGGGCCGGCTCGTGGCCGAGGTCGTTCCCGAGGACGAGCAGGATCGGTGGCGGCGCCTCGATGCTGCGGCCGACCTGGTCGAGTTCTACGACCCGACGGACGTGTTCGGCGATATCGCCGACGCCCTGGCCGACGCCTTCCCCGGCGCGATCGGCGAGGGCGACGAGAACGACGACGACGCGGGGTCCGACGGGGACGGGGACGGGGACGGCGGCGGATGACGACGCGGACGGCGGGCGACGACGCGGACGGCGGGCCGTCCCGGGCCTGAAGGACGCGGGCGACCCGACTGATGCGCCTTCTCGACGCCGACCTCGTCGAGACGCGGGAGATCCTTCCTCGCCAGTGGGTCCAGCGCTACCGGGCCCCCTGGCTGGCGTCCGGAGCTCGGGCCGGCCAGTTCGTCCACGTCCGGACGCCCGACTATTCCGGGCTCGTGCTGCGGCGCCCGATCAGCATCAACACGATCGACCGCCTGGGCGGCGACATCACGCTCCACTTCCGGGTCGCCGGCAAGGGCACCGAGATGATGGCGCGCGCCCGTCCGGGCGACGCCGTGCCGATGCTCGGACCGCTCGGGCGACCGTTCGAGGTCGACCCGCGCACGCACCGCGTGCTGCTGATCGCGGGCGGGCTCGGGATCGCAGGCGTGCGGTCGCTCGCCGACGAGGCGCTCGAGGCCGGCCGGCAGGTGACCCTGCTGTTCGGGGCCGCATCCGCCGCCGACGTGTACCCGTCGTCGCTGCTGCCCGACGAGGTCGAATACGTGGTGACGACCGAGGACGGATCGCTCGGCCACCCCGGCCGGGTGACCGACCTGGTCCCCGACTACGAGGCCTGGGCGGACCAGGCATTCGCCTGCGGCCCGCGCCCGATGCTCGCGACGCTCGCACGCCTGGCCGCCGGCCGTCGGGGACGCATGGGCGTCGCGAAGCTGGGACGCAAGCGCGGCGGCGGGCGCCCTCTCCAGCCCGGCTCGCCGCAGGCGCGGCGGAAGGCGTGGCTCCAGGTCTCGATGGAACAGCACATGGGCTGCGCCGTCGGGGCCTGCCTGGGGTGCGTGATCTGGGGAGTCGACGGCCCCGTCCGGGTCTGCCGCGAAGGCCCCGTCTTCGCCTCGGAGGAGATCGCCTGGGAGGAACCCGCGTGAAGCGGAAGCGGTCGGTGGTCACGAGCGGGCCGCGTTCCCGGGACCCGTACGCCGGGGCGCCCCGTCTCGGCCTGCGCGCGCCGCGCACCAGGCCGGCGAACGCCGTCGCCGCCGGACGCGCCGAGCCCGCGGCGGACCGACGCCGACCCCGGGCGACCGCGCGGCTGACCCCACGGCGGACCGCGCCACCGGAGCGGGCCGCGCCACCGGAGTGGACGGCGCCACCGGTCGCGAGCTCGACGCCCGCTCCCCCGCCGATGCGGCTCACGTGGACCTCTCGGTGGACCTCGCGCCGAACCGCCCAGGCGGCCTGGTGCTGCAGAACCCGGTGATGGTCGCCTCGGGCACGTTCGGGTACGGCATCGAATACGGCGACGTCGTCGACGTCGAGCGGCTGGGTGCGATCTGCTGCAAGGGCACCACGCTCAAGCCGCGTTCGGGAAACGAGCCACCGCGGGTGACCGAGACGCCGGCCGGCATGCTGAACTCGATCGGCCTCCAGAACCCGGGCGTCGACGCTGTCATCGAGCGATACGCGCCGCTCTGGGCGAGCTGGCAGGTACCCGTCATCGTCAACGTCGCGGGCGAGTCGATCGAGGACTACGTCGGCGTCGTGCGAAGACTCGATGGCGTGCCCGGCGTGGCGGGGATCGAGCTCAACATCAGCTGCCCCAACGTGGGCAAGGGGGGGCTGCAGTTCGCCGTGGATCGCGAGGCCGCGGCCGCCGTGACCGCCGCCGTGCGCCGCGCGACGGACCTGCCGCTCCTCGTCAAACTCTCGCCGAACGTCGCCGACATCCGGCCCATCGCCCGGGCGATCGAGGAGGCCGGCGCCGACGCGATCAGCGCCATCAACACGCTGTCAGGGATCGCCATCGACCCGCGGACTGGCAGGCCGCTCCTGGGCAACGTGTACGGCGGGCTGTCGGGCCCGGCGATCCGCCCGGTTGCACTGCGCGTGGTCTACGAGGTCGCGCAGGTGGTCGGCATCCCCATCGTCGCGATCGGCGGCATCTCCACGCTCGACGACGTCCTGTGCTACCTGGCGGCCGGCGCGGTCGCGGTGCAGGTGGGAACCGCCATCTTCGCCGACCCGGACGTCCCGGTGCGGCTCGTCGAGGAGCTGCGGGCCTGCTGCGCCGAGCGCGGCCTGGCCAGCCATCTGCCGCTCGTCGGGACGGCGCTGCCGACCCGGCCGAACAGGCCTTCCGCGAAAGGAGTGGAGTACCGGCCATGAACGCACGCCACGCGAGAGCAGGGGCCGGCACGACTGCGTCCACGGACCGGCGGCGCCATCGCGGACCGCGGCGCCGTCGCGGGCCGCGTGGAAGAGCTGTTCCTCTCATCCGGCGCGCTCAGGGAAGGGCACTTCCAGCTGAAGAGCGGGCGCCACGCCGAGCGGTACCTCGAGAAGTTCCAGGTCCTGCAGTACCCCGAGGCGGTCTCCGAGCTGTGCGGGTACTTCGCCGACCGGGCGCGCGGGCCGGAGGGTCCGCTCGTCGACGTCGTCGTCGGGCCCACCACGGGCGGCGTGATCCTGGCCTTCGAGGTCGCCCGGCAGCTCGGCGTCCGCGGAATCTTCGCGGAGGAGATCCGCGACCCGGACGGGACGACGCGACGCGAGTTCCGGCGTGGCTTCCTGCTCTCCCCGGGCGAGCGCGTGCTGCTGGTCGACGACATCCTCACGACCGGCGGGTCGCTGCTGGCGATGGTGCCCCCGATCGAGGGGGCCGGTGCCGAACTTGTGCTCGCCCAGGTGCTCGTGGACCGCTCCGGCGGCCTCTCGTCCGTGACTTCGCCGGTGACGGGGCGGGCATACGCCGCCTCCGCGCTCTGGACCCTCGAACTGCCCAACTACGCGCCCGGCCCCGCGACGTGCCCCGGGTGCGCCGCGGGTCTGCCGCTCGAGGCGCCGGGCTCGACGGGAACGAAGCCGGGCAGCCCGACCGGGCCGATGGCCGAAGGCGCGTCCAGGCTCCGCCCGGGCATGCCTCCGGGCCGGGCTCCGGAGGACGCCGGCAAGCCCACCCCGTCGCTCGGCCCCGCATCCTGACCGCACGGCGCGGCCGGACGTGGCCGCGCCGGTTCCGCCGCGGTCGGCCTCGTTGACGGTCGGCTGGAACATGCCCGTGCGCCGCCGCAACGAGACCCGTGCGCCGGCCCCGGAGGGCGACTCGGCTACAATCCCCCAGCGGCCGCGTCCCGCCGTCACCGCCCCCGGCCAGAACGGCCCGGCAGTCACCCAGGCGATCGCTCCGAGGTCACTTCGCGCAGACATGACGCGCTTCCAGAGGCTCGCCCTCGTCACCGCGGTCGCCACGTACCTGCTGGTCGTCGTGGGCGCGATCGTGCGGGGGACGGGATCCGGGATGGGCTGCCCGGACTGGCCGCTCTGTCACGGCCAGCTCATCCCGTCGACGACCGACTACCACCCGTGGCTCGAGTGGATCCACCGATTCCTCGCCCTGGTGATCGGCTTCCTCGCGCTCGGGGTCGCCGCGCTCGCCTGGCGCGGCTACCGTCACCGCAGGTCGATCCTGTGGTCCTCCGTGCTGGCGGTCGTGGTCGTGCTCATCCAGGCCGTGCTGGGGGCCGTGACCGTCGCCGAGAACAACGCGGGCGACACGGTCACGCTGCACCTCGCGACGGCCATGATCCTGCTCGGCATCCTGGTCTACGTGGCGATCCGTGCCCGCTACCCGGACCAGCTCCCCGCGCGGGGTGCGAGCCAGCGGTTCACGCTGCTCGCCGCCCTCGCGGCCGCGAGCATCTACGCACTCCTGCTGTTCGGCTCGCACGTGACCGCGACCGGCTCGGCGCTGATCTTCCCTGACTGGCCGCTCTTCAACGGTTCGCTGATCCCGTCGTTCAGCCGGTATCCGGCCGAGGAGATGGCGCAGTTCCTGCACCGCGTGGTCACGGTGGTCGCGGGCCTCATCCTGGTGGCCGCAGCCTGGGCCGCCATGCGCCAGCCTCGCTCCAGGCGCGGCCCGAGCGTCGCCATGCTGCACATGGCGGTGGGGCTCTACGTGCTGCAGATCTTCGTCGGCGCTGCGCAGATCTACACCTCGCTGTCGGACTGGGCGGTGGCGCTGCACGTGGCCCTCGCCGCGGCCATCTGGGCGCTCGCCCTGGGAGCGGCCATCCACAGCTACTACCTTGCCCGGCTGGAGGGGCGGCCGGCGATCGGCGACGACGCCGCGACCGGCGACGACGCCGCGCCGCGACCGGCGCCGGAGGATCCCTGCCGGGCGACGCTCGCAGCGGGGTGACCCCGCCGGGCGCGTCGGGCGACCTGGGCCACGCCGCGCTCTCGACGTACCGACGCCGACTTGGCGATCACCGCCGAGCTCCTCGAGCGTGCGCCGTTCACGCCGGCCACGGTTCGCGTGCCTGCCCCGGGTCGCGCGGGGGCCACGATCCACGCGCCGCCCCGGTTCGCGCGCCGGGTTCGGAGGCCGGCTCTCCCGGCGAGAAATCGGCGTCCCCCGCACCACCCGGCGCGATCGCCTGATGGCGTACGTGGCCCTGACCAAGCCGCGGATCATCGAGCTGCTGCTGGTGACGACCGTCCCCGCCATGGTGCTCGCCACGCGGGACGTGCCCGGGATCCGCGTCACGTCGTGGGTCATGCTCGTGGTCGCCACGCTCATCGGCGGCACCCTCGCGGCGGGCTCGGCGAACGCCATCAACTGCTACATCGACCGCGACATCGACGAGATCATGTCGCGGACCCGCCGGCGCCCGCTGCCCGCCCACGCCGTCGACCCCGAGAACGCCCTGGTCTTCGGCCTGGCGCTGGGCGTGGTCTCCTTCGCCTGGCTGGCGATCTTCGCGAACCTGCTGGCCGCCTTCCTCTCCCTGCTCGCGATCGCGTTCTACGTCGTGGTCTACACGATGCTGCTCAAGCGCAGCACGCCGCAGAACATCGTCATCGGCGGCGCGGCCGGTGCGCTGCCGCCCGTGATCGGGTGGGCGGCCGTGACCGGCAACGTCGCGCTGCCGGCCGTGTTCCTGTTCCTGATCGTGTTCTACTGGACCCCGCCCCACTTCTGGGCGCTGGCCCTGCGCCTCTCCCGCGACTACGAGGCGGCCGGCGTCCCCATGCTGCCGGTGGTGAGGGGGGTGCCGGAGACGACCCGCCAGATCGTCCTGTACACGATCCTGCTGGTGATACTGACGCTGGCGTTCGCGCTTGTGGCCGGGATGGGCCTCGTGTACACCGCCGGAGCCGCCATCCTGGGCGCCCTGTTCCTTCGGCAGGCCTGGATGCTGTGGCGCGAGGGAAGCGGCGCAGGGGCCGTGCGCCTGTATCGCTTCTCGATCATGTACCTGTCTCTGCTCTTTGCGCTGGTCGCGCTCGACGTCCTGATCCCCATCGCCCTCTGATCGCCGGGGACGGCTGCTCGTGGCAGGTTCTCTCAACGCCGGCTGCTCGAGAGGGCTCAATGGCCCATCCCGAGGGGTCCATTTGGCGGTTCCACCGGGCCGTTTGCGGTATGATGCGGCCCCAACCGGTTCCAGCAAGAGCGCGAGAGGTCTCCCCCTGAGCCTGCAGTGGTCGCCGCGCGTCCGATCGCTCGTCTCCGGTGCCGCCCTGGCGGGCCTCGCGCTGCTGCTGGGCGGGTGCAGCGCCCTCTACCCCCCCGAAGCAGCCACCAGCCAGGGCGCGGACATCCGCACCCTCTACAGCATCTTCATGGTGCCCATGATCGCGATCTTCGTGCTCGTGGAGGGGCTGATCGTCTGGTCCGTGTTCCGGTACCGCCGGCGAAGCGGTGACAACGAGCTGCCCGTGCAGACGCACGGCAACAACTACCTCGAGATCACCTGGACCGTCCTGCCCACGATCCTGGTGCTGGTGCTGTTCTTCATCTCCTGGCAGACGCTGAACAAGGTCGAGGCGCAGCCCGCGAATCCCGACGTGATCGTGGACGTCACCGGCTTCCAGTGGCAGTGGACGTTCGCCTACCCCCAGTACGACCTGTCGTACACCGGGATCGCCGACCAGGGCCCGGTGCTGGTCCTGCCGGCCGACGAGGTCGTCCACGTCCGGCTGCACTCGGCCGACGTGATCCACTCGTTCTACGTCCCCGACTTCCTGTTCAAGGAGGACGTGATCCCGGGCCAGGTCAACAACTTCGACCTGAACCTCAAGGACGCGGGCGTGACGTACTCCGGACAGTGCGCGCAGCTGTGCGGCATGGGCCACTCCCAGATGCGCTTCACGGTCCAGACCATGACGCCGGCCAACTTCCAGGCGTGGGTGCAGGCCGAGCAGGCGAAGGCGAGGGCCACGCCGGCCCCCGCGGCGAGCGGCCAGGCCGCCGGCCCCACCCTGCAGCTGAGCGCAAGCAACACGACCAGCTTCGATGAGTCGACCCTGACGGCGGCCGCCGGACAACCCTTCACCGTCCAGCTCACCAACAAGACCGCCGGCGCGCCCCACAACTTCTCCATCAAGGACTCGACGGGGAAGGTCCTCTTCACCGGGCTGCCGCTGGCGCAGCCGGGGCAGACGGTGAGCTACTCCGTGCCGGCGCTCCCGGCCGGAACGTACACGTTCTTCTGCAGCGTGCATCCGAACATGACGGGCACCCTCACGGTCAAGTAGGAGATCGCATGGCCACGACCGTCCTCGCACCGGGCTCGACGCGCACCTACAGGCGCTCGGCCCTGTACGAGTGGCTGACGACCACCGACCACAAGAAGATCGGGATCCTCTACCTGACGAACAGCTTCCTGTTCTTCCTGCTCGCCGGTTCGCTCGCGCTGGTGATCCGCACCAACCTGGCCCTGCCGGAGCTGCGGCTCGTCGATGCGACCACGTACAACCAGCTCTTCACCATGCACGGCACCACGATGATCTTCCTCGTCCTCATGCCGTTCCTGGCCGGGCTGGGCAACTACGCCGTGCCGCTCCAGGTGGGGGCGGCGGACATGGCCTTCCCCCGCATCAACGCGCTGTCGTTCTGGATGCTGCCGCTGGGCGGGATCCTGCTGTTCAGCGGCTACTTCTTCGGCGGCGTGGCGGCCGACGGGTGGACCTCGTACTCGCCGCTGGCCGAGGCGAAGTACTCCGGCAGCGGCACCGATCTCTGGATCGTGGCACTGCTGCTGATCGGCACCAGCTCGATCCTGAGCTCGATCAACTTCCTGGCCACGATCTTCAAGCTGCGAGCGCCCGGGATGACCCTGCTCCGCATGCCGGTGTTCGTGTGGACCGTGATGGTCACCAGCCTGCTGATCATGCTCGCCACCCCCGTGTTCACGGCCGGGGTCTTCATGCTCTACATCGACCGCAACTTCGGCGGCGCCTTCTTCGACCCCGCCTCGGGCGGCAACCCTCTCCTCTGGCAGAACCTCTTCTGGTTCTTCGGTCACCCGGAGGTCTACATCCTGATCCTGCCGGCCATGGGCGTGATCAGCGAAGTCATCCCGGTCTTCAGTCGCAAGCCGATCTTCGGCTACAGGGCGTTCATCTTCGCGACGCTGCTGATCGGGGGGCTGGGGTTCAGCGTGTGGGCCCACCACATGTTCACCACCGGCTCCGTCTACCTGCCCTTCTTCAGCCTGATGACGTCGCTGATCGGGGTCCCCACGGGCATCAAGTTCTTCAACTGGATCGCGACCATGTGGCGGGGCAAGCTCACCTTCGCGACCCCGATGCTGTTCGCGGTCGGATTCCTGAGCACGTTCCTGGTCGGCGGCCTGGACGGCGCCATCCTCGCCTCGCCGCCGGTGGACTTCGCGCTGCACGACACGTACTGGGTCGTGGCGCACCTGCACTTCGTGTTCTTCGGCGGGACGATGATGGGCGTCTTCGCCGCCATCTACTACTGGTTCCCCAAGATGTTCGGCGCACGGCTGCACGAGGGGCTCGGCAAGATCCATTTCGTGCTGATGCTCGTCGGCGCGTGGGTCACGTTCTTCCCCATGCACCTGCTGGGGCTCGAAGGGATGCCGCGGCGCATCGCGGACTACTCGCCCGCCGCCGGCTGGAACGACCTGAACACGATCGAGACGATCGGGTCGTTCATCATCGCGGCCAGCGTGCTGCCGTTCATGTGGAACGTCTTCGTGACGCTGCGCGGACCACGCGACGCCGGTGACGATCCGTGGGACGGGTACACGCTCGAGTGGGCGACGACCAGCCCGCCGCCTCCGTACAACTTCGACCACCTGCCGCCCATCCGCTCGGAGCGGCCGCTCTTCGATCTCAAGTACGGCCACGGCGCGCGGCGCGCCATCGCGGCCGAGTCCGCCACCGTCGAGGGAACGCACTCATGACCGGACGAACCGAGGCGCTGCCGGCGCCCTTGCACGGCGCTCGACAGGGCATCGACACCGCGCTGGTGGGGATGCTGCTGTTCATCGCCAGCGAGATCATGTTCTTCGCCGGCCTCTTCGGCGCCTACTTCAGCATCCGGGCCGAGCACACCGTCTGGCCCCCCGCCGGGTTCAAGCTCGACCTCGCCCTGGCGGCCGTCCTGACCGCGATCCTCGTCACCAGCTCGTTCACGATGCAGTACGCCGTGTCGCGGATCCGCAAGGGCGATCGGACCGGCATGATCCGCGCGATGACCGTCACGATCATCCTGGGCGTGATCTTCCTTGCCGGCCAGCTCTACGACTACTCGTCCCTCGGGTTCGGAGTCAGCAGCGGCGTCTATGGCACACTCTTCTACACGATGACCGGCTTCCACGGCGCGCACGTGCTGGGCGGCGTGATCGGCATGAGCATCGTGCTGCTGCGAGGGGTCAACGGCCAGTTCTCCGCGCGGCACCACACCGCGGTCGAGGCGGTCAGCTTCTACTGGCACTTCGTCGACGTGGTCTGGCTCGGGCTCTTCTCGACGCTCTTCCTGCTGCGATAGCGGGCCGGACGATGCGCACCCTCGCCCGTCACCGTGCACCCCTCGCGCTCGGCGCGACCTTCGTGGCGGTCGGCCTGGTCTACTGGGTCGTGCAGGCAGTGCTCGGGCCGCGCCGGATCGACATGATCGGCGTGGTCGGGCTCGTCGCGCTCGGCTTCGCGATGGCGTTCACGTTCGCCGTTCTCCTGAGCGGCAACGAGACCGGCGAGAGCGGCGAGTAGGCGCAGCCGCCATGCCGGGCTCGATCAACGACGCCTGGACGACGCTGCTGTCGGCGCTCGACAAGCTCGTGTCGCCCGACTGGGGCGACCCGATCCACTGGCTGCCGCTCCTGTTCAGCGGCCTGCTGGCCCTTGCCCTGGTCCTGATGGCCGCGCGCTGGCGATCGATGGACGCGGTCAACCGTTCGCGCATCCCCAGCCCCCTCAGCGCCGCCGCGCCGCCACCGGGTGTCCACGTGCCGGGTCCCAGCCCGTGGCCCTTCTTCCTGCCGATCGGAGTCGCCATCGCGCTGTTCGCGCTGGTCATCCACCCGGCCGGCGAGCGCGTCGACGTCCCGGTGCTCCTCGTCGGCCTCGTCGTCACGCTCGTCGTGCTGGCCGGCTGGATCCGCGACGCGATGACGGACTGGCAGCGCATCGATGCGCGGACGGCGTCACTGGAGGCCGGGGCCGGCGAAACCGCGGCGGTCCCGCAGCAGCTCGCCGTGCAGGCAACGGGCGTGGCCGCCCTCCCCAGCGGATCGTGGGTGCTGCCGCGCCGGCTGCCATCCGCCGCGGGCGCGGAAGGCGGCGCCGGCGGCGCCTGGACTGCGCCCGACCCGCACGCCGCGCACATGCCCGCGCCCAGTCCCTGGCCCTTCTTCCTGCCGATCGGCGCGTTCTTCGTGCTCTTCGGGCTCGTCATCGACCGCGCGATCCTCGCCGGGGGCCTGCTGATGACCCTGCTCGCGCTGGCCGGATGGTTCAGGGACGCCGGGCGCGAGTTCCGCCAGCTGGACGCCGGGCACGTAGCGGCGCCGTTCGAGAAGGACCCCGAGCGCGCGTTCCCGAAACGGCTCGTGGGCGTGTACGCCGCGATCGCGGTCGGGAGCATCCTGCTCGGCGCGGCGCCGTCGCTCATCGCGGCGGTCAATGCGCCGTCCCAGGCCGCGGCGCCCGGCCCCGGCCCGGCCGGCGGCGCGACGAGCGCCGGGACGGCGGGCGCCCCCGCGAGCACCGTGCTGCACGTCACGGCCGAGGGCATCAAGTTCGACGAGGCCACGCTCACGGCGGCGGCCGGGCAGCCGCTCACGATCGTCTTCGACAACAAGGACTCCGTGCCCCACAACATCGCGATCTTCGATTCGTCGGCGATGGCGAAGAGCTTCTTCCACGGGGCGGTGGTCGTGGGGCCAAAGACGGTCACCTACTCCGTGCCCCCGCTTCAGCCGGGCACGTACTATTTCCACTGCGACGTGCATCCCAGCATGAACGGGACCCTCGTCGTCAAGTGAGGGCGCAACGCTTCTGTCCGTGATCTCGCCGCGTGCCGACTCACGGCGTGGCCCATCGGTCGTCACCCCCTCGCCGTCGCGCGCCCGGGCGCGGACGCGGCCGGGCGCCTGGGCCGTGGTCCTCGTCGCGTGGCTTGTCGCGGGCTGCGGCGCGCTGGCAGGACCGGGATCCGCGACCGGCGGCGGGGGCAGCCCCGGTACGAGCGTCATCGTCCTCGGCGCCGGTGGCCTCGACGGGCAGCGTGCCCCGGCGTTCCGACTCGCCGACCTGCAGGGCGGGGAAATCTCGCTGTCTGCCTACGCCGGGCGTCCGGTCATCGTCAACTTCTGGGCGTCCTGGTGCATCCCCTGCCAGCAGGAATTCCCCCTGTACCGGCAGGCCCGCGAGGCATACGCGGCGGAGGGGCTGGAAGTGCTCGGCATCGTCTACGAGGACGAGGCGGACAGCGCGAGGCGCTTCATGGCCAGCGAAGGGGCGACCTGGCCCGCGCTCGTCGATCCCGGCGGATCGGTCGCCCGAGCCTATCGCGTGACGGCCATCCCCACCACGTACTTCGTCGACCGCAGCGGGATCATTCGGGACGCAAGTTACGGTCCGCCGCCACCGGACGCCCTCGCGGCCTACATCCGCCAGATCCTCCAGTGAGCACGAACGCGATCGAGCTGGAGCGCCTGACGAAGCGCTACGGCGGGCGGGTCGTGCTGGACGAGCTCGACCTTGTCGATCGGGCAGGGGGAGTTGTTCGCCCTGCTCGGCCCGAACGGGGCCGGCAAGACGACGACCGTCGAGATCGTCGAGGGCTACCGCAAGCCCGACGGCGGCACCGTCCGGGTCTTCGGTCACGATCCGCGCCGCGACGCCCGGCACGTGCGCCCGTCGCTGGGACTCATGCTCCAGTCCGGCGGCCTCTACTCGCAGTTGCGTCCCATCGAGGCGCTCCGGCTGTTCGCCGCGTTCTACCCGGAGCCGCTCGAGCCCGCGCAGCTGCTTGCGCAGGTCGGGCTGCAACAGGTCGCACGGACGCGCTACCGCGACCTGTCGGGCGGCGAGCGACAGCGGCTCAGCCTGGCGCTGGCGATCGTCGGTCGGCCGCGGCTGGCCATTCTCGACGAGCCCACGGGCGCGATGGACGCGCACGCGCGGCGCGAAACCTGGGGCGTGCTTCGCGACCTGCGGGAGTCGGGGACGACGATCCTTCTGACGACCCACCTGCTGGACGAAGCCGAGGCGCTGGCCGACCGGGTGGCGATCATCGATCACGGGCGGCTGGTCGCGCTGGGTACGCCGGCGGAGCTCCGGCGAGGGCTCGGGATCGCCCCCCAGGCGCCGCGACCCGCCTCGGCGAGCGAGCCGTCCATGGCGCCTGGGGCCGCCGAGAACCTGCGCGAGGTCCGGCTCGAGCTGGCCGATTCGCTCGACGCCGAGCAGCTCAACCGGCTGCGAAGGCTGCCGTCCGTCCAGGCGGTTCGCGCCGATCGCGTCGGTGTCTACGTGCTGCGCACCGCGTCCGCCGGCACCCTCCTGGTCGAGCTCGGCACGTGGCTGCTCGCGATCGGGGTCGAGCCACTCGCGATCCGCGTGGGGCAGGGCAGCCTCGAGGACGTGTTCCTGCGGCTCACCGGAGAAGGAGGCGGCCCGTGACGCCCGGGCTGGCGTGGCGCGCCTTCCTTGCGCAGACGCGCGTCGAGCTGCTCCTCACCGCCCGCCGGGGCGAGAACCTGCTCGTGACGCTGGCCATCCCGCTGCTGCTGCTGGTCTTCTTCTCGATCGTGCCGCTGCTGCCCCCGCCGTCGTGGGGCGGTCACCAGGTCGACCAGGTGGCGCCCGGCATCCTGGCGCTCGCGGTGGTCTCCACGGGCCTCGTGTCGCTGGGGATCGCGACCGCGTTCGAGCGTTCCTACGGCGTGCTGAAGCGGCTCGGTGGTTCGCCGCTGCCGCGGCCGGCGCTGCTCGCGGCGAAGACCGTCGCCGTGGTGGCCACCGAGGTCGTCCAGGTCCTGTTGATCGCCGTCGTGGGGGCGTTGCTCGGATGGGCTCCGCAGGGCGGGATCGCGGCCGGCATCCTCGGTGTTCTGCCCTGGCTGCTGCTGGGCTCGATCGTCTTCTGCGCGATGGGCCTGCTGCTCGCCGGCGCGCTGCGGGCGGAGGCCGTACTGGCCATCGCCAACGGCGTGTACCTGGTCTTCCTGCTGCTGGGCGGGATCATCATCCCGCTCGACCATCTCCCGCCGGCGATCGCCGTCCCGGCGTCGCTGCTGCCTCCCGCCCAGCTGGCGGGCCTGCTGCGCGGCGCGCTGGAGCCCGGAGGCGTGGTCGACCCCGTGCAGGCCGCTGCGCTGGGCGCGTGGGCGGTCGCGCTGGTCGCCGCGACGCTCCTCACGTTCCGGACGGAGTAGAGAAAGGGAACGACCCCGGGAGGCGGGTCCCAGGGTCGTTCGGTCGATATGCGTCTGGTTGCGGGGGACGGATTCGAACCGCCGACCTTCGGGTTATGAGCCCGACGAGCTGCCGCTGCTCCACCCCGCGAAGAGTCACTATAGCCACCCGCGCAGGTTCGGTCAAACGCGGACAGGGTTCAGGTACAGACCCCTCAAGACGCGCTCCCTGCCGGGCCCTCGTCGCTGGGAGATAGGGGGCCCATTACGCGCCCCGCCGGCTGTCGTTGTGCCAACGAGGCCTATGACTGCCGAGCGCCAGCGGGTGAGCGCCGCCCGGGACTTCACGCCTCGATGCGGAAGACGGGGTACTGATCGGTGATGGCCTCGAACGCCTCGACAGGGCGCTGCTGGATCGACGGGGATGTGTGGCCGGGCGCCGTAAGCGCGGGCGAGGTAGGCCTTGATGATCGGGGCCCGTTGGTCGGGCGCCACCTCGATCAGGCGCACCTCACGTCGCCGGCCGCGCCGGATGGCCGCGCGTCCGCCGGCCGCGCGCACGTTTTGGACCCAGGGCGAACGCTCGCCCAGCATCGATACGAGGTAGGGCTGTCCGCCGTACTCGCCGATCACAAGCGGTACGGCGCTGACGCGACCGCTGCGATGGCCGGTCGTCTCGACCGCGACTGCCCATAGAGGGGCCGAGACCCAACCCGAGGATGGCGGCGTAGCCGCGTCCGACCCAGCGTCCAGCGGCGGTCGGCCTCCCATCGCGGTAGAACAGGCGGTTGCCGTGGCGGTGCGCGTCGCTCCGGAGGTAGAGCGCGTAGGCGCAAACCGAGCCGACGGCGCCTAGGAGAAGCAGACGCGATAGTCGCATAGCAGGCCACGATGCTACCCGCGTCGCCCGAATTGCGGAATGCTGACGACCGGCAGGCCACATCGGCCCGACCACGCCCGCCTCCCGCCCTGGATCTCCGCCGCAAGTCGCGACGACTGCCGCCGTCCGCGCTCGTCTCCAGCCGGGCCGCGCTTCTTGACGCTCCATCGTCCGCGTTGTAGCGTGAGTGAACGCTCACTTACAGCACGAGGCACAAATGTCGGTCGTCACCACGAGCAGGCTCACTCGCCGGTTCGGTGCGGTCACCGCCCTTGACAAGCTGACCCTGGAGCTCCCGGAATCGGGCGTCATCGGTCTGGTCGGCCCGAACGGGTCCGGGAAGTCCACCCTGATCCGGATCCTCCTCGGGCTGATCCGGCCGACCGACGGCGACGCGACCGTGCTGGGTTCGTCGATCCACGCGCCACGCGCGTATGCCTCGCGCGTCGGTGCTCTGGTCGAGAGCCCCGCGTGCATCGCCGGGCTGTCAGCGCGCGCCAACCTTGTGTCGATCGCGCGCCTGCGCGTTCTCCCGCTCGCCCGTGTCGACGCCGTCCTCGACCAGGTCGGCTTGCTCGGCCGCGACCGAGAGCCGGTGCGGCGGTTCTCACTCGGGATGAAGCAGCGCCTCGGCATTGCGGGCGCGCTCCTCTCTGATCCCGAGCTCCTCATCCTCGACGAGCCGACCAACGGCCTTGACCCGGCCGGAATCGTGGAGATCCGGGAGCTGCTCCGCGACCTGGGACGCAACGGCCGAACGGTCATCGTGTCCTCGCACCAGCTCGCCGAGATCCAGGCCGTCTGCGACCACCTCGTCGTCATTCGGTTCGGCGAGCTCATCTTCGCCGGGCCGATGGCCGAGGTCTTGAAGCGAACGCGCGAGCACATCGAGATCGCGCCCAAACATGCCGCCGACCTCGACGGGCTCGGCGCTGCGCTAGCTGCCGGCGGCTGGTCAGTCGGCTCCATCGACGGCGGGTTGCGCGTGGCGGCTGCCGCGGATTGCGCGGCCGAGCTCAATCGCGCGGCCAGCGCGGCGGGCGTGACGCTCAGTCGGCTCGTCGTCGCTCAGGACACCCTCGAGGCGATCTTCCTTGAGATGACCGGGCGGGTAGACGGCGAGCTGGCGAACGATCGCGCCGCCAACGGAAGGAAGGCGGCGTGATGCTCGCGCCAATCCGCAGCGAGCTGACGCGGCTCGGCCAGCCCCGCCTCATCACCAGCTGGTTCGGCCTCATGGCCCTGGGCGCGATCCTGGTCAACACGATCATGATCGGGTTCGTCGCCCGCAACGGCAGTCTCCCGCCGGGCGCACCCGGGGTGACGTTTCCGACGCGCGCGGAGCTCCAGAGCGCGTCCGGCCTCATGGTCGGCCTCGCGTCGGCGTCGAGTCTCCTTGGCGTCGTCACGTTGTCGATGTGGGCGGTCGTGACGGCGACCGACTACAGCAGTGGGCTCATCCGTCTCCTCGTCGCGGCCGAACCCCGCCGCTGGCGTCTGCTCGCGGGGAAAGTCGTCGCGCTCCTGCTGATGACCGCAGCCGGGACGACCGTGGCGACGGTCGTGAACCTCCTCGCGGCGCCCCCGGCGGCGGCCGCCGCCGGGATCCCCACAGCCGCCTGGGGCGGCGACCTCGTCGGCGTCGTCGGCGCGGCGTGGGCCCGTCTCTTCCTCGCTCTCTCCGTCTGGGGTGTGCTCGGCCTCGTGGTCGCCGTCCTCGCGCGCTCTGCGGCGGTCGCCATCGCAATCGGCGTCGCGTACGTGCTGGTGGTCGAGTCGCTCATCAAGATGGCCGCGAACGCTCTGTCGAACTGGCTCCTCGGCACCACCCTCACCGCCGTTGCCAGCGGTGGCACGACCGGCGTGTCGTTCGCTACGGCGCTCACGCTCGCCGCAGGGTAGGTCGCCATCGGCCTGCTCCTGGCCGGCATCGTGGTGACCCTGCGTGACGTGACCGACTGAGCGGACCGTCGGAGCAGACGCGGGATGTGCAGAGGGAGGCCGTGACCGATCGGGGCAAGGAGACGAAGGAGAGGCTGATCGAAGCCACTCGCTCAGTCGTGCGTGAGGCCGGGTACGCTCACGCCTCGACCCGCGCGATCGCCGATGCCGCGGGCGTGGCCGAAGGCACGATCTACCGCCACTTCCCCGACAAGACCGCGCTGTTCTTCGCCGCAGCCCTCGAGCCGAACGCCGCCGTCGTGGACTGGGTGACCAAGCTTCCGGGGCGAGCGGGCCAGGACACGGTCGAGGCGAACCTCGCGGACCTGGTGGTCCACCTCGCCGAGCTCCAGGAACAGATGGTCCCGCTCGAGCTCGCGATCCTCGCTGACCCGGAACTCATGGCTCAGCGCCAACATGCACTCGCAGCGACAGGGGGGCGACCCGCGGGTCCGCCCGGCGGACCCGCGGGTCCGCCCGAGCCGATCGCTGCCTACCTCCGCGCGGAGCAGCGACTTGGCCGGATTCGGTCGGATGTCGATCCGGAGGAGGCCACGTTCGTCATCCTGGCTGCACTCTTCGGACTGGTGGTCACACCCTGGCCGCGCGAGGCTGGCCGCGATCACAGCGGCATCGCGGCCGCGGTCCGGCTGTTCGTTCAGGGGATCGAGCCGAGGGCGGCCGACCGCTGAGGGCGGGGGTCACCGAGCCGGCGGCAACCAGTGGACCAGATCAGGCAGACGCCAAGGGTCATTTGACCTGACCCGCGCTTCATAATCGACAAGCACGAGCCACTGGGGAGTCCAAAGGAGCCACCGGTAGGTCACCCGAGTCTCTCTCGTTGCTCCCCCGCTCGGTCGTACACTTCCCCTCGCGCACCCCGCGCACCTATCCAGAGCGCCCGAGAGACCCGGCTCGATGACGGCGCAGCAACCGACCGACGCCCCTCATGTCGGCACGGTGCTCCTGCCGGGCGCGATAGGAGACAGAGGGATGTCCCGTTCCACCTTGGCCCAGCGTGATCGTGCGCCCAGGCCCCGCCACGCGCAGCTGACGCCGCCCTTCAACGGCTACCCCTATCTCGTCACCCGGATCGGCCACAGTGCGCTGCGCCACTTCGCCGTCCTGCCGACCGACTGGTCGGCGGAGCGACTGGTCAACCTGACCCGTCGCCAGGCGCTCGCGAACCGGCTCGACACCTGCCTCGTCCTCGGTCCAGAACACGCCATCTACGTCAGCGCCGATGGAGCCGAAGAAGAGGCAACACACGTCCCGACCGGACTCCCCGTCGTCGAACGGCTGGCGCTGGCCGAGGAGCTGCCCGAGACGCCTGAGCTAGAC
>CAVWXU010000024.1:0-68595 GCA_963759135.1 uncultured Chloroflexia bacterium | reverse complement strand
CCTACGGGCTTGTGAAGTAGGCGCAGAAGGCGGAGAAGTCGGGATTGTGTCCGACGTCAACGGTCCACCACGGGCCGGGGTCTGGCGTTGAAGTTGACAAGGCCGGTGCTGAAGAGCTTGGTCCCATTCGGGAGCACGACGCTGAAGATGGTTCCAAGCCCGACGTCGGAGATGGTGATCGGAGTATCGCCGCTCATGCGAAACACCCACGTTTGATCCAGCTTGTGGTGTTCCCGACGAGCGTCCTCCCGTTGGCGGAGAAGACGTCGTTTTCGCTCCAGTGACCGATCTCTGTCGTGACGCCGTTCTTGAAGGTCACGTCTGTGTACTTGTCCAGCCCTTGGTAGCCCACTTGGACGGCGAACAGGCACGGCAGGCCACCGTCAGGCATGGTGCCCGAGTAGCTATATGTGTCACGCGACACTTGGATGCGGGATTTCCCGGCCAATGCCGCCGGAGCCGTGAGCGTCGCGAGCGCGACGACCAGTACCAGCGCCGCAGCTGTAAGGAACCTGCGATGCACTGCATCCCTCCCTCTGGGACGCGTCCTCGCGGGTCGGTCTCGCCAGTGGGCTCGGCGCGGTCTTGGGCGGCCGTGGGCATGGGCCGCGTGTCAAGAGCCTCCCGCGTATGCGCGGATTATCCCCCCGATGGGAATGGCCCTCGGACGCCCGGTGAGCGTCCCATCCCATTATCGGAGCGGAAGCGCCCAGTGTGGAGCCGAGAGGTCGTCACGTTCGCATGGCTGTGCACATGGGTCGGGCACTGATCGCGTTCTCTACTGCTGTCTGCGCTGCTGTCCGGGAGCGCAACCGGAGCCCGATTCACGCACGAATCTGGCCCTTCGGTCGATTGGACGTAGAACCCCTGGTCGTTGGCCACGCGAGACAGCACCTTCGACGCCGTGAAAGTCGTGGCCTCGAACGACGAGGGCGCGTACTGCATGTACCTGAACCCGTCGACCGCCAGCGCCCGCAGCTGCTGCGGGATTGTGGTGTTGATCCCCGCGCAGGTGGTGAACGCCGTCTTGTTGTCGTAGACGCTGGCCTGGTAGGCGGCGACGGCGGGGCCTGCCGACAGGGCCACCGCCAGGCCGGCGCTCAGGCACGGGATCACGAGCCTCCGCCACCGGAACCCTCCGTCCCAACGCATCGGTACCTCCTCCGGCGGATCCGCGGCGGGAGGAGGCGGGCAGGGTGAGTCTGGACCGTCGCAATCAACGGCGACTTACCGGGCCGTTGGCGAGGGCCGCGTGACTCGAGGTTCCGGCCACGGCGCAATGCCGCAGGGCTCTCATGGGGTGCTACCATCCCGCCGACCAAACGTTCGCCTGGGTGTCGGGCGGCGGCCGCGGGCGGAGAGGACGCAGGGTGCCGGGAGCGGCGAAGGGCGGGGTTGCGGCTGTTCCGCCGGACGCGGACCCGGCCCGCACCCCGGTTCGTCCGCCGCGGTCTCGTGCGCGCCCTGTGGTACGCGTCGGCCGTGGCCCCCGGCATCGCCGGCTCGGTGGCGGACGTGGACCGGGCGATGCGCTGGGGTCTGGGCTGGGATCGCGGGCCGTTCGAGACCTGGGACGCGATCGGCGGCGACCGGATGGAGGCCCTGCTCGCGCACGATGGATTGGCGGAGACGGCCCTGGCTCGCGCGGCGCGGGACCAGGGCGGCTTCTACGCGGACGACGGGGGCCTGCAGCTCGACCTGGCGGGATTTCGGCCGTGGCCCGCGGGAGCCCTCCCGGCGGAGCCGCCGCGGTCGGCTCGCGTGCCCGTACCGGCGCGACCCCGCGTGATCGAGCTGCACCGCCTGCGTGTCCGCGGTGGCGAGATCGCCGGGAACGCCGCCGCGAGCGTGCTGCAGCTCGAGGGTGGCCTGGCGCTGGAGCTGCACGGGAAGCTCAACATCATCGGGCCCGACACCATCGAGATGCTGGCGCGAGCGACCGAGATCGCAGAGACCCGGGGGCTGCCCCTCGTGGTGGCCACCGACGCGGCGGACTTCTCGGCGGGTGCGAACGTGGCGCTCCTGTTGATGGAGGCCGAGGACGACGAATGGGACGTCCTCGAGCGCGTGATCCGTCGGTTCCAGTCGGCGATGCGGGGGCTCCGGCGCTCGACGGTGCCCACGGTCGTCGCTGTGCGGGGCCGCGTGCTGGGCGGGGGCGCCGAGATCGCCGTCGCCGGCGACCGCGTGCAGGCCGCCGCGGAGACGTACATCGGGTTCGTGGAGCTCGGCATGGGATTGATCCCTGCCGGCGGGGGCTCCACCGAGATGGCGCGCCGTGCCGCGGAACAGAACCCCGGCGGGACCTGGGGCGACGCGTTCCCGTCGTTCGCCCGGATGTTCGAACTGATCGCGACGGCGAAGGTCAGCACCGGTGCGCGGGATGCCCGCCGCATGGGCCTGCTGCGGGCCGAGGACGGCGTCAGCGCCGATCCCGACCGGGTGGTGGCCGACGCGCTCACCGTCGGGCGTGCGCTCCTGGAGACGGGCTACCGGCCACCGCTCGAACGGAGCATCCGGGTGCTCGGGCGGCGCGGGATCGCCGCCGCCGAATCCCTGACGCACAACCAGCTGGCAGGCCGGTATATCAGCGGGTACGACCGGGAGCTCGCGCTCGCGCTGGCCCGTGTGATGTGCGGCGGGGACGTGGCCGAGGGGACCGAGGTGAGCGCGGACCATCTGCTGGACCTGGAACGGGAGACGTTCCTCCGGCTCCTCGCCCAGGCGCCGACCCGCGATCGGATCCGGCACTTCCTGCGCACCGGCAAGCCGCTGCGGAATTGAGGAGCGAGCCATGCGCGACGCCGTGATCGTGAGCGCCGTCCGGACGGCCGTGGGCCGGGCGCCGCGCGGCGCCCTTCGCGAGACGCGCGCGGACGAGTTGGCCGCCGCCGCCGTCCGCGAGGCCCTCGCCCGCGTCCCCGTCCTCGACCCCGCCGAGGTCGAGGACGTCGTGCTCGGATGCGCGATGCCGGAGGGGGAGCAGGGCCTGAACGCCGCCCGGCCCGTCGCGCTGGCGGCCGGGCTCCCCGTGAGCGTGTCGGCGATGATCGTCAATCGCTTCTGCGCCTCCGGGCTCCAGGCGCTGGCCATCGCCACGCAGTCGGTCGCCGCGGGCCAGGCCGAGGTGGTCGTGGCCGGCGGGATGGAGTCGATGAGCGGCGTCCCCATGACCGGTCATCATTTCGCGCCGAGTCCGGCGCTGGCGGCCGCGTGGCCCGACGTGTACCTCTCGATGGGGTTGACGGCGGAGGAGGTCGCGCGCCGCTACGCCGTCTCGCGGGAGGAGCAGGACGCCTGGGCCCTGCGCTCCCACCGCCGGGCGGCCGCGGCCCAGGACGGCGGGCGCTTCACCGACGAGGTGGTGGCCGTGCCGGCGCGCCGCACCGTCGTCCGCGATGGGCGCCCGTCCGTCGAGATGCTGGCGTTCGCCGTCGACGAGGGGATCCGTCGCGGCACCGACGAAGCCGCGCTGGCGGCCCTGCGGCCGGTCTTCGCCCATGCCGGATCGGTCACCGCCGGCAACAGCTCGCAGATGAGCGACGGGGCGGCGGCGCTGGTGGTGATGACGGGTGAGCGCGCGGCCGCCCTGGGGCTCCGGCCGCTCGCCAGGCTGGTCGCGTTCGCGACCACCGGCGTGGCCCCGGAGGTCATGGGGATCGGACCCGTGGAGGCCGTGCCGAAGGCGCTCCGGCAGGCGGGCCTGTCGCTGGCGGACATCGACCTGGTCGAGCTGAACGAGGCGTTCGCGTCGCAGGTGGTCGCAGTGCTCCGGGCGCTCGACCTCGACGAGGAGCGCACCAACGTCAACGGTGGGGCCATCGCGCTCGGTCACCCGTTGGGCGCGACGGGTGCGAAGCTCTCGACCCAGCTGATCCACGAGCTGGCCCGCCGCAGTGCCCGGTACGGCCTCGTGACGATGTGCGTGGGCGGCGGGCAGGGCGCGGCGGGGATCATCGAGCGCCTCGACGGCGACCCGTTCGAGCTCGCGGCCGAGCGACGCAGGGTCGCCAGGACCGCCGACGCCGGGTCCGCCGACGCCGGGTCCGCCGGCGCCACGACCGCCGACGCCGGGTCCGCCGGCGCCACGACCGCCGACGGAGGACCGGACGGGATCCGGACGGCGACGGGGGAGGTCACGGCATGACCGAGCACGCAGCACCGGTTCGGCCCGGGGCAGCGACGACGACAGCAACGGAGGCGGCATCTTCCCCCGATGGGACGGGGCGGCCGGATCGCGCGCCCGTGCCCGGCGGCGCCTTCGTCGTGCGGGCGGCAGAACCCGGGGAGGTATTCACGCCCGAGCGACTCGACGGCACGCAGCGGGCGATCCGTGAGGCGGTCGGCCAGTTCGTCGAGCGAGCGGTGGTGCCGAGCAGCGCGTCGATCGAGGCACGCGACTACGCCGCCCACCGGGGCCTGCTCCGGGAGTTGGGTGCGCAGGGCTACCTCGGCGTCGACGTGCCGGAGGCGTACGGCGGTGCCGGGCTCGACAAGGTCACCTCGCTGCTCGTCAGCGAGGGGCTGGCGGGCTCCGGCAGCTTCGCCGTGACCTACGGCGCCCACGCCGGCATCGGCACCCTGCCGCTGGTCTTCTTCGGCACCGACGACCAGCGCCGCCGCTGGCTGCCGGGGCTCGCCGACGGGTCGATCGTCGCCGCCTATGCGCTGACAGAACCCGGAGCGGGGTCCGATGCGCAGGGCATCCGGACGCGCGCGGACCTGGCCCCGGACGGAACGCACTACGTGCTGGACGGCAGCAAGCAGTTCATCACCAACGCCGGGTTCGCCGACCTGTTCACGCTGTATGCGAAGGTCGACGGCGAACGGTTCACCGCGTTCCTGGTCCCGCGGGATGCGCCCGGCCTGACCGTCGAGGCCGAGGAGCACAAGCTGGGCGTTCGCGGCTCGTCGACGTGCGCGCTCACACTCGCCGGGGTGCGCGTCCCGGTCGAGAACGTGCTCGGCGACGTCGGACGCGGCCATGTCGTCGCGTACAACGTGCTCAACGTGGGCCGCTTCAAGCTGGCCGCCGGCTGCCTGGGCGGCATGCGGCCGACGATCGATCGGGCGATCGCGTACGCGGCCGACCGGCGGCTCTTCGGGCGCCGGTTGCTCGACATGCCCCTCACCGCCGAGCGCATCGCAAGCATGGCCGAGCGCACGTTTGCGGTGGAGTCGGTGACGTACCGCAGCGCCGGGCTCATCGACGGGATGCTGGAGGGAGCCCGCGGGGACCCCGACCGGGAGCGCGGCGCGCTCGAGGAGTATGCCATCGAGTGCTCCATCGCCAAGGTGCTGGCCTCGGACGGCCTGATCGCGGTCGTGGACGACCTGCTGCAGCTGATGGGTGGCTACGGGTACATGGAGGACTCGGGCGTGGCGGGCATGTACCGCGACGCCCGCATCCACCAGGTCTGGGAAGGCACCAACGAAGTCAACCGGCTGCTGGTGCCCGGCATGCTGCTGCGTCGCGCACTGCGCGGCAGGCTGGACCTGCTCGGTGCGGCGAAGGAGGCCGCCGACTCGCTCCTGTCTCCTGCGCCGCCGGTCGAGGGCGGCGGTCCGCTCGACGACGAGCTGCGGCAGGTGCAGGCCATCCGCACCGCCCTGCTGGCTGCCGCCGGGGCGGCCGTGCAGCGCTACGGCGACCGGCTGGAGGACGAGCAGGAAGTCCTGTACCGGGTCGCCGACATCGCGATCTCGCTGTTCGCCGCCGAGTCGGCGGTCCTCCGCGCTCGCGCCTCGGGCGACGCGTTGCACGGGGATCTCGCCCGCCTGGTCGTGGCGTCGGCGATGGCGTCGACCGAACAACTCGCGGCCGAGGTGGCGGCTCGCGTCCAGGCCGGCGACGACCGACGCGTCCTGCTGGCCGGCCTCCGCAGGCTCCTGCGCCGCGAACCCCTCGACCTCGTGGCGCTACGCCGTGGGGTGGCCGCGGCGCTGGTGGGTCGCGGGGGCTATCGCGTGTAGGGCGGTCGAGCAAAGAGCCAGGCAAAGAACTGCCGGACGAGCTCCAGGGAGGCCGGGGATGGCGACAGTGGCCACGCGGCGCAGGCCGTGGGTCGCGCACTACGACGAGGGGGTCCCTGCCGACGTCGAGATCCCCGACGTTCCGCTCGACGACCTCTTGCGGCAGGCTGCCCGCCGGTGGCCCGCGGCGGCGGCGCTGAGCTTCTACGGCCGGCACACCACGTTCGCGCATCTCGACCAGGCGGTGGACCGGGTGGCGCGCGCGTTGCGCGGCCTGGGCGTGGAGCCCGGGGACGTGGTGAGCCTGCACCTGCCGACCACCCCGGCGTTCGTCCAGGCGTTCTACGGCGTGGTCCGGGCGGGCGCGATCGGACTGCCCATGAACCCCCTCTACGTGCCGCGCGAGATCGCTGAGCTCTTCCGCCTCGGCCGACCCCGAGTGTCCATCGCGCTCGACCTGGTGGCGCCGCGGGTTCGTGCGGCTCAAGCCGAAGCCGGGCTCGACGGGCCCGTCGTGACGGTCGGGATCGCCGAGCAGCTCCCCAGGGTCAAGTCGCTGCTGTACCCGCTCAGGGCCCGCCGGGAGGGGCGCTGGCACCCGGTCGCCCACTCGGCCGCGACGCCGCACCTGGCCCGCCTCGTTCGCGACGCCGCACCCGGCCCGTTCCCATCGGCTGCGGGGCCGGACGACGTGGCGGCCCTTCAGCCGACGGGGGGCACGACGGGCACACCCAAGGCGGCCATGCTGACGCACCGCAACCTCGTGGCCGACACGGTGCAGGTGGCGGCATGGTTCTCCCGGGCACGGCCGGGCGACGCCATCCTGGGCGCGTTGCCCTACTTCCACATCTACGGGCTGACGGTCGCCATGAACCTGGGGGTCCTGCTCGGTCAGCGACAGGTGCTCCTGCCGCGGCCCGAGACGTCGGAGATGCTCGACGCGATCTCCCGCGAGCGGCCGCGCATGTTCCCCGCCGTCCCCGCGATGTACCAGGCCATCTCGGTGGACCCGCGCGCCTCGTCCCTCGACCTGACCTCGATCGACGCCTGCATCAGCGGCGGGGCGCCGCTGCCGGCCGAAGTCCAGCGGCAGTTCGAGGAGGTCACCGGCGGGCGCGTCGTGGAGGGATACGGCCTGTCCGAGGCCAGTCCCGTCACACACTGCAACCCGCTCTACGGCGACCGCCGGGCAGGCACCATCGGCGTCCCGTTCCCGTCCACCGACGCGATGGTGGTGTCGCTCGCCGACGGTCACGAGGTGGAACCGGGCGAGGAGGGGAGTTGCTGGTCCGGGGTCCCCAGGTCATGAAGGGCTACTACCAGAACCCCCAGGAGACGGCGAACGCGCTGCAGGATGGCTGGCTGCGGACCGGGGACATGGCGGTGCGGGACGAGGACGGCTACTTCAGGATCGTCGACCGCCGGAAGGACGTGATCATCGTGGGCGGCATCAACGTCTGGCCGCGCGAGGTGGAGGAGGTGCTCCTGGAGCACCCCCTGATCGCCGACGCGGCCGTCGTGGGTGTCCCGCACGTCCGGCTCGGCGAAGTCCCCAGGGCGTTCGTCGTCCCGGCGCCGGGCGCGCACCTCACCGTCGAGATGGTCGTCGCGCACTGCCGTGCGAACCTCGCCGCGCACAAGGTGCCGCGGCAGGTCGAGTTCGTCGACGAGCTGCCGCGGAGCGGCGTGGGCAAGGTGCTGCGGCGTCGGCTGCGGGCGGCGGAGTAGACTGCGCGAAACCACAGAACAGGACCGCGGGATCCGCGAAGCCGGTGCGAATCCGGCACAGTCCCGCTACGGTGACCAGCCACGCGGCCTGCCGGGCCGCGGCTGGAAGTCCGGTCGCCGGACCCGCGGTCGTGCTCGTACCTTCGTGAGAAAGGGAAAGCACCGTGTCCCGCGCTCGCCCCGGCCCGTCTCCCGACTCCCGCTGGTCCGTCTTCGCGAGAGGTCGTGCGCCCGCCGTCGCGCTGCTGCTGACGCTCGTCCTGGCCGGGTGCGGCTCGGCCGCCGCCCCGGCATCGTCCCTGCCCGCCGCATCCCCGGTCGGCGTGGCGTCGCTCGCGTCGTGCGCGTCCCTGCGGGCGCCCGTCGAAGCGGCCTCCGAGCCGCCGACCACCTCGTTTCCGCTGACACTCCGCGACGACGAGGGCACCAGCGTCAGCATCCCGCAGGCGCCGGCCCGCATCGTCAGCCTCGCGCCGTCGATCACCGAGACGCTGTTCGCGCTGGGGGAGGGAAGCCGCATCGTCGGCGTGACCAGCTCGGACGACTACCCGCCGGCCGCGAAGTCGCTCCCGCAGGTGGCGAGCTACACCGGGGTGGAGATCGAGAAGGTCGTCGCCGCGCGGCCCGACCTCGTGATCGCCTGGAAGGGGATCACGTCGGCGAGCGACATCGCCCAGCTTCGCTCACTCGGGTACCCGGTCGTCGTCCTCTATGCGACCACGCTGCCCGCCGTGTTCGCCGACATCGTGCTGGTGGGCGACTCGACCGGTGCAGCCGCCCCCGCCCAGGCGCTTGCCGACCGGCTGTCGGCCCAGGCGTCCGCCATCGTCGCCTCCGTCGCCGGCGAGCCGCGCCCGCGCGTCTTCTACGAGCTCGATGCCACGAAGTCGATCTACACGCCCGCGCCCGACGACTTCACCACCGACCTGGTGTGCCGGGCGGGCGGGGACCCGATCACCAGCGGAGTGGCCGGCGTGTACTCGATCTCGCTCGAGCGGCTGGTCGCGGACGACCCGCAGGTGATCGTGCTTGGCGACGCGAACTACGGCACGACACCCGCGATCGTGGCCGCTCGACCCGGATGGGGCGGTATGACGGCGGTCGTCGACCACGCCGTGCGCCCCGTCGACGACACCGTCGTCACGCGCCCCGGGCCGCGGATCGTGGAGGGGCTGGCCGCGCTGGCCGAGGCCATCCACCCGGGCGTGGCGCTCCCGTCCCTCGGGCCGGCCGTGCCCTGATGGTCGCGACCCCCGGGACCCTGCCCGCGATCTCGCCGGCGGCCCGCGAGGCCGCCGCGATGCTGGCGCGGTCGCGCACGCGATCCGTCGCCCTCGGCATCATCGGTGTCGCCGTGCTGCTGGTCGTGCTGGTCGCCGGGGTTGGACTGGGCGAGGTCGTGATCCGCCCTGCCGACACCGTCGCGATCCTCGCCCACCGGCTGCTGGGCTGGCCGGTGGCCCGGACGTGGAGCGCCGCCGACGAGACGATCGTGCTGCAGCTCCGCCTCCCACGGGTGCTCTCGGCGATCGCCGTCGGCGCCTCGCTGGCGCTGGCCGGGACGGCGCTCCAGGGGCTGTTGCGCAATCCGCTCGCGGATCCGTACGTCCTGGGCACGGCGAGCGGCGCCGCGCTCGGTGCGGCGCTGGGCGTGCTGATCCCGGTGCGCGCCCTGATCCTGGGGTTCGGGCTCCTGCAGGGCCTGGCGTTCGCCGGCGCGCTCGGTGCCGTCACGGTGGTGTACCGGCTGTCGCGGACCGGTCAGCTCTCGACGATGACCGGCGTCCTGTTGACGGGCTACGCGGTGAGCTCGCTGCTGGCCGCCGGGCTGGCGATCACGATGTGGCTCTCCGGCGACAACCTTCGCCAGATCTTCTTCTTCCTCCTCGGCGGCTTCGACGGCGTGGCCTGGCCGCAGCTCGCGGCCGCGCTGCCTGCGATGCTGCTCGGCGGCGCCCTGCTCCTGACCCGAGGCCGCGCGCTCAACGGGCTGCTCCTCGGCGAGGAGACGGCCGTCCACCTCGGGCTGGACGTGCGGCGTGAGCGGATCGTGCTGCTCGCCGCGGCGTCGCTCGTCACCGCGGCGTCGGTGGCCATCGCCGGCCTGATCGGGTTCGTGGGGCTCGTCGTGCCCCACGTCGTGCGGCTGGTGGTGGGCCCCGATGGCCGATCCGTCCTGCCCCTGTCGGCGATCTGGGGCGGGGCGTTCCTCGCCGCCTGCGACCTGGTGGCACGGATCCCGGGCGACATCCCTGTCGGCGTGGTGACCGCGCTGCTGGGCGCCCCGTTCTTCCTCTGGATCCTGCGCCGCTCCCGCTCGGGGTACGAGCTGTGAACGCGGGCGGGGTCGAGCTGCGGGGCGTGCGCGCGGCCTATCGCGGCCGCGAGGTCCTGCACGGGATCGACCTGTCCATCCGGTCCGGCGAGCGCGTGGCGTTGATCGGCCCCAACGGCGCCGGCAAGTCGACGTTGCTGCGATGCGTCACCGGGACGGCGCCGGATCGCCGTGGCGAGGTCCTGGTGGGCGGCGCGCCGGTCTCCGCCCTCTCGCGCGAGGCGATGGCGCGCCGCGTGGCCGTGGTCCCGCAACAGGCCACCGTGCCGTTCGCCACGAGCGTCGAGCAACTGGTGGCGCTGGGACGGATCCCGCACGAGCACCCGTTCCTCGGACTCAGGGATGCCGATCGGCTGGCGGTCGCGCGGGCGATCGAGCGCGTGGGGCTGGCCCACCTGGTCGGGCGCGACGCACGCGAGCTCTCGCAGGGCGAGCGCCAGCTGGCGCTTCTCGCGATGGCCGTCGCCCAGGACGCCGCGTGCCTGCTCCTGGACGAGCCCACCGTGCACCTGGACCTCCGGCATCAGGTCGCGACGATGGAACTGCTGGCGGAGCTGAACGAGCGCGACGGAGTCACGGTGGTGGCCGTCCTCCACGACGTGGCCCTCGCCGCCCACTTCTTCCCGCGCCTCGTCGTGCTGGACGGCGGGCGCATCGCGGCCGACGGGGGACCGGAGACGGCGCTCGCCCCGGACCTGGTGCGGCGCGTATTCGGCGTCGACCCGGGCCTCGTGGCGCGCGCGGCCATGGTGCCGTTCGCGCTGGCGGCGGCACGTCCCGCGCTGACGGTGGCCACGGGGGTGTCCCGGCCTCCGTCGACACCGCTCGGGCCTCTGAGTTGACCGGGGCGTTCCTCCGACGGTACGCTCGCACGCGATGACCCGATTTGCGCGGCCGGCCGGCGTCCTGGCGCTGGCGATCGCGCTGTCCTCCGCGTGCGGTGCGACGACAGCGACCGCCGTTCCGGCTCCGTCCGGCGGGTCGTCCGCCGGGTTCTCGGCTCCCCCCGCGACCGGCATCCCCGCTCCGGGATCCGCGAACCCGGGCGCCGCGTCGCCGGCTTACGCGTCCGCGCTGCCGGCGTCGGCGTCGGCCGAGCCCGGCATGGCGAGCCCGTCCGTCGAGCTGACCGGCGCGTCGGGATGCAGCGGGAGCCACGACAACCGGGTGTTCTTCGACGCGATCGCCGGGCAGGTGACGTGGACGGTGTACTGCGCCGTCCTGCCGGCCGGCTGGTTCGTGCAGGCCGGCTCCTTCTCCCTGCGCAACGGCGGGCGGCTGGACATCACGTACCGGGGTCCCGCGGGGGCGCTGCTCACGCTCATCGAGGGCAACGTCTGCGAGGGACAGGCGAGCGGGTGCCCGGCGAGTGGACAGGCGCTCGGGACGGCATCCTTCGGCGACCAGCCGGGCACGCTCCTGCAGCTCGCCTCGGGCTCGGGCTACGCGATCGACGTCAACTCGGGCACGTTCCCGGCGTGGACGGCAACCGGCTCGGGGCTGGACCAGGCCGCCTTCACGGGGTTCGCCGCCGCGCTCCTCCGCGTCGCCGGCTGATCGGCGCGTCGCCGCCTGATCGGCGCGTCGCCGCCTGATCGGCGCCCGGCCTCGCCGCGGTACCGGATCACGCGGCCCGCGCGAGGGCGCTCACGGGGCGTCGTCCGGTCCCTCCTCGTCGACCGGGCCCGGCCGCAGGTCCGCTCGCGCGTGGATCTCCGTCAGTGAGTCGGTCAGGGCAGGCGGGACCGGGACGCGTACGC
Source organism: uncultured Chloroflexia bacterium (assembly GCA_963759135.1). Taxonomy (GTDB): domain Bacteria; phylum Chloroflexota; class Limnocylindria; order Limnocylindrales; family CSP1-4; genus JAJYNJ01. The sequence continues at coordinate 56,799 of CAVWXU010000024.1, read as the reverse complement.
CGCGCCCCTCGCGCTGGGCGACCCGGCGGGCCGCCCGAACCGCGACGGTCCGCGGATCCGCCGTGGCCCGGCTGAGGTAGTAGAAGAAGAAGCTGGAGATGACCGCGGCGACCGGAATCCCGAAGATCGCGCCCGCGACGCCGGCGACCTTGCCGCCAACGATCACGGATCCAAGCACCACGAGCGGATGGATCCCCACCGTGCCGGCCATGAGGCGCGGCTGGACCACGTTCATCACGACCATCCAGCCGGCCACCATCACGACGAGCGCCGGGATCACCGCGGGCGGTTGCGTCAGGATCGCGTCGATCACCGGGGGCGCCCACGACACGAACGGCCCGAAGAAGGGGATCGCCTGGAGGATGCCGGATGCGGCGCCCACGATCGGGGTGTAGGGCAGCCCGAGGACGAGCCCCAGCACGGCAGCGAGCGCCCCGTACATCAGCCCCATGATGGCCTGCCCGCGCAGGAAGCCTCCGAACGACCGTGACACGCTCCGCTCGAAGAGCCGGAACTCCTCCGCGTACTGGGGCGGCACGAGCCGCACGCGCGAATGCGAGGATCCGGTCCCGGTCGAGCACCATGTAGAGCGACAGGAACAGGATGATCAGCAGGTTCCCCAGCATCCCCAGTCCGGCCAGCGCGAAGCTCGACACCGGCGCCGCCACAGACGGGAGGTCGTGGAGGAAGGTCTGGACCTGCGCCGCCACGTCGACCTTGATACCCAGCTGGTCGAGGCGCCCCTGGTTCGCCTGGAGGACGTCGAGCAGGCGCCTCTGCAGCTCGGGCGCGTTGGAAGTGAGCGCGGTGATCGAGCCGGCCAGCGTCTGGGCCGCGTAGACGGCCAGCAGCGACAGCGCGACGAGCAGCAGCCCGTAGGTCAGCAGGACGGCGAGGCCGCGAGGCAGGCCCGGGGTGATCCGCTCGAGCACGGCCGCGACGGGCGACAGCACGAATGCCAGCAGCCACGCCAGGAAGAAGACGAGGATGATGTCGCCGAAGTAGAGGAAGACGCTGGCGAGCAGGCCGACCAGGACCAGCGAGACGGCGAAGGTGCCGACGACCAGCAGGGCGTCCAGCCAGCGGCGCTCGCGCTCGGTAAGTCCCATTCCCGCCCGCGGCGGCTCGGGCACCATCACATGAGTCTACGACGTGGCAGGAGCCGAACGAGGCCGTGTCGAGCCGGGCCGCCGCGTCGCCGACTCGACGGGAGCCGCCCCCAGCGCGACTGTTCGATCCGCCCGAGCTCGCCCGGCGCTACCGCGCGATCGAACGCTCTGCCCGGCGCTACCGCGCGATCCGGCCGAGCCCCATCCGCTCGTGGCAGACCGCAAGCGTCTCTCTCGCCATGGGCGCCAGTCGCTCGGCGCCCGCCTGCAGGATCTCCTCCACGTAGCCGGGCCGCGCCAGCAGCTCGCGCCGCCTCTCTCGCGCCTCGGCGAAGTGCGCCACGATCCGCTGCGACAGGAGGCGCTTGGTGTCGACGCAGCCGGTGCGGGCCGTCCGTTCCCCGTCCCAGATCGCCTCGTAGTCGGCCGGGCTGAAGAACCGGTGAAGCTGACAGACGTTGCAGACCTCCGGACGCCCGGGGTCCGTGCGGCGGATCCGCTCGGTGTCCGTGACCATGCTCATGACCTGCCGGTGGATCATTTCCGGCTCCGCGAAGATGTCGATCACGTTGCCCAGCGACTTCGACATCTTGTTGACGCCGTCCGTGCCGCGGACGATGGGCGAGTCGCTGAAGACGGCTTCCGGCTCGATGAAGTACTCGCCGTACCGCGCGTTCCACGCCCGCAGGATCTCGCGGGCGAGCTCGAGGTGGGCGGCCTGGTCCTTGCCGACCGGCACGTACTTCGCGTGGTAGATCGCGATGTCCGCGGTCTGCAGCACCGGGTACGTCAGCAGTCCATGGTTGATGTCCTCCGGCTGCGTGCGGCGCTTCTCCTTGAACGAGGGCGTCCGCTCGACCCATGACACGGGCACCACGGTGCTGAGCAGCCAGCACAGCTCCGCGTGCTCGGGCCGGTCCGACTGGCGGAACAGCACCGCGCGCTCCGGGTCGAGTCCAAGCGCGAGCAGCCCCAGCGCCATCTCGTGCGTGTTGCGCCGGATCAACTCGCCGTCATGGGTGCTCGTGAGGGCGTGGTAGTCGACGATGCAGTAGATCGCGTCATGCTGCTCCTGCATCGCGATGTACGAGCGGAAGGCCCCGAGGTAGTTCCCCACGTGTGGCAGCCCGGAGGGCTGGACGCCGCTGAAGACGCGACTGCGGGGAAGGCCGCCGGGAGCCGGAACCGGGGCGACGGCGGACTCGGTCGGGGTTGTCATCGGGCCGGAGTGTACCGGAGCGCGCCGGGCCCCGATTCGCCGGGCCCGATTCAGACCGCGCGCGATGGTGTATTACGTGCACCCATGTTCATCCTCTACGCGATCGTCCTGGGGCTGCTGCTCGGGCGGCTGCTGGGCGGCCGCCTGGACGGCCTCGCCGGCCTCTCGTTCCGGTGGATCGGAGTCGCGATCGCCGGCCTCGCGGCACAGGTCGTGCTGTTCAGCGCGCCCTCGAGCAACGACATGCGTGAGATCGGCCCGTTGCTCTATGCGACATCCACGGGCGCCGTGCTCCTCTTCGTCCTGGTCAACCTCCGCATCCGGGGCATGGCCGTCGTCGCCCTGGGCGCAACCCTCAACCTGGTCGCGATCCTGGCCAACGGGGGCACGATGCCGGCCAGCAGTGGGGCGCTCGCGGTGGCCGGCCTCCAGACCACCGGCGGGTACGCAAGCAGCCGGGAACTCGCGTCGCCCGTCCTCGCCCCCCTGGGTGACGTATTCGCGCTCCCGGCCGGCGTCCCGCTGGCCAACGTGTTCAGCGTCGGGGACGTCCTGATCGCCCTGGGAATCCTGGTGGTGATCGTGGCCGCGATGCGCGGGCCGGCCACTGGGGCGCCCGCCGGGCCGCCCGAATCGCCCCCGCCTCCCGGACCGAGGGTCTCGTCAGGTTCGTCGCCGCCCCCCGCGCCGCCTGCGCCCGCGGCCTCGCCTGGGAAGCCGACAGACGACGGTACTAGTACTTCCTTCTGATCCGGGGACCGCCGGCCGGTACTAGTGGCCCATTGCCCTAGGCCATGGTGGACCGATAGCGTGCTCCCCGCAGCGACGGTCGCTGCCCGGCCGTGCCGGATCGTTGAGGAAGAGCACGAGGGCGATCCTGGCGCGCTTCGTGTTCGCCGCGACGGCGTCAGTCGCCGCGGGCGGGTCCTGATCGCCGGGGGTGCGGTGGTGGCATGAAGCACAAGGTCCAGCTGGCGAAGTTCCGCATCCTGCTCGCGCTCGTGGCGATCGGCAGCTCAGCCCTGGTTCTCGAGGCGGGCCGCCGCTGGTAGCACGGAGCGCGCTGACGCGGCCGGATGCGGCCGCGTGACGTTCACCGAGGGACCGCCGGAGAGCCGGCGGTCTCGCGGTTTTCCTGGGGTTTCGCGCATTTCGCGGTCGCGCTGGCCCTACAATCCTGCCGATGACCGCGCCATCGACGGCCACCGGACCCAGCGCCACCGCGCGCCCGCTCCGCGTCGCGCTCCTCGGTCTCGGGACCGTCGGCCGGGAGGTAGCCCGCGGGCTGCTGCGACATGACGGGCGCTTCCGCGCCGGGACAGGCGGGGGCGAGGTTCGGCTTGTCGCCGTGGCGGATCGCGATCCCGAGCGGCTCGAAGGGCTGGACCTGGCCGGCGTGGAGTGCGTCGACGACGGCGCGCGCCTGATCGGCGGGCCCGACGTCGACGTGATCGTCGAGCTCATCGGCGGTGTCGAGGGCGCCGGCCGGCTCGTGGCCGCGGCACTGGACGCCGGGCACTCCGTGGTGACCGCGAACAAGGCGCTGCTCGCGCGCCGGGGCGCCGAGCTGGAGCACCTGGCCCGCGCCCGGAACGTCGCACTGCGCTTCGAGGCCGCGGTCGGGGGTGGCATCCCCGTGCTGTCGCCGCTGGCGTCCGACCTGGGCGCCAACCGCATCACCTCCGTGCGCGGGATCGTCAGCGGGTCGACGAACTTCGTCCTGACCTCGATGGCGAGCGCCGGCTCCTCCTGCGCCGAAGCGATCGCGCAGGCGAAGTCGCTGGGGTACCTGGAGGCCGACCCGAGCGCGGACGTCGAGGGGCGCGACGCAGCCGACAAGCTGGCGATCCTGATCCGGCTCGCCTTTGGCGCCTGGCCGGACGTGTCCGCGATCCGCCGCGCCCCCCCGGCGCTCTCGGGCGACGCGGGGCCGGGGATCACGGCTGTCGACGGTCCGCTGATCGAGGCCGCCCGGCGCGACGGCCTGGTCGTCAAGCTCGTGGCCGCCGCGACCCTCGCGTCCGACGGGCTTGTGGGCGCCTGGGTGCTTCCTGCGGCCGTGCCGTCCGCCGATCCGCTCGCCCGGATCGAGGGAGCGGAGAACCGCATCGAGATCGACGGCGAACCCGTCGGGACGGTCGCGTTCGTCGGCCCCGGCGCCGGCGGCGTGGCCACCAGCAGCGCGGTGCTAGGCGACCTGCTGGCCATCGCGCGCGGCCGGGGATCCACGTGGGGCGGCCTGCCAGAGGCCGTGGCGCTTCCCGCCGACCGCCTGGTCGACGGGATGGACGCCAGCCGACGCTGGCTGGCGCACGGCGGCTGGCGCCACATCGATGGTGGGACCGGCGCCGCTCGCGGACGCGAGGCGACAGCTGGCGGCGTCCGGCGACGTCACGCTCTTCCCGGTCCTGGAGGTCCGCTGAAGCGATGCGCATGAGCGAGGTGCTGCGGCACCTGCGACAGCAGCAGGCCACGACGGGTGCGCGGCCCCGCCTGCTCCACCGGTACGCAAGCTTCCTGCCGGTGAGCTCGCTGACGCCGCCGCTCTCGCTCGGCGAGGGGTTCACCCCCCTCGTCCACGCGCGCACCCTGGGCCGGGCCATCGGCTGTCCCGAGCTGTACCTGAAGTTCGAGGGCATGAACCCGACCGGCTCGTTCAAGGACCGCGGCATGGTGGTCGCGGTGGCGAAGGCGCTCGAAGAGGGAGCGCGAGCGGTCATCTGCGCGTCAACCGGCAACACGTCCGCATCGGCGGCGGCGTACGGGGCGAGCGCAGGCCTCGAAGTGATCGTCGTGCTCCCGGCCGGCCGGATCGCGGCCGGCAAGCTGCTCCAGGCGCAGGTCGCCGGGGCCCGCGTGGTCGCCGTGGACGGCAACTTCGACGACGCGCTGCGCGTGGTGCGCGAGCTTGCCGCGTCGGGCCCGCAGACCGGTCACCCGGTGACCCTGGTGAACTCGGTCAACCCGTATCGCCTGGAAGGGCAGAAGACCGCCGCGTTCGAGGTGTGCGACGACCTGGGCGGTGCGCCGGACTACCTGGCGATCCCGGTCGGCAACGCCGGCAACATCAGCGCGTACTGGGCCGGCTTCACCGAGTACCGCGACGCCGGACTGGTCGAGACGCGGCCCGTCATGCTCGGGTTCCAGGCGGCCGGGGCGGCGCCAATCGTGCTCGGCCACCCGATCGAGAACCCGGAGACGGTGGCGACGGCCATCCGCATCGGCAACCCGGCCAGCTGGCACAAGGCGGAACGGGCCAGGGACGAGTCAGGCGGCCGGATCGAGGCAGTCACCGACGAGGAGATCCTCGACGCCTACCGCGACCTCGCGCGATACGAGGGCGTCTTCTGCGAGCCGGCGAGCGCGGCATCGGTCGCGGGCGTCCGGAAGCTGGCGGCGGAGGGCGCCATCGACCCGGGCGGTACGATCGTCTGCGTGCTGACCGGACACGGGCTCAAGGACCCGGACACGGCTCGACGCAACGTGCTGCCGGGGGTCACGGCCCCGTCCACCGTCGAGGGAGTCATGGGGGCGCTGGGGTGGTGACACGGCGTCGCCGGGGGGCGAAACCGCCGCCGCTGGCCGGCTCTGCCGGCGGGCAGATTCCTGCCGGCGCAGAAGCCCCGGCGGGCGCCGAGGGCCCTGACGACGCTGGGGCCTCGCCCGCGGACGAGACAGTCGTTCCACCGCGCCACGCCACGCCGCCGCCGCCATTCCGGGGGATCGTGCGCCGCCGCGTGGTCGTCGACGTGCCGGCCAGCACCGCCAACCTCGGCGCGGGATACGACACCCTGGCGATGGCCCTCGACCTGGTCAACCGCGTCAGCGTGGAGGTCCTCGATGGTCCGGGAGTCGAGCTCTCCGTCACCGGCGAAGGCGAGGGCCAGCTCGCGGGGGATCGGCAGAACCGCTTCGTCCTGGCACTCGAGCTCGGGCTGCGGTGGGCGCTCGGCGAGGTGCCGCCGGGCATCGGCTGGCGGATCGCGATGCGCAACGAGGTCCCGCTGGCGCGCGGCCTGGGCTCCTCCGCGGCGGCCACGGTGGCGGGTCTCGTGGCGGCGGACGCGCTGACGGGCGGCGCCCTGGACGCGCGACGCCAGCTCGAGCTCGCGTGCGAGCTGGAGGGGCACCCGGACAACGCGTCGGCGGCGCTGCTCGGCGGGTTCGTGGTCGTCGCCGTGAGCGGGGGACGTCCCGAGGTCGTGCGATTCGACGTGCCGGGCAGGCTTCGCGCCGTGCTCTTCATTCCCGAGCGGCATCTCTCGACTGCCGCCATGCGCGCCGCGCTTCCCCGCGAGGTGCTGCACCGCGACGCAGCCTTCAACGTGAGCCGCGCCGCGCTGGCGGTCGCCGCCATCAGCAGCGGCCGGTACGCCCTGCTGCGCGAGGCGACCGAGGACCGCCTGCACGAGCCGTACCGCGCGGCCGTCTACCCGGAGCTTCCCGCGTTGCTGGCCGCGGCCCGCGGGGCCGGCGCGCTGGGGGCCTGCCTGTCGGGCGCCGGGTCGAGCGTCATCGCCTTCGCCGACGACGAGTCGACGCTGGAGGCGGCGGGGGAGGCCATGGCGCGCGTGGCGGCGGACAACGCGCTTCCCGGGAGGGTCCGCCCGGTCGCGCCGCGCAACGCCGGCCCCATCGTGGTCGAGGCCGAGTAGCGCTCGGTCAGCCCAGCGGCAGCTCGATGACGAACGTCGTGCCCTGCGGCGACGACGACTCGATCCGCACGTCGCCACCGTTGGCGCGGGCCAGCTCGCGCGCCACCGTGAGCCCGATCCCGGTCCCTCCCGGCTGTCCCGGCCTGCGGGCGCGCGCCGGGTCCGCGCGGTAGAAGCGCTCGAAGACGCGGGCCTGCTGGTCCGGTGGGATCCCCGGCCCCGTGTCCGACACCCTGATCCGCGCGACCGGGCCCTCCCGTGCCACGCTCAGCCGGACTGTGCCGCCCTTGGGGGTGTACACGGCGGCGTTGGTGAGCAGGTTCTGCAGCGAACGCTCCACCTGCCGAGGATCGACGTGGGCGACCACGGTTGCCTCCAGGGCCCCCGGGCCGAGCAATGCCACGCCCTCCTGCCCGTAGAGTGCCTGCACGGCGGCCGCGCAGTCGGTGGCCAGCGAGAGCAGGTTCACGCGCTCGGGCGATCGCAACAGGGCCGCGCCCTCCGCCGCCGCGAGGTCGTGCAGGTCGCCCACGAGCCTCGAGACCTCCCCCGCCGTCTCGCGCGTCGCCGCCAGCTGGTCCGGCGTGGCCGGGACCACGCCGTCCGCCAGCGCGTCGAGCTGCGTGGTCAGCACCGTGACCGGCGTGGCGATCTCGTGCGCGAGGTCGCTGGCGGCGCGACGTCGCAGCTGCTCCGAGCGCTGCAGGTTCTCCGCCATCGAGTTGAACGCGACCGCCAGTTCGTGGCCCTCGCGGTCCGTCGGCACCGGCACGCGCGTTGCCAGGTCGCCGCCCCCCAGCCGGTGCGCGGCGGCGGCGAGCAACGCCAGCGGCCGCGTCATGCGCAGGCCCATGACCAGGGCGACGGCCACGCTGACGACAACGGCGACCAGCCCGGCGATGAGCAGCGTCTGGTCGATGCCCCGGCGAAACGCGAGCGACGCGGACCGCACGGCCGCCACGGCGAGACCGCGACTCTGGACGTCGAGCCGGCCGACCGTCTGCCCTCCGGCGACGATCGGCGAGCTGTCCACCGGGCCTCCCTGCGCCGCCCCGAAACCGGCCGATCGGGCGAGCAGCGAGCCCGACGGGTCGTAGATCGCGATCGGCCCACCTGCGGCGGTCACCAGCTGGCGCACTTCGAGGCCGGTGAGCGCAAGCGACCCGTTGAGACGGTACTCGTCGGCGAGGATGGCCGCGGCCTCGTCCCGCCGGCTGGTCTGCTCCTGTGTCAGGTACTGGGAGAACCGCGATCCGACCACGACATTGACGAGGATCCCGGTCAGGACGATGACGACGGCCACGGCACCGCCGATGGCGAGCGCGAGCCGGACGCCCAGCCGGTCCATCGTCAGGCCTTCGCGTGGTCGTGCAGGGCCGGACGGACGACCGACGGATCTGCATGCGGCCGGACTGCCCCGGCCCGGCAGACCGGTCCGACGTGCCCGTGCGACCGGCTCCCGCCGACCGATCCGGATCCTCAGGCGGGTCGACGGGCGCGAGCCAGCGGTACCCGACGTCCGGGATCGTCTCGATCGCCCACGGCTTCGCCGGGTCGTCCTCGAGCTTCCTGCGCAGGTTCCCGACGTGCACGTCGACGTTCCGGGAGGTCTCCGCGTGCGGGCCTGCCACGGCCTGGAGCAGCTGGTCGCGGTCGAGCGGCGACCCGCCTGCGCGGACGAGGGCGAGCAGCAGGCGCGCCTCGGCCGGGGTGAGCCGGCCGGACTCGTCGCCGCAGGTGTACGCGCGGGTCGGCGGCTCGAAGACGAGGCGGCCGCCCGCGAACGAAAGGTGACCGGGCGCCTCGCGCCCGGAAGCCGCTCCGGCCGCCACCCGGACGCCGGTCACGCCCATGCCCAGGATGCCGGCCTCGCCGCTTCCGGCACCCGTGCCCGTGCGGCGCAGGATCGCGTTCACGCGCTCGACCAGCTCGTGCACGTTGAACGGCTTCGGCAGGTAATCGTCCGCGCCCAGCCGCAGTCCCGCGATGCGCTCGACGTCGCTGCGCTTCGCCGATGTGATCAGGATCGGGACCTGCGAGTCCTCGCGGATCGCCGTGATCAGCGCCTCGCCCTGGAGCTTCGGCAGCATGAGGTCCACGACCAGCAGGTCGGCCGGGTCTTCGTCGAACGCGTCGAGCGCCGCCCGTCCGTCCCCGGCCTCACGGACCTCGTAGCCGGCCCGCTCGAGGTACAGCCGCAGCAGCGCCCGCAGGCGGGCCTCGTCCTCGACCACGAGGATGCGCGCTCGCGGGGGCCGGGCGGCGGGAGACATCGGTGGCAATCGTAGCGTGGCGCCAACAAGAACCCGTCAAGGCTCGCCGTGCTCGCCGCCGGGCATCGAGGATCGCCGCAAGGCGGCAGCACCTCCCGATACAATCCCCGCCATGCCCCTGGTCGTCCAGAAGTACGGCGGCTCGTCGCTCGCCGACGCCGATCGCATCCGCCACGTCGCCGGCCGCATCGCCGCGGAGCGGGCCACCGGCTCGGCGCTGGTCGTCGTCGTCAGCGCCATGGGCGACACCACGGACCACCTGATCGAGCTGGCCTGGCAGATCACGCGCGAACCCGACCCCCGGGAGATGGACCACCTGCTCGCGACCGGCGAGTACCAGAGCTGCGCCCTCGTCACGATGGCGCTGCACACGCTCGGCGTGCCCGCCATCTCGCTGACCGGCGCACAGGCCGGCATCCGCACCGACACGGCGCACGGCCGCGCCCGGATCGCCAACGTCGACCCCGCGCGGATCGTGCGAGAGCTCGAGGCCGGGCACGTGGTGATCGTCGCCGGGTTCCAGGGCTCGACCCACGACAGCCACACCATGGGCGAGATCACCACGCTCGGCCGCGGCGGCTCCGACACCACTGCCGTCGCACTGGCGGCGCGCCTCGGCGCCGACCGCTGCGAGATCTTCACCGACGTCGAGGGCATCTTCACCGCCGACCCCCGAATTGTGCCGGAGGCGCGGCTCCTGCCGGTGATCGGCTACGAGGAGATGCTCGAGCTTGCCCACCAGGGCGCCCAGGTCATGCAGACGCGCGCCGTCGAGCTCGGCTGGGTGAACGACGTCGAGATCGCGGTGCGGTCCACGTTCAGCGACCACCCCGGAACGCGCATCAAGGAGGACCTCCACGTGGAGCAGCGCAACAAGGTGCGCGGCCTGGCGAGCGACCGGAACGTCGCCAAGCTGACGGTCGTCGCCGTGCCGGACCGTCCGGGAATCGCGCGGAGCGTCTTCGCGCCGCTCGCCGACGACGGGATCAACGTCGACATGATCGTGCAGAACGTGGGGCACGAGGGGACGACCGACCTGTCGTTCACGGTGCCGCGCTCCGATCTTGCCCGTGCCCGCCGGCTGCTCGAGCCGGTCGTCCGGGAGATGGGGGCGCGCGAGCTGGCGGCGGACGAGTCGGTGGCCAAGGTGTCGATCGTGGGTGCCGGGATCCAGAACGCGCCGGGGTATGCCGCCCGCATGTTCGGGACCCTCGCCGACGAGCAGATCAACATCGAGATGATCTCCACCTCGGAGGTCAGGATCACCTGCATGATCGACGAGTCGCAGCTCGAGCGGGCGTCCCGGGCGCTCCATCGGGCGTTCGAGCTGGAGCGGCCGGAGCCAGAGGTGGCGAGCGCGCCGCACTGATCCATGGACGAGCGTTGGGGGGCCGGCGATTTGGGCGCCGACCCGGCAGTGACGCCGGGCTCCGAACCCCATGCGGCGGGGCCGGCGTCGACGCTCGGCGCTCTCCCGCAGGCGCTCGCTCTCGCGCAGGCGCTGTCGCCCCGCCCATTTCCCGCGCGTCTCGAGCGCTTCGGCCGAGTCGCCTCCACGCAGTCCATCGTCGCGGGCTGGCTCGCGGCGGGCGAGCCCGAGGTGTGCGTCGCGGTGGCGGACGAGCAGACGGCGGGCCGGGGACGACACGGCCGGGCGTGGACGGCGCCCCCCGGTGCCGCGCTCCTCCTCTCGGTCGGGTTCCGTCCGGGGTGGCTGCCGGCGTCCGGCGCGTGGAAGCTGGCCGCGATCGTCGCGCTGGCGATGACCGACGCCGCGGAGGACGTGGCGGGCCTTCGCGACGGCAGGCTCGGCCTCAAGTGGCCGAACGACATCGTCGCGCCGGATCCAGACGGCGGCCTGCGCAAGGTCGCGGGCGTGCTGGGCGAGTCGACAGTCGCGGACGGGGGGCTCCAGACCGTCGTGGTCGGGATCGGCGTGAACGTGCAGTGGTCCGCGGCCGACTTCCCGCCCGACCTGGCTGGCGGCATGTCCAGCCTGTCCGAGGTGTCCGCGGGCCGGCCGGTCGATCGCGACGCCCTGCTCGCCGGGTTCCTCGACCGGCTGGAGCCGCGACTCGAGGCCCTGCGAGGCGGACGGTTCGACGCCGGCGGGTGGGACCGGCGGCAACAGACCACGGGCCGGCAGGTGGCGGTCGAGGTCGGCGGGCGCGAGATCGAGGGCATCGGCGAGGGGGTCGATCAGGGGACGGGGGCGCTGCTGGTCCGAACCGGGGAGGGGATCGTGCCCGTCGACGCGGGCGAGGTGGTCCGCTGCCGGGTGGGGTGACCGGGGGCGGACGGCGCGGTCGGCCGCGTAACAAGTAGACTGCGGCGGTGTTCAGGAAGGTAAGTGGTCGGGACGAGGAGGCCCTCGTCGTGTTCGACCCGGATCGGCCCGCGGTCGAGGCAGCCCGCCGCGACCCCAGCCGGTTCGAGACGCTGTATCGAAGGTACGTGGCACAGGTCTACAGCTTCGCCGTCTACCAGCTTGCCGACCACCACGCCGCCGAGGACCTGACGGAGCAGGTCTTCCTGCAGGCGCTGGCGGCCCTGCCGCGCTTCCACGAGGTGCCCGCGAGCGACGGGAACGTCGAGCTTCCGCTCGTGGCTGTTCCAGATCGCGCGGCACCTGGCCAGCAACGAGCGCCGTTCCGCGCGGCGGCATCCGACCGCCCCGCTCGACGCCGCGCTCGACGTCTCCAGCCACGACGACCCGGCCGCGGCAGCGGCCCGGCACGACGAGGCGGCACGTGCCTGGAGGGCAGTGGACCGGCTGCCGTCCGACCGGCGCACGGCCGTGATCCTGCGGTTCGTCGACGAGATGTCGATCCCGGAGATCGCCGGCGTCATGGGCAGGTCGGAGGGCGCGGTCCGCGTCCTGTTGCACCGCTCGCTGCGCAGCGTCGCCAACGAGCTGCGGGCGCGCGGGGCGTCTGCCGACGGGCCACGGGCGGCGTCTGCCGACGGGCCACGGGCGGCCCCCGGGACCGACGGGGCACGGGCGGCCCGCGGGACCGACGGAGCGGACGCGGGCGACGGAGCTCGGCCCACGTGACGATCGTCCACGACGACCTCGACCTGCGCGACCCCGAGCTGGTCCACGCCGCCGAGGTGCTCTCTCGCAGCCTGGTGCGCTTCCATCCCTCGTTCCGCTTCGAGGAGCGGCTGGCTGCGCGGCTCCGCCGCGAAGCCCGATCCCGGCTGGTGGCCGACGACTCCCACGCACCGGGGGCGGCCCTGGCGCCGCTGGCGGAAGTCGCGGTGCTCCCCATGCCGGTCGCCCTGGAGCTCACCACGCCCGCGCCGCTCGGCCGCGCCGTCGGGCGCGTCCCCCGTCCCGTGCTCGTCGGGGGCGCCATCGCGTCGGGCATGTCGATCGCCGGGGCCGCCGTCGTCGCCTGGCGGCGGCTGCGGAGAGACGCCTGATGCCGATCAAGCTGCCGTTCCTGCCCCGGCGCCGCGAGTTCCCGCCCGACCAGTGGACCCAGTGCCCGAGCTGCGGCGAGATGCTGTACAACAAGCAGCTCGAACGGAGCTGGCGGGTCTGCGCCAAGTGCGGCCATCACTTCCGGCTTCGGGCGGAGGCCCGCCTCCGCCTGCTCGCTGGACGCGGATTCGTTCGAGGAGCACGACACCGGCCTGGAGTCGAACGACCCGCTTGGTTTCGTCGACCTGAAGACCTACCCCGACCGCCTGGCGGCCGCCCGGATCTCCAGCGGCCTGCGCGACGCCGCCGTCTGGGGTGTCGGGCGGATCGGCGGCCAGCCCGCGGCGATCTGCGTGATGGACTTCGCGTTCATCGGCGGGTCCATGGGTTCCGTGGTGGGCGAGAAGGTGGCGCGGGCGGCGGAGCACGCGCTGCGAGCCCCCATGCCGCTCGTCATCGTGTCGGCGTCCGGCGGCGCGCGGATGCAGGAAGGCACGCTGGCCCTGATGCAGCTGGCGAAGACGTGCGCGGCCCTCGACCGGCTGGCGGCGGCCGGGATCCCGTACGTGAGCGTCATGACGGATCCGACCACGGGCGGGGTCTTCGCCTCGTACGCCGTGCTCGGCGACGTCAACCTCGCCGAGCCCGAGGCGCTGATCAGGTTCGCCGGCGAGCGCGTCACCAGCGGAACGATCGCCGTCGAGCTGCCGCCCGACTACCAGCGAGCCGAGTTCCTGCTGGAACACGGGTTCCTGGATCGCGTGGTCCCACGCGACCGGCTGCGCGACGAGCTGGTCACGATCCTGGGCTACCTCCGGGAAGGCTCGCCGTGCTCGAGCGCGACGCTCCCGTCCGGGTCCCTCGCCGCACGGGCCGCAGGCGACGGGCGCGAGGCCGGTTTCCGGCCGTTCGGGTTCCTGAACACGAAGCTGCCCAACCTGCCCGTGCTCGAGGCCGGCAGGCGCGGCGCGGCGGCGCTCGGCGCGCACGCGGCCGAGGTGATCGGCGCCCTTCCTGGGACCGGCGACGGGTCGGGCTCGGGGCAGGCGCTCCGCGGGTGGCGTGGCCGGATCCGGCGCATCGTCCGTCTCGGGCGGATCGGGCGGATCGGGCGGATCGGGCAGATCGGGCGGCAGTGGCAACGTGGCCGACTGGGCCGGCGGCACGTCGGGCCGCCAGCCCGGCACACGCGGGGGCCCCGCCGGCATGGCCGCGTCCCCCTCGTCGCAGCCTCCCGACGCCGCGGCGCAGGAACGGGCCTGGGCGCGCGTCCAGGCGGCTCGCAACGTCAAGCGGCCGCACACGCTGGACCTCGTCCGTGCGATGGCCACCGACGTCGTGGAGCTGCACGGCGACCGGCTCTTCGGTGACGACCCCGCGATCGTGACCGGCCTGGCGCGGATGCCCGGCCACTCGTTCGTGTTCGTCGGACACCAGCGCGGCTCCGAGACGGACGAGAACATCCGCCGGAACTTCGGCATGGCCCACCCCGAGGGGTACCGCAAGGCGATGCGCCTGTTCCGGCTGGCCGAGCGCTTCCACATGCCGGTCGTCACGTTCGTCGACACCGGCGGCGCCTATCCAGGCCCGGCGTCCGAGGAGCGCGGCGTGGCCGAGGCGATCGCGCGCTCCATCGCCGTGATGAGCGGCCTCCGCACGCCGATCGTCACCGTGATCACCGGCGAGGGCGGCTCGGGCGGGGCGCTCGGGATCGCCACCGCGGACGTGGTGCTTGCCCTGGAGAATGCGGTCTACTCGGTCATCAGCCCCGAAGGCTGCGCGAGCATCCTCTGGCGCGACGCGGCCGCGGCCCGCCAGGCGGCCGCGTCGATGCGGATGACGGCGCAGGACCAGCTGGCGCTCGGCGTCGTCGACGAGGTCGTGGGCGAGCCGGCCGGCGGGGCGCAGGAGGATCCCGTGGCGATGGCGGCGGCCCTCGCGACCCGGCTGTCCGAGCACCTCGTTCGGCTCGAGGCGCTGCCGCTCGACGAGCTGCTGGAGCGCCGGTACGCGCGCTACCGGAGCATGGGCGCATTCACCACCGTCGAGCGAGAGGTGCCGCCAGCGGCCAGGCGTCCAGACCTGGCCGGTCGCCTCCGCGACCTGATCGAGGCCGGTCGGGCGACCCTCGGCGTCCCCGAGGGCGGCGCCGCACGACCCGTGGTCGGGCCCGATGTCGACGCGCCGCTGCGGGAGGACCTGTAAGTGGACGACTCCCGGCCGGCACCCGACGTCGAGGCGATCGTGGAGTCGATCGACGGCGCGTCGGATGGGGATCTGTCCGCCGTCGGCCCCGCACTCGGCTGAGTCCGACCGACCGCCGAGACGGATGGCGCGCGTCCGCCCGAGACGATCTCGCGACTCGCCGACGACCTGCTGCCGGCCCTGATCGCACGGCTCGACGCCAGCGGGCTGGGCGAACTCGAGGTCCGCACCAACGCGTGGCGCATCCGGCTCCGCAAGCCGTACGACCGGCGCCGCACCAGGCCGCTGCCGGAAGGACGCCGCCGGCGCGGCGGCGTGTTCGAGCCCGGCTCGCCGGGGCATGCGGAGACGCACGGCGTCGGCCACGACGAGACCCGCCCGGGCGAGCCCGACGGCGCCCTCGCCGCTCAGGGCAGCGGGTCGGCTGGAACGCCCACCGCTCGCGGCGTCCGCGGCGACCGCCGCCCCGAAGGTCGCATCGGCGGCGGCCGGGCAGGCGGGGCAGGCGAGGCCCGCGGGGCCGGCGCGGGGTCGGCGTCGACGTGCGCCGCGATCTCGACGCCGGCGACGACCTCCCCACCGGCATCGATCCGTCCGCGCCCGCGATCGCCACGTCACCCGCCGTGGGCTACTTCACGCCGCGCGAAGGGTGGACCACCGGCCGGCACGTCCTGAGCGGCGACGTGGTCGGATACGTCGACTGCCTCGGCGTCCGCCAGGACGTGGTCGCGCCGGCAGACGGCTTCGTCGGGCGCCTCCTCGCGCAGGCGGGGGAGGCCGTCGAGTACGGCCAGCCGCTCGTGCACGTCGACCTGCCGCTGCCGGTCTCGCCCGCGCCCGGTGCGCCCGAGGTCGCCTTCCGCGCCGGAGGCGGCGTTCCCGCCCGAAACGTCCGCGCCCGAAGTGTCCGCGCCGAGGCGGCGTCCGCGCCCATGCCCCCGTCCGCGTCCGACGCGCCGGCAACCGGGCCCGAGGGAGCCTGACGTGTTCTCCAGGATCCTGATCGCCAACCGCGGCGAGATCGCCCTGCGCGTCCTGCGGGCGTGCCGCCAGCTCAACGTGCCCGCCGTCGTGGCGTACAGCGAGGCCGACATCGACACGCTGGCGGTCCGGCAGGCCGACGAGGCGATCTGCATCGGGCCGCCCGACGCGAAGCGCAGCTACCTGTCGGCCGCCGCGGTGATCTCCGCCGCGATCGTGACGGGATGCGACGCCATCCATCCAGGCTACGGTTTCCTCTCGGAGGACGATGCGTTCGCCGATACCGTCCGCGCGCACGGGCTGACCTTCATCGGCCCGCCCGCCGAGGTGCTGGAGCGCTTCGCCTCCAAGGCCGCCACCCGCCGGCTGTTCGCCGAGCACGGGCTGCCCCACGATCCCCGGGTCGGGGCTGCTCCGCGACGACGCCCACGCCCTCGACGAGGCCGAGCGGATCGGCTACCCGGTCCTCGTCAAGCCATCGGCCGGCGGCGGCGGCAAGGGCATGCGCATGGTCCACTCGCCGCGCGAGCTGGAGCAGGCCCTGCCCATCTGCCGCTCCGAGGCGCGAGCCGCGTTCGGGGACGACGGCCTGTACCTGGAGCGGTGGCTCGAGGAGAACCGGCACGTCGAAGTCCAGGTCATCGTGGACCGCTACGGCAACGGCGTGCACGTCGGTGAGCGCGACTGCTCCGTGCAGCGGCGTCACCAGAAGCTCATCGAGGAGGCGCCCACACCGGCGCTCGGCCCCGACAGCCGGCGTCACCTCTGCGAAGAGGCCGTGCACGCGATCGTGGCCGCCGGCTACGAGAACGTGGGCACGCTGGAGTTCCTGGTCGACGCGCAGGGCAACTACTTCTTCATCGAGATCAACTGCCGCATCCAGGTGGAGCATCCGGTGACCGAGATGCTCTCCGGGATCGACATGGTGGTCGAGCAGATCCGGATCGCGGCGGGCGAACCGCTCGGGTACTCGCAGGCCGACGTGCAGCTGCGCGGCCACGCCATCGAGTTCCGCATCACGGCCGAGGACGTGGCGCACGACTTCCGGCCGCAGGCGGGCACCATCGAGGCGTACCTGGCGCCGGGCGGACCGGGCGTGCGGATGGACAGTCACCTGTACCGCGGCTACGAGGTGCCGCCCTACTACGACTCGCTGCTGGGGAAGCTGGTGGTGCACGGCCCCGACCGCGGACGGCCATCGCCCGCGCCCGCACCGCGCTTGCCGAGCTGCAGGTCGATGGCCTCGAGACCAACGTGGCCTTCCACCGCGCGATCCTGTCGCACCCCGTGTTCCTGGAGGGGAACTTCACCACCAACCTGCTCGACCGGGTCGGCCCAGCCGCGTTCGTGGCCGCCGCGCGCGACTGAGAACGCTCGAGGAGAAGGCATGACAGACGACCAGGCGAGCCAGGCGACGACGATGGGCGACCCCACGCCCTCGCAGGCCGCCGTCGTGACGCTGACGACCCGCGAGATCCAGGCCCTCATCCCGCACCGCTGGCCGTTCCTGCTCGTCGACCGGATCGTGGAGTACGACCCCGAACACAGCCGGATCGTGGGCCAGAAGGCCGTGACCGCCACCGAGTGGTACTTCCAGGGCCACTTCCCCGGCCAGCCCGTCATGCCGGGCGTGCTGCAGGTGGAGGCCCTGGCCCAGACCATGGCCGTCTACGTGGCGAAGCAGCCCGGATACGGCGAGACGATGGGGCTCTTCGCCAGCATCGAGGAGTGCCGGTTCAAGCGCATCGTCGTTCCCGGCGACACCCTTCGGCTGGAGATCACCATGGAGAAGCTCGGCCGCCGGTTCGGCAAGGGCCGCGCCGTCGCCAGCGTCGACGGCGAGGTCGCCTGCGAGGCCCTGCTCGCCTTCATCATCCCGCCGCCCGGCACGCTCCGCTGACGGCCCACGAGGAGTCCATGACGACCCGTATCGCCCTGCTGTCCGACATCCACGGCAACGTCGCCGCACTCGACGCGGCGCTCGCCGACGTGCGCCGCGAGGCGCCCGACCTGGTCGCGGTGCTCGGCGACTATGTCCTGAACGGCCCCCGTCCGGCCGAGGTGGTGGACCGGGTGCGCGAGCTGGAGGCGCTGGGCGCGGCCGTGATCCAGGGCAACACCGACATCGCGGCCGCCGACCTCGACCTGGCCGCGGCGTTCCCGTGGTTCGACGAAGTGCCACACGTGAATGTGGTGGCCGCCGAATGGGCGCACGACCAGCTCGGCGACGAGCGGCTCGACTGGCTGCGCCGCCTGCCGGCCGAGCGTCGCTTCAGAGTCGACGACACCCTCGTGCTCTTCTGCCACGCCTCGCCGGGCAGCCAGACCTACGGGTTCGGCGCGGACGTGGACGCCGCCACGGTCGTGGAGCGCCTGGCGCGCACCGACGCGCGGATCGTCACGGTAGGGCACACGCACGTCGCGGACGTGCGGGACCTGGGCTGGAAGCAGGTGATCAACCCCGGCTCGTGCGGGTACGCGTTCGACGGCGACCCGGACGCGGCCTGGGCGCTGCTCGAGATCGACGGCGACGAGGTCCGCGCCGAACTGCGTCGCTCCCCCTACGACACGCGCCAGGTGAGCGACGAGCTGTCCGAGCGCGGGCTGGCGGGCGACGTGTACCGCGCCGCGACGGTCCGCACGGGGCGCTACGTCCGGTGACGGCGCGCACGCCATTCGGCCGCTGCCATGCCCGCCGGCCACTGCCGCCCATGACGGCCGCCGGCCCGCGCCGCGTCGTCGTCACCGGGCTGGGCGCCGTCACGCCGCTGGGCGCCGATCTCCCCACCACGTGGGAGCGGCTGATCGCGGGCCAGTCGGGGATCCGCGCCATCTCCTCGTTCGACGCGTCCCGGCTCGACAGCCGCATCGCGGGCGAGGCCCTCGAGGCCGATCCCGCGCGGGTCCTGGACCGCAAGTCGATCCGGCGCACCGATCGGGCGACCCAGCTCTCGCTGCTGGCGACGCAGGAGGCGCTGGCGGACGCCGGGCTCCCCGAGCGGCTCGAGGGCGCGCTGGGCGATGCGACCGGCGCGTTCGTCGGCACCGGCTTCGGCGGCGCCGCCACGATCTTCGACGAGATCCGCACGTACGTGGAGCGCGGTCCGGATCGCCTGAGCCCGTTCTTCGTGCCCATGGCGATCGCCAACATGACGCCCGGGCATCTCGGGATCGTGTTCGGCGCGCGCGGTCCCAGCATGGCCACGGTCAGCGCCTGCGCGAGCGGCGGCAATGCGATCGGCGAGGCGGCCGAGACCATCCTCCGCGGCGACGCCGACGTCATGCTTGCCGGCGGCACGGAGGCCACCGTGCTCGAGGGGATCGTCGGCGCGTTCTCCGCCATGAAGGCGCTCAGCACCCGCAACGGCGACCCGTCCACCGCCAGTCGCCCCTTCGATGCGGGCCGCGACGGCTTCGTCATCGCCGAGGGCGCGGCCACGCTCGTCCTCGAGGACCTGGCCCACGCCCGATCGCGAGACGCCCGGATCCTCGCCGAACTCGAGGGGTACGGCGCCTCCGCCGACGGGTACCACCCGACGCTGCCCGCTCCGGCAGCCAGCGGCGCCGTTCGGGCGGCGCGCCGCGCGTTCGCGAAGGCCGGAAGGTCGCCGGGCGAGGCGGACGTCGTCAGCGCCCATGCGACGAGCACGCCGGAGGGCGACAGGGCCGAGCTGGGCGGGCTGCACGCCCTCTTGGGCGAGCACGCCGGTCGCGTCGCGGTGACCGCGACGAAGGGCGCGATGGGTCACACGCTGGGCGCCGCCGGCGCGATCGCGGCGGCGCTGGCGATCCGCACGCTGCAGACTGGACTGGTGCCGCCGACGCTGAACCTGGACGACCCCGACCCGGACATGGGGGAGCTGGACGTGGTGCGCGGGGAGGCGCGGCGGGGCACGTACCACCTGGCGCTCGTCAACGCTTTCGGGTTCGGCGGCCAGAACAGCGTGCTGCTCCTGCGCAGGTGGACCGAGGCATGACCGACACCGACGAGCTGCTGGCGCTGATCGACCTGCTCGAGGACCTGCTGGACCGCTCCGACCTCGCGGAGCTCGAGGTGGAGGCGGGCGAGCTGGGCATCCTGCTCCGCAAGCCCGGCCAGCTGCTGGCGAGCGCCGTCACCGTCGAGACGCTCCCCGCGAGCGGGTCCGTCGGTTCCGGCGTGCCAGAGGGCGGGTCCCAGGCCGGCGGACAGCGTCACCTCGGCGAGGGGAGGGCGGGGAGCGACCGCGAGGGGCCGGACCGGCTCGGCGCGGGTCGGTCGGACGGAGACCGCGCGGGGTCGGATCGTGCCCAATCGGCCGGGAGCGCGCAGGCGGCCGGGAGCGAACAGGCCGCCGGCAGGCCGCGATCGGCGGTCGGTGCCCGCGCCGCCGCCGGCGACACCGCCGACGACACCGATGCGGCCATCCGCGGGCACGCCGTGATCGCGCCGCTGACCGGCGTCTTCTACGGCGCCCCCTCGCCGGGCGCCGCGCCGTACGTCACCGTCGGCACGGAGGTCGTGGTCGGCCAGGTGATCGGGCTGATCGAGGCCATGAAGCTCTTCAACGAGATCAAGACCGACGCATCCGGACGCGTTGTCCGCATCCACGCGGCCGACGGTGCGCTGGTCCGGGCGAAGGAACCGCTGATCGAGATCGAGCCAGCCTGAGGGGGAGCGAGGGGACCATGCAGCCACGCAGCGCGCGGATCATGGGCTGGGGGTACTACGCCCCGGACCGGATCCTCACCAACGCGGACCTGTCCACGCTCGTGGACACCTCCGACGAGTGGATCCAGTCCCGCACGGGGATCCGGGAGCGCCGGGTCGCCGCCCCGTGGGAATCCACCGCCACGCTCGCCTCCGTGGCCGCCCGCCGCGCGCTCGCCGTCGCCGACCTCGACCCGGCCGAGATCGACATGATCCTGGTGGCGACGGTCACGCCCGACTACGCGTTCCCCTCGACCGCCGCCCTCGTCAAGGAGGCAATCGGCGCGTCGCGGGCCGCGGCCATGGACGTCGGGGCGGCGTGTTCGGGGTGGGTCTACGCCCTGACGTCCGCGCACGCCTACGTCACCAGCGGCATGTACCGCACCGTGCTGGTCGTCGGGGCCGAGGCGCTGTCGCGGGTCTGCGACTTCACCGACCGCAACACCTGCGTGCTGTTCGGCGATGGCGCCGGCGCGGTGGTGCTGCAGGCGTCCCAGGAAGCCGGCGGGGGCCTCCTCGGCTTCGAGCTAACGGTCGATCCCGAGCGGCGCATACAACATCTGGATCCCGGCCGGCGGCAACCGCAACCCCGTGACGGGCGCCACCGCTCGAGCGGCGCGGCCACTTCATCCGGATGGACGGCCGCGAGACCTACCGCTACGCGACGCGCACGCTCGCCCGATCGGCGCTGACCGCGATCGAGCGCGCCGGGCTGACCCCGGACGACATCTCGCTCTTCGTGCCCCACCAGGCGAACATCCGCATCATCGAGTCGGTCGCGAAGCAGCTGGGCCTCTCCATGGAGCGCGTGTA
Source organism: uncultured Chloroflexia bacterium (assembly GCA_963759135.1). Lineage (GTDB taxonomy): Bacteria > Chloroflexota > Limnocylindria > Limnocylindrales > CSP1-4 > JAJYNJ01. Next base: position 35,427 of record CAVWXU010000024.1, on the reverse strand, counting down.
CGTCAACGTCGACCGCTACGGCAACACGTCGGCGGCGTCCGTGCCGATCGCCCTGTCGGAGGCGGTCGAACGGGGGCGCGTCCACCCGGGCGATCGCCTGGTGTTCGTCGCGTTCGGCGCCGGCTACACCAGCGGCGCCGCCGTGCTCGAGTGGACGGCCGATCCGTCCGCGTCGTCGCGGGCGGCGGCCGTCGGCCCCGAGGTGTCCATCCACCAGCCCGGCGACTGGGTCGCAGACGACCCGACCCCTGTCGCGCTTCGCCCGTTCTTCGCCGCGAGGGAGGTGTCCGCGTGATCGATCTGTCCGACAAGACCGCCATCGTCACCGGCGGGGCGCGCGGCATCGGGCGCGCCATCGTGCTGCGGCTGGCCCGGCAGGGCGCCGACATCGCGTTCCTCGACCGTGGGCCGGTCGAGGCCGCGGAGGCGACCCGCGGCGACGTGGAGGCGCTGGGCCGGCGCTGCTTCTGGGTCGAGGGCGACGTGACGGACCCGGAGGCGGCTCCCGCGCTCGTCGCGCGCACGGTCGAGACCTTCGGCCGGCTCGACATCCTGGTCAACAACGCCGGCGTCACCCGCGACGACCTGATCATGCGGATGAGCCTCGACGAGTGGCGCACCGTGCTCGAGGTGAACCTCTTCGGCGCCTTCTACGCGACGAAGGCGGTCCTGCGGCCGATGCTCCGGGCGCGCTCCGGGCGCATCGTCAACATCTCGAGCGTGTCGGGCCAGGCCGGCCAGGCGGGCCAGGCCAACTACTCGTCGTCGAAGGCCGGGCTGATCGGGCTCACCAAGGCCACCGCGCGCGAAGTCGCGAGCCGGGGCATCACGTGCAATGCCATCGCCCCCGGCTTCGTCACCACCGACCTCACGCGCGACCTGCCCGAGGCGCTGCAGTCCCAGCTGCTGGCGCAGACCCCGCTCGGCCGTTTCGGCAGCGCCCGACGAGGTCGCCGCCGCGGTGGCGTTCCTGTGCTCCGACGAGGCCGCGTTCATCACCGGCCAGGTGCTGGCGGTGGACGGCGGCCTGGTGATGATGTAGCGGCGCAACTTCCGCGGCGTAGGATCGGAGACTGCCGTCGGCAGGCGGCCGACCGTTGGGAGGCAGGGACGTGGCCGTGCAGTGGCCCGCGCCGCTCGAGGTGGTGCGCCGGCTCATCGAGGTCTCGGAACAGCTCGGAGAGCCGATCGCAGGCCCGATCGTGTTGGTGGGGGCAGCGCGATGGCCGCGCATGGCATCCGCGCCGAATTGCTCGACGTCGATGTCTTCACCTCCGTGGTCGGCGAACAGCCCGTGGCCCAGGTCGAGGCCGAGTTCCGAGCCCGATACGGGCCCGGCTTCCGGCTCGACGTCACGACGGTAGAGAACATCTGGGGTCTCATCATGATCCGTGATCTCGACCAGGCGCCGCAGGTTGCCGACATCGAGACCACCCCCGGGCGCACGTACGACGTGCGCGCGCTGTCCGTCGAGGACCTGTATGTCCTCAAGGTCGCATCGGGTCGCCGACGCGACAGCGATGATCTGCCGCTGCTTGCGCCACGCACGAGCGCGGACGCGATCATCGCGCGCTTCAACATGCTGCTCGCGGGCATCGGGGACCGCGCGGCGATCCCCGGCATCGCGGACGCGCTGGTCGGGACCCTCGTTGCGCACTTCCACGTTCCCGCGGCGCGCATCATTGACGGACTCGCTCTAGGCGGCGAGCTGAAGGAAGACCTGCGCGAGGCGCACGATGCTGCGTGAAGACGTCGAGCAGGCCATCGAGGACGAAGAGCGGACGCTGACCGCAGGCGGTGGGGCTGCTGCGCTCGCGCGCTCCCTGGGATCGCTGGCCGCTGCCCGTCCGGCGCGCCCTCGAGCTCGCCCTCGACGAACCGACCAACTCCGAGACGTCGGCGCAGCAGGCGCGTGTGCTGCGTCGGCACCTGTTCGGCCCGGACACGTGGAGCTCGCCGTTCTCCACGCCGGCTCATCCGACGCGGATCGAGCTCCGCCGCTCCGAGCGGCTGCGTGTCGACCTGCCCCGCCTCGTGTCGCTCCGGGCTGGGGCGTATCTCACCAACCGGCGACCCTCGCCTTGACGGACTATGAGGTATAGCGCATAGTCTGACGCGTGGTCGATGTCCTGGTCCGCCAACTCGCGGCCCGCCGACGCGCGTTGCGCATGTCGCAGGCGCAGCTCGCTGCGGTGTCGGGTGTTCCCCAGAGCGAGATCAGCCGCATCGAGCGCGGCCGCACCCAGCCCTCCATCGACCGACTGCGCCGGCTCGCGGACGCCCTCGGCGTGTCGGTGACCCTGGCAGCACCCGAGTCCGGCGTGTTCACCGGAGGGAGCCGACGACCGGCCGACCGGCAATCCGGCGGAAGCGGAGCGCTCCGTGCGCCCGGTACCATCGGCTCCCGAATGGGACGCGGTCATCGCTGCGGCCGTGCGCCTGCAACGCCTGTTGCCCGACGCGACGCTCGTCGGGGGCACGGCGGTGAGCGTGTACGCCCGGCACCGCGTGAGCCACGACGCGGACCATGTCCTGAGCGACCTGCGAGACCGCTTCGACCGCGTGCGGGCGGACCTGGAGGCTGCGGTGGGATGGCAGACGGCCCGGGTCACCCGGCCTGTCCAGATCCTTGGGTCGCTCGACGGCATCGAGACCGGCATCCGACAGCTGCGGCGAAGCGCGCCGCTGGAGACGCAGGAGATCGAGACCGACCACGGCACCTTGCGCCTGCCCACCAGGGCGGAGATCCTCCGGATCAAGGCGTTCCTGGTCTTCGACCGAAACGCGACCCGTGACTACCTCGACGTCGCGGCGCTGTGGGACGGGATGTCCGCATGATGCTGCGCTCGGAGCACTGGCCCCGATGGACGCCCTCTATCCGCAGCCCGGCGATCCCGGGGCGGTGCGCCAGCAGCTGATCCGCCAGCTGGCGGAGCCCAGGCCGTACGACCTCGGCGAGAACCGCCTGGCCGAGTACCGCGGGCTCGCCAGACGGTGGACCGATTGGGCGGCGGTCGTCGAAACCTGCGCCGGAGGCATCGGCCTCGATGCTCCGCGCGATCGCCGACGGTCTGCCGGGCTGGAACGACCTGGGATGAAGCACCGGCACCTCGTCCACGAGGACTTCACCCTGTCGGCCATCGACGACATCCTCGATCGCGGCACGCTCGCCGATTGGGCTCCGCTGTTGCGGGAGAGTCCGGAGCGACCCGAACGGGCCGCTCGCGGCGCGAGTCGCCCAGGTCATCGCGCACCACGCGATGTATGGCACGACACGCGCGTGGGCCCGTTTCCTCCAGGTCGAGCAATCCCGTGGCGCCGCGCACGGGTCCCCGCACGTCGAATTGACACCCGGAACACGGCCGTCGACGATACGTCCGTGACACGGATGAAGCGCACGTACAACCTGAGCGCTGCGGGGGTGCATCGAGTTCGCGAGCTGGCCGAACTCGACGGCCTTCCCGACACCCAGGACGGCGTCGTCGAGATGGCCATCGAGCGCCTGTACCTGGAGGTCCGGGGTCGCGAAGAAGCGGCGGCCTGGGAGACGGCGGCCGCGGACCCCTCGTTCAGGACGGACATGGGCGCGGTCGCTCGCGACTTTCGTGACGGCGAGGCCTGGCCGGCGTGACCGCTGCGGACCTTCGGTGGGCGATCGTCCTTGTCGACCTCGATCCCGCCAGAGGCCACGAGCAGGCGGGTGCCCGTCGCGCGCTTGTCGTGTCGTACGAAGCCTTCCACCGGAGCGGGATGGCGACTGTGTGCCCGATCTCGACGCGGCAGCCGAAGTACCCGGGGGAGGTCTCGATCCCGCGCGATCATGCTGGCCAGACTGCGGACGCCGTGATCCTGTGCCACCAGGTGCGGACCGTCGATCTGTCGAGGGTGACCGCGCTCGAGATCGGCGGCACAGTCCAGCATGTGACCAGCCCCAGCATCCGCCAGCAGGTGAGGAGCGCGCTCTCGCATCACTTGGGCCTCGACCTCCCGGCTCCCACCGACGGAGCCGCGTAGCCGCGGGTGGCTTGCGGCCCGTTGGCGCGCTGGCCCCGCGCCGCCTCGCCCGTGCCTTGAGGCGTGACTCCCGCTTGCCTCATCCCGCCACAATCTGCCGAGCAGGTGTACGCGTGCCCGATGTCCCACGAGGCGGACCCGCCCATGGAACCGCATAACCGTAGCCGACCCCGCTCAGCGCCCCAGCGAGGTGACACCGTGATCGATCTCAGCGGCAAGGCGGCCATCGTGACCGGCGGGTCCCGCGGCATCGGGCGCGCCATCGGCCTGCGGCTGGCGACTCAGGGCGCCGACGTCGCCTTCAGCTACCGCGGCGACGACGACGCCGCCCGCGAGACCAGCGCCGCTGAGTCGCTGGGCCGCCGAGGCGATCGCCCGTCGCGGCGACCGCCGCGGACCCCGCAGCGGCCAACGCGCTGGTCGCGAGCGCGCTCGAGGCGTTCGGCCGCGTCGACATCCTGGTCAACAGCGCCGGCATCACGCGCGACGACCTCGTCATGCGGATGTCCGACCAGGCCTGGCACGACGTCAGGCCTGGCACACCGGATACAGACGAACCTGACCGGCGCCTTCTATGCGACCCGCGCCGTCCTTCCGCACCATGCTCCGTGCCCGCCGCGGGCGCATCGTCAACATCGCGAGCGTGGCGGGACAGGCGGGCAACGCCGGCCAGGCCAACTACTCGGCGGCCAAGGCCGGCCTGATCGGTCTCACCAAGGCCACCGCGCGCGAGGTCGCCAGCCGCGGCATCACCTGCAACGCCGTCGCGCCTGGCTTCGTGATGACCGAGATGACCTCCGTGCTGCCCCCGACCATCCAGGAGGCGATCCGCTCGGCCACGCCGCTCGGGCGCTTCGGGACGGTGGAGGAGGTGGCCGACGTCGTCGCATTCCTCTGCTCGGACGAGGCGGCCTACGTCACCGGCCAGGTCGTCGGGGTGGACGGCGGCCTGGTCATGATGTGAGGGTGCCGGTTTCAGGGCGCCTTCAGCGCAACCGTGGACAGTACGGAGACGGCCCGGTGCGACGCAGGACCGCGGGACCACGGGACGCCTGTCTCCGGGACACGGGCCGTCGTGATGCTGGACGAGCGCGGTACGATGCCGGCAAGCGCCAATGGCGCAGGGCGAGCTGATCGGGGACACATCGCGCGATCGACGCATCACGAAGACGAGGGAGTGTGTCGCGGGAAGGTCGCAGCCGTCCCGCGTGAGGTAGCGTCGAGGTGCCACGGTGTGGCAGACTGCGGAACACAGGCGCGGTCCACCGAGCCTGCCGGCCGTCCGCGAGCCGGAGACGGAGCGCCGCAGGGGGCGAGCCGTCCAGGGCCTACCCGGAGGACGCGTGCAGAACAGCGTCTGGGATGAGCGTGAGCTTGTCCGACGATGCAAGGAAGGCTCCGAGGCTGCGTACGCCGAGCTGGTTCGCCAGCACGGCGCCGCGTCTCGTCACGCTCGCGTACCGCCTGACCGGGAGCCGCGAGACGGCCGAGGACGTGGTCCAGGAGACCTTCCTCGCCGCCTTCCGCGCCATGGAGCGGTTCGAGCCGAAGCCTGCGCTCGCCCCGTGGCTGACCACCATCGCCCTCCGGTTCGCTTCGAAGGCGACCACGCGCCAGTCCCGCCCGGCCTCCCTCGACGCGCTGATGGGATCCGACTCCACGGAGGCCAGGCCCGGCCTTCCAGGCGGTGTCGACCGCGCCCGACCCCTACGCCTCGGCCGAGGCCGCGGAGATCCGCGCGGAGATCCAGCGTGCGCTCGACGCCCTGCCGTTCAAGCAGCGCTCGGCGGTCGTGCTGCGGATCGTGATCGGGATGGACTACGCGGAGGCCGCCGGCGCGATGGACGTGCCGCTCAACACGTACAAGAGCCTGCTCCTGCGCGCTACCCGGCAGCTGCGCGAGATCCTTGGCCCACGCCTGGCGGAGGCGCGCGCGACGGACCGGATCGCGGCGTCGCGCGAACCGAGCCGTTCCCCGGCCGTCCCGATCGAGCCACCCCCGACCACTCACGCTGGTGGCAATGGAATGGGCCCAATGCGGGCGCCGCCCGCCTCCCTGGCCGGTCCTCGGAGGCCGCTCCCGTCTCCGCCCCTTCCTGGCCGCGCCTCGCAGACTGTCGCCGACGCGACGCGACCGAGATGGCCGTGCAGCCGGAGTAGAAGCTCCCCGACGCCGACCGCCCAGCTCGTGCACGCAACCGTCTCGGCGTGCGCTACGCTTGCGGAGATGAACGCCGCGGAGCGCGCAAAGCGCGCCCCCAGTCCGGCCATCGCAATCGAGCAGGCTGGCGAGTGGCCGCGGCCGAGCCTCGCCTTTGCCGCGGTCGCGACACTGGCAGGCGTGCGGCGGCCCGACGCCGTCGCCGACCGCGGAGATTACGACCGCGCCCCCGCTGGCATTCTGCGCGCGTCACGGTCACGGGGGTTGGCGTCGTCCGGCGAGCGGAACATCGACTGACACGCTCGCCCTGTCATTTGTGGAGGCGGGTCATGCCGCGTTCGCGCGAGGCCGCGGATCCTCTGAGGTAACGATCTCGGACCATACGGGCTCGGGCTCGACGGTCTACTTCGCCGGGACCCCGTCGACCGCGAGTCGCCCGGTTCTCTCGGAGCCACGGCGACCATCAGCGCCAACGTGCTCTTGGCCGCATCCTCGATTCCGACACGAACAACATCGAGCCGATCATGTGACGGCATCGGTATCGGCGCCTCGGCGGCGGCGGGACTCGGCTCGATCCGCGCCTCGATGGGCAGCTTCACAGGTTCGCTCGCGGGCGGCGCAGGCAACGACGTTCTCGCCTCGCCGGGTGCCGTCACGGCCGGCCCATAGCATGTCGCGATCTGCGCCTTGGTTTCGCAGCTTGACGCCGGGCACCCATCGTCCCCGGTGGGCCTGGCATCCCGCGGTGCGCCCATGACGAATGTACACCCCGCACACCTGCAACCTTTCCGGGCATGTGGCTTTCTATGGATGTGACTATGTGCGCGGCTGCCCAGGACCTGATCGACGCCTTCGTGACCGCGAGCCTTTCGGAGACCGACGCCGCGGCGCTCGCCGACCACGTGCGGACCTGCCCCGCCTGCGCCGCGCGCCTCGGCAGCATGACCCGCCTGGCGGAGCTCCTGGGCTCGCTGCCCGACGATCCGCCCACGCCTGGCTTCGAGGAGCGCCAGCTGGCGGCCGCCCTGGCGGATCGTGCCCGCCGGCATGAGCACCGCTCCTGGCTGGCCGAGCTGCGGACCCAGGTCTTCCGCGGCGCTGTCCGCACCACCGGCACGCTGGCCGCCACGATCGCCGTCGTCGCCCTGCTGGGCGCCGCGTTCGTGCTGGCCGCCTCGGCCCTCTTCCCAGGCATCGAGCAATCGGTGCTGCCCGCGCACGCCACGCCGAGCCCCACCGTGCCGCTCATCGCGGCGCAGCCCGCGACGCCGCAGCCGACCGTCCGGGCGCTCGCGTCGACTCCGAGCCCCACACCGGCCCCGACGCCGCGGCCCACCCAGCGGCCGACGCCGGCCGTGACGCCACGCCTGACGCCCGCGCCGACGCCAAGTCCGACCCCCGCGCCAACGCTCATCGCGGCCACCCCGAGCGCCGCCCCGTCCGCGTCGGCCACGCCGAGCCCGACGCCTTCCCCATCGCCCACACCCAAGCCGCGCCGCTGCCCGCCGGGCACCGCGTGCTCTTCACCCAGCCCGACGCCGGCTGCGGCGTCCCCTTCATCGCCGTAACAGCGAGGCGGGCAGTGCCCGTCTCGTCGTTCCGGGCCTTGCGCAAGGCGTTGTCGTACGAGCAACCGGGGTCCACGCAAAGGAGGGTGGAAGGAAGCCCCGGACCCGGCCCTGCGGGGTCGGACACCAGCCGCATCACTCTGGAGGTCTACGGACTTGAGTATCACTAAGAAGGCGATCAGCATCGGCGTCTCTGCCGCCATGCTCGCCTCGCTTGTGGCGGTGGTCGTCGCCCCGACGGCCGCGTTTGCGGACTCGAGTGTCGTGTCCGCCGGCACGGTCCCGCAGGGCGGGACATCCACCGGCACAGCCAGCTTCACATTCAATGACGCCAGCACCTTCGTGGCTGGCGGCTCGGGCGGCTTCTGCACGCTCGGCACTTCCGTACACAGGGTTCACCACCGCCGCCACCATGACCGTCCAGATCCTGGACAACCTCGGCGGCAACACCGTGACCTTCAGCGGGACGCCGGTGATCACCGCACCGCCTCGCTGCAGGCATCGGTCGCCCTCGCAACGACCGGCGTCGCCGATGACTCGTTCACGGTCACCATCAAGGGCTGCGACCCCAACAACGTCGAGCAGTTCACGGTGTCGGGCCTGTACATCGCAGCCACTGCTACGGCGGCTCCCGGCGCGATCACGGCGACGTCGTCGCTGGATACCCGTCGCTTGGGCCGTCTCCGGTGTCGTGACGGCGACGAGCGTCACGGCATCGGGCTATCTGGCCACCTTCGTCCCCGCCGGGGACAGTAACTTCCAGGTGTTCGTGACCTCGACCTGCGACTTCGTGGCCCCCACCACCGCGGCGCTGGATCTGACGGTGGGAACCGCCACCGGTGTCTACGGCGCGGGCGCGCGTTCGCGGCCGGCAGCCCGACACCTTCGCCGGCCTACCGACGTCGGGCGTCGGGTCACTCGGCGCCAGGCCGGCGGCGCAACCGTCACGCAGACGGTCCCGAATGCTCTACGGCGACCCTTCAGTCACCCGGCACCGTCGGGGTCGCGGTGACGCAGAACACCGGGACGGCCACGACCGTCTTCCCCGACGAGAACAACCAGCCCACCGACGTACACCAGCGTCGCCGAGGGCTTCCTGGCACGCTCGTGGCTGGCACCGTCCTGACCTTCACCCTGCCGGCCGGCGTCACGTTCTCGCACGCGCCGAGCGTGAAGATCACGGCGGGCGACATGACCCTACGGCCCGACCTGCGCCTTCGCCTTCACACCCAGAGCTGCTCGGTCACCGTCGACACCGCCTCCACCGCCTTGCTCGCGATCGAGATCTACAGCATCGACGTCGACGTCGCGTCTTCGGTCGCTAACGGCGGCGCGGTCACGATGACGCTCACCACGACAGTGCCCGTCGATCGTCACGAGCAACATCGTGGCGTACGCGAACCGCGTCCTCGTGGGCATAGGCGCGGTCCCCAACTCTACATTGGCTACAACGGCCAGAACAGCGGGCTGATCACCGTCACCGAGAGCTCGGCCGGGTTCTTCCAGGCCGGCTCGGGCGGGAACAACCAGCTCGAGTCTGCATCGCCAGCGGCAACGACGACCAGTTCATGTTCGCCCCCTGGGCGATCGTGACCACGGGCAACCTGTTGCTCGAGAACACCTCGACGTACCTGGGCGTCTCGTCGGTCGCCGCCACGCTCACCAACAATAATCAGTGCGCGACGTGGGTCGTCTACGCCGCGTCCACCATCGCGTCGACGATCTCCATCGTCGGTGCCAACGCGTCGGGTGCGCTGCCGGTCGCTGCCGCCAACGGACCGACGCTCAGCGTGAACATCAACGACACGCCGGGACCGGAAATCATGCAGTGACCACCGGCAGCGGCAGCACGACCGTCTACAGCACGCAGGTCACTAACGCCATCCGCGTCTTCAAGAACGGCGTCGTTGTCGACCGCCGTCCCGCCCATCCCGTTCATCGCGTCGGGAAGCACGGGCACCGGTGCCAACCTCACCTTCAGTGAGACCCTCAACGGCCAGCTCGTCGCGGGCGAGTACATCGAGTGCGATATCGCCTACAACGGCCCCAACCCGCAGGGAGGAGCCGGCGTTCTTCCAGGAGGCCAACAGCTCTCAGCTGCCGGTCGTCTCCACCAACACGTCGTCTGGACTGATCGCAACCCTGTACAACTGGGGCTCCGATTGGTTCGAGGTCTACGTGAGCCAGCAGGCCGTCTCGCCGGCTCTCGGCGTGATCACAGTCAGCAATATCAACTACAACGTGGCCACGGCCGTGGCCAACGGGGCGATCAACCTCGACTGCTACAACGAGACGTACTACGACCACACGAGCCAGGCCACCGTCCACCCCAACCAGGGGTATGAGGAAGGCCAGGACTTCGAGGCGATCGTCACCGACGCGACGATCGGCGCGGGGCTCCAGAAGGTCGTGATGTCGGCTGACTCGTCGCTCAGCGCGAGTGGCCCGTTCAGCACCTCCACCAAGATCCTGACCAAGGGCCAGTCGATCACGATCCGCATCCGGACCAACCCGCAGCTCGCGGGCACCAAGCTGGGCGTGTGGATCGCGAAGAAGGGCACCAACGGCAAGTGGGGCGCCTACAAGCCGCACACGAGCGTGATCACGGACGTGACCGGGACGGCGTACTACACGTACACGTTCACGTCCAAGGCATGGCTCGCCTTCCGGTTCTACTACGGCGGTAGCGCGACCAACGCGGTGGCGTGGTCCTACCCGTCGCAGTTCGGCCGCGTGGTGTAATCCAACCCATGTAGAGCCTCCGGCAGCCCGCCGACGGGCTCCGGTAGACTAGAGGGCCGGGGCGGCAACGCCCCGGCCCTCTGCTGTCAACCCAGCGCTCGGACGGAGGCGATCCTTGCGGCCAGTGATCGGTGCCATGGCGGTGGCCGCGATCCTCGTCGTCTCGGCCCAAGTGGCGCCCGTGGCCGCGGCGGCGAGCGCAACCGGCAATATCCCCGGGGTCCCGCTTCCCGGGCCGTCTGTTTCGGGGCAGCTCGGCGGACCGATCTACGACGTCGTGTATTCGATCGATGTGCCGGCGGGGCACGTCCTACGGCTCTCGCTCTCGGGCACTGTTGGCACCGACTTCGACCTGTACCTGTTCGACGCGACGGCGACGGACATCTACGCCCAACCGCCCGTCGGTCTCGTCGCGAGCTCAACGGGGCCCACCAGCACCGAGTCGATCACATTTCCGACGGTCGGCGGGGGTCGCTATTACGTCGACGTGAGCGGTGCCACGGACGTCGAGGGGACGTATTTCCTGAGCGTCGAGATCGCCGCCGACACCGTGCCGCCGACGGTTTCGCTCTCCCTCGACGGGGGCGCGCCAGCCACCAACAAGCCGACCGTGACAGCGACCGTCATCGCCGCCGACAACCTGTCGGGCCTGGGGGACGCGCAGTTCAGCGAAGATGGGACCAGTTGGTCCGCCTGGCAACCGTACACGCCCACGGTGAGCTGGACGTTTCCCGGAGGCGATGGCACCAAGACGCTGTGGGTGCGCGCGCGCGATCGCGCGGGCAACGTGTCCGTGCCTGCCCACGCCACGATCGAGCTCGTCACAGCCGCGCCGGTGGTTGTCGCGCGCGACCCGGCTGAGCCCAATGCGGTGACCAGCACGCTCCCGACCATCCGTGTGACGTTCTCTCAGCCGATGCGCCTGTCCTCCTGGATGAACTTCGGGTTGCTGCTGCAGGACCCATCGGGAGCCCTTGTCTACGGCACCTACGGGTGGGACTCCGCGACGAACACGGGATCCTTCACACCGAGCGTGCCGCTGGTCCCGGGTGCGTCGTACGTGATCTCCCTGGGCAGCGTGGTGGACCTGGCCGGAAACCCCGTGGCGCCCGCTGGCTCGTGGCTGATCCGGCCGATGATCCTCCCCGCCGTCTCGTTGACGGCGGCGCCCCGACTGGCCAGTCTGGGGGCAACCGTGGCGCTGACGGGGCGGGTGGTCGGCGGGGTGGGCTCGCCGGCTGTCATCGAGCGCTCGGTTGACGGTGGGCCGTGGGCGCAGTTTGTCACGGTCTTCCCGATGCCTAACGGGTCGTTTTCGACGGGCGCCGAAATCGACGCGAATGCTTGGTTCCGGGCGGAGGTGCCGGCCACCGCGACCAGCGCCGAGGCCACGAGTCCTGCAGTACGGGTGCTTGTCCGCCGGCAGGTGCGCCTGGCAGGTGGAAGCCCGTCCGTGACGCGGCAGTTGGCAGCCGGCACGCGGGTCGAGCTCACGGCGGTCGTTGGACCGCCCCAGCCACCCGCCCTGGTCACGCTCTCCATCTACCGTTACGTCCCGGGCCGCGGGTACGTGCGCCAGGCGTCGGTCGCGCGCGCAACGGTCGGCGGCCGCTGCGCCTTCACGTGGCACGTCGGGCGAGGCCTGTACCTCGTGCGCCTGACCACGCCCCCGTCGTCCTCGTTCGCCAACGGGATCTCACCGGCCTATCGGTTCGCCGGGACCTGAAGCGGACTGGGACGGAGTCTCGTGCTGAGCCACGGCGAGAACACCGCGAGCCCGCCGGCAGTGCCGGCGGGCTCGCGCTGCGCGCTGCGCGGTGCCTAAGAAAGGGGAATCCCCCGTCGGCCCAATGGCTATGTTGGGTTCGTGGCGATCCTGCCGTGGCTCGACGCTGCGGCGTACGTACTGTTACCGGCGAACTTGATCCAGTAGGCCGTCCAGCCGTTGACCCGCGCGTAGTAGTGGACGGTGCCGTCCGAGGCCACAATGCGTGACGTCAGTCGGTGCCAGCCCACCGTCTTGGACTTGACCCAGATCTGGACCACTGAGCCTGCGAGGCTCGGGTTCGTCAGCCCAAGAACCGTGATGTAGCTGTTGGGCGGGACAACCACGCTCTTGGTCCCAAATCCCGAGGTACCACGGTTCACGCCCGCGGCGATAGCGTCGGTGATCGTCACCGGCAGCTGTGAGCCCGAGATGTAGAACGCGGCGCTCGTGGTCGCGGTGTAGGCGGCGCTGCTCGTGGCCTGCAGCTGGTAGTAGCTCGCCGACGCCACGTTGATCGAGCATCCGTAGAAGCTCGCCACGCCGTTCGTCAGGCGCACGCGTCGTGTTGCTGGTAGCAGGTGAGCAGGCCGTTCGCCGGATTGGTCACGATCGAGAGGTAGACGTAGCTCGTGCTGTCGGTGGTGTCGACCACGTTGGACGAGGTGTAGGCCTCGACCACCGGCTGCTGGGTCCACGCGGCTCCCGCCGCGCCACCGCCCGGCTGGGTGTAGAAGACGAGGTGGTCAGCGGCCGCGCCCGAGATGTAGAACGCGGCGCTCGTGGTCGCGGTGTAGGCGGCGCTGCTCGTGGCCTGCAGCTGGTAGTAGCTCGCCGACGCCACGTTGATCGAGCATCCGTAGAAGCTCGCCACGCCGTTGGTCAGGCGCACGGTCGTGTTGCTGGTAGCAGGTGAGCAGGCCGTTCGCCGGATTGGTCACGATCGAGAGGTAGACGTAGCTCGTGCTGTCGGTGGTGTCGACCACGTTGGACGAGGTGTAGGCCTCGACCACCGGCTGCTGGGTCCACGCGGCTCCGGCCGCGCCACCGCCCGGCTGGGTGTAGAACACGAGGTGGTCAGCGGCCGCGCCCGAGATGTAGAACGCGGCGCTCGTGATCGCGGTGTAGCCGGCGCTGCTCGTGGCCTGCAGCTGGTAGTAGCTCGCCGACGCCACGTTGATCGAGCATCCGTAGAAGCTCGCCACGCCGTTGGTCAGGCGCACGTCGTGTTGCTGGAGCAGGTCAGCAGGCCGTTCGCCGGATTGGTCACGATCGAGAGGTAGACGTAGCTCGTGCTGTCGGTGGTGTCCACCACGTTGGACGAGGTGTAGGCCTCGACCACCGGCTGCTGGGTCCACGCGGCTCCCGCCGCGCCACCGCCCGGCTGGATGTAGAAGACGAGGTGGTCAGCAGATGACGCCACGAGGGTCAGGGTGAAGGCCTGGTTGGTGCTGCCACCGCCGTTGGTGGCCGTGATCGTGATGGGGTAGGCCCCGAGGGCGTCCCCGAGGGCCGGGGTGCCCGAGATGGTGGCGGTGCCGTTGCCGTTGTTCGTGAGGGTGAGCGGGCCCGGCAGGGCGCCCGCGGTGATGGCGAACGTGATGGGCGCCGTGCCGCTCGCGCTGACCGTGAAGCTGCCCCCCACGCCGCGCGTGAACGTCGTGCTGGCGGCACTCGTGAAGGTGGGGGCGGAGCCAGAGCTCAGGGTCAGGGTGAAGGCCTGGTTGGTGCTGCCACCGCCGTTGGTGGCGGTGATCGTGACGACGTAGGCCCCGAGGGCGTCCGCGAGGGCGGGGGTGCCCGCGATGGTCGCCGTCCCGTTGCCGTGGTCCGTGAACGTCAGAGGGTTCGGCAGGACGCCCGCGGTGATGGCCAGCGTGATGGGCGCCGTGCCGCTCGCAGCTGACCGTGAAGCTGCCCGCCACGCCGCGCGTGAACGTCGTGCTGGCGGCGCTCGTGAAGGTGGGCGCGCCTGGAGGGCCTGCCGCCTGAGGGTCAGGGTGAAGACCTGGCTTGGTGCTGCCACCCCCGTTGGTGGCCGTGATCGTGATCGGGTAGGCTCCGGGGGCGTCCCCGCCGGCCGGGGTGCCCGAGATCGCGGCGCTGCCGTTGAGGTTGTTCGTGAGGGTCAGCGGGTTCGGCAGGGCGCCCGCGGTGATGGCGAACGTGATCGGCAGCGCACCGCTCGCCGTGACCGTGAAGCTGCCCGCCACGCCCACCGTGAACGTCGCACCGGCCGCGCTCGTGAACGTGGGCGGCGTGGCCGCGACCACGCCGGGGGGAAGCAGCGCGGCGATGAGCAGCGCGCCGCCCACGACGCCTGCCATGCGCCGACTAAAGCCACCGAGCATTGCACGACCTCCTTTGTAGAGCCCAATCGCCGCCGCGAGGGCATGATTGCGGGAGAAGTACGCGCGACCCGCCCCTATCGCCTCGATCCCTTTACCGGCCGAGGCTGGACTTTTCAACTGAAACGGTCCTGAAGCAAACCTCTCGGCGCCTGCTCTCATGACGCGCCTCCCCGCGCACGCGCCCGCCGGCCACGACGCACGCCACCACCGAAATGCGCGCATCTGGGAAACTCATCTGCAGCTCTGCGCCACTTGCTGCTTGTCGTGACGGTCCCGGCAATCCCCGTCGCTGATGACGGCTGTTCGGCGCGACTCTGCCTGCGGACCATTCTACAGTTGGCTGTCTTGGGTCTCGGGTGACGGCGCGCAGCCAACGCCGCGCTATGCTGGTGACGCGTTGGCAGCCAGCTGCCGCAACTGATGGGAAGTCGGCAAGACGCGCGGACTTCGGCAACGGCGTCCACGGTCGTCATCGGGGGCGGCAGTGGTTCCGCTGACGCCGTGCACGACGCATTCGATCGGCAAGACAAAGTACCGGTGGGCCCGGGTACTACCGCCGCCGTCGTTCGGTGGCTGTTGGCGCCCTATGATCAACCAATGGTGGGCGCTCTTTCGACGGGGGGACCATGTGCGCGAGGTGACGCCTGAGGGCAGCGAGCGCCGCAGGACACCATTCCATGACCTGTGCAGCGAGATTGCCAGTGGCATGCTCCCGCGCGGCGCTCCGTTCCGTAAGGCGATTGCGCTCGCACCCGCTCGCATTCGCTGACCTAGGTCCATGGGTGCGCAGTGGGCGGCACGGACAACCCTCCCCCTCGCGCTCGCAGTACTGCTCATGTCGATCGCCGCGGTGGCGGCACCGGGGGCAGCGGCGGCCTCAGGCCCCGCGGCCCCGCTAGCACTCTCACCACCGCCGACCGTGGCGGTCTGCGGTCCGGCCGGCCCCGGCTACGCCAGCTGTCTGTCGCTGCGCCGAACTGACATCGCGGCGCGGACCGGATCACAGGTCACGCCACTGGCGCTGCCGTCGGGGTACGGGCCTGCAGACCTGCAGTCCGCCTACGCTCTCCCTGGCTCGACTGCGGGTTCCGGTGAGACCGTGGCTGTCGTTGACGCGTACGATCAGCCAAACGCCGCGTCGGACCTCGCGACGTACCGGTCTCACGTATGGGCTGCCGACGCTCGGCACCTGCGGGTCCGGTAGCCCGTGTTTCCAGAAGGTCAACCAGACAGGCGGCACGGGCTACCCCGCAGCGAACTCCGGCTGGGGCGTGGAGATCGACCTCGACATCGAGATGGTCTCGGCCATCTGCCCGAACTGCAACATCCTCCTCGTGGAGGCGAACTCCACCTCCTTCGCCGATCTCGGCACCGCGGTCAATGAGGCGGTTAAGCTCGGGGCCTTCGCGGTCTCCAACAGCTACGGCGGCCCGGATTCCTCGATGGACAGCAGCCTGGATGCCGCCTACTACAACCACCCCGGCGTGGCGATCACCGCCAGCAGCGGCGACAGTGGGTACGGCGTCGAGTACCCTGCGGCCTCGTCGGACGTGGTGGCGGTGGGCGGGACCACGCTGACCGGGCGACCAATGCCCGCGGGTGGACGGAGACGGCCTGGTCCGGGGCCGGGAGCGGCTGCTCGGGGTACGAGTCGAAGCCAAGCTGGCAGAAGGACAGCGGCTGCGTCAGGCGGACTGTGGCCGACGTCTCCGCGGTGGCCGACCCCAACACCGGCGTCGCCGTCTACTCCGCCAGTCAGGCGGCTGGATCGAGGTGGGTGGCACGAGCGTCGCCTCCCCGATCATCGCCTCGACCTTTGCCCTCGCCGGCGCCCGCGAGCGGCACCTACCCGGCAAGCTACCTCTATGCCAATCCGGGTGCCCTCAACGACGTGACGAGCGGCAGCAACGGCACCTGCAGTCCGTCGTATCTGTGCACGGCCGGTCCGGGCTACGACGGGCCAACGGGGCTGGGAACGCCCGACGGTGTTGGTGCCTTCGCCGGCCCCTCATCTTCTTCTAAGATCACCGGCTTCAGTCCCGCCTCGGGACCGGTGGGCACGAGCGTGACCATCAGCGGCACGAGCCTGAGCGGCGCCACGGCGGTCAAGTTCAACGGGGTGAGCGCCGCCTTCAGCGTCACCGACGGCAGCACCATCAGCACGACCGTGCCCGCCAGCGCCACCACGGGGACCATCACCGTCACCACCCCGGGGGGCACGGCCACCAGCCCGGCCGCCTTCCGAGTGCAGCCGGCCATCAGCGGCTTCACGCCCGGCCAGGGCCCGGTGGGCACGGCGTGACCCTCAGCGGCACGACCTTCTACGGGATCAGCGGCGTCAAGGTCAACGGCGTGGCCGCCGCCTATAGCCTGGTCGCCACCACGCCGCCCTACACCACCCTCAAGGTGACCATCCCCGCCGCTGCCACGAGCGGGGCCATCGTCGTCACCACCGCCGGGGGCAGCGCCACGAGCGCCAGCTTCCAGGTCCTCCCCACCGTCACCTCCTTCACCCCCGCCTCGGGCGTGGTGGGCACGAGCGTGACGATCAACGGCGCGGGCTTCTTCGGCACCCCCACGGTCAGCTTCGACGGGACCGCCGCCGCCTCGGTGACCCTCCTGAGCGCCACCTCCCTGAAGGCCACCGTGCCGCCGGAAGCCGGCACGGGCACGATCGGCGTCACCGACCCCGACGGGGGCAGCGCCACGAGCGCCACCAGCTTCCTCGTCACCCCGGCCATCACCTCGACCAACCCGGCCCTCGGCTCCGGCGCCCCGGCCGGGGCCCCGGTGACCATCAGCGGCACGAGCCTGAGCGGCGCCACGGCGGTCAAGTTCAACGGGGTGAGCGCCGCCTTCAGCGTCACCGACGGCAGCACCATCAGCACGACCGTCCCCGCCAGCGCCACCACGGGGACCATCACCGTCACCACCCCGGGGGGCACGGCCACCAGCCCGGCCGCCTTCGAGTGCAGCCGGCCATCACCGGCTTCACCCCGGCCCAGGGCCCGGTGGGCACGGTCGTGACCCTCACCGGCACGACCTTCTACGGGATGAGCGGCGTCAAGGTCAACGGCGTGGCCGCCACCTACTGGTCGCCCCACGCCGCCCTACACCACCCTCAAGGTGACCATCCCCGCCGCTGCCACGAGCGGGGCCATCGTCGTCACCACCGCCGGGGGCAGCGCCACGAGCGCCAGCTTCCAGGTCCTCCCCACCGTCACCTCCTTCACCCCCGCCTCGGGCGTGGTGGGCACGAGCGTGACGATCAACGGCTCGGGCTTCTTCGGCACCCCGACCGTCAGCTTCGACGGGACCGCCGCCGCCTCGGTGACCGTCCTCAGCGCCACCTCCCTGAAGGCCACCGTGCCGCCGGGAGCCGGCACGGGCACGATCGGCGTCACCGACCCCGACGGGGGCAGCGCCACGAGCGCCACCAGCTTCCTGGTCACCCCCGCCATCACCTCGACCAACCCGGCCCTCGGCTCGGCGCCCCCGCCGGGGCCCCGGTGACCATCACCGGCACGAGCCTGAGCGGCGCCACGGCGGTCAAGTTCAACGGGGTGAGCGCCGCCTTCAGCGTCACCGACGACGGCACCTCATCAGCACCACCGTCCCCGCCAGCGCCACCACGGGGACCATCACCGTCACCACCCCGGGGGGCACGGCCACCAGCCCGGCCGCCTTCAAGGTGCAGCCGGCCATCGCCGGCTTCACGCCCGGCCTAGGGCCCGGTGGGCACGGTGGCGACCCTCACCGGCACGACCTTCTACGGGGTGAGCGGCGTCAAGGTCAACGGCGTGGCCGCCAGCCTACGTCGCCCCCGTCTCGCCCTACACCTCGCTCAAGGTGACCATCCCCGCCGCTGCCACGAGCGGGGCCATCGTCGTCACCACCGCCGGGGGCAGCGCCCCGAGCGCCACCTTCCAGGTCCCCCCCACGTCACCTGCTTCACCCCCGCCTCGGGCCTGGTGGGCACGAGCGTGACGATCAACGGCTCGGGCTTCTTCGGCACCCCGACCGTCGCTTCGACGGCACGGACGCCTCGGTCGTCACTTCGTCAGCGCCACCTCCTTGAAGGCCACCGTGCCGCCGGGGGCCAGCACGGGCACGCTCGGCGTCACCAACCCCGACGGGGGCAGCGCCACGAGCGCCACGAGCTTCCTGGTGACCCCCGCCATCACCTCCACCAGCCCGGCCCTCGGCTTGGGCGCCCCCGCCGGGGCCCCGGTGACCATCACCGGCACGAGCTTGAGCGGCGCCACGGCGGTGAAGTTCAACGGGGTGAGCGCCGCCATCACAGCATCAGCGGCGACGGCACCTCCATCAGCACCACCGTCCCCGCCAGCGCCACCACGGGGACCATCACCGTCACCACCCCGGGGGGCACGGCCACCAGCCCGGCCGCCTTCAAGGTGCAGCCGGCCATCGCCTCCTTCACCCCCGGCCCGGGCCCGGTGGGCACGGTCGTCACGCTCACCGGCACGACCTTCTACGGGGTGAGCGGCGTCAAGGTCAACGGCGTGGCCGCAGCTACGTCGCCCCCGCTCGCCCTACACCTCGCTCAAGGTGACCATCCCCGCCACTGCCACGAGCGGGGCCATCGTCGTCACCACCGCCGGGGGCAGCGCCACGAGCGCCACCTTCCAGGTCACTCCCCACGTCACCTCCTTCACCCCCGCCTCGGGCGTGGTGGGCACGAGCGTGACGATCAACGGCTCGGGCTTCTTCGGCACCCCCACCGTCAGCTTCGACGGCACGGCCGCCTCGCTCGGTGACCCTCCTGAGCGCCACCTCCCTGAAGGCCACCGTGCCGCCGGGAGCCGGCACGGGCACGCTCGGCGTCACCGACCCCGACGGGGGCAGCGCCACGAGCGCCACCAGCTTCCTCGTCACCCCGGCCATCACCTCGACCAACCCGGCCCTCGGCTCCGGCGCGGCGGCCGGGGCCCCGGTGACCATCAGCGGCACGAGCCTGAGCGGCGCCACGGCGGTCAAGTTCAACGGGGTGAGCGCCGCCTTCAGCGTCACCGACGACGGCACCATCAGCACCACCGTGCCCGCCAGCGCCACCACGGGGACCATCACCGTCACCACCCCGGGGGGCACGGCCACCAGCCCGGCCGCCTTCCGAGGTGCAGCCGGCCATCAGCGGCTTCACGCCGGGCCAGGGCCCGGTGGGCACGAGCGTGACCCTCAGCGGCACGACCTTCTACGGGATCAGCGGCGTCAAGGTCAACGGCGTGGCCGCGAGCTACGTCGCCCCCGTCGCGCCCTACACCACCCTCAAGGTGACCATCCCCGCCGCTGCCACGAGCGGGGCCATCGTCGTCACCACCGCGGGGGGCAGCGCCACGAGCGCCACCTTCCAGGTCCTCCCCACCGTCACCTCCTTCACCCCCGCCTCGGGCGTGGTGGGCACGAGCGTGACGATCAACGGCGCGGGCTTCTTCGGCACCCCCACGGTCAGCTTCGACGGCACGGCCGCCACCTCGGTGACCCTCCTGAGCGCCACCTCCCTGAAGGCCACCGTGCCGCCGGGAGCCGGCACGGGCACGCTCGGCGTCACCGACCCCGACGGCGGCAGCGCCACGAGCGCGGCCAGCTTCCTCGTGACCGGCACCTGACGCCGCGCGTCGCCCGATCGGGCACGCTGTGGGAATGGACCGCCAGGAGGCACGACTCAGCAGCCTGTGCGTCGCGGCTGAGACGCTGAGTCGTTAGGTCTTGCTGGCGAGTCCCGTCTTCCGCCACGCCTGCCCCAGGCCAGCGGCCAGCCTCGCCGACGAGCATGTCGAGCCTGTCTGGGCCGGCAGGTCATAGCCGACAACAGCGCGGGGGCAGGGGCTCCATCGTCCGCGTCCGCCGTCGCCTACGGATTCGCGACTACCGTCCCGGGCGACGCTAGGACGTTCGTCGCGGCACCACTCGCCAGCGACCCAGTGCAGTCGCCCAGCTCGGCTTGCACGGGGCCCAGGACAGCGGTCGAAGCCGCGCTGATGCCGAGGCCACGGATGGTCATGAGCTCCACGTGGTATGGGTCTGAGCCCGTGATGCTCACCTGCAGCACGTTGGCGTTGATCAGGCGGGCGGTCGCGCCGAGCGAGTCCGGGGCGACGACCGCTGGCGTACCCGTGAACGCGACGCTCGCTCCATGACCCGCGTGGTCGGTCAGCGTCACCCGGAAGGATCCGGCCGCGTTGGGGATCGCGTCGTAGCGCGACTCAAGGAACTGCAACACGAGCGTCGGGCCAGAGGAGCCGCCGCGCGGGATCTGGCCGACGCCGGTCACACGGGGGACCGTGAACACGGGCCCATGGGTGCCAGTTGGTGCCGGAGCGCCCGTCGGCGCCGGCGTGCGCGACGGAGCGAACGAGGCGTTGGTCGGGACCGAGGCGCTCGCTGATGGCCCTGGCGACTGCCGCAAGACCACGGCGCCCGTGACGGCAACGGCCAGCAGCAAAGCGCCCACCAGCACCGAGGCTACAACCGCCCGAAACGTCCGCTCGCTCATCGATTCGTCCCACATATCATGCGCCCGCCTGAGTCCCGCCGACTAGGGGCGTTCGTCCCGGAAGCGACCCGGCCGGCGAATTACCCTTGCCTGCCTACTCGAACTGGTTGGGTCAGATCGACTGGCACGATTCACCCTCTGGCGCAGGCGCACGCTCGGCCGCACACTCCCTTCGTATCCTCTTGAAGTGCGAGGCCAGTTGTGAAACGCGTGCAAGTGTCCAGCGGTCTACGGGCGGGGATCGTGATCGGAGCGGCCATCGGTTTGCTCGGCTTCGGGGTCGGGGCGACACTCGCGTCGATCCCGGCCAGCGCAGGCACGATCAACGCCTGCTACAGCACGACGACGGGAGCCCTCCGGGTGATCGACTACCCGAGCCACCACTGCACCAGCGGGGAGCGGTTCCTCCGCTGGAACCAGACGAGCGCGGCCGGAGCAGTGCCCTTGCTCGCCCTTGAGGGGACAGCGTGTTCCACCATCGGCGGGCAGGGCACGGTCTACGTGGACGTGCACCCAGGGTACGGGCGCCGTGACCATGACCTGCAAGACGCTGCTGAGCGTGCACAGCGCGGTCACGCTAACCACGATCGATCTCTCCGCAGGACCCACCCTGACCCAGGAGTGCGCCAACGCGAAAGCGTGCCAACTGCTCGTGCCATACGGGACGACGTCCGCGCAGGTGACCATCACTTCCGTCGCCGACTTCTCGTACACGTGTCCTGGCGCACGCACGGCGCCGGGGACACCCGACGTGACACGCACGCACTACCTGGGCGTCTGCCTCGGTATCGCGATGACAGGCGACCAAGCGGTCGTCGTCACCGCGCTGTAGCCGGGACGCAAGGAGACGACGGGCGAGGGTCAGGGCCCCTCGCCCGTCGTCTGCCACGTGATGGGGGCTACGATCCCCCGGTTGGAGTCGGGTCGCGGACTATCGCTCGATGATGTGTCCCAGGATGCGGCCGCGCAGGCCGGTGACGACCACGAGCGCTAGGGAGGCGGCAGCGAGGGCGCCCAGGAGCAGCGGCAGGCTGTCACCGGGCGCACCGCCGTTCGTCCCCACGGTGCTCGTGGGCGGCAGCGACGGAGCCGGCGTGCCGGTTGCGCCGGCCACGGCGCCCGTGGGCGTCGGAGCAGGCGTCGTCGGCGTGGGCGCCGGCAGAGTCGGCGTGGGCGTCGGCTGGCTGGGCACTGGAGTCGGCTGGCAGGCTTGCGGGTAGCGCACGCAGAGCGGCGGCAGTGTGGGCGTTGGGGCGGGTGTCACCACCACCGGTTCGCCGCACCCTGCGCTGGCTGGGGCGTTGCCGCTGTCATCGCCGCTGTAGCTGACGCTCCAGTAGTACGTGCCCGGCGCCGTCGTCTTGAAACCGGCCGGCGTGCTGTAGCTGCCGTCGCCGCTGACCGTGACGGTTTGACTGAAGGTGGGTGCCTCGGCGGCGCAGGTCGAGTCGTTCGGACCGTAGAGGTCGAAGGTGATCGAGCCGCCCGGATTGAAGGCGCCCGACAGCATGGCTGTGTCGGTGAGCGTCACGCCCACCTGGCCGCCCTCGCTCGGGCTGGGGATGGTCGACAAGGAAGGCTGGCAGCTCGTCGGCAGGGTGGCCGTGCCGTACCACGGACCGGGGTAGTTGCCTCCGTCGCCCCACACGAAGTTCGAGACCTTGACGCTGAGCGAGGTGTACGGGGTGCTCGGCGGTGAAGGAGCCTGACCAGGACCAGCTGTCGGCGCTGGAGAAGTCAGCCGTGGTGGTGACCGTCGTGTAGGTGCTGCTGCCGTTGACGGCGTACGAGACGGTGAAGGTCGCTTCCGCCTGTCCGGCACCGGTGTCGTCGGTGGTCCAGTCGGTCACGGTGTAGTTGACGGCGCCGCTGCAGGTTGCGTTGGCCACGACGGTTGCGTCGTGCCCCAGGACGATGCCCGCGGTGGCCGGGATGAGCAACAGGAGCAAGGCGACGACCGCCGCCAGGCCGAAGGCGCGGGTGCGGCTCCTGGCCCTGCCCCCGCTCGGGAGTGAAGAAAGAGTGCATCGATACCAGCTCCCCTCGATGAAAACAGCCGCCGGATATGTCGGCGGCGGATGGTCCCTGAACCTTCCGGCTATCAGTCTTGCCCGTTTGGGCTAGTTCGTCCAGTACTTTGAGTGTCATTTCGCGACGCGTCCACGCACGACGAGCTCCTTGGGGGCCACATTCCGTTGACCTTGGGCACCGTTCGGTCCTGCGGCGGCAGGAACGAAGGTCCTAGGACCGAGGGAAGCCGTGTTAGTGGAAGGGCAGGGGGGACAGGGTGGGCACATCTGCCCGCCGTCTCGCGGCGTGACCGACGGGTGGGGACACCGACCGGTGCGGGCCCGCGCGGGCCGCGGCGGTGCGCTCGAGCCGGCAGATATATGGCCGCGAGGGGTCCGTCTACGGCGACGACGTCGCGCTCGGCAACTCTGCGATGATCCGGCAGGATGTCCGCTCCTCCGCGCATCGGTCATGCCGATCTGCACGTCCATCCCAGCGGCGACGCCGTCAACGTCACGACGCCCGGCGCTGTGTACGCTGCGCTCCGGGCCAGCGGTCTGCACGTCGCCGTGCTGGCCGACCACGACCGCATTGACGTGGCAGCGGCCCTCGTCGCCCGCTCTCGCAGCGAGGAGATCTCCATCGAACTGGTCGTCGGCGAGGAGATCACAACCCGCGAAGGGCACGTTCTCGGGATCGGCCTCTCAGCCCTGGTGCCAGCCGGCCTGTCCATGGCCGAGAATCGCCGCCGTCCATGCGCAGGGAGCGCTCGCCGTGGTCGCTCATCCGCTGCTGCCACCCTACCTGGCGGCGTCGCCGCGCCGGCTCGTCGAGCTGGCCGGGGCGACCCGCACAGTCGGCCCGACGCCCTCGAGACGATGAACCCGGTGGCCGCGCTGGGTCCCCGGCTGGCGCCGACGCGTCGAGCGGCTCGCCGCGCGCTGTGGGTATGCCATGGTCGGCGGTCAGACGCCCACGTCGCGCGCGCGGTAGGGCGCGGATGGACCTGTTTCCACGGTGACTCGGCCGGCGACCTCGTGGCCGCGGTCCGTCGTTCCGAGACGTGGGCCGAAGGGTGGCGATCGCCTGTTCGGGACGTCGTCCGAAGGGCGCGAGACTAGCCCACCAGCTGATCGGCCGGTGCGGGGCCGCTGAGATGCTGCCCGCTACCTCGGGGTCGACAACGTTCGCGGCCCTTGACAACATGAATATGTTCGAGCGGCACCGAGGTCGGGGTGGAGTCTGGCTCAAGATGACCGTGCACGCCATCGCCTACCGACGTCTGGGTCATCCGCCGGTACAGTTCAATGCTCGACATTCACCTCGTACTTACGACAGACGGCGTAGACCATTTCCGTAATGGGCTCGTCAGCGAACTCGTCGAAGACGAGCAGAGGTGGTTGCGCCCAATCTGCCACTGGGTGGCGAGAGCCTCGATCGACAATCCAGATTGCCGAAGCTCCTGCGCGAATTCCGTGATCGTGTACCAGTGCAGGCGCGGACCGAGATCCGCCGAATGCGCTCCAGTTCATCCTCCGTTTGACTCTCAGCCAAGGCAGGTCGTTAGGCGGGAGGTTCGATCGCCGCATAAACCGCAGCATCTTGAGATAGACGATGAAGGTGGCATGGACCTTTGACCGGTGGGCCGTCTCAAACGAAAGAGCGGTCATGATGGCAAGGCCGCCGGGCCTGAGCACACGCTGGGCCTCTTGGATCGCCTTCTGGCGCTGGGCAGTGCCCTCAATGCTGCTGATCATTGCGGAGGGATAGATCAACTGACCAAAGGTGTTGGCC
The DNA here is from genome assembly GCA_963759135.1 of uncultured Chloroflexia bacterium. Classification (GTDB taxonomy): domain Bacteria; phylum Chloroflexota; class Limnocylindria; order Limnocylindrales; family CSP1-4; genus JAJYNJ01. The sequence goes on along the minus strand of CAVWXU010000024.1, from coordinate 10,508 downwards.
GCATATCGCAAGTCAGTCGCGTCCATCACGTCGAATTGGATGGCGCCACGGGGATCGCGGCCTCGGGCCTGCTCAATGCTTCGTGGCACGAAGTCGAACGCATGAAGGTCCGTGTACCCGGCGTTGCGCAGCGCAAGGGCGACGCGCCCGCCACCGGTGCCCGCGTCGAGTGTCGCAGTGTCTTTGTCGAAGAAGCGCGCCACGAGGTACGCTTCCTCAGGCCGGAGTGAGGGAGTCTCCGACTGGTTGTTGGCCCACTCGTCGAAGTCCGCGACCTCGAAGATCCATCGATTAGTGCGATGGGATGTTGTTCGTCCAACATCAACCGCGTCCGACTGCGCACCGGAGGCAGGTTTCAGGTCAAACCCGTGCACGTGGCACCTCCCATAGAACGTGTGGACTGTTCAGCAGATGGTGGACGGCCGCGCGGCCTCGGCTCTCGCCAACTCGAGGCCGAACATCGTGTTTCGGACGGCGCGCGATCGAACTCGGCCCGCTGGTCACGTTCCCGGCGTGCCACGGTGAGGTCCTTCGGCCGAGACCTTCGCTCCACAACGGCAATGAGGACCGGCCGATGATCAGCGGGACGCATGCGAAGTCGCTGTCCAGGGGGCCCTGGGCTGGGGCATGCGGGGCGCCCTCCGAGACGCTGTGAACTCGCCTCGCCGCGGCCGGTTCAGCTTGCCGGAGAAACCTGTGCCAGTCTTCCGTCTTGCCGGGCGGGGTCGGGGACGCCGCCGCCGCGAGCGCCATCTGAGCCCCCGTGTGCCTTAGTGGAACGGCGGCGACAGACACGACCTAGTCGCGACTCTAGGGCGTACTCGGGAGGGTCGCAAGAGGGCGGCCGTCGAGTCGTCGGATCGCAGTCGAGCGCCAATTGACAGCCCGGCCCCCGAGCAGGTCGTGTCGAGCGCCCTTGCCGGGGCACTCACCCAGTCGCGCTGGCGCTTCGCGCCAACGCCGCGCCTGACACCCCACCCCCTCCCCGTCGTCGCAGGCCCCAACCACGTCGCGCCGCGGCCAGTTTCCCTGCTTCCTGATCGCCCTGCATCAGCTGACGCTGAGGACGTCGGCAGCCCCGCGCGCGATCGTCCCGGCACACACGGCCTTGCACGACTCAGGCAGTTCTGGATGGAGGCCGCTGTACGGAATTGGAGCGCTCGGGTCTCCCCGGTCGCTCCGAACGTCGGCACGATGCCGAGCGGCGTCGGCAGGGTGAGCCACGGCGTCGTCCGAACCCCACCGCGGGCACCACGGTTGCCGCAAACACGGACCCTGTCCAGGGTCTGGGCGGCCGTGCGTTCGCCGCCCTGATCTGTTGGTTGCCGGATTCTTGACCTCAACGTCGGGGGTTGGCTTGCCCGGCCGCATGTCGCTGCCGGTGGAGGCTTGGCCGGTTCGCGCCGGTCAAGCGACCCACCGGCCCAGGAGCCAACCCGCCGACGTGCCGATCGCCAGTCCGAACACGAGCCCGAGCAGGTTGTCGGAGACGTCTGCGCTCTGGCACGCTCGATTGAGGGGCACCACGACGAGCTGCGTGCCTTCGACGATGAATGGCAGGGCCAGCGGCCAGCAGAAGGATGGCGGTCTTCCGTCGCGACGCGGGGAGCAGGCCGATCGTGAGGCCCAGCGGGACGAGCAACAGCACATTGAGGCTGGTGTTGTTGATCGTGAGGTAGTCGCCGATCGGCGCCGGGCCGATCCTCGAGAGATCGCAGGTCGGACGGTAGCTCTCGAGGTCACCAGCGAGGGCGAAGTCGCGCTGTGGGCCGTACGGGCTCGGCGTCAGCGTCGCCGACAGGACGATACCGAGGCTGATCACGAGCGCACCGGCAAGGACTTGCCCGCTTCCGAGCGCCCGAGCCACGGGCCGGCTGGCGAAGACGGCCACCACGAGCGATACCGCGAGGCCCGGAAGGAAGCCGGGATACCCGCGGACGACGAAGAACGCGACCTCGATCAAGCGTGGACACGCGTCAGCCTTCCCCTCGCCATGATGCCAGCCGCTGGTCCGGAGAGAGACTTGGGCGTCAAAGCTTCATATTCATGGCCCGGCACGGTGGTGGCAACCGAACGGACTTGTGGCACCCGGGCGTTTGAAACCCGGAGGGAGCCTGTCACTGCGCGGCAGCTCGAGCAGGCCCATTCTCTCGTCGGCCATCGTGGTTTCCCTCCGTGCCGTCGGCTCCTACTCCAACGACGTTGGGATAACGCGGTGGCCCTTCCTTTTCTCGGCCACCTGCGCTGTTACACCATGCTACGCGACACGACCCCGCCCTCTCTGCCGAGCCCGTCCCTCGCCCTCGTAAACTCGCTGACCTCCCAACGCAATCAGGACGGCGACGAACAGCAATCACGCAGGGTAGGCTCAGATAAGCTCTGGCCGGAGAGTGGGTGGATCCCCATGCCTGCGATGAGGCACCTGTCCCCGATCCTTTGCGGCTGCGACCAGCAGCGCGATCGCCACAAGCACCAGGGCCCAGACCTGCTGAGCGAGCACCGCGGTGTTCCAGAACGCTCCGGCCGTGAGCCAGGACGGCAGGATCTGTCTCCGCGCACCTGCAGGAGGGCCAGATGGAAGGGCAAGATGAAGTCGGCACTCAGAACGAGCACAACTGCCCCTCGCGCCAACGAGGAGAACCGATCACCGAGCAGGCCCAAGCGATCGGGATCGCGAGGATGCACGGCGTCGTAATACCGGTGATAGACCACGAGGAGGCCGAGCACTGCCACCATCGCCAGCGCCAGCAGGTCGGCTTGTGGGTCCCGACCGCGACGCAGCCAGACGAACGCCAGCGCCGCCAACCCGACCGCCCCGAGCGTCGTTAACTGGACCGACGCACCATTGGCGATAAGCGTTGACAGAGGATACTGAAGGTCGATCAGGGCAAACCGGTCCGGATTTTGCAGGCTGGGATCGTTGATCCCGCCCGGTCGGGAGAGCCACGACAAGTTGGCGAGCCAGCTGCTCAACCAGGGCGCTACCGGCCACCTGCATCCTCACTACCGAGAGCACCGTCAATCCGACCAGGCACCAAGGCAGGACGCCAGCGCAGGCGTCCCTCGCCTGCGCCAAAACAGGTAGGCCACGAACGGCAGGCCGACCTGGACCTTGATCGCGGTCGCGAGCCCGTACATGACCTCCCGACGCGGTGCCGCGGCCCGAGCGCTCCAACAGGATGGCCGCCACCACGGCCGCCGTTGCCACGATGCCGGTCTGCCCCATGGCGATCGTGGTGTACAGTCGGTGCGAAGGCGAGGAGAATGCTGTCAGAGCCAGCGCCTTCGACGAAGTCAGCCGCCAGCCGAGAAGCGGCTCACTCCCCAGGCAATGAATAGGGAGCCGCCGACATTGATCACGAGTCCCAATACCTTGGCTTCCGGCCACGACAAAGGGCAAGGGGCACGAAGACCGGCAGCGTCGTGGGAAGTAGACATTGCGCAACTCCTCGAGCCGACCACTATTCGCGAGGTCCGCACCACCCGCCGAGAACAGGCCCTTGTTGAGGTCCGCGGCGTTGTATGGGTCGTGGCCCAGCAGCCAGGCGCGCGCGGCCGAATAGCTGACCGCGAGATCTCCGGAGTTCGTGGCACCGCGCCGAACACCGCGCCAGGAGAAATACACAACAGCGGGAACGAGGGTTGATCCCGCCGAGATTCAAAGGGCGCGCCCTCGGCTAGACACAAGTGCATGGTAATGGGAACGAATGCCCCAGTCAGCCTCGGCGCACCTGTGGTCTGCGACCGTACACAGCTAATCAGATGCCAAGTCGGAGCCCAGCTTCTCGGACATCGCGGCCGACCGCAGTTCCACATTGATGTCAGTTAGGGAGCCAGGCGAGCGGCTCGGCCCCCTTGAACTCGTTACGGCGGTGTTAGCATCGGTCGAACCGTGGGTGTCGGACTCCGAGTTCGTCGCTCCGATCGAGATGATTTCCACCCCCTGACATGGGTGCGGAAGCGAGCCCGATGCCCGACTGCTAGCCGCGGCGCTTACCGTCGCCGTAGCCGCAGAGGTGGCGTTCCTAGTCCTGATCCCTACGTTCGTCACCCAAGATGGAGCGACGCACCTCGGCGGTGCAGCGCTGTTGCGCGACGTCCTCACAGGCGCGGGAGACCTCACCTCGAGTACGTGCGGCTTGCGGTATTCCCGGCACCGAACCTGCTCCCCGAGATCGCCCTCGGTATCGTCATGCTGGTCTTCGACCCGGCGACGGCCGAGAAACTGCTTCAGATCGCCTACGTCGTCGCGCTTCCCCTGGCGCTGCTGTACGCCGTGCGCGGCGTGCGCCCGGGAGCGAGTGGGTCGCGGTCTTGGCGCTGCCGATGACGTTCACGTTCACCTTCCAGGCTGGGTTCTACAATTCCTCGCTCGGCGTCGTCCTGTTCCTCATCGCGACGGGATACGCGTGGAGGCACCGCCTCCGGCCCAGCGTATGGCAAGGCGCCGTGTTCGGAACCCTCGGGCTGCTCCTGTACCTGACCCATCTCGTCGCGTATGCCGAGTTCCTGTGCTTCTCCTCGGCACCATCGTTGGCTGGCGATTGTGCAGGTCCGACGCCTGGACGGCATGCAGGCCGCTGTCAGGGCCACTCGGCGCGCCACTCTGGCTCTTCGTAGGAATGGCGCCGTCGCTGGCGCTCACCGTCGTCTTCTTCGTGGGCACGAGCACGGCCATACCGGCGCAGTTTCGCCCGCTGCTGGTTCAGATCGCCGGAGTCCTCAGCCTGTCGCTTGGCCTGGCGACGTTCGATCGCCTGGAGCTGGTATCTCCGCCGTTCTGGCACTGACCCTGCTTGTGCTGTGCATCGCCGCGGTCCGCGCACGCGTCACCCGGGAGCCGGCGGGAAGAAGATGCACCCTCGCGTTCGCCGTCCTGGCCGCACTCCTCGCGATGGTTGCCCCGTCTTGAGGTGAGCAGCGGTGAGAGCTTCGTTCCGACCGCCTTGCGCTTTTCCCCCGTGTACGGCGTGGCACTGTGGCTGGGCGGGACCCGGATCCCGAAGCGGCACGCGACCCTCGCGTGAGCCGCTTGGATCGCGCTCGCACTCGCGTTCTTCGCAGTCCGACTGCCGACTTATCTCGACCTCAGCCGGGGCGCCCAACAGTACGTGTCGGTCGCACGCTGCATGGCTGAGGAAGCGACGATGGTCCAGGTGAACCTGGCCCCTTACCCCTCCGGCTCGCTGGCCCGCACCCACCCCTTTATCCATGAGACCGGCAGGATCGCCGCTACTCAAGGCCACGACCTCGGCAGCTTCGAGGGATGGACCCCCTTCTACCTCTTCCACAATCGAGCGGACAATGACCCGTCCCGTTTCCTGCTCACAAACGCGTCTGGGTTGGACAGCATCCCTCCCGGCATCGACTTGCGCGCGTACGCCTTGCGCCCGTATGGTCAAGTGGACTACGTGATCGTGTTCGGACGGCCCGAAGCGACCGCGGCGACGCTAGCCTCGGCCGCCTGGTCGACACTGTCGGGCGAACTTGCCAGCGACTACCGCCTTGCGGCGGTGTCTACGGGTGGGCTGGTCCGTGTGTATGAGCAAACAGGCACGGGGGTTGCGGCGGCAGGTGCTGCTCGGCGTGCTGCCACCACCGCCGCCATGTGCCATCCTTTGCCCCCCTGATGAGCCAAGCGCAGAAAGTCGTGGCTGCTAACCAAGGCGCTCGCGACGATGCCGTGAGAAGCTTGAACACTTGGCACCGACAGGCACGAGAGTGCGGCGGTTCTGCAGGCCTCACGGCACCTCGACCAGGACACCCCTTGGTTCCTGATGAGCGCACCAACCCGCCCCCTGTCACCGCGCAGGCCGCAGGACACCGCAGCTGCAATCGCGCGTCATCCTGGCGACCCATTCTGATCAGGTCGCCAACAGCAGCGCTTTCATCTCCTCGTGTACAAAGTGCCAGCAGCAGACCCATCTGGTGCAACGCTCAAGTCTGGCGCAACGCTCGAGGCGCTTCGCCCAGGTGCCGCCGATCGGGGGTTGCCCGCGAGTTTCCAGGTCCGTCGGGCGCCCCTCGTCAGCACCGGAACTGCCGACCGACCACCTCGCTCAAGGCCTCTGCGACATACGTGACGTCGCTCGTCCGAGAGACGCGCTGAGAACGGGAGGGCGAGCGTGGACGCCCCAACCCGCTCGGCGACCGGGAAATCACCCGGTCGGTAGCCGAACGTCTTCGGTAGAACGGCTGGAGATGGAGCGGGTTGAAGTACGGCCGGCTCGCGACGCCGAGCGCGTCCAGCCCCTCGATGACCGCGGACGCGGTCGACTGCTGGGTCGAGCCGGACGACGTAGACGAACCAATCGACCGTTTCGCCGGCGGCGGCGGCGGGAGCCGCACCCAGTCGTCGGCTCGCCAGGGCAGCCTTGTACGCAGCCAGCCACCCGGGCTCGGCCCGCTGCCATTTCGTCGAGTCGCTCGAGCTGGGCCACGCCGAGCGCAGCCGACAGCTCGTCGAGCCGGTAGTTGTAGCCCAGGCGGACGTGTCGGAGCCACGTGCCGTTGTCGTCTCGCCCTGGTTGCGCAGGCTGCGCAACGTCGCGGCAAGCGCCGGATCGTCGGTAACGACCACCCCGCCTTCGCCGGTCGTGATCTGCTTGTTCGGGTAGAAGGCGAAGACGACGCGACGCGCCGAAGTCCCGTGCGGCCGATCGCCGATACCGCGACCCGAGAGCCTCGCAGGCGTCCTCGATGAGGCACCAGCCACGCGCCTCCGCGAGCCCTGCGATCTCGCCGATCCGGCACGGTCGGCCGAAGACATGGACTGGAAGGACGCCCTCGTCCGGGGACGAGCAGCCCCCGCGATGAGCTCGGGGTCGAGGCCGAGCTCTCCTCCTCGATGTCGACGAATGTGGCCGGCCCGCTCGTACAGCAGGCAGTTGCCGACGCGACGAAACTGAATGGGGTCGTGATGACTTCGTCGCCCTCGCCGATCCCCAGCGCCCGGATCGCCATGTGAAGCCCGGCCGTCCCGCTGCTACAAGCGACGCCGAAACGCCGTCCGGCGACGGCCGCGACGGCCTGTTCGAACGAGCGGGCGAACGGTCGAGGGCGAGGACGCCACTCGCCAACACCTGTTCGACGAGCGCTCGCTCGCGATCGCCGATCCACGGCTGGGCGAGGGGAATGCGGCGACTGGCGGTCGTCTCTCCATGGCTTCTCCTCGGTGGCAGCGTGATACATAACGGTAGCGCGTGAGGTGGCAGGCCGCGGCCGGCAGGTGGCGCGAACCCGCACCGCATTCGGAGGTCTCTTGGGGCCGGCCGCGCGATTGTCTCTCGGCCTCGACTATAGTTGCAGGCGAGAGCGAGATCGCTCGCTCGGCCTGCCCGCACTCCTAGGACGCTTGAGGGACTCCGGTGGACCTCCGCCGCCAGCTCAGAGTAATCCGGTCCTGGCTGCCGCTGCTCGGTCGGTCCAGCGTCGTGCTTGCCGGTGGCGTAGCGTACTACCTCTCGACCCTTCGGCCGAAGTCTACGAGGCCGAGGCGACGCTGATCGTCGGCCAGTCGCTATGTGGGGCAATCCCCCTACGACGAGCTGCTCGTGTTGCAGAGCCTCGCCTCGACGTACGCCAGCGTGGCCACGACGCCTGCGATTCTGACAACGAAGGTCATCCAGACACTTGGCCTCGACGGAGACGCCGGAGCAGCTCGCATTGCCAGCGTGTCTGCCGGCGCAGCGGCGGGACAGCACCCTCCTCACGATCACCGCTCAAGACGGTACCCTGCCCGCGCGTCCGCCCTCCGCTAACGCGGTGTCCGAAGCGCTGAATCACGGCCTCGGTGGCCGGGCAGGGCCAGCAGGCGTATCCAGCAGTCCATCATCGCGGACCTCGCGGCCATCCGTGGCGAGATCACCAACACGCAGTCCGAGATAGTCAGTTGAGCGGGCTGACGCCCTCGCCGTCCGCGCAGGAGGCGACGCTCGAGACGCTCCAGAGTCGTCTCGTGACTCTTCAGTCGACCTACGCCACCCTCCTGGCGTCCTCGACGAGTAACTCCGCCAACCTCCTGGCGGTAGTGCAGCCAGCCGTCACGCCCACCACGCCGGTAGCCCCTCGCCCGCTCTTGACCGCCATGCTGGCCGCAATGGTTGCTTCCTGAGTAGTGACCGCGATCGCGTTCGTCAAGGAGTCCCTCAATGACACCGATCTGAGACCCGGATCAGGTGCAGGAGACCATCGGGTTGGCCACGCTTGGCAAGATCATCCGGATAACGCGCCGAAAGGGCGGTCCGGCGAGGTTGTTAGCCACCGTCGATTCCCCGGGCTCGCCGGCCGCGGAGGCCTATCGGACGCTGCGGGCGAATGTCGAGTTCGCATCTCTCGACGCACCGATCCGGACCCTCCTCGTGACGAGCGCGCTGCCGTCTGAAGGCAAGACTTTGACCGCCGCCAACCTCGCGGTGGTGTTTGCCCAAGGAGGTCGTCCGTGCTGCTGATCGACGCCGACCTGCGCCGGCCTGGCGCGCACGAGATCTTCGACCTCCCTAACACGCAGGGGCTCACGACTCTGATCCGGAGCGACGGCGCGCGTCTGGGGCTGTCGTCCGAGCGAACCGAGCAGGCCGACCTCTCACGTATGTGCGACTGGGCCGCTCCGACCGAACCCCGCAGAAGTGCTCGGGTCGAAGCGGATGGAGTCCGTCGTGGCCTCCCTTTCCGCTCACTACGACCTGCTGATCTTTGACAGTGCACCAGTTGAAATCTTTGCGGACTCGGCGGTCCTCAGCTCGTTCCTTAACGGGACCCTCCTGGTAGTCGACGCGGCCCGCAGCCGCCGCGCCCCGCTTCGTCGCGCCGCCGACGCGCTCGCGAAGGCCAAAGCGAACGTGTTTGGGGTTGTCCTGAATAGGTTCCCTTCGTCGGTCTACGCGGGCTACGCCAGTTACTACGGTCCCCGCGCCGAGGTCGCGGCGGGTGTTGGCGCCGACTCGAGCCGGACCGCCTGACCGAACAATGAGGGCGCCGCGATCCTCGGAAGTCGCGCCGGGAAGGCTGTTCTCCCGTCGAACGGGGCGGGCTTTGCAGAGGATCCGTCGGTCCTTGACTCGTGTGCGAGCTTGGGGCACCGCAGCAAGCAGAGGAACACCGTTCAGGCGCTCCCTGACGAACCACGGCAGGGACACGGCGCGGCGCAAGCGTGTGGATGAGGCGCGAGCCACGGACGACGGTCGGAGCGGGGCGTGTGATCCTAGAGGATCAGGAGCCGAGGATCGACGGGCGATACGGAGGTTGGCCTTACTTCCCTGCTACCCATCCTTTTGCAGTTGTGCGGTCCTTGCCCGCGGGTCACAAATCCCTTGGGCGGCTGGCGGCTTGAGATGCTGCTCGTGGCGAATGCGCTGCCTGCGCGTATCTGGTTGCCGGCCGATGTGCCGATCCTGAACAGGCGTCGGCCTTCGCTGGGCGCGGCGACAAGGTAGGCAGAGCGGTGGCTATCGCCGTGGACCGGCGGACGTCGACGCGACGATCGTCGGATGATGGTGTCGCCGCGCGGCCGACGTCTCCGAGCGTTCGGACTATCGGATGCTGATGGTCGCAGGCGCCGTTGCTGCGGCGATTGTCGCCGGCATGGCATCTGGTTTGCGCCGCTTGAAATCGGCGCCCCCTCGCTGCCTTCGTCGCAGGAGTTGTCTCGCCGCCCGTCGGTCTCGCGATCCTGGCGCTCATGGCGCCGCTGAAGTCACCGCTGCTCATTCCGGCGCCGGGGTTCAACGCGCTCCTCGTTGGGGCGGTGCTGCTCGGTTGCGTGTATCGCCTGCCGCTCGACAGGCCCGTTCTGCGCGCGAGCGCTCCGCTCCTGCTCCTGCTCGGGTTCGTTCCATACGTGTCGGTCCAGCAGCTGCCCGAATTGCTGTCCGGCTACTCGGGGCCGAGGGTCACCTCGTCGGGTACAACTTCTGCGAGCTGCTCACGACCCCGCCGGCCTGGTCATTGCCGCGGCCTAGTGCTCAGCGGCCGGGCGTCAGGCCGTTCGTCATCGCCGCCTTCTCCGCCCTCATCGCAGCCCTCATCGCCCTCGCGACCTTCGACCACCCGCCGCCGGATCACTAAGCAATCTCGTGGGCCTGTCTGACGCCGGTTCCCGCGCAGTCGGACCCTTCGGCGACCCGAACTACTTCGGTCTCTTCGAGGCGACGGCGATCGCCGCTGCCGTGGCCTGGATGGCCGTGGCTCGCTCTTTGGAGGTTGCGATTGCTCCTCCTCGGGACGTCGATCGTTTTGGCGCTCGCCTTTGCGATAGCTCTGTCGCGAGGTGCCCTCCTCGCGCTCTTGGCGGGCTCCTCGTCTGGCGTTTGCGAGAAGCCGGCGAGTGGGGGTTCTTGCCGTTGGTGTCGCCGTTGTCCTCTTCGCCGTCGCATATCCGCTGTTCGTCCAGTGGCGAGTGACGACAGATCAGGGCGGGCCGACCGTGCAGGCCTACGCGATACTGGCTCAGAGCGATCAGGCGCGCTTGGATGCGGGGCTCGCAGGACCTCAGCTGTTTGCGTCCTCGC
>CAVWXU010000023.1:0-62406 GCA_963759135.1 uncultured Chloroflexia bacterium | reverse complement strand
TGATGGTCTCAGCGATCATCAACCCCGGCGAAGCGGCCATCCTCGCCGTCTCCAGCGTGATCCCGACACCCGTCGTCGTCGGCGACGGAATCGGAATCCGCCAGGTCATGAAGCTCACCCTCTCGGCCGACCACCGCCTCGTCGATGGCGAGCTGGGGGCGCGGTTCCTGAACGCGATCCGGCGCCGCCTGCAGGACGCCGAGGCGTTCCGTAGAGAGGTATCAACCGGCTGACCTGGAGCGGCGGCGCCGAGCGCCACCGCGGATGAAGTCCTGCACCCGCTCGCGCGCGACGTCGTCGTGCTGCTGGACCGGTGGGCTCTTCATCGAGATGCCCGTTCCCGGGCGTGTGCCGCGAGGGCGGGACCCAGCCAGCCGCGACCCTCGAGCTCGTCCACGAGGCGCAAGGTATGCCGCGACAAAGCGTCCGGCAGCTCCGGGGCGCGGGGCGAGCGTTGCCCGGACCCGGACCATCCCTGCGGCGACCGTGGTCAGATCTCGACCAAGGCTGGCCGCGAGAACGGCCATTCCGAGCGCCGGTTCCGACATGTGCGTGAGGGTAATCGGGCGCCCTAGGATGTCGGCACGCAGCTGACTCCAGTACGCGTTCCGCGCCGCCCCGCCGGTCAGGACGAGATCGCCCGCCGAGAGGCGCACCCAGGAGATCAAGGTAGTCGAAGCAGAGACGCTCGACGTAGCCCACGCCCTGCAGGCCGGCGGCGAACCGGTCGGCCTCCGAACCGTCGCCGCCCAGGACGAATCCGTGTGCACCCGGCGCAACGAACGGGAACCGCTCTCCCGCCGACACGAGCGGGTACGCCAGCGCCGCAGCCGGCTCGCGACTGGCCGCCGCCCGACCGAGCTCGTCCAGGTCGCGACCGGCGAAGTCCCGTGAGATGAAACCCGCACCGGTGCTCGACGCGCCGCCCGGGAGCCAATTCTCCGTTGGGAGCCTTGTGCGAGTAGACGACGCCGAGCGGATCATGGATCAGCTCCTGGGTGACGCCCTTGAGCACGAGCGTGGTGCCGAGGACCGAGTTCCAGCTGCCCGGGTCGCAACGTTCCAGCGGCCAGCTGCGCCGCGCACCCGTCCGTCATGCCGGCGATGACAGGTGTTCCCGCCGGGATGGCCGTGACGGCGGCAGCCCGGCGGCTCACGGTTCCGATGGGCGTGCCGGAACGCACCAGATCCGGCAGCAGGTTGCGGGGCACGCCCAGGCTGTCCATGACGGCCTCCGGCCAGCGCTCCTCGATGAGGTGGGCACCGCTCTTGAGGGCAGTGCTCAGGTCGGTGGGCACCTCATGGCCGACGAGACGCCAGTTGACGTAATCGGCCTGGTGCGCCAGCCGCGCGCCGTGGCCGAGCTTCGGATTCTGCTCGAGCAGCCAGAGGAGTCTGGGAAGGGCCCATGACGGCTGCATTCGGTTGTACCCGAGTTCGGACCAGGTCAGCTCGCCCACCTCATTGACCTGATCGACGTGGCCGGCGGCGCGAAGATCGTCGTACATGAGGGCCGGCGTCAGGGGTGCTCCCTCGCGATCGACAAGCAGGATCGACCCGGACGTCGCATCGACCGCAACGCCGCGAAGGGACCCGACCGGGGTCGTCCCCATGGCCTCGCGCGAGGCGGCCGCAATCGCCACCCACCAGGCTTCAGGGTCCTGCTCATGACGAAGGCCCTGTCGCCGACTGTAGAGCGGCCGCGTGCCGGCTCCGACGATGTCTCCGCTCGCCGTCACGGCCAGCGCACGCGCGCTCTGCGTCCCGAGGTCGAGGCCAAGCCAGACCTGTCGCCGGTCGTCGTCTCCAGGGGTACGGGACATCGCCCGACCATGAAGCCTGCCAGCAATGCCCGGGCCGAGTCAGAGCCGGTCGGCCCGAGACCGGTGCCGCTCGACGGTCGTGCGGCGAGCGGGGCGGCAGGCGACTAGGAGGCTGTGTCGGTAATGCTCTTTCGCGGACGTGATCCCTATTCACAGCCGGCATCGGGGCGCAAGTGGGGAGAGACCCGCGAGATCAGCCTCGTTTCAAGGGGTGAGTGGGAGCCGAATTCGCGGATTGCCGTTACTGACACACACTCCTAGCATGGGCGGCGTGGAGCCCGACGCCTCGCTGATCGACCTCATCCGCGCATCGGTGATCGGGGACGACGAGGCCGTCGCCGGACCGTTCGGCATCCGGCGCGTCACCTACGCCGACTACACGGCGTCCGGCCGGTCGCTCACCTTCATCGAGGACTACATCCGGGACGCGGTCCTGCCGCTGTACGCCAACACCCACTCGGAGTCGTCCGGGACCGGGCTGCAGACCTCGCGGTTCCGGGAGGAGGCCCGGCGGATCATCCGCGACGCCGTGGGCGGAGGCGACGAGCATGCCGTCGTGTTCTGCGGCTCCGGCTCGACCGCGGCGATCAACCGCCTGATCGACGTCCTCAACCTGCGCCTGCCGGCCGACCTGGACGACCGCTACGCCCTGCGCGCGCACATCCCGCCGGCGGAGCGGCCGGTGGTCCTGATCGGGCCGTACGAGCACCACTCGAACGAGCTGCCGTGGCGCGAGTCGATCGCCGAGCTCGTCACCGTGCACGAGGACCACGACGGACGCATCGACCTGGCGCAGCTCGAGCGCGAGCTGCAGGCCCGGGCGGGGCGCCCGCTGCTGATCGGGAGCTTCTCGGCCGCGTCGAACGTCACCGGCATCATCTCCGACACCCGGGCGATCGCCATCCTGCTGCACCGGTACGGGGCGATCTCCTGCTGGGATTACGCGGCGGCGGCGCCGTACGTGGAGATCGACATGCGCGGGGACGACGGCCCCGACGGCCACCTGGCGTACAAGGACGCGGTCTTCATCTCGGCCCACAAGTTCATCGGCGGCCCCGGCACGCCGGGCGTGCTCGTCGCGCGACGCGAGCTCTTCCGCAACCGCGTCCCGACGGTGCCCGGCGGCGGCACCGTGGAGTACGTGAACCCGCTCGAGCACCGGTACGTGGCCGACATCGAGCGCCGGGAAGAGGGCGGCACGCCGGCGATCGTCGAGTCGATCCGGGCGGGGCTCGTGTTCCAGGTCAAGCAGGCCGTCGGCGTGCCAGCGATCCGCGCACGGGAATCGTCGTTCATCGACCGCGCGATCGCCCACTGGGAGCGCGTGCCGGAGATCGAGATCCTCGGGAGCCACTCTGCCGAGCGGCTCTCCATCGTGTCGTTCGTCGTCCGCCATGGCGCCAGGTACCTGCATCACAACTTCGTCGTCGCGGTGCTGAACGACCTGTTCGGCATCCAGGCGCGCGGTGGCTGCTCGTGCGCCGGTCCATACGGACACCGGCTCCTCGGCATCGACATCGAGCGGTCGAGGGCATTCGAACGCCAGATCGCGTTGGGCTGCGAGGGGATCAAGCCAGGCTGGGTGCGCGTCAACTTCAACTACTTCATCAGCGAGGCGGTCTTCCAGTTCATCCTCGCCGCGGTCGACCTGGTCGCCACGGACGGCTGGCGGCTCCTGCACCTGTACGACTTCGACCCGGCGACCGGGCTCTGGCGGCACGTCGACGGCCCGGCCGAGCCGCCGCTGACACTCCACGACGTGCGCTACGAGGGCGGCGGCATGCGCTACCGGGCCCACCGCCACCGCGAGCCGGAGAGCCGCCTGGCCGACTACCTGGCGGAGGCACGCGCCATCGTCGCGGACCCGCCCAGGCCGTCTCGACGGCCCGGGCGCGTCGAACGGGGAGCGGACTTCGAGGCGCTGCGCTGGTTCCTGCTGCCCGAGGAGGTCGAGGCGTAGGTGGGGTCGGTCGAGGCCTACGGGCGCCACCGGGCGGCCGCGGGCGCGGCCCGTTCGCCGTCGATGGCCTCGCCGACACGTTCCCGCTGGACGCGCGGGATGCCGCGCCATGCGATCAGCGAAGCCAGCAGGCACGCCGCCATGCCGAACAGCACCGCACCCTCGATCGAGCGCGCCGCGAGCCAGCCCGCGATCGCCGACCCGATGGGGAACCCGGCGAAATTGAAGTTCATCGAGACGGCGAAGGCGCGACCCATCCAGGCCGGGTCCGTGCGTCGCTGACGAAGCGTGAACAGGCCGATGTCCATCGGCCCGTTGAGGAGCCCCTGCAGCGTCATCGAGGCGACCACCAGCACGAGCTGTTGCGGCAGCAGCAGCGCGATCGCGGCCGCGAAGCCGACCATCGGCAGCGCGAGCATGACCCGCTCGCGCCCCGCGCTGTTGACGCGGCCGAACGCGAACGCGGCCAGCGCACCGCCGAGTCCCGACGCGGCGAAGACCGCCCCGACGGTGGCAGGCCCCTGGTGCAGGTGGTCCAGCACGATCAACGGGACGACGATCGTGGCCATGCCGCCGGCCAGGTTCATGCCGGAGATGGAGAAGCCGAGTGCCCGCAACGTCGGGTTGCGCCAGGTGTAGAGCAGCCCCTGCCAGGCGTCGAGGAGGAGCCGGCCGGTCGAGGCGACGTCGGTCCTCGGATCGGGAATGCCCATCACCACGAGCGCGGCGGCCGCGAACAAGGCCGCGATGACGACCAGCGTCGCCGGCGCCCCCAGCAGCGCAACCAGCGCGGCGGAGATCGGCGGGCCGACGATGGTCGCCACGACGTATCCCATCGAGTCGACGGCGTTGATGCGCTCCCACATTGACCGGGGCACGAGGAGGGGGAAGAGGCTGCGCAGTCCCGTTGCGCTGAGCGGGGTCGTCAGCGACGCGACGGCGGAGATCGAGAGCAGGAGCCATACCGGAAGCTCGCCGGCCATCCCGAGCGCACCGATGAGCGCGAGCGACGCGCACGCGACGACGTAGTCGAGGAAGACCAGGCGCGCTCGGCCGTGCCGGTCGAGGAGCGCGCCGGCGACGGGGCTGACGATCATGCCCGGCACGATGCTGACGAAGGTGACGATGCCCGCCAGCTCGGGCGACCGGTATGTCGTCAGGGCGAAGAGCACGATGGCCACGCTGACCATGGACTGGGCGATGCGCGCGAGCTGCATCCCAGCCACGACGCGGGCGAGCGAGGGGATCGCGAGCAGGGCACGGTAGGACCGATCGGCGGCGACCCGGGACATGCCTGGCATGCTAGCGGTCAGCTCTGACGCGCGCGGGAGTCCCCGCGGGGGCCGGCAGGTCCCGCGGCTGCGGTCCGGGTACCTCCCCCGTCATTCCTCCGGCGGCCGCGGTCGGCCGACGGAGACGATGTACAGCGGCGCATGCGTCTCGGGCAGCTCGAGGACGTCCCGGACGGCTGCATCGTCGAGGGCACCGACGGGAACCGACGAGAGGCCCATCGCGGTGGCGGCAAGCAGGATGTTCTGCGCGACGTGCCCGGCCTCGATCAGCTCGTATCGCCGGGCGCGCGCCCCGTAGCGAGGCTCCATCCGGCCCTCGACCGCCACGATCACGATCGACACCGCCGCGAGGCCGACGGCGTCCTGCGACATCGCAGCGGCGCACAGCGCGGGTCGCCGGTCGCCACTCAGCGTGGGCCTCAGCTGGTGGGTGAGCGCGTCGTAGTGGAGCACGCCGGCGTCCGACACCGCGTACAGCTCCAGCGGGTGGATTCCGCCTGCGGACGGGGCCGTGCGGAGCTCGTCCGGTCCACTGACCCCCTGCCCTGCCCAGCACAGCCGCAGCAGGTCGGCCCGCCGAGAGGATCCCGGCAGAAGTCGCGCCGAGAGCGCCTGCCGCTGAGACTCGCCTCCAGCGACATCAGGGCCAGCGGGGACGCCACCACCATCGAGCTCGACGGCACGCGAGTCACCTCCGTCCGAGGAGTCTCCGCCCGGCGCCTGGACCTCCGAAAGTGCCATCCGGACGTGCCCGCCACAGATGGTTTCAGGAGCCGCGCGCGGCCGCCACCTCGTGGTGCCGGGTGCAGCGGGCCTCGTACGTCTCGACCGCGGTCTTCTCGAGCCCGCCGACGACGATCAGGGGATCGTCCATCGCGGCCGGCTGACCGTTGACGAGCCGCTGCGTGCGGGTGGCCGTGTCGCCGCACACCATGCAGATCGCGGTCAGTGTCGTGATCTCGTCGGCGAGCGCCAGCAGCAGCGGCATCGAGTTGAACGGCCGCCCGGCGAAGTCCAGGTTGAGGCCCGTGGCGATCACGTGGCGCCCGGTGGACCGGAGCGCCTGCACCACGTCCACGATCTCGGGCTCGAAGAACTCCGCCTCTTCGATCCCGATGAGGTCGGCGTCCCGCTCGCGCGCCAGCGCGAGGACCTGGCCGGGCTCGCTCCGCGGCACGAGCGTGGACGGGAACCGGGCGTGGCTGCGGCTCTCGGCATAGTCCGCGGGCGTCCGCGTGTCGATGTCGGGCCGCACCAGCAGCACGCGGCGGCGGGCGATCTCGGCCCGGCGCAGCAGACGGAGCAGTTCGTCGGTCTTCCCGGAGGACATGCATCCGACGATCACGTGCAGCCAGGGATCGGAACGGTAGAACACGGGGACCTCCGGGACGGAATCGTACCGCCTCGGGCGGCTCCACCGCGGGTCGGTGGCCGAGGCGATCGGGCGGCTCGGCCCGGCGCGGATCGGTTGCCGAGGCGGTCGGCGGCCGCGCGTCGGTTGCCGGGCGGACTGCGGCCCGCGCGGGTTGACAGAGATGTCGCTACGGCGCGAGCGTCTCGACCGTCTCGGTCACCGGCAGGTCGCGTTCGCGCAGCGCGGCCACCATGGCGGCCGGCTCGATCGCCTCCTCGACCGGGTACGCGCCCGGTGGGACGGCTCCGGAGGCGATGCGGTGGCACATGATCGCCGCGTGCCAGCCGGTGGTGCGCTCCATGCCCGTGAACCCGAGGGCGTCGTCGCGAACGGCCCGCAGGTCGACCACGGCGCGCGCCCTCGCTCCTCCCTTCCGCCCGGTGGCGATGACGTGGGCGATCACGATGTCCTCGAACCCCTCGGGCGCCCGGATCTGCGGCTCGATCAGCGCATGAAAGACACGCCGCGGGATCACGGGCGCGCCGTCGACCAGGATGGGCTCTTCGGAGAACAGGCCGGCGTCCTGGAACGCCTGGAACTGGGCGACGTGCCCAGGGTACCGGAGCACCTTGTTGCGGATCGACGGGACGCGCTTCCCGAGTGTCCATGGGAGGGTGGATCCGCCACCGGCGGAAAAGGCCTCCAGCTCGCCCACCGGCTCGCCGAGGTCCACCAGCTCGTATTCGGCCGGGTCGAAGGTGTCCACGTGGACGACTCGTCCATCCCTGACCCAGTCGGCGCCGCCGGCGTACTCGTTCGTCAGGCCGTCCATCGCGAACGTGACCCGGTAGTCCCACGGCGCCTCGGGGTGGAGAGGCAACCCGCCGTCGAGGAGCAGCAGGTCGTCGGTCCGGTCGAGCAGGGTCGTGGCGTACGTCATGAGGTTGTTCGCGAGCCCCGGCGCCTCGCCGCAGTCGGGCACGATCGCGATCCCGCGGGCACGCGCGCGCTCCGCCAGGCCGATCTGCGCGAGGGCCGTGGCCGTATGGCCGCCCAGGTCGCACATGCCCGTGCCGGCCTCGAGTGCCGCCTCCGCGATGCCCAGGTTGAGCTTGTACGACACCGCGGCGATGAACGCATCCAGCGGGCGCAGGAACGCGACGAGCGCACGCCGGTCCGTGACGTCGAGCGCCACCCCCGTCGCGACGTCCGTGCCGGACAGCCGGTTCACACGCTCGGCCGCCCGCCGCGCCGCCGCCGGGTCGATGTCGGCGAGCGTCACCGAGGCCGCCTCGCCGCGGACGACGAGGTCGTAGGCGGCGGCCGTGCCCTGCCGGCCCGCGCCCAGGATGCCGTACCGATATGTGCTCATCGGACGAAGTGTAGGAGGCGCCGTGGGACCCCGTGACCTCGGACGGCGCTGGCGGCACCCGGCGGCCGCTGTCCGGGACGCGCAGCGACCGTCTCCGGCGGGCGCCGCTCTGCCATAGCATGTCGCCGTGAGCGACACGGCGATCGTCCAGGACGTCGAGGTGGTCGTCGCCCTCCTGGTAGCGCTGGCCTTCGTGGCGCTGATCACGCGGCGGGTGGGGATCCCCTACACCGTCGCCCTGGTCCTGCTCGGGGTGGCGATCTCCGCCGCCTCACCGCCGGTGCACCTGCAGGTGAGCCCCCAGCTGGTGCTCGTGGTGTTGCTGCCCGGGCTCGTGTTCGAGGCGGCGTATTCGCTCGACGAGCGCGAGCTGCTTCGCGCGCTCGGGGGAGTTCTCCTCCTGGTCGTGCCCGGCGTCCTCGTGGTCGCGGGTTTCGTGGCCGCCGTGCTCCACCTCGCGACCGGACTGGCGCTGGGGCCAGCCTTCGTGGTGGGAGCGATGGTGTCGGCGACCGACCCGGCTGCGGTCACGGCGAGCATCCGGCGGCTGCGGGCACCGGTGCGCCTCGCGACGATGGTCGAAGCCGAGAGCCTGCTCAATGACGGGACCGGGATCGTGGCGTTCACGATCGCGGTCTCGGCGACCATCGGCGCGGTCGACCCGGCCCACGGCGCGCTGGAGTTCATCGGCGTCTCCGTGGGCAGCGTGCTGGTGGGCGCGGCCTCCGGGTTCGTGATCTCGCGTGTCGCGGCCACGACCGAGGACCACCTGGTGGAACTGACGCTCACCCTGGTCGCGGCCTACGGGACGTACCTGCTGGCGGACCGGCTGGGCCTGTCCGGGATCATCGCCACGGTCGTCGCGGGGGTCGTGCTCGGCTCCTACGGCCGCCGGGTGGGGCTCAGTCCGCGCGTCCAGGACGCGATCGACATCGTCTGGGAGTTTCTGGCGTTCGTGCTCAGCGCGTTCGCGTTTCTCCTGGTCGGTCTGTCCATCACGGTGACACACCTGGCGGACGCGCTGGCGCCCATCGCCTGGGGAGTCGCGGCGATCCTCGTCGGGCGCGCGGCCGTGGTCTACCTGATGCTCGGCGGCGCGTCGGCGCTGGCCGAGCGGGTGACGGGCCGCGAGCGCCTGCCCCTCGCCTGGCTGCACGTGATGTTCTGGGCCGGCCTGCGCGGCGCCGTCGCGGTGGCCCTCGCCCTGGCGCTGCCCGCCGACTTCCCCGACCGCGAGCTGCTCCAGGGCATCACCTTCGGGATCGTCCTGTTCACGCTGCTCGTGCAGGCCACGTCGGCAGAGCGCGTCATCCGCTGGGCGGGCGCGCGTGGCGACGCGGTGTCGTGATCCGTCGCGGTCCCCACGGACCGCGACGGTCGCCGACGCCCACGCCCTGCCGCTCGTCGCGGCGACTCCCGCGCCGGTTGCCGGTCACCGGCCGCGACGGTACCGCCGTTCGACGGCCGCTCCCGCGCTCTGCCGGAGAGAGCGGTCTCGCCGCCTACTTGTCGCGCTCGCCGGCGAGCGCGGCCTGCGCGGCTGCCAGGCGCGCCACCGGAATCCGGAACGGCGAGCACGAGACGTAGTTCAGGCCGATCTCATGGCAGAACTCGATCGAGGACGGATCGCCGCCGTGCTCGCCACAGATGCCCAGCTTGATGTCCGGCCGTGTCGCCCGGCCCTTCTCCACCGCGATGCGCATCAGCTGGCCCACGCCGGCCCGGTCGAGCTGCTGGAACGGGTTGAACGGGAGGATCTTGCGCTCGACGTAGGAGAGCAGGAAGCCGCCCTCGGCGTCGTCGCGGCTGTAGCCGAACGTCATCTGCGTCAGGTCGTTCGTGCCAAAGCTGAAGAACTGCGCGTACTTCGCGATCTCGTCGGCCGTCAGCGCGCCGCGCGGGACCTCGATCATGGTCCCGAACTTGTAGTCGACGGTCGTGCCGGCCGCCTCCATCACCTTCTTCGCCTCGGCCTCGAGGAGCGTCTGGCTCGCGGCAAGCTCGTTCACATGCCCCACGAGCGGGATCATGATCTCCACGTGCGGGTCACCGCCGTTGCGGCGC
Organism: uncultured Chloroflexia bacterium; assembly: GCA_963759135.1. Taxonomy (GTDB): domain Bacteria; phylum Chloroflexota; class Limnocylindria; order Limnocylindrales; family CSP1-4; genus JAJYNJ01. The sequence goes on along the minus strand of CAVWXU010000023.1, from coordinate 52,541 downwards.
ACCGCGATCGCGGCGTTGAGGATCGCCCGCGTCTGCATCTTGGTGATGTCCGGGATCATCAGGCCGAGGCGGATGCCCCGCAGCCCGAGCATCGGGTTCTGCTCGCGCAGCGCCTCGACGGCCGCCAGCAGCGTGCGCGCCTTGGCGAACGCTGGGTCGTCTTCGGCCGTGCCGCGCTCGCGTAGCTGCGTGACCTCGACGATCAGCTCGTCGTGCTTGGGGAGGAACTCGTGCAGCGGCGGGTCGATCAGCCGGATGACGACCGGGAGCCCGCTCATCGCCGAGAGGATCCCCTCGAAATCGCCCTGCTGGAGTGTCTCGAGCTTGGCGATCGCCGCGTCGAACCGTTCGATCGCCGCACGGTCCGCCTCGCCGATCGGATCGCCAGCCTCGAGGCGGTCCTTGGCCCTCGTGGCCTGGAACGCCACGAGGATGGCGTCTCGCACGATCTCGAGCCGCTCGCCCTCGCGGAACATGTGCTCCGTGCGGCACAGTCCGATCCCCTGCGCCCCGTACCCCCGGGCCTGCGCGGCCTCCTCGGGTTTGTCGGCGTTGGTCCAGACTTGCAGCCGGCGGATGCCGTCCGCCCAGCCCAGGATCTTCTGCAGCTCGGGCTGCTCCTCGAATCGTGCCGCGACGGTGGGCAGCGAGCCGAGAAAGACATCGCCGGTGGAGCCGTCGACGCTGACCGGATCTCCCTCACGGAAGGTGGAGCCGTTGGCCGTCGCGGACTTGTCCCGGTAGTCAACCAGGAGCTCCGAGCAGCCGGCGACGCACGGCTTGCCGATCTGGCGCGCGACGACGGCCGCGTGCGACGTTGCCCCACCGCGGGCGGTCAGGATGCCCTGCGCGACCGCCATGCCGTGGAAGTCGTCGGGTGAGGTCTCGATCCGCACCAGCACGACGCGCTCCCCGCGGCCGGCCCACTCCACGGCGGTGTCGGCGTCGAAGACGGCCTTGCCGACGGCCGCGCCAGGGGACGCGTTCAGCCCCCTGGCGATCCGGACCGCCTTCTGGCGGGCGACCGGGTCGAATTGCGCGCGCAGCAGCTGGTCCACCTGGGCCGGCTCGATCCGCTCGACCGCCTCCGACTCCGTGATGATCCCCTCGGCGACCATGTCGACCGCGATCTTCACGGCGGCAGCGGCGGTGCGCTTGGCTGAGCGGGTCTGGAGCATGAACAGGCGGCCGCGCTCGATGGTGAACTCGAGGTCCTGCACGTCGCGGTAATGCCGCTCGAGCTTCTCGGCGATCGCGTGGAACTCCCGATACGCCTGCGGCAGCTCCTGCTCCAGCTGCGCGATCTTCTGCGGCGTCCGGATCCCGGCGACGACATCCTCGCCCTGCGCGTTGGTCAGGTACTCGCCGAAGAGCACCTTCTGGCCGGTATTGGGATCGCGGGTGAACGCGACGCCCGTCCCCGAGTCGTTGCCCATGTTGCCGAAGACCATCGTCACGACGTTGACGGCGGTGCCCAGGTCATGGGCGATCTTGTTGTAGTTGCGGTAGTCCACGGCCCGCTTTCCGAACCACGAGCCGAACACCGCCCTGATCGCCAGGTCCAGCTGCTCGTTCGGGTCGGTCGGGAAGTCGCGTCCCGTGGCGTCCTTCACGATGCCCTTGTAGGTGCCGACGAGCTCACGCAACGCGGTCGCGTCGAGGTCCGTGTCCGCCTTCGCGTCGCGCCGGTGCTTCGCCTGGTCGAGCGCCTCGTCGAAGCGTTCGCCGGGCACCCCCAGGACGATGCGGCCGAACATCTGGATGAAGCGCCGGTAGGCGTCCCAGCCGAATCGCTCGTTCTGCGTCAGCGCGATCAGGCCCGGCAGCGTCTCCTCGTTCAGCCCCAGGTTCAGGACCGTGTCCATCATCCCCGGCATCGAGAACTTGGAGCCGGACCGGACGCTCACCAGCAGGGGGTTGTCCCGTCGGCCGAACCCCTTGCCGGTCTCCCGCTCGACCTCGCCCATGGCCGCCTGGACGTCCTGCCAGAGGCCATCCGGGAGCTTCTCGCCAGCCGAGAAGTAGTCGTTGCACGCCTCGGTGGTGATGGTGAACCCGGGAGGAACCGGGAGCCCGGCCCGCGTCATCTCGGCGAGCCCGGCGCCCTTGCCGCCGAGGAGACCTTTCATCTCGCCGTTCCCGTCGGCGTTGCCGCCGCCGAACGCGTAGATGTAGCGCTTGGCCGCGCGGTGCATTCGCTCGGCCGCGATGTCGGGGGTGGTCATGAGTCGGTGGCTCCTTGTGCAGGGCGGTTCGCGTCTGGGGCGTTCGATCCGTTGGGGACGTTCGGCGCGCGGCTCCGGGCATCGTCGAGGTGGGGACGCGGGAACCGCCAGGATTGTACCGCCGGCGGCCGCCCCGGCGGACGCGGCAACGAGACCCGGCGGGCACGGCCGGTCGGTCGGCTGCGGCGGGCCGACCGGGCGCCGGTCGAGCGACAGCCGGAGGCGAGTGCGATGATTCCCCGATGACCGACACGTTCGATTTCGACCGCTTCGTGGCCCTGCCGCGCCTGTCGGGCATGCGCTGTGCACCCGACGGCAGCCGCCTCGTTGTCTGCGTGGAGACACCGGCACCGGACGGGAAGAAGCTCCGGTCCGCCATTTGGGAGATCGATCCGTTGGGGCGGCGGGCTCCACGCCGACTCACCCGGTCCGGCGCGGGCGAGAGCAACGCCGCATTCCTGCCGGACGGCGCGCTCATCTTCACGTCCGCTCGCGCGGGTCCCCCGGACACCACTGACGCTCCGAAGGAAGAGGAGCCGGCGCTGTGGTTGCTGCCGGTGGACGGCGGCGAGGCCCGCCGGCTGCTCGCGCCGCAGGGCGGCGTCGACGCGGTGCGGACGGCCCGCGACACGCGCACCCTGCTGTTCACCGCATGCATGCACCGCGACGCCGGCACGCTCGAGGCGGACGCGCTGCGGATCAAGGCCCGCACCGACGCGGGCGTCTCGGCCTTGCTGTTCGACGCGTACCCCATCCGGCACTGGGACCATTACATCGGCCCCCGCGAGCGACACCTGATGGTCACGACCGTCCCGGACGATGAGACCGGCGGCGCCCCGGCGCCGCGCGACCTGACGCCTGACGCGGGCCCGGCGCTGGAGGAGCACGGCTTCGACATCTCGCCGGACGGCACGATCGCCGTCGCGTCGATGCTGGCCAGGGACATCCGGAGCCCCGCGGCCGACCTCGTCGTGTTCGACGTGGCGAGCGGCGAGCGGCGCACGCTGACCGCGGGCGACGCCTCGTACGACCAGCCGGCGTTCGCGCCCGACGGGCGGTCCATCGCCTGCGTCCGGACCACACGGGGTGACCCGGAGACCGCGGGCGAGCAGCGGCTGTGGCTGATCGACCTGGCAGACGGACGAGGGCGCGATCTCGCGCCCTCCGCCGACCTGTGGCCAGAGTGCCCCACCTGGTCGCCCGACGGGTCGGCCGTGTTCTTCCTCGCGGACAGGGACGGCGCCGGCGCGATCTTCCGGGTGCACGTCGCCTCCGGCGAGGTCACGTGCCTGGCCGCCGACGGCTCCTTCGGCGACGCCTGCCCGTCGCCCGACGGTTCGTCCGTCTTCGCGCTGCGGTCGACTCTTCGCGTGCCCAACCAGGTGGTGCGGCTGGACGCGCGAACGGGGAGCCGCGCCCCCGTGGTCCTTCTGTCGCCCGGGCTGGACGACACTGCCGTCGGAGCGCCGGGGCTCGTCGAGCGGATCGAGGCGACGGCGCAGGACGGTGCGCGGATCGCGGCCTGGCTGGTGCTCCCGCCAGACGCGTCGTCCGACCATCCCGCTCCGCTCGTCGTGTTCGTGCACGGTGGACCGCTCGGATCCTGGACGAATGGCTGGCACTGGCGCTGGAACCCGCAACTCCTGGTCGCCCGCGGCTACGCGGTCCTGCTCCCGGATCCGGCGTTCTCGCTCGGGTACGGCCAGGCGTTCGTGCAGCGCGGCTGGGGCCGCTGGCACGAGGCGCCGTACACGGACGTCCTGGCCGCAGCGGACGCCGCGGCATCCCGTCCCGACATCGACGAGTCGCGGCAGGCGCTCATGGGCGGCTCGTTCGGCGGGTACATGGCGAACTGGGTTGCGGGCCACACCGACCGCTTTCGCTGCGTCGTGACGCACGCCAGCCTGTGGGAACTGCGCGGCTTCCACGGCACCACCGACGACGGCAACTGGTGGGAGTTCGAGTTCGGCGACCCGTACCTCGATCCGCACCGGTACATCGAGCAGAGCCCGTCGAACGCGGTCGCGTCGATCCGGACGCCGATGCTCGTCATCCACGGCGAACTCGACCATCGCGTGCCGATCAGCGAGGCGCTCCGCCTCTGGACCGACCTGCAGCGGCACGGAGTCGAGTCGAAGTTCCTCTACTTCCCGGACGAGAACCACTGGGTGCTGAAGCCGCAGAACGCCCGGCTCTGGTACGAGACCGTGCTGGCCTTCCTGGACCAGCACGTCCTGGGGAAGGCCTGGGTGCGGCCCGCCCTGCTGTAGCCGGCCGACGGTTCGGGGCCGCCGCCGGACCTGCTGCAGCCGGCCGACGGTCCGGGGCCGCCGGCGGGCCGGCGACGTAAACTGGACCCGTTCGTCCGGCCGGCGCTCGCCCGGCGGGCGGACGCAACCGTCGGACCCATGGAGGTACCCCGCCACGATGGCCATGCTGCAGGACCCCCGCGTCATCGACGTCGCCTCCGAGCACTACAACGCGGAGCTCGTCAGGCGCGAGGACGACACGGAGGACCTCGCGACGTTCTGGGTCAGGTTCCGGGGCGAGCCCGTCCCGTTCGAGCCCGGCCAGTACATGACCATCGGGGTCTACGCGGACGGCAGGCTCGTGCAGCGGCCATACTCGGTCGCCTCCTCGCCACGCACGGCCGGCGACGGCTACGAGTTCTACGTGCGCCTCGTCCCCATGCTCCGGTTCACGACCCTGCTCTGGCGGCTTCCGCTGGGGCACGGCATGCGGATGACCGGTCCCAAGGGTCGTTTCGTGCTCGAGGACGACGACCGCCGCACGCACGTGTTCATCGCGACCGGCACCGGGATCGCGCCGTTCATCTCGATGGTCCGGACCGCCCTGCTCGACGGCAAGCCGCGCCGCACGGTGGTGGCGCACGGCGCCTCGTACGTGTCGGAGCTGGGCTATCGCCGCGAGCTCGAGCAGCTGCAGCGCGAGGGGTACCCGCTGACCTACGTGCCCACGATCTCCCGGCCAGCCGAGCCCGAGAACGCTGGCTGGCGGGGCAGGACGGGTCGCGTCGAGACGACTCTCGACGACCTGTGCGACGATTGCAGCATCCTCCCGTTCCGAACCGTCGTCTACATCTGCGGGAACCCGGAGATGATCCTGAAGGCGGAGGCGATCGTGCGGAGCCGCGGTCTCCCGGAGCCGCACGTCAAGAAGGAGCTCTACTGGCCAAAGGGCAAGGGCGCCGGCCAGCCGGTGGACGTGACGACCGGCGAACGGGTGCACGGACGCGCGGCGGAGGTCGCCAGCCAGGCCTGACGCTCCGGATATTGCCCTTGACGCGGCCCCCACCCGCTGGGGCAGGACCCATCGTGACCTTCGGCCCGCCCCGACGCGAACTCTGGTGGGTCGCCGGGGAACCATACGTACGCCACTATAGGTTTAGCGAAACCACAGGACAGGATTGTCGATGCACCAGATCCTCGAGAAGGCGCAACTGTCACCCAACGTCACCCAGCTGCGCCTCAGCGCCCCACGGATCGCCGAGATCCGGCGTCCGGGCCAGTTCGTGATCGTTCGGCTGGGACCCGGGGCCGAGCGCATCCCGCTCACGATCGCCGACGCCGACCCCGCCGCCGGGAGCATCACGCTGGTCATTCAATCGATCGGGAAGAGCACGGCCGATCTCGTCGAACTCGAGGTCGGTCAGGCCATCCAGGACATCGCCGGCCCGCTCGGCCACCCCACAGACCTCCCCGAATCCGGCCGCACCGTGTGCGTGGGCGGCGGCGTGGGAACGGCGGTGATCCTCCCGATCGCCCAGGAGCTCCACCGGCGCGGACTCTCCGTGACGAGCGTCATCGGCGGTCGGTCGCGGGAGTGGGTCATCATGGAGGACGAGCTCCGCCGCTACGGCGACGTCGTGACCTGCACCGACGACGGGAGCTACGGCCGGCCCGGCTTCGTGACCCAGGCGCTGAAGGATCTCCTGGACCAGGGCGGCATCGACACCATCTTCGCCGTGGGGCCAGTGCCGATGATGCGGGCCGTGTCCGAGATGACGCGCCCGTACGGGGTGCACACGGTGGTCTCCCTGAACTCGATCATGATCGACGGCACCGGCATGTGCGGGGGCTGCCGGGTCGAGGTCGGGGGCGAGACCAGGTACGCCTGCGTCGACGGACCGGAGTTCGACGCGCACCTGGTCGATTTCCGCGTGCTCGCGGATCGCCTGACCACGTACCGCAGCTTCGAGCAGGAGGCCATCGCGCGCCGCGAGGCGTGCAGGGTGGAGTCCGCCCGATGACCGAGGAGACGGTCCCGGGCCAGCGCCCCGTGCTCAGCAAGAAAGAGCGGATGAAGATCGACCGCCAGCTCATGCCCGAGCAGGACGCGGTCCTCCGCAGCGCGAACTTCCGAGAAGTGAACCTGGGGCTGACCGAACAGCTCGCGTTCCTGGAGGCGGAGCGCTGCCTCCAGTGCCCCAAGCCGTACTGCATCGACGGCTGCCCGGTACGCGTGAACATTCCGCGCTTCATCGAGCACCTCACGCAGGGCGACCTGCCCGCGGCGGCCGCCTCCCTTCTCGACGACAACGCCCTTCCATGCGTGACGGGCCGCGTATGCCCGCAGGAGACGCAATGCGAAGGGGTCTGCCTGCGAGCGAAGACCGGCAAGCCGGTCGCGATCGGATACCTCGAGCGGTTCGTGGCCGACTGGGCCAACGAACACGGCGACTCCTTCGCCGCCCGCGCGCCGACCGCAAGCGGCAAGCGTGTCGCCGTCATCGGCTCCGGTCCCGCCGGCCTGACCGCCGCGGGGGAGCTGGTCAAGTCGGGGCACCACGTCACCGTCTTCGAGGCGTTCCACGCACCGGGCGGCGTGCTGATCTACGGCATCCCCGAGTTCCGCCTGCCCAAGGACATCGTGCAGGACGAGATCGATCGCCTGGTGGCCAGGGGCATGGAAATCCAGCCCAACACGATCATCGGCAAGACGTACACGCTGCCCGAGATCCGGGAGATGTACGACGCCGTGTTCATCGCCGTGGGCGCGGGCCTGCCGGTCTTCATGAACGTCCCGGGCGAGAACCTCAAGGGCGTGTACTCGGCCAACGAGTACCTGACGCGCGTCAACCTCATGGGGGCATGGAACCCGGACTCCGACACGCCGATCCTGAAGGGCCGGCGGGTCGCCGTCGTCGGCGGCGGCAACGTCGCCATGGACTCGGTGCGGACGGCGAAGCGGCTCGGCGCCGACGAGGCGATCTGCGTCTACCGGCGCAGCCGCGACGAGATGCCCGCGCGCGTCGAGGAGGTCCACCATGCGGAACAGGAGGGAATCCGTTTCGACTTCCTCGTCGCGCCGGTCGAGGTGGTCGGAGACGACAAGGGCTGGGTGACCGGCCTGCGCTGCGTCCGGATGGAGCTCGGCGAGCCCGACTCGTCCGGCCGGCGTCGTCCCGTCCCGATCGCCGGGTCGGAGTTCACGATCGACTGCGAGGAAGTCGTGGTCGCCATCGGCACGCGGAGCAATCCCCTGCTCACGCGCACGGCGCCCGAGCTGCAGGTCAACGAGTGGGGATACATCGCCACCGACCCGCACGGCATGACGAGCATGCCGGGGGTCTTCGCCGGCGGTGACATCGTGCGCGGCGCGGCGACGGTGATCCTCGCCATGGGCGACGGGAAGTCCGCCGCTCACGCCATCGACGCCTACCTGAACGGGACGTACCCGCCGGCGCCCGAGGTGCCCGCGGCCCCCGCACGGCCGGCACACCGCCAACTGACGTTCACGGCCGGGCCGGCTGCTGCACAGCCGGCCCGGCCCTCGCGCTCCGGTGCCCGACCCTGCGGCCCGCTCAGTCGCGCGCGGTCGCGAGCCTCTCGAGCAGGAAGCCCCGCAGCTGGTCCACCGAGACCCGAACCTGTTCCATGGAGTCTCGATCTCGCACCGTGACGGCCTGGTCCTCCAGGGAGTCGACGTCGACCGTCACGCAGAACGGTGTCCCGATCTCGTCCTGCCGCCGGTAGAGCTTGCCGATCGATGCCGTGTCGTCGTAGACGGCCATCATGTCGCGTCGCAGGTCGTCGACGATGCGATGGCACAGCTCGACGATCTCCGGCCGCTTCTTCAGGAGTGGCAGCACGGCCACCTTGTAGGGCGCAAGGTCGAGGTGGAAACCGAGCACGACGCGTGTCTCGCCGCGCACCTCCTCCTCCCGGTACGCGTCGATCAGGAACGTGAAGGCCGCCCGGTCCGCGCCGGCCGACGTCTCCACGATCCACGGGACGTAATGCTCGCCGGTGGCCTGGTCGAAGTATTCGAGGTTCTCGCCGGTGGCCTCCTGGTGCCTGCCCAGGTCCCAGTCGCCGCGGTTGTGGATGCCTTCCAGCTCTTTCCACCCGAACGGGAAGCGGTACTCGACGTCCACGGCCTTCTTGGCATAGTGGGCCAGCTCGTCCGGCGCATGTTCGCGGAATCGGAGGCGCGCGGGGTCGACACCGTACCGCTCGTACCACGCGCGGCGCCGTGGCAACCACTCCTCGAAGTACGCGGCGGCCGAGTCCGGCCTGACGAAGTACTGCATCTCCATCTGCTCGAACTCGCGCATCCGGAAGACGAAGTTGCCGGGGCTGATCTCGTTGCGGAAGGCCTTGCCGATCTGCGCGATCCCGAACGGCACCTTCTTGCGGCTCGTCTCGCGGACGTTGCGGAAGTTCACGTAGATGCCCTGCGCCGTCTCCGGGCGGAGGTAGACGAGCGCGGCGTCGTCCTCGACGGGACCCATGTGCGTGCTGAACATCAGGTTGAAGCGGCGCGGCGCCCCAGATTCCCCTCGTCCACCGGGCAGCGCAGCCCGACCCGCTCGACGATCGCGGGGTCGCGGAGCTCCGTCTGCGTGAGCTGCTCGGCGCCGGGCAGCTCGTCGAGCCGGAAGCGCCGATGGCACGTCTCGCATTCGACGAGAGGATCGCTGAACGACGCGACGTGCCCGGAGGTGACCCACACCTGCGGCGCCATCAGGATCCCCGCGTCGAGGCCCACGATGTCGTCACGTTCCTGCACCATCGCACGCCACCAGGCGCGTTTCACGTTGTTCTTCAGCTCGACCCCGAGCGGGCCGTAGTCCCAGACGGCGTTGATGCCGCCGTAGATCTCGGAGCTGGGGAATACGAAGCCCCGACGCTTCGACAGCGAGACGATCGTGTCGAGTGCGGCGACGGCCGGGCCGGGGTCGGCGACGGCGCCCGGGCCGGGGTCGGCGACGGGGCCCTGGCCGGGGCCGGGAGCAAGGCGGGCGGCGCGGCCGGCGCCGGGCTCCGCGGGGCGATTGGGGTCGACGGGATCGGTCACGGCTCGACGTGGCTCCTTTGCGGGCGGGCGGATCGGGCTGGGCTGGGACGAACCAGCCCCATTCTTGCACGACCGGACGCCGAGGCGCCCGGGCCGGCGTCAGCGCCTGGTCCGGACCTCGTCGAGAAACTCGAGCGAACGAGCCTCGCGCTCCAGCACATGCCGCACGAACAGCCGCATGGCCTGCTCCGCTTCCGCCTCGACCGACGCGGGCAACCGCAGCCCGGCGATCGTCTCGAGGTCCACGTGACGGTAGGCCTTGAGCAGGCGAAGCCCGTCGCGGGAGAGCCCGGCGCGCTCCGCGTTGGGGCCGGGGTGGGCGATGCAGAGCAGGCCGCCAAGCGCCGGCACCCACCGGAACTCCTCATCGGCCTCGAGGCGGCGGTCGCACTCGACGCACCGGTCGACCTCCGGCCGCAGCCCCAGTTCGTCCGTGAACCGGAATTCGAACCAGCGCGCGACGCGGCCCGGAGGGAGCCCGGCATCCAGGTGCTCGCAGGCGGCCAGGAACAGGTCGTACAGTCGCGGGGCGGGCGCGCGCTCCTCGGTCGAGCGCTCCACCAGCTCCGACAGATACCAGGCGGTCGCAGTCAATTCCAGGCGGTCGCGGAGGGCAAGCCAGGCGTGCAGCACCGTCGCCTGCGTCACGACGTCGAACGTCCGGCCGTGGGCGAGCACGAGGTGCAGTTCGGCGAACGGCTCCAGGCTCCCACCCAGCCGGCTCTGCGGCCGGCGCACACCTCTGGCGATCGCCTTGAGCTTGCCGTCATGCGGCGTCAGCAGCGTCAGGACGCGGTCCGCCTCGCCAAGATCGAACCGCGAGAGCACGACCGCGTTCGTCTTGTAGACGCGGGGCACTGGCATCCACGAAGCGTAGCGCCTGTATCATCGCCTGCGTGCTGACCCAGGCCGACCTGCGGGCCATGATCGCCGACACCGAAGCCGAGATCCTCCGACTGGTCGAGGCGGCCGACGCGCCCACGACGCGCGCCCTCTACGACATGGTCCGCTACCACCTGGGGCTGGATGGCGCCAGCGGTGTCAGCGGCAAGCGCCTCAGACCGCTCCTCGGCCTGCTCGCCTACTCGTCGATCACGGGCGACTATGCGCGCGCGCTGCCCGGTGCGGCCGCGGTCGAACTGGGCCACAACTTCAGCCTGGTCCACGATGACATCGAGGACCGGGACGTGGAGCGTCGGCATCGTGCCGCCCTCTGGACCGTCTACGGCGTCGGGCAGGCGATCAACACCGGCGACACGCTCTTCGTGCTGTCCCGGCTCGCCCTGCACCGGCTCACGGACCTCGGCTTCAGCGACGCCAAGGTGCTGCGCCTCATGCGCCTCTACGACGACACGTGCCTGGCGCTCTGCGAAGGCCAGTTCCTCGACCTGTGGGGGTCCGAGCACGGTGGCTCCATGTCGGTGGAGCTCTACTTCGACATGATCGGCCGAAAGACGGCCGCGCTCATCGCCGCGTCGATCGAGGCTGGGGCGATGCTCGCGACCGACGAGCTGGCGGTGGTCGACGCGTACCGCCGCTTCGGGTGGGCCCTGGGGCTGGCGTTCCAGCTCAACGACGACCTGCTCGGGATCTGGGGCCAGGAGCGCGTGACCGGCAAGGAACCATCGGACCTGGCGAAGCGGAAGAAGACCCTCCCGGTGCTGTACGCGCTGGAGCACGCCTCCGACGCCGACCGGGAGCGCCTGCTGGCGATCTACGATCGCGCAGACCCCACACCAGACGAGGTCGCCGAGATCCGGGCCATCCTGGGACGGTCGGGCGCTGCCGACTACACGCGCACGGAGGCCCGTCGGCTGCGCGACGAAGCGCTCGCCGCCCTGGACGCCACCGGGGTGGTCCAGGGCGCGGCGCGCGACGGGCTGAGAGAGATCATCGTCGCGGCCATCAGCGCGTGAGCTGACCGCGAGGGAACGTCGACCAGCCGGCCGGGTGTCCGGTCGCCGCGCAGATCGCGCGCTCCGCTTCGCGCGGCCGCCTCGCCCGGGCCGGCTGCGAGTCCTACTCCCCGACGCCTTCCTCCTGGGGGGCCGACTCCGTGGGTCTGCCCACGGCCAGGACTTTCCCCACCCGCCGGCCATCCGTTAATTCGACCCTCAGCGTGACTCCGTTGACGTCGATGCTGTCGCCCACCCTGGGCACGCCTCCGACGCGGTGGTAGACAAGGCCGCCGACCGTGTCGTACTCCTCGCGGTCCTCGTCGGCAAGGTCGACGTCGAAGGCCTCGACGAAGTCGTCGATGCTGGCACGGCCGTCGAAGCGCACTTCGCGCTCCGAGACGCGCTCGACCATGGGCTCTTCGACGTCGTACTCGTCCTGGATCTCGCCGACGATCTCCTCGAGCAGGTCTTCGATCGTGACGATGCCGGCGGTCCCGCCGTACTCGTCCAGCACGACGGCGATGTGCACCTTTCGCCGCTGCAGCTGGTGGAGCAGGTCGTCCACGCTCATCGACTCGGGCACGAACAGCGGCGTGCGCAGCAGCCGTCCGAGCTCGGGCGGTTCGGCGTTGTCTTTCAGGTACGGCAGCAGGTCCTTGGCGTACAGGATGCCCACGACGTTGTCGATCGACTCCTGGTAGACCGGGATGCGCGAATGCCCCTCGCGCAGGATCGTGTCGACCGCGTCGCCGAACGGCGTCTCGACGGGAATGGCCGTCACGTCGATGCGCGGGACCATCACCTCGTGCACCCGTCCCTCGCCGAGCTCGATCACGGCGGAGATCATCTGCTCTTCCTCTGCCTCGAGGACGCCCTGCTCCCCGCCCCGCTCGACGAGGATCTTCAACTCCTCCATGGACATGCGCCCGCGGTCCTGGTGCTCGGCGCCCGAGCGGGCGCGTGATCGCGTTCGTCACCAGCTCCAGCAGCCGCACCACCGGGCCAAGGACCGTCTCGAGGAACTCGAACGGTCCCGACACGGCGAGGGCCACGCGCTCCGCGTTGGCCAGCGCGAGCGCCTTCGGCACCAGCTCGCCGAACACGATCGTGACCAGCGACAGCAGGAGAGTCACCAGCACCAGGCTCGAGCGCCGCAGCGTAGGGGGCGAGCGGCGAGACCTTCTTCAACAGGTCGTCGGTCGCGAGCGTCAGGGTCACGGCCGCAAAGGCCGAGGACAGGAACCCGATGAACGTGATCCAGAGCTGCGTGACGGCGAGGAACCGCCCTGGGCGCTGCAGGAGTCGCTCCACCCGGCGGGCTGCGCGGCTCCCCTCCTCGACCAGCTGCTCGACACGACTCCGGCGGATCGTGACGAGGGCGATCTCGGCGGCGACGAAGATCGCGTTGAGCGCGATCAGGATCGCGATGACGACGAGCTCCTCGAGCGCGTTCATGCAGGGGGCGTCGGTTCCTCCGGAGCGGGCTCGGACGGAGGGGAAGCCGCCGGCGGTTCGACCTCCAGCCCGGGACGCGGCGAACCGGCCGGGTCGGGTCGCCGATGTCGGAGGCGGGCGGGGACACCGACGGCGAGCATGCCGTCGGGCACATCATGGGTAACGACCGACCCTGCCCCGGTGCGCGCGCCGACACCCACTCGCAGGGGCGCGACGAGCATCGAATCGGAACCGATGAACGCGCCGTCGCCGATCTCGGTGTGGTGCTTTGCGGTCCCGTCGAAGTTGCACGTGATCGTCCCGGCGCCGATGTTGACGCGCTCGCCGACCGTCGCGTCGCCCAGGTAGCTGAAGTGGTGCTGCTTCGAGCCGCGCCCGAGGCTGCTCGCCTTCATCTCGGCGAAATTCCCTACCTCGGCGCCGTCGCCGACCCGAGCGCCAGGCCGGAGGTGCGCCCACGGGCCGATCCTGACGTCGTCGCCGACCTCGCTCGACTCGATCACGCTCGACCAGATGCGGCAGCGTTCGCCGACCACGCTGTCGACGATCCGGCTGCCGCTCCCGATGACGGTGTCGGTCCCGACCCGCGTCGCGCCCTGGAGGATGACGCCGGGCTCGAGCACCACGTCCGGGGCGATCGCCACCGTGGCCTCGATGATGACCCGCGCGGGGTCCAGCATCGTGACGCCGGCACGCATGTGCGCCTCGACGATCCGCCTGCGCAGCTCGGCCTCCGCCATGGCAAGCTGGACGCGGTCGTTGATGCCCGCCAGCTCGCGCTCGTCGGACACCTCCAGCGTGGCGACTGTCCGGCCCTCCGCGTACGCCATCGCGACCAGCTCGGGCAGGTAGTACTCGCCGGTGGCCCGCGACGGCGGGACCTCCGCGATGTGGGCACGCACCCATGGACCGTCGAATGCGTAGAGCGCGGTGTTGACCTCGCCGATCGCGCGCGTCCGCTCGTCGGCGTCGGTTTCCTCGACGACGCGCGCAACGCGGCCGTCCGCGTCGCGGACCACGCGGCCGTAGCCGCTCGGGTCTGCGGGGCGGATCACGGCCATGGCAATCGTCGCCCCCTCGCGGCGGCGCAGCTCGACCAGGCGGCGGAGCGTGTCCGCGCGCAGCAGCGGGACATCACCGCTCAGGACCACCACCTCGTCCACCTCGGGCGGCGCGATCGCGAGGGCGGCGCGCAGCGCGTCGGCCGTGCCCAGCGGTTCCGCCTGGACCGCGTAGGTCACCGCGTCGCTCCCGACCGCACTCCGCACTGCGTCCGCGGCGGGCGAGACCACCACGAGCGGCGCCCGGCCGCCCACGGCGCGGGCCGCGTCCAGGACGTGCTCGATCATCGGCCGGCCGCACACCGCGTGGAGGACCTTGGGTCGCCGCGAGCGCATGCGAGTTCCCAGCCCCGCGGCGAGCACGACCGCGAGCGGAGCGGCAGGGGCGTCTCCGGTCACGACGCCGGCCGCTCGTCGCGACCTGGAGCGTTGGTCGACACGTCCTGCCAATTCTCGGGCCCGCGCATGGGGGTGTCAACGCAGACTGTGGGTGTCAACGCAGACACGCCGGCGCAGCCGGCCGGCACCGGAGCCGGGCCGGGTCCGGGCGAGCCGCGACCCGCGGCGATCGCGCGGCTGGTGGACGTCACGGATGTTCGGGCAGGAACGCGATGACGTCGATCTCGATCCGGCCCCCGCGCGGCAGCGCGGCGACCGCGACCGTGGATCGCGCCGGGTACGGCTCCTCGAAGTGGCGCGCATAGATCGCGTTGACCGCCGCGAAGTCGCCCATGTCGGCAAGGTAGATGGTCGTCTTGACGACGTCCCGCATGGTCGCCCCGCCCGCCTCGAGCAGTGCCCGTACGTTCTGCATGGCCCGTTCCGCCTGCGCCTCGGTCCCGGAAACGAGCTCGCCGGTGGCCGGATCCAGTCCGAGCTGCCCCGAGCAGAACACCAGGTGATGCGCCCGGACGCCCTGGCTGTATGGACCGATGGCCGCCGGGGCCGATCCGGTCGCGATGTACTCGGTCATGCCTCTCCTCCCGCGGTGGTGGTGGCGATCGCCTGCAGGCTTCCGCCCGGAGGCTGGAGCGTACCCCTGGCGACCGCGGCGCGGACGGCCGCGGCGGCCCTGCGGGCGTCGCCGGGTGAAGGATAGAGGACGACGAGCGTGGGGCCCGACCCGGTCAGGTGCACCGGGCGACCCAGCAGGTCGCCGAGGTCGCGGCGCAGTCGGTCGAGGCCGGGGAGCAGGGCGAGCGCGGCGGGAACGAGGTCATTGGCAGGTTGCAGGTCCGCCACCTCGGACGTGCGAGCACCTCGGCGCAGCAGCGCGGCCAGGCGACGCGTGGCGCCGCGGCGCGACCCGGGCGGAGACGCGGCGGGACGGGAGGCGATCCGCACGGCGGCTGCCTCGCGAAGCGCCCGGGACTCGCCGGCGCCACCGACCTCCGCCTCGCCCGCGGCGTCGAACTCGGCGAAGACGTCCCTGGTGGAAAGCCGCGCGGCAGGGACCACGAGCAGCACCCCGAGCCGGCCGCCCGCCGGCGCCGGCAGGCGCCGCAGCCGTTCGCCGCGGCCGCTCACGCTGGCCCATCCCCCGAGCGCGAAGAACGGGACGTCGGAGCCGAGGGTCGCCGCCAGCTCCCGGCGGCGTCGCGCACCCAGCCGCAGCCCCCAGGCGGCCGCGGCGAGGTCGAGCGCCGCGAGCGCGTCGCTGCTGCCGCCGCCGAGGCCCGCGGCGGCGGGGATCCTCTTGCGGAGGTGGAGCGCGAGCGGCGCGAGCGGGCGGCGGGTCCCGGCCCGCAGCAGGCCAGCGGCGCGGAGGACGAGGTTGCCCTCGACCGGGATGTCGCCCGCTCCGGAGATCGAGAGCCCGTCTTCGACCGGGGGCGCGGGCCCCCGCCGGGGCACCGCCGGGCCGCGGCCCGGGGCAGGCAGTCGGACCCAGAGCTCGTCCGACAGGGCGAGCGGTGCGAAGACGGACTCGAGCTCGTGGAAACCGTCGGGCCGGCGTCCGATCACCTCGAGCGTGAGGTTGATCTTTGCCGGCGCGAGGCGGAGGAGCGCGCCGCGTCGCACAACCACGCCCAGTGGACTGCCCGGCCGGCCGGACGCGGTCCCGGCGGCGCCCCGGCCGGCGGCCGTCTCGATCACGGACCGGTCTCCGCCACTCGCCATCCGGCACCGATCAGCGTCAATTCCTCGGCCAGCGCGAGCCACTCCTCGACGCTCAGAGTCTGCGGCCGGCGGTCCGGCGCGATCCCGAGTGCGTCCAGCGCGGCGTCGATCCGCTCCCGGCCAAGCGCCGGGAGCTGCCTGGGCAGGACGTTCCTGATCATCTTGCGCCGCTCGCGAAAGCCCGCCTGGACGAGCCTCCAGAGAGCGTCCTCCTCGTCGGGGGGAAGGCGACGCGCCCGCGTTCGGCCCACGAGAACGGCCGAGTCGACCGACGGTGCGGGCTCGAACGAGGCGGCCGGCACGACCCGGATCACGCCGACGCGGGCGTGGTACTGGACAAACACAGACAGGTAGCCGAGCCCGCCCGGGGGCGCGGCGATCCGCTCGGCGACCTCCCGCTGGAGCATCAGCACAAAGCGCTCCGGACGCGGTTCGCCGCCGAGCACGTGGTGGAGCGTGGGGCTGGTGATGTGGTACGGCAGGTTCGCCACGAGGTCGTACGGCGGTGTCGCCAGGTCGCCGACGGGGACGTCGAGCGCGTCGGCCTCCACCAGCCGCAGGGCCCCGGGAGCGCCCGGGTCCGTGATGGCGACCTCCAGGGCTCCCGCGAAGCGCTCGCGAAGATGCGACATCAGCCGGGGATCGACCTCGACGGCGGTCACCGCCGCCCCGGCGCGGAGCAGGCCCCCGGTCAGGATGCCGACTCCCGGCCCGATCTCGAGGATCCGCCGTCCGGGAGCCGGGGCCGCCGCCTCGACGATGGCCTCGAGCGCCGCGCCGTCGGCCAGGTGGTTCTGGCTGAGCGAGCGGCGCGCCTGCAGTCCGTGGCGACGCAGGTATCGCCGGACCGCCTCCGGCCCGAGGTGGGTGGCGTCGAGCGGATCGCCGCCGGCGATCACCGGACGAGCGGCAGCGAGGGGCGTGCGTCCAGGTCGAGCGAGGCGCGCGTGCCGGCGCGCGCCCGGAAGAAGCCTGCGGCCCCGATCATGGCCGCGTTGTCGGTGCAGAGGCCCGGCCGCGGCACGATCAGCGGGATGCCCAGCTCGCGTGCGCGGTCGGCCACGCGCTCTCGCAGGACCGCGTTCGCGGCCACTCCACCGCCGAGCACGATCGCCCGAGCCCCGCTCTGCCGCGCGGCCAGGCCGGTCTTCGCCGCGAGCACGTCGACCACCGACTCCTGGAAACCGTACGCCAGCTCGGCCACGACGGCCGGATCGAGTGCCGCGGCGCCGCCCCGCGACTCGATGGCCCGGCGCGCCGCGGTCTTCAGGCCGCTGAAGCTGAAATCGTACGAACCGCCCATCCAGGCGCGTGGGAACTCCACGTCCCTGTCCCGGGCGCCGGCGGCGGCCGTCATGATGGCCGGGCCGCCCGGGTAGGACAGCCCCAGCAGCCTCCCCACCTTGTCGAACGCCTCGCCGGCCGCGTCGTCCACGGTCTGGCCCAGGAAGCGGTACTCGAGGTGGTCGCGCATCTCGACGAGGAACGTATGCCCGCCACTCACCACCAGCGCGACGAGCGGGAAGGGCGGCGCAGGCCGCGCGGGCTCGTCCGGGTCGAGGAGCCAGGCGGCGTAGATGTGCCCCTCCAGGTGGTTGACCGGAACCAGCGGCCGCGCGTGGACGTATGCCAGCGTCTTCGCGAAGTTGATCCCGACGAGCAGCGAGCCGGCAAGCCCCGGTCCGCAGGTGACCGCAACCGCCTCGAACTCTGACCAGTCGTCGACGCCCGCGTCGGAGAGCGCCTCCTCGAACACGGGTACGATCCAGCGCAGGTGAGCGCGCGCCGCGACCTCCGGCACGATCCCGCCGGTCGCCGCGTGCATGGCGACCTGGCTGGCCACCACGCTGGCCCGGATCCGGCGCCCGCCCTCGACGACCGCCACGGCGGTCTCGTCGCACGAGGTCTCGACCGCCAGGATCAGGCCCGTCCCTCCGGGATCGATCACGGGGCGCCCTCCGCCTGGTCGGCGAGGCGCAGGCGCAATCCGGCCGAGAGCCGGTCGATGCGGGCGCGCATGTCGCGGGAGCGCAACTCGCCCGTCGTCATGATCAGCGCGTCCTCGTTGTTGTCGGTGTAGTAGCGCGGGCGAACCCCGACCGGCCGGAACCCGTACTTCTCGTAGAGCCGTCTGGCGGGCAGGTTCGAGACGCGAACCTCGAGCGTCGCCACGGCTGCACCGACCGACTCGGCGATCCGGAGCAGCTCGAGCAGCAGGTGCTCGCCCACGCCCTGGCGCCGTCGGTCCGGCGCTACGGCGAACGTCGTGATGTGCGCCTCGTCGACCATCAGCCACAGCCCGGCATAGCCCACGATCCGCTCCCCGTCGCGTGCCACCAGGTAGCGAGCCAACCGGTTCGCCTCGAGTTCCTGGCGAAACGCGTACGTCGGCCAGGGAGCCGTGAAGCTCGCGCGCTCGATCTCGTGGACGGCGGGGATGTCGTCGACGCCCATGGGCTCCACGGCGACCCTTACCGGTGGTCGCGCGACCACTCGATCGTCTCCGTCTGCGCCGCGACGCCGCGGGGCAGGGTCACGTAGGCCGGCACGAGCGCCGCCACGTCGTCCGTCCGGCCGCTGTCGAGAGCCGCGCGGCCCGACGCGAGGAGGGCAGCGCCGAGCCCACCCTGGGCCGCCAGGCCCAGTTCGCACGCGTCCGGGGGAACGTCGATTGCCGCCGGCAGATCGACGGCCACGAGCGTCGCGCCGGCGATCCTCGAGGTGATCGATTCGCCGCCGGGCACGAGCTCCGGATCTCCCACCGGCACGGCCGTCAGGCCGCGCAGGCCGGGTGCCTCCGACCCGACCGGCGCCAGCCGGTAGCGCGCCAGGTAGCGGTCGTGCGGCCCGGCGGGCATGAGCACGACTGCGTCGTGGTTTGGGACGGGTGCCCCACCGGCCGCCTGCGCCGCGAGGGCGAGGGCGGCCGTCGACCGTACGCCGATCACCGGAATGCGCAGCCCGTACGCGAGCCCCTTGGCCGTCGCGAGACCCACCCGCAGGCCCGTGAATGCCCCGGGGCCGGTGCCCACCACGACGGCTGCGAGGTCGCCCAGCGCGGTCCCGGCATGGCGCAGCAGCTCGTCGAGGACGGCCAGCAGCTCCTCGCCGTGGCGGTAGCCGGCCTCCCACGACCTCGACGCGAGCGCCGCGTCGCGGCCCGATCCGATCGCCACCGCCGCCCGCCGCGTCGCCGTGTCGATGGCGACCAGGCGCGGCTCGGTGCTCATTGGGGCACCCTCCCCCTGTCACGATCTCACGCCGCTCCCTGGGCCGCCGGCACCCACGCATGTGCGATGGCCACGTACCGCTCGCCGCGCGGGGAGCGTGCCGTGAGCGTGAGCTGCCGCACGTCGTCCCCTGCTCCGCGGAAGCGGACGTCCAGGTCCGCGCCGCCGACGGGCCCGCCGAGCCGCTCCGCCCACTCGATCAGCGTCACTCCCGCCTGCTGGCGCTCGTCCAGCAGTCCGCCCGCGACGGCGTCCGCGGCTCCGGCGAGCCGGTAGAGATCGAGGTGGAAGAGCGGGAGACGGCCTGCGTATTCCGCCATCAGCGTGAAGCTCGGGCTGTTGACCACGGCGGTGACGCCAAGGCCGAGCGCGAAACCCTTCGCGAACTGCGTCTTGCCGGCCCCGAGATCGCCGCGCAGGGCGATCACGTCACCGGGCGCGGCGGCCACCGCGAGGTGCGCGGCAAGCGCGCGGGTCTCGTCCGCCGACGCGCTGGCGAGTGCCACCGAGCTTCGCCGAACCTGCCGGGACTCAGCCATCGCGCTCGAGGTCGGCCATCGGGACGTCCACCAGGTTCACGGCCTCGGCGGGCGCGACCGGGTCGATCGCGACCCTGGCGCAATCCTGGTAGACACCTCCCGCCTGACGGCGCAGTCCGGCGAGCGCCACCACGCGACCGGTCCGGCCCAGCAGCGAGCCGGCGACGACGCGCACGCGGTCGGGCTCACCACCCCCGAGGAGCATATCCGGCGGGAAGGCCACGAGCGGTGGCGTGATCGCGAGGCCCACCACCGTTCCGGCCGCCCGGGCCAGCGCCTCCCACGCGTCGCGGGGGATCGGTCGCTTGCCATATCCGTCCAGCACCACGAGCGCGAACGGCGGGCTCGCGTGCACCGACGCTTCCTGGCGGTCGATCGACGCGAGCAGCGCCACGACGTCGGCCCCGATGACGCCGCCGGCGATGACGCCGCGCACGCCCATCGCGCGGGCGCGCGTCAGGCTCTCGATGTCCACCCGAGACCCGGCAACCAGCACGGCCCCGGCGTGCCGGACGTCGATGCCCCGGGCGTGAAGTTCGTCATCGGGCCCGGCTACCGCCACGACCAGCGGCCCGCTGGAGGGCTCACCGACGGCCAGCGCGGCCGGGAAGGCGCTGCCCTCGCCGTGGATCGTGAGCGAGCACGCGTCGATCGCTTCGACCGTTCCGCCGATGGGCGATTCGACGGTGCCGTGATGACGCGACACGACGGCCCGCAGCCGGCCCGAGGGGCTCGCGTACAGCACCTCGCCGCCGCCGTCGAACCGCGACGCGCGGCGGTCGTCCCCGGCGAGCGACCCGTCTTCCGCGAGCCTGGTGCCCGGTGCCGGAACGCGGCGGCCGCGCAGCGACTGCTCGCCCACCTGGGGGTGCCGCGGACGGCGCAGGATCCCCTCGCCGGGGGCGACGCGGTCGCCCTCGGCGACGAGTGATTCGTCTCCCGGCAGCACGGCGATCCGGACCCGCGGCTCGGCGAGCATGGAGGACCGCGGCGGTATCCGGTCCAGCAACGGGTGGGCAGTCATGCTTCGGCGTTGGCCCACAACGGCAGCTGCCATGCGTCGAGATACTCGCGCCTGCGCTCGGGACGGTCGGGCAGGCGAAGCGGGATGTCGCGCGTGTCGACGAGGAGGCCCCCGAGTCCACCCGACAGCGTGAATGCCACCCGCCGTGCCCGGATGCCCACGAACAGGTCGTCGGGAGCCTCGAGCTCCACCGTCGCCGAAAGGCCCGGCGGGAGGTCCACGACCTGCACACTGTCGGGCGCCAGCGGCAGCGTGGTCAACGCGCCGTCCGCGATCACCCGCAGGCTGCCCATGCGCCCGGCCTTCAATCCCGGTACGACGACGGCGCTTCCCAGCGGCACCAGGACATCGTCGAGGAGATCCGCCAGGAGCCGCCGCCGGTCGTGCTCGTCGCCGAGCGTCCCGAGCGGTCCCAGGATCCGGGCGTGATCGAGCGCCAGCGCCACCGGCCCCGGGCGGCGCAGGGTGTCGACCAGCGCGAGCGCGACGGCGGGACCGGGTGGTCCCGCGAACGCGCCGCCGCTGGCGACCACCACGTCGGGCGCTCCTGGACCCTCCGTTTGACCGCCGTTCTCCCCCGATCGGTCGAGACCGCGGCTCGGATTCCGCCCGTCCGCGTCCCAGGCGACCTCCAGTCGCTCGAGCGCGGCGCGCGCCGCCGCCAGCCGCACTCGCGCGCCATCACCCGCGCCATCCCGCCATGGCGCGACCCGGAGGTTTCGGAGACGATCGCGGACGGCGTAGGCGTCGTCCGCCAGCGTCGACCAGCGCGCGATCGAGTCGAGCATCCGCTCATCTTCCAGCGCAGCCGGCGGAATCAGCCCGGCGTCCGCGAGGACGAGGCGGCGGAGGAGCCCGTCCGGTTCCGCCTGGACGCGCGTCCCCGCGTCCAGGCCGATGTCGACTCCCTCCACGTGGAGGTC
This sequence comes from uncultured Chloroflexia bacterium, assembly GCA_963759135.1. Lineage (GTDB taxonomy): Bacteria > Chloroflexota > Limnocylindria > Limnocylindrales > CSP1-4 > JAJYNJ01. The sequence goes on along the minus strand of CAVWXU010000023.1, from coordinate 30,745 downwards.
GAGGATGGCGGCGATCGAGACGATGGACCTGATGAAGCCTTCGCGGCCATCCGCCCCTCGCGGGATCGCCTCGCGCGCCAGCACCACGGCGTCGGCAGGGCCGTGGCTGCGCATCACGCGCTCGGCGGGGAGGCCGGGCATTGCGACGACTCCAGGTCCCGAAACCAGCACCGGAAGGGACTCCCGAAGCCCGGCCATCGCGCCGACCAGGGCGGCGACATCCCTGAGCGCGTCGCGGTCGTTCCCGCCCAGGCCGCCCGGCGCCGCGACCACCACGAGGTCGAGGTCCGGGTCGCGCAGCGCCCGGGCCGCGTCAAGCGCGACGGACCGTTCCGGGGTCACGCATGCCGTCGCCTGCCAGCCGTCCATCCTGAAAGCGCGCTCGAACGGCTCGACGGCGCCACCGGACGGACCGGCGACCACCACGCGAGCGCCAGGACGGGTCCGGCTCTCGACGCGCGCCCACCCCCGCCAGTCACCCGCGCCGGCAAGCAGGGTCCCATCGGCCGCCGCGGCCGCCTCGGCCAGGTGGCGGAGCACGGGCTCGATCCCGACGGCCACGGGCGCCGCGGACGAGGCGAGCAGGCGCCACCGACCATCGAGGCGCGCGACCAGGGCGGCGCCGATCGACGCGGATCCGATGTCGAGGGTGAAGAAGGGGTGAGAACCGGACGTCACCGGGGAATCCTACCCGGCCGCGGGTCTCGCCGTCCCGCGCCGTGTCGGTCCGCGTCGCGTCCCCGGCGGGAAGATGCGGCCGCATCTGCCGGGCCGCCCCTCACGCGGAGTCACGAATCCCAGCGCGACTCCTCGTCGAGTTCCTCGAGCCGCTCGATGAGGCGCTCGATCCCGGTGTCGTCGGCCAGCACACGGTCGACTCCGTCGATCCCGCCGGTCAGGATGCCCCGGAGGACCGGGTCGAAGAACAGCATGGCCTGGCTGCCCAGGGCCCGGTACGGGCGGCTCGCCTCCAGGAACAGGACCATGCTCGTCGTCAGGCCGCGCATCTGCACTTCGCGCGCGACGGCGTCCACCAGGTCGTCCTGGACCTCGTCCTGCCCGGGAAACCGCGACTCGCTCATCGATCCGCTCGCCCGCCGGGAGCGCGGGGCGCGCCGCCCGCGCCCGACGCCGGGCCGGCTGGCACGCCGGACAGGGGGACCGCTGGCTCGGCCGGCGACTCGCGCCACGGCGCCATCACGCCCACCGGCCCACCGCGCGCCCCCGGCTCGATCGGGACGGCACGGGGGGCCGAGTGGCTCCCGAGCTGGTCCCGGAAGGCCGCGTAGGTCCGGGGACTGCGGAGTGCGATCACCACCTCGTCGATGGCCTCGCACCCGGGGAGCACGTCGTGGATCGCCTGCACCATGATCCGGGCGCAGTCGGCCAGCGGTACACCGCCCAGCGGCGAGCCGAGCGCTGGAAACGCCACGACCCGCAGGCCCAGCTGGTCGGCGAGGCGAACCGCAGCTCGAGTGGCGCCGTCGATCGCGGCCCCGGACGTGCGTCGGTCCGGGCCGAGCGACACCGCGTGGATGACGTGCCGGCAGGCAAGCGAACCGGCGCCGGTAGCCAGCGCGGAGCCGGCCGGCTGCGGAGCTCGGGCCACCGCCTCGAACTCGATACTGTGGCCTCCGCGCTGCTTGACGGCGACTGCCGGACCGGAGGTCATCCAGAGCATGGGTGTGGCCGGCACGACGATCGCATCGACCTGGAGGTCACAGATGTCTCCGTTCCAGAGCCTGATGCCGCTCATGCCGCCCCCGCGCCGGCCCGGCGAACCTCGCCCGACAGCGTGCGTACGCTCAGCACGTCGCCGCTCGCATCGTACACGCGGGGGAGACGGGGTGCCATCGCGGCCACGATCTCCCAGGGGATCGTGGTGCGCGCGCGCGCCAGGTCGAGCGCCCCGATCTGCTCCGGTCCCTGGACACCGAGCAGCACGAATTCGTCCCCGGTGTCGACGCCCGGCACGTCCGTCACGTCGGCGGCGATGGCGTCCATCGCGACGCTCCCCACGAGCGGCACCCGGCGGCCTCGCACGAGGGCCTCCGTCCGTCCGGCCGACGCGTACACCCACCCGTCGCCATACCCGACCGGCAGCGTGGCGATGCGCGATGGACGCTCGGCGCGCCAGCGCGCCCCGTACCCGACCCCCTCCCCCGGGGCCACGTCGGCCACCCGCAGCGGCCGTGCGCGCAGCGACATCGCGGGGCGCAGAGCGGCGGCAACCGCGCGCGCCGCCGGCGTCACGGGCAGCGCCTCCGGAAGGAGGCCGTAGAGCGACAGCCCGAGGCGCACCATGTCGAGGTGCGGCGCCGTCCCCGCGAGCACAGCGCCGGTTGCCGACATGTGCCGCAGCAGACCGTGGGCACCGGCGGCGTCCATGGCGTCGCACGCCTCGCGGAATCGGTCGACCTGTGCGCCGGAGACCGCCGCGTCGGGCGCGCTGGCCAGGTGCGTCCACGTGCCGGCGAGCTCGACACCCGGCACCCGCAGAAGCATCGCGGCGGCAGATGCGGCCCGCGCCACGGGCACGCCGGCGCGCTGCAGGCCGGTGTCCACCTCGAGGTGCACCCGCAGAGGCCGGCCGGCTGGAAGCGGGAGACGCGAGACATCGGCGACGGCGCGTTCCGTCGCGATGGTGACTTCCACACCGGCGGCCGCGGCGGCGGCCATGCCGTCGAGCGGGGGCTGGAACAGCAGCAGGACCGGGACGCCCGTCCCGATTGCCGCGACCGCCAGCGCCTCGTCGAGCGTCGCGACGCAGAGGTAGTCGGCGCCGGCATTCGCGAACACCCGCGCCGCCGGGACAAGGCCGTGGCCGTACGCGTCGGCCTTCACGACGGCCGCGACGCGGACGCCCGGGTCGAGCAGGGTACGGAGCGCCGCCAGGTTCGATGCGAGGGCCGTCGGTGTCGATCTCGAGCCATGCGGAGCGGGGCAGCGGCGGCAGCCCAGCCGCGGCCAGGCGCGCCTCGATCGACTCGGGCCGGCCGCTCACGCCGTGTCGCCCCGCATGGCGAACCCCAGGCGGCGGGCGCTGCCCGCCCGGCGATCCCGGACCCTGGCGAGGCGGTGGCGCGCGTGCGCGACCTCGGACGGCAAGTCGGACGCCAGCAGTCCACCCTCGCCCAGTCGCTCGCGCACCACCTCGCCGGCAGCGCCGTGCAGGTAGGCACCCACGCGGGCGGCGGCGTACGGCTCCAGCCCCTGGCCGAGCAGCGCTCCGATGATCCCGGAGAGCACGTCGCCCGTGCCGCCGGTGCCGAGGGCGGGGTTCTCGAACGGGGCCCGGGCGGCCTCACCGCCCGGCTCGGCCACCACGGTCCGGGCACCTTTGAGCAGGACGACCTGGCCCCACGCCGCCGCAGCCTCGCGCGCCGCGCGCTCGCGCGCGTCGTCGTCGGCCGACAGGTCGCCGGTCTCGTCGGGGCGCAGGCGCCGGAACTCGCCCGGATGCGGGGTCAGGACGCAGCGCCTCCGCACCCGACTCGCCCACCCTTCGGTCCGAGACAGCGCGTTGAGTGCCTCGGCGTCCACGATGGCCGGTGCACCTTCGGTGGCGAGCAGCGCGAGGACGAGCGCATCTGTCGCGTCGGAGCGCCGCAGGCCGGGGCCGACCACGAGGGCGTCGTGCGGCACGGCCTGCAGAGCGGCCAGCGATGCGGCGGGGTCGGCCTCCCAGGGCGCGCGCTCGGGGAGTCCCAGCGTGATGACCTCGACGTAGCGACCGGCGACCACGGGCTGCAGCGATCGAGGAACGGCGAGGGTGACGAGGCCGGCGCCCGCGCGGCCGGCCGCATGGCTGGCGAGCAGCCCGGCACCCGCGTAGTCGAGGGATCCGGCGAGCAGCAGCACCCTGCCGTTGTCGCCCTTGTGGGCGCGCGGGTCGCGGACCGGCAGGAGCGCGGCGACCGCCTGGTCGTCGAGCAGCTGCAGGGGAGCCGGTTCGGAACCGGTCATCGTGGCTCGGCGGGTCCGTCGGCCGCACCAAGCCCGGTGGACAGCGCGCGGATCCGGTCCATGCGCCCGAGAAGGCGGCGCTCGCGCTCGTCGAGCCGTTCCTCGATATCGGGCGGGAACAGGAACGCACCGCCCTCGGTTCGAACGCCGGAGGCGACGGCGACCGCGTACTCGTGTTCGTGGGTGATCGAGAGCGCGATGCGTCCCATCCCGAGCTGCTGGGCCCGCGCCAGCGCGCGGCCCGACAGCCGCACCGCAGGCTGGCCCGTGGGGAGCCGCACGACCTCGATGTCGCGCCAGCCCACGCCGCGCACGCCCAACCCCAGCACCTTGCTCACCGCCTCCTTGGCCGCCCACCGGCCAGCAAACCGCTCGGCATTCGACCGCACGTACGAGGCCTCGGCCGGGGTCAGGACCCGGCCGACGAACCGGGCACCGAATCGCTGCAGGGCTTCGCCGATCCGCGAAACACGGATGATATCGACACCGAGCTCGGGGATGGGGCGCGCGAGACGAGAGACAGCACCGGCGGCGCCGTCGGCTCTCGGGCCGGCCGGGGTGTCGGTCGTGCGCCGGTCGGGGTATCGGTCTCGGGCCGGCCGGGGTGTCGGTCCTGGCACCAGCCGCGGTGTCGGCTGTCGAGCCGGCAGAGGCCTCGGTCATCGGCCTACTCGACCGTCACGGACTTGGCGAGGTTTCGCGGCTGGTCCACGTCGGCGCCGCGCGCCACGGCCATGTGGTATGCGAAGAGCTGGAGCGGAATCACCGCCAGGATCGGGCTCAGCGCCTCCAGCGTGCCGGGCACGGCGAACACGTCGTCGGCGTAGCGCGCGATCTCCTCGTCGCCCTCCGTGGCGACGGCGATGACGCGCGCGTCTCGAGCCCGGCCCTCCATCACGTTGCTGATGAGCTTCTCGTGGACGGACGACCGGGTGGCGACCGCGACCAGCGGCACCTCGGCGTCGAGGAGCGAGATGGGGCCGTGCTTCAGCTCGCCGGCCGCGTACCCCTCGGCGTGCGTGTAGCTGACCTCCTTGAGCTTCAGGGCGCCCTCCAGCGCGGCGGGGTAGCCCACGCCGCGCCCGACGAACATGAAGCCCCGGCTGTCGACGTAGCGGTGGGCCGCGTCGCGCGTCAGCGGATCCAGCTCGAGCGCCCGGCGTGCCTGGTCGGGCAGCGCGCGGAGGCCGGCGACGAGTTCACGTTCCTGCTCGCGATCCAGCCGCCCCCGGGCCCCGGCGATGACGGCGGCGAGCATCACCAGGACCGCGACCTGCGTGACGAACGTCTTCGTCGCGGCGACCGCGATCTCCGGGCCGGCCTGCAGGAAGCACACGGCGTCGGCTTCGCGGGTCAGCGCCGAACCGACCGTGTTCGTCACCGCCACGATGGGGCAGCCGCGAGGCGCGGGCGAGACGCGTGGCCGCCAGCGTGTCCGCCGTCTCCCCGGACTGGCTGACCGCGACGACCAGGGTGCGCCCGTCGAGGGGCGGCGGCGCGTAGCGGAACTCGGACGCGACGGTGACGCGGGCCGGTACCCCGGCCATCGACTCCACCAGGTGGGCCCCGACAAGGCTCGCGTACGCGGCGGTGCCGCAGGCGACGAACTCGACGCGGTCCGCCTCGGCCAGCGCGCGTCGCACGGGATCCAGCTCGTCGACGACCAGCCGGTCACGCACGATGCGCCCCGTGACCGCCGCTCGGATCGCGTCGGGCTGCTCGTGCATCTCCTTGAGCATGAAGTGCGGGAAGCCGCCCTTCTCGGCCGCCTCGATGGTCCAGTCGATCGTGTGCACGGCGCGCTCGCGTGGCTCCCCGTCGAGCCCGGTGATGCGCACCGACCCGGCGTCGAGGTCCGCCACGTCGCCCTCCTCGAGGAATACCACGCGCCTGGTGTACGCCAGCACCGCGGCGACGTCCGAGGCGATGAACGTCTCCCCGTCGCCGATCCCGACGATCAGCGGCACGTTCATGCGGGCGCCGATCAGCCGGCCGGGCTCGCCCCGGTGAAGCACCACGAGCGCGTAGGCGCCGGACGCCCGGGCGAGCGCGCGCCGGACGGCCTCGCCGAGATCGCCGGCGTACTCCTCCTCGACCAGGTGCGCCAGCGCCTCCGTGTCCGTGTCGGATGCGAGCCGGTGGCCGCGCTTCTCGAGCCCGTCGCGAAGCTCACGGAAGTTCTCGATGATCCCGTTGTGGATCACCACGATGTCGCCGGTGCAGTCGGCGTGCGGATGGGCGTTGAGGTCGTTCGGGCGGCCATGCGTCGCCCAGCGCGTGTGCGCCAGTCCGGCGCCGGATGAGGGTGGCGTCGCGCCGATCGCGGCGCGAAGGTTGTCCAGCTTGCCCGCCCGCTTCTCGATGAAGATCGAGCCGTCCGGTCGCACCAGGGCGATCCCCGCCGAGTCGTAGCCCCGGTACTCGAGCCGGGCTAGACCCTGAAGCAGGATCGGGGCCGCCTCGCGTGGCCCGCTGTAGCCGACGATGCCGCACATGGCGCTGCCCTCCTGCGCCCGTCAGGCGGGCTGGTTGAGACGCTGGGAGGCGAGCGTCACAAGCCGGTCGGCGAGGGACGAGACGAGCCCCGCGTCCTGGCCCTCGACCATGATCCGCAGGACGGGCTCGGTGCCCGACGGCCGGACGAGCACCCGGCCCCCGCTCGACAGCTGGCCCTCCGCTGCGCGCACAGCAGCCGCGAGCTCCGGGTCCGCGTCCCACTGGTCCTTGTGACGAACCCGGACATTGCGCTGCTGCTGCGGGTAGAGCGGGATCGCGTCCGCCAGTTCCGACAGCCGGAGGCCGCGCCGCGCGAGGATTCCCAGCACCTCCAGCGCCGTGACGATCCCGTCTCCGGCGCTCGCGTGCTCCGCCACGATCACGTGCCCGCTCTTCTCGCCACCGAGGCCGGCGCCGGAGACCAGCATCGCGTCGAGGATGTACTTGTCGCCAACCGGCGTCCGGACGACCTGTCCGCCGGCTCCCAGGATGGCGGCCGCCAGGCCGCCGTTCGACAGCACGCTCACGACCACCGTTCGGCCCATGAGCGCACCCCGCTCGAGCCGGTCGAGCGCGATCAGTCCGATGAGCCTGTCGCCGTCGACCACCCTGCCCCGCTCGTCCACCGCGACGCAGCGATCCGCATCGCCGTCGAGGGCGAAGCCGACGTCCGCGCCCGCCTCCACCACCCGAGCCGCCAGCGATTCGGGATGCATGGCCCCGCACGCGAGGTTGATGTTGACGCCGTCCGGCGCGTCGTGGATCGCCTCCACGCGAGCCCCGGTCTGGCCGATGATGCGGGCTGCGACGCCGCACCCGGAACCGTTCGCGCAGTCCACGACCACGCGCAGGCTGTTGCGGCTCCGGTGCGCCAGCTCCACACGATGGGCGACGTATTCCTCGACAAGGTGGCGCGCGTCCACGTCGCGGCCGATCCCGGCGTTCGTCGGGCTCGCCAGCTCGTCGGCGCGCCAGATCAACGTGTCGAGCTCGTCCTCCAACGCGTCGTCCAGCTTGATGCCGCGGTTGTCGAGCACCTTGAGCCCGTTGTCGTCGGCGGGGTTATGCGATGCGGACACCACGATCCCGGCGGCGAACGCCCCGCTCCCGGCCAGGTGGGCGAGCGCCGGCGTGGGGAGGACGCCGACCCGGTAGACGTCCACGCCCATCGACGTGGCGCCCGCCACGATGGCGGCGGCCAGCATGTCGCCGGACCTCCGGGTGTCCTGGCCGAGCACGATCGGCCCCCTGCCGGTGGCAAGCAGGTGAGCGGTGGCCCGGCCGAGGGCGTAGGCGAGCGTCGGCTTCAGGTCGACGTTCGCGATCCCGCGAAATCCCGTCGGTGCCGAAGAGCCGCGCCATCCGTCAGGCCCCCGGAGTCAGCGTGGCGGTGGGCGACGGGCTCGGGCTCGGGGCCGGCGCCGTCACCGTCACCTGCACGGACGAGGGGCTGATCGCGACCAGCGACGTGCCGGGTGGAGGCGTGAACCTGACCGACACGCTGAACGTCCCCGCGTCCAGTCCGGCCACGCTGGCGGTGACGTAGAGGCCGGCGGGGTCGGCCTGGTCGAGCGCGTTGCTGGAGCCACCGAGCGTGACCAGGACATCGGGCACGGACAGACTGTACGTGCGGTCCGACCGGGCGCCCGTCAGCAGGACGCCCGCGCCGAAGCTGCGCGACCCCGTCTCGACCATGACCTGGATGTGAACCTGGACGCCGCCCGATCCCAGCACGGCGATGCCCTTCGGCGGCTGGAGGGCCACGGTGGCCGTCAGGTCCGTGGTGCGGCCGGCGACGCTGATCGGCGCCGTCGGCACGCCTGTCAACGCCTCCATGGCCGACCCGGATCCACTCACCGTGGCCGTGAGGGGCGTGACCGTGACGTCCAGGATGGCATAGCCGGGTGCCAGGTTGCCAGTCACGTTCGGGACCACGGGCAGCGTGCGGTTCACCTGCTGCTCGCCGACCGGGATCGTCACGTGGACGCTGGACGGCTGGATGGTGACGGGCGAGACGACGTTGCCCCGAGCGTCGACCGCGACGAGGTCGACGTTGGTGTCGACGTTGGCGCCGGTGGGATCGATCGCCACGCGTGCGAGCGCCGAGGCGACCTGCGACACGAGAGAGCTTGCCCCGCTGATGGACACCGTCGCGGGGCTGACCGTGGGCTGGCCGGCCGTGAACCCTGCGGGCACGGCGCCCCGGTCGACCTGGACGGCCACCTGCTGGCTGATCACGGGGTCGAGCCGGGCGACGACCGTGGCCGGTTCCCAGCTCACGACCTGGATGCGCTGATCCCGGGCCACCACCCGCACCGGCACGGTGACGGGCGCCCCGTTCGGCTGGGCCCCGACCGCGGCCAGGTCGGCGGTGGCGACGAACGACGAGTTCGTCACCTGGGCAGCGACGTCGAGCGGCGCGATGTACTGGACGGTGGTCACGTTGCCCAGCCCCGCCAGGAGGAACGTGCCGGCCGGCTGGTCGATCGCGTCGATGGTCACCGGCCCGGTCCAGGTCCGGGCGTTCTGGGAGATCACGAGTCCCAGGTACAGGACGATCGCGAGCGCAATCGCTCCGAGTCGCAGCGGCCAGTTCCGGACGAGGACACGGAGGATCCGGCGCGCCCTCACGTGCGGTCCGTCCGCCCGCCAGAGACGGCGCCTGCGGTCGCTCCCGGCCCGCCGCGCCGCGACCGCCGGGGAATCCCTGGGCGCGTCCACCCATGCCCGGTCCTGCCGAGCCACTGCATGGTGGCCCGGTCGCGGCCGTCGAGGTCGGCACGGAGTGCGGCGTCGAGCCGCAGCAGGGTAACCAGCGCCACCCTGAGCTGCTCCTCGTCGAGATGGCGGACGATGTGCCCTCGCTCGACCAGTCCGATTGCGCCGGTCTCCTCGCTCACGACCACCACCAGCGCGTCGGTCTCCTCGGTGATGCCGAAGGCGGCACGGTGCCTCGTCCCGAACCGTTCGCCGCCCGGGCCGCTCTCGGCGAGCGGCAGGACCACGCCGGCCGCGAGGATCCGGTCGCCCCGGACGATGGCGGCCCCGTCGTGGAGCGGCGATCGCGGCATGAAGATGGTGCGCAGCAGCTCCGCCGACAGGTCGGCGTGCATCAGGACGCCGGTCTCGCAGAAGTCCTCGAGACCCGTCTCCCGCTCGAGCACGATCAGCGCCCCGTGTCGATCCTGGGCGAAGCCCGTCGCGGCACGCGCGACCTCGGCCGCGACGCGTTCGATCGGTCCCTGCTGTCCGGGCGCCAGCATCCAGCCCAGGGAACCAACGCGACCGAGCCGCTCGAGGGCGCGGCGCAGCTCCGGCTGGAAGACGACGACCAGTGCGAAGAGGCCGACGACGGCGCCCGCCTGGAGGATCTGCGAGAGCAGCTGCAGCCCGAGCAGCTGGGCGAGCACGTACACCCCGTACAGGAGGGTGACGCCGATGACGAGCCGGAGCGCCCGCGTGTCGCGGATCAGGCTGAACAACCCGTAGATCAGCAGCGCCGTGAGCCCGATGTCGATGAACGTCGTCGGCTTCGGCTGGATGCCCGAGAGCAGGTCGACGAGTTGCTGCATGACCGGTTCAGTGTAGCAGCGGCCTCCCGGCGCCCGACTTCACGGGTCTGGATGCGACCGACTTCACGGGCCGGCCGCGCGCCGCGGATGGCGATGGGTCCGGGGGCCGCTCGTCGGGCGACGTCGTCCGTTCCCGGAACGCCGCCACCTGCGCGAGCCCTTCCTCGTCGCCATCGAGCACCAGGAGCCGGTCGAGCAGGTCCAGCTTCTCGGCGGCGCGGTCGTCGTGTCCGGTGGCGAGGTCGATCCGCGCCAGCGCCAGGTGGACGTCCGTGTCGGCAGGGGCCGTCGCGAGGGCGCGGAGACACGCGTCGACAGCCGTGTCGGCCGCGCCCGCCTCGAGGTACCGGGCCGAGGCCAGCACGTACAGGTGCGCAGCCTCCTGCGCCCTGCCGCCGGCCGCCAGGTCCTCGGCCGCGACGAAGAGGGCGTCCGGATCGACCGGCGCGGACGCCGGGGCCTGCGTCGCGGGCTTCGCACCCGCGCGGGGCTCCCCTGATGCGCCGGGCGCGCCGGGACCGACGACGGCCTCGGCATCGCGGGGTGCCTCGGGAGCCCCGGGTGCGACGGGACCGACGGTGGCGACCGGACCGGTCGGCGCCGCGGGACGCACCGACGTGACGTGCTCCCCGGACGCGACGTGCTCGACGGGCGCGCGGCTCCGCGGCGGGACTCGGCGACGACGCGGCCGCCCCGGCCGCCGGGCGGCGCCAGCGCCGCACCCAGGTTGTCCGCGGCTTCCGGAGCCCATCCGGAGTCTGCCAGCCGGGCCCGTTCCGTGTCGACCGCGGCCCGGAGCGCGGCCAGGCGGTCTCTGCGAACGTCCGTCGGGTCCGCGTCGTTCGCGCGGGAAGCCGCGGCACAGGCGTCCTCGGTCCGCCCCTGTCGCTCCCGGATGTCGACCAGCCTGTCGAGACACGCCGCTGCGTCGGCGCCGCGACCGCCAGCCGAGTGGATGCGCGCGGTCAGGTCCAGCGCGGCCTCGTCAAGGGGAGCCAGCCGCAGCGCCGCTGTCGAGGCGGCCAGCGCCTCATCGTGACGGCCCAGCCGCAGCAGCACGTCCGCCATGCCGACGTGCGGGAGCGCCCGGTCCGGCGCGATCGACGCCGCCAGCCGGTAGTGCTGGAGCGCGTCGTCGGGCCGTCCGCGCAGCGCGGCGACATGACCAGCGCGAAGCGCTTCCTTGTAGCGCTCGAAGATCGGGTCCGGCATCCGCCCAGCGTCGCACACGGCGGCGCAGGCTGCAAACGCGAGTGGCCCGGCGGAGGCGCGATCGGCCGGGACGAGGCCGACGGGTCGAGCTAGCGCTTCGTGTACTGCGGCGCCTTGCGGGCTCGCTTGAGGCCGTACTTCTTGCGTTCCTTCATCCGCGGGTCGCGCGTCAGGAGCCCGGCCTGTCGAAGAGGCACCCGGGTCGTTTCGGGATCCGACTGCAGCAGCGCGCGGGCGATGCCGTGGCGAATCGCGCCGGCCTGCCCCTGGTAGCCGCCGCCCTCGACCTTGACCATCGCGTTGTAGTGGCCCTCGGTCCCCGTGACCCGGAACGGCATCAGGATCTCGGACTGGTTGATCGCGTTGCCGAAATGCTCGTCCAGGCTGCGGCCGTTCACGACGATCTCTCCCTCGCCCGGGATGAGCCGGACACGAGCGACGCTGGTCTTTCGGCGGCCGGTGCCGTAGTAGAAGGCGACGTTGGTGGTCATGCTCTCGTGTCTCCGTTCAGGCCAAGCGGCTCGGGTCGCTGCGCCTGGTGGGGGTGCTCGGCGCCTGCGTACACCTTGAGCTTGCGCAGCTGCTGTGCGCCCAGGCGATTGCGCGGCAGCATCCCCTTGATGGCGCGCCGGATGACTTCCTCGGGGCGCCGTTCCATGAGATCGCCGAGCGTCTCCTGGCGGAGCCCGTTGGGATACCCGCTGTGGCGCCAGTACACCTTCGACTCGCGCTTGTCCCGCGTGACGGCGATCCGCCGGGCGTTGACGATGATCACGTGGTCGCCGGTGTCGATGTGGGTCGCGTACGTCGGCTTGTGCTTGCCCTCGAGGACGCGCGCCACGCGCGACGCCAGGCGGCCGAGCGTCTGGTCGGTGGCATCGACCACGAACCAGTGGCGCTCGATCCCCTCCTCGCTGGGCGTATACGTCTTCGTCGTCATGCTTCTCCGTCCGTCGTGCCGGCTCGTCTGTACACCACGCGCCGCAGGCACAGGCCGTGTGGCGGCGCCACTGCCCCGTGGAAGGCGCGGGCGCCGGACCCGAGGGCCTCGACGATCTCGCCCCTGGCGACGTCCCCACGCCCCGCGAGGAGGAGTGCCGCCACGATGCTTCGCACCATCTGGCGCAGGAACGCGTCCGCGGCGACGTCGATCGTCACCTGGTGCCCCGTCCTGCGGATCCGGACCCAGTGAAGGGTCCGGATCGGTTGTCGATCCGTCACGCCGAAGGCCGAGAAATCGTGCCGGCCCACCAGGGCCGACGCCGCCTCTGCCATCGCCGCGACGTCCAGTGGCTCCCGCACCCCGAGCGCAAACCGCTCGCGGAGCGGGCTCCGCGGCCCGTTCCACACGGTATAGCGATACTCACGGTACCGCGCCGCGTAGCGAGGGTGGAAGCCCGGTGGTGCCCGGCGCAGGCCGCGCACTCCGATGTCGGCCGGGAGGATCGCCGCGAGCGCTCGCTCCAGCTCTCCTGCCGGAAGCCGCCCGGGGTAGGTGAACGCGATCACCTGCCCCGCCGCGTGCACCCCGGCGTCGGTCCGGCCGGCGGCCACCACGCGCACTCCCCGCCTGTCGGAAAGACGCGCGAGGGCTGCCTCCAGCTCTCCCTGGACGGTGCGCCGGCCAGGCTGATCCTGGAAGCCGTCGAACTCCGTCCCGTCGTATTCGACCCGTGCCATGTAGCGCACGGGGCCGCCCTCTCGGGCGAAGGTCGGACCGACCTCGCGGCCGGTCATGCGTATCGGCGCCTCAGATCAGCTCGATCTGGACGATGGGGGCGGCGTCGCCGGCCCGCTGGCCGAGCCGAACGATCCGCGTGAACCCCGACGTCCGGTCGGCGTACTTCGGTGCGATCTCGTTGAAAAGCTTGTCGATCACGAGCGGCTCGTCCGGCAGCGCGGCGATCACCCGACGGCGCGCGGTCAGGGAACCGTCGCGCGCAAGCGTGACCATCTGCTCCACCCGGCCGCGGACCTCCTTGGCCTTGGCCTCGGTGGTCCGTACCTGCTCGTACCGCAGGACCGAGACGACAAGGTTGCGGTACAGCGCAAGGCGCGGTCCCTGCTTGCGGCCGAGCTTCCGGCCGTCGATTTGGTGGGCCATCGCTCAGGCCTCCGTGGTGGACGTCACGATGTCGACGCCGTCGTCGCCATCGAGCGCGTCGAGGGCGTCCTCGTCCTCGGGGAGCTCGTCGTCGGCGCCCACCAGCTCGCCTGCCTCGTCGTCGGGAAGCGTGAAGCCGCGCATGCGGAGCCGCTCCTTCATCTCGTCGAGCGACTTCTTGCCGAAGTTGCGCATCCGCAGGAGGTCGTCGTCGGAGAGCTGCAGGAGCTGCCCGACCTTGACGATGTTGTTCCGCTTCAGCGAGTTGTACGCCCGCATCGGCAGGTCCAGCTCCTCGATCGGCATCTCCAGCATGTTCGCCGGCAGTTGTGGCGTGGAGGCGCCGCCCGCCGCGCCGACTCCGATCTGCTTGCCGGCCGCGGTGAACAGGCTGAAGTGGCGAACGAGGATGTCCGCCGCCATCGACAGCGCCTCCTCCGGCGACATGGAGCCGTCGGTCTCGACCTCGAGCGTCAGCTTGTCGTAGTTGGTCATCTGGCCGACCCGGACGGGCTCGACCGTGTAGTTGACCTTGCGGACCGGCGAGAAGATCGCGTCCACCGGGATGACCCCGATCGGCAGCGGCTCCGTCCGCTCCGCGCCGAGGTATCCGATGCCGGCCTCGACCGTCAGGTCCACCTCCACCGCGACGTCCCCGGAGTCGAGCGTCATGAGGTGGAGCTCGGGGTTGATGATTTCCACCTCGGCGGAGGGCGTGATGTCCGCGGCCGTCACTTCACCCGCCCCGGTCTTGGTCAGCTTCAGCTGGACCGGATGATCCGGCGAGTAGCTCTTGAGCCGCAGCTTCTTGACGTTCAGCACGATCTGGGTGACGTCTTCCTTGACGCCCGGGATGGTGCTGAACTCGTGGTAGACGTCGCGGATCTGGATGGCGGTGACCGCGGCGCCCTCGAGCGACGAGAGCAGCACGCGGCGCAGCGCGTTCCCGAGCGTGACGCCGTAGCCCGCCGGCAGCGGACCGGCCTCGAACTTCGCGTACGACGTCCCCAGCTGCTCGATCGACTCGATCTGCGGGGTCTCCAGTTGCATCATGGACGACGACCTACCTCGAGTAGTACTCGACCACGAGCTGCTCGTTGAGCTCGAGCGGCATCTGGTCGCGGCGAGGGAGCGCGGCGATGGTGCCGCTGAGCCGTTCGGGGTCCACGTCCAGCCACTCCGGCCGCGGCGCGGCGCCCATCTGCGTGCGGGCGATCTTGAAGGGGTCCAGGGAGCGACTTCCCTCCAGGACCTCCACGCGGTCGCCGGGCGAAGCTGGTACGACGGAATGTCAGTGGGGATGCCGTTGACGGCGAAGTGCCCGTGGTTCACGAGCTGACGCGCCATGGGCCGGCTGCTGGCGAATCCCATCCGGTACACGGCGTTGTCCAGCCGCAGCTCGAGCAGCCGGAGCAGGTTCTCTCCGGTCACGCCGGGACGAGACCGCGCCAGAACGAAGTAGTCCTTGAACTGTCGCTCCATGACCGAGTAGACCCGGCGGAACTTCTGCTTCTCCCGCAGGTGCGTCCCGAAGTCCGACATCTTGCGGCGGCGGATGCCGTGCTGTCCGGGCGGGCTCGGGCGCCGCTCGACGGCGCACTTCTTGGTGTAGCACCGGGTGCCCTTCAGGAAGAGCTTGGTGCCCTCCCGCCGGCACAGCCGGCAGACTGAATCGTGGTAACGGGCCATGCGCTCGCGCTCCTGCTCAGACTCGGCGCCGCTTGGGCGGGCGGCAGCCGTTGTGCGGGATGGGCGTCACGTCGGTGATGGCCGTCACCTCCAGCCCCGCCGCCTGCAGCGACCGGATGGCCTGCTCGCGCCCGGCCCCCGGGCCCTTCACGAAGACTTCGACCTGGCGCATGCCGTGCTCCATCGCCCGCCGGGCCGCGCCGTCTGCGCTCAGGGCCGCGGCGTACGGCGTGCTCTTGCGGGAGCCCTTGAACCCCGCCAGCCCGGCGCTCCCCCACGCGACCGTCCCTCCCGAGGGATCGGTGATCGTGACGATCGTGTTGTTGAAGGAGGCCTGAATGTGCACGTGTCCGGTCGGGACGTTCTTGCGTTCGCGCCGTCGTGTCTTCGCTGCGCGTTTGCGATCCGCCATGCGTCGGTCTACCTGCTGCTACGTTTCCGGAGGCTGCTACTTCTTGCGGCGCACGCCGACGGTCCGCTTGGGGCCGCGACGCTGCCGGGCATTGGTCTTCGTCCGCTGCCCGCGCACGGGCAGGTTGCGGCGATGCCGCAGGCCCCGGTAGGAGCCGATCTCCTGGAGGCGCTTGATGTTCAGCGCCACCTCGCGGCGCAGGTCTCCCTCGACCTTGTACCGCCTGTCGATGATGTCGCGGAGCCGGTTGACCTGCTCCTCGGTCAGGTCCCGCACGCGGGTGTCGGGGTTGACGTTCGCCTGCGTGAGGATGATCTGACTCGTCGGGAGGCCGATACCGTAGACGTAGGTCAGGGCCACCTCGACGCGCTTCTCGCGCGGGAGATCGACGCCGGAGATGCGTGCCATGCTGCTCCTAACCCTGGCGCTGCTTGTGCTTGGGATTCGTGCACAGGACCATCACCGTGCCGTGCCGGCGGATGATCTTGCAGCGCTCGCAGCGCGTCTTCACGGACGCTCGGACCTTCACCGTTTCCTTACCTGCCCTACTTGAGTCGATACGTGATGCGCCCGCGCGAGAGGTCGTACGGCGACAGCTCGACGCGAACCCGATCGCCGGGGAGGATGCGGATGAAGTTCATCCGCAGCTTGCCGCTGATGTGGGCCAGGACGCGATGCCCGTTCTCGAGCTCGACAGCGAACATCGTGTTGGGCAACGGCTCGACGACCGTTCCCTCCACCTCGATGGCGTCCTTCTTAGCCACAGGCGACCGTCATTCCCCTCTGCAGATGTGATCGGCGGGCACCACGTCACAGGAACGTGGCACGCGAACGGTGAGTGTATCAGAGGCTCGCCTCCCCCGACAAACTCACGTCGCGACCGTTCACGGTCAGGATCTCCGGCCCTTCCGGCAGGATCGCGATGGTCTGCTCCCAGTGCGCGGCCAGGCTTCCGTCGGCCGTGGCGACGGTCCAGCCGTCGTCTCGGACCCTCACCTCGGCCCGGCCGAGCGTGAACATCGGCTCGATCGCCAGGCACAGCCCGACCTCGAGCCTGCGACCGCGGCCGAATCCGCGGTAGTTGGGCACGAACGGCTCCTCGTGCATCTCGGCGCCGATGCCATGGCCCCCGTACTCCCGCAGCACGCCGTAGCGATGCTCCAGCGCCACCGCCTCGACCGCGGCGGCGATGTCGCCGATGGTCCCTCCCGGCCGCGCGGCGGCGATCCCGGCGTCCATCCCGCGCCGGGTCTCCTGCACAAGCTGGCGGACCTCGGGCGGGACCGGTCCGACGGTGAACGTCCGCGCCGCGTCGCCGTGCCAGCCGTCGACGATCGCGCCGGCGTCGATCGACACGACCTGTCCGGACTCGATCCTGCGGCGCCCTGGGATGCCGTGCACCACTTCGTCGTCGATCGACACGCAGATGGTGTGGCGATACGGCGCGCCCGCGCCCATCATCACGCCGATGAACGAGGGCGTCGCGCCGGCCTCGCGGATCATCGCCGCGGCGACCCGGTCGAGATCCCCCGTCGTGATGCCCGGGCGCAGCTCCTCTCCCAGCCGGTCGAGGACGTCCGCCACGAGCCTGCCGGCTCGCCGCATCGTCTCCACCTGCCCGCGGGACTTGAGAGTCACGCGCCGCTCGGCCAGGATCATGCGGCCTCGCTCCGCCCGGGCCTGGCGGGGTGCGCGATCGCCTGCAGGAGCGCCTCGGTGACCCCGTCGATCGACGCTGTGCCGTCCACGGCCACCAGGACGCCCTGGGTCGTGTAGTGGTCGATCACGTCGTACATCGGCGGCAGCTGCTGCTCCAGGCGTGCCCGGACGGTCTCCGGGCGGTCGTCGTCGCGCTGGTACAGCTCCGACCCGTCGACGTCGCAGATGCCGGGAACCGCGGGGGGCCGGCTGATCGCGTGGTACGGATGGCCGGCCGCACGGCAGAGCCAGCGCCCCGACAGCCTGCCGACGAGGTCTTCCTCCGGCACGCCGACGTAGAGCGCGGCGTCCACCCTGGCGCCTCGTTGGGCGAGCGCCGCGTCAAGGGATTCGGCCTGCGGGCGTGTGCGGGGGAACCCGTCCAGGATCACCCCGTTCGCGGCGTCGGCCCGGTCCAGGCGCTCCTCGATCATGCCGATCACGACCGGGTCCGGCACGAGCGCCCCCCGGTCCATGTACCGCTTCGCCTCGCCGCCGAGCCGGGTCCCCGCCCGAACGGCCTCGCGGAACAGGTCGCCCGTGGCAACGTGCGGAAGTCCCAGCCGTTCCGCGAGGATGGCCGCCTGCGTCCCCTTGCCGGCGCCGGGGGCGCCGATCATCACGTAGACCTTCACCTGATGAAGCCCTCGTAGTTGCGCATCATCAGCTGCGCCTCCACCTGCTTCATCGTCTCGACGACGACCGACACCACGATCAGGAGCGCGGTGCCCCCGAGCGCGATCCCCTGCAGGCTGGGGAATGCCTGCGAGAGCACGAATGGCATCACCGCCACGATGCCCAGGAACAGGGCGCCCGCGATCGTGATGCGGAACACCACCGCCTGCAAGTAGTCGCGCGTGGGATTGCCGGGCCGGATGCCCGGTATGAAGCCCCCGTTCTTGCGCAGCTGGTCCGCGGTGTCCTCCGGCTTGAAGGTGAAGGCCGTGTAGAAGTAGGTGAATCCGACGGTGAGCACGAAATAGAGCGCCGCATACAGCGGGCTCTGATAGCCGAGCAGGCTCTGGATGCCATGGGAGATGTCGGCTACCACCTTCACCTGGGACGACTGGAAGTAGGCCGCGATCTGGGACGGGAACAGGATGATGCTCACCGCGAAGATGATCGGGATGACGCCGGCCTGGTTGACGCGCAGTGGGAGGAACGTGGCGCCCCCCTGGTAGAGGCGTCGCCCCCGAACGCGGCTGGCGTACTGCACCGGGATCCTGCGCTGTCCCTCCTGGATGTAGACGATGCCGGCGATCGCCACGAGGCCGACCACGGCGAGAGCGATCCCGGCGGCCCAGTCGGGCGCTTCGAGGAAGGTGCCCACCGCCAGCGGCACGCGGCCCACGATGCCCGCGAAGATGATGAAGCTCACCCCGTTGCCGATCCCCCGCTCGGTGATCAGCTCGCCGAGCCACATCAGCAGCACCGTCCCGGCCGTCAGCGAGATGATCTGCGTGACGGTGACCAGGCTCGCCAGGTCGAAGCTCGTGAGCACGCCCTGGCTGTTCAGGATCGCCAGGAAGCCGTAGGCCTGGATCAGGGCCAGCGGCACCGTCAGGTACCGCGTGTACTGGTTGATCCTCTGGCGGCCGTACTCGCCCTCGTGCGACAGGGCCTGCAGGCTCGGGATCACGCCCTGCATCAGGGTCATGATGATCGACGCGTTGATGTAGGGGTTCACGCCCATGCCGATGATGGAGAACGAGGACAGGCCCCCGCCCGAGAAGATGTCGAGCAGGCCGAGCAGCTGGTTGCTGTTGAACAGCGTGGTCAGGGCCTCGCGGTTCACGCCCGGCACGGGCACGTGCGCCAGCGCGCGCACGATGATCAGCATCCCGAGGACGAACAGGATCCGTCTCCGGATATCCGGGGCGCGGAACGCGTTGATGAGGGCGTCGAACACCGTCTACTCCGCCTGCGGGGACGCGGACCCCTGCTCCTGGTCGGCTTGAAGTTCGGGCTCGGCAACCGCCGGCGCGGGCATGTCGACGACCGGCCGCCGCGCGGTCGCGTCGGCCTCTGGAGCGGTGGCTCCGGGCGCGGCTACGCCCAGGGCCCGGAGCGGCTGGTCGGGCAGTTCGAGGACCTGCGCAGTGCCGCCCGCGGCCTCGATCTTCGCCGTCGCGCTCCTGGTGAACGCATCGGCGACCACGAACAGGCGGCGATCCACGTCCCCCTGGCCGAGGACCTTGACGGGCTGTCGCAGGGAGCCGACCAGCCCGGCGGCACGCAACAGGTCCGGGTTGACCGCGACGGGCGTGTTCGCGGCCGGCTCGCCGAAGCCACCGGCGGCGGCGATCTCGTTGATGCGGCCGACGTTGACCACCGCGTACTCCAGGCGGAAGCGCCGCTTGAAGCCGCGGAGCTTGGGGATGCGCTGGGATGCCGGCGTCTGGCCGCCTTCGAACCACGGGGGGATCGAGCTTCCGGTGCGGGACTTCTGACCCTTTGTGCCACGGCCGGCCGTCTTGCCCTTGCCGGCGGCGATCCCGCGGCCGACCCGGGTCCGGGCCGTGTGCGACCCGTCGGCGGGACGCAGGTCGTGCAGCTTCATGCCCGTTCCTCCTCGGAGCCAGGCCCGTCGGTTGCCACGCCATCGGGTGTCGCTGGCGACGCGTCGCTTGCCCGGGCAACTGCCCTGGGGGCGGCACGGCCTCGGCCCACGTGCGCCGGCCGCTCCGCCGGCACCTCCTCCACCTCGACGAGGAACCGGATGGAGCGCACCATCCCGCGGGTCGCGGGGTTGTCCGGAACCTCGACCGTCTCGTGCAGCCGGTGCAGGCCGAGCGCGCGGACGGTGCCCCGGGCCTTTGCCGTGTAGCTGATCGGACTCTTGCGCAGGCGAACCCGCAGCCTGTCGGTCGCCGACCTGTCGGGCGCCGACGCGACTGACTCGACCTATCGGGCGTCGACGGGACTGGCATTGACCTGTCGGGCGTTGCCGCGACCGACTTCGACTTATCGGGCATCGACGGCCACCTCGGTGGTGGGCTGGCCGCTGATCATGCTCCGGAGCGGCACGCCACGCTGTGCCGACAGCTCTTCCGCGCTGTGGAGGCTGCGCAGCGCCTCGAGTGCGGCCCGGGTCACGTTGACCGGGTTGGTCGAACCCAGCGACTTGGACAGGATGTCGCGGATGCCCGCCGACTCCACGACGGCCCGCACGGAGCCGCCGGCGATGACACCCGTTCCCTGCGACGCCGGGCGCAGCAGCACGTTGCTGGCTCCGTACCGGACCGTGACCTCGTGCGGGATGGTGGTGCCGACCATCGGCACCCGGATCAGGTGCTTCTTCGCGTCCTCGACGCCCTTGCGGATCGCCTCGGGAACCTCGCCGGCCTTGCCGAGGCCGACGCCGACGTGTCCGGCACCGTCGCCCACGACGACGACCGCGCTGAAGCTGAAGCGCCGGCCGCCCTTGACGACCTTCGCGACGCGGTTGATCTGGACGACGCGTTCTTCGAGCGTCAGCCTGGCTGGGTCGATCCTCGCCAACGGTGGCTCCTTTCAGTCCCTAGAAGTCGAGGCCCGCTTCGCGGGCCGCGTCGGCGAGCGACTTGACGCGCCCGTGGTAGCGGAATCCCGCCCGATCGAAGACCACCCGGCCCACGCCGGCGGCCCTTGCTCGCTCGGCGACGAGCCGGCCCACGGTTCGCGCGCGTTCTGTCTTGGTGGCCTCGAGGGATCGCAGCCCGGGCTCGAGCGACGACGCGGCGGCCAGCGTGCGGCCGGCAGTGTCGTCGATGACCTGTGCGTAGATCTGGTCGATGCTGCGGAACACGGCCAGGCGCGGCCGCGCCGCCGTCCCCCGCGTGGTGAGACGGATCCGCTCGTGCCGCTTCTGGCGAGCGGCGCTCCGGGAAGGTGCCTGGGCCATGTCGGTCGTCGTACTCCTGAGGGTGCCGCGGACCCGAACCGGGCCCGCTGTGGTCTATTTCTTGGCGCCGATCTTGCCGGCCTTGCCGGCCTTGCGGCGGATCTTCTCTCCCGCGTACCGCACGCCCTTGCCCTTGTAGGGCTCCGGCTTGCGGGCGGCGCGGACCCGTGCGGCCACCTGGCCGACCAGCTCCTTGTCGATCCCGACCACCGCGAGTCGGGTCGGGTTGTCGACCTCGAACGCGATCCCGGCGGGCGGGTCGATCTCGATGGGATGGCTGTATCCCAGGCTCAGCTGCAGCTTGTCGCCGACCTTCTGGGCGCGGTAGCCGACGCCGGTGATCTCCAGCGGCTTGCGGAAGCCGGCCGTGACGCCCGTCACCATGTTGGCGACGAGCGTCCGCGTGAGGCCGTGCAGCTCGCGCGAGCGCTTGTCGTCGCGCGGACGCTCGACGCGCAGCACGCCGTCCTCGCGGACGACGTTCAGCTCGGGCGTGAGATCCCGATGGAGCTCGCCGCGGGGTCCGGTCACCGTGATCGAGGTGCCGTCGATGGCGACCTCGACCCCGGGCGGGATCGGAATGGGGAGGCGTCCGATACGCGACATGGCGGCCTACCAGACGTACGCCAGGACTTCACCGCCGAGCTGGGCCTTGCGGGCCTGCGCTCCGGTCATGATGCCCTGGCTGGTGCTGACGATGACGATACCGAGGCCACCGAGGACGCGCGGGATGTCGGTCTTGCCGGCGTAGACGCGGAGACCCGGCTTGCTGATGCGCTTGAGCCCCGAGACGACGGGGGCCTTGCCCCCCACGTACCGGAGCGTGATCCGCAGCATCGCCCTCGGGCCTTCGCGCGTCTCGTCGTACTCGGCGATGAAGCCCTCTGCCTGGAGGATCCTGGCGATCTCCCGCTTGGTCCGCGAGGCGGGAACGAGCACCTGCGGGTGCCGCGCGCGGCTCGCGTTGCGAATCCGCGTCAGCATGTCGGCGATCGGGTCGGAGATGTTCATCGGTTCACCAGCTCGACTTCGTCACGCCGGGGAGCATCCCCTGGAGCGCGCGCTCCCGGAAGCAGATCCGGCAGAGCGCGAAACGGCGCATGAACCCGCGCGGACGGCCGCACACGGAGCAGCGATGCTTCTCCCGCACCTTGAACCGGTTCGGGCGCTTCGCCTTTGCGATCATGGACTTCTTGGCCATTCGTGGTCCCTCCCGCGCCGCTAGCCGGCGAAGGGCATGCCGAGGAGCTCGAGAAGTTTCTTCGATTCCTCGTCGGTCTTCGCCGTCGTCACGATGCTCACCTCGAGCCCTCGCAGACGGTCCACCCTGTCGTAGTCGATCTCGGGAAACGCGAGCTGCTCGCGGAGCCCGAGCGAGTAGTTGCCACGGCCGTCGAACGAGCGCGACGGGACGCCATGGAAGTCCCGGATGCGCGGCAGCGCGAGCTGGGTGAGCCGCTCCAGGAAGTCCCACATGCGTTCGCCGCGCAGTGTCACCTTGGCGCCGATCGAGTTGCCGGCACGGAGCCGGAACTGCGCGATCGAGCGCTTCGCGCGGGTCACGATCGGCTTCTGCCCCGTGACGGCGGTCAGGTCGCCGACGGCCGCATCCATGGCCTTGGCGTTCTGCAACGCCTCGCCCAGGCCGATGTTGACCACGATCTTCGCGACGCGCGGCACCTGCATGGGGTTCGAGTAGTCGAACTCCTTCAGGAGCGCCGGCACGACTTCCTCGCGGTAGCGCCGCTTCAGCTCGCTCATGACTTCACCTCGCGCCCGAGGGGCTCGCCGCACCGCACGCACACGCGCACGCTCTTGCCCGTGGCCAGGGCGGCGTGCCTGACTCGTGTCGGTTGCCCGCACGAGGGGCACACGACCATGACGTTGCTGAGGGGCAGCGGCATCGTCTTGTCCAGGATCCCGCCCTGCTGGATCTGCGGTGCGGATTCTGTCCGGCCCTGCATGGTTCGCGGCTTGGTGTGCCGCTTGGCGACGTTGACCCCGCCCACGATCACCCGGTCGGGGCGCACGAGGCTGTCGACCGTGCCGCGCTTGCCGGCGTCCTTGCCCGTGAGCACGACCACCTGGTCGCCCCTGCGGATCTCCGGCACCTTGGTGACGTGCTTCACGACCTCGCCGGGCATCTCACAGCACCTCCGGGGCGAGAGACACGATCTTCATGTAGTTGCGGTCCCGCAGCTCCCTCGCGACCGGGCCGAAGATGCGAGTCCCGCGCGGGTTCCCCTGGTTGTTGATGAGCACGGCCGCGTTCTCGTCGAACCGGATGTAGCTGCCGTCGGGTCGCCCGTACTCCTTGGCCGTGCGGACGACGACGGCCCGCACCACGTCGCCCTTCTTGACGGCCGCGTTCGGGATCGCCTGCTTGACGCTCGCGATGATGACGTCGCCGACTCCGGCGGTGGTCTTCTGGGAGCGCCCGATGACCCGGATGCACTGGATCGTGCGCGCGCCGGTGTTGTCGGCGACGCGCAGCCGGCTGTACTGCTGGATCATGCCGTCGCCCCATCGGCCGGCGACTCGTCACGCCGGCCCGGGTGGGCCGCGGCGTGAATCGCCTCCTCCGTCGACGCCTCCTCGGTGACGATCTGGTCGCCCATCCCGTCCGTGGCCCGCTGGACGATCTCGACCAGGCGCCAGCGCTTGGTCGCGCTCAACGGCCGCGACTCCTCGATGCGCACCGTGTCGCCGATGCGAGCCTCGTTGCGCTCGTCGTGGGCCTTGAACTTCGTCGTCAGACGCACGACGCGCTTGTAGAGGGGATGGCGAGACAGGCGCTCGACGGAGACCACGATCGTCTTGTCCATCTTGTCGGAGACGACCCGCCCGACCTTGGTCTTCCGCTGGCGTTCCACCTTCACTCCGCTCATCGTCCGGCCTCCGCGACCGTGGCCTCGAGGCGACGCTCGGTCTGCACGGTGAGGATCCTTCGCAATCCGCTTCCGCGTGGTACGGATCTGGTTGTAGTCGCTCAACTGGCGAGTCGCCAGCTGGAAGCGAAGGTCGTAGAGGTTGCGCCGGGCGGCCGTGAGCTCGGCCACCAGCTCGGCATCGGTGAGCGCGCGGACTTCATCGATGTCCATCTGCGACGCCCTCCTTGACCACGAACTTCACGTTGATCGGCAGCTTGTGCCCGGCCAGCCGCATGGCCTCCTGGGCCTCGTCGACGGGCACCCCTGCCAGCTCGAAGAGGATCCGACCGGGCTTGACGACGGCGACCCAGTGATCCGGCGCGCCCTTGCCGGAGCCCATCCGCGTCTCGGCCGGCTTCTTGGTGACGGGCTTGTCGGGGAAGATCCGGATCCACACCTTGCCGCCGCGCTTGACGGATCGCGTCATGGCGCGCCGGGCGGCCTCGATCTGCCGGCTGGTGATCCACGCCGGCTCCTCCGTCATGAGGCCGTACTCGCCGAATGCGATCGTGCTCCCGCCCTTGGCCACACCGCTCATGCGACCGCGCATGACCCGGCGATGCTTGACTCGCTTGGGAAGCAGCATCGGTCAGGCCCCCGCCGCGGCTGTGGCCTCGTGGGGCGCCTGGCGCTCCGGGACAATGTCGCCCCGGTACACCCAGACCTTGACCCCGATCCGGCCGTACGTGGTGTGGGCATGCACTTGCCCGTAGCTGATGTCGGCGCGCAGGGTGCCGAGCGGGATCCGGCCTTCGCGCTCCCACTCGCGGCGGGCCATCTCGGCGCCGCCGAGGCGGCCGGCGACCGCAATCCGGACGCCCTTGGCGCCGGCCTTCATCGTCCGCTGCACGGACTGCTTCATTGCCTTCTTGAAGGCGATTCTTCGGCTCAGCTGCTGGGCGATGTTGGCGGCGACCAGCTGGGCATCGAGCTCCGGCTGGCGAATCTCCTTGATCTCCAGCTTCACCTTGCGGCTGGAGATCTTGCCGATCTGCTGGCGCAGCGCCTCGACGTTGGCGCCGCCCTTGCCGATGACGATCCCGGGCTTGGCGGTGTGGATCGTGACGGTCACGTGGTTGATGCCACGCTCGATCTCGACGTGGCTCACGCTCGCGTTGGCGAGCCGCTTGTCGACCAGGTCGCGGATCGCGAAGTCCTCCTTCAGGAGGTCGGCGTAGCCCTTGTCCGCGTACCAGTTCGCCGTCCAGCCCCGCGACACGCCGATGCGGAAGCCGTACGGATGGACCTTGTGACCCAACCTAGGCCTCCTTGCTCTCGACGACCACGGTGATGTGTGTCAGGGGCTTGTGGATGGGGAACGCGCGCCCCTGGGCACGCGGTTGCCAGCGCTTGATGGTCGGACCCTCGTCGGCCCGCGCCTCGGCGACCACCAGGTCGTCGGGCGCGAGGTGATGGTTGTTTTCGGCGTTCGCGGCGGCGCTCTTCAGCACCTTCGCGACGTCCCTCGCGGCCCCCTGCGGCATGAACTGCAGCAAGGCGCTGGCCTCGCCGACCGGGCGACCCACGATCGCCTGGGTGACGAGACGCGTCTTGCGCGTCGAGCGGCGGATGTACCTGGCAGTTGCGGCGACTCGCACGGCGTGCTCCTACTTCAGCGCCGTCGAGCGCTCGGTGTGCTTGCCGTGCCCGCGGAAGGTCCGCGTCGGCGCGAACTCGCCCAGTCGGTGCCCGACCATGTTCTCGGACACGTAGACCGGGATGTGCTTCCGCCCGTTGTACACGGCGACCGTGTGTCCGACGAAGTCCGGGAAGATGACGCTCGCCCGGGACCAGGTCTTGAGGACCCGCTTCTCGTTGCGCCGGTTCATCTCCTGGACGCGGCCGAGGAGTCGCGCCTCCACGAACGGCCCTTTCTTGACTGACCGCGACATCAGCGACCCCCTTTCGGCCTAGCTCTTGCGGTGACGGGAGCGCACGATGAGGCGCCCCGTGATCTTGTTGCGGCGGGTTCGCAGGCCCATCGCAGGCTTGCCCCACGGTGTCTTCGGCGGCATCCCGGTAGGGGACTTGCCCTCGCCTCCGCCGTGCGGATGGTCGCGCGGGTTCATCACGACGCCGCGAACCTCGGGACGCTGGCCCATGTGGCGGGCGCGCCCGGCCTTGCCCAGGCTCTGGTTCTCGTGATCCAGGTTGCCCACCTGGCCGACGGTGGCCGTGCACGTGAGGGGCACCCGCCGCATCTCGCCGGACGGGAGGCGCACGGTCCCCCACTCGCCTTCCTTGGCCAGCAATTGCGCCGAGGCGCCGGCCGAGCGGACGATCTGGCCGCCCTTGCCGGGCACCAGCTCGATGTTGTGGATGGTGGTGCCGAGCGGGATATCGCCGAGCGGCAGGGCGTTGCCCACCCGCGCCTCGACGCCCGGGCCGCTCACCACCACGTCGCCCACGCGCAGCCCGTTGGGCACCAGGATGTAGCGCTTCTCGCCGTCGCGGTAATGCAGCAGCCCGATCCTGGCGGAGCGATTCGGGTCGTACTCGATCGTGGCAAGACGGCCCGGAATGCCGACCTTGTCGCGCTTGAAGTCGATCCGGCGATAGTGCTGCTTCTCTCCGCCACCGCGGTGGCGGACGGTGAGCCGGCCCTGGTTGTTCCGTCCGCTGCCCCGCTTCTGGGCCTCGAGGAGCGGCTTGTACGGCTCGTCGGTGGTGATCTCGGCGAACGTCGAGCGGGTCATGAACCGCCGGCCCGCGGAGGTCGGCTTGTAGCTGCGCAGCGGCATCGCCTAGACCCCCTCGAAGAACTCGATCTTGTCGCCGGCGGAGACCGTGACGACGGCCTTGCGCCACGGGCTGGTGAGGCCCGAGATCCGCCCGCGCTTGGTTCCGCGCCGTTTCTCCTTGGCCTTCGTCGTCGAGACGTTGACCGCCAGGACGGTGACCTTGAACAGGTCCTCCACGGCGCGCTTGATCTGCAGCTTGTTGGCGCCCTCGTGCACGCGGAACGTGTACTTGCTCCGCTGCGTGAGGTCCATCGACTTCTCGCTGATGACGGGACGGAGGATCACCTCGGAGCTCTGCAGCGTCACGCGTACACCTCCGACAGGGTCGCGATGGCCGGCTGCTCGATCAGCAGGACGTCGGCGTTGAGGACGTCCACCACGTTGAGCGAGTCGGCCAGGATCACCTCGACGTCGGGGAGATTTCGCGCGGAGAGCGTCAGGCGCTGGTCACGCGACGGTGCCACGACCAGCACGCGTCCGGCGAGGTTCAGCGCGCCGAGGTAGCCGACGAGCTCGCGGGTCTTGATCGCCTCCATGGCCAGGTCTTCCACGACCCGCACCGCGCCGTCTCCGTACTTGGCGGTCAGCGCGCCGCGCAGCGCGAGGCGCTTCATCTTGCGCGGCAGCCGCTGCTCGTAGCTCCGCGGGTGCGGGCCGAACACCGTGCCGCCGCCGGCGAAGTGGGGCGCGCGCCTCGAACCCTGGCGGGCCCGGCCGGTGCCCTTCTGGCGGTACGGCTTCTTTCCGCCGCCGGCGACCTCGCCGCGTGTCTTGGTGTCGTGCGTGCCGAGATGCCGGCCGGCGAGCTGCGCGACGACCGCCTGGTGCAGGACGGCCGCGTTCACCGGCGCGGCGAAGAGCTCGTCGGGCAGTTCGACCGTCCCGGCTTCCTCGCCGGTCTTGCGGAACAGGGTGGTCTGGGCCATCGCGCTACGCCTTCCTCACCATGACGAGCGCGTTGGGCGCCCCGGGCACCGACCCCTTGACGAGCAGCAGGTTGCGTTCCGGGTCCGTGCGCACGACGGTCAGCTTCTTGACGGTCACCCGCTCGGCCCCCATGTGGCCGGCCATGCCCAGTCCGCGATACACCCGCCCCGGCGTCGTCCCTGCGCCGACGGAGCCAGGCTGGCGGTGCGAGTCGGAGCCGTGGGTCTCCGGTCCGCGGTGGAAGTGGTGCCGTTTGATCGTGCCCGAGAAACCCTTGCCCTTGCTGACGCCGGTGACGTCCACGACATCGCCCGGGGCGAACATCTCGTCCACGCGGAGCTCCTGCCCGACGCGGTAGTCGTCCACCCCGTCCACGCGAAACTCGCGGACGTGCCGGACCCGCGGCAGGTCGTGGAGCTGGCCCAGGCGGGGCTTGCTGAGGTGGCGGGCCGTCCCCGTCCCCATCTGCACCGCCGCGTAGCCGTCCCGTTCGGGGGTGCGCAGGCGCGTGACCGTGTTCGGCTCGACGACGAGCACCGACACCCCGACCATGGTCCCGTCCTCGACGAAGATCTGCGTCATGCCGGCCTTGCGGCCGAGAAGTCCGATGCTCATCTACATCTTGATCTCGATGTCGACGCCCGCGGCAAGCGAGAGTCGCATCAGGGCGTCGACGGTCTTCGACGACGGATCCAGGATGTCGATGAGCCGCTTGTGCGTGCGGATCTCGAACTGCTCCCGGCTGTCCTTGTCGATGAAGGGCGAACGCAGGACCGTGAACTTCTCGATGCGGGTCGGGAGCGGCACGGGCCCGACGACGTCGGCGCCCGTCCGCTGCGCGGTCTCCACGATCTGGAGCGCCGACTGATCGAGCAGCCGATGGTCGTAGGCCTTGAGGCGGATCCTGATCCGCTGCTTCGCCATGCCCTACTCCGTGATGGTGGTGATCGCGCCGGCGCCCACGGTGTGGCCGCCCTCGCGGATGGCGAAGCGCTGCCCGGTCTCGAGCGCGATGGGGGTGATGAGCTCGACGCGCATGTCGACGTTGTCGCCCGGCATGACCATCTCCATGCCCTCGGGCAGGGTGATGTCGCCGGTCACGTCGGTGGTGCGCAGGTAGAACTGGGGGCGGTAGCCGTTGTAGAAGGGGGTGTGGCGGCCGCCCTCCTCGCGGGTCAGGACGTAGACGCGGGCCACGAAGCGGGTGTGGGGCTTGATCGAGCCCGGCTTGGCGATGACCTGGCCGCGCTCGATGTCGTCGCGCTCGATGCCCCGCAGGAGGGTGCCGATGTTGTCCCCGGCGCGGCCCTCGTCGAGCAGCTTCTTGAACATCTCGACGCCGGTCACGACGACCTTGCGGGTGGGCCGGATGCCCACGATCTCCATCTCGTCGCCGACCTTGACGATGCCGCGCTCGACGCGCCCGGTGGCCACGGTGCCGCGGCCCTTGATGCCGAAGACGTCCTCGACCGGCATCAGGAAGGGCTTGTCGACGGCGCGCTCGGGGGTCGGGATGTAGGAGTCGACGGCGTCGAGGAGCTCCTGGATGCAGGCGTAGGCGGGATCGTGGATGCCGCCGGAGGCCTCCAGGGCCTGCAGCGCGGAGCCGCGCACGACGGGCAGCTCGTCGCCGGGGAACTGGTACTTGCTCAGGAGCTCGCGGACCTCGAGCTCGACGAGCTCGAGGAGCTCGGGGTCGTCGACCGCGTCGACCTTGTTGAGGAACACGATGATGTAGGGCACCTCCACCTGGCGGGCCAGCAGGATGTGCTCGCGGGTCTGGGGCATGGGCCCGTCGGTGGCGGCCACCACGAGGATGGCGCCGTCCATCTGCGCCGCGCCGGTGATCATGTTCTTGATGTAGTCGGCGTGGCCGGGGCAGTCGACGTGGGCGTAGTGGCGGTGGTCGGTCTCGTACTCGACGTGGGCGATGGCGATGGTGATGCCCCGCTCGCGCTCCTCGGGCGCGTTGTCGATCGAGTCGAAGGCGCGGTACTCCGCCTCGCCCTTCAGCGAGAGGTACTTCGTGATGGCCGCCGTCAGGGTCGTCTTGCCGTGGTCGATGTGACCGATCGTGCCGACGTTGACGTGGGGCTTGGTGCGCTCGAACTTCTTCTTGGCCATCGCCTTGCTCCTCGGTTTCCCCTCAGA
Source organism: uncultured Chloroflexia bacterium (assembly GCA_963759135.1). GTDB lineage: Bacteria > Chloroflexota > Limnocylindria > Limnocylindrales > CSP1-4 > JAJYNJ01. Next base: position 964 of record CAVWXU010000023.1, on the reverse strand, counting down.
CCTTCGACTTCTGGACGAGCTCCTGGGCGACTTGCGCCGGGACCTCTGCGTAGTGCGCGAACTCCATGGAGTAGCTGGCGCGTCCCTGGGTCATGCTCCGCAGGTCGGTCGCGTAGCCGAACATGTTCGCGAGCGGCACGAACGCGCGGACGACCTGCGTCGAGCCGCGCGCCTCCATCCCCTCGATGTGTCCCCGGCGGCTGTTCAGGTCGCCGATCACGTCGCCCATGAACTCCTCCGGCATGGTCGCCTCGACCCGCATGACGGGCTCGAGGATCGCCGGATCGGCCCGCTCGAACGCGTCCTTGACCGCCATGGAGCCGGCGATCTTGAACGCCATCTCGCTCGAGTCGACCTCGTGATAGGAGCCGTCGCGCAGCGTGGCCTTGACGTCCACGACCGGATAGCCGGCGTAGATGCCGGTGGCCAGGGCCTCGCGGATTCCCGCGTCGACGGCCCTGATGTACTCGCGCGGGATCACGCCGCCCACGATCTTGTCGACGAACTCGTACCCGCCGCCCTTCCCATTCGGCTCGAGGTGGATCACCGCGTGCCCGTACTGCCCGTGACCGCCGGTCTGCCGGACAAAACGGCCCGTGCCCTCGGCCGCGCGGCGGACCGTCTCCCGGTACGACACCTGGGGCTTGCCCACGTTCGCCGCGACCTTGAACTCGCGGGTCATGCGGTCCACCAGCACGTCCAGGTGGAGTCGCCCATGCCGGCGATCAGCGTCTGTCCGGACTCCTCGTCGGTCTTCACGCGGAACGTAGGATCTTCGTCGGCCAGCCGCTGCAGCGCAAGCGCCAGCTTGTCCTGGTCGGCCTTCGTTCGCGGCTCCACGGCGACTTCGATCACCGGCTCCGGGAAGCGGATCGACTCGAGGATGATGGGGTGGGCCGGGTCGCGAGCGTGTCGCCGGTGTAGGACTCCTTGAGGCGACGATCGCGCCGATGTCTCCCGCGTA
>CAVWXU010000022.1:0-93706 GCA_963759135.1 uncultured Chloroflexia bacterium | reverse complement strand
GGCGAAGTTGATCAGCTCGATGATCCCGTAGACCATCGTGTAGCCGAGCGCGATCAGCGCGTAGATCGCGCCGATGGTCAGGGCGTTGACCGTCTGCTGCGCGAGGAGGGTCAGATCCAAGCCGATCTCACTCTGCTGTGCCGTGCGCAGGATGTGGGGCAGACGGGAGAGCGCGGTTGCCCTCTCCGGCTGCCCCACCGAACTCAGGTTGGGGTGCTAGCTGCCGCTTGGGGCGGGGCTTGAGCCGCCACCCGCTGCCGCGCCGAAGTCAATCTGCTTGACGAATGCCCAGTCCCCGCCGTTGAGGGTCGGGTCGAACTTGTACTCGCTGATGATCTTCTGGCTGGTGTCGCCGTTCGCATCGAAGTGGAGCGTGCCGAGGACCGTGGTGAACGTGGCGCCGCTCGTGACGTACGCGCGGATGCCGGCGCGGTCCGGCTTGCCGACGTGCTTGAAGGCGTCGAGGAAGATCTGCGTGCAGGCGTAGGCCGCTGCGCTGTAGGCGCCCGGAGCCTTCGTGCCGTACGCGGCGTCGTACTTCGCGGCGAAGGCGCCCGCGTTCGGGATGTCGTGCGAGGCCGCGACCGTGCTCCAGGTGCCCGCGTCGCCCTGCGGGCCGGCCAGGTTGAGGAACGAGCTCGGCGTGGCGGCCGAGCCGTCGCTGATGCCGTCGCCGCCGACGAACGGGATGTTGGCCATGCCCGCCGCGACCATCTGCTTGCGCAGCAGCCCGCCGCCCTGCGTCGTGACGCCACCGTAGTAGACGACGTCGGGGTTGAGCGCCTTGGCGGCGGTCAGGAGGCCGGTGTAGTCGGTGACGCTGGCGCCGGTCGCCTCATGCCTGACGACGGTGCCGCCCATCTGCTCGAAGTCCGTGACGAAGACGCCGGCGAGGCCGGCCCCGTAGGTGGTGGTGTCGTCCATGACGAAGGCGCGGCGCGCGCCGATGTCCTGGTAGGCGATCGTCGCGCCGGCCAGGCCCTGGTAGTCGTCGGTCGATGCGACGCGCACGTAGGCGATCTGGTCGGGGTGCGTCGGCCGGTAGGTCAAGGGGCTGATGCCGCCCCATTCCTTGGTCAGGCCCGGGTTGGTGTTCGCCGGGCTGCACTGCAGCAGGCCCGCCGCGTTGCTGATCGGGATCTCCGCCTTGGCCACGGCCGAGTTGAACGGCCCGACCACGGCGACGACCGAGCTGTCGTTGACGAGCGTCGTGATGTTCTTGGCGCCCTGCTGGGGGTTGTTGACGCCGTTGACGGCGTCGTCCTGCGAGTTGACGCCGAACTTGTAGCCGTCGATGCCACCGGCCGCGTTGATGTCGGCCACGGCGAGCTTCACGCCGTTGAGGGTCGGCACGCCGTTGGGCGCCTCCCCTCCGGACATCGGCAGCTCGACCCCGATGTTCACGATCTGGCCATTACCGCCGGCCGCCGCGCTGGCTGCCGGCGCCGTGGTTGCCGACGAACTGCACGCCGCGGCGACGAGCAGTGTCGTGACGGCGAGCGCGCCGATTCGTCTGGTCTGCATAGAAGTGCAGTCTCCTCCTCAAAAGCTGCCGCTCCCGAACGGTCAACCAGCGGTGCGTGGCGGCGGGACCTCGACGGCGGGATCGTCGGCAGAATGCGCTGGGACCCGGAGCCATCGGCCCCGCCGGCCACCCCTCGTGGTCGATGGGCGTGGATTGCTCCAAGGTAGACCGCGCGAGACGACCCGCCCGCCAAGGCATCGCAGCCATTCGCCGATGGGTTAGCGTATGATAAATACTGGCGCCTCAAATGCAAGCCCGAGCGCCCCGGGCGTGTGCGGCCGGCCGGCAGGCACGACCCCACCCGGTGCGGCGCGCTCGAGCACAGGATCGACTCTGCGGCGGTCGATGACTCCGGTCATCGCCGTGAGGCGCCGGCGACTCGACTCGAGGTATCGCTCGCCATCGTGCAGTACCAGGTCCGCACAGCCCGGATCACGGACGTTGACCGCATCGTCTCGATGCTCGACGCCGTGGCCAGGCGGCCGGAGGGCGACCGCGCGTCGCTCGGGTCGGCCGATCTGCTCCGGCAGCTCGTCAGCCTGCCGCACGCGGTCGTGCTCGTCGCGGAATCCGGGCGCCGGCTTGCCGGCGCCGGCGTGCTGGCGCTGCACCCCAGCGTATCGCTTGGAGGGTTCGTGGGCACCGTCGACGTGTTGATCGTCGATCCGGCCTCGTCGCCCCTCCCCGTCCGGCAGGTGCTCCTGGAGGAGCTGCTCAAGTCGGGACGGAACAAGGGCTGCGTGGCCGTCGAGACGGCACCCCCGAACGATCCGGCGGAGCGCGACCGCTGGATCGAGAACGGCTTCGTCGAAGCCGGACCGCGCATGGTCCGGAGCCTGGCGCCCTTCGGCGCGCCTCCGGAATGACCCATCCACCGGCGTCCGTGGGCGCCGGCACCCGGCCCGCGGGAGCGGGACCGGAACCGAACAGGAGACTTGCGTGAGCAAGAACGTCGCCGTCTTTGTCGACGTGGCGAACATCTTCTACGCGGCCAAGGCGGCCGGCGTGGACATCGACTACGTCACGCTGCTCAAGGCGGCCAGCGTCGGGCGGGATCTCGTCCGCGCGTATGCCTACACGGGGCTCGACCCCGAGAACGAGAACCAGCGCCAGTTCCACGCCTTCCTGGCGCGCAACGGCTACAAGGTCGTCAGCAAGGACATCCGCAAGTACGGCGACGGCAAGGTCAAGGCCAACCTCGACATCGAGCTCGTCGTCGACCTGATGCGTACCTCCCGCAACCTGGACATCGCCGTCGTCGTGTCGGGCGACGGTGACTTCGCGCCCGCCATCCGGGCGGTGCAGCAGACAGGAACCCGCGTCGAGGTGATCAGCTTCCGCGGCAACACGAGCTCGGACCTGATCGACGTCGCCGACGTCTTCACCGACATCACCCAGATCGCGCGCGTCGAGCGGTCTTCACGCAGCGGCAGGCGGGTCGCGGCGGAGGAAGAGGACCTCTCCATGACGGAAGTGCCGGACAAGGAGACCGAAGGAGCGTCCCGACGCCGGCGCGGCCGGCACGGCGAGGGACGGGAAGAGGTTCGCCGCGACGACCGCCGCGGCGAACGGCGTGAACGCCCGATGCCGGCGCTCCAGGCGCCGCAGGCCGTTCCCCTGGGGATCCCGATGATGGTGCTTCCAGGCGAGAAACTCAGCAAGGTCGCGGCGATTGCACAGCCGCCGATCGAGTCGGATGTCGCGGGAGAAGAGCCTGCCGAGGAGCCCGGTGTCGTCGAGGGGATCGTGGTCGAGGCGTCCGACGCGGAGGGACAGGAGGCCGGTCGCCGGCGCCGGCGACGGCGCGGAGGCCGCGGCCGAGGTCGCGGCCGCGGACAGGAGGCCGGGGTGGTGGAAGCCGCGCCGGTCGCGGAGGACGTCGACGCCGAGGACGAGCTCGAGCTGGAGGCACCGCGCGTGCCGCAGCACTCGACGTTCGGATCCGTCTGGGACAGCCAGCTCGGGATGCCGAGCGCTCCGGTCGGGTCGCCGGAGGACGCGGACGAGGAGGAACTCGAGGAGCCGGAGATTCCCGAATACCTGCTGGCAGAACGGCGGCAGCGCGGAGCGGTCCGCGGCGGCCGCCCGATGAGCGTCGGTCGAGGTGGTCGCGGTCGCGGCTCGTACCAGCAGGCGGTCGAGCGGGAGCGCTACGGCCGTGGCGCCCCGACCGGCGGCCGCGGGCCTCGTGTCCCCGAGCGTGGACCGCGCCCACCGTTCGATCGGCCGGTGCGCACCAACCGGCCGGCGCGCGAGCCGCAGGCCCAGGAGCGGCAGGCCGAGGAGCGCCAGACCGGCGGTGCGGAGCCGTGGAGCGAGGTGCCGGCGGACGTCGCCGAGCTGCTCCGCGCCGAGATGGCGCGCCGCGGCAGCGCACGACCTGACCAGCAGGGCCGCCAGGGGGCGCCCGCTGTGCCAGCAGGAGGCGGCCGGCGCTGAGGCCGAGCGACTGTCGAGCGTCCGGGATCGCGTGACCGGCGAGATTCCGGCACCGGCTGCGCCGGCGCCCGTTGCCGCCCCGACACCCGGAGCCGCCTCGGCACCGGGAGCCGCGTCGCGCGCCACGCGTGAGCGGGGTGGCCGCGGTCGCGCCAGACCCGCGTCCCAGGCCGTCTCGGCGGCCGGCGGCCCCAGCGAGGCCGGCGGCCCCAGCGCGGCGCGCGCGCCCGAAGCCGCCGGGCCGGCACCGGAAAGCGGGCCCGCGGCTGCCCCCGCAGCTGGAGAACGGGGCGAAGCCGCGGCCGGCCGGCCGAGGACGCGGCGGACTGGACCCGCGGTGCCGGCGAAAGAGGCGCCTGCAGCGGGAGACGTTGCCGTCGAGGGCGCACCGGCAGGCGTCCGGGTCCGGGCCGGACGGGCCACCCGAGGGGCCGGCGCCGCCCCAGCCGGCCAGGAGCCTGCGCCGGCGGCGGCTCGGACCAGGGCCCGCCGCGCCGCGACCGCGGCCGCGACGCCGATGCCCGCGCCTGAGGCCGCCCCGGCGCCAGCCGGCGACCAGCCGGCTGCGCCGCGAACGCGGACGCGTCGAGCCGAACCCGCCATCGGAGCAGAGCGTCAGGCCGGCGCCGACGGCGTTCCGCCAGCCACTCCTCGTCGGACGCGCCGCACCCCGGCGGCGCCCGAGGCCTGATCCTCGCCGTGCGTGGCTGGCGCACGCGTGGGCAGCCGACCGCCCTCGCGGCCGTCGCGAGGATGGTGTCCACGGGCCAGGTCCCGCCAGCGTTGCTGCTCTCCGGTCCTCCGGGGAGTGGCAAGACCACGCTCGCGCTGGACCTCGCGGCCGGGCTGCTGTGCGCCGCCGCCGATCCCGCGGACCGTCCTTGCCGGTCCTGCGCGGCGTGCCGGCGGGTCGAGCACGGGAGCCATCCGGACCTGCACCGCCTGTCGCCGTCGGGCGCCGGCCGGCAGATCCGTATCGGCGAACGCGCCTCGCCGGACCCCGGCACCGTGCGCTCGCTGATCCGCGAGCTCGCGCTCTCCCCCATGGAGGGAGCCTGGCGCGTCGCGGTCGTCGAGGACGCCGGGCGTCTGAACGAGGATGCACAGAACGCGCTCCTGAAGCTCCTCGAGGAACCGCCGCCGCGCACGGTGCTGGTGCTCTGCGCGAGCGACGACGGGGCGCTCCTGCCCACCGTCCGGTCGCGGTGCGCCCGGCTCCGTCTCGGCGTGGTACCCGTTGGGGAGATTGCCGCGCTGCTCGAGGACGAAGGACGCGTCGACGCAGGTCGAGCCGGAGCACTCGCCCGGCTGGCCCGGGGCCGACCCGGCCTTGCCCTCGGGCTCGCGTCGTCGCCGGAGGCGGTCATCCTCTCCGACCAGCTGCTGCGCGAGCTGCTCGACCTCGTGCGTCGGGGGATGGCGGAGCGGCTGGCCGCGGCGCCGGAGCTGCTGGCCACCGCCGACCGGCTCGCGGCGCTGCTCGACTGGGGCACGACCGCAGACGGCGGCACGATCACGGACGCGGGCATCACGACCGCCAACGCGGGCATCACGGACGCGGCCGCCACGACGGGGACTGCGGTCGCCGACGGCGACCAGGTTGCACTGCCGCGGGCCCGACGGCCCTCCGCGCAACCGGACGCGCGCGACGAGAACGGCGGCGAATCCCGCGGTGCCCGGCAGTCGCCAGGCGCCCGCCGCCGAGCGCTGCTCGCTCTCGGGACGATGTGGCGCGGCCTCGCGCGGGACCTCGTCCTCGCGGGGCGGGGCGGAAGGGCGGAACTGTGGCACGTGGACCTGCTGGAGGAGCTCCTCGCGGCGTCCGCCTCGCTTCCCAGCGGGTCCGCGGAGCAGTTTCTGGCCCGCCTCGACGTCGTGCTCGGGGCGGCCGACCAGAACGCCAACCCGGAGCTGGCACTCGACGTCCTGCTCGTCGCATGGCCTTCGACCGAGGCGGCGTGATGGCGATGGGACAGGCGAACCGCCGGGACCGCGCTGCGCCAACGCGGGCGGTCGAGGCGACGGTGCGCGGCGTCGTGCAGGGCGTGGGATTCCGGTGGTTCGTCTCCCGGGAGGCCAACCGGGCAGGCATCGTCGGATGGGTCGCCAACCAGGCAGACGGGTCGGTGCTGGTGGTCGCCGAGGGGGAAGCCGCGGCCGTCCAGGCGCTCCTTGCCGCATTGCGGGATGGGCCGCCCGGGGCGTCTGTCGAGTCGGTCGAGGTCGTCGAGCGCGTGGCGACCGGCGCCTCCGGAGGCTTCGGGATCCGCTCCGGCGCCCACCGCGGCGACTGACGCCGGCGCGCAGCAGCGGAATAACCGGCGCGACCGACGCGGCGAGGTGGGCCCGGCTCGTCCTCAGCCCGGGCGACGATACCGGAGGCGTCGTCGATGCCGCACGGCCGGCACCCCGTCGATCGGCACCACGCTGATCGACCCGTCGTCCTCGAGGACCGCGAGGCTCACGTCCTTGACCTGGTCGAGGCCGTGCTCGCGGAGCGCCGCCTCGAGGTCGGTGTCATCGAGGCCCTCCCGTTCGACGGCCGCGGCGATCCACGCGCCGTCGCGGGCGAGCACGGTCGGCTGCGGCTCGAGGATCCGCCGCACCAGCGGCACCCGCTCCCGCAGGCGCGAGACACCGAGGTTCAGAGCGAACATCGTGCCCACGACGATGACCCCGCCGGTGATCGAGTTGTCGGGCCCCGTGATCGCCGGCTGCAGCGCGTTGGCGGCCAGGAGGACCAGCGCGAGGTCGAACAGCGTGAACTGGCCCACCTCGCGTTTCCCGAACACGCGAAGGCCGAGGATGAACGCGACGTAGACGATGGCCGAGCGCAGGATCAGGTCAAGGGGCGGCGTGCCGAGTTGCCACATGTCGCACCACAGGAGGGTGTCGCCGCGCGGCGAGGACTGGCGCGCCCGGCGGGACTCGAACCCACGACCTTCTGCTCCGGAGGCAGACGCTCTATCCGCTGAGCTACGGGCGCGTCGAGCGCGGACGCCATCGTACAGGATAGCGGGCCTGTGCCCGGCATCTCCGTGCCCGACTCTCCAGGCCCGGCACGTCCGCTGTCGGGCACTCCGGCCGCGGCGGTGACCTGGAAATGCGAGAGGCCCCTCCGAAGAGGGACCTCTCGACACTGTCCCGGTGAAGTCCCCGATCGCCTCACGACGACCGGAGCTTCTGCCACGCCGCAAGGGCATCTATCACGCCGGCTGCACCGGCTACCCTAACCCGACCTACCCATGACCCTGCTGCTGGGGCAGTTGCTGACGAGCAGCGAACCAGAGTGTACGCGGCGGCACCGGCCGGCTCAAGCGATTCACTGAGCGGGTCGGTTAATATTTCGTAACCCGGCGACTGTTTCCGGCGTCGCGCACCCGATCAGCCCGTGGTGGTGGCGACCTCGTCGATCGTGACCCTCGTCATCTTCACGTCCTCCGCCGGCCGATCGCCCGGGCCGGTTCGCACCTTGCCGATCCTGTCGACGACGTCCGTGCCGCTGGTGACTCGTCCGAAGATGGAGTAGTTCCTGGGCAGCCGCCCGCGCAGGTCGGTCAGGCAGACGAACCACTGGCTGCCGTTCGTGTTCGGCCCGGCATTTGCCATCGCGACCGCGTACGGCGCGTAGTCCAGGCCGGGCCCCGGCAGCTCGTCCGCGAACGTGTATCCGGGGCCTCCGCGGCCCGTGCCGGTCGGGTCGCCGCCCTGGATCACGAAGCCCGGCACGACGCGGTGGAACAGGACGCCGTCGTAGTAGCCCTGTCGCGCCAGCTTTTCGAAATTGGCCACGGTCGCCGGCGCGGCGTCACGCTCGAATTCGATGCGAAAGGTGCCGAGTGTGGTGTCGACGGTCGCTGACACGTGCTGTCTCTCCGTGCGGTCGGGCTACCGTAGCACAGGCTCTCCGGGCGGGCCCGCGACTGCCGGACGCGGGTGGCATCCGGCCGGGCGCCCGACGAGCAGTCCGGTCAGCCTCCCGGCGCAACCACCGTCACCGACAGGATCTTCACCGGCTGCAGCGCCTGGTCGTCCTGCGGCCCGCCCCGCGGCCCCTGCGCGATCTGCACGGCGACGTCGAGCCCGGACGTCACGGTTCCGAAGATGGTGTAGGCGTGGGGCAGCGAGGCGGCCTGTGCCCCGATGACGATGAAGAACTGCGACCCGTTCGTGTTGGGACCAGAGTTGGCCATCGCCACGGTTCCCGGCACGTACGTGCCGGCGAACGGCTCGTCGGGGAACGAGTAGCCGGGCCCGCCGGTGCCCGTCCCGGTCGGATCGCCCCCCTGGATGACGAAGCCCGGGACGATCCGATGGAAGACGGTCCCGTCGTAGAACCCGGCACGCGCCAGGTTCTCGAAATTCTGGGCCGCCACCGGCGCGCTCCGGTTGTCGAGTGCGATCACGATATCGCCCTTCTCCGTGTGCAGCGTGATGGTGGTCCCGTCCCCAGCGGGTGCGGCGGGAGCCGAAGCCAGGGGCGTCGCCGTGGGCGGCTTGACCCGAAGGGCCGGAGCCCCCGCGGACGGGATGGCGGCCGGGGAGGGCGCAGAACCCCCAGCGCCTGCCGAGCAGGTCGCGAGCAGCACGGCAGCAGCGGCCGCGGCCAGAGTCGCCGGGAGCATGCGACGAGCGCGCGGAACCATCGAATGCACAACCTTCTCCTCAGCTCGCACCAGATGCCGCCTCGACCGCGGCCGGATACTCGACGCGGCCGGACAGCAGCGCCTCGCCCAGGATCACGCCCGCGACGCCGGTACCGGCCAGCCGCCGGATGCCCTCGAGCGACGTCACGCCGCCGGCCACCAGGAACTCGGCATCCGCGGCGGCTGTGAGCGAGGCCAGGAGAGCGGGTTCCGGTTCGGCACCGGCGTGCGAGAGCACGAAGCGCTGGACGCCCGCACCGGCGAGCCGCGCGACGAGCTCTGTCACCGTGGGCGGCGCGCCCTGGCGCCAGCGATACTCGCGCAGTCGATCGGGACGCGGATCGAGCCCGACCGCCAGCCAGCTGCCGGCCACGTCCAGGCACGCGCGGAGCACACCGGGATCCTCCGCTACGGCGAGGAGCGGCATCACGACCCGCGTGGCCCCGGCCGCAAACAGGAGCCGGATCTGATCCGCGCCGTCCGCCCCGCCCGCCACCTGCAGCGGCGCGGCGACCTCGGCCGCGACTCTCCCGACGACGTCCAGCGCGGCCGGGCGGCCGGCTCGGGCGCCGTCGAGGTCGACCAGGTGGATCGCCGGCGCGCCGAGCTCGAAGAAGTGGCGCGCGATCCGCTCGGGGCGATCCGTCGGCGTTCCGGCGCCGGACGCGACCCCTGGCCAGAACACCAGCCGTGAGCGACCCTCGGCGACGTCGATGCTCGGGATGACCTGCATCAGGAGACGTCGGCGACGTCAGGAGACGGCGGCGGCCACGTCCTGGAGATCGGCCGGCGGCAGCGTCGGCCCGCCGCCCTCGCCGCCAAGCAGCCGGCGGTGGAATGAGATGGGCAGCCCACCGGAGTACAGGAGCTGGTCGTGGAAGCGCCGCAGCGAGAAGTCCGCCCCAAGGCGGCGTTGCTCGTCCTCGCGGAGCCGCAGCAGCAGGACCTTGCCCAGCAGGTAGCTGAGCTGGTACGTGGGCGTGTACGTGTAGCGGAAGACCTCCGCCTGCGCGTTCGCCCGCTCGAAACCGGTTCGGGCCACGAGGAAGTCCGTCGCCTGCCCGACGGTGAGCTCGCCACGGTGCAGCCGCACGTCGAGGATCATCCGGCACGAGCGCCAGATGGCGTCCGTGTACAGCGCGACCATGTGTGCCGGGTCGGCATCGAACCCGTGCTCGCGCATCATCTGCTCGCTGTACATCCCCCATCCCTCGACGAACTCGGGGGCGTCGACCAGGGCGCGAACGAGACTGGGGTGCGTGTTCGCGGCGGACAGCTGGAGATGGTGCCCGGGGTACGCCTCGTGCACGCTGGTGTTGCTGATCCCTGCCCTGTAGTGCTCCAGCATGGCGCCGGCATCCCCGTCGACGGACGGCGTCACGACGTAGATGCCGGACGGTTCGGCGTCGAAGCGGGGCGGGGGGAAGTACGCGGCGAACGGAACCGAGGCGTTTCGCAGGTACTGGGGCGTGGCCTGCACGCTGAGCGTCTCGCCGGGCGGCAGGGTCGCCAGGTCGTGGTCGATCACGTGCTGCCTCGCGCGGAGCATGGCGTCGCGGTACGCGTCCAGCGCCTGCTCGAACGTCGCCGGGTGATCGTGCTTGATGCGTTCGATGACCTCCCGTTCGGTGGCGTCCGGGTCGATCTCGCGGGCGGCTTCCCGCCGCGCCGCGCGGTTGCGCTCCAGCTGCTCCTCGCCGGCGGCAAGAATGTCGTCGCCATCCAGCCCGTCCAGGGCGCGCAGCCGCACCAGGTGCTCGTATCGCTCGCGGCCGAGCGGCCAGTCGTCGGTCGCGTCCGCCAGGCGAGTCCGCAGCCATCCCGCGTACTCGTTCACGGCTGCCTGGGCCCCCGTGACCGCGGATTCGAGCCGGCGGCGGGCGGGGCTTCCGTCGGGCCACGTGTGCCGCCCTGCCGTGACGACCTCGTCAAAGAGCGCCTGCATCACGGCCGCGGAGCCCAGGTCGATCTCGTTCCACAGCCGCACGGGGCGGGGACCCAGCCGGCCGCGGTGCTGGCGAAGCGACGTCGGGACGGCCTCCAGGCGTGAGGTGATCGACTCGAGCCGGTCTGCGAGTGGCGCGAACTCCCGGGCAAGGACGGCGAAGACGGCGTCCCCGACTTCCTCCACGGCCGTCGAGCGCCGCTCCCAGGTCCGCTCCTCTTCCAGCGCGAACAGTTCGAGGCGCGATACGTGGAGGGCCAGCTCCCGCTCGAATCGAATCTCCGGCGACAGCCCGTCCGCGTCGAGCGCCTCGAGGTCGTTCACGAACCGGCGCTCGTGCACCGCGCGGTCGAGGACGGCGTCGCGCGACGCGTCCCCCAGGCGGTGATCCTCGGAGTGGATGCCCATGAAGGTGGCGAAGACCGGCAGGGCGCGGACCAGGTACGCGAAGTGGTCCTCGACAAGACCCCAGAATTGGCCGTCCAGCTGCTCCGTCATCTCACTCCTGTTGGCTCGTGGCGCCCGTCCTTCGGGCGCCTCCGGTTCCCGTCATGTGACGGGGGTAACGGGCGACGGAGCGGCCCCGCAGGCCGCCAGGGCCGTCCCGCAGGCCTCCACGACGCGGTCGATGTCGTCGGCGCTCACGCCATAGTGCGTCACGGCGCGGATCGTGTCGTGCGGATACTCGATCATGAGCACGCCTTCGGCGCGCAGGGCATCCAGGAAGCGGACGCGCAGTTCACGGGGCGCGAGGTCCGCGGCGGCGCTACCCGGGTCGGCCGCCGCCACTCCGAAGACGACGAAGTTCGTGGCAACCCGCGCGGGGTCGAGGCCGACGATGCCGGGCATCGACGCCAGCGCCTCCGCCAGTCGCCTCGCGTTCGCGTGGTCCTCGGCCAGTCGCTCGATCATGCCGCGGGGCCCGTCCCGGAGCGCGATCAGGCCGGCAGCAGCCAGGACGCCGACCTGCCGCATGCCGCCCCCGACGAGCTTGCGAGCGCGCCGCGCCCGGGCGATAAAGCCCCCGGCCCCCACCACCACCGACCCGATGGGGCAGGCGAGCCCCTTGGACAGGCAGAACGTGGCGGAATTGGCCGGCGCCAGCAGTTCGGCCGCGGGCACCCCGAGGGCGACCGCGGCATTGAAGAGGCGAGCACCGTCCACGTGGAGCGGGACGCCGTGCCCATGCGCGATGCCCGCGATGCCGGCGGTATAGCCGGGCGTGAGCGGCTGGCCCATGGAGTGCGCGTGCGTGTTCTCCAGCACGATCAGGGACGTGCGGGGCTCGTGAAGGTCGAGGGGATCGCGGAAGGCCGCCGCCACCAGCGCCGGGTCCATCGTGCCGTCAGGACGAGCGGGGATTCCCCGCGCCGACGCGCCCACGATGACCGCATGCCCGGCCTGCTCGTCCCGCAGGGTGTGCGACTCGGCCTCGGCGATGATCTCGCCGCCACGGGGCACGTGCGCGATCAGCGACACCAGGTTTCCCATGGTGCCCGAGGCGACGAACAGGCCGCCCTCCATGCCGGTGATCTCGGCCGCGCGCGCCTCGAGCGCGTTGACCGTGGGGTCGTCTCCGAACACGTCGTCGCCCAGTTCGGCGTCCGCCATGGCGCGGCGCATCTCGGGCGTGGGGTGGGTGACGGTATCGGATCGCAGATCCACCAGCGGCATCGAGCGGAGTATAGGGTGGCAGGCGCCCGGACTTCCCGGGGGCTGCCATCGAGACCGGAGACTGCGACCGCCTGTCGTACCTGCTAGACTCCGCCCCGCCGCACGGACCCGTGGTGTAGCGGCCCAACATGCCAGCCTGTCACGCTGGAGATCGCCGGTTCGAATCCGGTCGGGTCCGCCACCTCCGGGGCGCTCTCAGGAACCGGTTGCACGCGCCCCTGGACCCGCCCGGGACCCTGCCGGGAACCGCCGCACGCGCCCTTGGACCCGCCCGGGACGCTCTCGTCGCTCGAGGCCTACTCCCGCCGGTCGGTCGGCCACGTGCCCATCACCTGGCGGAGGATCGCGAACTCGCCGATGTGGTACGCGTTGTGGTCGCCCACCAGGCGTACCTCGCGGAGCACCGTGTGCCCGGGCGTGCCCGGGATCGTCGCCAGCAGGTCGGTCGTGGGGTCGGCGACCACGTCGCGCAGCGCGGTGCGGTCGGCCCGGAACGAGGCGATGCTCTGCGCGAACAGCTCGGGCGTAGCGGTCGCGTCGCGGGGCGGCCAGTACTCCTCCGGCCAGTTCGGGGCGATGTACGCACGGTTCCGGATGTAGTCGAGGATGTCCCGCTGGGCGATGCGGATGTGCTCGACCAGGTGCCACGGGGTGTAGGGCACGTTGGGCGGCCGGCCGTTGATCGCCTCCGCGGGGAAGTCGGCCACCGCGGCGTCGAACGGCATGTGCGCTCCGCGCCCGTCGACCAGTTCGAGCAACTGCTGCCGCAGGGTGTCGATGTCGTTCATGTCTCTCTCCCGGTGTCCGCTGACTGGTCGCCAGTATTGCCCTTCGGCCGGCTACCGGAGGCCCGCGAACAGGTCGTCCTCGGGGATCCTGACCGGTGCCACCCGCGACTCCCGGAGCGTGAACTCCTCCGCGGGCGCGAACCGGCGCCACTCCTCTGGGCCCAGCGCGAGGAACGGGTTGTCGCTCGCGATCTGGGTGACGTGCTCTCGCGAGCGCGTCGTGCTTGGCGGCAAGGAAGTCGGACACGTCGATGCGCGTGGTCCTGGGGCCGGTCGCCGCGGCCATGCGCGCCATGTAGTCCTCGCGCTGCTGCAGCTGCTCCTCGGTCGCGTCCGGGTCGGGGGTCCACCAGGAGCGGATACCGCGCTCCTCGAGCAGGCGGCTCATCTCCTCGCGACGCGCGACGTCGAACACCGCCTCGTACAGCTTGAGAGGGCGCCACGGCTCGAGCGCTCCCTGCCCCACGAGTTGCCCTGGATACCAGCTCGGGTCGCCCGCGCGCGCAAAGGCGCCTTTCGCGACCTGGGCCGCCCGGATGTGGTCGGGGTGCCCGTAGCCGCCGAAGTCGTTGTACCCGACCAGCACGTGCGGCCGGTCCTCTCGCACCAACCGCACCAGGCGACCGATCGCCTCGTCGAGGTCGGCCTGCCAGAAGGCGCGCGGGTCGTCGTTCTGCGGGGTCCCCATCATCCCGGAATTGCGGTACCCCAGGTAGTGATGCTCGATCGGGCCGAGGTGCGCCAGCGCGCGCTCCAGCTCCAGCTTCCGGATCTCGCCCAGCCGCACGTGGTTCTCGGGGGTGTCCAGCTCGGGAACGACGATCTCCCCGTTCTCTCCCTGCGTCGACGTGACGCACACCACGCGGGCGCCCTCGGCGGCATACCTGGCCATGATTCCGCCGGTGGCGATGGTCTCGTCGTCGGGGTGCGCGTGGACGGTCATCAGTGTCAGGCGTTCGGTCATGGCGCGCATGGTATCCGCGAACCAGCTCCGACATGCTCCGGCTCCGTGCTCCGGCTCGAGACGCGCTCCGGCTCCATGGGCGTCGGCGCTGCTAGACTCCGCCGCGACCCGACTGAGAGAGGAGCACGCCGTGGCTGACGAACGCGAGCGATGGGCGCTGATCCTGGGCGCCAGCAGCGGTTTCGGTGAGGCGACCGCGCTGGCCCTCGCGCAGGACGGGTACCACATCGCGGGCGTGCACCTGGACCGGCGAGCCGGCATGCGCCACGTCGAGGAGATTTGCGCGCGCATCGAGTCGTTCGGACGGGAGGCCCATTTCTTCAACGCGAACGCGGCCGACGACGAGCAGCGCGCACAGGTCCTGGCTGCGCTCAGGGAACGATTCGACAGGACCCAGACCGGCGGGGGGCACTCGTACGTTCGCGTGCTGATGCACTCGCTGGCGTTCGGCACGCTCAAGCCGTTCCTCGCGCCCGACGCCGCCGACGCCATCAACCGGAAGAACATGGAGATGACCCTCGACGTCATGGCGCACAGCCTCGTGTACTGGACGCAGGACCTCGTGCGCGGAGGGTTCATCGAGGCGGGTTCGCGGATCTACGCGATGACCAGCGAGGGGTCCACCCGCGTGGTCGGCAGCTATGGAGCCGTCAGCGCGGCCAAGGCCGCGCTTGAGTCCCACTGCCGGCAGCTCGCGATGGAGCTCGCCCGGCACGGCATCGGCGCGACCTGCAACGCGATCCGGGCCGGCGTCACGATGACGCATGCGCTCCTGCAGATCCCGGAGCGTGACGAGCTCGTCGAGGTCGCGCGCCGCAGGAACCCGAGCGGCCGCATGACCACCACCGAGGACGTCGCCCGGGCCATCGTGACGCTCTCCCGCGACGGCACCGAGTGGCTGACGGGAAACGTCCTCGGCATCGACGGCGGGGAGTTCGTCACAGGATGACCGACGCTCGGCCCGGGGACGGGCGGGGCATGGCCGTGGTCGTCCTCGGCGCGATCAACGTGGACATGGTCGTCAGCGGCGCCACGCTGCCGGCGCCCGGCGAGACGGTGGTCGGAGGGACCTTCGCGCTGCACCAGGGCGGCAAGGGTGGAAACCAGGCCGTCGCGGCCGCGCGGGCGCTCCGGGGAGGGCCGCGCGAAGGATCTGTGGCGATCGTCGGCGCGGTCGGCGACGACAGGTTCGGCCGCGAGGCGCTGGACGCACTGCGCGACGAAGGGATCGACTGCAGCCGAGTGTTGGTCCGGCCGGGCCTGTCCACCGGCGTCGCGCTGATCGCCGTCGACATCACGGGCGAGAACCAGATCGTGGTCGCGCCGGGAGCCAACGGGACGCTGGCGCCGACCGACGTCGAGCACGCCCTCGAGGGCATGCTCGACGAAGGTTCCGTGCTGCTGGCGAGCCTCGAAGTGCCCATCGATGCGGTCCTCGCCGCCGCGTTCGTCGCGCGCCAGCGGCGCGCCCGCTTCGTCCTCAACCCTGCTCCCGCCCGCGACGTGCCGGCGGCGCTGCTGCGGCTGGCGACCCATGTCACTCCCAACCAGATCGAGCTCGACGCGCTGGTCCCGGAGCTGGCCGGCGATCCCGAGCACGCCGTCAGGCGGCTCGCGGAATCCGACCGCGGGCTCCGTATCGCCGTGACACTCGGCTCCCGGGGCGTGCTGGCGTTCGGTCCCGACCTGGTCCGGACGTTCCGTGCCCTCGAGGTCGAGCCGGTCGACACTGTCGGCGCCGGCGATGCCTTCAACGGGGCCCTCGCGGCGGCGCTCGCCGAGGACCGGCCCTTCGTCGAGGCGGCACGCCGGGCACGAACGGCCGGCGGCATCGCGACGCTGCGACGGGGTGCCCGCGAGGGGATGCCGTTGCGCGCCGCGATCGATGCCGCGCCGGAGCCCAGGTGACGTGCCGAGCATGACGCCCCTGGGCGACATCGCCGAGTTCGCCCTCGAACGGTTCTTCGACCGCTTCGAGTTCGACCTTCCGCACCAGCTCGGGTCGTCCGATCCGGAGACGCTCTCCGTGGCCGAGCTCCTTGCGCTCGCCGGGCCCGGCGAGCTGGATCGCTGGCAGAAGCTTCGTCTCGGCTACCGCACCGCTGCCGGCGACCCGCACCTGCGTGCCGCCGTTGCGTCGCTCTACCCCGGCAGGTCCCCCGACGACGTCCTGATCGCGGTCGGCGCGTCGGAGGCGCTGATGCTCGCGTTCGCCGCGTCACTCCGCCCGGGGGATCGCGCGATCGCGCTCACCCCGGCCTACCAGTCGCTGCACGAAGTGCCTCGCGCCATGGGAGCCAGGCTCGACCTGGTCCCGGTGGAGCCGGACGGCGAGGGGTGGAGGTTCCCCTTCAGCCGGCTGATGGACGAGTTGCGGCCGGGCGTCGCGCTCCTCGTGCTGAACACGCCGCACAATCCGACGGGAGTGGCGGCGAGCCCGGAGCAGGTGCGGGCCATCGTCGCCCGCTGCGAGGGGAGCGGGATCCGCGTCCTGGGCGACGAGGTGTACAGGGGCCTGGAATGGTCGTCCGCCACGGCTCCGTCCGTCGCCGAGCTCTCGGAACGTGCCGCCGCGGTGGGCGTGACGTCGAAGGTGTACGGGCTGGCCGGGCTGCGCATCGGCTGGCTCGTGACGGGCGACCATTCGCTGCGGGCGCGGGCCCTGGCGATCAAGGACTACACGACGCTCTGCGCCGCCGGGCCCTCGGAGGTGCTCGCCACCATCGCGCTCAAGGCGGAAGAGACACTCCGGGAACGGACGCGGACCCGGTGCCAGGCCAACATGGTCCGCCTCGAGGCGTTCGCCGAGTCGCGGCCGGACCTCTTCGCGTGGGTGCGGCCGGCGGCCACGACCGTCTCGGTGGCCCGCATCGGGCGTGCCCAGCTCGCGCGCCACGACGGCGACCCGCACGCGGTGCTCGCGCACTGGCGCGAGCGGGCCGGAGTGGTGGTGGCGCCGGGGCCGGTGTTCGGGTGCGATGCCGACCGCTTCCGCCTGGGGTTCGGCCGTGCCGACCTGCCGGACGCGCTGGCCGCGCTGGCTGCCGCCGACTGAGGTCGGCCGCCCCGCCCTCGTTCAGCGGCTGGACGCCTTCGCCAAGAGTCTATCTGTGCACGCCGGCTACCCGCTCGGGCAGCACGGGTGGCATCGGATCCCCGTCCGGGTAGCTGCCCATCCTGCTCGCCCGCTCGAATCGCGCGTACCCTGTGCCGATGCGACTGCAGCGGCGCTGGCTCGCCGTGCTCTTGCCGATCGTCGTGGTCGGCGTGATCGAAGTGGCCAGCGACAGCATTCTCGATCCGCATCTGCTCTTCCCGCGCGACACCGTGCTGGTGATGTCGGTGGTCACGGTGCTCGCGATCGTGTACGGCCGCTTCGTGTTCCGCGAGATCGACCGGCTGGCTGGCACCCTGCGCCAGCGCAACGCCGAGCTCGAGGCGCGCCACGCGGAAGCAGCGGCCCTGCACCACGTCAGCGTCGCGATGACGGCGCTGCTGGACATCGACGAGATCCTGCGGGCGGTCGTCGACAACGCCCGAACGCTGCTCGGCGCGGACGTCGCGGTCCTCGTCCTGGAGGGCGCCGAGGGCGAGCCTCGCCTGGCGGCCTCCAGCGGCATGAACGGCGCGGTGGACCCTGCCGCCGGGCAGCCCGGTCGGGACTTCCGCCGGTTCGTGGAACCCGCGTACCAGGTCGCGAACCTGGCCGCGCCGCTCCGCCGAGGCGACCGGACGATCGGCACGCTCGCCGTCGCGGCCCGCACCGGTCGCGCATACGGCGTTGACGACGTGGAGACCCTGTCGTCGCTTGCCAACCAGGCCTCGATCGCGCTGGAGAACGATCGCCTGCAGCGCGAGCTGCGCGAGCTCGCCGTCCGAGGCGAGCGGGAACGCATCGCCCGCGAGATGCACGACGGCCTCGCGCAGGTCCTCGGCTACGTCAACACCAAGTCGCAGGCCGTCACGGAGTTGCTCACGGCCGGCCGGATCGAGGCCGCCCGGTCCCAGCTGTCGGAGCTGACGGTCGCCGCGCAGTCGGTCTACGTCGACGTCCGCGAGGCGATCCTCGGGCTCACGAGCCCCATCCCGCCCGACCGGGGCCTGGTCGGCGCGCTCGAGGAGTACGCGGCACGCTTCTCCGAGGCGTCCAAGCTGGTCACGCGGGTCGAGGCCCAGGATTCCGTCCGGGGACTGGTGCTCGCGCCGGAGGTGCAGGCGCATGTCTTCCGGATCGTGCAGGAGGCGCTCACGAACGTTCGAAAGCACGCGTCGGCGCGCCGGGTCGTCGTGTCTCTGGCTGTGGAGGGGGGATCGCTCGTGGTACAGGTGGAAGACGACGGACACGGGATGGCGCCGGCTCCGCCGCCGACGGACTGGCCGCGATACGGGCTGAAGACCATGCAGGAGCGCGCCGCGATGATCGGGGCGGAGCTGCGGATCCAGGCGGGCGAGCCCAGCGGCACACGGGTCGAGCTGCGCATCCCCATGCTCAACACCACCGTGAGGAGGGTCGCCTGATGCGGATCCTGCTGGCGGACGATCACGCGCTGTTCCGCGACGGCGTCGCGTCCCTGGTCTCGGCGTGGGGCCACGAGGTCGTGGGGCAGGCGTCCAACGGCGAGGACGCCGTGGAGCTTGCGGATCGACTGCGCCCGGACCTCGTGCTGATGGACGTGCGCATGCCCGGGCTCTCCGGCCTGGCCGCCACGCAGCGCATCCGCACGGATCACCCGGAGGTCGCCATCGTCATGCTGACGGTGAGCGAGGACGAGGACGACCTGTTCACCGCGATCAAGGCGGGAGCGCAGGGCTACCTGCTGAAGAACCTCGAGAGCGCCCAGCTGCGCTCGATGCTGGAGGCCGTCGCACGTGGGGAGGCCGCGATCACGCCGGCCACCGCCGCGCGCATCATCGACGAGTTCCTGCGGGCCGACCGTCCTCACCTGCCGGTCGATCCCGACCGGCTGACGGACCGCGAGGTCGAGGTGCTGCGGCTCGTCACGCAGGGGCTGCGCAACAAGGAGATTGGCTCCCGGCTCGGGATCACCGAGAACACGGCCAAGTTCCATCTCAAGAACATCCTCGAGAAGCTCCACGCGCAGAGCCGCACCGAGCTCGCCGCGCGTGCTGTCCGCGAGGGGCTGATCCCGACCGACTGATCCTGGGCCCCGACCGCCAGTGCCGTCCGCGGTAGGCCGGCCCCAGGCGACCTGAAGACGTCGCCCGGCCGCGACCGCCGCCCCCCACGCGACCGCGATGCCGTCGAACCACGCGGTCCGAACGGCCCGGGCCATCCGGCCCCAGCTGCTCCCCCGTCGAGCGCGCGCCGCCCATTCCGTCGCGTGTGTGCGCGCTGCACGCCCGACCTCATCCTCCCGTGGACGACCTGCACCGGAGGTGGGCATGGGCTACCGCATCACGATCGAGTCGAGGGGCTGCTTCAACTGCGGCGTCTGCATGGACGTGTGCCCCGTGCAGGCGCTCGACATGTCGCGCCCGGAACGCGCCGGCGTGGAGGCCGGCGGGGGAAGCTCGCTGCCGCTGCGCTGGATGATGGAGTACCCGACCCAGGTCGCGGAGTGCATCGGCTGCGGAATTCTGCGTGCGGGAGTGCCCCGTCGAAGTCGTCCATCTCGATGCGGTCGCAGGCTCGACGCCGCTCGCTCCCAGGCAGGGTCCCCTTACGCGGCCCGTGCCCGCCACGGAGCCGGCCGGCTGGATCCCCCTCTCGGAGGCGACCAGGGAATCGCTCAAGCCCGACCATCCGTCCCCGTCAGCGCCGTTCTTCGCCTGGCGTACCAGCGAGCGGCCGCAGTCGTGGCAGGCCTGGCGCTCGATGGTCGACGGCGATCGCGATCCGAAGGCGCCCTGCCAGTCGGCATGCCCGGCAGGCACGGACGCCGGGCGCTACGTCGGGCTCATCGCCCAGGGACGCTACGACGACGCCTATGCCGTCGCCGCCGAGGTGAACCCCTTCCCCTCCGTCTGCGGCTGGATCTGCACCGCCCCATGCGAGGCGGCGTGCCGCCGGGGCACCCTCGACGAGCCGATCTCCATCCGCGGCCTGAAGCGTTTCGCGGCCGAGCACGGCAGGCTCCCTGCGGTCGAGCCGCCGAAGAAGCGCCGGCCGGAGCGCGTCGCGATCGTCGGCGGCGGACCCGCCGGCATGTCGGCCGCCTACTACCTGGTGCGCCTGGGGTACGGCGTGACCGTGTTCGAGGCGATGCCGGTGCCGGGCGGCATGATGGCGATCGGCATCCCGGCGTACCGGCTGCCGCGCGAGGTCCTCCGCGAGGAGATCGACCGGATCGTGGGGCTGGGCGTAGAGCTCCGCCTCGACACAGCCATGGGCCGCGACTTCAGCCTGAGCGATCTCGAATCGCAGGGATACAGAGCCGTGTTCCTGGCGACCGGAGCGTCGAAGAGCCGCCGGCTGGGTGTCCCGGGCGATCAGCTGCCGGGCGTGGTCCCCGCCACCTACTTCCTGAAGCAGGTGAACCTCGGCGAGGACGTGCATCTCTCCGGGCCGGCGGTCGTGGTGGGCGGAGGGAGCACGGCGATGGACGCCGCGCGCTCCGCCCTCCGCAGCGGCGCCGACTCGGTCACCGTGCTCTACCGCCGCGGGCGGGCCGACATGCCGGCACAGCCCGAGGAGATCGAAGCCGCCGAGCGCGAGGGGATCTCGATCCGCGCGGGCGTCGTGGTGGACGAGGTGCTGGGCAACGGGCGCGCCGGGTCGGTGCGCTGTCAGGCGCAGCGCCCCACGGGGCGCGTCGAAGCGGGCCGCGCGGTCTGGGAGTCGGTCCCCGGCAGCCAGATCGAGATCTCGTGCGCGACCATCCTCGTGGCCATCGGCGAGGAGCCAGACCCGTCGATCCTGCCACCCGGCGCGGGGATCGAGGTCAGCTCGTGGGCCGGCATCATGGCCGACCCGCGGACCATGGCCACCGGCCGCGCGGGCGTCTTTGCCGGTGGCGACGTCGTGTCGGGACCCAAGACCGTCATCGACGCCGTCGCGAACGGCCGCCGGGCCGCCGCCTCGATCCACCAGTACCTGTCGGGTGCCCGGGACGGCGAGGCGGAGATCTTCGCGGCGGTGCGATACCGGACCGGTCCCGACCGCAGGCTCACGCTCGACCTCGCGCCGCGGGAGCGCGCCCGCGTGCAGCACCCGGACTACGTGCCGGGTTCGTTCACCGCCAACGAGCCCGGGCTCGACGACATATCGGCGCGCGCCGAGGCATCCCGGTGCTTCCGCTGCGACGCCGTCTACAGCTGCGGGGCGGTGCAGGTCGTCTCCGGCCGGGGGCCCCAGGACGCCCCGTCCGGCCCGACCATGGCACACCACGCGCCCGGCGTCTTCCCGGTGGTTCCCGGCACGACTGGAGGAGCACAGCGGTGAACCAGGATCAGATCCAGGCATTCATCAACGTCGGGGAGCCGTTCGTCGAGGGCACCATCGCGGCCGCTCTCGTCGCCCTCTGGCTGCTCGTCCTCGCGTTGCACCTGGCCCGCCCGTACATGCTGGCGACGCTGCAGAAGTTCACGCTCCGGCTGGCCGCCGACCTCTGGTGGATCGTCTACATCGCTCTGCGGGACATCCTGCTGGTCCAGGTCTTTCTCGGCAGCTTCATCTTCTTCTACCCCGACGTGGTGCGGGCGGACGACCTCCCGGTGACCGGGAGCCTGGCCGCCGTCTGCGCCTTCGCCGTGCTCGTCCTGAAGCTGACGACGAAGGGCGACGCCGACACACGCGGCTTCCGGCTGCAGACCGTGCTGCTGGGCATCGGGTCGATCCTCTACATCGTGCCGTACGTCCTCGGCGTCCAGGTCACGACGGTCGGCGGCGGAACCGCAAACCAGCTTGCCGCGCTGCTCGACAGCTCACAGAACACGAACGTCTCGCTGCCGCTGACCTATCTGTCCGCCGTGCTGGTCGGGCTGCTCGGCCTGTACGCGGTGATCTACAACCTGCGCCTCGCGGACGTCCGCAGGCCGCAGCCGGCTGAACGAGGAGGCAACTGATGACTCCCGATCAGATCACCCAGTCGTTCGTCAACGGCGGCTCGGGCTGGATGGTGCTCTCGCTCGCGGCGGTGCTCCCCATCCTGTGGGCGTTCACCCTGATCATGCACTTCAGTCGCCCGTACGTGCTGCGCTTCCTCCAGGGTCTTACCCTGCGGTTCGGCGGCGACGTGTGGTGGCTGTCGTACGTCCTGATCCGGGACGCGCTCATGCTCCTCACCCTGGCGCTCAGCGTGATCTTCCTGATGCCCAACCTGTACATCGGGCTTGGCCTGCCGATCACGGCCCCGCTCGCCACGGTCGTCCTCTTCTGGGCGCTCGTTGTGAAGCTCACCAGGGATGCCGACGACGACCCGGCGGCGTTCCGCATCGTGAGCATCCTGCTCGTGATCGCGTCCGTGCTGTACATCTTCCCGCAGGTGTACGGGCTCGAGGCGGGCGGCGAGACCGACATCTGGAACACGTTCGGCGGCCTGGGCTGGGTGCCCGGCGCCCTGTCGGCCAACCAGGGCTCGTTGAACCCGGCCGCGTGGCCGATCCTGGACGTCAGCCTGGTCCTGTTCGCGCTGACGGGCGGCTACCTGTTCACGAAGTTCCTGCTGCAGCTCGGTCGGGAGGATCTGCCGGCAGGTACCCAGTGAGCTCGACGTACGCCTGCCCGGCCAACGGCTGACCGTTCCGACTGGCCGATACGACCTGCGAGCCCTCCCAGTACACCACCCCCGTCGTGGCCCGCGTGTCGAGCTCCTGGTCCGCGATCGAGGGCCGCAGGCGGACCGTCAGCCCCTGCGACGGCAGGGTGATCGTCCATGCGGCCGGATAGATCGTGTCGGTCGCCGGGCTCGTCCAGTGCGCCGTCACCTGGACCGTGAACATCGAACTGTCGAGGTGCACGAAGGTGCCGTCGGGATGCACGAGCGTCCCGTACACCAGCGAGTCGCCGCCCGACGTGTCGCGCACCAGCGACAGCGTGAGGTCTGTCCCGTCCGAGAGGTTCACGGCGAACCAGTCCCAGCCTCCCGCGCCGACTGCGATGAAGTCGCCCCACTGGTGGTCGAACCATGCCTCGCCCTGCACCTGGAGCCGCTGTGTCCCGATCGTCAGGACGCCCTCCGCGGCCATGCGGGTGCGCGAGTAGTAGTACGAGCCGCCCGCCGCCCCGAAGTCGATCCAGCCGTTGTCGCCGTGCAGGACCGGCGGTCGGCCGTCCGAGTCGAGGCGAAGCTCGAGCCCGAACCCGCCGGTCGCGCTGGTTGCGCTGAGCACGTCATGGCCTCCGATCCCGGCCATGATCCAGGGAGCACCCGAGGAGCCCGACGCCGAGGAGCCCGACGAACCGGATGCGCCCGACGGCCAGGCGCCCCGAGCCCGACCGCCAGACATCCCGGGGGCCGGCGACCCTTCGGCCTGGCCCGCGCTGGGGGCGCTCGGGACCCCCGTGATCCCCAGCGCGAACCCTGCTCCAGGGCCGATCCCGGTCGGAAGCGAGAGGCCGCCGGGCAAGAGGCCACCGGGCGAGAGGCCAGGCCGCCGGGCAAGACGCCGCCGGGCGAGAGGCCAGCGCCCGACGGGCCACCCGGCGAGAGCCCCTGCCCCGGCGCCGGCCCGCTCGAAGGCGTCGCGGGACCCGACGTGGGGCCCGACGCGAGCTCCGCGGCCGTCACCAGGTCGACCTGCGGCCCGATCTCCGAGCGCTGGTCGTAGACGAACCGGTGCCCGGATTTGTCGGTCAGCGCAAGGTGCGACGCCCACGAGACGGGGAACGAGCCGCGTTCGGCCCGGAAGATGACGAACTCGAACCCGAACCGCCGGCCATCCGGGGCCTGCAGATGCCCGGTGTAGTACCACCACTCGGTCAGGCGGTCGTGCGGCGCCTCGTCGCGCGGGAACGACAGCGGCTGCGGGTCGTGCGCCGCCGCCGGTGACGGCGAGCCGGCAGGCACGATGGGCTGCGACGTCGGGTCCTGGCCGAGCAGACGACCCTCGGGCGAGCATGCCGCCAGCACGATCGCCGCCACCGTCACCAGCGCGATCAGCTGCACGACGGGCGCCGCCTCTGCCAGCGGCAGGCGCGACGCCACCCACCGCGCGAGCCGGCGCGGAATCCACCAGTTCCAGTCTCCCAGGAGCCGCATCGTGGCCGGAACGAGGAGCGCGCGGACCACGGTGGCGTCCAGGGCCACGGCGATCGCGACGCCCAGCCCCAGCGCCTTGATCAGCACGATGTCGGCGAACGCGAACGAACCGGCGACCACCACCACGATCGCCGCTGCGCTGGTCACGATCCGGCCCGACCGCTCGAGCCCCCCCGCAACCGCCTCGCGGTTGTCGCCGGTCCGGTCGTAGACCTCCTTCATGCGGCTCAGCAGGAACACCTCGTAATCCATCGACAACCCGAACAGCACGCAGAACAGGATGACCGGCTGCGTGGTCTCCACGAAGCCGAGTGGCTTGAAGCCGAGGAGGGTCGAGAGGTTGCCATCCTGGAAGATCCAGACCAGGGCGCCGAAGCTCGCGACGATGGAGAGGCTGTTCATGACCAGGGCCTTGAGCGGCAGCACCACCGACCGGAGGAGCAGGAACAGCGCGAGGTAGGTGGTGACCACGAGGAAGAGGGCCGTGCGGGGGAACTCCGCGGCGACCGCGTTCACCACGTCCGCGACGTCCGCGGCGCCGCCCGCGACCTGCACCGTCATCCCCGGCGGCGGGGCGAGCGCCGAAGACGGGTTCCGCAGCTCGTCTACCAGCGCGCGGAAGGCGCTGCGGTTCGGGTCGTACGGGGTGTAGACCGAGAAGGTCGTCAGGTTGCCCCTGGTCGTCGCCTGTAGCTCGCTCGAGGCGAACCGGTCCGGGGGTCCGCCCGGGGCCGAGTAGAGCAACTCGTACTGCGCCATCGTCAGCCGCGGATCCAGGTCGACGATCCCCTCGACACGGACAACCCTCGGGTCGGCCGCCAGCCGTCGCGACCAGTCGTAGAGCTGGCCGATGTTCGTCGGGCTCGTGACGGGGCCGGTCGTGTGGATCGCCAGCAGCAGCGGGTCGAATTCGCCCGGGCCGAACTCGCGCACCAGGAGGTCGTACGCCTGGCGAGACGGGACGCTCTCGGGAAGGATGCTGGCGTCGGGGGCGTCGAACCGGGCGTGGAGGAACGGCAGGCCGAACAGGACCAGGATCGCAAGCGTGGGCACGAAGACACGTACCGGACGGGCCATCACCCAGCGTGCCAGCCGTCCCCAGCCACTCTCCCCCGCCTCAGGGTCGCGGTGGCGGAGCCGACGCACGGCAAGTGCGTCGATGCGTGGGCCGGCGATCGTGAGCAGGGCGGGCAGGAGCGTCATCGCCGCCGCGACGTCGAGCCCGACCACGATTGCGCCGGCGGCGCCCACGGACCGCAGGATCATGAACTCGAACAGCAGGAGCCCTGCGAGTCCGAGCAGGACCGTCAGGCCGCTGAAGAACACGGCTCTCCCGGCCGACGCGACCGCGACGGCCACGGCCGACTCGACAGCTGCCCTGTCGACCCGCCCGTCGGGCAGCCGCCCCCCGCCCCGCCGCGCCAGCTCCTCGCGGAAGCGGCTCGTCATGAGCAGCGAGTAGTCGACGCCGAGCCCGAGCCCGAGGAGGGTCGTCAGGTTGAGCACGAAG
This sequence comes from uncultured Chloroflexia bacterium, assembly GCA_963759135.1. Lineage (GTDB taxonomy): Bacteria > Chloroflexota > Limnocylindria > Limnocylindrales > CSP1-4 > JAJYNJ01. The sequence goes on along the minus strand of CAVWXU010000022.1, from coordinate 68,055 downwards.
ATGCTCATCGGCGTGAGGCTGGCGATGACGAAGATGATCGCGAGCGAGAGGAGCACCGCGGTGCCGCCAACGGCCAGCGGGATCGCCGCGGACACGGCGCTGCCGAAGACCAGCAGCAGCGCGATCGCGGCGAGCGGAAGCGAGACCAGCTCGCTGCGCCGCAGGTCGGATTCGGAGACGGTCTGGATGTCGCCGTAGAAGGCTGGGCCACCCGCGAGGTACGTGCGGATGCCGGGCTGCGGCACCAGCGCGGCCTGTACCGGCGCGAGCGCCTCTGGCGACTGGTCGGGCTGGAGATCGAGCGACACGACTTCGTAGACGACCTTGCCGTCGGCGCTGACCTGGTGCGGATCGAGGGTGTGGGGACGCACGCCGGTCACGTGCGCGGCCCGCGGGACGTTCGCGATCGCCTTCGCAACCGCCGATTCGAACGCGGGATCGCCGGCTCGCGCGGCAGTCTCCGACTGGACGACGATCACGAGCGCGGACGGTGGCAGGCCCAGCTGTTGCTCGAGGAGCAGCTCCGCCTTTGCCGACTCGAGCTGGTTGCTGGTGAACCCGCCCGCACTCAGCACCCCCGGTGCGCGGGGCGCCAGCGGCGCCGCGAGCAGGATCAGGACGGCCCAAGCTCCCAGCACGGGCCAGGGATGCCGGGCCACCCAGCCGCCGATCGCGCCGAACCGCCCGGGTGGTCCGGGCGTGGGCGATCCGGGTCCCGCCGGTCCTGGTGCGAGCGTTGACGAACCGGCTCCGCCCACGTTCGGCGGCTCACCCCTCCCGCTGGCCGGCCGACACGGGCTCGCAGCCTTCGCCGGGGCTGCTCTCCTCGATCAGCTCGATGTCGCTCTCCACCCGCGCCACGCCGCGGATGGTCGCGATCACCGAGCAGTACTTCTCGTTGCTCAGCCGGACGGCGCGCTCCGCGGCTGCCGGGTCGATGCCCCGCCCGCAGATGATGTAGGTGATCCGCACGTGGGTGAACGCCCAGGGCGCCTCGTCGAGCTGCTGGCCCGCGACCCTGAGCTGCACGCCGGTCACGGGCTGGCGCTGTTTCTGCAGGATCTCCACCACGTCCCACGCCGAGCACCCCCCGACGGCCGCGAGCAGTGTGTCGGCGGGCGACATGGCGTGCGTCGAGCGGTCCGCGGTGGGCGCGGCCATCTCGATTCGCTGGTCGGGCCGCGCCCCGTCGGCCTGGAACGTGCCGCGCCGCGGATCCCAGCTCACGGTGACGAGCTTCACGGAGTACCTCCGGCCCGTGGCGGGCATGCACGAGAGCGACGGCGCAGTTCGAGCGGGGCTATCACGGGAGGATAGCCCGAAGCCGCGCGCCCTATCCGCCGATCACCGACCAGATGAAGCCCATGAACAGGAGCAGACCGATCAGCATCCCCATGAACGCGAGGCCGCCCACCGTCAGGTACGAGAGCGACAGGAAGTTGATCGATCCCATCACAACAGCCCACACGACGATGAGGATCAGGAACATCCAGCGCGTGTTCCGGCCCGTGACGGCGTGGGAGAGGGAGCTGAAGCGTCCCTCCGGCACCAGTGCGGAGCGCAGTATCAGCGCGACCAGCCCACCCGCCACGCCGAGGGCGATCACGTATGCGATCGGCTGCGCGTACGCGAGTTCGAACGCCTTGTCCATCCAGGCCAACTATAGCAAACGGCTCTCAACCGCAGGCCGAATGGCAGGGTCCGCGGTCAACGGGGCCGCGTGGACGGCGTCCCGCGCGGGGCGTCGGGTTGTCAGCCCGGGCGACAGCCCACGGACGGTCGTCCCTCGAACGGGTCGACCCAGCGTGCGGTACCATCGAACCCCATTCAGGGTGCATAAGAAGTATGCAGTTCGGGTGGCGGACGGCCCGGACGGCGACACCTCGCCTCGCACATCTCCTCGGCGGGTCGGATCGGAGGGTGGCAGGGTGGACAGGACCGAGAGCGCCGCGGCTGGTCGCGCCGACGCTGGTCGCGCCGACGAGGCGGCGAGCGCGGCGCAGGCCACCGGCGGGGCAGGGGCTTCGATGCAGGCGCAGCCGTGGGTCAACCAGCGCGATCCGGCCCGTCGCCTGGGCCCCGACGGCCGCCTCGCGGTCAGTCGCCGTGCGCCCCTCTGGGCCGACGTGTCCGACGCGCAGTGGAACGACTGGCGCTGGCAGCTCTCGCACCGCGTCAACACGCTCGAAGAGCTGGCGCAGGTCCTGAACCTGACCGACGACGAGCGTGACGGGCTCGGCGCTCCCGACAAGTTCCGCGTCGACGTCACGCCCTACTTCGCCAGCCTGATCGATCCGGACGACCCCAACGACCCCATCCGCCGCCAGGTGATCCCGACCGGCCGGGAGCTGCGTGCGTTCACCGGGATGATGGAGGACTCGCTCGCCGAGGACCGCCACTCCCCCGTCCCCGGCCTCGTTCACCGCTACCCCGACCGCGTCCTCATGCTGATCACCACGCAGTGCGCGAGCTACTGCCGGTACTGCACCCGCTCCCGCATCGTGGGCGACGCCAGCCAGAACTTCAACCGCCGTGAGCACGAAGCGCAGCTCGATTACATCCGTCGCACACCCCAGATCCGTGACGTCCTGATCTCGGGCGGCGACGGCCTGACCCTCGCCCCGAAGCTCCTCGAGCAGGTGATCCGCGGGCTTCGCGAGATCCCCCACGTGGAGATCATCCGCATCGGCAGCCGCGTCCCGGTCTTCCTGCCGCAGCGGATCGACGACGAGCTGTGCGACATGCTCGCGACCTACCACCCGCTCTGGCTGAACATCCACGTGAATCACCCGGACGAGATCACGCCCGAGCTGGCGCGTGCGTGCGACCGGCTGTCCAGGGCGGGCGTGCCCCTCGGGAACCAGTCGGTACTGCTCGCCGGCGTCAACGACTGCGTCCATATCCAGCGCGATCTCGTGCAGAAGTTGGTCGCGATCCGCGTGCGGCCGTACTACCTGTACCAGTGCGACCTGGTCGAGGGCGCCGGGCACTTCCGGACGCCGGTCGGCAAAGGGCTCGAGATCATGGAGGGGTTGCGGGGACACACGTCGGGCTACGCCGTCCCGACGTACATGATCGACGCGCCCGGCGGGGGCGGGAAGATCCCGGTCATGCCCAACTACCTGATCAGCTACTCGGACCACAAGGTCGTGCTGCGCAACTACGAGGGCTACATCACCACCTACGAGGAACCCGCCGAGTACACGCCGCACGACCGGTCGAAGTGCTGGTACTGCCAGCACCAGCGGCCGGAGCCGGGCCAGAAGGGCGTCTCGGCGCTGCTCGATGGCGACGCCATGTGGATCGAGCCCGCCGGGTTCGCCGAGATCCACACGCGCGGGGCCACCGAAGGGCACCGCCTGCAGGATCCGTCGAAATGGGTTCCCCTGGGCGTCGGCCCGATCGAGGGTCGGCAGGTCCGGCCGGCGCTCGGCGAGGGCGGCGCGGCCGGCGAGGGCGGCGCGGCGGCGAGGGCGGCCCACCGGGCGCGAGTGCCGTGATCCCCGGCGGCGGAGCTGCTCGCGGCGAAGACGCTCCGACCGCCGCATACGGACCCGGGGAAGAGCCACGTCCGGCTCCCGGCCGGCCGAACGCCACGTCCAACCACGAGCTCCTGTAGACGTGCGGCAGGGTGCCTCGGCTGCCCGAGAGCGCTCCGGACACGACAGGCGGCGCGACGGGCGCTGATCGGGTCTAGTTGCGGCGCCCCCCGAAGATCCCGCGAGCAATCCGGACCTCCTCGCGGTCGGGCGCCTCCGGCAGCTCCTCGAGGTAGCGATCGAGCCCGCGAACGGCGTCGGTGAACCGGCCGCACCGGCCGTACAGGAGCGCACGGTCACGGCGGAGTGCCGGATCCTCCGGATCCAGGATCACCAGCAGTTCGAGCGTCGCAAGCGACTGGCCCCACTCCCGTCGCGAGAGGTAGATCCCTCGCAGGTTGCCCAGGATCCGGGCGATGATCTCGCGATGCGTGGCCGGGCGGAGCATCGAGCGGCGGAACGGGACGTCGTGCCCGAGCGCCTCCCGCATCACGCGCTCGCAGCCGCCTGGAGACAGGGTCCGTCCCTCGTCGTACGGGTCGATGAGCCGGCCTTCGGGTCCGCCCAGGATGAAATGCCCGGGCAGGCCGATCCCGAACAGCGGGAGCCCCAGTCGCCAGCCGACCTCGAGCTCGAGCACGCCGAGCGCGATCGGCAGGCCGCGCCGGAGCCGGAGCACGTCTGCGAGGTACGTGTGCCGCGGCTCCCATGCGTCGCGTGGCGCCCCGCGCAGCGCCAGCTCCTCGTACATCACCCTGTGCAGCCCGGCGAGGATCGTCTCCACCTCGGCGGGCGCGCGGAAGCCGGTATCGCGGCGGGCGGCCCCGCGAAGGACGGCTGGAAGCCCCGCGCGGACGCGTTCAGCGAGCGCGTCCAGTTCGTCGGTCAATCCGCGAGGAGTGGAGGTCGGGTCGGCCTCGGCGGCGATGCAGGCGCAGGCCGCGGCCAGGTCGATCAGTGGGTCCGGGCGCGCCACGAGCTCCGCGAACGTTGCGCGCAGAGCGGTCCGTTCCGGAGCGCCGGGATGATCCCGTGGAGCAGGCTCGGGCATGCACGGATGGTAGGGGAGCATGGCCGCACCTGTCGTGCGGACGCGGCCGTGATAGCCTCGGCGAACGCCCATGGTCGCGCTCCACGACGTCCCCGGCCTGCCCGATCCCGACATCGCGCCACCGGTGGTGGCCGAGTCGGGCGACCCGTTCGCGGCCCTTCGAATCGTCCACCTGCTCGCGCAGATCCCCAGGGGCGAGCCCGTCCGCCTCCGCGACGTGGTCGACGCCCTCAACGCTCGCTGGCTGGGGTGGTCGTTCGATCGGCAGGTGGTCACCGACGCCATCGTCCAGCTGCAGGCGAACTGGGTGAGCGACTACCGGACAGTCGAGGGGATCCGACTCGAGCGGGACGCCTACGGCGACACGGTGAGGATCGAGGACTCGAGCCGGGTCGATCCGTGGATGGTCCTGCAGGCAGGTGCGCTGGCCAACTCGTGCCGCGCTCGGCTGCGTGACTTCGCCCGCGACACGGGCGCGCTTCCGTGACGGCGCCCGCGGGCCCCGCGGAGCCGGCACCGACGCCCGAGCTGCTCACGCCTGCCGGCAGCGCACCCCTTCCCGGCCACGTGTGGGTCGACGGCCGGCTTGTGCCGTCGGGGACGCCGGTCCTCCCCGTGTCCGACCGGGCGTTCCAGGTCGGCGACGGGGTCTTCGAGACGATCCGCGTCTGCGAGGGGAGGATCCTCGAGCAGTCGCTGCACGTCGCACGGCTCGCCGCATCGGCCGCAGCGCTGGAGATACCGCTTCCGGACGACCTGGAGTCGACCCTGCGCGAGGCGATTGCCGAGTTGCTGGCGGCAGACGCGCTGGTCGCGCCCGGCCTGGAGGTCTCGGTGCGGGTGACCGTGAGCCGCGGGTCGGTCGAAGGGAGGAGCCTGCTGCCGCCGCGCAACGTCCGGCCCGCGATCGTGGTGCAGGCATGGCCGGTGTCGCCGCCTTCCCCGGAGCTCCTGGCCCGTGGGCTCCACCTCGCGATCTCGCGGATCCGCCGAGATCCGCACAGTCCGCTTGCCGCCGTGAAGACGACGAGCCGGGCCGAGTTCGTCCATGCGCGGCTCGAAGCCCGCCGCGTCGACGCGGACGATGCGCTGTTCCTCACCACCGACGGGCACCTCGCGGAGGCGACGTCCGCGAGCCTGTTTCTCGTGCGACGGGGTGCGGAGCTTCTCACGCCCGCCCTGGACTGCGGGATCCTCGCCGGAACCACGCGTGAATGGCTGATCGGATGGGCCCCGTCCGCCGGCCTGACGGTTCGCGAAGCGTGGCTGCTCCCCGACGAACTGTTCGCCGCCGACGAGGCGTTCCTTGCCAGCTCGGTCGCCGGCGTGATGCCGGTCACGATGGTCGACGGGCGCCCGATCGGTGACGGGCTCCCGGGTCCGTGGACGGGACGGGCGCGCCAGGCGCGCGAGGCGTTCGCATGCAGCGGCTCCGGGCCGGCGCCGGCTCCGGGATGACCTCGCGCAGGACGTCCGTCGCCACACGTGGCATGCTCCCGGCATGTGCCATGAAGCAGACGCTCATCCCCCCGACCTTCCCCACGACCTGCGGCCGGCGTCCATCGCGGGCGGCTCGGTCGAGACCCGCGACCTGGTCCTGACGGCGGCGGACGGGAACAACCTTCGAGCCTTCGAGGCACGCGCCCGGGAGCCGAAGGGTGGCGGGATCGTGATCTTCCCCGACTGGCGAGGCCTGGGGCAGTTCTACGAGGAACTCGCGATGCGCTTCGCCGAGTCTGGGTACGACGCGATCGCGTTCGACTACTTCGGTCGCACTGCCGGCTCGGACCCGCACCCGCCGGACTTCGACAACATGCCGCACATCGCGCGCGCCACCCCCGAGGGCGTCGCGACGGATGCCGCCTCGGCGGCCGCGCAGCTGCGGTCGAGCGGGCGCGTGCGTGCCGTCGCGGTGCTCGGTTTCTGCTTCGGCGGACGGCACGCGCTGCTGCAGGGACTGCCCGGCTCCTCCGTCCAGCCTGAGGCCGTGGTCTCGTTCTACGGACAGCTCGGCCCCGGCCGGGACGGCGCGCCCGGTCCGCTCGCCGTCGCGGATCGATTCGTCCGGCCCGTGCTGGGAAGCTACGGGGGACGTGACGAGGGGATCCCCGAGGACCAGGTGCAGGAACTCGACCGGATCCTGACCTCGGCGCGCATCGTCCACGACGTCAAGATCTACCCGCGAGCCACGCATTCCTTCTTCGATCGACGCCAGGAGGAATTCCGGGACGAGGCCGACGACGCCTGGCGCCGGACGCTGGCGTTCCTGGAGCGGACGCTGACGACTCCGGCCGCCGACTGAAGGTGGCCACCGCAGCCGACACGCGACGGGCGGCGACGGAGGCAGAGTAGGTGGACCGGGAGGTGGCGATCGCCGAGACCAAGCGGCTCATCGCCGAGGGCGAGCGCCTGGCGGTCGCGCCGACGCTGGGCGGCCTGCGACTCTGGCTGCAGCTGTCCGACGACCTGTTGAGCACGCTGTGGGGGAGCATGGACCGCTACCACCTGTCCTGGCTCATGGTGGGCCGTCCGCCGGCCCCGCGCGGGCGGGCCATGACACCCGACGAGGAGATCGCGTACGTGCGCGACGTCGCTGAGCAGAAGACGGCCGTGCTGCGCATGAGCCGGCGGGCGCTCGAGGAGCAGCAGGCCCCGTTCGTGGGTGAGGCCGACCCGTGACGGCGCGGGACCTCGTCCCGGCCGTGGGCGGCGATCACACCGTCCCCGTCCCCGATCCGATCGCCCGGGCGTACGTGCTGCTGGCCCTGCGCCTCGACCAGCACATGCCCGGGCTCGTCGACGCGTACTTCGGTCCGCGCGACCTCAAGGCCCAGGTCGACATGGAGAACCCGGCGTCGCCGAGCCGCCTGGCGGCCGAGGCGTCGGCGTTGCGAGCGCGCGTGGCGTCCGACGTGGGAGAGCTCGACCGACGGCGCTGGCTCCAGCGCCAGCTCGTGGCGCTCGAGACGCATGCGTCGCGACTGACCGGCGCCACCATTCCGTACGTCGAGGAAGTCGCGCGATACCTGGACGCCGCGCCCGAGCCCATGGCGGCCGGCACCGGCGTCGAGGTGCGGCGCGACCTCGCAGGCCTGCTGCCCGGTCCGGGGAGCCTGGCGGAGCGCCTCGCTGGGTGGGACGCCCGGTTCGTGGTCCGCCCTGACCGCGTGCGGGGCGTCGTGGACGTGCTGTTGCCGGGGATCCGCGAGGCGTCGATGGCGCGGTTCCCGGCTCCGGAGGGCGAGTCGATCCGGGTGAACCTGGTCACCGGCCACCCGTGGTCCGGCTACAACTGGTACGACGGCCGCTTCCGCTCTCGCGTCGACCTGAACCTCGACCTGCCGATCCGCCCGGCGGCGCTGATCGAGGTGCTCGCCCATGAGACCTACCCCGGACACCACCTGGAGCACGCATGGAAGGAGCGGCACCTGGTGCAGGATCTCGGCCGCGTCGAGGCGACGGTCCTGCTGCTCAACGCGCCCGAGTGCTACGTCAGCGAGGGGCTCGCGGAGCTCGGCGCCAGCTTCACGCTGGACACGGGGACGCGAGCCGGGCTGCTGCGCGAGGCGTGTCGTGCGGCCGGTCTGCCGGCCAGCGACGACGACGTGACCCGGCAGCTCGCGATCCGCTCGAGCCTGCGACGCCTGCGGGGCGCCGACGGCACCGCGGCGCTGATGCTGCACGCTGAGGGCCGGCCGCGGGACGAGGTCGAGGAGTTCCTGCGGGAGGAGGCGTTGATGTCGCCGGAACACGCCGCCAAGCGCCTGGAGTTCATCACGCACCCGCTGTCGAGGGCATACGTCTTCTGCTACGCCGGCGGCGAAGCGCTGCTTCGCGACTGGTGCTTCCTGGCGGGAGCCGGGGACGCGGAGTCGGCGCGTGCACGTTTCCGCCGACTGCTCACGGAGCAGCTGACACCGTCGGGGATCGCCGCGGAGCTCGCCGGCGCGCCGGCTCAGCGCGACGCCACGTACGCGGCACCGGCGATCAGCAGCACCTCGAGCACCTCCAGCGGGCCCACGATCCCGCCGAAGTAGTCGGTGAACGGCGTCGCCGCGATCCGCTGACCGAGGCTGAGCGTGGATTCCGGCAGGGTCACCCGGGTCCAGAAGTAGACGGCGACCTGCCCGCCCAGCCACGCGGCGAGCGCCAGTCCGACCGCGAGCAGCCGAGGCGCGCGCGTGCCGACATGCGGATCGCCGCCCCATGCGCCGGCCGCGATCGCCGTGCCCACGAGCCATCCCCCGGCCAGGGCGAGCACGGCGAGGCCCCACTCGAGCCCGAGGGCCCCGCCGAGCAGCAGCCACGCCACCACCAACGCAGCGCCGGCCGCCAGCCCAAACGCCAGCGCGCGTGCCATCCGCGGGTGGTCCAGCGGAGGCGGGGACTCGGGCACGGCCAGCCGCTCGCCGGGCGGCCGCTCGAGCCGCCGGGCCCACGGCGGTTGGATCTTCGCCGGGAAGCCTCGGCCGGGCGTCCGAGGCGATGGCCGGCCCGCCGCCGTCCGGTCGCTCGTCGGTTCCACGCTGGCTCACGAAGCGACTGTAGCGCGCCTGTGCCGCCGGCCTCCCGCGCCGCCGGCCTCCCGCGCCGCCGGCCTCCCGCGCCGCGCGACGCCCTGCGCGCCGACGACACACCTTGTCCGCCCGCCTCCCGATGCCCGCCCGCCCGGCCCGGGACGCTAGACTCCGGCCATGCAACGCTCGGCCCGGGACCCGTGACCGTCCTGTTCCAGCCCATGCCGGAGGCCGCCTCGAGGCTCCGCGACAGCCGGCCCCGGCTTGCCGCCGAGGCGCTGCGCGCGGCGATCCGGCGCGATCCGACACTCGAGACCCGGTACGACGCCGCGCAGTTGCGGACCTTCCTGCGCGACTGCGATCAGCACGTGTTCCAGCTCGAGCAGGCACTTCGAGACGGGCGCGCCGCGCCGATGACGGCGTACGTGAGCACCATCGTGCCCGTGTTCCGGCGTCGCCGCGTGCCTCTCAAAGACCTCGAAACCACGCTGCTGGGCACCCTCGACGCGGCCCGGGCTGCTCTCCCGCCCGCGCAGGCCGACGCCGCGGCGCTGCTCGTCGAGGCAGGGCTTGCCCAGCTCAAGCGCCTGCGTCATCTCCCCGGCGACCGGCCGCGCAATCGCATCCTGCAGCTCCTGTGGAAGGGCGCGGGGATCCTCGACTGAGGGATGTCATGACCATCAAGTGGGTCCACAGCGATCCGCTCGTCATGAACGGCGAGCCGTTCTGCCACGCGACCCGGCTGACCGTGCGGAACATCCTGGAGATGCGCGCTCACGGCCTCACGCCCGACCGGATGATCGCGGAGCACCCGGAGCTTCGGACGGTCGGCATCGCGGAAGCGTTTCGGTATGCGGCCGGTCATCGCGACCGATATGCCGGCTTCTTCGAGGCGGATGGCTCGCTGCGCGGGCCGGGGTACACGGCCGACGAGGCCGCCCGGTTTCCCGAGCACCTGCGCGAGCTCGAGGGGATCGTGACCACTCCCGGAGACCGCGCGGCCACGCCGGGAGACCGCGCGGCCACCCCCTGACGTGCTCCCTGGAGTGGGCATCGCGGGTTCCGCGGACCGTGCGTCGCCGAGTGTGCGGGCCGTCTCTCCTATCCGACCATTTCGGTCAGAATTCGCGCGAGCGGTGCTACGATGTGGGCCGCGCCGCGTGCGTCCGTGTCCCGAACGCGACCAACGTCCACGAGGATTCCAAGCCGATCATGACCGACACTGCCCCTGACACCGCGCCCGACGTCGCCCGACCCCCTCAGCCGGGGGGCGGCCTCACGCCTCCGCCGACCCCGGTCCCCGCCGGGTTCGACACCGAACGCCGGGCGACCGAACTCGCCATCCTCGACGCACTGCGCTCGGTCGTCGATCCGGAGATCGGCATGAGCGTGGTCGAGCTTGCCCTCATCAAGCAGATCGTCCTCGCCCCGGACAGGACCGAGATCAAGATGATCCTCACCACGCCGTTCTGCCCGTACGCCGGCGCGATGATCCAGCAGGTCAAGGAAGCGACCGAGGAGGTCGTGCAGCACGACGTGAAGGTGACCCTGCTCGCCGAGCGCTGGGACCCGCGCGACGCCGGGCTGATGTGGTGACCGACCCGCGCACGTGAACGGACTCCCGTGACCGAGCTCCAGTGACCGACAGGAGGGCGGGCATCCGGGGCAGCGCGGTATCCACCGGCCGCGGCGACGACGGCAGCACCGGGCTCCTGTTCGGCGGCGAACGCATCTCGAAGGACGACCCGCGGACCGAGGCGTACGGCACCGTGGACGAGGCCGTTGCCGCGCTGGGGCTCGCCCGCGCGGAAATCGCGACGAAGGAGCAGGACGGCGTGCTGACGCCGGCGCTGGCCTCCATGGACGCCCTGATCCTCCGCTTCCAGCGCGAGCTATTCGTCGTGGGCGCGGAACTGGCCGCCAACGAGGACGCCAGGGACCGCCTGCGGGACGACGTGAGCCGGGTGTCCGAGCGGATGCTCGAGGGCGTCGAGGCGACGCTGGCGGCGCTCGAAGGACAGGTCACGCTTCCGGCCGAGTTCGTCGTGCCGGGCGAGAGCCGCGTGTCCGCGTCGCTCGAACTCGCCCGCACGATCGTTCGCCGCGCGGAGCGGCGGGTGGTCGGTCTGCGGCGCCAGGGATTCGCCGGCGAGTGGACGCTGCCGTATCTGAACCGCCTCGCAGATCTGCTCTGGGTCCTGGCACGCGCCGCCGAAGAGGCGGAGTCCCGGCCGGCACGACCCGCAGGCGCCGGCCCGTCCCGCCACGACGCCGGCCCGTCCCGCCACGACGGGTGCCCGCGGGCGACGCGCCCGTGCCCATGCGGGCGCTCCGGACCCGGCGGGCGGCACCACGTCCAAGCGGCCCGGGTCGCCCAGCGCCTGACGGGTTGAGCCGCTTCGGATCGCTCCTGCTCGACGTCGAGCCGCTCAGACAGGACCGCGACTTCCGCCTGATCTGGACCGGCCAGGTGATCAGCTCGATCGGCCGCCAGGTCACGGTGGTCACGCTGCCGTACCAGCTGTTCCTGGCCACCGGGTCGCCGCTGTCGATTGGCGCGCTCGCCCTCGTGCAGCTTGTGCCCCTGCTCGCGTTCTCGCTCTACGGCGGGGCCGTGGCGGACGCCGTGGACCGGCGGAAGCTCCTGCTCGTCACCCAATCGGCGCTGGCGCTCTCCAGCGCGGCCCTCGTCGTCCTGGCGATCACGCCGCACGTCCCGGTGGTCCTCATCTATGTCGTCGCGTTCATCGCCGCGACGGTGTCGTCCGTGGACCAGCCCGCTCGGACGTCGGCGATCCCCCGGCTGGTACCGCGGCGCCGGCTGACCATGGCGATCGCCCTCAACCAGGCCGGCTTCCAGACCGCCGGGGTCGTCGGACCCGCCGTCGGCGGGCTCCTCATCGCGACGGTGGGCCCCGGCGGCGCGTACCTGGTCGACGTGGTCACGTACGGCGCGTCGCTCGCCGCGCTCCTGGTGATCGCCCCCATCCCGCCGCTGCAGGGGGTGGTCCGTCCGGGGTTCGCGGCCATGGCGGAGGGCCTGCGGTTCGCGCGCGGCCGGCCGGCCATCCTGGGCACGTTCATCGTCGACCTCGACGCCATGATCTTCGGGATGCCGCAGGCGCTCTTCCCTGTGCTGGCACTCACGGTCTTCCACGCCGGCGCGGAGGGCTACGGGCTTCTGGCGGCCGCGCCGGCGGCCGGAGCCCTGATCGGGGCACTCATGACCGGGTGGGTGTCGCGGGTCCGGATGCAGGGCCGGGCCGTGTACGTCGCGGTCGCCGCGTGGGGCCTTGCGATCACGGCCTTCGGGCTGGCGACCTTCTCGCTGCCGCTCGCGCTCGTCCTGCTGGCCGTCGCCGGCGGGGCCGACGTCGTGAGCGCGGTCTTCCGGGCGACCATCCTGCAGCTCGCCACGCCCGACGAGCTCCGCGGACGGCTCTCGGCGCTGCACGGCATGGTGGTGACGGCGGGACCGCGGGTGGGCGACATGGAGGCGACCGCCGTCGCCACGGCGGTCTCGGCGCAGTTCTCGGTGGTGACCGGGGGGCTCGCGTGCCTGGCCGGACTCGCCCTCATCGCGTGGCGGCTGCCCGAGCTGGGCCGCTACGACACGAGGAGGGAGCGCGCGCCGGCGTTCGAGCAGGCTGCCGTTCCGGACTGAACGGGCTGCCGGTCGGCGTCGGCATCGGCGGCTTCACCGCGTCTTCACCGGGCCTTGACCCGGAAGGCATACACTTTTCTTCGGCCCGACGGCCACGAACCAAGGAGACCATTTCCGTGTTCAACACGAACCCCAACAACCCGAACCGCTACGAGGCTCCGGACGCGGCCGACGCACAGCACGGTCCGGTCGGATACGGGTGGGACCCCCGCGCCCTGACCGCTCGCCCGGTCGCAGGCGTACGAGAGGGCTTCCTGACCGCGAGCTTCGTCTGGATGTTCCTCGCGCTGCTGGTCAGCGCGGCCACCGCGTTCATGACGCTCGCCAACCAGGGCGCCCTGCAGCTGGTGGCCAACGACTTCATCGTGCTGATCATCGCCGAGTTCGCCATGGTCATCGGACTCAGCGCCGCCATCAACCGCCTGAGCTCGACGGTGGCGGTCCTGATGCTGTTCGTCTACGCGGCGCTCAACGGCGCCACGTTCGCGATCATCCTCGCCGTCTACAACTTCGGCTCGGTCACGTCGGCCTTCGTCGGCGCGGCCGGCATCTTCGGCGCGGCCGCCCTGTATGGCTACGTGACGGGCCGCGATCTCACCAGCATCGGCGGGATCCTGTTCGCCGGGCTGATCGGGATCGTCGTCGCGTCGATCGCGAACATCTTCGTCGGCGGGTCCGGCCTGAGCTTCGTGATCGGCATCGTCGGCACGCTGCTCTTCACCGGCCTCACCGCGTTCGACGTCCAGCGCATCAAGAACGGCCGCATGGCGTGGGTCCAGAACCGCGAGAACGCGTCCGTGCTCGGAGCGCTCTCCCTCTACCTGGATTTCGTCAACCTGTTCCTGATGCTGCTCCGCGTCACCGGCGGAGGCCAGCGCTAGGAGCGGTCGCCGCCCGACTCCTCGTGATCCGACCAGCCGGCGATCGTCCGGAGGACGGCATGGAGCGGATCGGGTTCGTCGGCCTGGGCACGATGGGCGCCGCGATGGCCGCCAATCTCGTGCGCGCGGGATACCCGGTGCACGTGTGGAACCGCACGCCGGGCAAGGCAGGGCCGCTCGTGGACGCGGGCGCGGTCGAGGCGCGGTCCCCCCGCGAGCTCGCGGCGGCTCGTGGACATCGTGGTCATCTGCGTCTCCGACACGCCCGACGTCGAGGCGCTCCTGTTCGGGGACGAGGGGATCGCGGAGGGCGCGCGCAGAGGAACGCTCGTGATCGACTGCTCCACGATCAGCCCGCGCGCGACGCGCGACTTCGCGCGGCGGCTTGGCCGAGCGCGGGGTGGCGATGATCGACGCGCCCGTCTCGGGCGGCTCCGAGGGCGCCATCCACGCCACCCTGACGATCATGGTCGGCGGGGAGGCGGCGGACGTCGAGCGGGGTCGCGCGGTGCTGGCGGCGATGGGTCGGACCGTGACGCACATGGGGCCGGTCGGGGCGGGCCAGGCCACCAAGGCGGTCAACCAGGTGATCATCAGCGGGACGTACCTCGGCGTGGCGGAAGGGCTCGTGCTGGCCATGAAGGCCGGCCTCGATCCCGAGGCCGTCGTGAGCGCGCTGGGCGGCGGGGCGGCCCAGTCGTGGGTGCTGGCGAACCGCAGCGGGCGCATGGTCGAGAACCGGTACCCGCTGGGCTTCAAGGTCTCGCTGCACCGGAAGGACCTGGCGATCGCGCTCGACATGGCACGCGAAGCCGGCGTGTCGCTCCCCGTCGCCGGGCTCGCGGCGCAGCTCGAAGACGGGCTCGTGGCCAACGGCCACGGCGACGAGGACATGTCGGCGCTGGCGCGATCCATCCGCGAACTGTCGGGGATGTGAGGAGGCGCGTCCTCGCGCCTACGGCGTCGACACCGTCTTCCAGGGCCCCCAGAGCCCCGTCACGTCCCGGCCGCGAACCTGCACCGTGATCCGTGTCGACTTCCCCGCCCCGATCCGGACCGTCGTCCCCGTTGGCGCGCGTGTCAGCGTCCGCCAGCGTCCCGTGCCGATGCGGTACAGGAACTGGTACGACGCGACGCCCGAGAGGTCGACCGCACGGAAGGTCGAGACCCACTTCGAGGCGGACGACGACCAGGTGAGCGTCAGCGTCGTCATCGCCGGCCCGTGCCGGTCGAGCACCACGTCCACCGGCCGGATCGTCGACATCGCGCCCGACGCGTCGCGCACCTGCACGTACACGGTGCGCAGCGAGTCGCCGCCCGCCGCCAGCGTCCACGGAACCTTCGCCGTGGCGCGCCGCCATGCCGACCAGATCGTGCCGTCGTTCGACAGCCGCACGCCGGTGACCGCGTGCCCGGCCGACTTCCACCCGATCGTCAGCGTCACCGAGAGCGACCGCGTTCGGAACGGCGCGACCGCGATGTGCGACAGTTCGAGGCCGCGGTGGAGCGACGCCAGCACCGGCCAGTAGCCGGACTGCCCCCGGTCGAACCCGAGCGCCCAGAGGCCGACGCCCGCGAGCCCCCGTCGCAGGGCCAGCTGGGCCTTGGGCGCCAGCGCCGCGGGGTCGTCGTAGTAGGTCTGCGTCCAGGTCGCGGTGTCGGCTTCCCACCCGGTGAGCACGACCGATTGCTCGACCGCGTCGTACCCGACCGACGTTCCGTCGGACGCGGTGGCAAGGTCCTTCACGAACACGGGCCCTCCGCCTCCGTAGGTGGCGGCGGGCTGCCGCGCGCTCCCGACCGCGGACGTGACGGTGGGCCACTGGCGACCGTACAGGGGCAGGCCCAGGATCAGCCGGCTCGCCGGCACCCCGCTCGCGGCGTACGCGTCCAGGCTCGCCGTGAGGCTCGGGCCGCCGCCGTCCATGACCAGCGGGTCGATGCTGCCCACCGGGCTGCTTCCCGCCGAACGGTATCCGTAGCCCATCAGGAAGATCCGGTCGGCGCCGTTGGAGGCCGCCGCAGCCGCCATCTGCGCACCGCTGGTGGCGCTGTTCGTGGCCACGCTCACCTCGGCGGCCGGATCGTACGCGTGCACGGCCTGGCGCACCGCGCCGACGAATGTGCCGTACTCGGGGAAGTAGCTGCCCGAGAGTCCCTCCATGTCGATGCTGAGCCCGTCGGCGCCGAGCTGCCGAAGCAGCGCGATCGCGTTGGCGATGAACGTGCCCTGGGCCTGCTCGTCCGACAGGAATTGGCCGTTGTGGTCGGCGTTGAACGACTCGAACGTCATCACGACGCGGACCCCCGCGGCGTGCGCGTGCTGCACGATGGTGGCGGCGGTGGCGCCCGTCACGACCTTGTAGCTCTGGTCGGCGGTGTTGAGGCTGCCGTCCGTGCGGAACGCCACGCCGAACAGCGCGATCGTGCTCAGGACGTCGTACCGGAGGTACGCGTCCACCGACGAGTCGATCTCCCAGTACGGCAGGTACCCGAACACCTCGACGGGGCGGTGCGCGACCTGCCCGGCCGTCAGCGGGGCGTTGCCCTGGGCCAGGGCCTGCCGGGGCGCCGCACCCGGGACGGCCGGGGCGGCGACGAGGAGGAGCGCCAGCGCGGCGGCGATCAGGGGCTGGCGGCTGGTCATGCGCGGTCTCCGCTGGTATCTGTGCCGGTTGCCCGGCTGCAGACGGGTCGTCACCCGGCGGCCCCAGTATGCCGCGCCAGGCGACCCCGCCGGGAGGCCCGGCCGCCCGCAGCGAGGCCGGCGGCCGCGCCAGCGAGCCGGGGCACGGGTCGGGCCTGAACCTGGCGCAACCGGGTCGGCGGAGGCACCTCCGGCGGTCGTATCCTGACGCTCGTCCGACGATCCGAGGGTTCGATGCCCGACTTCTCGCGCGAGTTCGACCAGCTCGGCCGGGTGCTGCCGCTGGTCCTGCCGCTGCTGGTCCTGCAGCTCGCCCTGCTCGTGCTCGCCGCGGTCGACCTGTTCCGCGACGAGCGGCAGGTGCGCTGGGTGAGCAAGCCGGTCTGGGCGCTGATCATCGTGTTCGTGAACATCGTCGGGCCGCTCTTCTACTTCTTCTTCGGACGGGAGGACACGTGACGCCGGCCGACATCCCCGGAGTGGCCGCCAGCGCGGCGCCTCCGGCCGGCGCGGCGTCGGTGTCGTCAGGCGCGACGGGCGGCTCCGCGGCGCCGCTGGACGGCTCGGCCGGCGCGGGGACACCCCCGGCGATCCGGACCGTCGGGCTGGGAAAGCGGTTCGGGTCGGTGACCGCGCTGCGCAGCCTCGACCTGCAGGTCCCCGCCGGCAGCATCTTCGGGTTCCTCGGGCCCAACGGCGCCGGCAAGACGACCACGCTCCGACTGCTCACCGGCCTGGCCCATGCGACGCAGGGAACGGGGACCGTGGACGGAATCCCGATCGGTGCGGGCGACGGGAGGCTGCAGCGGCGCATCGGGTATCTCGACCAGGACCCGCGCTTCTACGGCTGGATGCGAGGCAGCGAGCTGCTCGAGATGGTCGCGCGGCTGCACGGGCTCCCCGGCGCCGAAGCGCGCCGGCGCACGGCCGAGGTGCTCGAGCTCATCGGGCTCGTCGACGCGGCGCGCCGCCGCATCGGGACCTACTCCAGCGGTATGCGACAGCGGCTGGGCATCGGGCAGGCGATCGTGAACCGGCCGTCCGTGCTGTTCCTCGACGAGCCGGTCAGCTCCCTCGACCCCGAGGGCCGGCGGGACGTCCTGGAGATCATCGAGCGGCTGCGCGGCACGGCCACCGTGGTGCTCTCCACGCACATCCTCACCGACGTCGAGCGCGTGTGCGACCGCGTCGCGATCCTCAATTACGGCAGCCTGGTCATCGAGGCGCCGATGGATGAACTGCTCGAGCGGCACGCCCTGCCCGTCTACCGCATCGACCCGGAGCCCGGCCAGCCGGACGCGCTGGCCCGCCTCACGAACGCCCTTCGGGGCCAGCCGTGGGTCCGCGACCTGCGGGTCGAGCACGGGCTCCTGCGCGTGTTCGTGCGCGACCCCGCGGTCGCCGGCCCCGCCCTGCTGCCGGTCCTTGCCGGCACCGGGGTCACGCTGGCGTCGTTCGAGCGTGCCCGTCCATCGCTCGAGGACGTCTTCCTGCACCTGGTCGGGAACGGGGACCGGCCGATGGGCGACACCCCGTCGTCGTGGCCGGAGCGCCCGGACCAGGCGAGGATCGCACGATGAGCGGGTTCGGCCTCCTCCTTCGCAAGGAGCTGCTCGAGCAGACGCGCACGATGCGGCTGTACGTGGTCGCGATCGTGTTCGCGCTCTTCGCGATCGTCTCGCCGCTGACCGCGAAGTACCTGCCCGACATCGTGAAAGCGCTGGCCGGGAGCCAGGTCTCGCTGGTCGGCCTCATCCCGACGCCGACGGTGGGGGACGCCGTCGACCAGTTCCTGAAGAACCTGACCCAGTTCGGGGTGCTCATCGCGATCCTGCTCGCGATGGGAACCGTGGCAGGCGAGAAGGATCGTGGGACGGCGGCGTTCATCCTCACGAAGCCCGTCTCGCGAGGCGCGTTCCTGGCCGCCAAGCTGGTCGCCATCTCGGGCACGCTGCTCGTCTCGACGGCGGTGGCGGGGATCCTTGGGTACTACTACACGGCGGTGCTCTTCGAGCCGCTGCCGGCCCTCGGGTACGCGGCGATGTGTGCGCTGCTGTGGCTGAGCCTCGTCGTGTTCGCCGCCCTGACGTTCCTCGGCAGCACGCTGACAAGCTCGTCGGCTGCCGGGGCCGGAATCGGCGTCCTGTTCCTGGTCGTCACCGGGATCGTCTCGGCCCTGCCCACGGTGGGCCGCTACATGCCCGAGATGCTGGCCGGGCCCGCCCGGGCGCTGGCGATGGGCCAGGCATCCGGTGACGTGGTCGGGCCGGTGGCCGTGAACGTCGCGATCGCGCTCGCGGCAGGCGGGCTGGCCTGGCTCGCGTTCCGACGCCAGGAGCTCTGACAGTCGGACGGGCGGGCGTGTCTCGGGGAGCGACGCGGCCCGCGGCCCGCGGGAGGGCGGTGCGCCTTTGCGGCCCGCGGTGCGGCCCGCGCGTTTGCGGCCCGGCGCGTCGTCCGGACCAGACGTCCGAAGGGCCGTACGGGACGTACAACAAGCTGTTCGTGGTCGCCCGGCGGATCGCCGCCGCCCCAGCGACCCAGGCCGACGCGAACCCGACGCCGCACCCGCTGGTCTGCCCGCTCTACTGATCGTCGCTGGACCATACTCATGGTCATGGATCTGACCCAGTCTCTTCTCGCCGACGCCCGGTCCAACCTCCCGCAGGTCGTCGCCGTCCGGCGCACGCTCCACAGGCGCCCCGAGGTCGGGCTCCAGTTGCCGCACACCCAGTCGGTCGTCGTGGACGAGCTGCGGCGGCTGGGCCTGGCGCCTCGCCCCGGCACATCCGTGAGCTCGGTCACGGCGGTCATCGAGGGCGCGCACCCGGGCCCGACGATCCTCCTGCGCGGCGACATGGACGGGCTGCCGCTCCGCGAGGACACCGGGCTCGCGTTCGCGTCGGAGACGGGCGACACGATGCACGCCTGCGGCCACGACACGCACGTGGCGATGCTGCTCGGCGCGGCCCGCCTCCTCCTCGACAGGCGTGGCGGCTTCGACGGCAACGTGCTGCTGATGTTCCAGCCCGGGGAGGAGGGCTGGCACGGCGCCCGCTTCATGCTCGAGGACGGCCTGCTCGAGTCGGCGCCCTCGCCCGTGACGGCCGCCTTCGCGATCCACATCACGACCCAGTACCCCGCCGGGCAGATCCGGCTGCGTCCCGGGACGATGTACGCGGCGGCCGACTCGATCCGGATCACGGTGCGCGGTCGCGGCGGCCATGCCTCGAGCCCGCACCTGTCGCTGGACCCGATCCCGGTCGCGGCCGAGATCGTCCTCGCGCTCCAGTCGATGGTGACCCGGACGTTCGACGTGTTCGATCCGGTCGTCGTGACGATCGCCCACCTGGCGGCCGGCACGCGCGACAACATCACGCCCGAGACCGCCTTCGTCGAGGGGACGATGCGGACCGTGTCGGAGGCCACGCGCGCACGCGTCCGGGAGGCGGTCCAGCGTGTTGCCACCGGGATCTGCGCTGCCCACGGGGCGTCCGCCGAGGTGGAGATCGAGCCCGGGTACCCGGTGACGATCAACGACGAGGCGTTCACCGACCTCGTGACCGGCGTGGCGACCGGGCTGCTCGGGCCGGACGTCGTGCGGATCGAGGACGTGCCGGACATGGGCGCGGAGGACTTCTCGTACGTCCTCCAGCGCGTTCCCGGGGCGATGGCGCACCTGGGAGCGCGTCCGGCCGACGTCGACGAGGCGACGGCCCCGCAGAACCATTCGAACCGGGTGGTGTTCGACGAGGCGTCGATGGCGGTCGGCGCGGCCCTGCACGCGGCCGTCGCGCTGCGGTTCCTGGGCGGGGCGTAGCGACCTGAGGCGTAGTCGCGGGCGGCGGTCCGAGCGGGCAGCGGCTGGACGTGCCCGCAGGTCTCAGAGGCCCGCCTTGAACGGGTAGACCACCCAGGCGTCGGTGGCGACGACGTAGTGGTCCGGCACGGACGGCACGCGCGAGCGGGCGGGCTTGTAGTGGAGCACCGCCGTCGTGGGCAGGCCCCCCGCGATCCGGACGCGGTCGATCACCGCCTGGATCGTGGTGCCCGTGTCCCACACTTCGTCGACGATCAGCACGCGCCGGCCGTGCAGAAGGGGATCGGACGGGAACTGCAGGAACGTCGGGTGCTCCGCCGGCCGACCCGCGTCGTCGTAGAAGGCCACGGCCGCGACGACGATGTTGCGGATGCCCAGCCGGTACGCCAGCATGCCCGCCGGCACGAGTGCGCCCCGCGTGATCGCGAGCAGGACGTCGTGCTCGCCGGCCACTCGCTCCGCCAGCTGGCCGACGAGCCGCTCGAGGTCGTCCCAGGTCACGACGAGCCTGTCGGTGGGAGTCATCGCGCAAGCCTACGTCCGCCCGGGCGCGAGGACGGGTCGGCTGCGCGCGGCGACACCCTCGTCTGGCAGCGGGTTCGGCGCCTCAGGAGCCGGGGTGCCTCGAGAGCCGGGGCCTTCAGGAGCCGGGTTCGAGCGCCCGCAGCTCGCTCAACAGGAACGCCGGGGTCGTCGTCGGGCTCACCCGGACCCGCGGCACGGCGAACCGGTTGGCCGCGCTCTCCCATGCGCCCGACCCTTCGATGACCGCCATCCCGAAGCCGTCCGCCTGCAGCTCCGCCTCGGCCGCGAGGTCGTAGCGCCCCGACGGGTAGGCGAACGTGACGGGGCGCTCGCCGACGAACCCCGCCAGCAGATCGGCCGCGGTCATCACCTGGACGTGCATCTCGGCGGCCGAGAGGTACGGCAGCGCCCGGTGGTCGAGGGTGTGGTCGCCGATCTCCATGCCGGCCGCGGCCAGGGCGCGGAGCTCGGCGGGGGACAGCGCGCTCGTCCAGGTCCCGACCCTCCCCGCGATCACGTAGTAGGTGGCATGGAACCCGTAGCGCTGCAGGATGGGCAGCGCGTTCGTGTACCCGTCGTCCCACCCGTCGTCGATGGAGATCGCGAACGTCCGCGGCGGCAGGGTCCGGTGCAGCTGGAGCGCCTGGCTGATCTGCGCCACGGTCACCGTGTGCCAGCCCGCCGCGTGCAGCGCCGAGAGCTGCGCGTCGAAGAGTTCGGGGGGCACGACGAGCCCGGGCAGCGAATCGCCCGCGAGGGCAGGCGCAATGATCCGGTGATACATCAGGATCGGGATCTGGAGATAGAACGAGGGGCTGATCGCGGCGCCGGGCAGGGCGCTGGGCCAGGGGTCGGCGACGGCCGGCTCGGTCGAGCCGGTTGCACTCGGCTGGCGGCGTCCCATTCGTCGCCGTCATGGTCGGGTTCGGCGTGCTCGACGCGGTCGACGCGGTCGACGCGACCGACGCTGTCGAGGCCACAGGCGCCGCCGACGGTCTCGTCGGGGCCGCGGTCGCCTGCGTCCCACCTCCGGGCGCCGCAGCGTGGGTGCCGCTCGGGAGGGGCTGTGCGACCGCCGTGCAGCCGAAGACGAGCGCGCCGAGAAGACCGGCGACGGCGAACGCAAGTGCGCAGTGGAAACGGATCCGGCGGGGTCGCACGCTGAGAGTCTGCCGGGGGTCGCGCCCCGGCGCAACGGGTACGTCCGTGCCCGTGAACGGTACGTCGGTGCCCGGGCTCAGCCGTTCGGGCGCCGTTCAGCGAACGCTCACCGCCGAGTAGATCGCTCCCAGGAAGCGGCTCGGGACCGCCGCCATCCGGCGAGTCGCACGGAATCCGGCCTGCGAGGCCAGTCCCTCCCACGTCCGGTACGACAGCGGGAACGGCACCCACGGATTGCCGGCGTCGGTGTCGTACTCGACCAGCACCAGCCGCCCGCCATCGCGGAGGTAGCTGCGGACAAGCGCCAGCACGGACGCCTTGTCCCGCTGGAAGTGGAGCGAGTTCGCCATCACGACACCGTCGAGCGCGGCGAGCGGCAGAGGTTCCGTGAAGTCGGCGATCGACTGGTGCAGCGTCACCTGTGGGAAGCGCTCGCCCATGCGTCGAGCCTGCTCTCGCAGCGCGCCGGCATCCCGGTCGACGGAGTGGATCACGCCGTCGGGCCCCAGCAGGTCGGCGAGAGCCAGCGTGAACGCCCCGGTACCCGAGCCAAGGTCCGCCCAGGCGGGTCCGGCGCCATCGACGCCCTCCCTGAGCAGCCGGACGTGATCGCCGTGATCCACGAGTGGAAGTATCGCGGTCGGACGGTCTCCAATTCTTAACCGCCCGTTGGCCACGGTAGCGACGTGCGCGCGGCACACTTGGGCGCGTGACGCCCGCACTCGAGACGCCTGCGCCCCTCCCACCTGCGTCCGCGACGCGCGCCCTCGGGGTCCGCGGGCGAGGCAGGCAGGCATCCATCGCTCGCCCACTGGTCGGCACGCCCTTCGCGAAGAGGCCGATCGCGCGGGCGGTCGCGGCGCTGCTGGGCGCGGGCCTTGTCGCCATCCTGCCCCTTGCGTCACCGGGCGCGGCGGCGAGCCGCGCTCTGACGCCCGGGGGCGACACCGGACGCCCGACGACCGCGTACGCCACCGTTCCGAACGCGCTGTGGCAGCCCAGCGGCCTGGGCTGGTATTCCTCGAACTGGGCCGGCTACGCCGTGGCGAACGGTCCGTACCGGAGTGTCGGCGGCCGGTGGACCGTCCCGCAGGTCGCCGTGAGCAACGGCCGGGGCTTCTCCGCGCTCTGGATCGGGGTCGACGGCTTCAGCAACGACTCGCTGATCCAGGCGGGCACGGAGTCCGACGTCTACGGCGGCACCACGCACTACTCGGCCTGGTGGGAGATCCTCCCGGCGCCTGCGGTCGTGATCCGGGGGCTGTCGATTCGGGCCGGTGACCACATCACGGCGAGCATCGCGCGCGTCTCCGCGGGACGCTGGCGGATCACCATCCGGGACGCGCGCAGCGGGACCTACACGACGACGCGCTCGTATGCCGGGCCCGGGCACGTCGGCGGAATGGATCGAGGAGGCGCCGGTGGTCGACAACCGGCCGACGCCGCTGGCCGAGCACGGCACGGTGGTCTTCGACGACGCCACCGTCAACGGGTCCAGTCCGCACCTGCTGGCTGCCGACGGCGGGGCGATGATCCGGCGCGGAGTCGTCGCGGACATTCCCTCGGCACCGAACGGCGACGGCAACGGGTTCAGCCTCTCCGAGCTGGGGAGCGCGGTCTTCGGCCCGGCTTCCTGACACTGGGGGAGGACCTGCCGGCCGGAGGGCATCGCGGGGCCACCCGTGCCAGCGCGCCCGCCTTCCACGCGACGGCCTCGAAGGGTCCCCGCGCGAGCCTGGCCGGCCCGTGACAGAATGGGGCGGCCATGGAGAAAGTGTTCGAGTTCTACATCAGGACGTCCCCGGAACGGCTCTGGGCGGCGATCACCGACGGCGAGACGCGAGCCAGGTACCAGTTCGGCAACCGGGTCACCTCGGACTGGACGCCCGGCTCGCGCTTCGAGATGACCAACTCCGAAGGCCCCCGGGCCGCTCGGCGAAGGCGTGAACATCGAGGTCGACCCGCCGCGCCGGCTGGTCCAGAGCATGGTCGCCCTGTGGAACGACGACGTGAAGCGCGAGGGGTCAACGAGAATCACCTGGGAGATCGAGCCGGTCGGCGACTCGTGCCGCCTGATCGTGACGCATGACCAGCTCCGCGAAGGCGCGAACGAGCAGCTGTACGGCGGCTGGCCGATGATCCTCTCCGGACTGAAGACCTGGCTCGAGACGGGCCAGGTCCTCACCACGCCCGGTTCGCTGCTGTACGGCTGACGGCGTGGAGCCGGCCGCCGGCCGGAGCCAGCGCGGCGACGACCCCGGCTCGAACGGCGGATCGTCTGCGGATCCCAACTGACCTCTGCGCGGGCCCATTCGAACGAGTCGAGCCTGGGCCCGAGTCCCTCCAGTTCGCTCCGCTGGTCCGCGGAGCAGCTCCGGATATCGGCGAGGCGAGCCGCCTCACGCAGCCGCTCCACGCTGGATCCAGGGCACCAAATCGGGATCGGCGCCTTCCCGAAGAGCGCCGAGCCCTCGGCGATGACGACCGGAGCGGCATCGCGTCCATGCGCCGATCTTGCATCCACGGGTCCCCGGCAGTTCGCCTTCCGGCGTCAAGGACGATCGAACACCCGGTGGCCGCCGATCCGGCGCCAGCGAACGCGCGCCTCGTCGTCGCGGACGACCCACTCGAACGTCGCCCGGCCGTCCGGCCCGCTGAAGCTCCACGTCATCTCGAGAACCCCGATCGCACCCTCCACGTCTCGCACGCGCAGGGACTGCGGCCAGGGAGCGGCCGGGTCGGCGACGCGGCGCTCGCAGGCCGGGTTGAAGCGGTCGCGGACGACGGCCCGGAAGCGGGCGCGCTCTTCTTCCGACAGCCGGGCCCAATCGGCCGTGAAGGCCGGCGTGACCTCGAACTTCACCGCGTGTCGGGGACGGCGGGCTCTTCCGAAGCGGCAACGCGTCCGCCACCGTCCAGGTGATCGAACAGCTCGTCCGGTCCGTCGAGCACGACGACCCGGCCCGCCTCGAGATGGGCGTCGACCTCGCGCTCCATCGCCTGCCAGCGCTCGGTCCAGAACCAGCGCTGGTCCGCTGCGACGGGCAGCGCCGGCCGCAGCTCGACCACGCCGTCCTCGCGCTCGACGATCGCCACCTGGGCGCCGGGCTCGTCGAGGTGCAGCCGGCGACGCAGGCCGGCCGGCAGGGCGATCAACCCCCGCGATTGGACGGCCACGTACTGCGGACCGCGCCAAACGCGCTCCGTCGAGGCCGGTACGCTGCTTTGACGCTTTTCCGCATCCACGCTTGACAGTATGACCGTCCAGGCGACAGGGTCAAGCTCGGTACGCGCGGCGGGACGCAGAGCAGGTGTCGCTCTACTGGCGGACCTTCGGAGCCGTTTGTCACCGCTGACGAGCGGCCCACGGCTTGCCGTCCATCCCGCCAATGCCTTGCTGAACTACGTGTGCGCCATCCTGGAGGGCGAAGCGACGATTGCGGCTCGTATCGTCGGACTCGACCCCGGGCTCGGAGTGCTGCATGCCTACCAGGATCGGCGCGGCCCCAGCGCGTCGAGGCCTCAATCACGCGCATGTCATTTGGCCCTCCAATTCAGACAGCCAACCGGCACCGCCTACGCGGCCGTCGACCACGCCGTTTCGGCCGGCATCCTGTGGGTTAACTCTGCTGGGAATGAAGCCCTGGGCGCGTGGCGAGGGCAGTTCACGCCCGACGGGACCGACCCTAGTCTCAATGACTTCGCACCAGGAATCACGCGCGATGAGATTGCGCTCACGGCCGGCAATGAGTTCTTCGCCGCTCTCCGATGGGCGGATTCGTGGACGGCCCCACAGAACGACTACGGCCTCCTCTTATACGGGCCCGACGGCACGCTGGTTGAGACAGCAGACCAGATGCAATCGGTCTCGGACGTTCCCGCGGAATTGCTGCACTACACGGCGAGCGCGGACGGGACCTACAGCCTGGCCATCCGGCGCAACAGCGGCCAGTCCGTCCAGCTCGATTTGCTCGCCGGCAACGGGCAGCCGCTGGAGAACCACACGTCCACGCCCCCCTTGGGGGCGCCCGCCAATTCTGCCAACACGGGAGAGATCACGGTCGGTGCGGTCTCCTTCGCTGCCCCGAACAATATCGAGCGCTACAGCTCGATCGGCCCTACCCTTGACGGCCGGATCAAGCCGAACGTCGTGGCCCCCGCATGCACCACGACGACGGACCACCCCAACGGCTTCTGTGGCACCAGCGAGGCAGCCCCATACGTCAGCGGCGCCGCCGCCCTCCTGGCCGCTGAAGATCCATCGCTCGATACGCCCCTCAAGCTCGCGGCTGCTCTCCGGCAGCACTTGTTCGCGCTCGGGAGCCCCACGCCGAACGCACCGTGCCACACCCCATGTGGTGGGAGCGGCTGGCGACACGCTGACGGCGCAAGGTTCGAGGCCAACCGCACCCGCGCGCGAAGGCTGAGACTATTCCCTCCGGTGGGACAATGGACCCCTACGGGGGGCTCTGACACGCGGCCACTGCCCAAACGGCCGCCCACGACCGCGCCGAGCCACTGGCGAGACCGACCCGCCCGAGTTTCGGGCCATCTGCCCGAACGTCGAGGGAGAGAGCCATGGGTCAGGCCGCGCGCGGTGGACGCGTCGCGTTGTCGTTGTCAGTGCTCGCGGTGGCGCTCCTCGTGGTGGCCCCGGCCAGCGCCAGGGCGGCCACGGTCACCAACGCCTGGAGCGCCAGGATCGGGAGCGGCGGCGCCAACGGGACGGCCACGCTCCAGCTCTATGCCACCGGCCAGGGTTCGCTGGCGCTGAAGCTGGCCAAGCTGCCCAAGTCGACCAGCCTGGCCGTCACGCTCTACAAGGGCACCTGCAGCTCGGTGGGGACCGTGCTCGTCAAGGTCCCCGCCCTCAAGACCAGCAGCGCCGGGGCCGCGGCACGGACGAGCGGCCTGACGGCCAGCCAGGTCACCTCCATCACCAAGGCCACCACCGGCACCGGCAAGATCGCCATCCGAGTCGGCAGAGCCGCGACCGGTGGGATCAAGTGCGGATCGTTCACCGCATTCCCGGCGCCGCCGTCCGGATGGGCGTTCCTGTCGTGGTCCGACCCCGTGTTCCAGCTGGCGCTCCCCGCCGGGTGGGGGAGCGTCGAACCGTGGCAGACAAAGTGGCAACCCGCTGCTCTGGCGTCTTTGTCGCCGGAGCAGCGCAGGAACGCCGAGCTATGGAACTCCAGGGTCTCTTCCGGGATGGTGCGGCTGGTGGCAACCGGTGACCTCGTGATAGCGAGCGGCACGGTCCCGGGCGCGGAGGTCGACGTCTATGTGGAGACAGGGGACACGTCGCTGCCGGCCGCGGCGGATCGAGACGTGCGCGAGACACGCGACATGATCCCGGGAGTCACGATCGCGCAGTCGACCGCCCGGACGCCAGCGGGCGACGCGGTCGCGATCAACTATTCGGGGAAGGTCGGCGACTGGCCCTCGTTCAGTGCCATCGACTACATCCTCCGGCTCGCCGACGGACGGACGCTCACGGTGGCCTTCACCGGCTCCGACAAGGCCGCCGACCCATCGGCTGTCGCCGCGTTTGCGACGAAGTCCATCGCAACGCTCTCGCCGGCTCTGGCGTGCCCGCCAGTAGCGGCTCACCCGGGGCTCTCGGGTCGGATTGCCTTCGTTGGCACGAACGCGATCTGCGTCGCCGATCTGAAGACCGGCGCAGTAGGCACCATCTACCGCAGCACGGTCAACATCGAGACCATCACCGTCATTCACAAGCCGTTGTCGTGGCTCGACTGGTCTCCCGATGGTCGGCAGCTGGCCTTCGTGCGGGCATCCTTCCCCGCCTCAGGGCCACCGAGTGACGAGCTCGTGATCGTGAATGCCGACGGGACGGGCCTCCACGCCATCCCCAGTCCGCCGAACCGCACCGACTACCACGGCGTCAGCTGGTCGCCTCGCGGCGACCGCATCGCGGTCTCAGTCGACAGCCGTGGCTGCACTGGGTGCGCGAGCATCTTCGTGCTCGACGTGGCCCACGGCACGTGGGCGCCCCTCGGCAGCGGCGGTTCGGTGGGGTTCGACGTCGAGTCACCCGACTGGGCCCCCGATGGGCACCGCCTCGTCGCCATGGTGGCAGGCTGGAGGAACGAGCGGCTAGAGCCAAGCGTGGGCGTGATCACCGACTCCGGTGGCCTCATTACGACGCTGCCTCCCAAGGCCGACTACACGACCTCGGTGGCGTGGTCCGACAACGGCCGCTCGATCGCTGTGGCCAGCTTCTTCATCGATGGGAAAGACGAGCTGTCGATCGTGAGCCCGGACGGGTCGTCGTCACGTTCGATTTCCCCGCTCGCTGACACCGATCACGTGCGCTGGGTATTCGGCGACACCGCGCTGCTCATGCATCGCCTCAATGCGGCGGGAACGGGCAGCATCTGGGTAGTGCCGCTCGACGGCTCCGGACCGTACCCGCTCTTCTACGGCGCCGACCCCGCCTGGATCGACAACTGAGGGAGCTGGGGCGAGCAGCCGAGCGCGAGGTCCCGGGGGTCGGCGGGGCCGATATCTCCCACGTGTCCGCCAATTCCGCTCGTCAAGTGCGGGCGGTGACATCCGCGCATGGCGCCGACGGGCCCCGAGCGGCAACTTCTTGTGGCCCTACCTACTACCCCCAGGGCTGGTTGCAGTTTGAGCCCGGTGGCTCTAGACTCAAATCCGACGATTTCCGTCGGAATTGATGCGGGCACGGGAAGAGCCGGGCGACCGGCCAGATCTGTACCCGCGCCGGACGGCAATCGTCGCCAGCGTGAGCGACCACCCGGGGGCAGCGACTCGATCGTGCGTACCAGCTTCATGAGCAGCGGCGCCGTGCACTTCTCCACGAAGGGCGAGTACGGCGTGCGACTGATGGTCGACCTGGCCCGCCATTACGGCGAAGGCCCGATGAGCCTGGCCGACGTGGCCGAGCACGAGGACCTCCCTCGCCCCTACCTCGAAC
Organism: uncultured Chloroflexia bacterium; assembly: GCA_963759135.1. GTDB lineage: Bacteria > Chloroflexota > Limnocylindria > Limnocylindrales > CSP1-4 > JAJYNJ01. The sequence continues at coordinate 39,286 of CAVWXU010000022.1, read as the reverse complement.
AGCTCGTCGTCAGCCTCCGCGCCGCCGAGCTCGTCGTCAGCCACCGCGGTGCCCGCGGCGGGTACACGCTCGCGCGCCCACCCGTCCAGATCGGCATGGGCGACGTCCTCCGGGCCCTCGAAGGCCCCATCGTCCCCATGATCTGCGCGGCGCACGATCTCGAGACCGCGGGGCAATGCGGGCGCACGACGTTCTGCACCGTCAACACGCTGTGGGTCAGGGTTCGCGACGCGATCACCGACGCGGTCGACTCGTTGACCCTCGCCGACCTCGCGCTTCCGCCGATCCCCGCGCCCGCTGACCTTCCCGTGCCCGACGCCCGCCCCGCGACCGACGCCTATCCCTCACCCGACTCGCGTCCCATGCACGCCGTCGTCTGAGCCCTCGGCCACGCCCACGACCCGGGCGCCGGCCGACCACCGAGGAGTCGAATTCCCGCCGTGACCGACACGCAACAATCCGACGCGACCGGCTCGCCGACGCGACCCGCGCTCGCCGCCGCGCCCGTCCCCGCGAACGACAACGCCCTGGTGATCCGCGACCTGCACGTCGTGCCGATCGCGAACCCCGACCGCGAGATCCTCGCGGGCGTGGACCTGACGGTCCCCCGGGGCGAGGTCCACGCGATCATGGGTCCCAACGGCTCCGGCAAGACGACCCTCGCGTACGCCCTCATGGGGCATCCGGCCTACAAGGTCACGCAGGGCCAGGTCACGTGGAAAGGGCAGGACATCCTGGCCCTCTCGCCCGACAAGCGTGCGCGCCTGGGCATCTTCCTGGCGTTCCAGTACCCGACCGCGATCTCCGGCCTGTCGGTCGCGAGCTTCCTCCGCACCGCGCGCAACGCGCGGATGCGCGGCCTCGACGGCAGCGCCGATTTCGACCCGTCCGACCCGGCGCGCGGCGGGATCACGATGGGCGCCTTCCGCAAGCTGATGCGCGAGAAGATGGGGCTCCTCAAGCTCGACGATTCGTTCGCCGGGCGCTACGTCAACGAGGGGTTCTCCGGCGGCGAGAAGAAGCGGCTCGAGATGCTCCAGATGGCCATTCTGCAGCCGGAGCTCGCGATCCTCGACGAGACCGACTCGGGCCTGGACATCGACGCGCTCCGGATCGTCGCCGAGGGCGTGAACGCGCAGCTCAGCCCCGACATGGGCGTCCTGCTCATCACGCACTACCAGCGGCTCCTGAACTACATCACGCCGGACTACGTGCACGTCCTGGCGCGCGGCCGGATCCTGGAGTCGGGCGGCCGCGACCTCGCGCTCCGCCTCGAGGAGGAGGGCTACGCCCCCGTGCTGCGCGAGGCGGGCTACGAGGACTTCGTCAGCGACGAGGCGCCCGAACCCGAGCCGGCGGCTCACTGACGGCGGACGGCGAAGGAAGGACCTGACGATGGCGATCGGCGAGCGCCGGATTGAGACTGTCGCGGCGGACGCGCTGCTTCGCGACCCGCTCGACCCGGACGCGCTCCGCGCCGACTTCCCCCTCTTCGAGCGGGACTTCGCCGGTCGCCGGATCGCATACCTCGACAGCGCCGCGACGAGCCTCAAGCCGCGCGCGGTCGTCGATGCCGTGGACGGGTACAACACGCGGTTCACCGCCAACGTCCATCGCGGCATCTACCAGCTCGGCGAGGAGGCCACGGCCGCCTACGAGGGCGCCCGCGAGAAGGTCTCCCGGTTCATCGGCGCGCGGGACCGCCACGAGATCGTCTTCGTGCGCAACGCCACCGAGGCGATCAACCTCGTCGCGGCCACGTGGGGGCGCCGGAACGTCGGGCCGGGCGACACGATCGTCCTCACCGAGCTCGAGCACCACTCGAACCTGGTGCCCTGGCAGATGCTCGTCCAGGAGAAGGACGCGGACCTGGAGTTCGTCCCGATCGATGACGAGGGCCGCCTCGTCCAGGACAGCTTCGACGCGCTCCTGCGCACGCGGCCCCGGCTGGTCTCGTTCACCCACGTCTCGAACGGCATCGGCACCATCAACCCGGTCCGCGCGATGGTCGATCGCGCCCACGCCGCCGGCGCCCTGGTGCTGGTCGACGGCGCGCAGGCCGTCCCGCACATGCCGGTGGACGTGGCGGAGCTGGGCTGCGACTTCTACGCGTTCAGCGGCCACAAGTCGCTCGGCCCGACCGGCAGCGGCGTGCTGTGGGCGCGTCGCGAGCTGCTCGACGCGATGCCCCCCTACATGGGCGGCGGCGAGATGATCCGCGAGGTGCACCTGCGCTCGACGGTCTACAACGACGTCCCCTGGAAGTTCGAGGCCGGAACGCCCGACATCTCGGCGGCGATCGGGCTGGGCGCCGCGGTGGACTATCTGTCGGCCCTCGGCATGGACCGCGTCCGAGAGCACGAGCGCCGGCTGACGGGCTACGCGCTCGACGCGCTGCGCCGCGGCGTGCCGGGGATCGTCCTGTACGGCCCGTCGTCGGTGGACGAGCGGGCGGGCGTGGTCACGTTCAACCTGCCCGGGGTGCATCCGCACGACGTCGCGACGATCCTCGACCGGGAGGCGGTCGCGGTCCGGGCCGGGCACCACTGCACGCAGCCGCTGCACGAGCGCCTCGGGGAGGCGGCCACGGCGCGCGCCAGCTTCGGCGTCTACAGCACCACCGACGACATCGATCGCCTGGTCGCCGGCCTGCGCAAGGTGCAGGAGCTGTTCGCGTGACCAGCTTCGCCCGGGCGAACGGGGGCGACGTGCCGACCGGTCGGGTGCGCGCCAGCCGGGCGGACACCAGCCTCGCCCGGGCGCCCAGGCGCCCTTCTGCGCGATACTGACGCCGATGGACGACCTGTACCGTGCCGAGATCCTCGAGCACTACCGCCACCCGCACAACTTCGGGACGCTCGAACACCCCGACGTCGTGCAGGAGGGTTCGAACCCGCTGTGCGGCGACCGGCTCACCCTGATGCTGCGGATCGACGGGCATGGACACGTTGAAGAGGTCGCGTTCACCGGGCGCGGGTGTGCCATCAGCCAGGCGTCGGCCTCCATGCTCACCGATCGGATCCGCGGGCTTCCGCTCGCCGAGGTCGCGAAGATCGGGCGCCAGGACGTGATGGACGAACTGGGGATCGAGATCAGCCCGGCTCGACTGAAGTGCGCGCTGCTGTCCGTGGAGACGCTGCGACGCGGCCTCGAAGACCGGGTTGCCTGGCAGGCTCAGACCGAGGAGGAGCCCGCGTGATGCGCATGCCATCGCCGGCAGCTCGCCCGGGCCGCTGCAGGTGTCGGCGGCCGGCCTGACTCGCCGGCGTCCAGTCGCTCGCTACCGCGATCCCGCCGCCCGTCCTCCCGGGCGGTCCCGCCCCCCGATATCCCGGAGCACCTGTCAGATGACCAAGACATTCCAGGAACTGATGCGCGAGGCACGCGCCGTCGCACGCGAGGTGTGGCCCGACGAGGCCGCCCGTCTCGCGGCGTCGGGCGTGAGGCTCCTCGACGTCCGCGAGCAGCACGAGTGGGAGGAGGGACACATCCCCGGCGCCCTCCACGTGGCTCGCGGCTACCTCGAGATGGAGATCGAGAGCGTGCTGCCGGACCGCAACGCGCCCGTGGTCATCTACTGCGCCGGCGGCGTCCGCTCGCTTCTCGCGGCGCGCGAGCTCAGGGAGATGGGCTATGCGGCTCCGATCTCCATGGCGGGCGGCTTCCAGCTCTGGAAGTCGGAAGGGCGCCCGTGGACGCAGCCCCGGGTCCTGACGCCGGAGCAGAAGCGCCGGTACAGCCGGCACCTGCTGATCCCCGAGGTCGGCTCGGAGGGCCAGGCCCGGCTCCTCGCGTCGCGCGCGCTGTTCATCGGCGCCGGCGGGCTGGGGTCGTCCGGCCTGCTGTACCTCGCCGCCGCCGGGGTCGGGACGATCGGGGTGGTCGACTTCGACACGGTGGACCTGAGCAACCTCCAGCGGCAGGTCATCCACGCGACCGATCGGGTCGGGCAGAAGAAGACCGACTCGGCCGCGCAGTCGGTCCACGCGCTGAACCCCGACATCGAAGTGGTGGCGTACGACGAGATGCTGACCGAGTCGAACGTGGACCGGATCATCGAGGGCTACGACGTGATCCTCGACGGCACGGACACGTTCGAGACGCGGTACACGCTGAACGATGCGGCCGTGCGGGCCGGCATCCCCGTCGTTCACGCGAGCGTGTTCCGTTTCGAGGGCCAGCTGACGGTCTTCCAGCCGTACGCCGGTCCGTGCTACCGGTGCCTGTATCCCACCCCGCCTCCCCCCGAGCTGGCGCCGGGCTGCTCCGTCGCCGGGGTGCTGGGGGTGGTGCCCGGGACCCTCGGGCTGCTGCAGGCCACCGAAGCGATCAAGGTCCTGCTGGGCATCGGCGACCCCCTGGTGGGCCGGCTGCTGATCTACGACGCCCTCGACATGTCGTTCCAGGAGCTGAAGCTGCGGCGGGATCCGAGCTGCCCGGCGTGCGGCGACGGGGCACGCGATGCCGCGGCCGCTCCGGGTCTCCGGGCGACGCCACTGGTGGCCCGCCCGCTGGGCCGGATCGGCTGAACCGTGAGCAAGGTGCGCATCCCGCCCGTCCTGCGGGCGCAGGCGGAAGGGAACAAGCAGGTCGAGGTCGACGGATCGACCGTGGGCGACGTCGTGGCCGGGCTGGTCGAGCGGTTCCCGGGGCTCGGCGAGCAGTTGCTGGCGGCCGACGGCTCGCTGAACCGGTTCGTCAACGTCTACCTGAACGACCAGGACATCCGGTACCTGCAGGAGCTGAGCACGCCGGCCTCGGCGACCGACACGGTGGTGATCCTGCCGGCGATGGCCGGAGGCGCGTAGGGCGATGGCCGTGGTCCCCCCACCACACGCCGCGGTCCCGTCGCAGGCCGTGGCTGAGCGCCTCCGCCCGCACGCCCACGAAGGTGCGGGGCCGCACGGAGGCCGGTTCCCGTCGATCGTCGACGCCATCGGGCACACCCCGCTCGTCGAGATCCCCCGGATGTCGCCCAACGAGAACGTGCGGCTCTACGCCAAGCTCGAGTTCATGAACCCGACCGGGTCCGTGAAGGACCGCGTGGCGAAGTACCTGATCGAGGACCTGGAGCGGCGCGGCGCGCTCCGCCCGGACTCCATCATCATCGAGCCCACCAGCGGCAACACCGGCATCTCGCTCGCCATGATCGCCCGGCGGAAGGGCTACAGGGTCGCCGTCGTGATGCCGGACAACGTCACGAACGAGCGACGACAGCTGCTCGCGCTCTTCGGCGCGGAGGTCATCGACTCTCCCGGCGAGAAGGGCTCGAACGGGGCGGTCGAGCTCGCGAAGTACCTGGTCTCCCGCGACGAGCGCTTCGTGATGCCCTACCAGTACGGCAACCCGGCCAACCCGCTGGCGCACTACGAGGGGACGGCGGAGGAGATCATCGCCGACTGTCCCGAGGTGGACGTGTTCATCGCCGGCCTCGGCACGGGCGGAACCCTCACGGGCGTGGGCCGCCGCCTCCGCGAGCACAACCCCGACGTCCGCATCGTGGCGGCCGAGCCGATGCCCGGCGAGAACGTCCAGGGCCTCCGCTCGCTCGAGGAAGGCTTCGTGCCCGAGGTATTCGACCCGTCGATCCTCGACGCCAAGTTCCTCGTGTCGAACGCCGACGCGATCGACGCGTTGCGCGCGCTCACGGAGCGGGAGGGGATCTTCGCGGGCGTGTCGTCGGGAGCGGCGCTCGTGGCAGCCGCTCGCGTGGCCGCCGAGATGCCGCACGGCACCATCGTCGTGCTGCTCGCCGACGGCGGCTGGAAGTACCTCTCCGGCGGGATCTGGACACGCGACATGGGCGAGATGGAGCGCGACCTGGAATCGCGGAGCTGGTGGTGACCGACAATGGTGCGCCGGCCCGCCTGCCCCGGGCGCTTCGCGACGAGCTGGTCGACTGGGCCCGACGCGGGTACCCCAACGAGGCGTGCGGGATCCTGTCGGCCGACCGATCGCACGCCGAGGGCGGCGCCGGTTCGCGGTTCCACGGGCTCACGAACGCCGCGGCGTCGCCCTATCGCTACCTGATCGACCCGGCCGAGCAGCTTCGGCTGATGCTGGAGCTCGACGACGCCGGCAGCGTCGTGTGGGGCATCTTCCATTCACACGTCCGCTCGCCCGCGGAGCCGTCACCGACCGACATCGGGCTCGCGTACTACCCCGACTCGGTCTACGTTCTCTGCTCGCTCGTCGACATGGACTCGCCCGTGGTGCGTGCGTGGCAGATCCGTGACGGCGCGGCGACCGAGGTGCCGCTGCTCGTCGAGGAGTAGCGCGCTCGCCGCTCCGAGGCCTGGCCTCGTCGTCGCGCGCGTCAGGCGGATCGGGGACCGAGTATCTGCACGCCCGCGAGCGCGGCCGCGACGTGTCCGTCGCCCCGACGCCTCGCCCGATCGAACTGCTCGTCCGACATGAACACCGGGATGACGGCTCGGCCGAGTCGGGACCCCATCAAGGTCAGCTGCGCCACCGCCATCGCGAGATCGTTCATCTCGCCGACCACGAGCAGGTCGAGGTCGATACCCCTGGCCGCGCCGCCCGCCTGGTCAGCGGGCCGTAGACATACACACGCGAAACCTGCTGCTCGCGGAGCGCGTGCGCGACCGGGAGGTCGACCAGCGCCGTCAGGTAGGCCATGGGGTAGTAGAGGCTGTCCCGGTTCGGGCCGAACCTCTCGCGGCCAGCCCTCCGCGTCCGCAGGGCCAGGCCTCGTCTCTCGAGCGTGTCGAGGGCGGACTCGGCCGGCGTGTACGAGAGGCCGGCCGCGCGTGCCACGTCCGCCGTCCCGAGTGGCGAAGCCGCGTGGAGCATCAGCACCGTGTTGGCTCGCGCCACGGACCGAGAGAACACCTCGACGACCTTTCACCCTGCGTGGGTTCCCGCCGACGCGGCATACAAAGTATGGCACCCGGCAGTGCTATCGCGGGGAAGCGCGAGCCGCTCGCTGGCGGCCTGGCAACGTCTCGACGGCCTGGCAGCGTCTCGACGGCTCTGGCAGCGTCTCGACAGTGACGGCCGGCCCGTGCCAGGCTGCGGGCTCCGGGCCTCGACGCATCTCGTCTGGGCATCGTCTTCACCGTCCGTCGTGGTCAGTGAGGGCGGACCTCAGAAGGGCGGACCTCCCGAAGGGCGGATGTCCGTGGCCTCCCGCAGGGCGGACCTCCCGCAGACACGATCGCGACGCCAGCGCCCTCCCTCAGGGTGGCCCTTCCACGCGGCCATACAAAGTATGGCAAGCTCACACCTCCATGCGGGGGGAAGAGGGCCGGGCCACGGCCCGTGATGCTGACGACGGCCCGTCGCGCCGCAGGCCACGGCCCGTGATGCTGACGACGGCCTGTCGCGCCGCCCGCGACGGGCGCAGCCGGAGTATCAGTTGCCCGGCTTGCGCTGGATCGCCGGCCCTCCGCGCTCGTGGGCAGCGGACGCGGCGGCCGTGCGTTCCGCCGTCCACCGTACCCCGGAGACCGCCCAGTAGTCGGCCAACACCACGAGCCGTGCCGCGTACGTCGCGCGCACCTGCTCGAACGCGCTCCACGCCTCATCGGCTTCCTCGAGGTCGTAGCCGGCGTCGGCCAGACGTTCGTACGCCTCGTCGAACGCGACGCGGTCCACGCCCGAGCCCTCGACCGGTCCGAAGCCGAGGTAGTTGGCGATGTCCTCGACGAAGTGGGCACCGACCCGCTTGGCCATCTCCGCCTGACCGCGCGGCAGCCCGCGGATCGTGGTGAGGACGAAGCAGGCCGAATCGAGCACCGCACCGAGCGCGCTCACCCACGAGGAGTTGTCGTGGCTGGACCGGAAGTAGCCCAGGATGGGGTATGCGACGTGGGAGTCAAGGACCTCGGCGGACCAGCGCTCCCAGTCGGCGAAGAGGACGGGCAGATCACCCGTGAGCCCGAAGCGGGCGTACGTCTCGAGGAGCGTCACGGCCGACGGAGGGCCGCCGGCCCGCGCAGCGAGCGTGACCACCAGGATCTCGCGTCGCTGGAACGAGCCGAACAGCGAGAACAGGTAGGTGATCCCGAGCGCGACGACCCCGAGCCCGGTGGCCGCGGCCGTGATGGTCACGATCCGCGCCGCGCCACCCACCGCCAGCACGTCGCCGAAACCGAGGGTCAGGATCGAGGAGCCGGCGAAATAGACCGCGACGCCGAGGTCGGGTGCGGGGGGCGAGAGCTGCGCGCGCAGCGCGAACAACATCAGCCCGTACCCGAAGACGAGCAGGACCATCCACACGAGCACGAGCAGCACGACCAGCGCGGGCGCGAAGATGCCCAGCAGCAGCTCGCGCTGGAGACCGGAGCTCACGCGGAGCGAGACGGCCCGCCAGGCGCGCCACGTCAGACCCGTCAGGTGCTTCGCCAGGCGCAGCCGGCCGGGCGTTGGCCGCGGCACCACGATCGTCTCGAAGACGTCCCACAGGACCAGCCCGACCATGGCAAGCCCAACGACGAAGATGACGATGTCCATGCGCGGGGGATCATCCCATGGCGTTCGTCCGGGCGTGATCGACGGCAGGCGCCCGCCTCGATGCCTTCCGCCTCGAGCGCGGTTACCGGCGGGCGGCCGGCAGGCTCACCGGGGCCGGGCAGGATCCCCGCCGCGTCACTTGGGGGGCGAAGATGGAGGCCCGGTCCGCCTGAGCACCTCGAGCCGCTGCTCGAACTCGTCGGGCGGGATTTCGCCGCGGGCGAATCGCGCCCGAAGGATCTCCTCGGGGTCGTCCGGACGCGGCTGCATCGACCATGGTTGGTCGTGGCGAGGCCGGGAGACCAGGCGCACGACCAGCAGCACGAAGAGGCCGATGATGGCCAGCCAGATCAGCATGCCGATGAGCCCGACAACCCAGCCGCCGTGGCCGAGGTGCCAACCCCAGTACATCATCGCGGTGACACCCGGGTCAGGAACCCGGGGCGCTCGCCCGCTGCCGCCGCGTCTCCGCCAGGTGCGCCTTCCAGCCGGCCGGATCGCTGTCGACGCTGCTCCCCTGCCAGCCGCAGGTGCAGGTCACCTGCCGGAGCCTGTGCCGGTACTCCTCGATGACATGCTTGACCGGCTCGGGCCCGCCGGCGTCGCGGCCTTCCTTGTGAGCCAGCCCGGAACGCTGCCAGTGCATGATGCCGGCTCTCCGGATCAGTCTTCGACGGCGCGTACGTTGATGGCGCGCGGGCCGCGCGGACTCGCTTCGACCTCGAACGCCACGCGCTCGCCCCCGAGCAGCCGGTCGAAATCGAGCGATGGGCTCACCGAGCTGCGGTGGAAGAAGTAGTCCTTACCGTCTTCGGCGGTGATGAACCCGAACCCGCGGTCGGCCACGACCTTCTTGACAGTGCCGGACATGTCGCCCCCTGTGTCTCCGCTTCCCGATGGTGAGATCGCAGGCGCGAGGTCCGAGAAGGCAAGACCCAGCGTTCGCTCGCCGACAGTCGGCGAAGGCCTAGTCTAGTCCGAAGCCGACGAGGCGCCTCGCGGACCGTTGGCGCGTCGCGGCCGAGGGCCATCGCGGCCATCGTCGGCCGGGGCGCCTCGCGGACCAGGTCGGCGTACTCGGGGTGGCGGCGGACGTGCGCCGCGATGAAGGGGCACTGTGGCGTCATCGTCATCCCCCGTGCCCGCACGTCGTCGAGCGCGCCCGCCGCGAGCCGGCTCCCCACGCCGCGACCCTCGAACCCGGGGAGCACCACCGTGTGCGTGAACACGACGTGGCCGGGCAGGGCGCGATACTCCGCGAAGCCCGCCAGCCGCTCCCCCACGCGCACCTCGTACCGCAGGGCCTCGCTGTTGTCGACCACGCGGATCTGCTCATCCATGGTCCGTTCCTCCATGCGCGTCCGGCGGTTGCGGGCTGCCGTTTCGCCGGGAAACGAGCGCGTCGACCAGGCTCGCCTGCGTTGCCGTTCCCGGCAGGCCGAGCCGGGCGCCCACCCGGGCCGCCAGCGTCGGCTCGAGGTACGTCGAGGCCAGTGCGGGCCAGCTCGCCTCCGCGAACACGTCGGCCGGGGTCCCGTCGAGCACGATGCGCCCCGCCCGCATCACCACCACGCGGCGCGCCGTCTCCGCCACGAAGCGCAGGTCGTGGCTGACCGAGATCACCGTCCGCCCCTCCGCGGAGAGCCCATCGATGATCGCGCGCAGGCAGCCCACGCCACGCGCGTCCTGTCCCGTGGTCGGTTCGTCGAGGATGACGACCGGCGTGCGCATGGCGAGGATCGACGCGATGGCCAGCAGCTTGCGCCGCGAGTACCCCAGGTCATACGGGTTCGCGTCGGCGGTGCCGGCCAGGCCCACGGCCTCGAGCGCCTCCTCCACGTCACGGTCCAGCTCCGCGCCGCTCCGTCCCAGGTTCCGGGGCCCGAACGCGACCTCGGTGCGCACCCGCCCGGCGAAGATCTGTCGGTCCGGGTTCTGGAACGCGAGCCCGACCCTCGCGGCGAGCTGAGCGACGTGGAAGCGGGCCGCGTCGACGCCGTCCACGAGCACGCGGCCCTCGGTCGGGCGCAGCAGCCCGTCGAGATGCCGCACCAGGGTGGACTTGCCGGACCCGTTCTGACCCACGATCGCGATCCGTTCCCCGGGCGCGATCCGCAGGTCCACGCCGTCGAGCGCCCGCGTCCCGTCGGGATAGACGAAGACGACCGATTCGACGGCGATCGGGATGCTCACGCCCGGCTCCCCACGCCGCCCGGGCGGTCGGACATCCAGGCGCGGTTCGCCGCGTCGAGGACGGTCGGGTCGAGCTCGAGCCCGGCCGCGTCCAGCGCGCGCCGCAGCCTGACGGCGGGCGGCGGCTCGACGCCCAGCTCCACGAGCCGCGGATCGGCCAGCACATCGCCCGCCGGCCCGGACTCGACCATCCGCCCCCGGTCGATCACGAGCACGTCGGCGGCGAGCGCCGCGAGCAGCTCGGTCTTGTGCTCGACGATCAGGATCCCGGTCCCGGAGTCGCCGGCGAGACGTGCCAGCGCCTCGCCCACCAGCCGCGTGCCATGCGGGTCGAGCTGGCTCGTGGGCTCGTCCAGCACCAGGTACCCCGGCCGCAACGCAAGCACCGAGGCGAGCGCGACGAGCTGGGCCTGCCCGCCGGAGAGTCGGGCGGGATCCTTCGGGGCGAGCGCGGCGATCCCGAGCAGGTGGAGGGCCCACTCGACGCGATCCACGATCTCGCCGATGCCGAGCCCAAGGTTGCGTGGCCCGAAGGCGAGCTCCTCGTAGACCGTCACGGCCGTGCCGGAGAGCTGCGTGGTCGGGTTCTGGAACAGGACGCCGCAGCGCTGCGCGAGCTCGTGCGGCCTGAGCGACCTCGTCTCCACGCCGTCCATGGTCACGGAGCCGTCGAGCCGTCCTCCGATCGCGGCGGGTGCCAGCCCGGACGCGACCAGGCACACGGTGCTCTTGCCCGACTCGTTGGCGCCCACGAGCCCGACGACGCGCCCGCGTGCCACCTCGAGGTCGATTCCGTCGAGCACGTCGCGCGCCGTGCCTGCGTAGCGATACCGTGCCGCCGAGAGGGTGAGCGTCATGGAAGGTGCAGCACTCCCGCGATCTCCGCGGCCACCGCCGCGAGCGCGCCAAGGAACAGCACCCACCGAACGGTACGTTGTCGGCCCGAGTCGGGGAGCGTGCGAAGCACGGTTCGACGGGCCGGGGCGGAGAAGGCGCGGGCCTCGAGGGCCATCGTCTGCTCCTCGACCTCGGTCAGCGCGCCGAAGATCATCGGCCCGGCCAGCGGGATCACGCCTCTGACGCGGCGCGCCACGCTGCCCTGCGTGTCCATCCCGCGGGCGCGCTGCGAGTCGGTGATCTCGGCCGCACGCTCGCCCATTCGCGGCACCATCCGGATGGCCGAGCCGATCACGAACGTCCCGCGGCGGCCGAGCCCCCGCCGCTCGAGGTCGGAGAGGAGGTCGTCCGTGGGCGTCGTCAGCCCGAGGATGGCGGCGGACAGGGCGAACGCGATGACGCGGAACGTTGCCTGCAGGGCGGCGGTCAGCCCGCTCCAGGTCGGCGCGAGTGGACCGATCCGCAGGATCGCGTCGGTGGCGCCAGGGTACAGGAGCGTGTTCACCAGCAGGATCGAGATCACCAGCGGGATCGTGGCGAGCGCGAACGGGAACATGCGCCGCGCCACGCCCGCCGCGAGCGCGGTCAGCGTCAGCACCGCAAGCACCGCCAGTGGACCCGTCCAGCCGCGGACGCCGAAGGCCACCGCCGCCTCGGCGAACGCGATCACGAGCTTGGTCGCCGGGTTGAGTGCGTGGTAGGTGCCGCGGGGCGGCCGCAGCACGTAGCCGGGCAGCCGCCCCGAATGCGCGTCGATGTCGCTCAGTGGGCCCGATCCCCGCACGGTTCGCTCGCCGAGCGGGAACCGCGCGATGACGCGCGGCGAGAGGCTCATCAGCACGATGAACACCACGAAGCTCGTGATCGTCTTGTCGATCGGATCCGAGAAGAGTCCCTGGCCGAGCGAGGCGTTGAAGACGTCCGCCCCGCCCTGACGGAGCGCCGCCACGATCAGGTCCGTGCCGGACCCGGTCACGCCCTCGAACAGGTACGCGGCGATGGGTGCAGACACGATCGCCGCGACGATCCCGGTCAGGGCGCCGGCGGCGGCAACGTATGCGCCCGCCGCGTCCTTTCGCACCAGGATGAAGCCCGCGACCACGATCGCCGCCACACCGCCGATCGCCGCGATGATGGCGTAGACGCCGGCGCCGTAGCCCCCCTGGGAGGGTGCGGAGCCGTAGACGGGGCTGGTGTAGATGCGCCACGCGAGGATCAGCACCACGGCCGCGCCAACGATCGCCGCGCCATACAGGCGGCCGCCGCTCGCGGGTCGCGGCCGGTACACGCCCAGGTACCCCCACGAGCCCGCCAGCAGGCCGATCACGCCGGCGGTCACCGCGAAGGGGCCGATGCTGCCGCCGCCGATGCCCGGCGCGTACTGCCAGATGACGTTCGCGAGGATGCCGGTCAGCGCGCCCGGGATCGGTCCGGCGAGCACGCCGACCAGGATCGTCCCGATCGAGTCGAGGTAGATGGGCAGCTTGAGGACCGACTGGACCGTGTACCCCAGCACGATGTTGATCGCGATCGCGACCGGCATGAGCACGATGACCCGCGTCGGAAACTGGCGCGAGATCCAGTTCATGTAGCCTCCTGCCTCCTCGACGATCCCGCGGCAGTCGCCCCTGCGGCCGAGTCTGCGCCACGCTCACCGACCGTCTGGCAGCGTCGAGCTTGCCACCGTGCGGGACCGCGCGTGGGGACCAGGACGGACGCGCGACCAGCCCAGCGCGAGCGGCCCGCCCGCCACACGGGCGTCCATCCCCGATCATCCTCGCGCCGCCACCATCCTGGCGACGCGCTCGATGAACCGCTCGATGAACGCATCCGTGTCTCCCTCGACCGCGACCTCGGCGTTAGGCGGGCGTCCCCACAGGTGGCGCCAGTCGGCGATCGTCTGCCCGGTCGTGAGCTCGCCAGAAGTCTCGACGTCCACGGCGACCGGCACGAACGCTGCCAGCGCCTCGTCGAGCGCGACCGCGACCACGAACGGGTCGTGGACGAACGCGCCGAAGAAGCCGTCGTACCGCGCGTGGAACTCCATGTAGAAGCGCAACGCGTCCGCCAGGTATCGCAGGATCGCGTTGTCCGGGGGCTGTGCGCCGGCCGAACGGACCCGGGCTTCGACCGCCGCCCCGTCCGCGCCGGCACGCGAGGCGAGCCGCGCGAGATGTTCGGGAAGCAGCTTCGCCCGCTCCGTCACGTCCAGCCCGACTGCGAGCGGCAGGGCGACGCCAGGATCCCGCGCGACCGCATCGCCCCACGCCCGGAACACGATCCGGGCAGCCTCCGGGTCGACGTGCACGTTCCACTCGCTGGCGGGCGTCGTGTTGCCCGGCACGCGGTACGCGCCGCCCATGATCACGAGGCGTCGGAGGAGGCCGGGAAGCTCGGGCTCGCGCTGCACGGCGAGCGCGACGTTGGTCAGCGGCGCGAGCGTCACCAGTACCAGCTCTCCGGGCCGTCGCCTCGCCTCCGCGACGATCAGGTCGGCCGAATGCCGCGACGAGAGCGAGGCCCTCCGGCGCAGGCAGCTGCGCCCACCCGATCCCGTGAGGGCCGTGGGTCTCGGGCGTGGTGACGAGGTCCCGCACGAGCGGGACCTCGCGGCCCAGCGCGACCTCGACGTCCGCGCGCCCGGCCAGCTCGAGCACCGCCTGCGTGTTGCGGGCGACCTGCCTGGCGTCCACGTTGCCCGCCGTGCAGGTGACGGCGACCACCTCGGCTTCGGGAGAGGCGCAGGCGTAGAGCAGGGCCAGGCTGTCGTCGATGCCGGTGTCGACGTCGAGCACCAGGGGGATGGCTACAGGCGGCACTCAGGAGATGCTAACCGCCGCCCGGCGTGGCGCTGCGAATCTGCCGCGGCGCGGGCTCGAATGCCGCGCGCCCGTCAGCCGCCCGGCTTCCGCGCCCGGACGATCGCGGAGAACATCCCGTCCGCCACCTGGTGCGTCGTCGCGATCTCGACCGCATCCAGGCCGGCCGCGCGGAGCCCGCTCTCGTACTCGTCGAACGACAGGGCGCCGGCCACGCACTCGGCAAAGCCGCCGCGCAGCGCTCGCTCCTCGGGCGTCAGCTCGTTGGACGACACGATGTCCGTGACGCCCACCCGTCCGCCCGGCCGCAGCACCCGCGCGATCTCGCGGAACACAGCCGGCTTGTCGGCGGCGAGGTTGATCACGCAGTTCGAGATCACCACGTCGACCGACGCGGCGGGGAGGGGAATGGCCTCGATCGTCCCCTTGATGAATGTCACGTTTGACGCGCCTGCCTGGGCGGCGTTCCGCCGCGCCAGCTCCAGCATCTCGTCCGTCATGTCGAGCCCGATGGCCCGGCCGGCCGGCCCGACCCGCCTGGCGGAGAGCAGAACGTCGATTCCGCCGCCGGACCCCAGGTCGAGCACGGTCTCGCCCGGGCGCAGCTCGGCCACGGCGATGGGGTTGCCGCACCCGAGGCTGGCGAGCACCGCGGGCTCCGGTAGATCCGCCAGCTCGAGGGCGTCGTACAGGGCGGGCCCGAAGTCGACCGGGTCGTCGGCGCAGCAGGCGGAGTCGCCGCAGCAGGTCGTGTCGGTCGGCGCGGCCGCGAGCGCGGTGCGTGCTGCCGCGGCGTAGTGCTCGCGCACCACCTCGTGGATGTGCTCGATCATGTCAGCAGCCCGTGCCTGTCGCGTCGCACGTGGACGCGGGGCTTGGGCGGGATCCGATCGCCCCCGCAAACGCCGCGATCCGGTGACCAAGCCGTCGCGCCGCCGGGCGGATCTGTCGCGTGGCTGGGTGCTTCCGCCGCGCTGCCGGGCGCATCCGCCGCGCCTCAGCCAGTTCGTGCCGCTGACGTCGCGCACGCATGTCGCGTTCGAGTTCCTGCATCTGCGCCAGCGCGAGCAGCTGGGTCATGGTCATGTCGGTTGCTCCTGTGTGTCCCAGGTCCGGCTGGCGCCGGTTGCGCACCAGCCCCCGGGGTTCGATCACGCCGCCACGGTAGCACTTATATTGATGCTTGTCAATATAGATGCTGGCCGATATACTGCCCACCATGGCGCGCACGGTCGATGCAAACGTCCGCATGCTCCAGGCCCTGGGCGACCCCGTGCGCCTCTCGATCGTCCGGCAGCTGGCCTCCGAGGGGGAGGTGTGCGCGTGCGACCTGACGTGCTGCGGGGAGATCTCGCAGCCGACCGTGTCGCATCACCTTCGGGTACTTCGCGAGGCCGGGGTCGTCACCGCCGAGCGGCGCGGGACGTGGGTCCATTACTCGCTGGTGCCTGAGGCGATCGCCCGGCTCCGCGTGCTCGCGATGAGCATCGAGCCGACCGGTTCCCGGCCCGCGTCCGAGCTGGCCGGCCGCCGACTGCGAGTGTTGCAGGGGTCGGGCCCGAAACAGGAGGCCTGAACGGGGCGGCCCGCCGCGTTGGCGCCGGCAGCTTCGCGCACCGGCAGCCTGGCGCGTGCGGCGTGCGCCTGCGCGCGGCGGTACGATTCGCGCCCGGCGTCGTCGAGCGGGTCTCCGTGCCACTCCGCTCCGTTCGGGCGTCGAACAGCAGGCGTCGCGAGGCCGAGCGCATGCCGGCCGCCATGTCCCGACGAGGAGGCAGCCCGCGTGGATCGAGAGACCTCGAACGACGTCGCCGGACAGGGTCGTGCGATCCCGGTGACCGTGATCCCCGGCGACGGCGTCGGGCCGGAGATCGTGCGCGCGGCGCGGCGGATCATCGCGGCCGCGGGCGTGCCGATCGCCTGGGAGGAGGCCGAGGCCGGCGCCGAGGTCTTCCGCCGCGGTGACAGCTCGGGCGTCCCAGCGGCGACCCGCGACTCGATCGAGAGCACCCGGGTCGTCCTGAAGGGACCCCTCGAGACGCCCGTCGGGTTCGGCGAGAAGAGCGCCAACGTCACGCTGCGGAAGCTGTTCGAGACCTACGCCAACGTCCGTCCGGCGCGCGAGCTCCCGGGCGTGCCCACCCGCTACTCGGGCGAAGGCGTCGACCTGGTCGTTGTGCGCGAGAACATCGAGGACCTGTACGCGGGCATCGAGCACCTGGAGACGCCGGACGTCGCCCAGGGGCTCAAGATCATCACCCGCAAGGGCTCCGAGAAGGTCATCCGCTATGCCTTCGAGCTGGCGCGCCGCGAGGGGCGCGCGAAGGTCACCTGCGCGACCAAGGCCAACATCATGAAGTTGACCGAGGGGCTCTTCAAGCGCGTCTTCGAGGAGATGGCGCCCGAGTACCCGGAGATCCAGGCCGAACATCTGATCATCGACAACGTCGCGCACCAGCTGGTGAAGAACCCGGCGCAGTTCGACGTGGTCGTCACCACCAACCTGAACGGCGACATCATCAGCGACCTCGCGTCAGGGCTGGTCGGCGGGCTCGGCTTCGCGTCGTCCGGCAACTACGGGGACGGCGTGGCGATCTTCGAGGCCGTGCACGGCTCCGCGCCGAAATACGCGGGCAAGGACGTGATCAACCCGACGGCCCTGATCCTCTCGTCGGTGATGATGCTGCGCTACCTGGGGCAGAGCGCGGCCGCCGCGGCCGTCGAGGACGCGGTGCTGGTCACGCTCGAGGAAGGGAGCGCGGTCACGCAGGACCTGGCTCGCCAGCTGGGCGGGGATGTCGAGCACGCGGCGTCCACGACCGGGTTCACCGATCGGGTCGTCGCGAACCTCGGCCGACGGCCCAGGACGGTGCCGGTGCGGGCGCGACTGATCGACGAGACCGTCGAGCGTCGGCCGGCGTGGTCGTATGGGACCGACCGATACGCCTCGATCGCCCGGTCGCTGGTGGGGCTCGACGTCATGATCGAGAGCGACATGGCGGTCGACGAGCTGGGTGACGAGCTCGCCCGACTGGCCGGCGGGGCGCTCCGCCTGGCGATGCTCGAGAGCAGGGGAACGAAGGTCTACCCGTCGATCGGGCTGTC
The DNA here is from genome assembly GCA_963759135.1 of uncultured Chloroflexia bacterium. GTDB lineage: Bacteria > Chloroflexota > Limnocylindria > Limnocylindrales > CSP1-4 > JAJYNJ01. The sequence goes on along the minus strand of CAVWXU010000022.1, from coordinate 21,797 downwards.
GGTCGATCACGTGCGCTGGTACCGGGGGCGGTTCCTGGCTCGCGACGGTCGCACGCCGTCCGAGGAGGATCTCGTCGGTCTCCTGGGGCGGATCGCGGCCCGCCACCGCTGGACCGAGGCGCTTCGCCTCCAGTCGTTCGACGGAGAACCCGGGTTTACGCGGGCACAGGGAGAGTAGGCACTGCAGCCGCGCTCGCGGCGTACACTCGGAACGTGCAGGACGAGCGCTGGGCACCCGGCATGCCGGAACTGCACCGCCAGCCGGTGCAGCCGCCGCAGCGCGACCGGGAGCCGCCCGGCCGTGTGCCGGAGACCCGGCCGACCCCCCTCTACCACCACTACATCACGCTGTCCGCGATCGGCCTCGTCTGCGGTTTCGTGGCCATCAGCGCGCTCGAGCTCGGGATGTCGCCCGGCGCGCCGCTCGTCAAGCTGTGCGTGCTGGTCGGTGCCCCCGTGCTGTTCGTCACGATGGCCGACGCCGGGCTGCGGATCTGGCGCTCGGCCTGGGCGTGGATGCCGGTCGACCGCGGGATGGGCGTGTTCCGGCTCACGTGGGTCCTCGCGGTCGCCATCCTCTACCTGGTGCTCGCCTTCGCCGCCTACCTGGTCCTGACGGCATGATGACCCTCTGCAGAGCCTCCGAAGCGGCGGGGCACGTGACAGGAGACCGCTGCCATGAGCGATGACGAGAGCGGCATTCCGGCCTGGCTTGCGGCCACGCTCAACTACTGCTCGCGCTGCGGCGCGCCGTTGCGGTTCGGGAAGGTCGAGGGGGAGGAGCGGGAACGACTCGCGTGCGAGGCGTGCGGGTACGTCGCGTACGTCAACCCGCGCATGGTGGTGACGACGCTTCCGTTGACCGACGCCGGAGAGCTGGTCCTGTTGCGGCGCGGGATCGAGCCCGGGTACGGACTCTGGGCGCAGCCGGGCGGGTTTCTCGAGATCGACGAGACGGTCAACGAGGGCGCCGTGCGCGAGACGCTCGAAGAGATCGGCCTGGTCGTGGAGCCCGGGGAGATCGTGGGGCTGTACTCCCGGATCGAGGCGGCGGTCGTCGTGCTGGCGTTCGAGGCCCACATCGTCGGGGGCGAGGCGCGCACCAGCCCGGAGGCGCTCGAGGTTCGCGCGTTTCGACCGGAGGCGATCCCCTGGCACGAGATCGCCTTCCGGACGACCACCTGGGCGTTACGCGACTGGATCGAGATGCGCCACCCGGAGCTGCATCCCGACATGGCGAGCGGCCCCGAGGGCTGACGTCGTCGGCCCCGTGAGCCGCACGTCCGGCCGCGCCCGGGCTGCTTCGGCCGGCATCGTCGGCCGCACCCGAGCTGGCCGTGCGGCGGGTCGTCAGTAGAGCCGGCGAACGTCCGCGGACGCGTGCAGGACGAACGCCTCGTCGCCGATCGGCTCGTCGAGCGCAAGCGCCGTGACCTCCGCCCGCCGCGTGAGCTCCTCCCGCACATGCTCCTCGAGCAGCAGGATCAGGCCGGTCGCGCGGTCGGCGCCCACCAGCAGCCAGTGGTCGGGCCGGTCGACGAGGATCGTCGCGCTGCGCGGGTGGTCGCAGCGGACCAGCGCCATCTCGCGCCCGTCCGCGCTGGTCGCGATGCCCGCGGTGGAGAGGTCGCCACTGGCCAGGACGTTTCGGCAGAACCCGTGCGGGTGGACGAACGTGTCGGCCAGCGACCCCGCCGGGAGCGCGGTTCGGGGCCGGTAGACGCGCCCGAACGCCGGCAGGTTGTCGTCCGAATCGGCGCCCGCGGGAATCGACAGCCGGGGCCGCGACCGCACGACGTTTGCGTCGGCGTCGTAGTGGGTGACGGTGTCGTCCCGGACGACCCACACGTGGTAGCCGCCACGCGCGGGTCCGTCGGCCCGACCGACAACGACCCGGCTCGCCCCGGGATGCCGCACCCAGACGTTCACGCGCTCGACCAGGTCGCCGCTCGCCGAGAGGCGGCGGTCGACGATCGTCATCCGCAGCGTCTCGAAGCGCTGCTCGGCATCGCGCATGAACCTGAAGAGGGGCGCGACCTCGGCGACGTCGACGCGCCGGGCGACCGTGCTGCCTGCGGGACGGGACCCGCGAGGCGACGGGACCCGCGACGGCCGGGACGGGCAGTTCGCTCATGGGCGTGGATCGTAGCACCTGGGGCGCCGGCATCCGGCAACGAGAGCCGGCATCCGGCAACGAGAGCCGGCATCCGGCACCTGAACAGGCCGTACTAGACTCGATCCGTCAGTCCGTCGTCCGCGGCACCCGGCGGCGCCGCGCAGTCGCGTCCCGGAGGTTCGGTCCCATGCCCGACACCGCTCCCACCCCCCGCCCCGGGTACCGCATGGAGCGCGATCCGCTCGGCTGGCTGGAGGTCCCCGAGGACGCGTACTGGGGCGTGCAGGCCCAGCGCGCCATCCAGAACTTCCCCATCAGCGGCATGCGGCCGAACCCCGCCCTGGTCCGCGCCGCGGTGCAGATCAAGAAGGCCGCCGCCCGCGCCAACCACTCCACCGGCCGCCTCCCCGACCACCTGTACGAGGCCATCGTCCGCGCCGCCGACGAGCTGCTCCTGCTGACCCCAGAGCGCGACACGCCCGAAGCGCGGGCGCTCGCCGACAGGCTGGTCGACAGCTTCAGGGTGGATCCGTTCCAGGCCGGCGCCGGCGTCAGCCACAACATGAACACCAACGAGGTGCTGGCCAACCGCGCGATCGAGATCCTCTTCGCGCGGGGCATCGGCAGCGGGAAACGTGGCGACTACGGCGTGGTCAACCCCAACGACCACGTGAACATGGCGCAGTCGACCAACGACGTCTTCCCGACCACGATGCGCGTGGCCACCCTCGATCTCGTCCGCGACTTCCTCCCCGCCCTCCAGGAGCTGGCGGACGCGTTCGCGGAGAAGGGGCGCGAGTTCGACCACGTCCTGAAGTCGGGCCGCACGCACATGCAGGACGCCGTTCCGATCCGCCTCGGCCAGGAGTTCGCCGCGTACGCGCTCACGCTGCGGCGCGCGAAGGAACGCATCGAGCGTGCCGCCGACTCGATCCGCGAGCAGAACATCGGCGCCACCGCGGTCGGCACCGGCCTCAACGCCGAGCCCGCGTACATCGAGCGCGTGATCGGCCTCCTGTCGGAGCAGACCGGCCACGATCTGCGCGGCGCCGAGCACCTGGTCCAGGCCACCCAGTCGATGGGTCCCATGACCGAGGTGTCGGCCGCCATCCGCGGGCTCGCGGTCGATCTCCTGAAGATCATGGAGGACCTGCTGCTGATGTCGTCCGGCCCGCGCACCGGCTTCGGCGAGATCCGCCTGCCGGCTCGCCAGCCCGGCTCGTCGATCATGCCCGGCAAGGTGAACCCGGTGATGGTCGAGAACCTCTCGATGATCTGCTTCCACGTGATCGGCAACGACACGTGCGTCGCCTGGGCCTCGTCCCGCGGGCAGCTCGAGCTGAACGTGATGATGCCGATCATCGCGCACGACACGCTGGAGTCGCTGACGATCCTCACGACCGGCTGCCGGGAGTTCGCGCGGCAGTGCGTGCGCGGGATCGAGGCCGACGAGGCGCACTGCGCCGACCTGCTCGAGCAATCCAGCGCCATGGCCACCCCGCTGGCGCCCTACATCGGCTACCGGCTCGCCGCGGACATCGCAAAGGAAGCGGTCCGGACCGGCAAGACGATCCGCCAGCTGGTGCTGGAGAAGGGGGTCTTCTCGAAGGAGGACCTGGACGCGATTCTCGACCCGCACGAGCTGACGGAGCCCGGCGTCGCGGGCGGTTTCCGGTACACGCCGTCCATGCCGGAGGGCTATGAGCCGCCGACGGGTCCGGTCGGGGCGGGAGGCTAGCCGATGAGCGAGGCGCCGGCGCTCGACCCGCGCCGCTTCCGCGAGACGCTGGGGCGCTTCGCCACCGGCGTGACCGTGGTCACCACGTTCTGCGCCGACGAGGACGGCCAGGGCGGATGTGCGCAGCGGCCGCACCCGGCCGGGAGGCACGCGTGGGGCACCACCGTCAACGCGTTCAGCTCGCTGTCCCTCGACCCGCCGCTCGTGCTCATCTGCATCGGCCGCGAGCGCTCCATCCACCCCGTGATCGCGTCCGCCGGCAGGTTCGCCATCAACATCCTGGGCGAGGGCAGCCAGCAGCTCTCGGACTGCTTCGCGGGAGCCCCGTCGGTGCTGCCGCGGTCCGCGTTCTGCGACGCTCCGTTCCACGTCGGAGAGCACGACACGCCGATCCTCGACGCCTCGATCGCGCACATGGAGTGCGAGGTGGAACGGTCGGTGGACGCGGGGGACCACACGATCTACATCGGGCGGGTGCTGGCCGCCGCGGCGGGCGACGACCACCAGCTGCCGCTCCTGTATTTCCGTGGCCGGTACCTGCGCATCGAGAGTGCCGCGGCCTCGGACCTGCGCGGCAAGCCGGACTCCTGACGCGGAGCGGGGGGAGCGGTGCCGACCGTCCGGGCCAACCGGCTCGACGTGCACTACACGGCGGAGGGCAGCGGTCCGCCGCTGGTCATGCTGCACGGCGCCAGCTCCTCGGCGGCCGAGGACTGGTCGGCGCAGCGGCCGCTGTTCCGCCGCGCCTTCCGCCTCTACCTGGTCGACCTGCGAGGGCACGCGCGCACGCGGGGTGGCACCGGCGAGCCGATCAGCGCCGCCGGCCTCTCCGACGACCTGCTGGCCACGGTCGACGCACTCGGACTGGCGACGTTTCATCTCGCCGGCTTCAGCCTGGGCGGGATCGCGGCGCTCCACTTCGCGGTGGCGCACTCCGAGCGGCTGCGAACGCTCGTCCTGGTCGGCGTCGACTCGCAGCGAGAGCCACGTGCGAGCGTCGCGCGGGTCCTGATGGACCCCGACCGGATCGAGCGCCAGGAGCCGGAGTGGGCGGCGCAGCTCGAGCGCCGGCACGGCCCGGTGCAGGGCCCGGGAGCGTGGCGGGACCTCATGCACGCCGTGCTGGCCGGCATCCGCGACGAGCATCCGCTCGCGCCGGCCGACCTGCGGCGGGTCCGCGTGCCGACCCTCCTCGTGGTCGGGGACCGCGACGTCTTCGTGCCGGTGGACCACGCGGCGGCGCTGTACCGGCAGCTGCCGGAGGCGCAGCTCTGCATCGTGCCGGACTGCGGCCACCAGGCGATGGTGCTGCGGCCCACCCTGTTCGGCGAGCTGGCGGAGCGGTTCTACCGATCGACGGAAGCCGTGGCGACGGAGCGAGCGATGGCCGCGCGGCGAATTCCCGGCCCCGGGCCTGGTCCTCGCCGCGCCCCGATGCCGGGGGCACTGCTCCCGACCCCCGACCTCGAGGGATCCGATGGAGGCGCACGATGACCGACGAGCCCGGGATCGACGGGCCTGCTGGCGGCCGGCCCGCGACCGTCGAGCCCGTGACCGACGAGCCTCGCGTGCGCGTGACGTTCCCCGCGCGGCTCGTCGGCGGCGCGGAAGTCGGGATCGAGGGCGCCGCGCCCGCGCGAGCCGAGCGCCCGCTCGCCGGCGTGGCGCTCGTGACGATCGACCGGCCCCGCGTCCTGAACGCGCTCGACGGCGCCACCATCGACCAGCTGGCCGACGCGTTCGAGGCGCTCGACGCGGATCCGGCGTGCCGCTGCATCGTGCTCACGGGCGCCGGGGAGCGGGCGTTCGCGGCCGGCGGCGACATCCGCGAGATGGCGGAGGAGAGTGCGGCCGGGCTCCTCGCGTCCGACCGGTTCGCCCGGTGGGAGCGGATCGCGCGCGTCCGGACTCCGACGATCGCCGCTGTGCGGGGCTTCGCGCTGGGCGGCGGCTGTGAGCTGGCGATGGCATGCGACATGATCGTGGCGGCAGACGACGCGGTGTTCGGGCAGCCGGAGCTGCGGCTCGGGATCATCCCCGGGGCCGGGGGGACACAGCGCCTGACCCGCGCGCTCGGCAAGGCGAAGGCCATGGAACTGATCCTCACGGGCCGCAACCTGCCCGCCGTCGAAGCCGAGGCGCACGGCCTGGTGAACCGGCTTGTGCCGGCGGATCGGGTCGTCCCGGCCGCTCTGGAGCTCGCAGCCGAGATCGCGGCCATGCCGCCGCTCGCCGTCGAGGCCGCCGTGGAGGCCGTCCGGGCCGCACAGGAGCTGCCGCTGCGCGACGGGCTCGCGCTCGAGCGACGGCTCTTCTACCTGTTGTTCGCGACCGAGGATCAGCGCGAGGGGATGCGCGCGTTCCTGGACAAGCGACCGGCGACCTGGCAAGGGCGATAGCGCAGGTCGGCGTGCCGCGCTCGCCGGGGATAGGATGCCCTGGCTGGCACACCCGCTGGAGGTTCGGCCATGGTCCGCCTCGATCCGCTTCCGGCCGGCGCGCTGTACCGGGCCACCGACGCCGCCTCCCTCGGCTTCGCCACGACGGACGAGCTGGCCGACCTCGACTCCATCGTCGGGCAGCAGCGCGCGGTGGAGGCGGTCGAGTTCGCGATCGGCATCCGCCACGAGGGGTACAACCTCTTCGCGCTGGGCCCCGCCGGGACCGGCAAGCACACGGTGCTGCGCCAGTTCCTGGCCGGCCAGGCGGCCCTCGAGCCGGTGCCCTCCGACTGGGTCTACGTCCACGCCTTCGACCAGCCGCAGGCGCCGCAGGCTCTCCGCCTGCCGCCCGGCCGAGCCGTCTCCCTGCGCGACGGCATGGACCGGCTGGTCTCCGAGCTGCGCCGGGCGATCCCCGCCGCCTTCGAGTCGGACGCCTACCGGGAGCGCCGCGAGGCGATCGACGCAGACCTGCGCGATCGCCGCGACGCGCTGCTGGCGTCGTTCGAGCAGCAGGCGCGGTCCACCGGGGTCGCGATGGTCCGCACGCCGGTCGGCATGGCCCTCGCGCCGCTGCAGGGCGAGCAGGTGCTGGGCAGCGAACAGTTCCACCAGCTCCCGGAGGCCGAGCAGCAGCGGATCCGGGCGGCCATGGCCGCGCTCGAGGAAGAGCTCGGAGCCCTGGTTCGCCGCGTCCAGGGCTGGGAGCGTGAGCAGCGCGAGAAGCTCCGACAGCTCGACCGCGACGTGACGCACGCCGCGACCGACCACCTGGTCGAGGAGCTCCGCAAGGCCTTCGCGGACCTGCCCGACGTGCTGGCCCATCTCGACGCCGTCGAGCGGAACGTTGTGGACACGGGCGACGAGTTCGTGGCCGCCGCGGCGCGCGAGGATGCCGGTGGGGGAGCCGGGGGCGCGAGCGGCCCGAGCGGGACAACCGGCATGGGGAACGCGCTCCGGGAGCTCACCCTGGAGCTCGGGACGTTCCGGCGCTTCCGCGTCAACGTGCTGGTGGACCACGGGCAGAGCAGCGGCGCGCCGGTCGTCTACCAGGACAACCCCACGCTCGCCAACCTCGTCGGCCGGATCGACCAGATGGCTCAGCTGGGTGCCCTGATCACCGACTTCACGCTGATCAAGCCCGGGGCGCTCCATCGCGCCAACGGGGGGTTCCTCGTGCTGGACGCCCTCCGCCTGCTCCAGGAGCCCTATGCATGGGAGTCGCTCAAGCGGGCGCTTCGGGCGCGCGAGATCCGGGTCGAGTCGCCCGGCCAGCTGCTCGGCCTGGCGACGACCGTCTCCCTCCAGCCGATGCCGATCCCCCTCGACGTGAAGATCGCCCTGGTCGGCGAGCGCACCCTCTACTACGCGCTGGCCGCCGCCGACCCCGACTTCCTGGAGCTGTTCAAGGTTCAGGCCGACTTCGAGGAGCGGATCGACCGCACGCCGGAGGCTGCCACGCTCTACTCGCGCCTGATCGCGACCCTGGTTCGAAGGGAGACGCTTCGGCCGCTCGACGCCGCCGGCGTCGCCCGAGTGCTGGAGGACTCGTCCCGCCGGGCAGGCGATGCCGACAAGCTCTCGACCCACATGCGCAGCCTCTCCGACCTGCTCCGCGAGGCCGACCACTGGGCGGGCGATGCCGGGCGCGCCCTCATCGGCGCCGCCGACATCCAGCGGGCCATCGACGCGCGGCACCGGCGCGGCAGCCGGCTCGAGGAGCAGGTGCGCGAAGAGATCGAGCGCGGCACGGTCCTGATCTCGACGGACGGCACGGCTGTCGGCCAGGTCAACGGCCTCAGCGTCGTCCAGCACGGGGACATCGCGTTCGGGCAGCCCACGCGGATCACCGCCACCGTGCGCCTGGGCCGCGGCGAGGTGGTGGACATCGAGCGCGAGGTCGAACTGGGCGGGCCGATCCACTCGAAAGGCGTGCTGATCCTCGGCGGCTTCCTGGGCGCCCGGTACTCCGCCGAACGCCCGCTGACGCTGCACGCGAGCCTCGTCTTCGAGCAGTCGTACGGCGGGGTCGAAGGCGACAGCGCGTCGCTTGCCGAACTGTGCGCCCTCCTGTCGGCGATCTCCGGGCTCCCCATTCGGCAGGCCGTGGCGGTGACCGGGTCGGTCAACCAGCTCGGGGCGGTCCAGCCCATCGGAGGTGTCAACGAGAAGATCGAGGGCTTCTTCGACGTCTGCCGCGCCCGGGGCCTGGCCGGGGCGCAGGGCGTCCTGATCCCGGCCGCGAACGTGGGCAACCTGATGCTGCGACGCGACGTCGTCCAGGCGGCGGCGGAGGGCCGGTTCAGCGTCTGGGCCGCCTCGACCGTGGACGAGGCGATCGAGCTGCTGACCGGCGTGCCGGCAGGCATGCAGCTGCCCGACGGTGGCTGGCCCGAAGGGTCGGTCAACGGCCTGGTCGCGCGACGACTCGCCGAGCTCGCCGAACGCGCCCGCAGCTTCCGCGCCGAAACCCGTCGCAGCCTGAACGAAGCCTAGCGAACCGAAGCCTGGAACCGAGGCCTAGAATCTGCCGATGCCCCGAGAACCGAACCGGCCGCTGCGCGAAGCCTGGATCGTGAGCGCCGTCCGCACGCCGATCGGGCGGTATGGCGGCGCGCTGAAGGACGTCCGACCCGACGACCTGGCGGCGCTCGTCATCCGGGCCGCCGTGGAGCGCGCGCGGATCGAGCCGTCGCTGGTCGAGGACGTGATCCTCGGATGCGCCAACCAGGCGGGCGAGGACAACCGGAACGTCGCGCGCATGGCGAGCCTGCTCGCCGGGTTCCCGGTCGAGGTGGCCGGGCAGACGATCAACCGGCTCTGCGGGTCGGGTCTGCAGGCGATCAACGCGGCCGCGCACGCCATCATGGTGGGCGACGGAGACGTGTTCGTGGCCGGCGGCGTCGAGAGCATGACGCGGTCGCCGTGGGTGCTGGCCAAGCCGGCGGCCGGCTGGGAGCGGGGCACCCACGAGCTGGAGGACTCGACGCTGGGGTGGCGCTTCGTCAACCCGCGCATGCCGGCCGAGTGGACGATCTCGCTCGGCGAGACCGCGGAGAAGGTCGCCGACGGTTGTGTCGTGAGCCGCGAGGACCAGGACGCCTTCGGCCTGCGGAGCCAGCGGCTCGCCGTGGCGGCGATCGAGTCGGGCGCATTCGACGCCCAGCTCGTGCCCGTGACCGTGCCGCAGCGAGGTGGCGACGCCGTGGTGGTCGACCGGGACGAGCATCCCAGATCGGACACGTCCCCGGAGGCGCTGGCGAAGCTGCGGCCGGCGTTCCGCGCCGGCGGCAGCGTGACGGCCGGCAACAGCTCGGGAATCAACGACGGCGCGAGCGCGCTGGTCCTCGTCGAGGCCGACCGGGCCCGGGCGCTCGGACTCCACCCCATGGCTCGCATCGTCTCGACCGCCGTCGCCGGCGTCGACCCGTCGATCATGGGCCTGGGGCCGGTACCCGCGGTGCGGAAGGCGCTCGATCGCGCCGGGCTGAGGGTGAGCGACATCGACCTGGTCGAGTTGAACGAGGCGTTCGCCAGCCAGTCGGTGGCGTGCGTCCGAGAGCTGGGGCTGGACCTGGACCGCGTGAACGTCAACGGGGGAGCGATCGCGCTGGGGCACCCGCTGGGCGCCAGCGGCGCGAGGCTGATGACGATGCTCGTCCACGAGATGGCCCGTCGTGGCGCCCGATACGGGCTGGCGGCCCTGTGCGTCGGAGTGGGCCAGGGGATTGCGACGATCGTGGAGCGCACGGCGGGCTGAAGAGCGTCCTCGCCGGGCCGCACAGAGTTCTGTCAGCACGTCTTGTCGAAATCCGAGTCAACCGGTAGGATTGCCGACCGCGACCTGCGTCGCCACTCCACGAATGCCGCCATCTCCGGAGGGACGACCCCCCATGTTGAACACCGAGCCCCAGACGATCCCGCAGGCGACCCCGCTCCAGTCGGTCGTGCGCCTCACGGATGCCGCAGCGCAGAAGCTCCGGGAACTGACGGCGGAGGAGCCCAATCCTGCCGTGGGGCTCCGGGTCTACGTGTACAGCGGTGGGTGCTCCGGATACCGCTACGGCATGATGCTGGAGGACCAGCCGACCGCCGAGGACCTCATGGTCGAGGCGAACGGGATCCGCGTCTACGTGGACGGGGAGAGCACGCGGTACCTCGCGGGCTCCGAGATCGACTACGTGGACACGCTGATGGGCGCCGGGTTCACGGTGAACAACCCGAACGCGGTGTCCGCGTGTGGTTGCGGCAGCAGCTTCCGCACGGCCGACTCGGCCGGCAGCGCGCACGCCTGCTCGCACTGAAGCGCCCTCCTCCGGCGGCTTCGCCCGTTCGTGGCGTCGCGGGTCACCGATCCGAGAATCGCTCTTCCTTCCAGGGGTCGCCCTGGTTGTGGTACCCGTAGCGCTCCCAGAACCCGGGCGTGTCGTGGTCGAGGATCTGCAGACCGCGAATCCACTTGGCGCTCTTCCAGAAGTAGCGCTTCGGCACCAGGAGCCTGAGCGGGTAGCCGTGCTCGGGCTCCAGGGGCTCACCGGCGTAGGTGTCGGCCAGGAGCACGTCGTCGGCCAGCAGCACGTCCAGCGGCAGGTTGGTGGTGTACCCCTGCTCGCAGTGCGCCAGCGCGAAGCCCGCGGATGGCGTGAGGAGCGCCAGGTCGAGGATCGTGGCGATTGACACGCCCTCGAAATCGTTGTCGAGCTTGCTCCACTTCGTGACGCAATGGATGTCGCAGTGGACGGCCGTGCGCGGCAGCGCGCGGAACGCCTCCCACGAGAGGTCGAGCGGATGCTGGACCTCGCCCCAGACCTTGAAGTCCCACGTGGACAGGTCCGTTGACGGCACCGAGCCGTAGTGGAGGACGGGCCACTTCCCGGTCAGGTATTGCCCTGGTGGAATGCGGCGCATCTCGTCGTCGGTGGGGCGGGGACGCCCGAACAGCCTCTCCATCGCCGCATCATACCGGTCGGCATCCCGGCAGCGGGCCCGGGACCCGTCGCTCCTACGCCTCGTCGAGCCCGCGCACGATCGCGCGCAGGATGAGACGCGCTGCCTCGGCGCTCTTGCCGCCCAGTGGCCGACCCTCGTCCTGCAGCAGCGCGAGCCTCAGGTCGCCGACCGCCGCGTCGAGGAGCGGCGTGCGCTGGAGCTCCCCGGCCGCAAACGCCTGGTCCAGCCGGTCGAGCGCGAGCCGGGCGTTGTCGGTCGGGTGGCCCTTCGCCTCGGCCAGCCGGCGGATCTCCGCGCGCGCCCGCTCCGCGAGCTCCCCCGACGTCGCCATCCTGGCTATCGCCGTCCGTACCTGAGCGATGCGATGACGCCCCGATGCACGTCGGGCTGGCCCGCGCGGGCGTGCCACTCGCTGTCGAGGATCCCCATGTGGATCTCGTCCCAGAACGCCCCGTCGCGCCAGACGGCCTCGCGACTGCGCCCCTCGACGCGAAAACCGACCTTCTCGTACGCCCGGATGGCGCGGCCGTTGAACTCGAACACGCTCAGCCCCACGCGGTGCAGCCCCAGCCCATCGAACGCGTGGCGGACCATCAGCTCGGTGGCCTCTGTGCCCAGCCCGCGGCCCCAGCAGTCGTGCTCCCCGACGGTGATGTGAAACAGCACGCTGCCGTTGTCCGCGTCGAGGGCGCTGAGGGTGGTCGTCCCGATCAGTCGCTCGTCGGGGGCGAGGTGGATCGCGTAGGCGAACGCGTCCGCCGAGAGCAGCCGGGCCTGGAAGAAGTGCCGGACCTCGTCGTCCGATACCGGCCCGACCTGGAACCGCGTCAGGCGCGCCACCTCCGGGTCGCGGTACCACCGCAGCACGGTCGGGAACTGGTCGGGTCGATGCTTCCGGAGGAGAACGCGGCGGCCCGGGATCGTCTCGGGGTGCCAGCGGGCGGGATCGGCGTCCAGGGCCATCGAAGGTCGATGCTATACCATCGATCTCATGCGGCGGTGGGCTGAGACCGCGTCGGACGTGGCCGCCACATCGCGCACGTCGGAGAAGACGGCGCTGCTCGCCGCCTACCTCGGCTCACTCGACCCGGCGTCGCTTCCCGTGGCTGCCGTCTTCTTCACGGGCAGGCCGTTCCCCGCGTCCGACCCGCGCTCGGCCGGGGTGGGATGGGCGGCCGTGCGGCAGGCGGTCGAGCGCACGGCGGGTTCCGACCCGGGCGCGTTTGGCGAGGCGTACGACCGGTCGAGCGACCCGGGACGGGCGACCTATGACCTCCTGACCGAGCGGGACGCGCGTCGCGGAAGACGCGACGGCGACACAGCGGCACTGGGCGACGCGGCCGCTCCGGGCGACACGGCCAGCCCGCCCGTGGCGTCCGGGGCACCGTCGACAGAGCCGGACCTGGTCGACGTGCAGGCGGCCTTCGCGGCGATCGTCGAGGCGCGCCGTCCGTCTGCCAGGGTCGATGTGCTGGCACGGCTGCTCGGCTCCCTCGACCCACTGGCCGCGATGTACGTCGTGAGGATCCTGAGCGGGGAGCTGCGCATCGGGCTGCGCGACGGGCTGGTGGAGGCCGCTGTCGCGGGCGCGTTCGGGCGTCCCCTCGCCGACGTGCGGCACGCGGTGATGGCGAGCGGCGACGTGGGCGAAGTCGCCCGGCTCGCGGCGGCCGACCGGCTGGCGGAGGCACGGCCCACCCTGTTCCGGCCGCTGCAGCCGATGCTCGCGTCGCCCGCACGAGACGCCGAAGAGATCGCGACGCGCCTCGGCGCGCCCCTGTGGGCGGAGGACAAGTACGACGGGATCCGGGCCCAGCTGCACAAGCGCGGCGCGGACGTGCGGCTGTACAGCCGCGACCTGCACGACGTGACCAGCCAGTTTCCGGACGTCGCCGACGCGGCCCGCCCGCTGCCATGGGACGGGATCCTCGACGGCGAGATCCTCGCGATGGAGGCGGGGCGCATCCAGCCGTTCGCGCGGCTCCAGGGCCGCCTGGGCAGGACCGCGCCGTCGCCCGCCGTGCTGGCGTCGGTCCCGGCCGGGTACGTGACGTTCGATGCGATCGCGCTGGCCGGCGAGCGCGGCGGCGCCGTCGTCCCGCTGCTGGATGACCCGCTGGACGAGCGCCGGGCGCGGCTTGAAGCGCTCGACCTGGCCGAGCAAATCGTCGTCGGTCATCTCGAGCGCGTGGGATCGGCGGCCGAGCTCGACGCTGCGTTCGACGCGGCCCGGGCGCGCGGAAACGAGGGGCTGGTGGTCAAGGATCCGTCGAGCGGGTACACGCCGGGGCGGCGAGGGCTGGCCTGGCTCAAGCTCAAGAAGGCGCTGGCGACGCTCGACTGCGTGGTGGTCGGGGTCGAAGTCGGACACGGCAAGCGCCACGGCGTGCTGTCCGACTACACGTTTGCGGTGCGCGATGACCGGCCCGGGCACGATGGGGAGCTGGTGACGGTCGGCAAGGCGTACAGCGGGCTCACCGACGCGGAGATCGCGGAGATGACGCGGTGGTTCGAGGCGCACACGCTGAGACGGCTGGGTCGGTACCGCCTGGTGGAGCCGACGGTCGTCGTCGAGGTCGCGTTCGATCGGGTGCAGCGCTCGGACCGCCACGCGTCGGGGTTCGCCATGCGCTTCCCGCGGATCGCCCGCCTGCGCCCGGACAGGATCGCCGGGGAAGCCGACACGCTGTCGGCGGTCGCAGCCCTGGCCGGCTGAGGCCGTGACCGCCTGACGCCCTGGCCGGGTGAGGCCCTGACCGCCTGACGCTCCGTCCGGTCTGCCGACCTGCCGGCCGGCAAGGCCGTCGGCCGGCGACGCCCGAGCTCAGCGACCGAGGGGCAGGTCCATGCGGGTCCCCCACTCCGCCCACCCGGCGTCGTACACCCCAACGTCCGGGTAGCCCACGAGCGCGAGCGCGAGCGCGACCTTGCTCGCCCCGATGCCGGAGGCGTCGTAGACGATCACGCGGCGGTCCCGGGACAGGCCAGCGTGCGAGAACAGGCTCGAGAGCCGGTCGGGCGGCAGGAAGTGCTGCCCGTCATCCGACGTGAGCAGCGCCGCCGGGACGTTGACCGCGGCGGGAAGGCGGCCGAGGCGCCCCGACCCTCCCTGCTGTCCCGCGAATTCGGCCGGTCCGCGGGCGTCAACCACCTCCACTTCCCGCGAGCCCACCAGCTCCCGGACGTCCGACGTGGACAACCGGCGTCGCGGATCGAGGTGGGGCGTGAACGTCGCCGGTTCGGGTGCCGGCTGGGCGGTCGTCGAGGGCCGGCCGCTCGCGACCCACGCGGGCCATCCGCCGTCGAGCACGCGCGCGGACGCGCAGCCGTAGGTCTGCAGGCTCCACCACACGCGACTGGCGTAGAGCGAGCCCGTGTCGTCGTAGCAGACCACGGTCGTGCCGTCGCCCACGCCCGCCCGGGACATCGCAGCCGCGAACCGCTCCGGGCCGGCGAGCTGCAGGGGGACGGGGTCGCCCGGATCGACCAGCTCGGTCATCCAGTCCAGGAAGACGGCACCCGGGATGTGGCCGTCGGCGAACAGCCGGCGCGCGCTGAGGTCCGGTCGCCAGCGGCAGTCGAGCATGCGCAGGGCCGACCGCGGGACCTGTTCCGCGACCCAGTCGACGGTGGCGAGCAGCTCCGGCCGAACGAAGGCGGGCGGCATGGCCGGTATCATACCGGCCGATGGACCGGCCGGACCCCCAGGAGCAGGCGACCGTCGAGCAGGCGCGCGCGCTGCTCCCGGCCCTGGAGGCGTCGATCTACCTGAACACCGGCTCGTCCGGGCCGATCCCGACCGTGGCGGACGACGCGATGCGTCAGGTGCAGGAGTACGAGCTGCGCTACGGCCGTTCGGGGGCCGACGCGTACGAGGACCTCATGGCGCGCATCGGCGAATGCCGCGCGGCCGTGGCGGCGGTCCTGCACGCTGCCGCGGAGTCCGTCGCCCTGACGCGCTCCACGACCGACGGGCTGAACGCGGCGTGCTGGAGCGTCGACTGGCGGGACGGCGACGAGGCCGTCACCACCTCCATCGAGCATGTCGGCCTGCTCGCACCCCTGGCCGCACTGGCGGGACGCGGTGTGCGCGTCCGGTACGCGGACGTGGGCGACGGCGGCGACGACGAACGGACGCTGGCGGCGATCGGCCGGGAGCTTGGCCCGCGGACGCGACTCGTCGGCGCGTCGCACGTGTCCTGGCTGACCGGTGCCGTGCTGCCCGTGCGCCGCATCGGAGACCTCGCCCGGGCGGCGGGGGCCTGGTCGGTCGTCGACGGTGCGCAGTCGGCTGGCGCGATCG
Organism: uncultured Chloroflexia bacterium; assembly: GCA_963759135.1. Classification (GTDB taxonomy): domain Bacteria; phylum Chloroflexota; class Limnocylindria; order Limnocylindrales; family CSP1-4; genus JAJYNJ01. Next base: position 6,249 of record CAVWXU010000022.1, on the reverse strand, counting down.
AGGTCGATCCGGCGTCGCTCGGGGTCGACTTCTACGCGATCCCCGCCCAGAAATGGCTCCTCGGCCCGGAAGGGATGGGCGCCCTGTGGGCGTCTGCCCGTGCGATCGCCGACGCGAGGCAACCCTACGCCGCCTGGTGGACCACCGACGCCGCGACTGCGCACCCGGCACCTGGCGCGCCCGGCCCCGCGCTGCTGCCGTGGAGCGACGCGAGGCGCTTCGACACCACCGGGTTCCACCGCCCGTCCGTCGCGGGGTTCGGCCGCAGCGTGGGATGGCTGGCCATGCACGTCGGGCTGCCGCTGATGCACCAGCGCGGCCCGCGGCTGGCCGAGGCAGTGGCCAGCGGCCTCGCGTCGATTCCCGGCGTGTCGGTGCTCACGCCGCGCGCGAACATGGCCACGCTCGTCGTATTCCGCGTCCACGGATGGCCCGCCGACGCTGCCCTCGACGTGCTCCGGCGTCGCGCCTTCGCCACGCTTCGCACCCTGCCCGGCCTCGACGCTCTGCGCGCCAGCGTGGGCTGGTTCAACTCGGAGCGCGAGCTGGAGCGGTTCCTCGGGGCGGTCGAGGAGCTGGCATCGCAGACGCCCGAGACGCTTCCGCCGCGGGCGGAGCTCACGATCCTCGGCGAGTGAGCGCGGCATGACCGACGGACGCCCTCGCCGGCGATCGTGGATCGACATCCGCTGGCGCCAGTTTCGCCATGCCCCAACGCCCGTCTGGCGTGCGGTGGCCGCCGACGCGACCGTGGCCGGCATCGGCGGGGCGCTGCTCCTCGCGTACGACGTCGCGCTCGACCACGGCGCCGCGTTCCCGGGAGGCGACCATCAGACGCTCGCCGCGTTCGTGTTCGTGCTGCTTGTCGTCACCGTGGGCAGCCTGGCCACCTACCTGTGGGTGCCGCTGCCGTCCGGCGCGGGCGGCCGGCGCCGCCGCACGGCGTGGAGCGGGATGCTCGGCCTGTTCGCCTCGCTCCCGGTTGCGTACCTGGCACTCGTCCTGCTGCTCCAGGTGCTCCGTCCCCTGCTCGGGTGACACCGATGGGGTCTTGCGGACGACCGCCGCAAGCCGGGCGCCGCCGGGCGGGGGCTTCAGCCACCGCGCGTCGCCCCGGCGACGCCCTGACCGTATCATCCGACTGATCGAAAGGAGCGGCGGGATGCACGCGCTCCCGCAGACGAGTCACGCGCACCACGAGAAGCTGCTGCTCGAGGTCGACTGGATGCCGGCCGTTGGAGATCTCATCGGACGGGCGCCCATCGACGAGCTCCGCGCGTCGGTCGACGGAATGGCGACGTTCCTGACGGACCTCCTCATCCCACACATGGAAGCGCAGGAGTCCGCGCTCTACGGGGAGTTCGAGCGGATCCTGCAGAACCGCCATTCGATGGCGCCCCTGCGGCGCGAACACGCCGAGATCAGGGACCTCGTCGGGCGCATCGAGACGGTCCGTCACCGGCTGGCCGAGGGCCACCTGGGGACGGGCGAAGGGCTCGAGCTGCGCCGGTCGATCTTCCGACTGTACGCGCTGCTCAAGGTCCACCTGGCCGAGGAAGAGCTCTACGTCTCGATCCTCGATCACGACGTGGAGGAGGAGCGGAGCGACAGGCTGGCGGCTGCGCTCCGCCACGCGGGAGCCGCGGAGCTGTAGGTTCCTGGGGCACGCCGGCTGGTTCGCACCTGGGAGTCGCCCCAGGAGCGCAATTCGCCGACCACCTGGTCGAGGGTAAGCGCGCGGCCCGGGCCTCGTTGTCGAGCAGCGTCTCTTCCTCGTCCGCTACGCTACCCGCCTCGCTGCGAGCCTTGGCGGGCGTGGGTCGACCAGCCGGGCTGCGCTGCACGAGGGGGGTGCCGATGAACGATCGAGTGGGGGAGCTGGCGGCCATCCTGGAGCGGGCGGAGCGTGTCCATGCCGTGGTGACCGAGAAGAGCGGCGGCGCGGATCCTGACTGGGCCCTGTTCTACGCATGGTGGCTGCTCACATGGTCGGACTACCCGGCCGTCGTCGGCCGCGCACCCGGCCTCGCCGAGCTGACCGTGGAGCTCGCTCGCCTCGACCAGGAGTATCGGACAGGGCCCCGCGATGAGCCCTGGCCGACGGCGTACGCTCGGGTGCTCCTCGCCGCGAGCTGACGCCGGCCAGCGAGAGACCTCAGAGCGCCGTTGGAGCTGCCGATCACGACCCAGACGGAGGGACACGATGCCATTGCTCACGCCGAGCCTCTGGTTCGACGGACGCGCCGAGGAAGCGGCCGCGTTCTACACCTCGATCTTCCCCGACAGTCGAATCGATGACGTCTCGCGCTCACCGGCCGACAATCCGAGCACCAGGGCCGGCGAGGTCCTGCTGGTCACCTTCACCCTCGCCGGGCAGCGGTTCGTCGGCATCAATGGCGGACCCCAGTTCCCGTTCACCGAGGCTGTCTCCTTCGCGATCGACTGTGAGGACCAGGCCGAGGTAGACCGGTACTGGGCGGCGCTCGTCGAGGGCGGCGGCGAGCCTGGACAGTGCGGATGGCTCAAGGATCGGTTCGGCCTGTCCTGGCAGGTCGTCCCACGCGAGATGGGCGCCTACCTCGGCGGCCCCAACGCGGCGGGTGCGGCTCGGGCGATGGAGGCCATGCTCCGGATGCAGAAGCTCGATGTCGCGAAGCTCCGGGAGGCGTACGAGGGCGCCGCCGCCGCCTCAGGGCCTGTAGCCGAATTCTTCCGCCGCAGCCAGGTCCGTGGTCGGCGTGTCCCTGGCTGATCGGTGCGGCGTCGTTCCGCCCGCCGGCATGGGTACACGCCGGAGCGTGGGCTGCGGAGCGGACGTCTGCCCGGCGAGCATGGCTGGCGGGATCGATCCGCCGGATCCGTGGGCCGAACGAGAGGAGGGCTCAGGCGGGCTCGACCCGCATCCGCGCGAAGAGGTAGCCCAGGGCGGCCACCCCGAGCCAGGCCTGGGCCGACGCCTCGGTCTGCTTGTAGCAGCGCGATAGCCGCCGCCAGCGTCCCAACTGGGCGAAGGCGTGCTCGACCTTGTAGAGGGGACGGATCGGCACGAAGCGGCTCAGACCCTTCGGTGGCGCCTTGATGTCGAGCGCGAGACCGCGCTTCGCGGCGAGTCGGCCGAGACCGCGGTAGGCGCGGTCGGCGACGACCGCCCGGAGGCGCGGGAGGGCCGGCAGCTCGTCGGTGAGGAGCAGGCGGGCGGAGGCCACGTCGTGCGGCCGGGCGGGATCGACCCGGCAGGCGAACGGCAGGCCCAGGATGTCGACGAGGATCGTGCGCTTCGAGCCGAACGTCCGTCCGCCCCGTCCGCCGGCGTCGTGGAACGTCGGACCGGCCCGGCCGCCCTTGGCGGTCTGGGCGTCGACCATCAGCATCGAGGGCTCAGGGTGGCGATCCTGGTCCATCCGGATGGTCCGGGCGAGTCGGCCCATCGCCTTCTCCCAGACCGTGTTCGCCCGCCAGCGCCGCCACTGGCTCCAGACCGCCGTCCAGGGCGGGAAGCGGGCCGGCAGATAGCGCCACTGGATCCCGGTGCGGGCCATCGACAGCATCGCCTCGACCATCAGCCGGCGGGGATAGACTTCGGGCGCACCCCGTCGCCCAGGCGGGTCGAACAGGTCAGCAACCTGGTCCCACTCCTGGTCAGTCAGGTCGATGACGGCGCCCATGCCGCCATCCTCAGCCCAGCCCGTGACACCTTTGGTGGCACGAACCGGGCCCTTCGTGCGGGAGAATTCGGCTACAGGCCCTGACCTTCCGGGTAGCGTCGATCCTGACGCCAGCGGCGCGTCGAGGATGGCGACAAGGGCGGCTACCGTGCGTGACTCCGGCTGCTAGGCTCTGCCGAGGGCACACGCAGCGCGAAGAGCCCACAGCCGGGCGGTAAACAGCAACCCACGTGGTCGTGGTCGGCGCTCGGTCACAGGGGGAGTAGCTCAGCGGTTAGAGCAGCCGTCTTATACACGGCGAGTCGTGCGTTCGAATTGCACCTCCCCACCAGCTCGAGACGATCGTCGCTGCCTCCGATGCGGCACACTGTTATGCATTCTTGACCGTCGCTTTTCCGGGAGATGATCCCGGAGCGCGACGATGCGGGGGTTGTCGCGGGGCGGCCTGTGCCACCGCGACCGCCGGTTTGCGTTCGACGAGGGGAACATGACACGAGGTCGCCTTGCGTTCCTGGTCCTGGCTGCGCTGCTGCTGCCGCTCGTCGTTCCCGGCGGCGCGTTGGCCGCGAGCTTCTCGATCACCACGCCCTACCCGGCCGTCACCGTCCAGCCCGGCAACACCGTCTCGTTCGACCTGACCGTCACCACGCCCTCGCCGGAGCGCGTGGATCTGGCGCTGGCGGCGTGCCGGCCGGATGGACGGGGACGTCACCGGGGCCGGCAACTCGATCGATGCCGTCTTCACCGTCGGTCCCCGCCGCCCGCCGTCGAGCTGTCGGTAAAGGTTCCGCAGGACGCGGCCGCCACCACGCAGACGATCACGGTCACGGCCACGGCGGCCGAGGGGACGCGCACGCTGCAGATCTCGATCACCGTCCAGAGCGCTTCGAGCGGCGGCGTGGCGCTGACGACCGACTTCGCCCAGCTGTCCGGCTCGGCGACCAGCACGTTCACCTACAGCCTCACCCTCGAAAACAACGGGACGCAGCAGCAGACGTTCACGCTCCAGGGGCAGGGGCCCGACGGCTGGCACGGTCGAGGTCCATCCATCGAGCAATGCGCAGGCCCTGACGGACACGGTCGCCGGCGGCAGCTCGGACACGCTCTCGTGACCGTCACGCCGCCCGGCACCGCTTCGGCCAGGCGCCTACCCCATCCAGGTCATCGTCGCGGCCGGTGCCCAGTCGGCCCAGGTGCAGCTCGAGGCCGACGTGACCGGCTCCCCGACCTCACGCTCACGACCCCGAACCAGGTCCTCAACGCCCAGGTTACCGCCGGCGCACCGGGACGGTCTCGCTGATCGTCACGAACAGCGGCTCGGTGCTGCTTTCGGCGTCAGCATGGCCTCGCGCCGCCGACCGGCTGGGACGTGACGTTCTCCCCGATCGTCGATCGCGTCGATCCAGCCGGGCGGCGCCCAGACGGTGACGGCCACGCTCCATCCCCCGAGCGACGCGCTGACCGGCGACTACGACGTGACCATGACCGCCAGCGGCGGCGGGGCGAGCCAACGTGGACATCCGGACGACCGTCCAGACCTCGCCGCTGTGGGGGTTCATCGGGCTCGCCCTGATCGTGCTCGTGATCGTCGGCCTCGGGTGGGTCTTCCGCCGCTACGGCCGGCGCTGACGATGCGCCCAAGCGGGGCCGCGAGCGGCGGCCCGAGCAGGGAGGACGTTGCCCCGTCATCCAGACCCACGCGCTGACGAAGCAATACGGCGAGTCCTCGCCGTCGACAACCGAACCTCGACATCAGGACCGGCGAGGTCTTCGGCCTGCTGGGCCCGAACGGCGCCGGCAAGACCACGACCATCCTGATGCTCCTGGGGCTCTCCGAGCCCACCGACGGCCAGGCCGAGGTGCCGGGCTTCGACCCGACCAGGCTTCCGCTCGAGGTGAAGCGGCGCGTGGGCTACTTGCCCGACGACGTGGGTTCTACGGCGAGATGACCGGCGCCCAGAACCTGCGCTACACGGCGCGCCTGAACCGGATCGAGCGCGCGCAGCGAACGACCGGATCGGGGATGCTCCTGGAGCAGGTCGGCCTGCGGACGCCGCCGACCGGCGGGTGGAGCAGTACTCGCGCGGCATGCGCCAGCGCCTCGGGCTGGCGGACGCCCTGGTCAAGGATCCGTCGATCCTCTGATCCTCGACGAGCCGACGGCTTCGATCGACCCGGCCGGCGTCGCCGAGGTGCTCGCGCTCATCCAGCCCCTCGCCCGCGACCAGGGCGTGTCCGTCCTGCTCTCGAGCCACCTGCTCCACCAGGTCCACCAGGTCTGCGACCGGGTCGCGATCTTCGTCGCCGGCAGGGTCCTGGCGCAGGGCCGATGCGCAGCTCGCGGACCAGCTGGCCGGTGACCCGCTGCAGCTCGAGGTCGGCCTGGACGGTCCCCCCGACCAGCTCGAGGCGGCGCTTCGGTCTGTGGAGGGCGTGCGCGACGCTGTGCGCGACGAGCACGACGCACGGCTTCTGCCGCGTGTCGGGTGCGCGGAGCCTGCAGCGGAAGTGGCGCCGGCGCTGCTGGCGCGCGGTGTCGGCGTCTGGCACCTGCGGCGCCTCGGCGACGACCTGGACGAGATCT
>CAVWXU010000021.1:0-50679 GCA_963759135.1 uncultured Chloroflexia bacterium | reverse complement strand
CGGCTGGTGAGCGAGAGGCCGCTCGCGTCGTCGAACATGTGCACCCGCTCGAGCGGCACGCGCAGGTCGAGCACGTCGCCCGGGCGCACCCGCGCCGAGGAGCTGATGAGGGCCACGATCTCGTCCGGGCCGGCCGTCAGGTGGATCTGCTCCTCGTCGCCCAGGTACTCCACCACGTCGGCCGTGGCGCGCAGGACGGCGTCGCCGGGCCCCGCCTCCCCGAGCTCGAGGTGCTCGGGGCGGATGCCCACCGTGATGGTGCTGCCGGCCACCGCGGCCACGGACTCGCGCAGGCGCTCCGGCACGGGGAAGGTGAGCTCGCCCTTGGTGAGCTGCACGGCGCCCTCGCGGCGGGTGGCCGTCATGGCCAGGAAGTTCATGGCCGGGGAGCCGATGAAGCCCGCCACGAACTTGTTGAGGGGGTGGTCGTAGAGCGCCTGGGGGGTGCCCACCTGCTGCAGCAGCGCGGCGCTCATGACGGCGATGCGGCTGCCCATCGTCATGGCCTCGATCTGGTCGTGGGTGACGTACACGAAGGTGGTCTCGAGGCGCTGGTGCAGGCGCAGGATCTCGGCCCGCGTCTGGGTGCGCAGCTTGGCGTCGAGGTTGGAGAGCGGCTCGTCCATCAGGAACACCGCCGGCTCGCGCACGATGGCCCGCCCCAGGGCCACGCGCTGGCGCTGCCCGCCGGAGAGGGCCTTGGGCTTGCGGTCGAGGAGGGCCGCCAGGTCGAGCATCTTGGCCGCCTCCTGCACGCGGCGCTCGATCTCGGGCTTGGGCACCTTGCGCAGCTTCAGGCCGAAGGAGAGGTTGTCGCGCACGCTCATGTGGGGGTACAGGGCGTAGCTCTGGAACACCATGGCCACGTCGCGGTCCTTGGGCGCCAGGTCGTTGACCACCCGCTCGCCGATGCGCACGGTGCCCTCGCTGACCTCCTCGAGGCCCGCGATCATGCGCAGGCTGGTGGTCTTGCCGCAGCCCGACGGGCCCACGAGGACCATGAACTCGCCGTCCTGGATGTCGACGTTGAAGTCGTTCACGGCGACCACGTCGCCATAGCGCTTCCACACGTGGTCGAACGTCACGGTTGCCATCGGAGACTCCCTTGCACATCCACAGAGACGCGATGGCCGCCGCAGCGCCCACCCGGGTGCCGCGCAGTCACCAGTTGATGGAATTCACCGATGTGGTCATCCCACTTCGGCTCCTCCTCACTCAGCCAAGTTCGACCGTGGATCGTCACCGGGTCGCGACGATCGCGATCGCCGGTGCGGAAGAGACAGGGCCGACGGCGGGTCGCTTCGCGCGTCGGCCGTCTCGGCCTACCCCTTGACGGAGCCGCCCACGATGCCGCGCACGAAGTAACGCTGGAGGGCGAAGAACACGGCGAGCGGCAGGGCCATCGAGATGAAGGCGGCAGCAGCGAGATACCACCAGCCGTTGCCGAAGTTGCCCACGAGGTTCGCCACGGCAATCGTGAGGGGAGCATTCTGGGTGTTCGAAAAACCGATGTAGATCAGGGCGACCAGCAGATCGTTCCACACGAACAGGAACTGGAAGATCGCGAGGGCTGCGAGGGCCGGGACGCTCATGGGGATCGCCAGCCGGAAGAACGCGGTGACTGGACTGGCCCCATCGATGGAGGCCGACTCGAAGACCTCGCGCGGCAGTCCGCCCATGTAGTTGCGCAGTAGGTAGACGGCGAACGGCAGGCCGTAGCCCGTGTGCGCCAGCCAGACCGCCAGGAACTGGCCGTTGAGGCCGTTGTCGATGCGGATCGGCCCGAGATCGAAGCGGATCGAGGCGTACAGCTGCAGGATCGGGATGAACGTCGTCTGCAGCGGCACCACCAGGAGGCCCACGATCGCCACGAACAGTAGGTTGCGCCCTGGGAAGCTCATCCAGGCGAACGCGTACGCCGCGAAGGCCGCCACGAAGATCGGGATGATCGTGGCCGGGATGGTGATGAAGAGGCTGTTGATGAAGCCCGACCAGATCCCGCTCTGAGCCAGCACGTACGCGTAGTTCTGCAGCGTCGCCTGCGACGGTTGGAAGATGGCCGTCCACCAGCCGGAGGACTGCACGGCCTGGGAGGGCCGGAACGAGTTGATGAACAGGCCGATCGTCGGGATCAGCCAGATGAACATGAGGAAGATCGACAACGAAATGGGTGGGGACCTCCCCGAGTCGGTGGCGCCAGCCCCCGGACACGGCCCCGGCCACGGGCCGCGACGCGGCGACGCTGGTCATCGGATGGCCTCCTGGGCCTGGAAGCGGCGGATGTTGACGGCCATGACCGGGATGATCGCGATCATCAGGACGATGGCGATGGCGCTGCCCCGGCCGAAGTCGTCATTCAGGAACAGCTCCTGGTACATCGCGTTGGCGATCACCTGGGTGTCGAAGTTGCCGTTCGTCATGACGTAGACGATGTCGAAGGCTTTGAGGGCGGTGATGATGATCGTGGTCGCCACGACCGCCAACGTCGGTGTGAGCAGCGGAAAGATGATGTTGCGGAAGACCTGCCACTCGTTCGCGCCATCCACGCGGGAAGCCTCGAGCAGCTCGGGGTTGATGCTCTTGAGGGCGGCCGAGATGATCACCATGCCGAAGCCGGTCCACATCCAGGTCATCACGATGACGAGCAGGATCGTGTTGAGGCTGAAGTTGCTCACGGTCATGAACGGCACCGGGCCCACGCCCACCGGCGTCAGGACCGCGTTGAGCGTGCCGGTCTGGGCCGCGCCGTGTGGCTGGTAGGCGAACATGAACAGCCAGATCACGCTGGCCGCAGTGCCGCTGATCGCGAGCGGCATGAAGATCACCGACTTGGCGACCGACTCGTAGCGCACCCGGTCGACTAGGACCGCGATGAGCAGCCCGAACCCAACGGTCAAGACGGTCAGCAAGACCACCCAGATCAGGTTGTTCTTGAGCGCGCTCAGGGTGCCGCTGTCGGAGAAGAACCAAGCGTAGTTGTTGAAGCCGACCCACTTCGTGCCCAGCTGGTCCTGCAGGCTGCGCACGGCGGTCCCGATGGTCGGATAGATCAGGTACACGAACAGGAATGCCAGCGCCGGCGCCAGCCAGAGCCACGGCCGGATGCGCGGCTTCAGCCGCTCCGGAAAGATCCGGAGGACCTGCTCGGTGGCCATGATGTAGCCGACCAGGACCGCAGGCACGCCGACCACGACGACCACCGCCGTGATCAGTCGAGGATCCATCCGTCTCCCTCCGGTGCTGTGGGGGCGCGAGCGGAGTGCCGAGCGCTCCGCTCGCGCGGGTGGCCTACTAGCCGGCGGCTAGTGCGTGGTGTAGGAGCTCGCCTGCGTGGCGTCCAGGCCCTGCAGGATCGAGTCGAGCTGGCTAGGAGTCTGGATGTACTTCAACAGCCCCTGGTAGAAGGCCGTCTGCATCGGGGTCGGCATCTGGTCGGACGCATCGAAGACGAACGACGTCGCGCCCGAGAGGATCGCGCCGAGCTTCTGGTTCATGGGGTTGGGGTAGTTGCCGACGCCCTTGTTGGCCGAGAGGAACTCGCCGGCGCCGACGAACAACGTCTGCGCCTGCGAGCTGACGAGGTACTTCATGAGCTCCGCGGCCTGCGGCGTGTTATGGAAGGCGCCGAACAGGTCGCCCGCGCCCTCGACGGCGTTGGCGTACTGCGGGGTGATGGCCGGGAAGGGGAAGAAGTTGTAGTCGGTGAGCTTCTGCTCGTTGGCAAACGCGCCGAGCCCGGTGATGAAGCTCGCCTGATGCAGGAAGAGGCAGCCAGGCGGCGTCGTGAACAGCGGGTCACCGGCGTTGGCGAAGTTGGCTGTCAGGTCGCGGTTGGCCCCGCCGTAGCTCTCCGCCACCATCTGGCCGAGCTGCTGCCAGTCAGCCTTCATGCCGGGGTCGGTCCACTTGACCTTGCCCTGCCACCAGTTGTTGTAGTAGTCGGGTCCCTGGGTGTGCAGGACAAACGACTCGAGGACATCGGTGGCCGGCCAGCCCGAGGCCGCACCGGACTCGACGCTGAAGCACCAGGGCGCCTGGGCCTTGCTCTTGTCCTGGGTGATGAGCGTTTGCAGGTCGGTCCACGTGGCCGGCGGGTTGCTGGCCAGGTCACCCACGATCTTCGGGTCGTACCAGATCTGGCCCTTGGCCGACACGTCGAGGAAGACGCCCACGAGCTTGCCGCTGACCGTGCCCAGCTGCACCAGCGATGCGGGCGTCTGCGACGTGTACGCGCTCATGTCGAGCATCGTGGAGAGATCCTGCAGCTTGCCGGCCGCGGCGTATTGCTGCATCTGCGCCGGGCCCGGCAGGCCGGCGATGTCGGGCAGCTGGCCCGAGGCGATGCCGGTTGTCAGCACGGCCGGCTCGTCGCGGGTGCCCGTGTAGTTGACCGTGATCCCGGTGGCGTCCTCGAACGGCTTCACCATGGCAAGAAACTGTGCCTGCTCGGGACCGCCCCACACGGCGAGGACGCTCACCGAGCCGCCGGGCTTGCCGAGCGTCGCGGCGTACGCCTGCGCCGCCGCGACGGCCGAGGCGCTGTACGACGGGGCGGGCGCGGCCGCTTGCGGGCGCCCGCCGAGGCGGGGCCGCGACGCTGCCGCCGCGGCCGAGGCCGGAGCGGCTGTTGCGGGCGCTGCCGTCGGCGCCGAGGTGGCGCTCGAGCTGCAGGCGGCGGCGACCAGCACCAGGGCGACGACTGCCGTCCCGATGCGGATCCCGTGCGATCTTCCCTGGATCACGTGCGTGCTCCTTCCCGGCCGGCACCAGTGCCGGCCCATGTCACACCGGGCCGGCAGGGCCCGGACGCAGCTTCGCCGGCGGATGCCCGCCGGCCTCCCCTCCGTGCGGGCCCGGCGCCGAGCCGCGCACGACAAGCTGGGTCTCTAGGACGGTTCGGGCCGGCACCGGCCGGCCGGCGATCCGGTCGATGAGCGCCCGACCCACGCTGAAACCCAACGCGTAGGCAGGCAGATGGACCGTGGTGAGGGGCGGGTCGAAGTAGGCGGCAAGCGGGATGTCGTCGAACCCCACGATGGCCAGCTGCTCGGGCACGCGCACTTGGTGGGCGCGCGCCGCGCCGATTACGCCCAGGGCGACCACGTCGCTCGCGGCGAACACCGCAGTGAACGCGCCGCCACGCCGGATCAGGCGGTCCATCGCGGCATGGCCACTGGCAGGATCGAAGTCGGCATGGGCGACCAACCGCTCGTCGTATGGAATGCCTGCTCCCTCCAAGGCCGCCCGGTAGCCCTCCAGTCGCTCGGTGGCGGCGGTGTAGGCGAGCGGCGCGTTGGTGATGCAGGCAATCTGCCGGTGGCCGACGGAGATCAGGTGCTCGACCACGGTCCGGGCGCCCTCGACGTTGTCGACGTCAACGCTGGGGATGGGGACGTCTGGAAGCGAGCCCTGCAGCACGAGTGGGAAGCCCTCTGCCTGCAGCTCGGCGAGCGCCCGGTCGTCAGCTCGGGGACCCGAGATGACGAGACCGTCGACGTGGTGCGCGCGAAGCAGGCTTGAGTACGAGTCGTCGCCCCGGGGCAGCGGCTCGACGAGCACCCGGTAGCCGCCCTCGCGCGCGGCGTCCGCCAGGCCGCGCAGCGTCTCGGGGAGCAGCGCGTCGACCGCGACCTGCTCGGGCCGCTGCCGTAGCACCAGGCCCAGCACCAGGCTCGCCCCGACCGCCAGCGTCCGGGCCGAGGCATTGGGGACGTAGCCGAGATCGGCCGCCGCGGCCAGCACGCGTTCGCGCGTCGCCTGGCTGATCTGGGCGGTCGGATGGTCATTCAGGACGAACGAGACTGTCGTCCTCGATACGCCGGCCTGCCGAGCGACGTCGGCGCTGGTCGGCCGTCTGCGGATCGCCATGCGCGTCCACCTCCCCGTGCCTTCCCGCAAAGGGGGATTGACCGGAGCCTGAGTGCCGGTAGACTAACGCGCGTGACTAATGCGTGTCAACTACCAATTTCGGGTATCCTGCATCCGTCCAGCCACTTCATCCGACGCCCCGACGCCATTCGGAACCTCGTGTTGAGTAAGCTTCCAGGGAGGTCGAGATGCTCGAAGAGGTCCAGGTCCCGTCGCTTTCACTGGACGCCTACCGATCCGTGGCGGGAGAGGCGGCGGTCGAGGAGATCCGCCGGCTGGCGGAGCCGCTGCGCGGCGCGCGCGTGCTCCATGTCAATGCGACCAAGTTCGGTGGCGGCGTCGCCGAGATCCTGCCCACCCTCACCGCACTCATGAAGGACGCCGGCCTCGCACCGGAGTGGCGCCTCATGCCGGGCGACGACGCTTTCTTCAATGTGACCAAGCTCGTCCACAACGGGCTGCAGGGCATGGACGTCCCCCTCGACCCCGACAAGCGTCGGACGTACAAGGAGGCGAGCGGACGGTTTGCCGACCTCTTCGAGGGCGAGTATGACTACGTCGTCATTCACGACCCGCAACCGGCGGCGCTGCGATCGCTTTGCCCGGGCGCGCCGGGGAAGTGGATCTGGCGCTGCCACATTGACCTGACCGCAGCGAACCCCGATGTGTGGGGCTTCGTGCGGCCCATGGTCGAGGCGTACGACGCCGCGATCTTCACCTTGCCCGACTACGTGCAGCCGGACCTCCGTGTCGGCACGCTGGCCTTTATCCCGCCCTCGATCGACCCGCTCTCTCCTAAGAACGCGGCCATTGACAAGGCCGTGTTGGACGACGTCCTCCAGCGCTTCGGCGTGGACCCCGACCGGCCGCTGCTCCTCCAGGTCTCGCGCTTCGACCCGTGGAAGGACCCAGAGGGCGTGATCGAGGTCTACCGGGCCGTCAAGCGGGAAATCCCGGACGTCCAGCTCGCGCTGGTCGGCTCGATGGCCGCCGACGACCCCGAGGGCTGGGGCATCTACCGCGACATCCTGCGGTTCGCGGGCCAGGACGCGGACCTAACCATCTTCACCAACCTCGACGGGGTGGGGGCGCTGGAGGTGGGCGCCTTTCAGCGAGCCTCGGATGTCGTGCTCCAGAAGTCGCTCCGGGAGGGCTTTGGGCTCACGGTGAGCGAGGCACTGTGGAAAGGCGTCCCGGTCGTGGGCGGGCGCGTGGGCGGCATCCCCATGCAGATCGGCGACGGCGTCGGCGGACGCCTGGTCGAGTCGGTCGACCAGGCGACGGAGGCCTGTCTCGAGCTGCTGCGGGACGACGAACTCCGGCAGCGCCTGGGCGTCGCCGGGCGCGAGCGTGTGCGTCGCAACTTCCTCTCCACGCGCAACCTGCGCGACTACCTGCGGCTCTTCACGGCGCTGCGCACGGGCAATACCTCGCTGGTCCCGACCGGGACGATCGTCTGACGGCCAGTGGCCGCGGGTCGCCCTCCACCGCGCTGGGTACGGCAGGCTAAGAATCGTTACGAGGAGGTGCGGTCATGGCGAAGGACCCGGTGGTAACGAAGGTCAAGGCCAGGCATCCGCGTGGCGACGGGTCTGCGACGGGAAACGAGTCGCCCCCTGACCAGCAGTCGCGCCCGACGCTCGACCGCAAGGCGTACGACCGCGAGCTCGCCCGCCTGCAGATCGAGCTCTCGAAGCTGCAGGAATGGGTGCGTCTCCAGGGCTGGAAGCTGGCCGTCATCTTCGAGGGACGCGACGCGGCCGGCAAGGGCGGCGTGATCAAGCGCATCACGCAGCCCCTGAACCCCCGCTATCGCGCGGGTCGTGGCGCTCGCGCGCGCCCACCGAGCGCGAGAGGACGCAGTGGTACTTCCAGCGCTACGTCGCGCACCTGCCGGCCGCCGGGGAGATCGTCCTGTTCGACCGCAGCTGGTACAACCGGGCCGGCGTCGAGCGCGTCATGGGCTTCTGCACCGACGACGAGTACCAGGAGTTCCTGCGCTCCTGCCCGGAGTTCGAGCGGATGCTGATCCGCTCCGGCATCATCCTCATCAAGTACTGGTTCTCCGTCAGCGACGAAGAGCAGGAGCGGCGCTTCCAGGACCGCATCGCCGACCCCACCAAGCGCTGGAAGCTGAGCCCGATGGACCTCGAGTCGCGCGCGCGCTGGGTCGAGTACTCCAAGGCCAAGGACGAGATGTTCGCCTCACACGGACACCAAGCAGTCGCCCTGGTAGGTGGTCCACGCCGACGACAAGCGTCGCGCCCGCCTCAACTGCATCCACCACCTGCTCACGATGGTCCCCTACGAGGACCTCACGCCCGAGCCGATCGTGCTGCCGCCGCGGCAGCGCGACGAGGGGTACGTCCGCCCGCCGATGACCGACCAGACGTTCGTGCCGCAGGTGTATTGACCGACGCGGCGAGGTCAGCTCAAGCGCGCGGCCCGTGGGGTCAATGCGACATGCAGAACGGCCGGGTTGGGCGCCGCATGAACCTTCAAGAGACACACCACGGCCTGGCTCACGGCCAGCGACTCACTCGGCGCGTGCCGGTATGATCCGGCCGTGCGTGTCGCATTGATCGCCGCCGAGTGCGAGCCGTGGGCCAAGACCGGGGGTCTCGCCGACGTCGTTGACGCCTTGGCCCGCTCGCTGGGCCGCCTCCCGGAGGGACCAGCGCGGCCCGTGGACGTCTTCCTGCCGCGCTACCGCAGCGTGCCGGTTCCGGCGGGCGTGAGCCGGCGACAGCTGCGCGTGCCGGACCCGCGAGCGCGGGGCGGGATGACCGAGGTGGCCCTCGTAGAGCTCGAGGCGGATGGGTACCGCCTGCGCCTCGTGGATCATCCGCCCGCCTTCGATCGAGCCGCCTTCTATGGCGACGCGGCGGGCGACTACCCGGACAACGCGTGGCGCTTCGGCCTCTTCTGCCGTGCCGCGATCGAGGCGCTCCGGGCAGACGACCAGCCACCCGATGTGGTGAGCCTCCACGACTGGCAGGCGGCGACGGCGGCCCTCTACCGCGACGTGGCGTACCGCGGCGATCCGATCGTCCGCGCCTGGGCGATGACACTCACGATCCACAACCTGGCCTACCACGGCTGGGCGGAACGGTCGGCCCTGCCCGGCATGCTCTTCAAGGCCGAGCTCGGACATGCCGTCACGGCCGCCGCCGACGGGCTCGACCTCCTGCGGACGGGGATCGAGCGGGCCGAGGTGGTCAATACCGTGAGCCCCGGCTACGCCCGCGAGGCGCTGACCCGCGAGTTCGGCATGGGGCTCGACGGTGTTCTGCGGGCCCGCGGCGACCGGTTCGTGGGAATCATCAACGGCTTGGACATGACGGTCTGGGATCCAGGCATGGACGGTGACCTGGCGGCCACGTACTCACGGGCTGATCGTTCCGGCAAGGTCGGCTGTCGGCGCGATCTTCTCTCCGGCGTCGGCCTGGACCCGGCGGATGCGGGGCCCGTCCTGGCCATGATCGGCCGCCTCGACCCGCAGAAGGGCTTTGATCTCCTGGCGGGTGCGGCGCAGCCGCTCCTGGACCGCGGGGCACGGCTCGTCGTGCTGGGAAGCGGCCATCCCGACCAGGTGGCACAGCTCCGTGAGCTCGCAGCCGTGCATCCCACGCCGCCTCGCGCTCGTCGAGCGGTTCGACCGCGTCCTGGCGCGCCAGATCTACGCCGGCGCCGACCTCTTCCTGATGCCGTCCCGCTTCGAACCGTGCGGGCAGGGCCAGATGATCGCTCTGCGGTTCGGGACACCGCCGATCGTACGACGGACCGGCGGGCTCGCCGACACCGTGGTCGACGCGGACGAGCACCCGACTGAAGGCACCGGCTTCGTCTTCGACGACGCCACGCCGGAGGCCCTGCTGGCCGCATGCGACCGGGCGATCGCGTGCTTCGGCGCCGGGGGTCATGCCTGGGACGACCTAGTCGAGCGCGGGATGTCGCTCGACTGGTCTTGGGAGAGCGGCCCGGCCCGCTCGTACGCAGCCGCCTTCGCGCGCGCGGCGCAGCTCCGACGCGGATAGCTGAGGCGCAACATCACCTGGGGGCGCGCGTCGACATGGGCGTTCGACTGGGCTGCGACGCGCTCGAGGGCTGCCGCATGTGCCTCAATCCGGGGTGATGTCTTCACCCCGGCCCACTCGAGGCGCCCCGATCGGACCAGAGCCGTCGGTCTTCGTCCCCTCGTCACGATGTCACTCTATGAAAGCGGGCCCCGCCGTCAAGACCCGACGGCTCGCTGGGGTCGAGCCGCGGGTCGCGGTCACGGACCGGCGGATTGCTGGGTGATCGAGCAGCGCTCATCTCTCTATGGCCTTCTCTGATGGAAGGACAAGGTCTGATACCTCAACGAGCCCCAGGGACCGCAGGTCGTGGCCGACATCCTCGTCTGGCTTCACGAGCAAGCGGCAGCCCCGGTATCGCCGCACCCCGAGCGTGAGTGACACGATCGCCGGATGGTGCAGAGGCTTAGCCGCTCGATGCAGCGCGCGTAGCGCCCCGAGGAGGCTACCGTTGCGCTGCGAGCGTCGCTCCGGGTCAGCGACGTGGCTGGCAGGTCAGGCCGCAGCGGTGGGCTCCGCGACCTCGTCCACCGCGACGTCGATGTCGAGGTTGACCTCCCGGCTGACGAGCAAGCCGCCGGCTTCCAAGGCCATGTTCCAGCTGACTCCCCAGTCCTCTCGATTGACCGTGCCGCTGAGGTGGAAGCCCGCATGGCGCTTGCCCCCCAGGCCAGGCACGATGCCCAGGAGCTCCGCCTTGAACGTCACCGGGTGCGTCTCGTCGCGGATTGTGACGGCGGTCTGGATGAGGTAGGTGTCCCCGTCCTGCTCGATCCCGGTGGCCCGTGCGACGATCCAGGGATAGTGCTCCACGTCGAAGAAGTCGCCCGAGCGCAAGTGCGTGTCGCGCTGCTCCGAGCCGGTCGAGAGACTGGCAGCGCCGACCCGGATCTCGCCGCGCGAGGCCAAGGGCTCGGCCTCATCGAGGACGACTTCACCCTCCACCTGGTCGAACTTGCCGCGGACAGTCGTGATCATCAGATGCTTGGCCGAAAAGGAGACGTCGGTGTGGGCCGGATCGATCTTCCAGGTGCTCATGCTGCTCGGCTCCCGAGGGTGGTGGCGCATCCGCGCCGGTGCAAGGCGCGGATCTCATGATCGGGTGACGATAGGCCACGGGTGGTTGCGCGGTCAACGAGCCATCGGCTGCGTGATCCCCTCTTCATAGAGCATGATGGTCTGCAGCGCGTCTGACTAACGCTCAGGCTCCAGGCCGATGATCGGGTTGACACCAGACGAGGCAGATCGGTAGAGCACCGTCGCGTGCGGTTCGAGGCGGAGCAGCTCGCTGCCACCCTCGAGGGGCCGTTCGCTCCAGGCGTTGATCACGTCGGGCGCTGGGCCGTGCCGGCTCGGCCACGTCACACGCAGGGAGACCGGGTCGT
This sequence comes from uncultured Chloroflexia bacterium, assembly GCA_963759135.1. Classification (GTDB taxonomy): domain Bacteria; phylum Chloroflexota; class Limnocylindria; order Limnocylindrales; family CSP1-4; genus JAJYNJ01. The sequence continues at coordinate 39,350 of CAVWXU010000021.1, read as the reverse complement.
CCGACCGATTGAGGATCGCAACGGCCTGTGCGCCACCGTCCAGCTCGCGGTGCCAGACATCCACCGGGCCAGCACGTCGCACGCGCCCTCCCGGGCGACCCAGGCGATCCTGGTCGATGGCGAGAACGGCAGGCGCAGTGAGGAGGGCAAGCGTCGTCGCGTCGGCCTGCCGCAGGTCGCAGGAGGCGAAAAGGGGCGCCGCCAGCATGGCCCACAGGCTCAGCTGCGACCGGTACTCAGCTTCGCTGCAGCCAATGGTCCCGGCCGCACCTGCTCGGCTTCGGCCACGCAGACCGACGACGAGCATATCCGGGTCGTTCCAGTGGCCCGGACCGGCCCATCGTGCAAGGGGCTCGGTCCGCTCTGCCACCTCGAGGATGCCGCCCGTGCCGCCCCACGCATCCTGGATGTCGTCGCTGGTGCGCCACTGGCTTGCGCCGACCGAGGCCGCCCATTCCCAGGGTGCGCGCTTGCCCCATTCGCACACGGCGAAGACGATCGGGCGGCCAGTCGCGCGTAGCGCCATGCCCATGCGCCGGTATCGCTCGAGCGCGGCGCTTCGCTCGGGTGGCGCATCGCAGTAGTCCTCTTTCACGTAATCGATGCCCCATTCGGCGAACGTGGTCGCGTCGAGCTCCTCGAAGCCCTCGCTGCCCGCCTCGCCGGCGCAGGTGCGCGGACCGGCGCAGGTATAGATGCCGAGCTTCAGACCCATTGTGTGGAGTTGCCCTGCCAGCCAGGCGATGCCGTGGGCGAAGCGGGCCGGGTCAGCGCGCAGGCGCCCGACCGCGTCCCGGCCGCCCTGCCAGCAGTCGTCGAGGCAGAGATAGGTGTAGCCAGCCGCGTAGAGCCCGGATCGCAGCATCGTGTCCGCAGTGGCGAGGACGACCTCCTCGCTCAGGTCATACCCGAAGGCGTTCCAGCTCATCCAACCCATGGGCGGGAGGGGCGCGAGCGCAACTGGCGAACCCGAGTCAGCCATCGCTGGTGCGTCTACGCGCGTCGAGCTTCACGGCTGGATTGTGGCGCCGGTCTAGGCACGATGTCCGGGCCACGTGGCGGAGCATGCTGCAAGAGACGCGCATGCTGCTCGCGCCGCCTGCACGATCTCGCTCATGGTGTGGGCTTCATGGCCCAGCCCGTTCGACTACTCAGGTGTGTCGCGGTCGTCGAGGGATCCAGCGGGCAACAGTCCGCCGGTACTCCGCGTAGGACCCGCCGAACGTGCGGCCCAGCGTCGGCTCCTCGTATCTGATCACGAAAAGGTGACAGGCGATCGCCATCGCAACGGCGTACTCGAGCAGCGGTAGCGATAGGAACAACCAGGTCTCGCCGAGGACGACGAGGAGTGCCGAGACGTAGATGGGGTTGCGCACCCAACGGTACGGTCCCATGGCGACGAGGTGCCGCGGCGCGTCCCAGGGTCCCGGGGTGCCTTCGCCGACGACGGCGAAGAGCCGCAGGCACGCGACGTACAGCGCGGCACCTGCGGCAATAACAGCGACCGCGGGCCATGCGGCCGGCTCAGGTGCGGCCTGCCCGTGCGTCAGGATCCACCAGGGGACGAGCGCACCTCCCGAGCCCGGGACGACGACCGTGAATAGCAGGTTCCGCAGGGCCAGGCTCCAGACCTGTCGAGGTGGGACCCGCCGACGCGCGGCGTGGCCCGAGCGTTCAGCGTCAGTCATCGAGGCCTCCCATGTCGAGCTGCCGAAGCCGGGCGGGACGGCGAGGATGTCGAACTCGACGATCTTGGCCTATGCGCTGGCGGTGGGCAAGCACGACGCGGGCTCGTTGCCCTGGATCTCCACCGCGCGGAAGGCTCGCGGGGCCGCTCCTTTGGTACACGGCGGCCCCGGTTCCGCCGTTTCAGGGCGGCCCGGACGGGCTGCGATGTTTGAGCGCCAGGGTCGCGGGCTGTCGCTGCCTCCCTGGTCGCGGATTGCGTGGCCCAGCGGCGGCGGAGCCGGCGTGCTCCTTACGGTGCTCACTCTCAGACCGGCCGCACATGCGACCGACCCAAAGGGGTAGATCACACGCCGCCCGAGGGGGCGCACACTGGCCCGTCGGCAGGACCGCCCGAAAGGCCTGGCGGGCGCCGACACGGCGCTCCCCACCCCCGCGAGCGTTGGGCCCTGCGGCTGGACCCGCCGCCTAGTCCCAGCCCGACGCAGTCTTGGCCTACTCGCTCGGGGTGGTGCCTTACTCGGCCGCTGTCTCGCTCGCAGGCGGGCGCTCGGTGACGTCCTCGCGACCCGGCGGCCGGACGTCCCAGCGCTGCGCGGGCGCGATCCGCTCGACCAACAGGCGGTTGACGAGGAGCGTGTCGTACCGCGAGAGCACCCGGCCGGCTGGCACGCCATCGGCACTGCGTCCGTGTTCATGGCCGCCGGTGCGGTCGTCCTTGACCGCTGGCTCGCGTGCGGCCACCTCCGCCTGAAGGCGGCGAGCTTCGGGACGGCGCGGTGATCTCAGGCGCGCTCATCGCGTATTCGGCGAGCTGCATGTCCACAGCCTGAGCGGGTGTTGAAAGTGTGGACATCGTGCGGCCGGAGTCCTGCGGCACGCGATCATGCGGGAACGACATGGCGACAAGGGATCGACCAAGGGGGAGCAGGTGCTTGGGAAGCAAGCGTGTGAACGGCCAGCGAATCTGTCAACCCATAGGCGGCCAGCGACGCTGTCGCCCTCACCGCAAATGGAGAGGGAGACGATCACGTTGGATGTCCGCGCGCAGCATTGCTCGTACGTTCTCAATCGCTGAGCATGCCGACCCGTCGCGCGGCGAGGAGGTCCGAGACCGCGTCGCCCACCGCGGAGACGCCATCGCGTCGGACCCCCAGGCGTTCAGCGCAGGCCAGGGCTAGGTCCTGCTCCGGCTCAGCGAAAAGATAGGCGACATCTCCACCTCGTCCCGTGCCTAGTGGCCCTCTCCGGACGGCCAGAACTGAACATTCTTGATGGGCGTGCTCAGCGAGCAGGTGAACGTGGTCGAGCCGCTCGAGTCGGTGTACGTCCCGCTCACCGCCACGGTCGCTTGCGCGCCGAGGGTGGAGTCCGAGGGCACCGGGAATGGGGCCGCCAGGACTGGCCAGGTGCCCAGCGGGGCGAGCGTCACCGCGGCCGTGGCCGCCGCGGGCGGGATGGTGGCCGTCGCCGTCACGGCGGTGAGCGTGGCGGACGAGCCCGGCTTCTTCAGCATCACGGCTACCCACAGCGTGCCGCCCGGCATGGCCGGCGTGGCGTAGGCCGAGACGGAACCGCTGGTGCACACGGGAACGGTGATCTTCACCGTCAGGCTGCAGTCGAAGGCGGACGAGCCGTAGTCGCCCGCCACGGCCAGAGTGGCCTTCCCGGAGGTGGCCGTCGACGGCACCGGGATGGTCCCCTTCAGGACGAAGGAGGTGCCTTTCCGCGTGAGGGTGACCGCCGATTGCAGCCCGGCGGTCGGGAAGGTGGGCGTGACCGTCGCGTCGAAGGTCGTCACGCTCGTGTCGGGGTGCTTGACGAGGACCTCGACAGTGAGGGACCCGCCGGCCTTGCCCTGCCCGGCCTTGACGAGCACCGACGTCCCGCTGATCGGCTGGGTCAGGGCGCACGCGGTCCATCCCCCGAGGCCGCTCGGACCGGACGAACGCGTTGCCCTGCGGCTGGCCGCCGCCGGTCTGGTGCGCTGTGGCCACGCCGGTGGCCAGCATTCCGAGGACGAGTGCTCCAACCAGGGACAGCGTCACGAGTCGTTTCATCGGAACTCTCCCGCTGCGCGCGTCAAGATGCTGCACCGACCTGCTCAGTGGGGACCTTATCGTCCGCGAACCGGTGCCTTGTCAAGGTCATCGTGACTGCTTTCCGGTGCGGTGCGGCACCGCGAGAGCGCGGCCGCGCCAATCCACGCTGGCTGTGCTGCAGGCTCGGGAGCTTCGGTTCACCGACGACGATCGAGCCAGGGCACTCTCGGACAAGAGGCGACGAACGGCACTGATCGCGTGGGACCACAAGCCGTAGCGTAAGTAACCCGCGGTCGAACGAATGGGCCCGACAAGCTTGGAGTCTGCCAAGGTCTATTGCAGGCGCTCGACCGAGTCCCGAGCGCCACTCGTTGCAGGGGGTGCTCCACGCGATCCAATCCCCTCCAGGCAACGTTCGCGGGGGTGTTCGCGCCGATCTGCACCCCGTTCGCCGAGAACGAGGACGTCGACTACGGGGCTCTGCGGTTCAACGTCGGCCGCTACGCGGAGAGCGGGATCCTCGGGTACCTTGCGCTCGGTTCTAACGGCGAGAACCGCAGTCTCTCCGAGGATGAGCGGCTGCGCGTGCTCGACGTGGTCGTGCGCCACAAGGGCCCGGGGCAGGTCGTCATCGCCGGCGCGACGTACGACGCACAGCGCGACACCGAGCGCTTCCTCGCCGCGGCCGCTGACCTGGGCGCCGACTGCGGGCTCGTGCTGTCCCCGGGCTACTACCGCAAGCAGATGACCGACGACGTCCTGTTCCGTTACTTCTCCTCCCTTGCCGACGGCGCGCCCATCCCGCTGCTCCTCTACAACGCGCCCGGGTTCTGCGGGATCACGCTCAGTCCCGAGCTCGTCGGACGCCTGGCCGCGCATCCCAACATCGTCGGGATGAAAGACAGCGCAACGAGCGGCATCGAGAACTTCCTCCCGTTGGAGAGCCCGGCCTTCCATGTGCTGGCGGGCTCGGCCAACTTCCTCTTCCCCGCCATGATGGGCGGGTCGCTCGGTGGCACGGTCTCGCTCGCCAACGCGTTCCCGCAGCTCGCACTGGAGCTGTTCGAGGCCGGGCGGGCGAGGGACGAGGTCACGGGCCTTCCCCTGCAGGCCCGCGTGAGTCGCATCAACCACGCGATCTCGGGTACCTACGGGGTCGCCGGCGTCAAGGCGGCCATGAACCTCGCGGGCTTCGTGAGCGGCATTCCACGTCGGCCCCTCCTGCCGCTCGACGACACCCACCTCGCCGCGCTCCGGGCGCTGCTCATGGACGAGGGGCTGCTGGCGTGACCCGCGACATCCTGGCCCTCGACGTCGGAACCAGCGCGCTCAAGCTCGGCGTCTTCGGTCCGGACCTCGCGAAGCGCTGCGAGACGCAGCGGGTCTACGAACCGCATCTCTACGACCGCGGGAAAGCCGACATCGACCCAGAGGTCTGGTGGCGCGCACTGCGCGAGTGCTGCGCGGAAAAGCAGGAGAGCCTCCGCGACGTCGGCGTGGTCGCCCTGTCGGTCACCACGCCCGGGCTCACCCCGATGGCCGCTGACGGGACGGCGCTCAGCCCTGCGGTGCTGTTCCTCGACGGGCGCTCGCGCGCGCAGTCGGCGGCCATCCGCCGGATCGTGGGCGAGGAACGGTTCCTCGCCGAGACGTGCAACCTGCCGGTCTCGGGTGGCTCGTCCCTGTCGTCGATCCTCTGGTTCCGTGACGAGCGACCGACCGTCTGGGCGGCAGCCGCCAAGTTCGGCCACTGCAACACGTACCTGGTCAAGCGCCTGACGGGCCGCTGGGCGATCGATCCCTCCACCGTCTCGATCAGCGGTCTCTACAACACGGCACGCAACGACCTCACCTGGAACGACACCGTCCTCCGCCTGGCCGGCATCCCCGAGGACAAGCTGCCGCCCCTGTTCCAGTCATACGACCCTGTCGGCGAGATCCTCCCGGCGGTCGCCGACGAGCTCGGTCTGCCCCGCGACTGCACGGTGCTCTGCGGCGGCAACGACGCCGTCCTCGCCGCGCTGTCCGGCGGCCTCACCGAGCCCGGTGACATCAACCTCATCAGCGGGACCTGCGACATCGCGAGCGTGTGCACCGACGCGCCCGTCGCCTCGCCCGACTTCAACGTGCGCTGCCACGCCATCCCTGGACGCTGGCTCACGTTCTTCGTCCTCAACACTGGAGGCGCAGCCCTGGACTGGTTCCACGCGTCGTTCTGTCGGGAGCTCACCAACGGCCAGTTCTACGACGAGTACGTCCCGGGCGTGCTCACGGCGTTCCTCGAGGACCCGGGTGCCGACCAGCGGGAGGCCGTGCTCCCGGCGTACGAGCCGTACCTCGGCGGCAGCCGCTACTCGCTCGAGCCACTGCACGGCCGGGTTCACCGGCCTGACGCTCGAGACCACGCGCGACGATCTCCTGCTGAGTCTCATTCGAGGCAACGCGACCTATCTCGGTGCGCACCTCAGGGCCGTCGCGCAGCTCGTGAGCTTGCGCGGCACGGTCGGGATCTCCGGTGGCGGAGCCAGGGTGCGCGGGATGCTCGACGCGCGGCGCCGCTGGACGGGCGCGTTCGAGTACGTCTACCAGGACCAGTCCTCGTTGCTCGGGGCAGCCATGCTCGGCCAGATCCATCAGTCGGGACGGATACCGGGTCACAGTCAGGTCACTCGTAGCAGGGACAAGGAGGCGGTCTCATGAGCGCTATCGGAACCGGCTTTACCACGAACACGGACGCGGGAGCTGCAGCTGCCGAGCTGGTGGAGCGAGCCAAGGCCGACCTACGGGGTGCACCCAAGCTGGCCATCCTGTTCGCGACCACGCAGTACGACACGGAGAGCCTCGTCTCGCGCGTCTCCGGGCTGCTGGGTGGCGTCCCCCTCTGGGGCGGATCCTCGTCCACCGGCGTCTTCCAGGACACCGGATGGGTGACCAGCGATGGCGGTGCGGCCAGCCTGATGCTGATCGCGGACCGACCGGCCGGCGTGGGCGTGGCCGCTGTCGCCGAGGGGGACGGCTTCGCGGCCGGCAAGGAGGCGACCCAGCAGGCCCTCAAGCAGCTGGGCGGTCAGCCCAGCGTCCTGCTGACCATCGCCTACATGGGACCAGAAGAAGAGATCCTGCGAGGGATCGCAGAAGTCGCCCCGGGCGTGCCGGTGGTCGGCGGCACCTCCTCGGACCATTCGCCCGACGGCAAGTTCCAGCAGTTCGCGAACGGCCACGCCTACAAGAACCACTTCGCCATCGCGGCCCTGGGCGGGCCGATCGGCTACGCCTTCTCGAATGGGTACCGCCTGACGGGCAAGAAGGCGCACCGTCACCAAGGCCTCTGGGCGGACGACGTTTGAGCTCGACGGCCGGCCGGGCCATGGACGTCTACTCCGAATGGGTGGGGAGACCCGAGTCCGAGATCGGCGGCGGAGCGCTTCGTGTCGTTCAGCGTGCAGTACCCGCTGCTCTTCCACAAGGACGGGATCACGTACTCCGCCCATCCGATGAACAGCAACCCGGACGGCTCCATGGATTTCGGGGCGGCCATGACTCCCGGGCATGCTGCTGGAACTGGGCGAGAACACCGTGAACGGGCTGATCGCCGAGGCGGGCAATGCCGTGCACAAGGCGGCCCAGGGCGTGAAGGAGCCCCAGGCCGTCGTGCTCGCCTACTGCGGTGGCCGCGCCATCGCCCTGGGTGATCGCGTCAGCGAGATCCCGGGCGAGCTCGAGCACACCATCGGCCACCTGCCCTGGATCGGCTATCTCGCGTTCGGCGAGCAAGGTTGCTCGGTGCCCGGCATTCCCACCCACGCGGACCTGAGCGTGGCCGCGCTCGTCCTCGGCTAGGGCCTTCCTGGCGTTGCAGGCGGGCGCGCGGCCCATCGACGGCTGAAGCGGCGTCGCGCCCGCCCATCGTCTTCCCGCGCCTCAGGGTGCGGTCGGTCAACTCGGAGGATCACGATGGCTGTCGCCACTCGCCGCTACCAGAACTACGTCGACGGTCGGTTCGTCGACGCCCAGGGGAGCAAGACCCTGACCGTCGAGAATCCGGCCACCGGACAGATCGTGTCCGAGGTCCCGGACTCGTCGGCCGAGGATGCCCGCGAGGCAATCGCACTGGCCGACAAGGCCCAGCGCGCGTGGGAGAAGCGAGCGCCGATCGAGCGAGCCGGGTACCTGCACCGCATCGCCTCAGGAATCCGCAACGAAGCCGAGCACCTCGCGCGGGTGCTGTCCGAGGAGCAGGGCAAGCCGCTGGACCAGGCCCGGGGCGAGGTCAGCGGGACGGCGGACTACTTCGACTACACCGCCGAGTGGGCCCGCCGGGTGGAGGGCGAGGTCATCCCGAGCGACCGGCCCAACGAGATGGAGCTGCTGCTGCGGCAGCCCATCGGCGTCGTCGGCGGGATCGTGCCGTGGAACTTCCCCCTCTACGTGCTCGCGCGAAAGGTGGCGCCGGCCCTCCTGACGGGCAACGCGATCGTCGTGAAGCCGAGCGAGATCACTCCCAACAGCACGCTCGAGCTCGGTCGGATCTTCGACGCGGCGGAGGTTCCAGCCGGGGTCGTCAACCTCGTCTGCGGCTACGGACCGATCGTGGGCGAAGAGCTGGCGTCGAACCCGCTCATCGGCATGGTGAGCGTCACCGGCTCCATCCGGACGGGCTCCCGGGTGATGGAGCTCGCCGCCCAGAACATCACGAAGGTGAGCCTCGAGCTCGGTGGCAGTGCTCCGGTGATCGTGATGCCAGACGCCGACCTGGACCTGGCCGTCAAGTCCATCAAGGCATGTCGCCTCCTCAACACGGGCCAGGTGTGCGGTGCGGCCGACCGGACGTACGTGCACCAGGGCGTCGGAGACGAGTTCACCGACCGGCTCGCCGAGGCCATGGGCCAGGCCACGTACGGGAACGCGCTCACCGAGGAGGGCCGCGACCTGGGTCCCCTCGTGAGCCCCCGCCAGCTCGAGGCCGTGAGCGGACGTGTCGAGCGGGCCGTCGCCGACGGAGGCCAGATCATGGTCGGCGGCATGCGGGCGGCGGACCGGCCTGAGGGCAACTTCTACCCCGCTACGGTCATCGCCAACTGCCGGCAAGACATGGCCATCGTCCGGGAGGAGATCTTCGGGCCGGTGATGCCGGTCGTGACCTTCCACGATCTCGACGAAGCGATCGCCTACGCGAACGACTCCATCTATGGCCTCGCGTCCTCGATTTTCACGAAGGACGTCAACGTCGCCATGCGGGCGTGCAACGAGCTGCGGTTCGGCGAGACGTACATCAACCGCGAGAACATGGAGAACATGCAGGGCTTCCATGCGGGCTGGCGCAAGTCGGGTATCGGCGGCGCCGACGGCAAGCACGGCGTGCTCGAGTACACCCGGACCCACGTGGTCTATCTCCAATACGACATGGCGGCCGGGCGGCCGTAAGCTCGTCACTGGGGCCACCGACCAGGAAATCCCGGTCGGTGGCCCAGACACCGCTGCAACCACGGCGCGGAGGACCCGGAACGGGCCATCCTGCCGCTCATTGCGGCTACTCGGCCTGGGCGGACCCCGCCGGTGATGGGCTCGGGGTCCCCGGCGTTGCGCCCGGTGCCGCCAGGGTGGTCGTGGGCGTCGCCAGCTCCTTCGCCGCGTCGTTGAAGAGCCCGTTGAGGATCCGCGACGTCGACGGGAACGCGTGGATCGTGTCGGCCAGGACCTCCATCGGCACGCGCGCCTTGATCGCCAGGACGCACTCGTGGATGGCCGCGGACGCATCCGGGGTCGCCATGGCCGCCCCGAGGAGCTGGCGGGTGGCCCGGTCGACGACGATCGTCACGTGCCCGAAGGTCGCCTCGACCGAGTAGCCCTTCGAGGTGGTCGCGAAGTCTGCCACGAGTTCGAACGCGTCGTGTCCCGCTGACTGGGCCTGCTCCAGCGAGACGCCGACGAACGCGAGCTCCGGATCCGTGTAGGTCGCCCGGGGCAGGGCCCGGTAGTCCGGCGTCACCGCGTCGCCGAGCGCCATCCGGACGGCCATCACGCCCTGGTAGTGGGCCTGGTGGGTGTGCAGCTCCGGCCCTGCCGAGTCGCCCGCCAGGTACACGCCATCGGCGATCCGCAGCCGGCCGTCCCGGACGAGCGCCGTCCGGTCCGACGGGTCGATCCCGATCGTCTCCAGCCCCAGCTGCGCGAACGGGAACGTCCGGCCGACGGCCAAGAGGATGGCGTGGCCTTCGGCCGTCGAGCCGTCGTCCAGCTCGACGACGTCCGCGCCGTCCGCGCCTGCGGCGGCCCTGGCGCGAAGTGCGCGGACGCCCAGGCGCACGGTTACGCCGTCACGCTGCAGGGCCTGGCGTGCGGCCTCGCCGTTGCGGGGGTGATCGTTGGGCAGGAGTCGGGGGCCGGATTGCACGACCATGGTCGGGACTCCGAACCGGGCGTAGAGCTGGGAGATCTCGACGCCGGTCGGCCCGCCCCCCAGGACGAGAAGGCTGCGAGGCAGCACGCGCGCGCCCATCGCATCCTTGTTCGTCCACGTCCGGACGGTCCCGATCCCGTCGACGGGCGGGACTTTGGTCGCCGACCCGACCGCGAGGATCACCGTCTGTGCCGCGAGCTCGTGGGAGGTCGCGCCGCTGCCGACGGCGACGCGGCCCGGACCCGCGAGGCGGCCTTCCCCACGATAGACCCTGGCGCCCGCGGCCTCGAGCCCTCGGACGTGGCCCGAATCGTCGGGGTAGTCGCGCCCTTCGCGGTTGATCATGTAGTCACGGCGGGCCGATGCCCGCGACCACGGATAGTCCCCCCCGGCCGCGTGCCGGGCGGCGGCGTTGAGGAGCGACTTCGAGGGGATGCAGCCCCAGTGAGGACACGACCCGCCGAACAGGTCGCGGTCGACGACGGCAACGCTGGCTCCCCGTCCGCGAGCCTCGTAGGCGGCGGCCTCGCCGGCCGGACCAGAGCCGATGATGACGAAATCGAAGCGCTCCATGATGTCCTTTCAGGTCGTCGAGGTGCCGGCCGGCGAACGTCTCGCCAGCCGAAGCTGCCGGTAGCGGGCCAGCCCCTTCCACTCGCACACGCTCGTGTGCCCGGTCGGCCGCAGGAGTTCCGTTCGCACGTCGGCCGGTGGAACGTAGTACACCGGCGGCCCGGCCGTCTCGAGCACGCGCAGTGCGCGCGTCAAATCGGCGACCACGATGCCGCCTGCGACGACGCGGACACGCTCGGGAACCGGCTCTACCCGCGGGGGGCGAGGGTAGTCCCAGACCGACTCCTGGCCCGGGCCAGGGACGACCCGGTCGGCCGGCGGCGGGACAGTGCCCGCGTTGACGACTGTTCCCCCCGGAGCAACTGGGTTGACGGCGCCGGTGGCGTCCCGGCCGTTCGCTGGCAACGTGCCCATGTCCTCCAGGTGCCGGGAGCCCGGTCGACCGCTACATGCCGGCCGCGGGAGACGCCCTCGTCCGTGGATTCTACGGGCGGATCACGAATGAGGGCTTCAGGCAGAGGTGCTCGACGTCCGCGCAGCGTTCCCGGTCGATCCGTCCTCGTGGAGGCTGCGATGGAGGGCGGCGATCCACTCGCGGCGCGGGTCGGACGGGTCGGCGAATGGACCGAAGGCGCCGGGACCGCCGGGTCCCGCCCAGCCCGCCCAGGGGCCGCGGCCGCGCACGGATCCCCACCGGCCGCGCCGCCCGCCGACGAAGGCGAAGAGCGCGAACCCCAGCAGGAGAAGCAGGAGGAGGGACCCGAAGCCGGGGAAGCCGCCGGCGACGACCACGGTGGCGCCCGAGGCCACGGCGTGCGAGGTCAGGCCGGCCTGGTAGCCGACCGCCCCGGCGACGAGTACGAGAAGACCGAGGAACAGGATCGTGAAGAACCCGCTGCGACGCATGGTCGCGATGTCTCCGTTCTGTGAACCCGGGGGTTCCCGGGCGGCTGCTTGACGGTCATCAGCCTGGCGCGGAGATGTGTGCATTCCATGCAGGACCCGTGCAGGTTCGACGGGCAGGCGTGGGAGTCGAGCGGGACTGGTCAAGCGCCCCCGGTAGGACCGCAGGCTCGCGTCGACTTTGGTGCGAGCGCGCGATGCGGGCCGAGCGACGGGATCACCAAGGACGGCCGCCCGGTCGGGCGGCCGTCCTTGAATGGCTCGGGTGCCCCCGAGAGTCACCAGCGTCGGCCGAGGCGCAGTCGGTGAGCGCTGCGCACGACATTCGGGCGCATCGCACTACCACCGCATGCCGTTGGGCAAGACCACCAACACGGCCAGCGCGAAGACCATCAGGGTCGTCGCGAAGCGCGCCAGGTTCGCCTTCACGTGGAACACCTCCGCTGCGACGCGCCGGGTCCGGCAACCGGGCGGTCTTCCCGAGGGGAGATCCCTGGCTTTGCGTCCCCGCCTCTCGGCGGGTTTGCCCTGGACAGACCGTAGGCGGAGGCGGATCTCGCCTCGCTCGCGACCCTACCCGGCCGGGTGGCACGGCCCAATGACCCCGACGTACGGCCCGCGAAATGCCGCTGGTCCTGTGCGGGCGCGCACCACCCGTCGACGCTGCGACAACGGTCCGAACGGGGGAACTGGGCGGACGAGTGGGCGGGCGGGGATGACCATCGGGCCATGGCCGCTCAAGACCGCTGCGCGTCCAATTCAGCGTGTCCCGCCCGTGCCCGGGACCGACACCTGATCTGGAGCGGGAGCAGTCCGACGGCAGTCCTCGTTGTGTTGAAGGCGAACCCGCCTCGGGCTGCAGTCCGGGCTCGGGTGGTCGCCAACATGGCAGCCGTGACGATGAACGCGGGACCCATACCCGCAGACCCGGCCGCCCTGGTCCTTGCCGGGCGAGCGACGTCGCGCGCCGTGAGATCCGCGCGGCCTGCCGAGGGACGGGCCGGTGGCGCCTGAGCCGTCTGCCACTGGCCTCGGTCTCGACGCCTCGGTTGCTTTCGATGCCCACGCCGGGCACGGGCCCGGCGGGCGCGGCCTGCGGCTGGGGCCGCGCGAGCGGGTCGTCGGCCGTGTCCATCTTCATCGCAGCGCTCGGGCTGACAGGCCTGATCCTTTGGGTACCCGGCCTGGGCCAGATCCGGGCGCCGATCTCCATCCCCTGGCCGCTCTTCGCGCTCATGTACCTCGCCGCCGAGGTGAAGGTGATCGACGTCCATTTCCAGGGCGAGAAGCACTCGCTGTCCTTGAGCGAGATCCCGCTCGTCCTAGGGCTCTACTTCGTGGAGCCGGCGGCCTTCGTGTTCGGGGTGGCGGTCGGCGGAACCGCCGCGCTGCTCCTCGACCGCCAGCCGGGCGCCAAGGTTCTCTTCAACATGAGCCTCTTCCTCGCGAGCGCCGTCCTGTCGGTGACGATCTTCCACGTCCTGCGCGGCAGCGAGGGAGCGCCGGGATTGCACGCGTGGCTGGCAACGTTTGCTGCAACGCTGAGCGTGAGCGTCTTCTCCGCCCTCGTCATCGCCGCGGTCATATCGGCGTCCGGCTCGGCGCCGCAGTTCGAGAAGCTGCCCCAGATGCTCCAGAGCGGGGCGCTCTTCACGATGACGAACACGAGCCTGGCGTTGCTGGCCGTCACGATCCTGTGGTTCAACCCCGTGGCGATCTGGCTGCTCGCGATCCCCGTCGCCACGCTCTTCGTGGCCTACCAGGCCTACCTCTCGGAGCGACACAAGCACGAGTCGCTCGAGCTGCTGTACGAGTCGAGCAGGATCTTCCAGCGCACACCAGAGCTCGACTCGGCGATGCTCCTGCTCCTCGAGCATGTCCGGAACATGTTCCGTACCGACGTGGCCCAGATCGTGCTGACTGGTCCCGACGGCCTCTTCACCACGTCCGTCGGTCCGGGCAACGCGCGACAGCGGATGGCCGCCGGTTCGAACCGCGACCTCCTGACTCGCGCCGCCGCCGAAGGGACGTTCGTGTGCGCGGCACCCCAGGGCACTCCAGCCGCTTCCCACGACCGTCTCTTTCGCGACGCCCTGGTCAGCCCGCTGCGGGGAGAATCGGGCGTCATCGGGGCCATCCTCGTCAGCGACCGTGCGGGCGATGCCGGCGGCTTCACGTCCGACGACTTCCAGCTCCTCGAGACCGTCGCCAACCAGGCGGCCGTGGCGCTCGAGAACGGGCGCCTGGAGCAGTCGCTGGCCGAGCTGTCCCGGCTGAAGGAGCAACTCCATCACCAGGCCTACCACGACGCACTGACCGGACTGCCGAACCGGGTCCTGTTCATCGAGGAGGTGGACACGCTCCTCAAGCGCCTCGAGCCTCCGTCTGTTGCGGTCGTCCTCTTCCTCGACCTGGACGACTTCAAGGTGGTGAACGACTCACTCGGGCACGCCGTCGGGGATCGGCTGCTGCTCGAAGTCGCCGAGCGGCTCCGCGCGTCGGTTCGCGGAGACGACGTCGCCGCCCGACTCGGCGGAGACGAGTTCGCCGTGCTCATCTCCGACACTCCCGACCTCGGGGCGGCGCTGCGTATCGCGGACCGCATCATCAGCAGCCTGCATGTGCCGTTCATGGAGACCGGGCAGGACGTCAGCGTGGGAGGGAGCATAGGAGTGGCGGCCGGACCTGCGCAGTCGGCCGCCGAGATGCTACGGAACGCGGATGTGGCCATGTACATGGCCAAGGCGTACGGGAAAGGCCGAGTCGCGGTGTTCGACCCGCAGATGCACACGGCCATCGTCGAACGCCACGAGATGAGCCGGGACCTGGCCGGCGCCGTGGCCCACGGCGAGATCGAGGTCTACTACCAGCCCATCGTCGAACTGGCCAGCGGCCGGGTTGTCGCGCTGGAGGCGCTCGCCCGGTGGCACCACCCGACGCGCGGCCCGGTCTCCCCGGAGACGTTCATCCTGCTGGCGGAGGAGAGCGGCTCGATCCTGGAGCTGGGCACCTGGATCCTCGCTGAATCCTGCCGCCAGATGGCGGGCTGGTCCCGCGAGGGGGGCCCGATCGCCTCGACCTCGTTGAGCATCAACCTCTCGCCGGTCCAGATCTACCAGCCGGACTTCATCGATCGGGTCCTTACCGTCCTCGACGAGTCCGGTTTGGACCCTGCCCGCATCGTGCTTGAAGTGACGGAGACGGCCATATTCCGCGACATGGAGGCCACCATCCAGAAGCTCGCGAAGCTTCGCGAGCGCCGAATACGGATCGCCGTCGACGACTTCGGGACCGGGTACTCCTCGCTCTCCTACCTGCGGCGCTTCCCTATCGACATCCTGAAGATCGCCCGCGACTTCGTGAGCCATGACGACGGGCGGGCCGAGGACTGGGTCTTCGCTCGCGCCATCGTCGCGCTCGGCAAGGCCCTGGGACTGTCGATCGTCGCGGAGGGCATCGAGCAGCCGAGCCAGGCCAGGCGGCTCCGCGAGCTCGGCTGCGACCTGGGCCAGGGGTACCTGTACGCACGACCCCTCCCGGCCGCCGACGTCCCCGACTTCCTCCGGGCCTCCCAGTCGGCCTGGGTGGCGGGCGCACCCGACCCAACGCCGAGCGCCCTGTTCGGCCAGGGCGCTGCATACCTGCCGCGCCTCCCTGGACAGATGGGCTCAGGACCCGTCTCCCTGCCCCGCACCAACTGAGCCGGCTCGCCGCCGCTTCCGCGGCGCCATAGCCCCGGACCGCGGATCGCCTGGGCGAAGGCCCCGCTCGAGGCGCCCCCGCCCGAGGGTCATCTCCCGCTTGCCGTAGGGAGCGGCTCTGCCACGTCCCGGCACCGACGCGAACCGCGGGAGTGACGGGACAGACGGCCCTTGCCCTCCGTGCCCTCGCCGGGCATGCTCAGCGCCAACGCGGGAGGCGATGATGTGCGACCCGAAGGTCCGGCCGCCGCGGTCGCACGGAGCCCATGGCGGGACCGGCCCGTGAGGCGTCACGGAGGTCCCTCTCGCATGCCGACGCTCGGACTCCTGCTCGTCGCTGGTGTCGCGGCCATCGTCCTTGCCAATGCCCTGGCGGCGTTCCTGAACGCCCCCCGGCTCCGGTAGTGGACGCGGGCGCCAGGGGAGCAGCCGTCGGCCGAACGGGCGAACGCGAAGACGACCTCTCCCTCTTTCTCTGGCTCGTCGAGGAGCTCCGGCGCTTCGAGGCCCAACCGGAGCCTGGCCCGGAGCGCTCCGCGGACGACGCCTCGCGCCGCGCGCGTGGGCTGCGCCGTGCAGCGGCCACGGTGGCTGCGCGCCTCGACGAGGACTGATCCCGCCGATGCGACGGACCGTTGTGCTGGGGCTCGCGGGCGGCGTCGTCGGGCTGTTTGCCGTATGGCGCAGGCAGCGCCACGGCGGGGTCCTGCACCAGGCGGCGACTGCGCACGGCATCAGCGTGGGGCCCGCCACGCTCGCCGTCCTCCGATTCCCCGACACGGGCGAGCTGCTGCACGTTGACCCCGCTATCCGCGGTGGCGCCCCGGCGCTGGTGGGTGCGATCTCCGGCCGGCACGCAACCCTGCGGGACGGCATCCCCGACTTCGTCGATCCGGCCACCCTGGTGGGCTCGAACGCCACCTGGCGGTGGCGCTACGACCGCTTCGCGCCGTTCTACGACCTGGCCACCCGCCTGTACGCGCGAGTGCGGAGCGGGGGCGATGAAGCTCGAGTGCGCGAGTACCTCGATGAGCTGGAGATCCCACCCGGGAGCGACATCCTCGAAGTCTCGGTGGGCACCGGGCGGAATCTCCACTACCTGCCGACCGACGCTCAGTACGTGGGCCTCGACCTCTCGCTGGGCATGCTCCGTCGGTGCCGGACGAACCTGCGCCTCTGGCGGCGCGAGGCCGACCTCATCCTCGGCTCCGCCGAGCAGCTGCCCTTTGTCGACGGCGCCTTCGACGTCGTCTTCCACGTGGGGGGCATCAACTTCTTCAACGATCCGCGGCGCGCCGTGGCGGAGATGGTGCGGGTGGCCAAGCCCGGGACCAAGATCCTCGTCGTGGACGAGACCGAGCAGGTGGCCGGGGCGTACCGGCGACTGCCGGCCCGAGGAGCCGCCGCGCGCTCGCGTCGGGCAATCGATCCACTGGGGCTCGTGCCGGCGGACATGCTGGACGTGCGCCTGAAACACGTTGCCCGCGGCGAGCTCTACTGCCTGACCTTCCGCACGCCCGCGCTCAAGGGGACTGATCGGATCCAGCCTTCGGGCACTTGACAGGGCGACCGCGCCTTCCTAGGGTCCCCGATGGTTCCGCGGAGCACGTCCCACCGCGGGCAGCGGAAGCAGCAGGACAGTGAGCGAGTCGCCAAAACGTAGTCACGCGCGCTCGAGCGTCGTGGCCGCGCGCACGTCGCCGGGGTGGTCCTCGATCGGATAGGTCGCCGCCCGTCCGCTCGCCCCCGACCACCGCGTCGCGCGTCGACCGGTGGTCGAATTGTGTCGCCCATCGCGCCTCCAGCGCGCGGGCTGCGTGCAGTGACCGGAGAGCTGACGATGAAGGCGCCCGGGAGGAGGTGCGGTCATGACCTCTGCGATCGAGACGGTCGGCCTCACGAAGTCCTACGGCCGGAGGCGTGGGATCGTCGATCTGGACCTCGACGTCCGCGGCGGAGAGGTCTTCGGGTTTCTCGGCCCCAACGGTGCCGGAAAGACGACGACCATTCGGCTGCTGCTCGGGCTGATCCGCGCGAGCGCCGGAACGGCCAGGGTGTTGGGACGCGACGCCTGGGCGGACGCGCCGTCATCCACCGACGGCGCCGGGAGCGATCCGGGCTACCTTCCGGAGCTCACCGGTGGCGAACAGCTCGAGTACCTCGCCCGCCTGCGCGGTCTGTCACCGCGGGCGTGGCGCGTGCTGGCCGAGCGGCTCGAGCTCGACCCAGCCACCCAGATCCGGAAGCTGTCGCGCGGCAACCGCCAGAAGATCGGGGTCGTTGCCGTGTTCATGGGAGCCGAGCCGCTCCTGGTCCTGGACGAGCCCTCCAGCGGGCTCGACCCTCTCATGCAGCGCGAGTTCCTTGCCCTCGTGGCCGAGGCGCGGGCGAGCGGGCGAACCGTGTTCCTCTCCTCGCACAATCTGCCCGAGGTCGAGCGGAGCTGCGATCGGGTCGGCATCATCCGTGAGGGTCGCCTGGTCAACATCTCGACGGTGGGCGAGCTGTTCGGCGAGCACTGGCGCTCCGTCAACGTCGTGCTCGGGACCTCCGCCCCGTCGGGGACCTTCGAGCTTCCGAACGTGCGGGTGTTGACGGCTTCCGCGCGGGACGTCCACCTGATGGTGCGGGGCGACATCAACCCCCTCTTCAGGCGGCTGGCGACCCTCGCAGCTGGAGGACGTCGCGATCGCCACGCCCGACATCGAGGACGTCTTCCTGCGCTTCTACGGCGGGCACGAGAACGAGGACAGGCAGAGCGCCGGGCCTGCGGCGACGACAGCCGAGGCAGCCAGCGGGACGGAGTCCAGGGAGGTGCAGCGATGATCGGGGCGACGCTCGTGCTCGAGTTCCGGCGCGCCCGCATGCTCCTCCTGTGGCTGGTCGTGGTCGCCGTGGCGTACGGAGGCCTGCTGGCCGCCTTCTTCCCGACCATGCGCAGCAACGCGGCGCAGATGCAGGAGGTCCTCAAGATGTACCCGCAGGCGTTCCGGGTGGCGTTCGGGATGGAGGGGAGCCTGGCCGACCCGGGCACGTTCTTCACCGCATATGTCGGCAGTCTCCTCTGGCCGATCCTCGCAGCCGTGGCTGGCATCCTGCTGGCGACCCGTCCGACGGGGGCCGATGTCGATCGTGGCTGGGTCGATCTGCCCCTATCGTCCCCGCTGTCGCGGCTCGGCTACCTCGGCACCGCGATCGTCGTGCAGGTGGTGGTGCTGGCCGTGGTCGCCATCGCCATGATCCTCGGGGTGCTCGCCTGCGGGACACTCGTGGGCGCTGGCTTCGATTGGGGGCGGTTCTCCCTCGTCCTGGTGCCGGCCTTCACCTTCGGGGCGGCGATCGCGGGCGTCACGACCCTGCTCGGCGTGATCACGCTCAACCGCGGTCTCGCCGGGGGGGCCGCCGCCGGCATCCTCATCACGATGTACGTGCTCAACCTGATCGCCAACCTGCAGCCCGACCTGGCAGGCCTCGCGTACGTGAGCATCTTCCACTACTTCGCCGCGAAACCGATCATCGACCAGGGCGCGTTCCCGATCGGCGACGTCGTGCTCCTCGGCGGCATCGGGCTTGCAGGCTGGCTCGTCTCCCTGTGGGCGTTTCGCCGGCGCGATCTCGCGGCGTGAGTGGCTGCCAGTCGACCGGTGATCGTCAGCCCGTCCCCGGCACCGCGCTCCCGCTGCCCGTCAGGGCCTGCGTCGGGAGGTTCGGCTCTGGTGGTTCGGAGTCGGGGCGGGGCAGTGTCTGGACGGCAAGCCCGCTGGGAGAACGATGAATGCACACGCTGGTCGTCTACGAGACCATCTACGGCAATACCCATGCCGTCGCCGAGGGGATCGCCGGCGGCCTCCGGGCACACGGCGAGGTCCGCGTGGTGGCCGTCGGCCACGCCACGGCCGAGCTCGTGGACTGGGCCGACCTCGTGATCGTCGGAGGCCCGACCCATGCCCACGGCATGACCCGGGCCAGCACGCGCAAGGGGGCGCGCGAGGCGGCGGCGAAACCCGCCAGCGAGCTGACCATCGATCCCAACGCCGAGGAGCCCGGGCTCCGCGAGTGGTTGGGATCACTCGGCGACAGGCGTGGCAAGCCAGCCGCCGCGTTCGACACGCGGGTCGACGGGCCAGCGCTGTTGACCGGCCGGGCGTCGGTCGGCATCGCCAGCCAGCTGCGTCATCACGGCTTCAGGCTCGTCGCCGAGCCGGCGAGCTTCCTGGTGGACCGGCGCACGCGGCTCGTCCCAGGCGAATCCGACCGCGCCGCCCGGTGGGGCGCCGACCTCGCCGCAATGCTCGTCCCGGCGGGCTGACGTACCACCGTCGGGTCAAGACGTTCCTGACTCACCTGACCGCCCGGGCTGCGCAGGTCGCCACCCAGGACTCGTGGCACGCCCGCGTCGGCGCGGCGCGGCCGCCGCCCCGGAGACGAAGCCGTGCGCGCGGTCGGTCAGGTCGCCGAGCGATCGTCCTGCGGCAGCAGGTAGAGGGCCATGACGACCGGCGTGCGAGCGAGAACGCTGTGCCGCGTCTCGGCGGACATCCGAAGCCATCCGCCCGGCCGCGCGGCGTACGAATTGCCTCCGACGGTCAGGTCGGCCTCGCCGGACAGGATGTGGATGATCGCCGGCCGGGCCGAGGTGTGCTCCGAGAGTTGCTCGCCTGCCGCAAACGCGAACAGGACCACCTCGACCCCGGCGCCGTTCGAGAGCGTCTGGCTGTGGATGCCGCGGGCCGGGACCAGGGCTTCGGCGCCGAGGTCCGGGAAGAACGTGTAGGTGGGGTTCATCGCGCCACGATACCGCGACGGCAGCGGCAGTCCGTGCGCCAACGCCACGCCGCTGCCGACTTACGGCACCATCGTGGCGGCCTCGACCGGCTGGCGGATGATCGTCCTCAGACGTTCAGGAGCCGTGCGGTTCGGGTCGCTCAGGTAGATCTCGTGGTGGCAGCCTCGCGGTCGCAACCCGGCCTCGGCCACCGCCGCGCGGAGCGCCTCGATCGTGGCCGTCTCGGTGGCATAGGGTCCGACATGGAGCGTCTGTGCCGCGGGACCCTCGGCCCAGCGTTCGACTCGGAGGAGATGGAGGGCTTCGGGCGCCTTCTTGCGCGCGACCTCGGCGAAGGCGCTCTCGATATCCTCAGGTGTGGCCGCCTGAGGGACCGGCAGGAGCAGGCGCCAGTTCCAGGCGCTGGCATCCTGTTCGCCGAACTCGCCAGAAGTGATCGGCCCTTCGGCGTCGCCGAACCAGTACAGGCCCTCCAGTGCGCCCACCTTCGCCGTGACGTCACGCCGCTTCAGCGCGAAGTGGAGGGTGTAGGCCACGGGGTAGAGAGCTCCGAAGGCGGCCTGGAAGCTCGCTCCGCCCGGCGCGCCGCTGGCCGTCGATCATGAACAATGGTCGCTCTGGCACAACGAGAAAGCGGGTGCGGCCAACCCTGGCGGCAAGCAGGTCGGCATCGTCGGTGGGTTGGTCGAAGTGAACCGCGACGGGCGCAATAGTTGCCATCTGCATCGCGCAGCTCCCTTGGTCGAGGCGGCCGGCCTCCCGCGTCCGGCGACCATGCGGAGCGAAGCGTGCAGCCACCGGCCGGACCTGCCCAGTGCCGACCGTCGCGAATCCGCCGCCCGTGGCTGGTCCACGCTCGCCAGGCAAGGGTCGCGTCAGCGACCCGTCACGCGTGGCTCCCACCGGTTTCCGGCGCGATGGCGCGCACGAACCGGACCCGGTGCTCACCTGGTCCGTCGTGGTCGAGGTGGACAGGGATGCCATCGATCGCACCGTCGCCGTCCTGGATCTGGAAACCCATCGACGCGTGGTAGGCGACGGAGGCGCGGTTGCTCGGCGACGTGACGCAGCGCACGAGGGTGCGACCCCGAGCCCGAGCCATAGCGAAGAAGTGCTCGTACATCAACCGTGCCAGTCCCGCGCGCCGATGCCCGGGGTGCACACCGACGAAATGGATGTATGCCTCCTCGGGCGCGCTCGAGCTGGCGAAGCCGACGAGGAACCCGACGATGGCGTCGCCCTCCTCGATCACCAGGCTCGTGTCGCGGAAGTGCTCGACGAAGAGGCGCGGCAGCTTGTCGTGGACACGTCGGCCGTCCCACCAGTCGTCCATCGTGCTGATCAGTCGGTCGTAGTCCGGGAGTTCCATCGTTCGGAGCATGCGATCCTCGCCTGAGCGCTGCACGTGGGTCGAAGCGAACGCGCGGCCGAAGTGGTGGGCGAAGCAAACGGGCCCGCGGGTGTGGCGCGGGCCCGTTGCGTGGGAGGAGGAACCCATTGACTATGGGCCCGCTCTATTAGGCCAGTGTTAGCCACCGGTCGTTTTCGCGTGTCACGCGTTCGGTCCCAACCACCCACTCTCGCATGGAGACGGGGACGATCGCGGCGCGGAGAACGATATCCTCACGACCACGCGCCCTGCCCCGCGGCGTCCCCAGAGACATGAGCGCCCACTCGACGGCGGAGCTAACATTCTCGGTCCGGTCCGCAGCACGGATCGTGCGGGGCGGGCCACGCAGGACGTACGCCCACGCGTGCGGGCGTCGCAAGGAGTGCAGCATGTCCCGCCGGGTCGACCAAGCGCCCATCGCGCGGCCCATTGGGAAGAAGCTTGCCCGCCGGATCGCCCGCCTGGACCGGCGCGCCCGCGTTGCGGCGCGTGAAGAGCGTCGCCTCGCCGGGCAGCTCGAACGCACTCGCCAGAGCAGGGTGCGCTTCGAGGCACGGCTCCTCGCGCTGCGGGGCTCTGTCGCCTCGCTTCCGACAGCCATCCCGGAGGCTATCGCGGGCGAGTCGCTCCCCGCACCTGTGGTGGCATCCGCCTCCGAGATCGAGACTCCGGAGCCGCCGCCCGCCGAGGCAGCGACGACTGCGCCCGAGCCCGTGACTCCGGAGCCGCCGCCCGCCGAGGACGTCGACCAGGGCGGCCCGGCCACGTCCTGAGCATCGAGCCGGTCCCACGGAAGGCAGAGGGCGCCGGGAGCGACGCGCGATGACCGACGACCACACCACGCTCGTCCCCGCCCGACCCAGGAGCACGCCCGGCGTCACGGCCAGCGACTCGCTCGCGGCGGCCGGACGGAAGGTGCTGCGCTTCCATTTGCGGCGTCTCCGGGCTCGCGTGGAGGACGTGCGGCGGGGCGAGGACCCCGAAGCAGTGCACGATGCCCGCGTGGCGACGCGCCGCCTGCGTGCCGCCTGGCAGGTGTTCGACATGGGGGCCGGGGAGCGCAGCACCCGATCCTTCCAGCGCGATCTGCGTCGCGTCGGCAGGCGTCTCGGCGCGGTGCGCGACCTCGACGTGCTGGTCGCAAGCGCCGTCGCCTACCAGGCGAGTCTTGCGGAACCCGGGGCGTCGGAGCTGTGTGGAATGCTCGCGGCCTGGTGCGCAGAGCGGTCGATTGCGCGAGATCGCCTGCGTCGCGAACTCGCATCGAACGGGTACCGCCGTTTCGTCGCCGACTTCCGCGATTGGCTGCGCGACAAACCCC
Source organism: uncultured Chloroflexia bacterium (assembly GCA_963759135.1). GTDB lineage: Bacteria > Chloroflexota > Limnocylindria > Limnocylindrales > CSP1-4 > JAJYNJ01. The sequence goes on along the minus strand of CAVWXU010000021.1, from coordinate 16,548 downwards.
TGGACGAGTCCACCACCGGGGCGGCGTTCCGAGTGCAGCACCGGGTCACCTCGAAGGTGTGGGACGCGTACGAGCCCGTATGGTCCTTCGAGGGCGGCCTCGAGGCAACCGACCTCGTCACGCTGCACCGACTGAGGATCGCCGCCAAGCGCCTGCGCTACACGCTCGAAGCCTTCGGTGAGGTCCTGCCCGCAGCCCAAGCCCCGCTTGCGCTGGTGGTGGACCTGCAGAACCACCTCGGCACGCTCCACGACGCCGACGTGGCCGCGGCCAAGGCGCGCGACTACGCGGCGTCGTGCGCTTTGCGGCCGTCGAGTGCCGAGCGGGGCGTCGTCGACGCGTACATCGCGTCGTGCGAGAGCGTCGTCGCGCGGCAGCGCGCCTCGCTCGCCGCGCCGTGGACGGCGGTCGTGGCGCCGTCATTCCGCATGGCGCTCCGGCAAGCGCTGGCCGGAGCGGACGATCGTGTCTAGGCGCTCTGCCTGAAGCAGGGGCCGCGAGCCCGGGCCCGGGCGGCTGCGAGCGCGACCCTGCGCGGACGTTCACACCTCGGATAGGGCCGCCGAGCGCGGCTCGACGTCCTGCAGCGAGGCGCCCAGGAACAGGTCGGCGGCCGCGACGTTGGTGGCAATCGGCACGTTGTGCACGTTGCAGACGCGCAGGACGGCCTGGATGTCGGGGTCATGGGGATGAGCGCTGAGGGGGTCGACGAAGAACAGAACGGCGCCGACCCGCCCCTCGGCCGCCAGGGCAGCGATCTGGGTGTCGCCACCCTGCGGGCCCGAGAGAACGGTCTCGACGTCGAGGCCGACTTTCTCGCGCAGCAGCCGGCCGGTCGTCGCCGTGGCCACCAGCTGGAACTGCGCGAGCGCCGCCCGGTTGTAGGTGGCGAACGCGACGAGATCGGCCTTCTTGCCGTCGTGGGCAATCAGTGCGAGGGATTTCATGACGGGAACCTCCTGGCCCACCGGTGTGCGCACGGGCGGGCCGAGTCCACCGTACCGGACGCGCGTGAGGAGCCTGTTGCCGCCACGTGAAGATGCGCCTACCAATCGGCTTTCGTGGTCGAGCCGGAATCCGCCTGCGACGGCGACGCGCGCCTCCTCGCGGGCGAGTTCGCCGCTGGCGACTGAACTGGACCAGACACCTTGACGACGCGGTAACCGCGCCACCACGGCCAGTTCACGCAGGTCCGCCACGATCAGGGCCGGAGCCTGGTCGAGCAGCCATCGCCTCCGTGGACCGGGCTCGAGAGGAGCCGTGCGATGACACCTCCGTCCCTCTCGCTGGGGCCCAGCCCGGTGGTCGACGTCCGATCTGTCATGCCGGGGTTCCCAGACGCCGCCCTTCCCGGGGCGCCGCATGCGGGCGCCGCAACGCCCGCCGCAGGCGCGCACTCACGCGACCAGCACCGCCTGTGGCTACGGGTCGCCGGGGCGATTCTCGTTCTGCTCGCGGCGAGCTTCTGGCTTGTCGTGCTCGAGATCGAAGCACCCGTGCTCGCCCTTCTCGCAGGGGTGCCCCTTGTCGCGTTCGCCGGGCCGGCCTGGTCGTATCCGGCGAGCAGCTGGTCGCGCCCTCATCGTGCTGGGTGGACTCGTGTCGGTGCTCGCCCTCGGCCACGCGATCCTGGTCGACCTGACGCTGGCCGTTCCGCTCGTGCTCGCCGGGCTTCTCCTCGTCGCCGGTTCGGGTCGGCCGGGCCCGACAGCTGGCGGGGGCGGCGTTCCCTCCTGAGCGCTTCAGGCGGTCACGATCCCGGTCGGCGGGGCTTCCGGCGCACCAGGTCTCGCACGCGATCTGAGGCCGGCCTGTCGCATCACGCCATCGTGGCGGGCGCCGGAACGCGTAGCCCACTCCGCGAACGGTGTGGAGGAACTGCGGCTCCGAGGAATCGCTCTCGAGAAGGCTGCGCAGGTGGTGGACGTGCGTGTCCACGGTCCGCGTCTCGACGGCGCGCTCGTACCCCCAGACGCGGTCCAGGAGTTGCTCACGCGTAAAGACCTGACCGGGATGGCGCATGAGGAACGCCAGCAGGTCGAACGCCTTGGCCGTCACCGGAAGCTCCTGCGTGCCGCGCAGGAGGCGGCGACCGGCCAGGTCGACGACCACGGCTCCCAGCGTGACCTCGGCGCCGTTGGATGGGCCGGTGACGTCAGGGGTGGGAGTTGGCCCCGGTCCGAGAGCCGGCCCCGCGTCCGAACCCCAAACGGCGTCAGCGGCGCGGCCCGTCGACGGGGATCTCGACACCATCCTGGCCGTCTGGGCGGCACCGTCTCCCGCGAGCTGGCCGGTCGCGAGGTCGGTCCGGCGCAGCAGGGCGTGGATGCGGGCCTGCAGCTCCGGGAGGCTGAACGGCTTCGTCAGGTAGTCGTCCGCCCCCAGCTCGAGACCCACGACCCGATCGAGCTCGGAATCCTTCGCGGTCAGCATCAGGATCGGGACGTCGGACTCGCGGCGGATGACGCGGCAGACATCGAGCCCCGAAAGCTCTGGGAGCATGACGTCGAGCACCACGAGGTCGGGGCGCTCCGCGGTGAACTGGGCGATGGCCTCGCGGCCGTCTGCCGCCGTCACGACGCGGTACCCGTCACGCACCAGGTTGTATTCGAGGGTCTCGCGAAGGACCGCCTCGTCGTCAACGACCAGGAGCGTGCGCGTCATGACGGATCGTGCCCCTCGCTCGTGTCATTCCCGTGGCCGGAGCATGCGGACGTCGGCGGGCTGGATCGACCGAACGTCGATGCAGCCTGCGGGGGCGGGCCGACTTCCTGCCTCTGGATGACCCTAGCCGCGTGACGTGTCCGCACCGTGTGGATGCGGTAAACACCGGATGCCGGCTCGTCAGATGAGCATTGCGTCGAAGGGGAGACCCGGAAGAGACCGCCCGACGGCCGGCCGCAGGGCCGAGGTTTCGCGAGACGTTCCGATGACCCTCCTGGATCGTCTACACGAGCGAATCACATTCCTAATGGGGGATTTACCTGGGCTCCACGGTCCGTTCCTACATTGCGGTGAGGCGTCCTGATCGTGGCCCCCGCTCTGGGACCGGAAAGCACGGAGGAACCATTCGACGTGATGATCCGCAAGCGTCTGGCGATCGGGTTCGCGGCCGCCGCCATCCTCGTTCTGTCCGCCCAGCCCGTGCTGGCCGCCCCGGCGCTGCCCACGGCGAGCTCGAATTCGGGCGGGCATGGCGGCATCGAAGGACAGGGGGCGACGTTCCCGGCGCTGCTGTACAAGGCCTGGGAGGCCGTCTTCTCCGAGCAACACCCGACGACCTTTGATCCTTCGGGAAACAGCGCCAACGGGTTCGTGATGAGCTACAACGCCATCGGTTCCGGCGCCGGCATCAAGGAGTTCTACAACGCCAAAGATGCGCGCACCGCGACCGAGATGTTCGGCGCGAGCGACGCGCTCCTGGCGAATAGCGACAAGAGCTCCATCACGAGCACTGTCGGGTCCGTTCCTCATGCTCCCGACGGCGCTCGGCCCGGAAGCAGTGGTGTACAACCTGCCAGGCCTGAAGCAGCGCATCTCGACCACCAGCACGAGCACCCGCTCGGCCACGCTGTACCTCGATGGGCCGACCCTGGGCAAGATCTACGCCGGCCTGATCACCAAGTGGAACGACAAGGCGATCAAGGCCCTCAACCCGCTGATCGTCAACCTGCCGAACCGGACGATCACGCAGGTCTATCGCTCCGACGGGTCGGGCACGACGTTCATCTTCACCTCGTACCTCAACAAGGTCAGCTCCACCTGGGCGTCGGCCCTGGGCGGCATGCGCCGTCCAAGACCCTCGCCGACAAGATCTCGGCCTTGAACTCGAAGCGGACCGCGGTGGGCGCGAATGGCAACGAGGGCGTCGCGGCCACGGTCCTCGGCCAGGTCGGCGCGATCGGCTACGTCGAGATCGCCTACGCGAACCAGCTCGGCCTCAAGTACGCGTGGATGCGGACCGGTGACACCACGCACAAGTACTTCGTCCCGCCGAGCACGTACGGCGCGCAGGTTGCCGCAGCGGTTGCCGCCGCGGCCGGCACCGCGAACGACCCCGTCAACCCCGGGACCATCGAGTCCGGCGCGTTCTACCAGCCCGTCAACCAGAAGGGAGCCACCGCGTATCCGATCAGCGGGTACACGTGGGTGCTCCTGTACGCCGACCTACAATGGGCGCGAACGATCCGGGACTGCGGGCGGCGAGGCCAACCTCGCGTTCTGGGCCTGGGCGGTCAGCCCCACCGGCGGCCAGGCGCGCATGACCGCGCTCGGCTACGGTGCCCTTCCGCCCTCGGTCCAGCAGGAGGATCTCCAGCAGCTCCAGACCATCACGTACAACCTCACGCCAATCTGGAACGGGAACTGACCCCGGGCGCCACCAACCGCGACCTCCGACGGCCCACTCCCCGGGGCCGTCGGAGGTCCTTCCGTCCCCCGGCATGACCTCCAAGCTGGAGGTTGGCATGCGCCCGGCGAAGCGCTCATGACCGCGACCGAACCGAACCTCGTGGCCGGAGCGGCCGGCTATCTCCACCGGGACTCGCGTCGGGTCAACGTGGCGGAGGCGCTGTTTCGCCAGGGCACGTTGCTCGCCGCGTTGGCCGCCGGGGCCCTGCTGGTCGCGTTGTTCGCGGTGCTCGTGGCCCAGTCGTGGGACGTGTGGACACGGATCGGGATCGTGAACGTTCCTGACGACCGACACCTGGGCACCGCATTATGTCAACCCCACGACCGGCGTCACGACGGCACGGATTGGCGCCCTGCCGATGGTCGCCGGCACGATGCTCTCGTCCGTGATCGCCCTGTTGTTCGCAGCGCCGATCGGCGTCTTCGTTGCCGTCTACCTCGTGGAGTTCGCGCCGAAACGGCTCGGGACGGTCCTGACCTTCGTAGTCGAATTGATCGCCGCGATCCCCAGCGTGGTGATCGGCCTGTGGGGCCTGTACCTCTTCGCGCCATTCACGCGCGACACGATCCAGTGGTGGATCGCGTCCACCATCGGACAGGTGGTGCCATTCCTGGCCGAGGATCCGCAGCGCCTGTCGCGGCTTCTCGGTGTGGACGGCCGGGATGGTGCTCACGATCATGATCACTGCCCGATGATCATCGCGTTGTCCCGCGAGGTCATCCGCTCCGTCCCACGATCGGTACGGGAGGGCTTTGTCGGGCTCGGCGCGACGCGCTGGGAGACGATCCGGCACGTGGTGCTACCGGCGGCACGCCCGGGGATCCTGGGAGGCGTCATGCTCGCGTTCGGTCGTGCCCTGGGAGAGACCATCGCGGTCACGATGGTCATCGGCAATATCGACCAGGTTCCGTCGAGCGTCTTTCAGCCGGGGCAGACGATCGCAAGCAAGATCGCGGCCAACCTTGGGGATGTCTCCGATCCGCTCGAGCTGTCCGCCCTCCTCGGCCTCGGCGTCGTGCTGCTGTTCGTCACCGTCGGCCTCTCCGCGATCGTCCGGCTGACGAACCGGCGCCTCGTGGCGGCGACCCTCGGGAGCAACGTGTGAGATGAGCCTGCCTTCGGACACGCCGCCCCGCCCGGAGGGCGGGGCCGGAGCCCTGCTGCTTGCGGGTCCGACGAGGCGCGACCGCCGCCGGGCGTTCGCCGACCTGTTCGTGCGCATGCTGTCGGCCGCTCTGACGATCCTCGTGATCATTCCGCTGCTGGCCATCATCTACTTCGTCCTGCAGCGCGGGTTGCCGGAGCTGAACCCCCAGCTGCTCTTCCACGCGGCCGGCAACCCGAGCTCGCCGGGGGCACTCAACGCGACCACCGGGTCGCTCCAGATGGTCCCGCTGGCGCTGCTGATCGCCGGCATCCCGGGCCTGCTCGCCGGCATCTACCTGTCCGAGTTCTCGTCCTCGCGGGTCGCGCTGGCATTCGCGTTCCTGGTCGACGTCCTCCTCGGCGTGCCGTCGATCATCGCCGGCCTGCTGGTGTACAGCACGGTCGTGACGTACTGGACCGGATCGAGCGCGCTGGCCGGGTCGATCGCGCTCGCCGTCGTCATGTTCCCGATCGTGATCCGCACGACCGAGGAGGTACTCCGGCTGGTGCCGGGTTCCATCAGGGAGGCGTCCCTCGCCCTCGGGATCCCCGTGTGGCGCACCACGGTGTTCGTGGTGCTACGGGTCGCCCGGGCCGGCCTGCTGACGGGAGCCATGCTCGCGTTCGCGCGGGGCTTCGGCGAGACGGCGCCGCTACTGTTCACGGCGCGGGGATCCGACGCCCTGAACCTCGGACAGTTCAGCGCGACGATGTCGGCCTTGCCCCTGTTCGTGTACCAGAACTCGCGGCTGTCAGACGCGTTCTTCATCTCGCAGGCTTGGTCGGCGGCCCTCGTGCTGCTCATCATCGTGTTGACGATCAACGTCCTCGTCCGGGGGCGATCCATCAACGCATCGGTGGAGTAGGGCATGGTCGAGCCTGACACAGCGGAAGTCCCGCCTGACGTCACCGCCGCCAGCCGCGTCCCCGTGCCGATCGCCGTGGACCGGCCGGGGCCGGCCGAAGTCGGTGAGCCTGGTCCCGGCCGCGGCCGAGGATGCGGCAACGACAGGCGGGGTCGAGCTCAGGGCGCTCAGCGCGTTCTACGGGAAGTTCCGCGCGCTCCGCGAAGTGAGCCTGCGGGTACGCCCCGCGCGCCGTCACGGCGTTCATCGGTCCATCCGGGTGCGGCAAGTCCACGCTCCTGCGGACGATCAATCGCATGCACGAGACGACGCTCCACGCGCGGATCGAGGGGTCCATCCGGCTCGACGGTGTCGACATCTACCAGCCGGGCATCAGCGCGGTCCGGGTCCGGCGGCTGGTCGGGATGGTGTTCCAGCGGCCCAACCCGTTCCCGTCCATGTCGATCCACGAGAACGTGGCGGCCGGCCTTCGCCTGTCCGGGGTGCGTTCCCGCTCCGTCATGGATGGCGTCGTCGAGCACAGCCTGAAGCGCGCCGCGCTGTGGGACGAGGTGAAGGACAAGCTGCGCCAGCCCGGCACATCACTCTCGGGCGGCCAGCAGCAACGCCTGTGCATCGCGCGCACCATCGCCGTCGACCCCGAGGTCGTGCTCATGGACGAGCCCTGCTCCGCCCTCGACCCGATCTCCACGGCGCGCATCGAGGAGCTCCTCGACGATCTGCGGTCCACGTACACGATCGCGATCGTGACGCACAACATGCAGCAGGCCGCCCGGGTGAGCGACTACACGGCGTTCTTCACCATGGACGAGGAACGCGCCGGGTTCCTCGTCGAGGACGGGGTGACGCGCACGATCTTCACGAATCCGTCGGAGCGCCTCACGGAGGACTACATCACGGGTCGGTTCGGGTGAGCGCGATGGGTCGGGTCGCGCGTGGTCGCAGGGGCTCCGTCGCCGCGTTTGGCATGGTGGCCGTTCTGATTGGGGCGTGCCGGCCTTCGATCGGGTATCTCGGGTCCGCTGCGCCGGGAGCGTCGGCGGGCGTTGCGGCGTCCGCCTCGGCGGAACCGGCTGCGAAGCTGCAGCCCGACCAGCAAGTGGGTATCCAGGTGCACCTCTTCCGCGGCCTGAACGCCGCCGATGCCCCGATGCAGTATGCGCAGGCCCTCGATATCTTCCGGCCCGTCAACCTCGAGGTGAACCTCGCCCCGCCGATCCCCGGGTACGACCCGTTCGCAGTCGAGCCGTCGCCGAACTCCCTCGACCTGTGGGTCGGGACCGTGGCCGACGTCGCACCGGCTGTCGCCGAGGGCCTCTCCCTGGAGGCTGTGGGCGAGGTCACCGGCCGGGACCCCACCGTGCTCGTCACGAAGGGCATTGCGGCGGAGGCCAGCGCCGCACCCGCCCTGTCGGCGCTCTCGGGCAAGAGCGTGCTTGCCGATACGGCCGGTGCCGCCGCTTCGCTGCGTGCCGCGCTCGCTGCGGCCGGATCGAGCCCGACCACCGTGAAGATCGTCTTGCCCGACGACCCTTCCGCGCCGTTCGATCCGAGCCAGCTCCTCGACGGCAGCGTGGCTGCCGCGGCCGTGTCCGTGTACGACGGGTGGGCTCGCATCGAGGAGGCAGCGTTCGCGGCGGGTGTGGATCCGTCCACGTTCCATGCGCGGCCGCTGCGCGAGGCCGGGCAGGATATCCTGGGCGAGCTCGTGTGGGTGCAGACCAAGGATCTCGCGGACCCGCAGCTCAAGGCGGCAGTCGCGGCGTTCCTGGCCACGCTGGGCAACGCGCAGGTCGACTGTCGTGATGCGATCCAAGACTGTGCGGGCGCCGCGGCGGCCCAGAGCGACCGCACACCACAGGGCATCGCGTGGTCGATCGATCAGCTGGATCGCCTGCTGTTCCCCACGCAGGACGGGATCCTGCACATCGACGAAGCCGCCTGGGGCCGCACCATCCTCGCCATGCAGGCGGCCGGCGTGGCCGGCGCGTCGAGCCTGACCATGTCGGACACGCTGGTGGGCGAGGTCCTGGCCGCGCTGAAACCCTCGGTCGACGTCTACGGGACGAACTGGACGCCGCCGACGAATATCTCATTGCTGGGCTCGCCCGCGCCCTGATTGTCGGTTGGGGCCACGGGACCGATCCGCCGACGGCGCACCGGGTTCCTGGATGAACCCAGGCCGCTCGCTGGAACAGCGCTGGATGGGGCACCGAAGGGCAGTCGGGAGGGAAAGCCCATAGACGACCTGCGCGTCCGCCTGGGGACACGCCTCGTCGCCATTCGAGCCGTGGCGGGAAACGGCGGCCTGCGGAACCTGCAGCTGGCCTCGGCGCTCCAGACGACGAGCCGGTGGGTCCTTCTGGTCGCGCTGCTCCTTGTCGCGTACCAGCATGGGGGCGCGCTCGCCGTGGGCGCCGTCGCTGTGGTCCGCACCCTCTGCGCGCTCACCACGATCCCTGCTGCGGCCGCGATCGCTGGTCGCCGGCGAGAGCGAGTCCTGCTCGTCCTCGCCGCGGTCAGGGCGATGGCAGCCGCCGGCGCGGCTGTCGCCTTCGCGCTCGGTGTGCCGGGCGCGGTCTTCGTGGCGGCTGGCGTCGACTCCTTCGTCGGCACGCTGCGGCGCCCGCTACACGCCGGGCTTGTGCCGAGCCTTGCCGGCACCCCGGAAGAACTCGTCGCAGCCAATGTTGCGACGAACCTCGGGGAGAACTCGGGGTCGCTCGTCGGACCCGTCGTCGGGGGTGCGTTGCTGGCGCTCGCCGGGCCCGCAGGGGCGCTTCTGGTCGCGGCGCTCGGCTTCGCGGTTGCCGCGGTGCTGCTCGCGGCTGTGCGGGACGTCCATCCTGGCCTCGGTGTGTTGTCCTCCGGCCCTCGTCCGGCCACGTCCTTCGGGTTCCGCGGACTCGCGTCCGGTGCACAGGCACTCGCCGAGACGCACGGCGTCCGGCTCGTCGGCGCACTCCTCCTGTTCGACGCATTCCTGCGCGGTGCTCTCGGCACGTCGATCGTCGTCGTGGCCGTCGGCGTTATGGGGTACGGCGGCGGCGCGGTCGGCTTCCTAATGGGGATGCCCGGACTCGGCGGACTGGTCGGCGTCGGAATCGCCCTTTCGCTGCTCTCCGACCGACGACTCGGCGTCTCGCTGAGGAGTGCCCTGTTCGTCGCTGGCCTCGGGGTCGGCTTGTTCGGGCTGGCGTCTGGCATTGCATTGGCCGCCTGCGCTCTCGTGGTGGTCGGCTCAGCCAGTGCCATCGCGGACGTCGCCGCGACTACGCGGCTCCAACGGTCAGTGCCACGGTGGGACAGGACGCGGATCTTCGGTGCATTGGAGGGACTTGCCGAGGGCGCAGTCGGCCTCGGTGCCGTCACCGCCTCGATCGCGATCACGGCCGTCGGCGTCCGCGCCGCCACGACCGTCGGGGGGGTCGTCGTCGCGCTCGCGGCCACGATCGTGTGGCTGCCCCTTCTCCGCTGGGAGAGGACGACCCCTGCTCCGGGGCAGGCGCTGGAGCTCGCCCGCGCGACACCTCTGTTCGCGCCGCTCCCTCTCGACGTCGTCGAGGAGATCGCGGGGCGTCTCATTCCTCTCGAGTACTCGGCCAACAGCCGGGTCATTACCGAAGGAGAGCCAGGGGACGCCCTCTACTTACTCGCGCGCGGCTCCGCGGACGTGCGGGCAGGGGGAGCGCACCTTGCGACTCTGGGTCCTGGCGACGCCTTCGGCGAGATCGCGCTGCTCCGGAGTGTTCCGCGGACCGCCACCGTGGAGACGCGGGAGCCGGTCTTGGCGTTCCGCCTCGACGCTGCCTCGTTCATCGCCGCTGTCACAGGGAACGCGGAAGGGCTGAGGGCAGCGGAGACGATTGCAGAAGGTCACCTCAGCGCCGACGCGTCCCGCCCCGCCTAGTACTTACTCTCATAAGTCGGCGTAAGAGCTGCTGAGGCCTACCTGATGCACCTCGCGTTTGGTCCACTCGAATGGCGCGGCGGTCGGGTTGTAGACGGCGACGAAGCGGTCGATCGCCGCCCGTACCTGGGCCGGCGAGGTGAAACTGGCACCGGCAAGCGCGGCCCGGACCAGGATGCTGAACCAGACCTCGACCTGGTTCAACCAGGAGGCGTGGGTCGGCGTGAAGTGGAAGTGGACGTTCCGATGGCGCGCCAGCCAGACGTCGTGCTTGGGCTTGTGGGTGTTGAGGTTGTCGAGCACGACGTGGAGCTCGGTGCCGGGACGGGCGGCCACGACCTCGTTCATGAAGTCAAGGAACTCGCGCCGGCGGCGGCGTCCGTAGTGGCCGGTCTGGACCAACCCCGTGGCGACCTCGAGGGCGGCGAAGAGGGTCGTCGTGCCGTGCCGCCTGTACTCGTGGGCAAAGCCGGTGAGCGCCCGTCCGTCGGGCAGCCGGAGCCAGCCCTGGGCCCGCTCGAGAGCCTGGATGTGCGGCTTCTCGTCGACGCAGATCACGACCGCATTCTCGGGCGGGTCGAGATAGAGCCCGACGATGTCGGCCGCCTTGGCCACGAACTCGGGATCGGTGCTGAGGCACCAGCTCCGGCGCCGACGCAGGCTGATACGCTGCTCGGCGAGGACGCGCCACACGTGGACGGCACTGACATCGCCGAGCGCCGCGGCGAGCAGCGAGCCGGTCCAGCTCACGTGGCCCTCGGGCGGCGGCTGATCGAGCAGGGCGAGGATGCGCCGGGTCGTCGCCGGGCCATAGCGGACACGGGCACCGGGTCGCGGCGCATCGGCCAGCCCGGCGAGGCGCCCGCGAGCGAAGCGCGTGCGCCACTTGGCCACCCGGGCCGGCCGGGTCCCGAGCCGACGAGCGATCTCGAGCGTCCCGGCGCCCTCGTCGGCGGCGAGGATCATCCGCGCCCGCTCGGCATGCCGCTGCTCGGTCGAGCCGGCCCGCAGCCAGCCCTCCAGCGTCGCTCGTTCCGACTCCGACAGGCTGATCGGTGTGGCGGTCTTCGTCATGCCGCCCAGCGTACCAGAACGGCAGCCTTACTGCCGTCCTTCTATGCGAGTACGTACTAGGCCGTACCGAAACGGTCCGTAGCTGCGGGGAAGTCGCGTTACATACCGGCCGATGTAGGCCGAGGAGACACCACGGGAGGGATGGTGATCCAGACTCCAACGCGACCCGCGGCGGCCCAGTGCGATCAGTGCGCTCGAGTCGGCCGCCGTATCGCGCGGTGGAGCACCGGCATGTCGTAGATCGTGATGATGTTGAGAGGTGAGGTATCACGTCTGCCGGCGGCTGCGATGATGATGGCGTCGAGCCGCCTGCCCCGGACGCTGAAGTCCTCGAACTCATCGAGGGCATCGAACACGCTGGCCGAGGGTGGCAGGAACGCAACATCGTCCGGATCTTCGGTGTGTCGGACCACCTCCCGGACCGGCGCCTCCTTGAGAATCCCGCCGCCTTCAGCGAGCATCGTGCCGGCCCAGCGGACCGGGAACTGTCCGGCTGTCAGTAGCGCCACGAAGGCTTTCTCTTCGTAGACGGCGAGTTGTGAGTAATCTTTCGAACGCATCTCGCGGCCGCGTCGCGTCGAGTCGCCACCCGCCAGGGCCGAGAGGACGACCGTGAGGAGCTTGTCGCCGACGTGCGCTCGTCCGGGTGCTCGCCCAGATCGAGGCAGCGCTCCGCCAGCGCCTTCAGGCCGAGGTGGTGGGCCAGCGTGGCCGGCAGCAGCAGCCCCGCGTCGGCCACCAGGTGCTTGTCGTCGAAGGTCGTGTAGAGGCGGTCAAGCCCGTGCGATGATCGCATCCGTCAGGTGCTCCTCTGCAACCGGGTCGGTGGGCTTGCTCAACGCCATCTTCCCAGCTCAGACGAGCACCTGATTCGTTCTCCGTGCACTTCGTCGGCGGTCAGCCGATGGGCGGATCGGAGGTAAAGCACCGCCTCCTCGGCGGCGGCGTGTGGCAGCAGGTCGTCCTGCAGATAGCGTGAAACGCGTGATGGTGACCGGCTCTAGCGGCATTTCAGGCCGTAGGCTGGGTCAGGCCGAGCCCGCACAGCTCCAAGTGCTGAGCGCACCCCATGCAGGTCCACCTTCGTATCCAGCGCTTCGATCCGGAGCGTGACACGGCGTCGCGCTGGGAGGAGTTCCGGCTCGAAGCCGATCCAATGGCCCGGGTGCTAGACCTCCTGCACATGGTCAAGTGGGAGCTGGACGCCTCGCTCACCTTCAGGCGCTCCTGCGGCCACGGCATCTGCGGGTCCGACGCGATGCTCATCAACGGCCGAATCGGCTCGCCTGCAAGATCCGGGTCGACCAGCTCGGCAAGCGGATCTCCGTCGCGCCGCTGCCCGGCCTTCCGGTGGTGAAGGACCTCGTGGTCGACATGGAGGGGTTCTTCGCGAAGTACCGCTCCGTGCCGCCCGTTCCTGATGAACGAGACGCCCGTGCCCCAACGAAGGAGCGGCGCCAATCGCCCGCGCAGCGTGCGGTCTTCGATGACACCACCAAGTGCATCCTCTGTGCCGCGTGCACGTCATCCTGCCCCTCGTTCTGGGCGCGCCCGGGATACGTGGGTCCGGCGGCGATCGTTGAACGCGCACCGGTTCATCTTCGACTCGCGGGACGAGGACGCCGAGGAGCGGCTCGAGCTCCTCGCGGACAAAGATGGCGTCTGGAGGTGCCGCACGATCTTCAATTGCGTCGACGCCTGCCCGCGCGGCATCAACATCACCCGTGCCATCCTGGAGGTCTCGGCGGCGATCGTCGAGGCGCACATATGATGATCAGCGACGGTGTGCTGGACGGTGGCCGAGCCACAGGATGTCGAGACGGTCCGACAATTCGCGTAGCGTGGGGTTGTGCACCATCTGGCTCGCCCAGACACGCTCGGCCTGGGCGATCGTCAGCGGATGACCGGCTTGCAGCCGACCGTGCGCTGGATTGTCGCCGGATCCGTCCCACGTCCGCGCAATGGGCGCGCAGGATCGTGTCCTTGCGGCCGACCTCCTCCGCCGACCCGAGCACGTTCACATGTCGCCGTAACTTCGCGACCGTGCGGAGCGTCTTCTTCTCGCCTCCGCCGCCGATCAGTGATCGGCAGGTGGGACTGGATGGGGAGCGGATGGTGACGCAGCCCGTCGAACCGACAGCGGGCGCTCTCGTGCGCGACTTCGCCGCCGTCGGGCAGGGTGCGGATCAAGCCGAGCGGGGGCTGGACCGCGGCCGAGTTGCGTAGCTGAGTCGGGCCCTCGGTCGTCACCGGCTGTGACGCCGCTCGGCGACGAACTGGCGCCCGCCGTGACGCTGTCGCTCAGGACGCTCGACGGGACGGGATCGCGGTCAACGGTGGGCATGCGTGAGGCGGTGAGCGTGAGGAGTGGGCGGCCGAGGACCCCGAGCGCGATCCCGACGCGACGCCTCACTGGAACAAGTTCGAGTGGGTCGGGGATCAGGGCCAGGGTGGACGCACGACCTTCCCTGGCCGAGAGCAGATGCCCGCGCACTGACCGTGGGCGGCCCACGGGGAGCGTGACGCCGCAGTCAGGTCGACACCAAGCACGAGGGAGGCCGGGATCGCAGGTCCCGGCCTCCAAGCGTATGAAAGGCACGCGCTCCATGGCGCTCTGCGACGTCTCGGTCAGCGAGACGCACTGCAGGACGCAGACCATGATCGGAGGATCCACGATGACCCGTGTCGAATACCGCTTCGAGCAGGTTCCGCTCAACCGGGACGGTCCGCCCACGCTCCAACTCGTCGAGCGCCTGGCCGAGCTCGGCCGTCACGGCTGGCACGTGGCGAGCGTCGACCTGACTCCCCATCCTTCCTACGAGGCGGGCCCGGTCACGGTCCTGCTGGAGCGCGAGGTCGATGGCGCAGCGCTGGTTGAGCACCAAGCTGCCAGTGAAGCATCCACGGATCGCGACCTCCCGTTACCGTCAAGGGGAGTGATATCGAGAGTGTCTCGGCAGCCCGGGTGGTGACCCGGACTGGGCGAGCGGGGTGACTTGCGCGGGCGCGGCTAGCTACGCCACAGATGTTGTCGGCGAGTTTCGCGAAGTGACGTCCTTCGCGCGGCATGCCGTCCACGTCCTCCGCGACGACCTTGGCACTGACGGGGCCCGCAGTGATCTGGCAGATCTCCCGCAGGACTTCTTCGTACGTCTTCCCGGTCGTCCTAGCGAACAGCGAAGGGTTGGTGGTGACGCCGTCGAGGACGCCCCACCCGGCAACGGTCCGGATCTCGTCGATGTCCGCGGTGTCGATGAAGAGCTTCATGCGGATGACGCGGAGCTCCGGGCAGTGGGCGGCTCGCGTGCAGCCAATCGGCAATTCCTGTTCATCTGGCGCGTACGACCGCCTCTACTCGCCGAACGTGGCGCCGCCGGCCTCGGCTGCGGCGCGCAGTGCGGCACGCTCCAGGGCCCGCCGCTCGGAGTCCGGCACCTGGTCCCGCGCGTGGTAGCTGGAGCGCACGAGGGGCCCCGACTCGACGTGGCGGAAGCCCAGCGCGAGCGCCTCGGCCTTCAGCTCGGCGAACTCGGTCGGGTGGTAGTAGCGCGCCACCGGCAGGTGCTGCGCCGAGGGGCGCAGGTACTGCCCGACGGTGAGGATGTCGCAGTCCACCGCGCGCAGGTCGCGGAACGCCTGGAGCAGCTCGTCGCGTTCCTCGCCGAGACCGACCATGATGCTCGACTTCGTGTGCACGGTGCCGTCGCGCCCGGCCATCTCCCGGGCGTAGGCCTTGGCGCGCGCCAGGACGCCCAGCGAGCGCTCGTAGCGGGCGCGCCGACGGACCGGCTTCTGCAGCCGCGCGACCGTCTCGACGTTGTGGTTCAGGATGTCGGGCGCGGCCGCCATCACCGTGCGCAGGGGCGCCGCATGGCCGTTGAAGTCGGGGATCAGCACCTCGACCCCCATGCCCGGGCAGCGCGCCCGCAGCTCGCGAATGGTGGCCGCGAAGGCGCCGGCGCCGCCGTCGGGCAGGTCGTCGCGGGCCACGCTGGTCACCACGAAGTGGTCGAGGTCCATGGCCGCCACGGCCTCCGCCACGCGCCGCGGCTCGTCGTCGTCGAACCAGGTGGGGCGGCCGTCTTGATGGCGCAGAAGCCGCAGGCGCGCGTGCAGACGTCGCCGAGGATCATGACGGTGGCGGTGCGCTGGTCCCAGCACTCGCCGATGTTGGGGCAGCGGGCCTCCTCGCAGACCGTGTGCAGGGTCAGGCCGCGCAGGAGGCCCTTCAGGCCGAAGTAGGCATCGCCGGTCGGGACGCGGGCGCGGATCCAGTCGGGGTGGCGACGGGGCGCGGCCTGGGTGAGGTGGTTGCCCGGGCTGCGGGCGGGGCGAGGCACGGCTCCGGTAGGCCGCCCATCGCGATCGTCGAGGGCTGGAAGGTATGACCATGTCCGACGGCGGACGGCTGGAAGATCGGCAGCTCGCGACGACTATCGTCGTTTGACGTCGCGGGTCATGCGTTGATCGACCGTCCGGCGACGGCCATGGCGGCCTCACCGACGGCCTCGGCCAGGGTGGGGTGGGGATGGACGGCCGCGGCGAACAGGCGCAGCAGCGGCCCCGCCATCTTGGTGGTCAGCGTCCCGGCCACGATGAGGACGTCGGCCTGACGGGGGCTCGCCCGGAAGGGGAACATGCTGAAGCGGTCCATGTCGTTACGGCTTGTCGCCGCCGACATCATCTCGATGGCGCAGCACGCAAGCCCCGAGAGCAGGGGCCAGAGGCTGTTGGCCCGCAGCAGGTCGAGCAGCACGTCCGAGCGCGCCGGGATGATGTCGAGCACGCCGCTCAGGCGGGCGTTGTCTCCCGTCTGGCCCTGGCTTCGACCTCGTGTAGGTGGGTGATCGTGGGCGGCTGGCCGCCGCCGTATGCCGCCGGGTTCGACGAGGTCCAGAGGCCCCTGGTCGACGACGATCGGCGCCTCGGCCGAGACGATCACGAGGGCCCTGGTCGACCCGGGCGCATCAGGCCCCGCGGTCAAGGAGGTCGGGAGGAGCGATCGGGACGGCTGGGACATGCGTGCTCTCCGCTTGACGGCGTGCCAGAGAATTCTGATAAGATTTCTCGGAATTGACGCCGGGGTCCCCGGCCTGTCGTAGCCGACCCACCGGCGCCGAGGTCGCGCCAGGGAGATCGCA
>CAVWXU010000020.1:0-248886 GCA_963759135.1 uncultured Chloroflexia bacterium | reverse complement strand
TCAGTTTGTCCTCCGGCGCGGCGCGCGCCACGATGTCGATCGCGGACAGCTGCGACCCCAGCCGGTCGTCGTCCCAGGTCGCCAGCTCCGCGCCCGTCACGACGCGCTCCCCGCGCATGCCCGCGTCCCGCGCGATCGCCGACGCCGTGAGCGGGTGGTCGCCGGTGACGATGACCGTCTGGATGCCGGCCGCGGTGGCCAGCCGCATGGAGTCGGCGATTCCCTCGCGCAGACGATCGGCGAAGCCGACCAGCGCCAGCGGTCGCCATGGCTCGTCGCCGGGGCGACCGGCCAGCAGCAGCAGCCGCTCGCCGGCATCGGCGCCGCGTTCGATGAGACCGTGCCAGGCGTCGTACCGGTCGGGCGGCAGGTCGCGGGCAAGGCGGAGGACGACCTCGGGAGCGCCGATCGCGAGGTCCTCGGGGGTGCCGTCCCGTACTGCCCGGGTGTGCGAGTACGGCCGGTCGTCGCTGACCGGCTCGGCCTGAAGCAGGTCGGCCGGATCGAGCTCGGCGCTGCCCCCGGCCTCGGATACCGCGGCCATCAGGGTTCGCGTGAAGGAACCGGGACGCGTCCCCGCCGCGATGCTCCACGCGTCCTCCTCCGCGCGCAGCGCCGCGAGCAGCAGCGCGCGGCGCTGGTCCGGGTCGGCGACGATCGTGTCCGGCGTGCGCACTCCCGTCAGCGTGAGCCGGTTCTGCGTGAGCGTGCCGGTCTTGTCCGTAAGGATGAGGTCGACGGAACCCAGGGTCTCCTGCGCGTTCAGTCGCCGAACGAGCACGCCGCGCCGCAGCAGCCGGTAGGCACCCAGCGCCAGGATCACGGCGAACAGGATCGGCGGCTCCTCCGGGATCGCGGCAATGGCGGCCGAGATGCCCGCCATCAGGTTGTCCGGCGCGGGATTGCCGCGGAGGAACCCTAACCCGGTCGTGGTCGCGATCAGCCCGATCGCTACCGCCAGCAGGATCCGGACGAGGCGGTCGAGCTCGCGCTGCAGCGGCGAACGGCGGCGGTCCCGGCCGGCCAGTGATGTCGAGATGCGCCCGAACTCGGTCTGCAGACCCGTCGCGACGACGATCCCCTCCCCACGACCCGCCACGACGCTGGTCCCGGCGAACGCCACGGCGTGCCGCTCCGCAAGCGGGGTTTCCGCGGGGTCGGGCTCCGTCCGTCCAGGCTCTGGCAGGGATTCCCCGGTCAGCGCGCTCCGGTCGAACGCGAGCCCTTCGGTGCGGAGCAGGCGCAGGTCCGCGGGCACGACGTCGCCGACCCGCAGGAGCACGACGTCGCCCGGCACCAGCCGGGCGGCCGGGATCTCCTCGACTTCCGAGTCGCGACGAACGCGCGCCGTGGGCGCGGCCGCCGAACGCAGGGCCTCGAGGGCCCGCTCCGCACGGTACTCGGTGATCACGTCGGCGCCCACCATCGGGCCGATCATCAGCAGCACAAACGCGCCATCGCGGACCTTGCCAAGCGTGATCGCGAGCGCTCCGGCGACGAAGAGCAGCGCGATGAATGGCTGCGTGAAGCTGGCCCAGACGACGCGCAAGAGCGACGGGCGCCGGACCTCCTCGAGCTCGTTGGGCCCGGCGAGGAGGTAGCGAGCGTCCGCAATCGCGCGACTGAGCCCGCTGACGGGGTCGACCCCGAGGGCGACCACGACCTCGCCGGCGGGTCTGGAGTGGGCGTCCCCGACGGGCCCGGGGAGGATACCGACGGTCATGCGTCCGCATGTTGAGCGCTGGCGAGAGTCCCCGCCCAGGCCGAATTGGCCCAGACTCCGGGCATTTCGTCCGGAACGGGTACGCGGGGCCCGCGGGGGCCGGCCCAGGACGGCCCGCGGGGAGGGCCCAGGGCGGCCGAGCACGCCGCCGGCCGGGCCCAAGCCGGCCAGGCATGACGCCGGCCGGGAACGCCGCCGGATGGTACCGTCGGGCGATGCAGGTCCATCTGCTCGACGCCACCTACGAGCTCTTCCGTGCGCACTTCGGGCGGCCGCCGGCAATCGATGTCCGGGGCCGCGCGGTGGGCGCGGCGCTCGGGCTCGTGGAGAGCGTCCTCGGCCTCCTGCGAGATCCCGCGGTGACCCACGTGGGGTGCGCCACGGACCACGTGATCCGGTCGTGGCGCAACGAGCGCTACGAGGGATACAAGACCGAGGCCGGCATGCCCCCCGAGCTGCTGGCGCAGTTCGAGCGTGCTGAGTCGGCGCTCCGCGCGCTCGGGCTGGTGGTCTGGCCGATGACCGAATACGAGGCGGACGACGCGCTCGCCACTGCCGCAGCCCGATGGGCCGACGCGCCCGGCGTGGAGCGAGTCGTGATCCTGTCGCCGGACAAGGACCTGGCGCAGTGCGTCCGGGAGGACGGGCGGGTGATCGCGTTTGACCGGCGCCGGAAACGGACGATCGACGCGGACGCCGTCCGGTCCCGCTTCGGGGTGGAGCCCGAGAGCATCCCCGACTGGCTCGCGCTGGTGGGCGACGCAGCCGACGGGTTTCCCGGACTCCGTGGCTGGGGCGAACGGTCGGCGTCGGCGGTCCTGGCGCGCTTCGGCCACCTCGAAGCGATCCCGGCGGACGTCCGCGACTGGGGTGTCCCCCTGCGCAATGCCGGGACGCTGGCTGCGACGCTCCGGGCGGGGCGCGCGGAGGCGGAGCTGTACCGCGACCTCGCCACGCTTCGGCTAGACGTCCCGCTGTCCGAGACGCTCGAGGCGCTCGCCTGGCGGGGCGCGCCGCGGGGCGCGTTCGCGGGGCTCGTCAAGGAGCTGCGCGCGCCCCACCTGGCCGCCCGGGTTCCGCGCTGGGCTGACTGACCCGGCGCCCCTGCCTCAGCCGCGGGGCGCGGGCGTGGAGCCTGCCTCGCCGGCAGCCTCCCGCTCCGGGGCCACTGGGCCGCCGGCGGGCACCTCGGTCCCCGCGGTCGGCGGCGCTACCGGGCGACCGAACAGGTCGCCCTGGTAGGAGCGCGGCACGCGCACGGCGATGGCGAGCGGCTCCGCCACGATCCGGAACGGGCGGCCCTCGGTCCCCTCCAGCGCGCGACGCCGTACCGGGCTTCCGTCCACCTCCATCGGCGGCGCGACCAGGGCCCGCAGCTCCAGCTCGCGACCCCGAAAACGGGGCACATCCCCGTCGGGACGGCGGCGCAGCGCGAGCGTCCAGCCGAGACGCACCGCCAGCTGCAGGTCGCCGGCGGGCACGATCGTCACGTCGAGCATGCCGTCGTCCACCAGCGCGTCGGGCGTCGCGTGCACCACGTTGGCATACAGCCGGGAGTTCCCCACGATCAGCTGGAGGAGGCGGCCCTCCCACGCGGGCCGACCGTCCACGCTCAGCTCGACGTCGAACGGTCGGTAGGCGGGAATTGCGCGCAGGGCGCCAACGGCGATTCCCGCAGGGCCCAGGCGTGTCTTGAGGCGAGGGTCGGTGTGATGGAGCACGAGCCCGTCCATGCCGACACCGCTCATCAGCAGGAACCGGATGAAGCGTCCGTCCGGGTGCGCGATCCGCCCCATGTCCATGCGGCGCACATCCGCGTCCACGAGTGCCCGGGCCGCGTGCTCCGGGGCGCGTGCCACGCCGAGCTCGTGCGCCCAGAGGTTGGCGGTCCCCCCCGGCAGCACGCCGAGTGGCACGTTGGTCCCGACCAGCGCGTCGGCGACGTCGCGCAGCGTTCCGTCCCCGCCGGCGCCGACGACCAGTCCCGCCCCGGCGTCCAGCGCCTCCTCGACCTGGCGGCGCACGCTGAGCCGGCGGCCGCGGTGGGCGACGTCCACGTCCCACCCGGCGTCGCGGAGGATGGGAAGCACACGGTGCGCCGGGTACGGGCCGCGGAACGACCACGGGTTGTCGATGATGCGAACGCGCACGGTCACCGGCCACGAAAGGGGAGCGGCGGGCACTGCCACCGTCCGTGGCTGACACGCTACACGCCGCGGACGAACTCTGCCCGCCGATCCGCCGACCGTCCGGAGCTGCGACTACCATCTCGGCCTGATGGCACCCGTCACGGCCGGCCGCGCCGTCGTCGCGGCGCTCGAGCGCGCCGGGGTCCGGCACGCGTTCACCGTCCCTGGCGAGAGCTTCCTCGAGCTCCTGGACGCGCTGCGCGACTCGTCGATCCGGCTCATCGCCACGCGGCACGAGGCGGGTGCCGGCTTCATGGCCGAGGCGTACGCGCAGCTCGAGGGCATCCCCGCCGTCTGCCTGGTCACACGAGCCGTGGGAACGGCCAACCTGTCGATCGCGCTGCATACCGCGCTCGCCGACTCGGCCCCGCTCGTCGCCATCGCCGGCCAGGTGCCACGCGCCTTCCGTGGCCGCGAAGCGCTCCAGGAAGTCGACCTGGTCGGCACGTTCGGGGCCCTGTGCAAGGCTGCCGTCGAGCTCGACGAGCCGGCGACGATGGCGCGCGAGGTGGAAGCCCTGGTTCGGATCGCGACGACCGGTCGCCCCGGTCCGGTGCTGCTGTCGCTGCCCGAGGACGCCCTGGTCGAGGAGGTCCAACCGGCTCTCCTCGATCAGCCCATCGCGTCGCGCGGCAGCGAACCGGGGGCGGCTCCCGACGACCCCGACGTGCTCGCAGTCCTGCAGCGGCTCGCCCGCGCCAGACGCCCCGTGATCCTCGCCGGGGCCGGCGTGCTGCGGAGCGGTGCGGTCCCGGAGCTCGCCGCGTTCGCCGACGCAGCCAACGTCCCGGTGATGGCGGCCTGGCGGCGACCCGACGTGTTCGACAACGACTCGCCCCGCTACCTTGGCGCGACGGGCCTGGGTGCCGCGCGCACGGTCCGGCCGCGGCTGCTCGAGGCGGACGTGATCCTCGCGATCGGCACCCGGCTCTCGCAGGTCGCAACCTTCGACTACACCGTTCCCGGGCCCGGAACCGACCTGCTGCACGTGGACGTCGAGCCGGGCCTGCGGGGCGATCGACTCGCGCCGGCAGTGTCGGTCCGCTCCGACGCCGGGGCGTTCCTCCGACGGGCGCTCGAGATGCTCGCCGACTCACGGCCCCCGGCCAGGCGCGGCACCCATGCCGCCACCACGCTCGAGGGACGCGACACGCGTGCCAGTGCACGGGAAGCCCTCCACGGCCCCGACGGACGTGGGCGGGACCTCGTTCGCGACCGGTCGGCCTACCTCGACGCCGTCGCCCTGCCCGACCCGGGGCCGAGGGGTCCGGGCGAGCCCGTGCACCCAGCGACGGTGATCGGCGCACTGGGACGACACCTGCCTCCCGGCAGCGTGGTCACGACGGACGCCGGCAACTTCGCCGGCTGGGCGGCGCGCTACCTGGCGCTGCCCCCCGGCAGCCGGTTCCTGGGGCCGACTTCCGGCGCGATGGGCTACGGCGTCCCCGCGGCGGTGGGCGCGGCGATCGCCTTGCGCGACCTCGGCGGCGCCGGCGGACCCGTGGTAGCGCTGGCCGGGGACGGCGGGTTCTCGATGCTCATGGCGGAACTCGAGACTGCGGTGCGCGAGGACCTGCGGATCGCGGTGATCGTGTTCGACAACGGCATGTACGGGACGATCCGCATGCACCAGGAACTCGCATACCCGGGTCGCGTGGCGGCCACGAACCTCGGACGGATCGACTTCGCGGCGTTCGCCGACGCGTGCGGCGCTCGCGGCCTGCGCGCCGCCCACGACCACGAGGTCGACCGGGCCGTGGCGGCCGCCCTGGACGGCCCCGGCGTGACGCTCGTCCACGTCCTGACCGACCCGCGAGTGATCTCGGTGGACGCCACGCTGCCGGATTGACCGCCGCGGGTCAGCCGGGCCCCGCGGCCCGGAACAGAGCCAGGAGCGCTCCGTGGTGGCGGGCCGGGGCGGCGATGATCCCGATCGACGTCGCAGGACGCGACACGTCGAACCAGGGCTCGCCGTCTGCCGTCGTGACCGTCACCCCGCCTTCCTCTGCGATCAGCCCGGCCGCGGCCACATCCCAGTTGGAGATCCCCGTCGGGTGCACGCACGCATCGAGGCGGCCGGCGGCCACGTAGGAGATCTCGAGCGCCGACGATCCGAGGTGGCGGGAGGCGCGCACCGCACGGCGCACGTCGCCCAGGTCGGACCGCCAGTCGCGCGGCGCGTACCCCAGCCCGATCACGCAGTCGCCCAGGAGGGGCTTGTCGGGGTTGCGAATGCGCCGCCCGTTGAGGCGGGCTCCGCCACCGGCGACCGCGGTGAACAGTTCGTCCCGCACGGGGTCGAGCACGACGCCGAGAACGGGGCGGCCGTCGATCACCAGCGCCACGCTCGTGGCGAAGACGGGCAGCGCATTGGCGTAGTTGACGGTTCCGTCGAGCGGGTCGACGAGCCAGGCGCGGCCGGTTCCCGCCGTCGGCGCGTCACCGTCGGCGGCCGCGTGCTCACCGGATTCCTCCGCCAGGATCCCGTCTCGTGGGAATGCGCGGCGGATCTCGGCGAGGATCAGGCGCTCCGCGAGGTGGTCCACCTCGGTGACGACGTCACGCGCGCTCTTGCGGCGGACCTGCTCGACACGCCCCAGGCGGTCCAGCTCGGCGCGGCCGGCCAGGCGTGCCGCCGCCACCGCGACGTCGAGCTCGCGCCGCAGGTCGGCGTCCGGGCGTCGAGGCGATGGGGCCACGCGGGCATTGTATGGCGCGCTACCCGGCGCCGAGTATGGCGCGATACCCGGCGCCGAGGTCCGGACGGCCCGTGCCGGGAGTCGCGTGATGCGCCATCCTGTCCGGGTGCCGCTCATCGCCACCGACCGCCTCAGCAAGCGGTACCCGGCCGCCATGGCGCTCGACAGCGTGACGCTGACGCTGGAGGGCGGCGTTGTCGGCCTGGTCGGCGCGAACGGCGCGGGCAAGTCGACGCTCCTCAAGGTCCTGCTGGGACTCGTCGCGCCCACCTCGGGACGGGCGACGGTGCTCGACATGGACACGGCCACGCAAGGGACCGAGATCCGGCAGCGCGTGGGCTACATGCCCGAGCACGACTGTCTGCCTCCCGACGTCGGGGCCGCCGATTTCGTCGCCCACATGGCGCGCATGAGCGGGCTCCCGTCGGACGCCGCTCGCGAGCGGTCCGCCGAGACACTCCGGCACGTCGGGCTGTACGAGGAGCGCTACCGCCCGATCGGTGGGTACTCGACCGGCATGCGGCAGCGGGTCAAGCTGGCGCAGGCGCTTGTCCACGATCCCCGCCTCCTCCTGCTCGACGAACCGACGGCCGGCCTCGACCCCGCCGGACGCGAGGAGATGCTGGGGCTCGTGCGGCGCATCGGCACCGAGTTCGGCATCGCGATCATCATGGCGTCGCACCTCCTCGGGGAGGTCGAGCGCGTGTGCGATCACCTGGTCGCGATCGACTTCGGCCGCCTGCTCACGTCGGCGCCGCTGGCCGATTTCACGGCCCGGACGCGCGTGCTCACGGTCGAAGTGGAAGAGGGCGCCGACCGCCTGGCCGAGGCGCTGGCCCGGTCAGGCCGCGCCGCCCGCCAGGAAGGACGAACGGTGCTGATCGGCCTGGACGGGCCGCCGCCGTACGACCTGGTGCGAGACCTCGTGGTGGAGCTGGGACTCCCCCTGGCGCGGATCGAGCAGGGGCGCCACCAGCTCGAGGACCTGTTCCGCGAGCATGGCGCGGCGGACGGCGAGCCGCCCGCTGCCGTGCTGGCGGTGGCGAGCCGACCGGTGCCGCCGGCTCGCCCGACGACGTCCCGATCGGGACCGCGACGCCATGAGCGGCGCCGGCAGCATCTACGACCTGGGATACCAGCGGTACGAGGGACCGCGGCTGGGGCGCGCATACGCATTCCGCTCCCTGTACACCCACGGGCTGGCGGCCGCCTTCGGGATCGGCCGCAGCACGCGCTCCAAGGTCGTGCCGATGGGGCTCTTCGCCATCGCGCTGGTGCCCGCCGCGATCGAGCTCGGCGTGACGGCGCTGGCCGGCGACGTGGTCCGTCCCGTGCGGCTCGACAACTACTTCTCGCTGGTGGGGACCGTGATGCTGCTGTTCTGCGCCGCGGTGGCTCCCGAACTCGTGGGGCGCGACCAGCGAAACCACGTCCTGTCGCTGTACTTCTCTCGCGCGCTGGAGCGGCGCGACTATGCGCTGGCGAAGTTCGCGGCGCTCCTGACCGCCATGCTGCTGATCGCGCTTGCGCCGGAGCTTCTGCTCTACGCAGGCACGACGCTGGTGCGCTCCGACCCCGTCGGATACCTTCGCGACCACGCAGGCGAGCTCGGGCCGATCGTGGCGAGCGCCCTGCTGGTTTCGGCACAGGTCTCTGGCGTCGCCCTTGCCATCGCCGCGATGACGCCTCGACGCGCCTATGCGACCGGGGGGATCGTGGCCTTCTGGTTCATCGCGGACGGGCTCGGTTCGCTGATCGCGAGCGTCTCGAGGGCCCAGGTGTCGCTCACCAGCAGCCAGGTCGCCTGGACCCATTACGGCGCGTTGCTGAGCCCGTCGCTGGTGCGGGACGGGGCGGTGCACTGGTTCTTCGGCACCGGCGCCGACGGGACGCTGCTGCAAGCCAACCTTCCGGGGTGGTGGTACGTGGTCGCCGCCCTCGGGTACGCCGGGGTCGGCACGGCGGTCGTGCTGCGCCGCTACGCAGGGATCGCAGCGTGAGCGCGCATCCACTCTGGTCGCCGGCGCCCGTGCCGACCGAGGTCGCGGGCGCTCCGCTGGCCGCGGTGCACGTCGCGCGGTGGTACGGCAACGTGGTCGCCGTCAACGACGTCACGTTCGGCGTCGGGCCCGGCGTGACGGGCCTCCTCGGCCCGAACGGCGCCGGCAAGTCCACGCTGCTGCACATGCTGGCCGGGCTCCTGGCGCCGTCGAGCGGCTGGGTCCTGGTGGAAGGCCGGGCGGCCTGGCGAAACCCGCAGGTCTATCGCCGGCTGGGACTGTCGCCCGAACGCGACGCCTCGTACGGGTTCCTGACCGGACGCGAGTTCGCCCTTCTGTCGGCACGCCTGGCGCGCCTTCCCGATCCCGATGCCGCAGCCCGGCGCGCGATCGCGCTGGTCGACATGGAGGCGGCCGCGGACCGCCCGATCGGTGGGTACTCGAAGGGCATGCGCCAGCGCGTGAAGCTCGCCTCGGCGCTGGTGCACGACCCGCAGATCCTGCTGCTCGACGAGCCGTTCAACGGCATGGATCCGCGGCAGCGGCTGCACATGATGTCCCTGCTCCAGCGCATGGCGCAGGAGGGCCGCGTGATCCTCTTCTCGTCGCACATCCTCGAGGAGGTCGAGCGGCTCGCGGAGCGGGTCCTGGTCATGGTCGCGGGACGGCTCGCCGCCGCCGGCGACTACCGGGCCATCCGTCGCCTCATGACGGACCGGCCGCACACGTTCACGTTGCGAACGAGCGACGATCGCGCGATGGCCGCGCGGCTCGTGGCGGAGGAACCGGTGCTGGCGGTGCAACTGGTCGACGGCGGCCTGGACGTGCGGGCGGCGGACTACGGCTCGTTCACGAGGCTCGTCGCGCGGGTCGCCGCCGGTGCCGGCGTGTCCCTGTACGAGCTCCGGCCCACCGACGAGACGCTGGAATCGGTGTTCAGCTACCTGGTGGGCCGCTGATGGGCCGCGACGGCGTCATCCGGCAGCTCGTCGTGCTGACAGCGCGACAGGCCGTCGGCAGGCGTCGAATCCTCGTCGCCCTGCTCGCAGCGGCCGTCCCGGTGTTCGTCGCCGTCGTCTACCGGCTGGCCGGTGGCGGGGACGCCGGGGCGTGGGCGTCCGGCCTGCTCGGCAACGTCGTCATCACCACGCTGCTGCCGCTGGTCGCCCTCGTCTTCGGCACGGCCGTGCTGGGCGGTGAGGTGGAAGACGGCACCCTCGTCTACCTGCTGGTGCGGCCAGTGGCCCGCTGGCAGGTGGTGGTGGCCAAGCTGGCCGTCGGCGCGCTTGCCACGGCGCTCGTGGTGGGGGCCTCGGCAGCGCTCGCCCTGCTGGTCGCGCTTCCATCCGGGGTGGTCGCTGGCACGATCGTGGCCGCGCTGGCCGGCATCGCGTGGGGGGCCCTGATCTACAGCGCCATCGCGGTCGCGCTGAGCCTGGTGACCGGGCACGCGCTGATCGTGGGCCTCGTCTACGTCTACATCTGGGAGGGCGTGGTGGCAGGACTGTTCACCGGCACGCGCCTGCTCAGCGTGCACCAGTACGTGCTCGGGGTCGTCGCGGCGCTCGACCCCACGCAGCCGTCGCTGCTGCCGGCGCACCTGCCCCTCTCGTCGTCCGTCGAGCTGGGCGCCCTGGTCGGCGTGGGCGCGACCCTCGTCGCGGCATGGAGCCTGGCCCGGTTCGAGGTATCGGAACGGCCCTGACGCTCCTAACGGCACGAGGCGGTCAGTCCGCCGAGCGAGTAGGAGGTCTCTCCCGCCGCGGGTGGCGGCACGGTGGTCGTGACGGTGATCGTCGCACTCGCCCGGATCGGCTGCGTCAGAAAGATGGGGTCGTCCGGTCGCAGCACGCCGCCCATCGACACCTGGCACGTGGCCGGGCCGTCCTTCGACCCGCTGGTTCGTCACCTGGATCGCGAGGGTCGCTCCCCCGTTCGAGAGGATCGCCTGGCCCACGAGCCGGGTTTCGAAGGGACCCACCCCGGCGGTCAGAGCCTTGGCCAGCACCGCGAGCACGAGCACCCCGACGCCGACGCCGGCCAGCATCGTGGCGTGCAGCTGGGTCGCGCTCGGCGCTCCGAGGTGCCCGGGATTGTCGTACTCGCACATGGACACGCCGAGAGGCGTGGGTCGCCCGCACCGCACGCAGCGGTCATGCGGCTGGTCGGCCAGCTCGGGGGCGAGCGCGGACGCTGGGAGGCGCGGGTCGGGCATGGGCCAAGAGGGTAGCGCCAGGCGCCTCTGCGGCGCCCGCGCTCCGGCGGCCCCGCGACGGCTCGCCGAACCCGGTCCGGAGGCGTGTGCCCATGCCCCGGTCCCGCGACGGGCCGGCTGAGGGCGACGATGAGCCGGCTGAGGGCGACGAAAAGCCGGCCGCGCCCCGGACGGTACGATGTCCGCCGTACACCGCCGCGAGGATCTGCGCTGCCCGCCACCGACACACAGCGACCCGGGCTGTCCCACCGCGCCGCAACCGTCGCGTTCGAACACGTCACGAAACGGTACGGGAGACACGTCGACGGCCACGCCGCCGTCAACGACCTGAGCCTGTTCGTGCCCGCGGGCGCCACCTGCGTGCTGGTAGGACCTTCCGGTTGCGGCAAGACCACCAGCCTCAAGATGGTCAACCGGCTCATCGAGCCGACGGGCGGGCGCATCCTCATCGACGGGCAGGACGTCGCCGGCCGGGATGCGACCGAGTTGCGGCGCGGCATCGGGTACGTCATCCAGCAGGTCGGCCTGTTCCCGCACGAGACGATCGCCGAGAACGTCGGGGTCGTGCCGCGCCTCCTCGGCTGGACCACCGCCCGCCGCCGGGAGCGAGCCGACGAGCTGCTCAGGCTGGTCGGGCTCGAGCCTGGGCGGTACATGACCCGCTACCCGTCCGAACTGTCCGGCGGAGAGCGACAGCGCGTGGGAGTCGCGCGAGCTCTGGCCGCCGATCCGCCACTCCTGCTGATGGACGAACCGTTCGGAGCGGTGGACCCGATCGTCCGGAGCCGGCTGCAGGACGAGCTGCTCAGGCTCCAGCGCGAGCTCGGCAAGACGATCCTGTTCGTGACCCACGACATCGACGAGGCGATCAAGATGGGCGACCTCGTGGCCGTCATGCGCGAAGGAGGCACGCTGGCGCAGTTCGCCCCTCCGGCCGACCTGCTCGCGCATCCCGCCTCGGAGTTCGTGGCGCGGTTCGTCGGGGCAGATCGCGCGCTGAAGCGGCTGACGCTCCACCGTGTCGTCGAGCTGCCGCTCGTGCCCGTGACGGTCGTGACGCTCGGGAAGCCGGTGGGCGACGTGCGCCGCCAGCAAGGCGGCCGCGTGCCGCGCTGGCTCCTGGTGGTGGACGACCAGCGCGTCCCGGTGGGCTGGGTCGATTCGAGCGGGCTGGCCGACCCGATCGTGGTCGAAGGAGACCTGGTGACCGGGCTGTCACCGCTGCTGCGGCCCGACACCACGCTGCACGACGCGCTGTCGTTGCTGCTCGACGGCGCCGTCCGGTCAGGCATCGTGGTCGACGACGCCGGGCGGGCGCAGGGCTTGGTGACCATCGACGCGATCACGGCGCTCCTGCACGACGACGGCGAGCCGGGTCCTGGCGGTGGGTCGCCGGAGCCGGGATCGCCGTCGGCGGTCGCGGGCGGCTGACGAGCCCATGCCGAACGAGCCCCTCATCCGCTGGGACTGGGTCGCGGACCACCTCGACGAGGTGGGCAGCGCGCTGGGACAGCACATCTACCTGACGACAATCGCGATCGCACTCGGTCTCGCGATCTCGTTCGCGCTCGCCCTGGTGGCGCATCGCTACCGCCGCACCGAGGCCCCCATCACCTGGGTCGCCGGCGTGATCTACACCATCCCCAGTCTCGCGCTGTTCGTCGTGCTGATCCCCGTGACCGGCCTGTCGACCGCGACGTCGGAGGTCGGGCTCGTCGGATACACGCTGCTGATCCTGATCCGCAACATCCTGGCCGGCCTGGACGGAGTCCCGGCCGACGTGCTCGAGGCGGCCGACGCCATGGGGCTCACGCGGCCGCAACGCCTTCTTCGGGTGGAGCTGCCCATGGCCCTGCCGGTCGTGATGGCGGGCATCCGCATCGCGACCGTCACCACCATCGGCCTCGTCACCGTGACCGCGCTGATCGGCCAGGGCGGCCTGGGCCAGCTCATGCTGTCCGGCTTCATCAACCTCTTCCCGACCGAGATCTACGTGGGAGCGATCCTGTCCGTGGCGCTGGCGGTCGCCGCGGACGGGGCGTTGCTGCTGCTCCAGCGAGCGTTGACCCCGTGGTCGCGCCCCTCGACGGCCCGTTCCTGAGTTCCTGAGCGATGGAACTCGCCGCGCACGTCCTGGCCTGGCTCGCCGATCCGGCCCACTGGCAGGGCGCCGACGGCATCCCCGTGCGCATCGTCCAGCACGTCGAGGCGTCCGGCGTGTCCGTCCTCGCGGCGGCCGTCATCGCCCTGCCCATCGGGCTTGCCGTGGGCCACAGCGGCCGCGGGGGCTTCGTGATCGGCAGCGTGGCCAACCTCGGCCGTGCCCTCCCATCGTTCGCGCTGCTCCTCATGCTGATCCCGGTCGCGGTGAACCTCCGGCTGGACTTCAGCACGTGGCCCATCCTGGGGGCGATGGTGCTGCTCGCGATCCCTCCGATGATCACCAACGCGCACGCCGGTATGCGCGAGGTGGACCGTGACCTCGTGGAGGCGGCACGCGGCATGGGGATGAGCGGGGCCCAGGTACTGCTCCGCCTCGAGCTTCCGCTGGCACTGCCGGTGATCCTGACCGGCATGCGGCTGGCCGCCGTCCAGGTGGTCGCGACGTACACACTCGGCGCGGTCGCGGGCGGCGGCGGCCTCGGGCGCTACATCTACGACGGCTTCGCCCGGCAGGACACGCCGCGCATGCTGGCGGGCGCCGGGCTCGTCGCCCTGCTGGCGATCGCCACGGATGTCGCGTTCGAGGTCGTCGCCCGGATCACCGCGCCCCACGGCCTCGGGGCGGGCGAACGTCCTGGCGGGACGGAAAGCGTCGGAAGGCTCATCGGCGAGTCCGGGGTATGATTCCGCGTCCGGACGGGGGAAACCGTCCGGCTTGGTCTCGCAAACAAAGGGGGAACCCAGTGCGGCTATTCCGCATTCTCGCTCTCGGGGCGTCGACGCTGGTGCTTGCGAGCGCCTGCGCGGCGGGTGGGAGCGCTACGCCGGCGGCAACCGCTGCCGCCGCAAGCGCACAGCCGAGCCAGGCGGCGTCTGCCGCCGCCTCGGCCGCCGTCCAATCCGCGCCTCCGTCCACAGCCGCGTCTGCCGGCGCGTCGGCCGCGACGAACACCATCGCCGGCCAGCTGGCGTTCGGCGGGCCGCCCGAGTGTCCGCAGCGGCCGTTCTGCCTCATCGGACTCCAGAAGGTCTACGGCATCACGTTCAAATCGTTCGTCCCGCTCGACGCCGGCGGCCCGCTGACGGTCGCCGCCCTCGAGACCGGCAAGGTGCAGGTCGGGCTGCTGTTCACGTCGGATCCCAGCATCCAGGTCGACGGGTTCGTCCTGCTGAACGACGACAGGCACCTCCAGGCGTCGGACAACATCGCGCCGGTGATCCGAACGGCGGTGCTGCAGGCGCATCCGGACATCGCGACCCTGCTCAACGAGATCTCCGCCAAGCTCACGCAGGCGCAGCTCACCTCGTTGAACAAGCAGGTCACGGTCGACAAGTCGGACCCGAAGGACGTCGCGCGCGCCTGGCTCCAGCAGAACGGCTTCGTGCCGACCGGCGGCTCCAACAAGGGCACCATCGTGGTGGGCTCCACGAACTTCTCGGAGCAGCTGGTCCTGGCCGAGCTGTACTCCCAGCAGCTCGAGGCCAACGGCTACACCGTGACGCGGAAGTTCAACCTGGGAAGCCGGGAGGTCGTCCAGCCGGCCATCCAGAGCGGCCAGATCGATCTCTACCCGGAGTACCTGGCGTCGCTGACCGAGTATCTCGACAATGGGGCGGGGCTCGCCACGACGGATCCCGCCAAGACGTCCGCGGTTCTGGCGGGCCTGCTGAAGCCGAAGGGCGAGTCGGTGCTGGCCTACGCACCCGCCACCGACGAGAACGGGTTCGTGGTGACCAAGGCAACGGCGCAACAGTACGGGCTGGTGAACGTCAGCGACCTGGCGAAACCGGCGCCGTAAGGCAGGCAACTCCACCCGTCGGCCGGCGGCGCGGGGCGTCCGTCGGCCGGTCGCGGCTCGTGTGTCGGCCGCGGCGGGCCGTCAGCGGTCCGACGGCGTGGCAGCCGGCTGGCCGGCGAGCACGGTCGGGTCTCGGTGCGCGTGACCGCGGCCGACGCGCACCGGTACATGGAGGCTCCATGCCCCCGTCTGCAACAGCCGGCGTCTGACAGCCGCCGAGAGGCGCTTCCTCGAGGAGCCGGGGCACTTCGCGGTCGTCGCCACAGTCGACCCCGACGGAAGCCGCACCAGGCCGTGGCGTGGTACCTCCTCGACGGCGACGCCCTGGTGCTGAACTCGAGGGTGGGGCGCCGCTGGCCGGCAAACCTGCTGCGCGACCCGCGCGTCGCGGTCCTCGTCGCTGACGCGTACCGCTGGGTGTCGCTGCGCGGCGAAGTGGACGCGATCCACGATCAGCGGCGAGCCCACGCGGACATCGCCGCGATGGCGCGCCGCTACCATGCAGGGGACCCGGCCGCGGCCGAGCGGGAGATCCGGCGGTTCGAAACCGAAGCGCGCGTGTCGTTCGTGGTGCGCACCGAGCGCGTCGCGGCCGACCTCGAGGGGTGATCGACGATGGCACAGGCCAGGATCGGGTACGCGGCGATGCTGGAGCAATTCGCGCCGCGCGATCTCGTGGACTGGTCGGTGGCCGCGGAGGCGGCCGGGTTCGACGGGATCATGGCGGCCGACCACGTCCAGCCCTGGGTGCCGCGCCAGGGGAACGCGGCCTTCGTCTGGTCGTACATGACCGCGGCCGCCGAACACACCCGGGGCGACATCGGGCCCGGCGTGACCTGCCCGTCGTTCCGGATGCACCCGGCGATCGTCGCCCAGGCGGCCGCCACCATGACCGCCATGTACCCGGGCCGGTTCTGGCTGGGCCTCGGGTCGGGCGAAGCGCTCAACGAGCACATGGTGGCCCCGTACTGGCCCGAGGTGGGGGAGCGGATCTCGCGGATGTTCGAGGCGATCGAGATCATCCAGAAGCTCTTCACCGGCAAGGACGTCAAGCATCGCGGCGAGTTCTTCCGCATGGAGACGGTTCGGCTGTGGACCATGCCGCAGACTCCACCGCCGATCTACGTGGCGACCGCCGGGCCGGTGACGGCGGAACGCACGGGCCGGCTCTGCGACGGCATCATCACCGTGGGCGCCGCGGACGAGAAGATCGACGCGGTCTTCGCCCGCTTCGACAAGGGTGCACGCGAGGCGGGCAAGGACCCGTCCACGATGCCCCGGATCCTGCAGCTGCACCTGTCCTGGGCGCCCACGCAGCCTGAGGCCGAGCGGAACGCCCTCGTCGAGTGGCCCAACGGCGGCATGAAGTTCGCCAAGCAGGACGTCCGCACGCCACAGGTGTATGAGAGCATCGCCGAGCTCGTCCGGATCGAGGACTTCCGCGGGCGCCTGCTGATCTCCGACGACCTCGAGGTTCACCGCCGCGAGATCCAGCGGTACCTGGACATGGGCTTCACGAAGATCTACCTGCACAACGTGGGGCGTGACCAGGCGGCGTGGATCGAGGCCTTCGGCCGCGAGGTTCTGCCGAAGCTGACCGCATGACGAGGCCGACCGTGGGCGACGACGCGGCGGGGAGCGGCCGACGCGGCGCCCGTGGGGCGACGGGTGGCGGCTGGCGGACGCGGCGGGCCGATCCATGCGCGTGACCGTCCTCGCCGGGGGCGTCGGCGGTGCCAGGCTGGCCCACGGCCTCTCGATGCTGCCCTGGGTCGACCTGTCGGTGATCGTGAACACCGGCGACGACCTGGAGCTGCACGGGCTCGCGATCTCGCCCGACGTCGACACGGTGCTGTACACGCTGGCCGGAATGGCCAACCCGGAGACCGGCTGGGGGCTGCGGGACGAGACCTGGTCCGCGCACGAGATGCTGGGCCGCTACGGCGCCCCCACCTGGTTCCGGCTCGGCGACCGCGACCTCGCCACGCACGTCGTCCGGACCTCGCGACTCGCGGCGGGTGCGACGCCCACCGACGTCACTCGCGAGCTGGCCGCCGCCCTGGGAGTGCGCGCCCGGGTCCTCCCCATGGCCGACCGGCGGGTGCGGACGCGCGTGCGGACGCCGGGCGGCTGGCTCGATTTCCAGGAGTGGTTCGTGGCCCGCCGGCACGCCGACGACGCGCTCGAGCTGCGATTCGTGGGCGTCGACGACGCTCGACCGACCGACCAGGTCCTCGACGCGGTCGCGTCCGCGGACGTGCTCGCCATCGCGCCGTCGAACCCGTTTGTCAGCATCGGGACGATCCTGGCACTTCCCGGGATGATCCCCGCGCTGCTCGCCTCCGATGCTCCCGTGGTCGCGGTCAGCCCGATCGTCGCGGGCGCGGCGCTCAAGGGTCCCGCCGACCGGATGTTCGAGACGCTGGGCGGCGAGTCGAGCGCGTTCGGCGTCGCGCGTCACTACGCAGGGCGCTACCCGGGTCTCGTCGACGGGCTGCTCATCGACGGTGCGGACGCGGCGCAGGCAGGCTCGATCGAGGCACTCGGCGTCGCGGTGCTGGTCACGTCCGCGGTGATGCGCGACGAGGCGGACCGGGCGCGACTGGCCGAGGAGCTGCTGGCGTTCGCCGGGCGCCTCGCGGGCGGACGCGGTGGGAGCCGGCGACGGCCCGCGACCGGGGCGACGGCACC
The DNA here is from genome assembly GCA_963759135.1 of uncultured Chloroflexia bacterium. GTDB lineage: Bacteria > Chloroflexota > Limnocylindria > Limnocylindrales > CSP1-4 > JAJYNJ01. The sequence continues at coordinate 231,407 of CAVWXU010000020.1, read as the reverse complement.
GTGAGCGGTGAGGGCGGAGGCGACCTCTCGCGCCTGCACGTCGTGGTGCCGCTTCGGACGCTCGACGGGGGCAAGACCCGGCTGGGTGCTGCGCTCGACGCCGAGGAGCGCGAGGACCTGATCCTGGGCATGCTCCGTCACCTGCTCGTCACGATCCGGGCGTGGGGCGGGGCCGTGGACGTCCTGGTGGTCAGTCCGGACCCGGCGCTGCTCTCGATCGCGTCGGACTCCGGAGTCCGGACGCTGCGCCAGCGTGGCGGCGGCCTGAACGACGGGATCCGCCTGGGGATCGCCGACGCAGCCGCTGGGCAGGCGTCCGCCGTGCTGGTCCTGCCGGCGGACCTTCCGCTCGTGGAACCCGCCTCGCTGGTCCGCCTGCGCGATGCCGCCGACGCCGCGCTCGCGGCGGGCGGCGGACGGGCGCTGGTGGCGATCGTCCCGGCCGATGCGCGCAACGGGACGAATGCCCTGCTCCTGTCCCCGCCGGACGTGATCGGCCCCGCGTTCGGCGAGGACAGCCTGCGCGCCCATCTCGAGGCGGCGCGGGCCGCCGGCGCCAGTGTGCAGCTGGTGGACGATCCGGCGCTGGGGTTCGATCTCGACACGCCCGCGGACGTCGAGCGGCTGGATTCCGGCCGGCTGGCGGAGCTGCAGGCGATCGGCGCCGAGGCGGGAGCCGGCGGGAGCCGTGCAGGCACGGACCGGGCGAGCGCGGGGAGGCCACGGTGAGCGACCCGCAGGCGGGTTCGGCGGCGCCGGGTGCCGCGCCGAACGGGGAGCGCGCGGAGCCTGCTGCCGGCGCCCCTCCGCCCGGCGCCGCGCCGGGCGAGGGAGCCGGGCGCCTGCTCGCCGTGCCGCTGCCTCCCCTGCCCGACATCAGGCCCGGGGACGACCTCGCATCGCTGATCGCGGAGGCCATCCGCGCTGGCGGGTCCGCCGACCCCGAGGTCGTTCCACGGCCCGGCGACGTGCTGGTCGTCACCCAGAAGGTCGTGTCGAAGGCGGAGGGCCGCATCGTCGACCTGCGGTCGGTCACGCCTCGCCGGCGAGGCCGTGGCATTCGCAAAGCGCTGGGACCGCGACGCTCGACAGGTGGAAGTGGTCCTGCGCGAGTCGGCCCGCGTGGTCCGCATGGACCGCGGCGTGATCATCTCGCGAACAACCCACGGCTACGTCTGCGCCAACGCGGGCGTGGATGCCTCCAACACCGATTCTCCGGACCTCGTGACGCTGCTCCCGGTGGACCCGGACCGGTCGGCGCGCGAGATCCGCGCGCGGCTGCGGGACCTGGTGGGCGTGGACCTGGCCGTGGTGATCGCGGATTCGTTCGGGCGGCCCTGGCGCTGGGGGATCGTCGACCTCGCCCTCGGAATCTCCGGATTTGCGCCCCTGGCCGACTTCCGAGGCCTGGCCGACACCGGCGGGCGCGAGATGCGCGCGACCGTGGTCGCGGTCGCCGACGAGATCTGCGCGGCGGCCGAGCTGGCGTCCGGGAAGACGTCCCGCCGGCCGGTGGTCCTGGTCCGCGGTGCTCCCCTGCCGAGGGGCGAAGGTTCCATCGTCGGCGACGTCGTGATGCCCGAGGACTCCGACCTGTTCGCCTGAGGGACGGGCCGACCCGGTCGCCACGACCGCAGGCCCGCCGGACCGCCCCGTCGCGAGTCCCGCGGACCGGACGCGCCGTTCGCAGTACGCTGCCGCGCATGAAACTTGGACTCCAGATACCCAATTTCACCTGGCCCGGCGGTGACGCCGCAATCGGCTCGACCTTCGCCAGGATCGTCCGCGACGCCGACGACGCCGGCTTCGACTCGCTGTGGGTCATGGACCACTTCTTCCAGATCCCCGGCGTCGGCGCCGCCGAGGAGCCCATGCTCGAGGGATGGTCCGCACTCGCCTTCGCGGCGGGTCTCACCAGCCGCGTCACCCTCGGCCTGATGGTCGGCGGGATCCACTACCGGCAGGCAGGGCTCTGGGCCAAGCTCGCCACCACGCTCGACGTCCTGTCTGGCGGACGCGCCTGGCTGGGAATCGGCGCAGCCTGGAACGAGCAGGAGTCGAGGGCGCTCGGGTTCCCCATGCCGCCGCTCGGGCAGCGCTTCGAGATGCTCGAGGAGACCCTCCAGATCGTCCACGAGATGTGGGAGGGCGACCGGGGCACCGGACGGCCGTTCCGGGGACGCCACTACCAGCTCGAGCGCATGCTCAACAGCCCGCAGGCGGTCCGCAGGCCCCATCCCCCGATCATGATCGGCGGCGGCGGGGAGCGGAAGACGCTCCGCCTGGTCGCCCAGTACGCCGACGCGACCAACGTGTTCGGCGGGCCCGACATGTTGCGGCACAAGTACGCCGTGCTGAGGGAGCGCTGCGACGAGGTCGGGCGTCCGTTCGACGAGATCGAGCGCAGCAACCTGAACAGCTTCCGGGTCGCCGCCGGCGGCGGGGGCGAAGGGGTCTCGCCGGCCGAGATGGTCGACCGGATCGGCACCTGGCACGAGGCCGGCTCGCAGCACGTGATCTTCTCGGTCAGGAACGTGGCGGAGCCGGGGATCCTGGAGCTGATCGGCCGCGACGTCGTGCCCCAGGTGCACGCGATGGACCGCTAGCCTACCCTTGTCGGAGCGCGGAGGCGCCTCCTCCGATCGCCAGCGAGGACCGTGATGCCGGATCGGGACGAGCGACGCTCGTCAAGCCCACAGGTGGCTACGCGCGGCGCGCGGATCGTCGCGTCCGTCCTGTCCGCCGACCTGTCCCGGCTGGGCGAGGAGGTCGCGGCGCTGGAGGAGGCGGGCGTCGACTGGATCCAGTTCGACGTGATGGACGCGGACTTCGTGCCCAACCTCACGTTCGGGCCGGACGTGATCGCCGCGGCGCGCCGGCACACGGCGCTGCCCTTCGAGGCCCAGCTCATGGTGGCCAATCCGGACGTGCTGATCCAGCGCTGCGTGGAAGCGGGGTGCGAGCGGGTCATCGTGCACGCCGAGTCGACGCGGAACCTGCACCGCAGCCTGCTGCACGTGGAGGAATGCGGGGGTCGCGCCGCCGTGGCCGTCAACCCCGCCACGCCGATCGACGCGGTGGTCAACGTGCTGGACCTGGTCGACCTGGTCCTGGTGATGACGGTGAACCCGGGCTTCGGCGGGCAGGCCTACCTGAAGAGCATGGAGCCCAAGCTCCGCCTGGCCCGCGCGGCGATCCAGGCGACCGGGCGGCCGGTCTGGCTGGAGGTCGACGGCGGGATCGCGCCGGAGACGATCGAGACGTGCTCCGCGGCCGGCGCGGACGTGTTCGTGACCGGCAGCGCGCTGTTCGGGGACCCGCTGGGAATGGCGCACGCGGTCCAGGACCTGCGGACGAGGGCGAACCTGGCAGCCACCCGCTTCGGCGCCGGCGCCGTGATGGCGTAGGATACTCCCCAGGGGTATCCGGGGCGGGGCGCCATGCGGACGCCTGCACAGATCCGCGCGACAAGGACGGAACAGAACGATGAGCCAGGGGATGAGTGGATTCGGCGGCCCGCAGCCGCTTCAGATCCTCAGCGATGGACAGCAGCCGGTGGCCGCCCCCGTCGGCACACCGGCCCAGGTGGCCGCCCCCGACGCTCGGACGAGCGCGAAGGTGATCATCGTGGGGTCCGGCCCGGCCGGGCTGACGGCGGCGATCTACGCGGCGCGCGCCAACCTCGAACCGATCGTGCTGGGCGGGTACGAGGCGGGCGGCCAGCTGATGATCACGAGCGAGGTCGAGAACTACCCCGGGTTCCCGGACGGCATCCAGGGACCGGAGCTGATGGATCGCATGCGCACCCAGGCCCAGCGATTCGGCGCGCTGATCGTCGACGTCGACATCGACCGGGTCGATCTGTCCCGGCGTCCCTTCCGCCTGTGGGCAGGCGGCGTCGAGTACGCGACGCAGGCGGTGATCGTGGCGAGCGGCGCGTCCGCGATCTGGCTCGACCTCGACAGCGAGACCCGGCTGCGCGGCCGGGGGGTGAGCGCCTGCGCCACCTGCGACGGATTCTTCTTCCGGGACCGCAAGGTCGTGGTGGTGGGCGGTGGGGATTCGGCCCTGGAGGAAGCGCTCTTCCTGACCAAGTTCGCCCGCGAGGTCGTGATCGTGCACCGGCGGGACGGGTTCCGCGGCAGCCGGATCATGCAGGAGCGCGCCCTGTCGCACCCGCGCATCCGCGTCGCGTGGAACAGCCTCGTCGTGGACGTGCTCGGCGAAAACCACGTGACCGGCGTGCGACTGCGCGACGCCGTCACCGGCGAAGAGCGCGACGAACCCACCGACGGTCTCTTCGTCGCGATCGGCCATCGTCCCAACACGGCGGTCTTCCGCGACTGGCTCGACGTGGACCCCAAGGGCTATCTCGAGGTCCGCGGCGGGACCGGCACCCGCGTCGACGGCGTGTTCGTAGCCGGCGACGTGCACGATCACCGGTACCGCCAGGCGGTGACAGCCGCGGGGGACGGCTGCCGCGCGGCGATCGACGCCGAGCGGTGGCTGGCGGAACAGGGCCTTGCCGAGCCCGCGACCGCAACCGCGTGGTGAGATCGGCGGGAAGGCCAGCGGTCGGGTCCGCTCGGCCCGGCCACGAGCAGCTCCGTCGCGGCGCGAACGGTGCCGACGGAGGAGTCGACCGCATGACGAAACACGCCACCGTGCACGCGGCCTCTTGACACGCCCGGCTATTTGTTGCATGCTTCGACAAAAGGTCAGCAGCGACATGTGTCGTCGCGCCGGGCAACTCCGAGGGTGAACCACGTCGCCGAAGAGCGTCTACCGGGCGGACGGGAACGGGCAGCAGACGGCACTGCGTCGCCAGAACCTGAGCCGCCTGCTCAGCGAAGTCCACGTCCGAGGGCCGCTCTCGCGGTCGGTGCTGGCGGGCGCCATGGGCGTGAACCGGACCACGGTAGGATCGCTGGTCACGGACCTCGCCGCGCGCGGGCTGGTTGAAGAGCGCCTGCCGGCGGACAACCCGGGCCCCGGCAGGCCATCGCCGGTCGTCGGGCCCCATGCTGACGGCCCTGTCGTCCTGGCCGCGGACATCGGCACCGACTCGCTCGCGGTGGCAGTGGTCGGGCTGGGCGGCGCGATCGTCGTCAGCCACCGCGTGTCGCGCCCGCGGGGCTTCCGTGCAGCTCAGGACGAGATCGCGCAACTCGGGCGCCTGGCGCGCGGATGCATGGCCGAAACCGGCGCCGGACAGCAGTTCATCGCCGCAGGCATCTCGATCCCGGGACTGGTCCGCCGCGCCGACGGCTTCGTGCGCCTTGCGCCGAACCTCGGCTGGCATGACGTCCCGCTGGCAGATCTCGTGTCGCAAGCGCTGGGGCCGGACGTGCCCGTGCTCGTCGGCAACGACGCCGACCTCGCCGCGCGCGCCGAGCACACGCGCGGGGCAGGGATTGGCCAGGCCGACTTCATCTGCCTGTGGGGCCAGGCCGGGATCGGCGCCGGCATCATCGCGGGTGGGCGCCAGCTGGCGGGTCGCGCCGGGTATGCCGGCGAGGTCGGGCACATGACGGTGAACCCGGACGGACGGCCGTGTCGCTGTGGGTCGCGCGGATGCTGGGAAACGGAGGTCGGCGAGGAGGCGCTCTTGCGGGGCGGAGGAGAGACGCCTGGCCGCGAGTGGGCCGGCGTCGACGCCCTGCTCCACGCGGCCGCTGAGGGCGCCCCGGCGGCCCGAGCGACGATGGACCGCGCCGGCCGCTGGCTCGGGATCGGCATCGCGGGTCTCATCGACATCTTCAACCCGGGTGCCCTGGCGCTCGGCGGCCTGTACGCGCGGTTGTATCCGTACGTCCGACCGGCCATCCTGGCCGAAGTCGCGCGCCGAACGGTAGGGACATCCCAGGGGCCCGTCGACATCGGGCCGGTGTTCCTCGGGGACGATGCCGCCCTGCTCGGCGCCGCCGAGCTGGCGCTCGCGCCCGTGATCGCAAATCCCACCGTGGTTCCCCGGCGCGAGGCGCCTCAACCGAGGCCGCTTCAAGTGGGGAACGAAGTCGAAAGGCATACTGCCGCGCAGCACCAAGGAGGTGAGACAGCCGCATAACGCACATCCTGAACGTGGCCGATCGGCCGGTCGCCGCGTGCGCGACCCGGACAGGCCACCCGATGCGCCACGGGGATCAGATGGTGCAAGAGGAGAGAACTCACGTGAAAGTCCGTTCAACGTTTCTCATCGCGGTCGCGGTGACTTCGCTCGCCGCTGCGGCGTGCAGCAGCGCCGCGACAACCGCTCCGGCCACTGCGGCTCCGGCCACTGCGGCCCCCGCCACCGCGGCTCCCGCCAGCATGGCCCCCGCCAGCATGGCCCCCGCCACCGCGGCCCCCGCCAGCATGGCCGCCGGGCTCAGCGTCACGTCGTTCGACGCCAGCTTCTCGGCCATGGCTCAGCTGACCAGCGTCACCTCGGCCGGTTCCGGCCTGGTCGGCGTGATCCTCCCCGACGTCACCACGTCGGCCCGCTACACCAGCTACGACCTTCCCTACCTGACCAAGGCGTTCCAGACGGCCGGGTACTCCGCCAGCGACTTCAAGATCCAGAACGCCTCGGGCTCCACAGACTCCGAGGTGGCGATCGCCCAGGCGGACATCACCGCCGGCGCGAAGGTCCTGCTCGTGGACCCGCTTGACGCGCCGACGGGCAAGCAGATCCAGGCGCTCGCCGCTGCCGCCGGGATCCCGATGGTCAGCTACGACCGCGCCACCTTCCAGGGCGCCACGACCTACTACGTCAGCTTCGACAACGTTCAGGTCGGCAAGCTTATCGGCCAGGGCTTCATGCAGTGCGTGACGGACTGGGGTGTCGCCAACCCGAAGGTGTTCACTGTTGACGGTGGCCAGGACACCGACCCGAACGCCGTCGACTTCGCCCGGGGATACAACTCGGTGATCTGGGGCCAGGAAGTCGCCCAGGTCAAGGCTGGCGCCACGAACAGCGCCGGCATGACGCTCGTTGGCGAGCAGCTCGCCCCCGGATGGGACAACACCAAGGGCGGCTCCATCTTCCAGCAGGCCTACACCGCCAACAAGTCGATCAACGCCACCGTCGAGGCCAACGATGGGCTCGCCGGCGCCGTGATCACCGTCCTCAAGGGAGCCGGCGTTGGGCCCAAGAAGATCCCGACGACCGGGCAGGACGCCACGCTCCAGGGCATGGAATACGTCCTGCAGGGCTACCAGTGTGGCTCGGTCTACAAGCCGATCTACCTCGAGGCCCAGGCTGCCGTCGCGCTCGTCACGTACCTCCGCGCCGGCCAGACGCCGCCGTCCACCCTCGTGAACGGCACGACCACCAACCCCGACAAGACGGCTGCCGTCCAGACGGAGCCGGCGGTCCTTCTGACCCCGTACTGGGTCAACGCCGCCAACATGGCGTCCACCGTCATCAAGGACAACTTCGTCTCAGCCACGGACCTGTGCGCCGCGGTCGGTGCCAGCGTGTGCTCCGCCGCCAGCATCACCCCGTGAAGTAGCAGTCGCAGCTACCAAAGGCTGCGCAACACAGCCGAGATCGCCATGTCGCACCCGCACTTCGCGGGTGCGACATGGTCGTTATATGCCCTTGACGGCCGCACGCCAGCCTTCATGCTGACCGCGGGCAGGCCCGCCAGCCTGGCCGGCTGGCGGGCGGACGCAGCGGGGCAGGAGTTGGGCGACGCTGGACGCGCACAGACGTCCCGGAGCCCGGAGGACGAAGCGATGGATGTGACGACTGGCGCAGACGGGCCCACCGGAGCTTCCCCGGGGCCTGCTGGGCGGACACTCGCGGCTTCGTCGACCGCAACGCGAGCCGCTGCTCAGGTTGCGGGGTATCAGCAAGCATTTCGGTGCGGTCCAGGCGTTGTACGGCGTCGACCTCGACCTGCCCAAGGGCGAGGTGACCGCGCTCTGCGGTGACAATGGCGCCGGCAAGTCCGTGCTGACCAAGACCATCGCCGGCATCCACCAGCCGGACCAGGGCGAGATCTTCTGGGAAGGCCGGCTGGTCCACATCCGCACCGCGAGGGACGCCGCCTCCCTCGGGATCGAGACCGTGTACCAGGACCTCGCCCTCGCCGACAACCTCGACATCGTCCAGAACATGTTCCTGGGCCGCGAGCGGATGAACCGCGTCTTCCTCAACGAGGACAGCATGGAGCGGGCCGCCGCGGAGACCCTGGCCAGCCTCCACGTCACCACCGTCCGATCGATCCGCCAGCCCGTGGCCACCCTGTCGGGTGGTCAGCGCCAGGCCGTTGCGGTGGCCAAGGCGGTCATGTGGAACTCCAAGCTCGTCATGCTTGACGAGCCGACCGCGGCGCTCGGCGTGGCCCAGACGCGCATGGTGCTGGACCTGATCAAGCGGCTCAAGGACCACGGGCTCGCGGTGATGGTCATCTCCCACAACCTCAACGACGTGTTCGAGGTCGCCGACCGGATCGCCGTGCTGCACCTCGGCCGCATGGTTGCCCAGGACCAGCTCTCGGCCTTCGATCGCCAGAGCGTGGTGGACTTCATGACCACGGGCGGGTCGTCCCGCGACGTGGCGGAATCCGGCACCAGCCGGGGGAGGAACTGAGCGGTGGCTGGGGTCGACGACGAACACGCGGGCATGACGGTTCCCGACGACATCGCGGCCGAGGCGGAAGCCGCACCGGACCTCACCGCCGCGGTGGTCGAGGTCATCCCGCCGGAGATCGTCACCCAGTCGCTGGGCCAGTACCTGAGGGCATGGCTCGTCCGGGTGAGGAGCGGGGACGCCGGCGTGCTTCCCGTCGTGGCAGCCCTCGTCATCGTCACGATCGTCTTCCAGATCGTGACACCCAACCACGTCTATCTGAAGTCGGTCAACCTGGTCAACCTGTTCGACCAGAGCGCCGTGTTCATTGTCCTGGCGATCGGCGAGATCTTCGTGCTGCTGCTCGGCGAGATCGACCTTTCCATCGGCTATGTCGCGGCGATCGGCGGGATCGTGGCTGCCCTCCTCGTGCAGCCCCAGGAGGCGCCTGCCGACCTCCTGCATAACTGGCCGTGGTGGGCGGCGATCATTGCCGCGCTGCTCGTCTGCGCGGCCATCGGAGGCATTCACGGGCTGATCATCACCCGGTTGAGGCTGCCGTCGTTCGTCGTCACGCTGGCCGGCCAGCTGTTCTGGTTCGGGGTCATGATCATCATCCTGGGTGCCGCCGGGGGCGTCGCCATCACCAGCTCCATCCTGCCCAACGAGAAGGCCCTGTACGGCATCGTCTACTCCTACATCGATCCGGCGTGGGGCTGGATCGGGCTGGCCGTGATTCTCGTGCTGGTCGGTGGGTCGATGTGGCTGCGCGACACCGGTCGGCGCCGCAGCGGCCTTGTGGCTCCGCCGGTGGGGCTGACCGTCGCCAAGATCGCCTTCATGGCAGTGGCAGGCATCGCAGTCGTGGCCATCTGCAACATCAACCGCGGCGTCTACCTGCCGGTCATCGGCGTGCCCTGGGTCATGCCCCTGGTCCTCGCCCTGCTCGGAGGGTCCTTGGTCCTGCTGGAGCGGACTCAGTTCGGTCGCCACATGTACGCGGTCGGCGGCAACCCGGAAGCGGCGCGGCGGGCGGGCGTCGGCGTGAACTCGATCCGAACCTGGGCCTTCGTCATCTGCTCCGCCAGCGCCGGGCTGGGAGGCATCATCTACACCTCGTCGCTGGGCGGCATCACGACCAACATCAACGGCGGCCAGTACGTGCTCTACGCCGTTGCCGCTGCGGTCATCGGCGGCACCAGCCTTATCGGCGGCCGCGGTCGCGCGATCCACGGTCTTCTCGGTGGTCTGACCATCGGTGCCATCTACAACGGGCTCTACCTGCTGGGACTCGACGTTCAGTATCAGTTCATCGCCACCGGTCTCGTCCTGCTCGCCGCGGTGACGATTGATGCGCTGTCCCGGCGGGGGGCGACCAGCGGGAGCGTGGCCCGGGTCTGACGGGGTCGGTGGCTTCGGCCACCTGACAGTCTGGCCGGTTGCCGCGCGAACCGGCGGCCGGCCAGACACCCACGCGGCGGCGAACCACCGACGCTTCCGCTCGGGCAGGGGGCGCCTCCGCCGGCAGGGGGCGGGCGGTGCCTGCGCCGATATGCGCTGGCGTGTATAGTCATGCACCCATGGTCACCCGCCCCGCCCCGTCCCAGGATCACCGCGCCGCTCCGATCGCCGTCTCGGGCCGCGCTGCGGGAGTGCCGCGGCCGGCGCACCAGCTGGCGGCAGGCCGATCCGGGTAGGCATCCTCGGCGCCACCGGGTACGTCGGCGCCGAGCTCGTTCGCCTCCTGGAGCGCCACCCCGACGTCCGGATCGTGGCGCTCGCGGCCCGGCGCCGGGACGGCACACCGCTCGGCGAAGCCTTCGCGCACCTCGCGGAGACCGGCCACCATGTCGAGGCGGGGCTTCCCGCCCCGGCCGACCTCGACGCCGTCCTGCTCGCGCTGCCGCACGGCCAGGCCGCATCCCTCGCGCCCGATCTGGCCCAGGCCGGCCCCCTGGTGATCGACCTTGGAGCCGACTTCCGGCTGGCCGATCCGGCCGACTACCGCGAGTTCTACGCGCTCGACCATCCGGCGCCCGAGCTGCTCCCGGGCGGTCCCGGCCGGCCCGCGTCGGGCGCCGGACCGGCGCTCCCGGCGGCCGTCTACGGGCTCCCGGAGCTCCATCGCGAGGCAATCGCGGGCGCGCGCATCGTCGCCTCTCCCGGGCTGCTACCCGACCACGGCGATCCTCGCGCTGGCTCCGCTGGCGCGCGCGGGACTCATCGGGGATCTCGTGGTCGACGCGAAGAGCGGCGTGAGCGGCGCCGGCCGCGAACCCAAGCTCGAAACGCACTTCCCGGAGGCCAACGAGTCGGTCGCGGCCTACGGGCTCGGGGGGCACCGGCATCTGCCCGAGATCCGTGGCGAGCTGGCGGCCCTGGGCGTTTCGCCGGACGCCCTGGCCGGATTCGTGTTCACGCCGCACCTCGTGCCGATGACCCGCGGACTCCTCGCCACCTGCTACGTGCGGCCCACCCGCCGCGTGACCCAGGCCGAGCTGGATGCCCTCTACGCCGACGCGTACGGTGCAGAGCCGTTCGTGCAGGTCGCGCCTGCGCCGCCGTCGACGAAGACGGTCACGGGCAGCAACATGTGCCGCGTCCACGTGCGCCTCGACACGCGGAGCGGCCGCATCGTGGCCATCGCCGTCACCGACAACCTCGTCAAGGGTGCCGCGGGCCAGGCGGTCCAGTCGCTGAACATCGCGTTCGGGCTGCCAGAGACGGCCGGGCTCGAGCAGCTCCCCCTGTATCCGTGAGCGTCCTGCAGGCGGGGGCCCAGCGCGCGCCGCGTCGCCCCGATGACGAGGAGGCCTGGGAGCGGCTGGCGCGGTCGGCGGCGGCGGTACCGATCGAGGTGCGCCCGCGCATGCCGCTCGGGTTTGCGGCGGGAGCGATCGCCGCCGGCATCAAGCCGAGCGGCCGGCCCGACCTGGCGGTCCTGGCGGTCACCGCGCCGTGGCCCGCGTCGGCCGCGGCCACGTTCACCCGCAACCTGGTCCAGGCCGCTCCCGTGCGGCTCAGCCGCGCGCACCTCGATGCGACGGCGCGGGAGAACGGACCACGGCGGCAACGCCGCGCTCGCAGGGGCCGTACTGCCGCCGCACGGCCGGGCGCGGGCCGTCGTGGTCACGGCCGGCTGCGCGAACGCCGCGACCGGCCCTGCCGGCGACGAGGACCAGGCGGAGATCGCGCGGATGCTTGCCGAGGCGCTCGGGTGCCCACCGGAGGAGACCCTGCTCGCCTCGACCGGCCTCATCGGCACGCGCCTGCCGGTGGCACGGGTCGCGGCCGGGATCGCGGCGCTCGTGCCCGGCTCCCTCGCGGCCGACGACGGCGCGCTGGAGGCCGTCGCGACCGCCATGATGACCACGGACACGCGCCTCAAGTCGGCGAGCGCCGTGCTGGAGCTGCCCGCGGGAGGCGCTCGCCGCCTCGCCACGGTGACCGGCGTCGTGAAGGGCGTGGGCATGATCCACCCCGGCATGGCGACGATGATCGCACTGGTGCTCACGGATGCCCTGGTCGCGCCGGCGACGCTCGCGTCGATGCTGCGGCCGGCCGTGGCGCTGTCGTTCGACCAGCTCACGGTCGACGGCGACGTCTCGACCAACGACACGGTCTTCGCGCTGGCGTCGGGAGCGGCCGGCACGGACCAGGTGGAGGCAGGGACCGCCGACGCGGACGCGCTGGCGGCGGCCATCGCCGCGGTCTGCCGCTCGCTCGCGCGCCAGCAGGCGGCCGACGGCGAGGGCGCGACGTGCCTGATCACGTGCCGCGTCACCGGCGCCGAGCGGCTCGCCGACGCGCGGGCCATCTCGCGCGCCGTCGTCGGCAGCAACCTCCTGAAGGCCGCCGTGCACGGCCGCGACCCCAACTGGGGCCGCGCTGCGGCGGCGGCCGGCGGCGCGCGGCGTCCGGACGGCACGGCCGTCGCGCTGAGCGTGCCGTCGCTGCGGATCTCGGTGTGCGGTACGCCGGTGTTCAGCGGCGAGCCACTCCCCTTCGACGCCGCCGCCGTGCGCGCGGCGATGGCGGCGCCCGAGGTGACGATCGACCTCGACCTCGGCCTGGGGACAGCGGCGGCGGAGGCGTGGGGTTGCGACCTCACCGAAGCGTACGTGCGCGAGAACGCGGAGTACTCGACATGACCCGCTCACGCGGCGGTGGCGGCGGGGCGGGTGCCGGGCTCGTCGTCGTCAAGCTCGGCGGGACGACGATCGCCGGGCAGGAGCACGTCCTCGACCAGCTTGCCGAGCTTGCCCGGACGCGCCCGGTCATCGTGGTGCACGGCGGAGGTGCCCGCGTCACGGCCTGGCTCGATCGCCTCGGCGTCCCGACGAGGTTCGAGGACGGGCTCAGGGTGACGGACGAGGCGGGTCTCGAGGTCGCGGCGGCCGTCCTTCGTGGCGCCGCCAACGTGGAGCTCGTGGCCGCCCTCCGGGCGCGCGGCTGCGACGCGGTCGGCGTCTCCGGCGTCGACGGCGGGCTCCTCACCGGCCGGCGGGTCGCCGGGAAGGGTCTCGTCGCGACGATCGCCGACGTCCGCCCGGACTTCGTCCGGCTGCTGCTGGAGGCGGGCCACGTGCCGGTCGTCGCGCCCCTCGCCCTCGACGAGCACGCCACCGTCTGCAACGTCAACGCCGACGATGCCGCGGCCGGCCTGGCCCGGGGCCTGGGCGCGAGGAACCTGGTGCTCCTCACCGACGTCGACGGCGTCCACGGGATCGACGGCGCTCGCATCCCGCGCATGGCGGCCGACGAGGCCGAGCGGCTCATTGCCACCGGCGTGATCGGTGGCGGCATGATCCCGAAGGTGCGGGCGGCGCTGCGAGGGCTGGCGCCCGACACCGGGGCGAGCGCGATCATCGCCGACGGGTCGGATCCCGACGTGCTGCGCATGCTGCTCGCCGACGCCGACCTGGGCACACGGATCGTGGCCGGGGATGCCCCGGCGCGCGAAGGCGCAGCGTGAGGAGGCCACCGTGTCGGTGCTGAGCCCGGCCGCCAAGCGCGTCCGCCAGCGGCTGATCCTGGAGATCGTCGGCCAGTACCCGGTGCACAGCCAGGAGGAGCTGGTGGAACTGCTGGCGGAACGCGGATTCCAGGTCACCCAGGCCACCGTGTCGCGTGACGTGGCCGAGCTGGGGCTGGTCAAGGCGCCGCGCGCCGCGAGCCACGTCTACGTCGCTCCCGGCGCGCTCGGGCTCGACCTGGCCGTCGCCGACGAGCGGCTGGAGCGCGTGATCGAGTCGAGCCCGGTGTCCGTCGGCCGGAGCGGTCTCACGCTCGTGCTGCGGGGGCAGGCCGGCAGCGCGCAGGCGCTTGCCCGTGCCATCGACGAGTCGAGCCTGCAGGAGCAGGAGGGGACACTCGCGGGCGACGACACGGTCCTCGTGCTGTTCGCCGACGAGGACCGCCTGGATCGCTGGCGCACCCGCTTCCGTCGCCTGCAGGGCCTCCCGCCGGAGTCGACCGGCTAGCGGCCCTGCACGATCCCGACCCGTTCCCTCCCCACCGGGCGTCCGCGCCCGCCAGCGCGGCACCGGCCGCAGCCTCGAAGGAGAACCCCGTGCGCAAGGTCATCCTCGCCTACTCCGGCGGCCTGGACACATCGGTGGCCGTCGCCTGGCTCCGCGAAACGATGGACGCCGACGTCGTCACGCTCACGGTCGACGTGGGCGGCGGATCCCTGCGCGACGGCGTCCAGCGGCGCGCCATCAGCGCCGGCGCGTCGCGCGCCTACGTCCTGGACGCGCGGGAGCGTTTCGTGGTCGACTACTGCTTCCCGTCCATGCAGGCCAACGCGCTGTACCAGGGCGTCTACCCGCTCGCGACCGCGCTGGCGCGCCCGCTGATCGCCCAGCTCCTCGTCGAGGTCGCGCAGCGCGAGGGGGCCGACGCGGTCGCCCACGGGTGCACCGGCAAGGGCAACGACCAGGTGCGCTTCGACGTCGCCGTGCATGCGCTCGACCAGTCGCTCGAGGTCATCGCGCCCATGCGGATCGGGATGGGGCTGTCGCGCGACCAGGAGATCGAGTACGCCATGGAGCGCGGCATCGAGGTGCCCATCACGAAGGCATCGCCCTACTCGATCGACCAGAACATCTGGGGGCGCTCGATCGAGACGGGGGTGCTGGAGGACCCCTGGACGGCGCCGCCGGCCGACGTGTACCAGTGGACGGTGGCCCCGGGCGACGCCCCCGCCGTGCCGGCGGAGGTCACGATCGCGTTCGAGGGCGGCGTCCCCGTCAGCCTCGACGGGTCCCGCCTGTCGCCGGTCGAGCTGGTCGAACGGCTCGGCGCCCTGGCCGGAGCACACGGCGTCGGGCGCATCGATCACGTCGAGGACCGCCTGATCGGGATCAAGAGCCGGGAGATCTACGAGTCGCCCGCCGCGGTCGCGCTGTTCGCGGCTCACCGCGCGCTGGAGGGGCTCACGCTGTCCAAGGAGCAGCTGCGCTTCAACCGGCTGGTGAGCGACGAGCTCGCCCAGGCGACGTACGACGGGCTCTGGTTCAACGCGCTCCACCGTGATCTGCGTGACTACGTGAAGTCCTCCCAGCGCGTCGTGACCGGCGAGGTCCGGCTGCGCCTCGACCACGGGTCGCTCGCGGTGGTCGGCCGGCGGAGCGGCCTGTCGCTGTACGACCGGGCGCTCGCGACGTACGACGCGGACGACGCGTTCGACCACGCCAGCGCCGTCGGCTTCATCAAGATCTTCGGACTGCCGCTGCGCACGGAGGCCGCGCGCCAGGGCAGCGCCTGGGCCTGGACGGCGCCGCTCATGGACGGGCTGCCGTCGACGGTGGTGTCGGCCTCGGGCGGGGAGGCCGCCCGGGGAACCGGCGCCGGGTCCTGACGTGGCCGGGCAGGATCGGGATGGACCGGTCATCATGGGCGGCCCATGATCCGCCGAGCCCGTCCGTCCGACGCACCCGCGATCCACGCGCTGATCCACCGCTATGCGGGCAGGGACCTCCTGCTGCCGCGCCCGCTCACCGACATCTACGAGCGGATCCGCGACTTCTGGGTGGCGGTGGACGGCGGCCAGGTGGTGGGCTGCGCGGCCCTGCGGATCTGGTGGCACGACCTCGGCGAGGTCCGGTCGCTGGCCGTGGCGCCGGACGCCGAGGGTCACGGGCACGGGGGGAAGCTGGTCGAGGCCGTGGCCGCGGAGGCCACGCGGTTCGGGGTCCGGAACCTGTTCGCGCTGACGCGCATCCCGGGCTGGTTCTCCCGGAACGGCTTCGAGACGGTCGATCGCGCGGTCCTGTACCACAAGGTGTGGGGAGACTGCGCGAGCTGCCCGAAACGCGAGGCCTGCGACGAGGTCGCGGTCGTGCGCGAGCTGGTTCCGGGGGCCGCCGTCCGGTTGCGCGATCCGGACCCGGCCCTTGCGGCGCGCGTGGCCCACGTGGTGCCTCCGCGCGCGCCGGGAATGGCGGAGCGGCCGGGGCTGCCGGTCCTGCCCGTCTTCGTCCACGAGGAGGCCTGAGGGCCGCTCCTCCTCGCGACAACGGCCCGCGCCGCGCTGGTCCTCGTCCTGCGTGCCGGCACGGCGCCGCGCTGGTTCTCGTCTTGCCTGCGTCCCCGCACCCGCTGGTCCTCGTCCTGCGTGCCGGCCAGCCGGCGCCGCGCTGGTGCTAGTCCGCCGTGCCGTCCAGCCGGCGCCTGGCGGCCTCGAGTGCCTCGCGCACCCGCTCGGGCGCAGTGCCGCCGACGACGCGCGGGCGCGCCACCGCGGCTTCCAGCGTCGCCGCCCGGCGGAGCTCCGAGCCCAGCTCGGCCCCGACTTCACCGGCGAGCCGGCGGGCCTCGGCGCCGTCCTCCCCTTCCAGCGCCTCGCGGAACGCGGCGTCGTCGAGCTGGTCGAGGCGGCAGCCGCGGCGCTCCGCTTCGGCGACGAGCCGCCCGGCCGCGTGGTGGGCGGCGCGGAAGGGCAGGCCGTGCTCCACCAGCGTGTCGGCGACCGACGTCGCCGTGACGTGGCCACGCAGCGCCGCGTCGCGCATGCGGACTGGGTCGAACGCGAGCTCGCCCAGGACGGCGGCCATCACGCGCAACGACGAGTCCAGCACGTCGGCCGCGTCGAACAGCGGCATCTTGTCTTCCTGGAGGTCCCGCTGGTAGGCGAGCGGCAGGCCCTTCAGCACGCCGAGCATCGTCGCCAGGTGGCCCGCGACGCGCGCCGCGCGCGCCCGCACCAGCTCGCACGGGTCGGGGTTCTTCTTGTTGGGCATCATCGACGAGCCGGTGGCGTGCGCGTCCGACAGCACGACCCAGCCGAACGCCGGGTTGGACCACCACACGAGCTCCTCGGCCAGACGCGAGAGATGCACCATGGCGAGCGCGGCCGCGGCCAGGAACTCCACCACGAAGTCGCGATCGCTCACGGCGTCGAGCGAGTTCGCGGTGACGCCCGAGAAGCCCAGGTCGGCAGCGGTCGCCTCGCGGTCCAGGGCGAACCCTGCTCCGGCCAGGGCACCGGCACCGAGCGGCGAGCGGTCCGCCCGCCGGGCGCAATCGGCCAGCCGGCCGCGGTCTCGCTCGACCATCTCGACGTAGGCCAGCAGATGGTGAGCCAGCAGCACGGGTTGCGCCGGCTGGACGTGGGTCATCCCGGGAAGGATCGCCCGGCCGTCCCGTTCGGCGCGGTCGACCAGCACCCGCTCGAACGCGACCATCTCGCGGTCCAGGTCCCGCACCGTCCTGCGGAGCCACAGGCGCAGGTCGAGCGCCACCTGGTCGTTGCGCGACCGCCCCGTGTGCAGCTTCCCGGCCACCGGGCCGAGGCGCGCCGCCAGGGCGGCCTCGAGGTTGAGGTGCACGTCTTCGAGGGATGGATCCCACGCGAACGATCCGGCCTCCACCTCGGCTCGGAGCGCGCGGATGCCGCCGACCAGGCGGCCCGACTCGTCGGCGGTCAGGAGCCCCGCCCGCTCCAGCCCGCGGACGTGGGCGATCGATCCCTCGAGGTCGTCGACGGCGAGGAGCCGGTCGACCTCGATCGACCGCGTGGCGTCCGCGACGAGCGGATCCGTGTCGCCGCTGAACCGCCCGCCCCACATGCGCATGTCGCCCCTCCTGGTGTCGCAGTGTAGGCGACGGCCCTGCACCGGGTCTGCTTGGCGAGGGGCAAAGGGGCGCGCGGAGGTGGTGAGAGGCCAGCGACGTCGCACTGCGAACCGGAGGCAGGCCGGGTAAGGACCGGGTGGCACGGTCGCGGCAGTCGAGCTCCGCGCAAGGCGACGCGCTCAGGGGTGCGCAGCGTCGACGCGGACGTGGCCACGCGCCGGGAAGTACCGCCAGGCGACCAGGGTCGCGGCCAGCGCGCCCACGAGACCCGCCGCGAACACCGCGGAGTGCCCATGGGCGCCGAACAGGATCCCCCCGCCGAGGTTGCCCACGATCGACGCGATCCCGGATGCGCTCATGCCGTACAGCGCCTGGCCGGTCGCCTGCAATCGGCCGGGGAGCATGGCGCCGACTGTCAGCACGATCGCGACCGTGAGCGATCCGTACGCGAGCCCGGTCAGTACCCGGCTGATGACGATCCACAGCGGGTCGGCCAGGATGATCCACGCCCCGAACGCGATCGCGTAGAGCAGGCATCCGGACGCGAACAGACCGCGCAGGCCTATCCGGGAGGCGAGCCGCGCCCCCGCGAACATGGCCGGGATCTCGAAGAGCGCCGACACGGTCGCCGACAGTGCGATCACAGACGGCGCGCCTCCGAGTTCGACCAGTCGGAGCGGCAGGAAGGTGAAGCTGGCCAGCACTCCCATGTGCACGAGGACCACGGCGGCCAGCACGCCGAGCAATCGGGGCGCGACCCCGATGGCCACCCCGATCGATCCGGTCGCTTCCCGCCAGCGCCCGGCCCACCGAGGCGACGGGATCGCCCGTTCCGGCTCGCCCTGTGCCTCAACCCGGTAGTCCGCGAGCCTCGCACGCGGCGCATCGTCGACCCAGGCGCACGTGATCGCCACAAGCACGGCCGCGACCGCCGCGAGCGCGTACGCGAGGCCGTATCCGACCACGTCGTACACCACGCCGGCGGCCAGCGCCGCGACGGCGAACGAGGCACTCTCCAGCAGGCGGAGCCGACCATACCCGTCGGGGCGTGCCGCCAGCGCGTTCATGGCGATCGCGTCGGTCAGCATGCCCGCGCCCGACTGCACGACGTAGTACGCCACGATCGCCGCCGCCACGAGCGGCAGCGCAAGAGGTGCGCCGAAGGCCAGCGCCGCCGCGACCGAGCCGAGCGAGGCGGCCTGAAGGGCCCGCCGCCGGCCGAGCACTACGTCGCCGATGTGCCCCCAGGCGGGCATGCCCACCACGTACCCGGCCGCGGTGAGCGCCATGACGAGGCCGATCTGAGGGGCCGTGAACCCACGCTGCGCCAGGATCACCGGGACGAACGGGAGGAGCACGCCGACAAGGACGCCGACGACGAGGTACAGGGCACGCAGGGGTCCCACGACGGGCATGGTAGGCGGCGCGATCGGGCGCCGCCGGTCACCTCCGGCCCGGCCGCCGCGCGGAGCCGTCATGCGTCCCGACGGCCTTTCTCGTCGCACGTGGCATACTCCGCCAACGATGCGACTCGAGCTGACGCGGCGGGGCGATTACGCCGTCCGTGCGGCCGTGGCACTGGCGGCGACGAACACCGACGGCCTGCTCAGCACTCGCCGCATCGCCGCGGAGATGCGGATCCCGCCGCGGTTCCTGCCGCAGGTGATGGCCGACCTGGTCCGCGCCGACCTGGTCGTCGCCCAGACGGGACGATCGGGCGGCTACCGGCTGTCGAAACCGGCGTCGGACATCTCGCTCCTCGACGTGATCCGGGCGACCGAGCACGATCGCGCCGTCCGGACGTGCATCCTGCGAGGCGGACTGTGCGACCCGGACGGCCGCTGCGACGTCCACGACGCCTTCTCGGACGCGCGCGACGCGCTGCTCAACTCACTCGGCCGGGCGACGCTGGCCGAGGCAGCCGAGTCCCGACAGCGCCGGCTGGCCGCGGCCATTGCCGCGCACCCATCTCCGCCGCCCCTGGGTTCCTGATCCCCGCCGCCGGCCGCGGCGACACGGGGTGCGGCGTCAGCCGGCCGCTCTCCGGCCCTCCGCAGCGCGATCGCGCTGACGATCCACCCGAGAACGAGGCTGACCCCGGCGGTGGCGCACCAGATGCAGATCGCGTGGATGACGAACAGCTCGATGTACACCAGCCCAGCGATCACGAACAGCCCGACCAGGCCGAGCCCGTACGGGACGTAGAGGAGCCTGCGGTCCCCCGTGCGCCACCAGGCGGCGACGGCGGCGAGAACGGCCGTCGCCATGGCCAGCCCGTAGATGGCGACCGGGATGCCCATGAAGGTGCTGTACTTGCTCGCCTGGACCGTGTCGCAACCCTGGACCACGAGACACACGGGGTGTGCGTTCGTGAGCTTCTCGATCGCCAGGTAGCCGAGTGCGCCTATCGCGATGAGCGCGAGCGCGACCATGGGTGCGGCAAACCGCGTCCGCTCGTTGGCCAGCAAGCCGCGGCGAAGGTTCACCGTGGCGAGGGCCGGCGACTCGGCACCGCCCCCCCGCACGCCGGCCGACGACGGCGCCCCGGCGCCTGCCGGCCACCCCGGACGACCCGTTCGCGACAGACGAGACCGATGTCCCGGCCTGCGGCCGACCGCGGGACCGGGGGGTGGTCGCGCCTCCCGGCCGGGGTGCCATCCGGGCGGCGGGTCCTCGCCTGGCGCTCATCGGGGCGGCGCCCTCACGACGCGGACGGCAGGGCGCCCTGAGAGGCCCCGGGCGACGTCGACGGGGCCGGGGCGGTCGAGCTCGTGCCGGGGGACGCGGACGGCGGCGCGCTCTGGAGCGCGGTGTCGATCGCCGCGGAGATGCTCGACAGGTCGAGTCCCCCCGAGTACTGCTTGCCGTCGAGGAAGAACGTGGGCGTCCCCTTGATCCCGAGCTGCTGGCCCTGGTTCGTCTCCGCCTGCACCGCGCTCGATATCGACGGGTCCGAGAGGCACGTGTCGAATGTTGCCCGGTTCAGCCCGAGCTGGTCCGCGACCCGGTCGAAGAATGTCTGGTTGAAGGTGCCGCCGTTCTCCGAGCCCTGGTTCGAGAACAGGTACTCCATGTAGGCCCAGAACTGCCCCTGGTCGCCCGCGCACCGCGCCGCTATGGCCGCGCTCACCGACTCGGCCCCGATGAACGAGAAGTCGTGGTACGTGATCTCGAGCTGGCCGTTCGTCACGTACTGGCTGACGAGGTGCGGCTCGACGTTGAGCGTGTATTCGTCGCAATAGGGGCACTGGAAGTCTTCCCACTCGTCGAGCTTCACGGGGGCCGTCGTCTTGCCGAGCGACCGGCCGTGGGCAAGCCCGGCGGGCACCGGCTGCGACGGCGTGACCAGCGCCTTGCCGGGCGCGGTCGTCGCGTTCTGGACCAGGACCACGCCCAGGCCGAGGGCCGCGAGCACGAGCACGACGATCGTGATCAGGACCGCGGGCGACCGGAGCGCAGCGGGGATCCCGGACCCACCGCCGCCGGGCGCCTGGCGTCCGTCCGCCGAGCGCCGCGCTCGCTCGGCAGCACGCCGCTCCCGGCGCGCGGCCGAGTTCGAAGTGGGACGGTTGCTGCTCAGGTTCGGTCTCCTTTCGCGGGCGCGGCGGGCCCGGCCTCGATGGCCCGCGGTCGATGGCGGTGGGGACGCCGTGCGCGCATGCGCAGGGCGCGCACGCGCAGAGTACAGCAGGCCGCCGGGTCGACCCTGCCCGCCTCCGGAGCCTCGAGACGGCCCGCCCGGTCCTCCACGTCCCCGGGCCGAGCCTGCGGGAGGCACCCGGCTATCCTCCACAGCCAAGCCACCCCTGGCGCCGGGTCGCGCCGGGGACGAAGCTCCACGCCGTCCGCCAGCAGGAAGCCCGACTGACAAATTCACGGACCAGTTGACTGACGGAATCACTGATCAGCGACAGGAGATGGCGGCGGCGGTCAGGGCCGGGGTCCCCGGCGTCAGTCGAGAGCGGACCGGCCTGCTCCCGGTCGTCAGCCGAGCGCGACCTCGTCGACGATTCCCACCACCAGCGTGCGCACCGGCGCCTGTGCCATGCCCAGGATCTGCCGCGCCGAATTGCCCTCGTCCAGCAGGAGGACGATCTCGCCCGCCCCGGCGCCGACCGTGTCGACGGCGATCAGGTACCCACCGGCCGGCTCGCCGTCGGGGTCGAGCAGGTCGCAGCGCAGAAGCCGCCGCCCGTCGAACACGGGTGCGTTGATGGTCGACACGACGGTCTCGACGACCCTCGCCAGCTTCATCGGCGCCCGCGGCCCCCGACCGGCTCGACCGCATCGACGATCCCGACCACGGCGTGGTCGACCGGGACGAACGGCTCGGGAAGCGCCTGCGCCGCCTCCCGGGCGGCCACGACGTACACGAGCTCGCCGGGTCCGGCCATGTGGACGGCGTCCGCCGCCACGACAGCGCTGCCCGTCGGCTGGCGATGGCCGTCCAGCGGCTGGACGATCAGCAGCCTGATCCCCTCGAGGCCGGGGCTCTTCACGGTCGCGACGACGGTGCCGATCACGCGGGCGAGCTGCATGGGCGATCAGAGGGCCGAGTCGCCCGGGAGCGTCGGGCGTGTCGGTGGCGTGGGCCCGTGCCGGCGGGTCCCGGCCGCAGGGGGCGTGGGAGCGTGCCGGCGGATCCTGGCCGCAGGGGGCGTGGGGCCGTCCGGCAGACTCGTGTCGCCATGCGGCGTCCCCTCGCGCCCGGGTGCCACGCGGTCCCGGAATCGCGCGCCGGCGGCGAGGTTCTCCCGCATCTCGACGTGCAGTCTGGCGATCACCCGCGACGTCGCGCGCTCGGCGGCCGGGATCGCCGCGCTGCCGAGCTGCACCGCGGCCTCCACCTCGGACACCGGGCCGTCGAACAGCAGGTATCCCTTGCCGCCCAGGCCGTCCGCGAGCCGCAGCTCGAGAAGTCGCACCCTGGCGCCCTTCATCCCAGCGTCGGCCGCGCCGATGATCGACGCGACCGTGGGCGTCTCGATGATGCCGAGCGCCTCGCCGGACGCCGTCGCCAGGACGCCCCCGACGGCCGCGGCCACGTCCGGATGCACGTTGGGGAGGAACACGGCGTCGACCAGCGCCTCGAGCCCGACCGCCCGGCCGGCCTGCAGCGCCTCGTCGACATCCGCCACGGCGCCGCCGACGAGCACCAGGTAGCGGCCAGGGTGGACCGTCCCGGCGCGAACCACGTCCACCGGCGCCCGCTTCGCCATCGCGTCGCCTGCCGCGATGCCGATCGCGATCGAATTGAACTCGAGCAGCCCGAGCGCAGGCCCGATCGCGTTGCGCCCGACACCCTCAGCCGGCTGCCTGCCGCTCATACGATCCTCAGCGAGCCGACGACCGTGATCCGGCGCTCGCGAGAGAACGTCCGCGGCCGCGTCAGGCCGTCGCCCGTCGGACTCGCGATCGAGAAGGACGAGAATCCCTCGCCCCCTTCGCCGAGGCCCGCGACGTTCGGGCCGTTGGCCACGAAGATGCTGCAGTTCATCGCGCGCGCCATGCGGGTGATGGTCTCGACGTTCGTGGAGTGGATCGACGCGGTGTGATGGAAGCCATGCTCCACCCGCACGGCGAGCTCGATCGCCTGGTCCACCGTGGTCGTTCGGACGATGGGCAGGACGGGCATCATCTGCTCGGTCCAGACGAGGCTGTGGTCGCGCGGCACCTCGGCGACCAGCAGCCGCAGGTCGCGGTTCGCCTGCACACCGATCTCCGCGAGGATCCTGGACGCGTCCTGTCCGATCCATCGCGGGTTGATCACCCCATGGCGCCCCGGCGCACCCAGCTCGGTGAAGATGACCCGCTCGAGCCGTCGCAGCTCGTGCTCCTTCAGGAGATACGCGCCGTTCGGCGTCATGGCCCGGATCAGCCGATCGGCGACCGAATCGACGACCACGACGACCTTCTCGTCGGTGCACACCACGTTGTTGTCGAACGATGCCCCGCGAACGATGTCCCGGCCCGCACGCTCCAGGTCGGCAGTCTGGTCGACCACCGCGGGGGGATTGCCCGGCCCGGCGGTGATCGCCCGCTTGTCCGTTCGAAGCGCCTCACGAACCACGCCCGGCCCGCCGGTCACGAGCAGGAGGCGGACGTCCGGGTGGTTCATCAGGGCGCGCGCACTGTCGATGGTGGGCTCGGCCACCGCCGTCACCAGGTCGGCCGGCCCACCCGCGGCGACGATCGCCCGGCTGATCAGGCGCACGGTCTCGGCGGAGCAGCGCTTCGCGTTGGGGTGCGCGTTGAACACGACCGAGTTGCCGGCCGACACGATGCTGATCGTGTTATTGATCACCGTGGACGTCGGGTTCGTGACCGGCGTGATCGCCGCGACGACGCCGAACGGCGCGAACTCCGTGACCATCATCCCCTGGTCGCCCGTCACCGCCTCCACCTCGAGGTCCTCGGGGCCCGGGGCCTTGATGGTAACCACGCGGTTCTTGACGATCTTGTCCTCGACCCGCCCGATCTTCGTCTCCTGGTGCGCGAGGAGGGCAAGGCGGTCGCCGGCCTCGAGCATCGCGCGGCGGATCGAATCGACGATCGCATAGCGGCGGTCCAGGCCCATCGACCGGTAGGCGCGGAAAGCCCGCCCGGCGGCGGCCACCGCGTCGTCCACCGACGCGTGCAGGCCATCCCCCAGCTCGGACGGAGCCGCGAGCTGCGCGGCCGCCTGCATCGCCGCGCCCGGACGCACGTCGCCGGCGCCTCGAGCCGGCCGCGGACGCGCTCGATGATGGCGCGGACCTCGGCGTCGGTGACGCCGCTCACTTGCGGAACACCTCCCGACCGCCCACTTCCCACGTGTCGACGATGGCCATGATCACCGCGTCGCACGGCCGGTCGCGGGTCATCTCCGTCTGGCGGGCGGAACTCCCGGTGGCGTACAGGACGACCTCGCCCACGCCCGCACCGACCGCATCGGCGGCCACGACGTACGCGCCGACCTCGTGGTTGTCGGCGTCGAGCTGCCGCACGACCAGGAGCTTCCAGCCCTCCATCAGCGGTTCCTTGCGGCTGGCGACCACCGTGCCGGTCACACGCCCGAGCAGCATCGCGCTCCTCCATCCCCCCGTCCACGGGTGCCCGCCCGGTGGCGAGCACCCGCCGGCACGGGCCGGGAGCCTAGTCCTGGCCGATCTCCGCGCGCGCCTCGTCCGTCCGGCCGAGCGGCAGCACGAGGTCGATGTTCACGTGCGGCCGCGCGATGACGTGGCTCGCCACGACTTCGCCCACGTTCTGGGCATTGCGGACGCCCGCTTCGACGGCCGCCTTGACCGCCGCGACGTCGCCGCGGACGATCGCGGTGACGTACCCTCCGCCGGTCTTCTCGTAGCTCACCAGCTCGACCTTCGCGGCCTTCACCATCGCGTCGGCGGCCTCGACCATGGCGGCGAACCCGCGCGCCTCGATCATCCCAAGCGCTTCAGCCATCGATCATCTCCTTCGTCGCTGCATGCCATGCCGTGTCCGGCCGCCGTCCCGCGGCCGCCCTGCCGCCTATGCCTTCGCCTCGCGGCCCGTGAGCCCTTCGATGGCCGCCAGCGCGGCCCGCCAGCCGACGTCGATGTCCCGCTCCTCGCCACCCAGGTACACGCGGCCCATCGACCCGAACGATCGCACCTCGAGGATGTTGATCTCCGCCGCCTTCTCGGCCTCGTTGGCCGCCAGCGCAGCGTACGCCGCCGGCTCCAGCTCGAGCACGTAGAGCGTCTGCCCGCCGATCAGCATCTGCCCGTGTCGAGTGCGGTTGATCAGCTGGGCCTGGTGGTCGTCGATGCGGCGGATGATCTGGCTCGAGAGCACGCGGGGCTTGATCCGATCGGCCTCGCGCAGCTCCACGGCGTCCAGGATCGCCGCGCCGGCCGCTCGCACCTCGGCCTGCGAGGGCGCATGCACCTCGAGGAGCCCGAAGTAGCGCTCGATGATCTGCATGCCCGGCTTGACGGTGGTCGCCTTGAGCGCGACGTCGGTCAGCCGGTTGATCTCGATGCCCGGGGATACCTCCACGTACAGGGACGCGTCGCCCGCGAGTGGGAGGAACCCCTGCGCCACCGTGCCCAGGAACGCGGCGTACTGCGCCTGAAGGCTGTCGAGGAAGACGTACGCCCGAAGGTCAATACTGCTCACTGGCCTGCCTGTCCCCTCCCGTCACGATCCGCACGCCGGCAGACGCCCCGATGCGCGTCGCGCCGGCCGCGATCATCTCCCGCACGTCTTCCGCGGTCCGGATCCCGCCGGCTGCCTTGACGCCCATGCGGGGCCCCACGGTCTCGCGCATCAGCGCAACGTCGAACACCGTGGCCCCGCCGGACGCGTAGCCGGTTGAGGTCTTCACGAAATCCGCCCGGGCCAGCTGCGCGAGGCGGCAGGCGACGACCTTCTCCTCGTCGCTCAGCAGGGCCGCCTCGATGATGACCTTGTTGAGGGCGCCGGACTCGTGGCAGGCGTCGGAGACTCTCGCGATGTCCTCACGCACGAGGTCGCGCATGCCGCTCCTGAGCGCGCCGATATTGATGACCATGTCGATCTCGGTCGCACCGTCACGGATCGCGCGCCGGGCCTCCGCGGCCTTGACGTCGGGGGTGGTGGCGCCGAACGGGAAGCCCACGACCGAGGCGACCGCCACTGGCGTGCCGCGCAGCGCCACGGCCGCGCGGCGGACCCAGGCCGGGTTGATGCAGACGGCGGCGAAACGGTGGTCTTTCGCCTCGCGGCACAGCCGGTCGATGTCGTCTGCCGTGGCGTCGGGCCGCAGGAGGGTGTGGTCGATGAACCGCGCGAGGTCGTCCGGGACGTCGTCGGGGTTGCCGCGATAGGCGATCCGGTCGGCCCCGCCGGCGACCATCGTCCGGACGCGATCGGCGCACTGGGCCGCACAGGCGCCGCGGCAGTCCCGGCACTCGTCGCCTGGGGCACGGGGTGCGCCAGGGCCGACGGGACCCGACAGTGTGGCGACCACTTCGCGCGTGATCGCCTCGATCAGGTCCTCGCGGTCGCCGCGTTCGCTCACGCGCCGGCCTTCAGGTAGCGTCGCTCGTACTCGCCGATCTTCGCCACGCGCGCCGCGTGGCGATCCGGCCCCCACGGGGTGGCGAGCCAGGCGTCGACGATCTCCAGGGCGAGGCCGGCACCGATGAACCGCGCACCGAGCGTCAGCACGTTCGCATGGTTGTGCTCCCGGCTGTTGCGCGCCGACGTCACGTCATGGCAGGAAGCGGCCCGCACGCCCGGAACCTTGTTGGCCACCATGCACGAGCCGATGCCGGCGCCGTCCACCGCGATCCCCCAGCGGCAGGTACCGTCGGCGACGAGCCGGGCAACCGCATGGGCGAAGTCCGGGTAGTCGACCGGGTCGGGGGAGGCGGTGCCGCAGTCGTGCACGACGTAGCCCGCGTCGGCGAGGCGCCGGCCGATGAGCTGCTTCAGCTCGAACCCTCCATGGTCGGCCCCGATCGCGATGGCGACCGGCGGGCCCGCGCTCGCGGGGATCGCGGCGGTCGTGGCCGCGGCTCCGGCAGCGGCCCCTCCGGACGCCGTTTCCGTCTCGGGCATCGTACATCGCGTCCACCACCCGGCGGACCACGTCGCGAACCAGCTCCTCGGAGACCACCGCGCGCAACGCCTCCCGTCCGCGTCACGGTACGCGATGGGCCGCCCGGTTGCTTGGCGGCGCGGTGGCGACCCCGCTGCGCGGCCCCACCCGCCCCTCGACCGGCCGCCACCGGACCGGCGGCGCGGCGTGCCTACGGGCGGACGCGCGTCTTCCTGGGCAGCCGCGGCAGGTCGCGGCGGCCCTCCACCAGGAAGTGCCTGAACCACGCCGCCACCTGGACCGCGTTCTCCACCCGCCGGAACGGCGTGCCGCTGCGCGTGAGCTCGTGCGTCTCGTCGGGGACGCGCATGAGCCGCACCGGCCGCCGGAACGAGCGCAGCACCGCGAACAGCTCCTCGGCCTGCGTGATCGGAACCCGCAGATCCCTCTCGGCGTGCTGGATGAGCAACGGAGTCCGCACCCGCTCCGCGTAGGCGATCGGACTCTGCCGCCAGTAGAGCTCGTGGTCCTCCCACGGATTCACGCCGTACTCCTCCGTGCCGAACATCGGGCCCCCGATGTCGCCGGAGAGCATCTGCGACGTCATGTCGTTCACGGAGCGCGCCGTGAAGGCCGCCTTGAATTGGTCGGTGTGGCCCACGATCCAGCTGGTGAGGTACCCGCCGTACGAGCCGCCCGTCACGCCCAGGCGGTCGGGATCCGCCAGGCCGTCGGCCACCACGGCGTCGACGCCTGCCATCACGTCGGCCATGGGCCCGTCGCCCCAGTCGCGGAAGTTGGCTCGCACGAAGTCCTGCCCGTAGCCCTCGGATCCGCGCGGGTTGCAGGCGTACACGCTGATGCCTTCGGCGACGAGCACCTGCCACTCCCAGAACGGGGAGTACCCGTAGAGGGTGGCCGGACCGCCGTGGATCTCCAGCACCAGCGGGTTCGGATGACCGTCCTGGCGAGGGGGCGCCGCGAAGAGCCACCCCTGGATGCGGCGGCCGTCCGCCTCGTGCCACCGGGTCTGCGGCTCGACCAGCGTGACGTCGCCCCAGCGCGACGCCATGAGGTCGCTCACGCGGCGCAGTCCCTCCGGCGACACCGGCGCCTGCTCCCGCACCGGGACGTCGAGGACGACCACTTCCGGCGCATGGGTCGCATCCGCCGCGGTGGCCGCGATCCTGGAGACGCCGCCGTCGAGCGGAACCTGGTGCGTGCGGGTCAGGCAGTGGCGTCCCGCGGTCAGCCGGACGACGCGGCGCGTATCGGCCTCGACGCGCCACAGTTCGTAGCTGCCCTCGACGGGTGCGGCGAACGTGATCCAGCGGCCATCGCCGTCCCAGTGCAGGGAGGCCGAGCCACCACCGATGAGGTCGCTGCCCATGCTGGCCCCGACCATCAGGTCGGTGGCCGCCGTGAGATCCTCGCCTTCCTGCGCAGGCGCCGCGGCGAACCTCCAGACATCGCGCCGAGCTGGGCCGCGGCCCTGGTACCGGTGCCCCACGGCGGCGACCCAGCGTCCGTCCGGGCTCCACGCCGGCGCCGTGAACTCCCGCCTGCCGCGACCGCCCGTCAACCGCTCGACCCGCCCGGACGCGAGGTCGAGCAGGTACAGGTCCGCCTGCCAGTCCAGGTCGCTGTTGCGATGCCGCCGCGACTCGAACACGATCCGGCGGGCGTCGGGACTCCAGTCGAACGGGCCGTCGTTGAACGGGCCGCCGGTGATGCGCTGCGCCTCGCCCGAGACGGCGTCGACGAGCCAGAGATGGACGAAGCGGTCGTGGGTGAAGCCGGTGCCGTTGTACTGGTACTGCAGCCGGTCGATGTAGCGGTAGTCCGACGCAGGCGGCTCGCCGGGCTCCAGTCGCGAGCGCCTGTCCCGGGTCGGGCGCACCGACGAACTGAGGACGCACAGCCGGGATCCGTCGGGGCTCCAGCCCAGGCCGCTGACGTCGTGGGGCAGGTGCGTCAGCTGCCGCGCCTCGCCGCCCGCCATCGGCAGCAGCCACACCTGCGTGGCGCCGCTCTCGGGGCCTTCCTCGCCGGACGATCGCGGCCGGCCGCCGGCCGCCTCCCGCACCGTCCACGCCGGCGCGAGAGACGCTGACCGGGAGCCGCCGCCACCCGCCTCCAGCACCGCCCCCCTGTCGGAGAGAAACGCCAGCTGCGCGCCGTCCGGGCTCCAGCGCGGGTGCGTGTCGTGTCGCGAACCGAGCGTCAGCTGGCGAGCCGGCGAGGATCCGTCGGCGGGGGCCAGCCAGACCGCCTCCCGGTAGTCGTCCTTGTCCGGCCCCACTGCCTTGACCGAGAAGGCGACCCAGCGTCCGTCCGGTGACAGGCGGACCTCGGTCGGAACGCGCAGGTCGTAGAGATCGGAGGGCGCTGGGAGTCTGGGCATGATCCTTCTCGATGCGAGTGTGGGGCCGACAGGCGGCAGGTTGGTTCGGGCGCGGCACGGCGAGTCTATCGTCGCGCCGCGACGACCGCGGGTTGCACGCGCACGCGAGACTACAATCCCGGCATGTCCACGAGCTACACCTCCGGTGGCGAGTACCTCACACCCGTCCGCATCCACGCGGATCGGGCGGCCGGCCGGCTCGAGATCGAGTGGGCCGACGGTCACCAGACGGAGTACGGCACGGTGAGCCTTCGCTGGCTCTGCCCGTGCGCATACTGCCGCGGCGAGGCCGGCCTGCCCGGCTGGCTCGATTCGTCGCCGACCCTGACGGCCGACCAGGTCCGCCTGGTGGACGTGCAGCTCGTAGGCACCTACGCGATTGCGCCGACGTGGGCAGACGGCCACCACACCGGCTACTACACCTTCGAGCAGCTGCGGGCGAACTGCGCCTGCCCGGAGGACGAGGCGCGCCGGCGGGCGCACGCGGCCGTGGAGCGCCAGGGAGAGTTCACGTGATCATCAGCACGACCAATTTCGTGGCGGGATTCCGGGTCGCCGAGACCAAGGGGCAGTGCTTCGGTGTCGTCGTGCGCAGCCGCGGGCTGGCCGGCAACGTGGCGGCGGGACTGCGCTCGATCGTCGGCGGAGAGATCAAGGAGTACACCGAGCTCCTCGAGGACGCGCGCAAGCACGCCATCGACCGGATGGTCGCGAACGCGACCGCGATGGGCGCCAACGCCATCCTCAGCATGCGGTTCGACAGCTCCGAGATGGGTTCGACCATGACCGAGATCGTGGCGTACGGAACGGCCGTCGTCATCGAGCCGGGCCCGTCCGGATACGAGCAGCCGCGCTGAGCGGCAGTTCGGAGCACACGTGAGCGCCATGCGCAGCACCGATCTCTCGCGGGTGCTGCGCGGCGCGCTGGGGATCGCCGGCGGGCTGGGATTCGTGATCGCCCTTGCGGTCATCGCGGCGGGGGAGCCGGTCGGTGCCGCGTGGCTGCTGATCGCGAGTGCGGCCGTGATCCTGGTCGCGCTCTACGAGCAGACCCGGTACCGGGGCCACGACGAGGCCGGCGCGGCCCCGGCCCCTCCGGGCGCCCCCGGCTGGGCCCCGCCGCGGACCGGCTCCGGCGAGATCCAGGGCATGGGACGGTACCAGCGCACGGACGAGGTCTTCGACGATCCCACGACGGGACGGAGGCTCCGCGTCTGGTTCGACCCGGCGAGCGGCGAGCGCCGGTACCTGCCGGAGCCCTGAGGACGCCGTGACCGCCGTCCGCCCCTCCACCGCAGTCGGCGCGCCGCGCGCGGGCCGGAAGGAGCGGCACGCGCCGTCCATGCCCTACACCAACCGCGAACTGAGCTGGCTGGACTTCAACGCTCGCGTGCTGCATGAGGCGGTCGACCAGCGCACCCCGCTGCTCGAGCGCGCCCGCTTCCTGGCCATCTTCTCGAGCAACCTCGACGAGTTCTTCCAGGTACGCGTCGCTGGTGTGAAGCAGCAGATGGCCGCCGGCGGCGCCCAGCGCACGCCGGACGGGCTGAGCGCCGCGGAGACGCTGCGGGCGATCCGGGCGAAGGTCCTGCCCCTGGTGGCGGACCAGTCGGAGACGTGGGCACGGGTGCGCCGCGAGCTCGCCGGACACGGCGTCCGTATCGTGGAGTGGTCGGAGCGGCCGGAGCGGCACCTGGAGCTGCGCCAGCGGTTCATCGACGAGATCTTCCCCGTCCTGACGCCGCTGGCCGTCGACCCCGGTCACCCGTTCCCGTACATCAGCAACCTGTCCCTGTCGCTCGCCGTGACCGTCCTCGACCCGGACAGCGGAGAGCGCGGGTTCGCCCGGATCAAGGTCCCGCCGGTGCTTCCAAGGCTGGTCGAGGTCGGGGTGCGGACGTACATGCTCCTCGAGCAGATCATCGCTGCGAACCTCGACGTGCTGTTCCCCGGCATGGAGATCCTCGAGCACCACCTGTTCAGGGTCACGCGCAACGCCGACCTGGCGATCGAGGAGGACGAGGCCGATGACCTGCTCCTGGCCATCCAGGAGGAGCTTCGCCGCCGCCGTTTCGGCGAGGTCGTGCGCCTGGAGGTGGAGCGATCCACGCCGCCCGAGACCCAGGCGATCCTGGAGCGCGGGCTGCAGTGCTCGCCGGACGACGTGTACGAGGTCTCCGGTACGCTCGACCTGACGGCGCTGTTCGAGCTGGCCGCCCTGGACATGCCCAGCCTCCAGCTGCCCCGCTGGACCTCGGTGACCCCGCCGCGGCTCACGCCGTCCGACCCCGACGAGCCGATCGATGTCTTCGCGGCCATTCGCCAGGGGGACATCCTCCTCCACCATCCGTACGAGTCGTTCACGCGGACCGTGCAGCGGTTTGTCGAGCAGGCCGCCGACGATCCCGACGTGCTCGCCATCAAGCAGACCCTGTACCGGACCAGCGGCGATTCGCCGATCGTCCAGGCCCTGATCCGCGCCGCGGAACGCGGGAAGCAGGTCGTGGTGCTCGTCGAGCTCAAGGCGCGCTTCGACGAGGAGGCCAACATCGGGTGGGCCCGCGCGCTCGAACGTGCCGGGGCACACGTGGTCTACGGGCTGGTGGGGCTCAAGACCCACTCCAAGACGATGCTGGTGGTGCGGCGCGAGGGACGGGGCCTGCGGCGGTACGTCCACATCGGGACCGGCAACTACAACACGGAGACGGCGCGCATCTACGTCGACCTCGGGCTCCTGAGCTGCCGCTCCGAGCTGGGCGCCGACGTGACCGACCTCTTCAACTACCTGACGGGACTGTCGCGCCAGCGCTCGTTCCGGCGCCTGCTGGTGGCCCCGTTCGGGCTCCGCGAAGGGATCATCTCGCGGATCGACCGTGAGATCGAGCGGCAGGCCGCCGCCGGCGACGGCCGCATCGTGCTCAAGCTCAACGCGATCGTGGATCCGTCCGTCATCCGCGCGCTGTACCGGGCCAGCCAGGCCGGCGTGCAGATCGACCTGGTCGTCCGGGGAATCTGCTCGCTGCGCCCCGGACTCGCCGGGTTCAGCGAGACGATCCGCGTGCGCTCGATCGTCGGGCGCTTCCTCGAGCACTCCCGGATCTTCTATTTCCGCAACGGTGGCGACGAGGAATTCTCGATCGGGTCGGCCGACATGATGGAACGGAACCTGGATCGTCGGGTCGAGGCGGTGACCCCGGTCGACGACCCCGCCCTGCGCGAACGCCTGCGGGAGACGCTGGACGTCCTGATGCGCGACGATCGGAGGGCGTGGGAGCTCGGCCAGGACGGCGTCTGGCGGCGTGTCGAGACGCTGACGGCCGAGCCCGCCGGCGTCGACACGTTCGAGACGATGATGGCTCGCTCGCTCGAGATGACCGGGGGCGCGCAGTGAGCGTGGGGCCGACGGGCGCGACGAGACCCCCGGCGGCCCTGGCAGCCGGACCCGGGCGCGACGGGACCCGCGGCGCCTGGAGCCGGATCCCGGCGCGACAGACGTCCTCCACGCCGAGCTCGAGCTGAAGTTCGACGTGGCGGATCGGGCGGCCCTGCAGCCGCTGCTCAATTCGCCGGAGATCGCAGGGCTCAGCGGCGGAGAGTGGCGCGAGACGTTCGTCGAGGACCGCTACGTCGACACTCGAGACGGCCTCGTGGGACGCCACGGGTACGCGGCCCGGCTCCGCGAGCGAGGCGATCGCACCATCCTCGGCCTGAAGTCGCTGACGCCCGCTCGTGGGGCGCTCCATCGGCGGGAGGAGCTCGAAGCGCCGGCGGCCGGCGGCCTGGACCCCGCCGCGTGGCCCCCCAGCGAGGCGCGATCCCTCCTGCTCGAGGCGAGCGCGGGGGAGCCGCTGGAGGAGCTGTTCGTGGTCCGGCAGCGCCGTCGCGTACGCGTGATCCAGGGCGCTCGGGGGACCGTGGAGCTCAGCTCGGACGAGGTCGAGGTCATCCGCGACGGGAAACCGCTGGCCATGTTCCCGGTGCTTGAAGCGGAGCTGCGCGACGGGGACGAGGCGATCCTCGGCAGGCTCTCGAGAGCGATCCGGAAGACCGGGGCGGTCCGGCCTTCTTCTCGCTCGAAGTTCGAGGCGGCCGCGGCGCTCGCCGCCGCGGCAGACGCGGCGGGGTCCGCGGGCGAGCGGCCGGGGGAAGCCGGGAACGCCGACTCGCCGAACGCGGCGCCGTCACCGGCCACCCGCCCCGGGCAACCCGGGCAACCGACGCGGCGGGCCGAACCGACGCTACTGGTGCAACCCCCGCGGCGGGCCGAACCCGCGCAACCCGTACAACCCGCGCGGCCGGCCGAACCCGCGCAGCCGGCCGAACCCGCGCAACCGGGGCCACTGGCGCCTCCCGGCGCCTCCGGCGCTGGTCGTCGGGAAGTCGCCGGGCGTGTCGGCCGAGGACACCTTCGCCGAGGCCGGCCGCAAGGTGATCCGCTTCCACCTGGCGCGCATGCTCGCCACCGAGGAGGGGGCTCGATCCGGCGAGCACGTGGAGGACCTGCACAAGATGCGGGTCGCCACGCGCCGGATGCGGGCGGCCTGGCGGGTCTTCGGTGACGGCTTCAGGGCCAGGCGTGTCCGGCGGTCCGTCGTCTCGCTGCGCGCGCTGGCGGCGCACCTCGGGGCTGTGCGCGACCTCGACGTGCTGCTCGACGGACTCGAGGCCCACGGCGCAACCCTGGATGCGGCGGCGCGGATGGCCCTGTCCCCTCTCGAGGACGCGTGGCGCTCCGAACGTGCGACCGCGCGGGCCGCGCTCCTTCGCTACCTCGATTCCACCGGATACCTCCGGTTCGTGGAGGAGCAGCTCACCTTCGTCGAGTCGCCCGGCCAGGACGCCGTGGTCGGCGGGCCCACGGACCCGCGCAGAGTCCGCGAGACGGCCCCGAGCAGGCTCTGGGCGGCCTACGAGACCGTGAGGGCGTACGACGGAGTCCTGCGGTGGGCCGACCTGACGACGCTGCACCAGCTGCGCATCGCGGGCAAGCGCCTGCGCTACGCGATCGAGTTCGTCCGCGAGCCCATGGGGCCGGACGCGGTCACGCTGGTCGAGCGGGTGACCGCGCTGCAGGACCACCTCGGGATGCTCCACGACGCCGACGTCGCCGCGGGCCTGGCGCGCGCGTTCCTCGTCGAGCATGCCGCGACGCTCCCGCCGGCGTCGGCGAGCGCCATCGGGGGATACCTTGCCGCGAAGGAGCACGACATGACCCGGCTGCGGCGCGCGATCGGGCCGGCGTGGCGGCGAGTCACTTCCATCGAGTTCCGGCGGGCGCTCGGTCGCGCCGTGGCCATCCTGTGATGGGCGTCCTCGCGCCCTGGGGCCGTCGCTACCTCCCATCGCTCCCATGAGCGACGGGGATCGGCGCCACGGCGGGCGGGGCCGCGCCGACGGCATCGAGCTGTATGTCCTGCGACACGCGCACGCGGGCGATCCGGCCGCGTGGCATGGCCCGGACGACGCGCGCCCGCTGTCCGCACGCGGCGAGAACCAGGTGGCCCGCGTGGCGGCGTTCCTGCGGCGCACGGGGGTGCGGCCGGAGCTGATCCTGACGAGCCCGAAGCAGCGCGCCACGCAGACGGCGGCTCCGGTCGCATTCGCGCTCGACGTGCCGCTGACCATCGAGCCCCGGCTCGGCGTGCCGTTCGGCCTGGCCGACCTCGAACGAATCCTCTGGCCGCCGGCGACCCGGCCAGCGCGATGATCGTCGGTCACGACCCGGACTTCAGCGGGCTCGTCGAGGATCTTACTGGCGCGGGCTCGCTGCCCCTGGCGAAGGGCGGGATTGCACGGATCGACTGCATCCGGCCGCTCGCCGCAGGCGCGGGCGTGCTGCGCTGGCTCGTGCCGCCCGACCTGCTGAAGGACGCGTGACGCGCCCGAGCCAGGCCATGTCTCAGGGATGGCGCGCCACGTCGTTGAATCCAGCGTGATTTACGTCAGCGTCTGATCAACCGGGAGGGCGTTTTCGGCCGCCCCGAGAACGAGGACGCGCGGGCTCAGGAAGCGGAAACCGCCCTGGGCTTCCGGCCACGTCTCGGCCTGCGGTCAGGCGTCATGAGGCCGACCAGGAGATGATCGCCGCGCACCTGGACGACGATCTCCTTGCGCTCTTCCCGTGCAATCTTGAGGATTCGCTGGCGGATCGTGGCCGGCTTTTCACCTTCGTCCAGCGCCACCTTGAACACGTCGTCCGGGCTCTGCAATCTGCCGATCACGGACTTCCGGAGGAGTTCATTCTGCTCGAGCCGGGCCTGGGCCGCCGGGCTCAACGCACGTACCGGACGGGACGGCGTGGGGGCCATTGCCGATGCATCGGTCTTGCGGATCTTCACGGCATCTGCGCTCCAATTTGATGACGCTTATCGCGCGTCAGGATAGTCACATCCGGGCTGCGCTGCCACTCTTGTTTCAATGCGGCACCACGCCGTCCCGGGCTCGCCATTTCGCCCTCGCTGATGGTGAATTCCGCGACGGGTCGACGGCGAGCGCAGTCTCGCGGAACGGCGGGCATCGAGGGTCATGCGACCCTCGGCCGTTGCGGGCGGGCGCCTCAGGCGAGCGGCATCTCGGCCTGGAGCGTCGCGATGGCCGCGTCGAGTCGCTCCAGCGTGCGACCCGGGCCCAGGGCGACCATCGAGTCGAAGAGGGGTGGGGAGACGGTGCGCCCCGTGACGGCGGCGCGGAGCGCCATGAACAGGTCGCCGGCCTTCCACCCGCGGCGGGCGGCCAGCGCGCGCAGCGGGACCTCGAGCTCATCGGCCTCGAAGCTCACTCGTCCCTGCGCGTCGATCACCGAGCGGGCGGCCGCGAGGCCCTCGATGGCCGCGCTGACGTCCCAGTGGCGGGGCACGAGCTGCGCAGGCTCGATGGTGATCGGGTCCACGAACAGGAAGTCGACCAGGTCGCCGATCGCATCCAGGCGCGGCAGCCGTTCACGGACGAGCGGCACGATGGGCGCGATCTCCTCCGCCACCGGTTCACGAACGACGCGCGCGCCGGCCGACCGTCGGGTCGCGAGGTGGGCCGCGAGGAACGGCGCGAGGCGTTCGGCGAGCTCGTCCGGGGCAAGCCGTCGCAGCCACTGTCCGTTCAGCCACTCGAGCCGCTCGCGGTCGAAGATGGCTCCCGCGGAGTGCACGCGCGACAGCTCGAACCGCTCGACCAGCTCGTCCATCGAGAAGAGCTCCTCCTCGGTCCCGCTCGCCCACCCGAGCAGAGCCAGGAAGTTCACCATCGCTTCAGGGACGAACCCCTCGGCACGGTAGTCCTGGACGGCCGTCTCGGCCTTGCGCTTGCTCATCTTGGTGCGGTCCGGGTTCAGGATGAGTGGCAGGTGCGCAAACGCGGGCACGTCCGCGTCGAGGGCCCGGAACAGCAGGATGTGCTTGGGGGTATTCGACAGGTGATCCTCGCCACGAATGACATGCGTGATCGCCATCTCCGCGTCGTCCACGACCACGGTGAAGTGGTAGAGGGGCGTCCCGTCCGAGCGCACGATCGCGAGGTCGCCGCCCAGCGTGTCCGTGTCGATCTCAACGTGGCCGCGAACGAGGTCGTCGAACGCGACGCTCCCGTTTGGGACCCGGAACCGGATGAGGGACTGGCGGCCCTCGGCCTCGAACGACCGGCGCTGCTCCGGCGATAGGTGGGCACAGCGACCCACGTACCGGGGCGGCCGGCGGGCGGCCTCCTGGGCGGCCCGGTCGGCGTCCAGCTCCTCGCGGGTGCAGTAGCAGCGGTAGGCGAGGTCGCGATTCAGCAGCCCTTCGGCGGCAGCGCGGTAGAGCGCGAGCCGTTCCATCTGCCGGTACGGTGCGTACGGCCCTCGCGCAGGCTGTCCCGCGACTTCCGGTCCTTCGTCCCAGTGCAGGCCGAGCCAGTGGAGCCCGTCCAGGATGTCGCGCTCGTGTGCGACGGTCGAACGGGCGACGTCCGTGTCTTCGAGCCGCAGCACGAAGGTCCCGCCCTCGTGGCGGGCAAACAGGAAGTTGTACAGCGCCGTCCGCGCCGTCCCGATGTGGAGGGGGCCCGTCGGGCTCGGGGCGATGCGGCAGCGAACGGTCACGTCGGGATGGTACCGCCGGGCGCGGCCGCAGCGGTTGCCGGGCGTGTCGGCGAGATCGGCTCGGGCGTGTCGGGCGGGATCCGGCTACCGCCCCAGCGCGCGCGAGAGCCGGTCAGCGAGCCGGCGGATGGAGGACGGACCGTCACCGACCGACCGCGAGTCGGGCGGAGACGGCGGATCAGCAGCTGGACGGGTCCACACTGGCGCGACCGGACGGCGGGAGGGGCGGGCCCGGCGGCGCCCGGTGCGCCGGACGGCCACCTGCGCGATCTCCTCCGCGGACGGCTCCCACCCCGTGCGGCCGGTCCAGCTGCTGTGGCCCATGCGCGCTCCGCGCGGGATGTCCGCCGCGACCTTTCGGAAGTATGCCCGCGACGCCGCGGACCATGCCGCACCGCTCGACCGGGAATAGACGTCGATGCCGGGATCGGCCTGCCCGCGACCGGCTGCGCCGTGGACGGAGCCACCGGCGCCGGCGTGGTCGCCGCTGCTGCTGGCGTCGGCCGGCGCACCCTCGCCCCACGGAGGTTCGCGCGAAGTCGCGCCTCTTGCCCCGGCCGCCTGGCGAGGGTCCGGCTGACCGCGCCGCCCGCCGGGTGCGCGGCGCCTCGCCCGCCTGCCCGCCTGGTCGCCGGCCGCCGCAGCCGTATCGTGCGGTGCGGCACCCGTGTCGCCCGCCCCGGTCGTCCGTCGCCGCGCTCCTTCCTCCCACCACGGGACGCCGGCCGCCGACCACGTCCAGCTCGTCTGGGATGGGTCGCGCCCGCTTCCGGGCGGGTCGGGCCATCCCGCACGCCGTCCGTCCTCCCTGTGCGCCGCTTCGGGACGTTGCCGCGGGCCCTCTCGTCGCTCGCGCGCTGCCGTCCGGTCGACGCCCGGGACCGGCGGTGCGCCTGGGCTCGTACGAGTCGCCGGGGGCCACGGGGCCGGGTGCGTGAGCGGTGTCCCAACGCCGGCGCTGGTCGGGATCGGAGAGGACCTGGTATGCCGCCTGGACGGCGAGGAAGCGAGCCCTGTCGCCGCCTGCGTCCGGGTGGTGAGCCTTCGCCAGCCGTCGGTGCGCCGACTTGATGTCGGCCAGCGTGGCTGCGCGGCGGACGCCGAGCACGCGATACGGATCGGTGACGTCGGACATGGGAACCGCCCGGTCAGCGAAGCTCGGCCAGCGGAGCCAGCTCGAACGTGGGCACGACCTCCCCCACCGGGGCGCCCCGAGGATCGCGCAGCAACGGCCGGTGATATGGCGCCAGCCGTCGTAGTTCAGCCTCTCCGAGCACGCCCATCTGGCGCAGCGACTCGACGCTCACGGCGGGCCGGGCCCGTCCCCTGCCGTCGCCGTCGTCGATCTTGGCGGCGAACCCCGCGGGCGGCCGGCCCTTCGCTGCCGGCGGAAGGAGGGCGATGGCCTGCAACGCTTCGGTTCCGCTCTTCGCGCACGCCCGGCCCGGGAGCGTACGCATCAGCGCGGTGTCGAACCGGTCGCGGGTGCCAGCAACCAGGTCGGGTGCGGTGAGCATGGCGTCGCGGATCCGGGTCAGCGCAGGCACGAGGGCGCGCCCGGCCGGGTCGGAGGCGGCGCCCGCCGGGTCGGCCAGCCGCAGGTAGGCGCGGGCCACGTCGGCGAGAGTCACGTGGTAGGTCAGGATCCCGCACGCGTCCACGGACGTCACGAGGTGCGCCGGGTGCAGGCCGAGCACCCGCGCCAGCGCATCCCGGAACGCGACCTGCGTGGGATGCTCTGGTCGCCAGTACTCCTCGAGCGGCCAGCCGGCATGTTTCGCGAACAGCAGGAACGAGGCATGCTGCCCGGAGCACTGGTGGCGGATTGGTCCGGGCCGCTCACCGTCGCCCGCGAGGCGCTGCGCGGTGACCTGGTCCAGCGGCGCATTCTCAGTGCCGCACCCCAGCAGGGACTGGCTGATGCTCGCGCGACGCAGGATCGCCTGGATGGTCCGGACGTGGAGATCCTCCCCGGAATGCGATGACGCGAGCACGGCGAGCTCGGGAGGCGACAGCTCGAACGCGTCGGCCGCGCCGGCCTCGACGAAGGCGACGAGCCCGAGGGGCTTCGCCGCCGACCTGAGGGCGACGACGACCTGCGGGTCGCCGATCACGCGCTCGATGGCGCCGTCGAGACCGACCTGGACGACGTGGCCGCGATGGCGGCTTTCGACGATCCCGCCCCGCCTGACCTCGACCAGGATGGGCGCCACCGTCGGCCGGCCCGCGCGGACCCCTCCTGCGCGAGGCCACGCGGTCGGTGGCTCCCGGCGTGCCGGTGGCTGGGTCCCCGTCCGCCCCTTCGGCGCCCCCCGCTGCGTCGCCGCTCCCGGCGCCGGGAGATCGCGAGCGATGGTCGCCGGAGCGGGTCGGCGGTCGGGCATTGGTGGATGGTAGCGCGTCCGGGCGGGGACGCCGCCCGGGCGCCGATCCGGGTGCTAGGATCGGCCGCGACTTCACCCGCGACATCCCGAGGAGCATCGCGTGGCCGGTTCCGAGCCCACTCCAGCCGACGGCGATCTCGCCTGGCTCCCGCCCACCGTCCGGGTGTCCCGCCATCCCGCCATCCTGCACAAGCTCGCCCTGCTCCGCGACGCTCGCACCGACCCGAAGAAGTTCCGCGAACTGGTGCGCGAGATCAGCTGGCTGCTGGGGTACGAGGCGCTCGCCGACGCACGGCTTCGGCAGCTTCGGGTCACCACGCCGATGGAGGACACGGTAGGGGATGAGCTGGCCGACCGGATCGGCCTGGTGCCGATCCTGAGAGCCGGCCTGGGCATGGTGGACGCCATGCTGGAGCTGATGCCGACGGCCCAGGTGTGGCACCTGGGGCTGTTCCGCGACGAGCGAACGCTGCGGCCCGTCGAGTACTACAACAAGCTCCCGGACTCGGCCACCGTCGACATGTGCCTGATCCTCGACCCGATGCTGGCGACGGGCGGGTCGGCAACGGCAGCGATCGAGGTCCTGAAGCGCTGGGGCGCCGTGCGCATCAAGCTCCTGAACCTGATCGCGGCGCCGGAGGGCATCCGGGCGGTCACCCGGGCGCATCCCGACGTGGACATCCACTGCGCGGCGGTGGACCGGCAGCTGAACGACCGGGGGTACATCCTGCCCGGCCTCGGCGACGCCGGCGACCGGCAGTTCGGGACGGGCCGGAGCGGCTGAACGCGCGAGTCGCGGCCACGAGAGCACGCCGCGCCGGTGGCGCGGCGACGCGGCATCGGCGCGACCGTCAGGCGGCGGGACCACTCCTCCCGGGGTCGTCGCGCCCGCGCAGCAGCGACACCCGGAACCGACGCAGCTCTCCGCGGGCATAGCCTCCGGCGACCACCGGATCCTCCTCCACGACCCGCCGCGCCTCGTCCTCCGTCTCGGCCTCGAACACGACGATGCCGGTGTTGACGGAGCCGAGGGTCGGACCGGCAAGGATCAGCACGCCGTCGCCGAGCAGGCGACGCAGTCGCTCGAAGTGGACATCCCAGACACGGGACTCCTCGGCGGTCATCGTTGCCGCGAAGTCGGCACGAGGCGGGTGGAGCAGGTAGATCCACTCGGACATCGCCTACTCCCCGTCGCCTGTCTCTGCCGGCTCCGCCCGGCGATACGGCACGTCGAGCACCACGATGTCGCGGCGGCCGACGAGCGCCCCGCGGATCGGGTGCGCGTTCTGGTTGTAGAGGATGCGGTCCCACCAGTGAAGGGGCACGTACTCGGGGATGAGCACGACGGTGACCTCGTCGGGGTGTCTCGGCCTGCGACGTCTCGAGGAAGCGGACGAACGGGTTGACCAGGGAGCGGTACGGCGACTCGACGATCACGACCTTGCAGGCACGGCACCTGCTGCTCGACGCGCTCGCGGAACCGCTCGCCCTCGTCGAGGTCGGCACGTGACGTGCACGACGTCCACGTCTCGGCGTCATCGTCTGGCCGACCCGGATCGCCTGCACCACGGCGCGGTTGAAGGCGGGCGCCGCAACGACCACGCGCTGCGGGCGGTGCGGCGGCGGGATGACCTCCCGGCGGCTGACCTCGAGACTCGGACCCCCTCCGCCGTGTACTCGTGGTGAACGAAGAGCATCAGCGCGATGAGGATCGGGACGACCACGAGGATGATCCAGGCCCCCAGGGCGAACTTCGCGATGGCGAAGATGACCACCACGATCGCGGTGGTCGTGGCGCCCGAGCCCGTTGAAGAAGGCGCTCCGGTCCGCCAGCCCGAGCCCCGCTCCCGGAACCAGTGCCGGACCATGCCGGCCTGCGACAGGGTGAAGGCCGTGAACACGCCGATCGCGTAGAGCGGGATGAGCGCCTCGACGCTGTCCGCGGAAGGCGACCACGAGCACGATCGACATGAGCGCCGAGGGCCATGATCCCAGCGTTGAACGCCAGGCGTTCGCCCCGGAAGGCGAACTGGCGGGGGAAGTACCCGTCCTTGGCCAGGATCGACGCGACGCGCGGGAAGTCGGCGAAGCTCGTCTGCGCCGCGAGGATCAGGATGCCCATCGTCGAGAGCTGCAGGACGTACCACAGTGGGCCCGCTCCGTACACCGACCGCCCGATCTGCGAGAGCACGGACTCGCCGCTGGCCGAGGGGAGCGCGCCGCTCACGTGGGCGAGGAGCGACGTGCCCAGGAACATCGTCCCGAGCAGCAGCGACATGGCGAGCATGGTCGTGCGGGCGTTCTCGCCATTCCGGGGGCTTGAAGGCCGGCACGCCGTTCGCCACGGCCTCGGTCCCCGTCATGGCCGAGCAGCCGTCGGCGAACGCCCGCATCAGCAGGAGCAGCCCGAACGTCTCGGCGGGCACGTGCGCCGGGACGACGCCGGTGACGTGGGGCGCCTGCCCGAGCAGTGTGCGCAGTACGCCGAGGCCGATCATGAACAGGGCGCTGCCCAGGAAGATGTAGGTCGGGGCGGCGAAGATCGTGCCGCTCTCCCGGATGCCGCGCAGGTTGACCGTCATCACGAGCAGGATGGACGCCACGATGATCGGGACGGCCAGGGGGAGCAGCGGCGGGAACAGCGAGTACAGCGCCTGCACACCCGAGGAGACGCTCACGGCGACCGTGAGCACGTAGTCCGTCAGCAGCGCCGCGGCGGCGACCAGGCCGGGGAGGACCCCGAGGTTGGCGTGGGCCACGATGTAGCTGCCGCCGCCGTTGGGATAGGCGCGGATGGTCTGCCGGTACGAGAGCGTGACCAGCGCGAGGACGCCCACGATCGCGACCGAGATCGGCAGGAGCCAGGCGAACGCGAGCGTGCCCACCCCGAGCAGGGTGTAGAGGCTCGCCTCGGTCGCGTACGCGACCGACGACATCACGTCGGAGGAGAAGACGGGCAGCGCCTTCCACTTGGGCAGGCGCTCGAGGATCTCCTCCTCGGTCGACAGCGGCCGCCCGAACAGGACGCGCCGCGTTCGGGCCAGCGCGGCGCCGAGCGGCGTCGCGGGCTCCTCGACGGCCAGCTTGGCGCTCAGTACCCCCGGCGCCTGGTAGCGGAAATAACGGGCCTGCGGACGCTCGACGCGCACCCGCCGATCGCCGGGCTTCCGGCCCGGCAGCACCCTTCGAGGATCGGTCATGCGCCCGCATTCTGCGGCATCGCCGACAAGAGCGTCCACCGGACGCGGCGCGTTCCGCG
This sequence comes from uncultured Chloroflexia bacterium, assembly GCA_963759135.1. Lineage (GTDB taxonomy): Bacteria > Chloroflexota > Limnocylindria > Limnocylindrales > CSP1-4 > JAJYNJ01. Next base: position 188,110 of record CAVWXU010000020.1, on the reverse strand, counting down.
AAGTGGCCAGCTGCGAACACGCACGAGCCCCGAATCCCCCGTCGCGGGGCCGGCCGGTCGCGCCCCATAGTGGGAGCGGCCCGACCGACGATCGGCCGGGCCCGCTATCCCTCGACGGCGGGGTCGGCCAGGTCGAGGGCGCGGTCGAGGATCGCGAAACCCTCGGCCAGCTCGTCCTCGGTGATGGTCAGCGGTGGGTTGGTCGAGATCGCGTTCCAGCGCACGAACGTGTACAGGCCCTGCTCGCGCAGCGACCGGGCCACGGCCTTCATCTCGTCGCTTGTCCCGTTGTACGGCGCCATCGGCACGTACGGGTCCCGGCTGCGGGCCAGCTCGATGACCCCAAAGAGCCCGATGTTCCGCACTGAACCGACGCTGGGATGCTTCGCACGCAGCGCCAGGTGGTGCTCGCGCATCCGCTCGCCCATGACCCGCGCGCGGTCGATCAGGCCGTCCTGCTCGTAGACGTCGATGGTCGCGAGCGCGGCGGCGCACCCCATGGGGTGACTGTTGTACGTGAGCCCGCCGTAGAAGACGTTCGACTCGAAGTAGGCCGCGATGTCGTGGCGCATGCCGACGGCTCCGAGGGGCAGGTAGCTGGCGGTCAGCCCCTTGGCCATCGTCATGATGTCGGGCACCACCCCCCAGTGGTCGACCGCGAACCACGCGCCGGTCCGCCCGAACCCCGACATGACCTCGTCGTCGATCAGCAGGATGCCGTACCTGTCGCACAGCGCGCGGAGGCCCTCCAGGTAGCCGTCGGGCGGCACCAGGATGCCGTTGGTGCCGACCACCGGCTCGATCATGACGGCCGCGATGGTCTGCGGCCCCTCGTAGACGAGGATCCGCTCCGTCTCGCGGAGCACCTCGTCCGCCGGGCGCGGCTCGGCCTCGCCCCACGGATGCGTGTCGGGGATGCGGACGACCCCGGGGATCCCGGGCTCGTTCGCCCAGCGCCGCGGGTCCCCGGTGAGCGTCATCACGCCGGCCGTCGCGCCGTGGTAGCTGCGGTATCGCGCCGCGATCTTGTGGCGGCCGCTGAACTGGCGCGCGAGCTTGATCGCGTTCTCGTTCGCCTCCGCCCCTCCGTTGGTGAAGAAGACCTTGTCGAGATCGCCGGGGAGGAGCTCCGCGAGCTTGCGTCCGAGCAGCGCGCGCGGCTCGGTGGCCATGAACGGGTTGACGTAGCAGAGCTTCTCGGCCTGCGCCTTGATCGCGTCCACCACGCGGCGGTCGCCGTGTCCGATGTTCACGCTCATCAGCTGGCTGTTGAAGTCGATGAAGCGCTTGCCGTCGGGCGTGTAGAAGTAGACGCCGGACGCCGTGGCGACGGGGATGGGGTCGACGGCCGACTGCGCCGACCACTCGTACAGCGTGTACTGCCTCGACAGCCGCACGATCTCCTCGGCCGTCAGCGCCTCCGTCGCGACGTCGACTCGCATGGTCCCAGCACCTCGTCGTGTGTGGTATTCGGCCTGGCCTGCGGGCGATGGTCCGTGGAGGCGACTATGCCACGAAGTCGTGCGCGTGCCTACGGCGGACCGCGCGCGGCATGTGCCGGCCCTTTCGTCGTAGCATCAGCCCCCTGATCCGACCCGAGGTCGTCGGCGACGGACGCCGCGGCGACGGCGAGGCCGGCTCCTCTCCGAGCACGCTGGAGGTGGCTCGCCATGCCGAGGATCGTTCGCGGGGCCCTGTTGCAGACCGACTGGTCCGGCGACAAGGAGTCGATGATCCGCAAGCACGAGGAGGCTGCGCACGACGCCCGCCGCCAGGGCGCGCAGGTGATGTGCTTCCAGGAGCTCTTCTACGGCCCCTACTTCTGCCAGGTGCAGGACGCGCAGTACTACGCCTACACCGAGAAGATCCCCGACGGACCGACGACGCGGCGCATGCAGGACCTCGCGAAGGAGACCGGCCTGGTGCTGGTGGTGCCGATGTACGAGGAGGACGAGCGGACTCCCGGCCTGTACTACAACACGGCGGCGGTGATCGACGCCGACGGGCGCTATCTCGGCAAGTACCGGAAGACGCACATTCCACACGTGCAGGGCTTCTGGGAGAAGTTCTACTTCCGGCCCGGCAACCTCGGGTACCCGGTCTTCGAGACGGCCGTGGGCAGGGTCGGCGTCTACATCTGCTACGACCGTCATTTCCCGGAAGGCGCCCGTGCGCTCGGCCTGAACGGCGCGGAGATCGTCTTCATCCCGTCCGCCACGAGCCGCGGGCTCTCCGAGTACCTCTGGCGGATCGAGCAGGTGAGCCACGCCGTCGCCAACGGCTACTTCGTGGGAACCATCAACAGGGTGGGGATCGAACCGCTCGGCGACGACGACTTCTACGGGCAGAGCTACTTCGTGGACCCGCGGGGGCAGTTCGTCGGAGCGGTCGGAGACGCCCACAACCCCGAGCTGATCGTCCGCGACCTCGACCTGGAGAAGATCATGGAGGTTCGCAACACCTGGCAGTGGTACCGGGACCGCCGTCCCGATGCCTACCAGGACCTCGTCCGGCCCTGACCCCGGGCGCCTATCGAGGAGCACGGCCATGGAGTTCGGGTTCACCCTCAAGCCCGACCACTCGCTCGAACGGCTGGTCAGCCTGACTCGCCGGGCGGAGGCGTGCGGCTTCACCTATGGCTGGCTCTTCGACAGCCATGTCCTGTGGCGGGAGCCCTACCCGCTCCTCACGCTGATGGCGCAGGCCACCACGACCATGCGCCTCGGGACGTGCGTCACCAACCCGGCCACTCGCGAGCCGAGTGTCACGGCGTCGGCGCTCGCCGTCCTCGACGAGCTCAGCGGCAGGCCGCATGGACCTGGGCATCGGGCGCGGCGATTCGGCGCGCCGGGTGCTGGGCAAGCAGCCCACCACGATCGCGCAGCTCGAGGAGGCGATCCACGTCATCCGGGCCCTCGTCGAGGGCCGCCCGATCGAGTACGAGGGATCGCTGCTCCAGCTGTCGTGGTCGCCAGGCCACCGCCTGCCCGTGTGGGTGGCCGGGTACGGGCCGGTGGCACTTCGCCTGACCGGGCGCGTGGCCGACGGCGCGATGCTCCAGATCGGCGACCCGGACCTGGTCCGCTGGTTCGTTTCGCAGGTCCGCGCGTCCGCTGGCGAGGCCGGGCGGGATCCCGGCGCGGTGCGGGTCATGGCCGCGGCCCCGGCACACGTCGGGGACCTGGCGGAGTGCCGCGACCGCGTGCGCTGGTTCCCCGCGCTCGTCGGCAACCACGTGGTGGACCTGGTGAACCGCTACGAAGGCGACGAGCTGCCCCCGGCGCTCACGACGTACATCCGGGGGCGCTCGGGGTACGACTACCTGCACCACGCGGAGGTGGGATCGTCGAACGCCGAGTTCGTCTCCGACGAGATCGTCGACAGGTTCTGCGTGGTCGGCTCGGCGGACGACCACGTCGCGAGACTCCGCGCGCTGGCGGAGGCCGGCGTCGACCAGTTCAACCTCTACCTGATGAACGGCGACGAGGAGCGCATGCTGGAGGTCTACGGGAAGGAGATCATCCCGGCGATGCGCGACGTCGCGGCGAACCGAGGCTGACCCATGCGCCTGTCGGCGCACGAAACGAGGGAGACGGAGCTGTGAGGATCCTCATCGCGAACGGCATGGTCGTCAACGCGGACGGGTCGACGAGGGCCGACGTCCTGGTCGACGGCGAGACCATCGCGCTGGTCGGGCGAGACCTCGCGGCGCAGGGCCTGCGTGCCGACCGCACGATCGACGCACGCGGCCGGTACGTGATCCCCGGCGCGATCGACGTGCACACGCACTTCGACATGCCCTTCGGGGGGACCATGTCGAAGGACACGTTCGAGACCGGCACGCGGGCCGCGGCGTTCGGCGGCACCACCACCATCATCGATTTCGCGAACCAGCAGAAGGGCCACTCGCTGCGCGAGGGCATCGACGCGTGGCACGCGAAGGCCGAGGGGAACTGCGCGATCGACTACGGGTTCCACATGATCGTGGCGGACGTGACCGACGCGGTGCTGGCCGAGATGGACCAGGTGGTCGCGGAGGGCATCCCCGAGTTCAAGCTGTTCACCGCGTACCCGGGCGTGCTCTACAGCGACGACGGGGCGATCTTCCGCGCCATGCAGCGGGCCACCCGCAACGGCGCCCTGATCATGATGCACGCCGAGAACGGGATCGCCATCGACGTGGTGGCCAACCAGAACGCCGAATCCGGCCACACCGCTCCCTGGTACCACGGGGCGTCGCGGTACCCGGTCTTCGAGGGCGAGGCCGCCAACCGCGTGATCCGGCTCGCCGAGGCGGCCGGCTCGGCCGTGTACATCGTCCACCTGTCGTCGCGCGACGCGCTCGAGGCGGTGCGGGCGGGCCGCGACCGGGGCACGCCGGTGTACGCGGAGACGTGCCCGCAGTACCTGTTCCTCTCGCTCGACGACCTCGGCAACGGCTTCGAGGGCGCCAAGTTCGTCTGCTCGCCGCCGCTGCGCACCAGGGACCACTGGCCGGAGCTGTGGAAGGGCCTCCAGGCCGACGACCTGCAGATCGTCGCGACCGATCACTGCCCGTTCGACTTCCACGGCCAGAAGGACATGGGCCTCGGCGACTTCAGGCTGATCCCGAACGGGCTGCCTGCCGTCGAGGACCGGCTTGACCTGATGCACGACGGCGGCGTGGTGGGCGGCAGGATCTCGCCCGAGCGGTGGATCGACGTGTGCGCCGCGTCGCCCGCCCGCATGTTCGGGCTGGCGGGGCGCAAGGGCGTGGTGGCGCCGGGGGCCGACGCAGACCTGGTGGTGTACGACCCGAACCGGAAGCACACGATCTCGGCGACCACGCACCACATGAACGTGGACTACTCGTGCTACGAGGGACGCACGGTGCAGGGCGGGTCGGACGTGGTGCTGAGCCGCGGAGCCGTGATCGTCGAGGACGGCCGGTACGCGGGAACGAAGGGGCACGGACGCTTCCTGAAGCGCGAGGCGACGGGCGCCGCGCTGGCGGCGCAGACGCGGTAGAGGGGTTATCGCGTGCGGGGGAAGCCCAGGTCGACGCTCGAGGTGCCCGGATCGGGCCACCGCGCCGTGACCACCTTCGCGCGCGTGAAGAACTGGATACCCTCCGGACCGTACATGTGCAGGTCGCCGAAGAGCGAGGCCTTCCACCCGCCGAACGAGTAGTAGGAGACCGGCACCGGGATCGGCACGTTGATGCCGACCATCCCGACGTTGACGTCGAACTGAAACTGCCGCGACGCGCCCCCGTCGCGCGTGAAGATGGCCGCGCCGTTGCCGTAGGGGTTGTCGTTGATCAGCCGGACCGCGGCGGCGTATGTCGGCACGCGGACCACGGTCAGCACCGGGCCGAAGATCTCGTCCCGGTAGCAGTCCATCGCGGGCGACACGCGGTCGATGAGCGACGCGCCGAGGAAGAACCCATCGGAGTGGTACCGCGGGTGCTCGCGGCCGTCCGCGACGACTTCGGCTCCCTGGAGCTCGGCTGAGTCGAGGTACCCGGCGACGCGGTCCCGGTGCTCCCGCGTGATGAGCGGCCCCATCTGGGATGCGGGATCCGCGCCGGGGCCGATCTTCACCTGCGTCAGGCGGGCGCGGATCGCGTCGATGAGCGGCTCCGCGACGTCGCCGACGGCGACGACCGTTGCGATGGCCATGCACCGCTCGCCGGCAGATCCGTATCCCGCTGAGACGGCGGCATCGGCCGCCATGTCGATGTCCGCGTCGGGCAGCACCACCATGTGGTTCTTCGCCCCGCCCAGCGCCTGGCAGCGCTTCCCGCACGCCGTCGCCTTCTCATACACGTGGCGCGCAATCGGCGTCGAACCGACGAAGCTGACCGACGCGACGTCGGGGTGCTCGAGCAGCCGGTCGACCGCGACCCTGTCGCCCTGCACCACGTTGAAGACGCCGTCCGGGAGTCCGGCCTCCCTGAGGAGCCGGGCGACGATGAGCGACGCCGACGGGTCCTTCTCGGACGGCTTCAGCACGAACGTGTTGCCGCAGGCGATGGCGTTCGCGAACATCCACATCGGGACCATGGCGGGGAAGTTGAACGGCGTGATCCCGACCGCCACGCCGAGCGGCTGACGGATCTGGTAGACGTCGACCCCGGTCGACACCTGCTCGCTGAACCCGCCCTTGAGCAGGTTCGGGATCCCGCACGCGAACTCCAGGTTCTCGAGGCCGCGCGCGACCTCGCCGAGGGCGTCGGCGGTGACCTTGCCGTGCTCCGCGGTCAGCGCCGCCGCGATCTCGTGCCGGTGCGCCTCCACGAGGTTGCGGATCCCGAACAGGATCTCCGTGCGCCGGGACAGGGAGGTCGATCGCCAGGCGGGGAACGCGGCCTTCGCCGCGCCGACGGCGGCATCGACCTCCTCGGGAGATGCAAAGGCGACCTGCCGCGCGACCCGACCGGTGGCGGGGTTGTACACCGGACCGCTCCGCCCGGACGACCCGGCGACGGGCCTGCCGCCGATCCAGTGGCCGACCATCTCGCGGTCGGACGCTGCGCCCTCCGGGGCCCGCTCGCTCACCTGCGCCATTGCTCACGTCTCCCGTCGCTCGACACTCGGAGCCGCCCACGGTGCTCGAGGGCAGGGTGCACACGATACCCCGACGGCGACCTGCGGGCGGCCCATCGGGCCACGCTCATGGGCGCGCGGACGCGTCGTCGGCCGGTGGAGCGCCCGATCCCCGCGGAAGCTGCGCGTGCGGCCCGCGGTCCCGGCGCGGCCCGCGGTCCCGCGCGGCCCCTCCCGGCGCGGCCGGGTCCACCAGGTCGCCGAGACCAGGAGCCCGACGAGGACGACGAGCGCCCCGGCCTGTTCCGCCCGGAGCCCCGCGACCACCGGCGGGTCCGCCCAGGTGAAACCGACCAGCACCCGCCCCACCAGCCACCACGCGAAGGCCGCCACCCAGAGAGACCCGAACCGCAGCGCGCCCGGGACCGTTTCGCCGGCCGGTTCGTCCGGCGCGCCCGGCATCCGGTCGGGCTGGCGGAAGCGGCGCGGCAGCCACCGGTGGACGCTCGGCACCGACAGGGCGATCACGACGAGGGCGCCGAACAACGTCCAGGCCGCCTCGAGGACCTGGCTCGGGTAGGCAGGAACGGCGGGGAGCGCGGAGAGCCACGGCCCCGGACCGGCGAACGCGACGGCCCACCGGCCGTCCCACGGCGCGCCCTGCCCGCCCCCGCCGATCAGGTACGCGAGCTTGCCGAGGCCGATGGCCACCAGCAGCGGCACCGCGGCGGCATCCAGCCAGCGGCGAGCCGGAACCTCCAGCAGCCGGCACATGTACGCGGCCGTCGCCGTTCCGCCGATGACGGCTCCGAGCAGCGAGAGGCTTCCGTGCGCCGGATCGAGGAGAGCGCCGGGATGCGCTCGGTAGTAGTCGAGGTACGCGAGCGCGATCACCGCGCGCCCGCCGACGACGGCGCCCGGGACGACCGCCACCGCCAGGAAGAAGAGGTCGTCCATGCGGAGCGGAGAGAGGCCATGCGCGCGGCCGCTGCCTCGGGCGAAGACGGCGGCCAGGAGCACCGCCACGAACAGGGCGACGGCGAGCCCGAGCGTTTCCCAGCGAACGTCGAAGGGGCCGACGCGAACCGCTGGATCGAACCGGAGCGTGATGACCGCGATCGGCACGGCAGCGTCAGGCGGCCTGGCGACGGCGCGCGGAGGCGCCGGGCGGCATCGGCACGGGCATTGGCGGTAGTGTAGTCGGCGAACGGAGGACCATGACCGGCCCAGCGGCGCCCGACCTGATCCTGCACGGCGGGCCGATCCTGGCCATGGACGGTTCCGCGGCCGGCGCGTCCGCACCGGGCCCAGTGCCCCCGGGCGAGCAGGCGATCGCCATCCGCGGGGCCCGCATCATGGCCCTGGGCAGGGACAGCGACGTCCTCGCCCTTGCCGGGCCCGGGACGAGGCTGGTGCACCTGGACGGTGCGGCGGTGCTGCCCGGCTTCCAGGACCAGCACGCACACCCGCTCGTCGAGGGCTTGCAGGCCGGCTGGGTGGACCTGACGCGCGCGTCCGACGTGGCCTCGGCGCTCCGGATGCTCGCCGGGGCGGCCGCCGACGCCCGCGCGTCGTTCGAGGTTGAGCGCTGGGTGGAGGCCTGGTACCACCCGTCCGCGTGGCGCGAGGGGCGGCATCCCACCCGGGACGAGCTCGACCGGATCGTCCCGGACGTCCCCGTGCTCCTGCATCACGGCAGCGGGCACGCGGCCCTCGGCAACTCGCTGGCCCTGGCATATGCCCACATCACCGCCGAGCGGCCCGACCCGCCGGGCGCCACCATCGAGCGCGACGCGTCCGGCGAGCCGACGGGGATGGTTCGCGGCTCCGATCCCGTGGCGCCATTCGCGGCCGCGCTGCCGCCGCTCACCCCGGAAGCGCTCCGCGCCGCCGCCCGGCGTGTCGGCTCGCGGCTGTCGGCCGCCGGCGTCACGGCGGTCGCCGACGCGCACGTGGGCTGGCTCGGCGATCCGCTCTCGGAGATCGCCGCCTATGCCGGTGCGGTCCTCGACGAGGATTTCCCGCAGCGGCTCACGCTCATGCCCGGGCTGGCGCACCTGGCCACCGCTGACGAAGATCCGCCGACCCCTGGCGACATCGCCGCCCTCGTGCCGCCCGACGTCGGAGACCGCGTGCGCGTGGGCCCCGCGAAGTTCTTCGCCGACGGCGCGCTGAGCACCGGAGACGCGTGGCTCCGCGCGCCCTACGCGGATGCGACGGATCGGCCTGCCGACCTCGCGCTGGGACGGCCCGCGCACGAGCCGGAGGCGCTCGCCGAGCGGCTGCGGCGGGCGCACCTGTCGGGCTGGCAGCTCGCGACGCACGCGATCGGCGATGCCGGCATCGCGCTCACGCTGGACGTCTACCGGCGCATCCTGGCGGCTCACCCGCGACCCGACCACCGCCACCGCATCGAGCACGCCATGGTCCTGGCGCCGGACCTGCTGCGTGCGGCGATCGAGCTCGAGGTGGTCGCCGTGCTCCAGCCCGAGTTCGTGACCGGCACCGGCGACGTGTACGTGACGCGCCTGGGAGACCGGATCCGCGATCTGTACGCCTACCGGACGTGGCTCGACGCGGGACTGCGCGTCGCGTTCGCCAGCGACCGGCCGTTCTCCCCGGGCGCGCCACTCGACGGGATCCGCGCCGCGTTCCGCCTCGCCGGACCGTCGGGGCGGCGCCTGCACTCGGACCCGGGGCCGACGGTCGCGGAAGCGCTCCACGCATGGACCAGCGGAGCCGCGTGGGCCGCCCGGGACGAGGCGCGGGCAGGTCGGCTCGCGGCCGGCCTTGCGGCGGACCTGGTCGTGCTGTCGGCGGACCCCACGACCGTCGCCCCGGAGCGATGGGGGACTGCGCGCGACGGGATCGAGGTCCTCGCGACCCTCGTCGACGGGCGGACGGTCTTCGGAGACCTCGGGCGGGCGTAGCGGCGGCTACGCGTAGGCGCCGAGCTTCTCGACCAGCTCCTTCACCGCGTCCGCCGACTTCTGGAACGCAACCCGCTCCTCGTCGGTGAGCTCGACCTGCACGACCTCGTCCACGCCGACCCGGCTGAGTCGGACCGGGACGCCAACGAACAGCCCCTCCACCCCGTACTCGCCCTTGAGGTAGGCCGAGCAGGGCAGGATCTTGTGGCGGTCCTCGATGATCGCATCGACCATCTCGGCAGTCGCGGCGCCCGGAGCGTAGTAGGCGCTCCCCGTCTTGAGGAGGGCCACGATCTCCGCGCCGCCGTTCCGCGTGCGGTCGATCAGCCTGTCGATCTGCTCGCTGCCCATGAGCTGGGTGATGGGAACACCGCCGACGGTGGAGTAGCGCGGCAGGGGGACCATCGTGTCGCCGTGGCCGCCGAGCACGAACGCCGACGTGTTGGCCGGCGAGACGCCGAGTTCCATCGACAGGAACGTGCGGAAGCGGGCCGCGTCGAGCACGCCCGCCATGCCGATCACGCGCCAGCGGGGAAACCCGCTGGCCTTGAGCGCCACGTGGCACATGGCGTCGAGCGGGTTCGTGACCACGATCAGGACCGCGTTGGGAGAGTGCTTGGCCGCCTGCTCGACCACGCCGCTGACGATCTGGGCATTCTTCAGGAGCAGGTCGTCGCGGCTCATGCCCGGCTGGCGCGCCAGCCCGGACGTGATCACCACGACGGTCGAGTCGGCCGTGTCGAGGTAGTCGTTCGTCCCGATCACCGAGACGTCGTGGGCCAGGATCGGGGCCGCTTCGGCGAGGTCGAGGGCCTTGCCCTGCGGCAGCCCGGGGACGATGTCCAGCAGCACCACGTCGGCGAGCCCGGCCTCGACGACACGCTGCGCGACGGTCGCGCCCACGTTGCCGGCGCCGACGATGGTGACCTTCCTGCGTGGCGTGCGCGAACGCGGCACCTGTTCACCTCGTGCTGGAATGCTGGTCGCGCGAATTCTACGCGCGGCGTCCCGCATACTCCCCTGGGCTGGAACGCCGCCGCGACGAGCGCTCGCGAGGCGGCCCGCCGACGAGGACGACATGACCGACACTGCAGACGACGGGCGCCACGAAGCGCGTCGGCCCGACACGGTGGCCGTGCACGCCGGCTTCGAGGCCGACGCCGAAACCGGGGCGGTCGCGCCCCCCATCTACCAGACGAGCACGTTCGTGCAGGACGGCCTGGGTCGCCCGCGTGGGGGCTGGGAGTACGCGCGGACGGGCAACCCCACGCGCGCCCGCCTCGAGCGCGCGGTGGCGGAGCTCGAGGGCGGCTCCCGCGGGCTCGCGTTCGCCAGCGGGTCGGCTGCCACGGCGACCGTCGGGGAGCTCGTGATGCCGGGCGAAGAGCTTGTGGTCGCCGACGACGTGTATGGGGGAACCTTCCGCTACTTCGAGCGCGTGCTCGCCCCGACCGGGGTCGTCACGCACTACGCGGACCTCTCCGGCGACGCCGCTCGCGCCATCGAGCGGGCGTGCACCCCCCGGACCCGCATGGTGTGGGTGGAGACCCCGTCGAACCCTCTGTTGAAGCTCGTCGACATCCGTTCGGTGGCCGGCGCCCTGGCCTCGCGCACCAGGCCCGCGAGCGGAGCGCCCACTGCTCGTCGTCGACAACACCTTCGCCACGCCGCTGTCCCAGCGGCCCCTCGAACTCGGGGCGGACATCGTGGTGCACAGTGCGACGAAGTACCTGGCGGGTCACTCCGACGTCGTCAGCGGCGTGCTCGTCACCTCCCGCGAGGACCTCTCCGAGCGGCTGGCGTTCCTGCAGAACGCGGTCGGTGCGGTCCCCGGCCCCTTCGACTGCTTCCTGGTGCTCCGGGGCCTGCGCACGCTCGCCCTGCGGGTGGAGCGACACACGTCAAACGCGCTGCGGGTGGCCCAGGCACTGGCTGCCCGCGCCGACGTCTCGCTCGTGCGCTATCCCGGTCTCTCCTCCGGTCCGCACGCCCACCCACAGGCCGCCCTGGCCGCGTCGCAGATGCGGTTCGCAGGCGGCATGGTGAGCTTCGTGCCCTCGGCCCGGGGCGGCCGGACGGCCGAGGAACGTGCCCGGCGCTTCGTCGAGCGCACCACGATCTTCGCGCTCGCAGAGTCGCTCGGCGGCGTGGAGTCGCTCGTCGAGGTTCCCGCGGTCATGACCCACGCGGCATCCGCGGGCTCCGCGGTTCAGGTCCCCTCGGCCCTCGTGCGGCTGTCCGTGGGGATCGAGCACCCCGACGATCTCGTGGAGGACGTGCGCCGCGCCCTGGACGAGGCCTGACGCATGGACGGCGGCGTTCGAGCGGTTCGGGCTGCGGGCCGACCCCGCGGTCCGGCGCCGCCTGATCGGCGCTGACGGGCACGTGGTCCCGCCCGCGGGCGTGCGGGCGTGATCAAGCCGGCGTCGGAACGGTGTCTCCGCACTCGGCGACCCGACCGTCGCCTCGGTCGCCCATCCGCACGAAGTCGCGCTTCGTGTGGCCGACGTAGATCTGGCGCGGACGGCCGATCTTGGTGTCGGGGTCCGCCATCATCTCTCGCCACTGGGCGATCCAGCCGGGCATGCGGCCCATCGCGAACAGCGCGGGATACATCTGGGTGGGGAACCCGAGGGCGCGATAGATGATGCCGCTGTAGAAGTCGAGGTTGGGGAACAGCTTGCGCTCGATGAAGTAGTCGTCGGCCAGCGCCGCCTCCTCCAGCCGGAGGGCGGTCTGGAGCAGGTGGTCGTCCGCGCCCAGCTTCGTCAGCATGCGCTGGGCGGCCAGCTTGATGATGCGCGCCCGCGGGTCGTAGTTGCGGTAGACGCGGTGCCCGAAACCCATCAGGCGGAAGTGATCCCGGTGGTCCTTCGCCCGATCGATGTACTTCCTGACGTTGCCGCCGTCGGCCGCGATCTGCTCGAGCATCTCCACGACTTCCTGGTTCGCCCCGCCGTGCAGGGGTCCCCAGAGGGCCGAGACGCCGGCGGACACGGACGCGTAGAGGTTGGCGCGGGACGACCCCACCATGCGCACGGTGGAGGTCGAGCAGTTCTGCTCGTGGTCCGCGTGCAGGATCAGCAGCTGGCGCAGCACGTCGGCCACGTCGGGGTCGACCTCGTAGTCCTCCGCGGGGACCGCGAACATCATGCGCAGGAAGTTCTCGACATACTCGAGCCTGTTGTTGGGGTAGACGGGGGACTGGCCGACCGAGCGCTTGTACGAGAACGCGAGGATGGTCGGCACCTTGGCCAGCAAGCGGATCGTGCTGATCTCGACATCGTCGGGATCGTAGGGGTCCTCGGTGTCCTGGTAGAAGGTCCCCAGCGCCGCGACCGCCGAGGCGAGCACCGCCATCGGGTGCGCGTCGCGAGGAAACGCGTCGAAGAAGCGGCGCAGGTCCTCGTGGAGCAGGGTGTGCCGCTTGAGTTCCCGGGTCCACGCCGCGCACTGGTCGGCGGTCGGCAGCTCGCCGTAGATCAGCAGGTACGCGACCTCGAGGAAGTTCGAGCCCTCGCACAGCTGCTCGATGGGATACCCGCGGTAGCGCACGATCCCTGCGTCGCCGTCGATGAAGGTGATCGCGCTCCTCGCAACGGCCGTGTTGGCGAAGCCGTAGTCGAGCGTGGTGACATGGGCGTCCCTCAGCAGGCTGCCGATCTCGACGCCCCGTTCCCCCTCCGTGCCCTCCTCGATTTGCAGCTGCAGAGCGGCGCCGTCGACCGTCAGCGTCGCGTTCGCCACCTCGAGGTGTGCCGTCTCGCTCATCGCGTCCTCACTCGATCCTGGGGGCAGCCGCCAGGATCTCCGGCGACACGCCATCCGCGAAGGTCCGGAAGTTCGCGACGAACATCCGGGCGAGTCTCCGGGCCTGCTCGTCGTACGCGGCGGGGTCGGCCCACGTCGAACGAGGCTGGAGCACGTCCGCCGGCACCCCGGGGCAGGTCGTCGGAACCTGCAGCCCGAACACCGGATCCGCAACCACCGGGACATCCGCAAGCTCGCCCCCGAGCGCGGCGCGAACCATTGCGCGGGTGTGGGCGATGCTGATCCGGTGGCCGACCCCGTACGGGCCGCCGGTCCATCCCGTGTTGATGAGCCATGTGCCGACGCGGTACCGCTCGATCCGCTCTCCGAGCAGCCTCGCGTAGACGCCGGGGTGGCGCGGCATGAACGGCGCGCCGAAGCAGGTCGAGAACGTCGCGGACGGTTCGGTCACGCCCATCTCGGTGCCGGCCACCTTGGCGGTGTACCCCGAGATGAAGTGGTACATGGCCTGTGCCGGATTGATCCGCGAGATTGGCGGCAGGACCCCGAACGCGTCGGCCGTCAGGAACACGACGTTGGCCGGCTGGCCCGCCTGCCCGGTATCCGATGCGTTCCGGATGAAGTCGAGCGGGTAGGCCCCGCGCGTGTTCTCGGTGAGCCCGTCCGAATCGAGGTCGAGCTCGCGCGAGTCAGGGTCGATCGCCACGTTCTCGAGGATGGTGCCGAATTTGCGGGTCGCGGCGTAGATGTCCGGCTCTGCCGTGGGCGAGAGGCGGATCATCTTCGCGTAGCAGCCGCCCTCGAAGTTGAAGACGCCGGTCTCGCCCCAGCCGTGTTCGTCGTCGCCCACGAGCGTCCGCTCCGGGTCCGCCGACAGGCTGGTCTTCCCCGTGCCGGAGAGCCCGAAGAAGATCGCGACGTCGCCCTTCTCGCCCACGTTGGCCGAGCAGTGCATGGGGAGCACGCCCTCGTCGGGGAGCAGGTAGTTCATCACCGAGAAGACACTCTTCTTGATCTCGCCGGCGTAGCTCGTGCCGCCGATCAGGACCTCGCGGCGTCGCAGGTGCACCAGGATGAAGGTCTCCGAGCGGGTCCCGTCGCGTCCCGGGTCTGCACGCAGCGTCGCGGCGTTGAACACCTCGAAGTCGGGCCGGAAGCGCGCGAGATCCTCCGCGGCCGGTCGGATGAACAGGTTCTCAGCGAACAGGCTGGCCCACGCCGTCTCCGTGGTCACGCGCAGCGCCCTGCGGTGGGCGGGGTCGGCGCCGACGAAGCAGTCCTGCACGTACACCTCCCGTTCGGCGAGGTGCGCCATCACACGTGCCCGCAGCGCCTCGTACCGCGCCTCGCTGATGGGCTGGTTGATCTCGCCCCACCAGACGTGTGCGGAGCTGCTCGGCTCGTCCACGACGAACTTGTCCTTCGGCGAGCGGCCCGTGTGCTTCCCTGTTTCGACGACGAGCGCGCCTCCGGCGGAGACCATGCCCTCCCGGTTTCGCACCGCGGCCTCGTAGAGGGCGGGCACGGAAAGGTTGGCGTGCACGAGCGGGGAGCTGGGAATGAGCACGTCCGTCACATCGAGCTCCTGCGCTCTGCGCATGCGGGCCGGTCGGCTCCGCGGCCCGGCCGTAAACGGGGACTGCGTGAGGTCCGAGTGTACTCAATGCCGGCGCTGCGCGGGACGCGGTGTGTCGTGGGCCCCGGGTGACACTGCGCCGGACGCGGTGCGGGTCGCGCCCGGGCGGGGCGTCCGTGTCGAGCGGGCGGACGTGACGGACGAGGGCGACCGTCAGGCCTCGCGTGCCCGGCGTGCGATGAACTCGAGCACGTCGAGCTTCGTGATCACGCCGACGGCGTGACCGCCCGACTCGGCCAGCACGGCCGGCGCGCCGGCCGACAGCAGGCCGAACGCCTCGTCGAG
Organism: uncultured Chloroflexia bacterium; assembly: GCA_963759135.1. GTDB lineage: Bacteria > Chloroflexota > Limnocylindria > Limnocylindrales > CSP1-4 > JAJYNJ01. The sequence continues at coordinate 172,961 of CAVWXU010000020.1, read as the reverse complement.
CGCCGCCGTCCGGGCGACCGCCGGCAGCGGCTCGTCCATGACCTCGCCCACCGTCCGCTCGATGAGGCCCGGGTCGCGGAACGCGCGCTCCAGCAGCCCCTTCTCGGAAATCGAGCCGACCATGCCGCCGATCGCGTCGCCGTTCGCCTCGGAGACCGGCATCTGGCTGATCCCGAACGCCTGCAGCCGTTCGATCGCCTCGCCGACCGTGTCGGTCGTTCGAGCGATGACCAGGGGCGGGAGACCGGCACCCGGCGGGCGCTCCCGCAGGAGGGCGTCGACGGGGACCGTGGCTCCGGCCGTCGGCAGCATGCCACGCTGCCGCATCCACTCGTCCGAGTAGAGTTTCGAGAGATAGTTGCGTCCCGAGTCGGGGAGCAGGACGACCATCACGGCATCGCGGCCGCCCGGAGACGCCGCCAGCTCGCGCCCGACCTGGAGGGCCGCCACCAGCGCCGTCCCGCAGGACTCGCCCGCGAGGATCCCTTCCTCGCGCGTGAGCCGGCGCGCCGCCTCGAACGCGTCCCGGTCGGAGACGCGGACCCAGCGGTCGACGAGCGCCGGGTCAAACGTGGCCGGGATGAAGTCCTCGCCGACGCCCTCGGTCAGGTATGGGCGCACCGTGTCGCCCGACAGGACGCTTCCCTCCGGGTCCGCACCGACGACCACGATGTCGGGCCGGCGCGCCCTGAGATGGCGGGCCGTGCCTGTGATGGTGCCGCCGGTGCCGACGCCGCACACGAAGTGCGTGATGCGGCCGTCGGTCTGCGCCCAGATCTCCGGCCCCGTCGTCGCCTCGTGGGCCGCCGGGTTCTCCGGATTCGAGTACTGGTCGGGCTGGAACGCTCCGGGGATGTCGCGAGCGAGGCGCCGGGCCACCGAGTAGTAGCTCTCGGGCGACTCCGGCGGCACGTTGGTCGGGCAGACGACCACGTCGGCGCCGTACGCGCGCAGGAGCGCCTGCTTCTCGGCCGACTGCTTGTCGGCCATGACGAAGACGCAGCGGTATCCCCGCAGCGCCGCGGCGATCGCCAGGCCGTGCCCCGTGTTGCCGCTGGTCGGCTCGACGATCGTGCCCCCGGGCCGAAGGAGGCCGGCCCGCTCTGCGGCGTCGATCATGCCGAGCGCGATGCGATCCTTGACCGAGCCGCCGGGGTTCAGCATCTCGAGCTTGGCCAGGATGGTCGGCCGCCGGTCCGCTGGCCCGAGGTCCCGGGTGACGCGCGAGAGACGCACGAGCGGCGTGCCGCCGATGGCGTCGAGGATCGAGTCGTGGACGTCCACGCTCAGGCCGGGGTGCTCTCGCCCGCGCCGCCAGGGACCCCTCCCGGCAGCGGCCCTCCCGTCGCGCGCGCTTCCCGCAGGCGGTCCAGGTCCGCGGTCGAGGGGCCCGGTCGGCGATGCCGCGCGACGATCGTGATCACGCCGAACGCCACTGCGGCGACGCCGATGAGCGCGGCGACCGGGACGCCGAAGAACGTCCAGTCGTAGCCGGTGCGGAACGTCTCGAGCGCCGCTCGGACGCCGCCGTACCAGGCGAACCAGAGCGAGAACAGGTCACCGTCCCTGAGGCGCTCCGCGGCGCGGCGGGAGAGCCAGAGCGCGGCCAATGCGCCCAGCAGGTCGAGGGAGGATTCGTAGAAGAAGAGCGGCACGAAACCCGTGTTGGCCGGATAGAGCGAGCAGGAGTACTCGGCCACGCGCTTCGAGCAGTCGATCGCGATGCCCCAGGGAAGGTTCGTCGGCGGCCCGTAGAGCTCCTGGTTGAAGAAGTTGCCCCAGCGGGCGATGGCCTGGCCCAGGAACACGGACGGCACCGCGATATCCGCCCAGCGCAGGAACGAGAGGTGATGGCGCCGCGTGTACCAGATGACGCCGATCAGCCCGCCCGCGATCCCGCCGTAGATCCCGAGCCCGGTGTAGGGCGGCAGGATCGCCTTGATCGGGTCAGCGGCGTACAGGGTGTTCCACTGGTCGATCAGGTGGTACACCCGGGCGCCGATCAGGCCCAGCACGAAGACCAGGATGATGCCGTTGCCGATATGGTCCGGGTTCTCGCGCCGCAGCCTCGCCTGGCGCGACGCCAGCCAGATGCCCGCCACGAGCGCGATCGCATAGCCGATCCCGTAGAAGTCGATGCCGATGGGGCCGATGCGCAGCGCGCTCGCAACCGGGCGGATGTCGATCAGGCCGAACGCGGGCATCGGCCGAGCATAGCGGGTGCCGGGCGACGGCGGGTGCCAGGCGACAGCGGGTGCCAGGCGGCAGCGGGGTCATCGGCCCAGCGACGCGGGTGCCTGGCGGCAGCGGGGGGCGACCAGCAGCGGGGGGCGACCTCGCCGCACGCACCTATACTGCCCGGACATGAACGGCGAGTACGCGTGGTGGTTCCTGGTCGTCGGGCTGTGCGTGGGCGGCGCCCTCGTCTGGCTGGTTCGCGGCCAGATGGCGCGCGAGGAAGACGACGTGGCGGAGTCGGAGCGCGCGCCCGAGGCGCAGTGGATCAGCCGGACGATCGAACGAGCCGGCGGAATCGCGCCGGCCGACCTGGTCGTGCAGGTGCTGGCCCTGCACCGGAGCTACCTGCGCGACGCCGACCCCTTCGAGGCCGACCTCGCGATGGAGACCACACACGAGGAGGCACCGTCCACCTCGGAAGCTGCTCCAACCCGCGAGGGCCAGGTACCGGAGCCCGGGGCGCGCTGAAGCCCGCCCAGGGGGCCGGCGCGCGTCGGGGCCGCGCCCGTCCCGGCGCGGTCGGGGCGGCGCCCCTGCCGGCGAGCCGCCGGCCGCGGTTCCGGCAGGCGGTCGCTCAGGTGCGCATCGGCACTCGCCCGCGGTGAACGGCGGCGACGCCCGTCGTCAGCCGCCGGAAGGATACGTCGACGAGGCCCGCATTCCGCATCGTGCCGGCCAGCTGGTCCGGGGAGGGAAACGCGTCCAGCGAGTCCGGCAGGTAGCGGTACGCGGACCCCCGGCCGGCGACGATCGCCCCTGCGATCGGCGCCAGGCGCCGGAACAGGACGTGGTAGAGGCTCGCGTAGGGTCGCCACCGGGGCAGCGACAGCTCGAGGCAGACCACGGTACCGCCAGGCCGCACGACCCGGGCCATCTCGCGGAACCCGGCCTCGTAGTCGGCGAGGTTGCGGAGTCCGAAGGCGATGGTCGCGGCGTCAAACTCGCCCTCTCCGAAGGGCAGCGAGAGCGCGTTCGCCACGCGGAAGTGCAGCTGCACCAGGTCCCGGTGCTCACGCGCCCCGCGACGGATCATGACGTCGGACAGGTCGACCGCCTCGACCCGGCCGAAGGGCCCGACCTTCTCCGCGACGAGCGCCGCAAGCTTGCCGGTGCCACACGCGACGTCGACCGCGGCGTCGCCCGGGCGCACCCCAGCGGCCTCGAGCGCCGCTCGCCGCCAGCCGCGGTCGCGGCCGAGCGTCATCAGCGAGTTCATGCGGTCGTAGGACGGGGCGATGCTGTCGAACATCGAGGTGACGTCCGCCTCCGCGACCGGGTTCCCGGCCTTCGGCGCCTCAGGCATCGCTCGATGCTCCACCACTCCCCAGCGCCCGGAGGGCCGCGAAGGGAGAATCCGCGAGGGCGTCGTCGTCTGCTTCCGCCTCGTCGCCGAACGTGAGCGTCGCCCCCGCGCGCGGCCGGCGCTCGGGGGACGGCAGGTCCTCGCCGCGCTCGAGTGCGGCGTTCCGCTCAAGGCGGGCGGACACGTTCGCGTCGCTCTCGTCGCGTGCGGTGAGCAGCAGCGCAACGTCGTCCTCTCGAGGAACGGCGCCAGTTCCGCGGCGTCGAGGCGGAGCAGCGCCCGGGGCGGCAGGCTCGCCATGGCGAGATCCTCGGCCGCGACCTGCACGACGTCGTCGAGCCGGGGATCGTCGATCACCAGCGGCCCTCGGTCGGCCTGGACAAGGACGACGGCCGAGTCGACCCGGTCGTACCGCGACGCGAGCAGCCGCCGGGCGCGAGCCAGCTGGGCAAACCCGCGCCGCAGTGCCGCCGCGTTGCTGGTGAACTTCACTTCGAAGATGCGCCCGGGCACGCCGTCTCTCCCCTGGACCGCATCGAGCTCCAGGAAGAGGGGCTCGTAGCTGCGCGCGTCGCGGAAGAGCACCTCGGCCGCCAGGATCCGCTCCTCGAGCAGCTCGACGCGCTCGCCGAGCCAGCCGCGGACCGCGAGCTCGATGCGGCCGCTGACGCGGTACGTGGCCGTCTGCTCCTCCTTGGGGCCGAACCGGCGGTGCGCCAGCGCCTGCTCCGCCATGGCCGACAGGTACCCGGGATCGTCCGGCCGGACGAGGCGGACGGATCGGACTTTGTGGACCCCGTCGGGCATGCTCACGACGAGAGCCTACCCGACAACGGCCGCCCGCGGGCACCGGCCCGAGCGCCTGGCCGGGCAGGTCCCTTCAGTCCGTGGTGAACGCCCAGCCGGGTCGGTGGAGCACCCGGTGCGGCAGCGTCCCCGGTGGCAGGTGCGCCTCCAGGCACCGGACGCCGTCCCGGCCAACGACGGCCTCGTGCAGCGTGTTCGACGGCAGGTCGAGCCGATCGCCGGGCTCGAGCCTGGCGGCGCGGGAAAGCTCGCGCAGCCAGAACTCGATGCCGCCCTCGACACACACGAGCACCTTGTCGTAGTCGTGACGGTGCGCCAGGTACCGGTCGCCAGGGCCGTTCCCCCACTCGGAGGACGCCAGCCCCTCCGCCACCAGGCGCCCGACCGCGCGGTCCGCCACGCTCGGGGTACCTGCTCCGCCCGGAGCCCCGGCGTCGGTCATCTCGACCGACCTGCCTGCGTCAGCGGGTCGTCGTGTGCGGGCGCCGCCGCATCGGATGGCAGGCTGTCCATGTCGGCGAGGTCGGGGGCGACCCGACGCCACGCCTCGAGCTCCTCGAAGTCGAGCCAGCGCCAGAAGATGCCAAAGACGACGACCGCGGGGATCATGGCCGCGACGAACGCGCGCCGCGTGGGCATCGACACCTCCTGCCGGCAGCCGCTCCGCGCAGTCCGACCGACTCCGGCATCCTACCCCGGCGCGGGCACGGGCATGCCTACTCGTTGACCGGAATGTCGCCCTCGGGCAGGGTGAGCACGATCTCGCCGTCGACGATCTCCGCGGGGTAGGTCCGCAGCGGCAGCTCGGCCGGCGGGTCGAGCGCCTCGCCGGAGGCCAGGTCGAAGCGCGACAGGTGCAGCGCGCAGGTGATCGAGTCGCCCGTGATGAACCCCCGGTCGAGCTCGAAGTACTCGTGCGAGCAGGTGCCCTGCATGGCGCGAATGGCGCCAGCGTGGTTGACCAGCAGGACGTTCCGCGCGTCCACCTGCACCATCAGCATCGTGCCGGGCGCGACGTCCGCCGCCCGCGCAACGGGAACGCGACGGGTCACGCGAGGCTCGATGGCCGACTCACCGGACGGCTCACTGGCCGGGGATCCACTTCCGGTCGAGCTGGTCGCGGAGGCTGTCCTGGGCGGCCGGCAGCGGGATGCGCGCCACGACGGGCTCCAGGAACCCGAGCACGATGAACTTCCGCGCCAGGTCGCGCGTGATGCCCCGGCTCATCAGGTAGAAGATCTGCGCCTCGTCGATGGGGCCCACGGAACTCGCGTGGCTGGCGCGCCGCACGTCCGGCTGGTCGATCTCCAGCGACGGAATGGTGACGGAGCGGGCCTTCTTGGCCAGGAGCATGGAGAACTCGCCGAGGAAGCTGTCCGTCCCCCTGGCCACGCGGTCGATCCCGATGAGTCCTTTGAAGTACCCGCGGCTGGCTTCCTGGAAGATCCCCTTGCTGAGGAGGTCGCCGGTCGTGTCCTCCGCCAGATGCCGCGTGTAGCTCGTGAGGTCGAACCGCTGGTCGCCGCCGCCGAAGACGATCTCGGCCTGGTGGACGCCGCCGCCCCGGCCGACCAGGTCGTTGTCGATCCGGCTCTTCACGAAGGCGCCTCCCACGACGGCCAGCGCCCAGTTGAGCCCGGCGGACGCTCCCACCGTGGAGTGGCGGGTCACCATCGCCACGGTGTTCGGGCCGAAGTCCTCGTTGCCCGCCACGTCGAGCGTGGCGCCCGCGTCCAGGACGACCTCCATGGTGCCCAGCCACAGCGCCTGCTCGCCACCGTCGGGCGCAGGCCCGGAGGCGACCTGTTCCTCGAGGATCCGGGCGTGCGCGTCGCGGCCGAGCGAGATCACGGTGCGTACGATCAGCGCCCGGCCGGGCCGGCCCTGCGCCCAGCGCAGCACGATCGGGTCGACCAGCTCCACGCCGTCGGGGACGTGGACGAGCACGCCGAGCGAGTACGCCGCGCGGGCGACCTGCGCGAACTTGTCGTTCGTGGGCAACGTGTTGCCGCCGTCCAGCAGCCGTCGCAGCAGGTCAGGCTCTCGCCGCAGCACGTGCTCGAACGTGTCCACGACCACGCCCATCGCGGCCGCTTCCGGGGACACTGCACGGGCGACGACCCGGTCGTCGGCCACCTCCAGCAGCGCGGAGGCTCCTTCCGGCACCGCCCCGGAGACCACGGGCGCGTCGCCTGCCGGGGCGTAGACGCGCATGACACCGAACTGGATGGGCCGCAGGTCCACGTACGACTTGAAGAGCGGGTTGGTCTCGACGGGCAGCTCGCGCGCCAGTCCCTCGGCCGCAAGCCGGTCCTCGACCAGCCAGCCGGGCTCGTCGAGCGCGCCGGCGATCTCGAGCGGGGACGGCTCGGTCGCCAGGCCGAGCAGGGGTCCCGCGGGTGCGCCCGCGGACGTGGCGAGCGTCATCCGATCGCGTTGTCCATCTCGAGCCGGACGAGGCGGTTGAACTCGATGGCGTACTCCATCGGCAGTTCCTTCGTGAAGACCTCCAGGAAGCCCTGCACGATCAGGTTCTGCGCCTCGTTCTCGGTGAGGCCGCGGCTCATCAGGTAGAAGACCTGGTCCTGGCTGATCTTCCCCACGGTCGCCTCGTGGGACATCGTCGTGTCGTCTTCCTGGATGTCGATGTAGGGGTACGTGTCGCTGCGGCTCTGGTCGTCGAGCATCAGCGCGTCGCAGCGGACGCTGGTGACCGCGTTCGTCGCGCCGGGCGAGACGCGCGACGTTGCCGCGGTAGGTGGCCCGGCCGCCGTCCTTCGACACCGACTTGCTGACGATCCGGCTGCGCGTGTCGGGGGCGAGGTGGATGGCCTTGGCGCCGGTGTCCTGGTGCTGTCCCCGGCCCGCGACCGCCACCGAGATGATGTCGGCCGTGGCCCCGCGGCCCCTCAGGTAGATGCTCGGGTACTTCATCGTGAGCTGCGACCCGGTGTTCGCGTCGATCCACTCGACGGTCGCGTACTCGTGCGCGTGCGCCCGCTTCGTCACCAGGTTGTAGACGTCGTTCGACCAGTTCTGGATCGTGGTGTAGCGGACCTTGGAGTGCGGGAGCGCGATGACCTCCACGACGGCCGCGTGCAGCGAGTCGGTCGCGTAGATCGGGGCGGTGCAGCCCTCGATGTAGTGGACGCGGGCTCCTTCGTCGACCACGATCAGCGTCCGCTCGAACTGGCCCGTGTTCTCGCCGTTGATGCGGAAGTACGCCTGCAGCGGCAGCGGGACCTCGACGCCCTTCGGGACGTAGACGAACGACCCGCCCGACCAGACGGCGCTGTTGAGTGCGGCGAACTTGTTGTCCTCCGGGGGGACCACCGTGCCGAAGTACCGGCGGAAGATCTCGGGGTATTCGTGGAGCGCCTGGTCCGTGCCCATGAACACGACGCCCAGGCTCGAGAGCTCCTCCCGGACGGAGTGGTAGACGACTTCGGAGTCGTACTGTGCGCCGACGCCGGCGAGGAACTTGCGCTCGGCCTCGGGGATGCCGAGCTTCTCGAACGTGGCCTTGATCTGCTCGGGGACGTCGTCCCAGGACTTCTCCTCGCGCTCCGACGGCTTGCGGTAGTACATGATCTTCGCAAAGTCGATCCGCGAGAGGTCGCCGCCCCACTGGGGCATGGGCCGCTTGAGGAAGTGGTCGTAGGCGCGCAGCCGGAACTGCAGCATCCACTCGGGCTCGTTCTTGAAGCCACTGATCTCCTCCACCGTGTCCCGCGTCAGGCCGCGTTTCGTCTCGGCGAGGTAGACGATCTCGTCCTTGAAGTCGAACTTGGAGCGGTCGTTCGAGACCATCTCACGGGTGGCGGTCATGCAATCTCCCTGGCGCCCTGCGGCGCGGGTGCGTGGTGCTCATTGTCGCGCGGCTCGCGGTGATGGGACTGCGGGAAGGGGACGCGCGGGGCTCGCCCGTGGCCGGGTCCGTTCCGCCTTTCCCGTAATCCCGAGTAATTCTATCGGAATTACGCGGGCCCGGTCAACGGTGGCACGCAGAACTGTGGCTCGCAGAACTGGCCGCAGGCTCGCAGAATTGTCGGCCGTAGGTCCGGACGCACAAGCCGCGTGACCTGCGGGACGTCCCGACCCGGGCCCGCGTCGGGACACCTGGCGTCTCAGAACCAGGTCGAGCACCAGGGCGCCACGTTCCATCGGAACATCGCGTCGGCAGTGTCGAGCGCCCCCGCCCGCTCCTCGGTCGCACGGCCGGCTGTGGCGAGCGTGCGGAGGGAGACGCCGCCGAGGAAGACCGAGCCCAGGGCCGGCGCGTCCAGCGTGAGGTCGGGCAGTTCTGCCGTGGACCGGCACACCGCCCCGTCGCGATGGGTCTCGAGCGCAAACCGCCCCCGAGCGTACCCCGCAGCGTCGCGAACCTCGATCACGATGCGTCCGGGCGTCAGGTATCGGCGACTCTGCAGCGCGGCGACTGGATCGAGCAGGCGAACCCACAGGAAGTCGGAGCGATGCTGCTGCCTGACAGCGCGTGCGTCCTCGAGCAGCCACGGCAGCGCCTCGTCCGGGGCGCGATCCTCGGCCCTGACCGTCGAGACCAGGTCCGTCTCGCACGCGAACCGCCAGAGCCGAACGTACGCCTCGTCCGTGCAGCTCAGCAGTTCGTCCAGGAGAAGCGTGCTGTCCGGCTGCCGGTCGTTCCATTTCTCCTCGACGTGGTACCGCAGGTACCCCTGCGGTACGCCGGCACCGTCGCGATGCAGGACGTAGCGCATGCCTTTCGGGATCGGCCACGCCCCATCGACGATCCCGAGCGTCTGCTCCCACCAGTGGTCGGGCCGCAGGATCGCGCCTGGCTGGACGAGCCGGTGCCGTTCGTACAGGCCGGGGCCCATCTCCCGGATGGTGTCCCGGCCGACCAGCTCGACCGAGCCGCCACCGGGGCGCACGAAGCGTGCCGAGCGCGTGTCGATACCCAGGCGAACGTGATCCGAGGCGGGGCCGAAACCGTACCGCCCATAGATCGGGTACTCCGACGCGATGAGGATCGCCAGCGGCTCCCCCCGGGCGACCGAGGCGCCCAGGTCGGCCGCCATCATGCGGCGCAGCAGGCCCCGGCGGCGGTGCGTGGGCAGGACCGTCACCGCGGTGATGGCCGACGCCGCCAGGGTCGAGCCGCCGGGCAGCGTCAACTCGTTGGCAACCGACCGGAAGGTCCCGCAGATGCGCCCGTGGTCGACCGCGGCCCAGCACCGCCGGAGGTCGTAGTAGGGGCGACGGATCTCCGCCTGCCGATCTGCATCCGCTTCGACGAAGAAGGGCACGTGCAGTGCGGCGATCCAGTCCCGAAGCTCGCCGTCCTCGATGGTCCTGATCGAGATGGGCACGCCCAGATGGTACGGCGCCGGGGTCCTATCCGGGCGCGGCGCGGCGCGGCTGAGCCGCCGAGCCGCCGTGGCGCTGGGCCGCGCGGCCGGGTTGTTGTGCGCCTGATCAGCGAGTCTCGACCAGCGTATGGATCTGGGGCAGGCCGAGGACCTCCCTGGCGCGGGCTTCGTCGTCGACCTTCAGCGCCATCTGGACGGAGGCTGCTCTCCGGCCCACCATGAGAATCCCGGTGATGTTGACGCCCGCCGCGGAGAGCTTCTCGGTCAGCTCGGCGATGCCGCCCGGCCGGTCGACGACCTCCACGAAGAGCGAGTCGCCTTCGACGAACGGGATGCCCATGCTGTGCAGGACCTCCCGGGTCATGGTGTCGTCGTCCGTCGTGAGCATCGCGCACATCTTGTTGCCGGCGCCGCTGCCCGCGATCGTCTGGATGTTGATGCCGCGCATCGCGAGCGCGCGCGTCACGTGAGCGAGCTCGCCGGGCCGGTTCTCGAGCTGGATCATGAACGGTTGGCCCATCGACTCGCCTCCCCTGCTCACGCCCCCTGCGCGGTCGTCATCTCTGGCGTTGCCGTGAAGCGTGATCGGCGCGCGCGCCGCTGAGACCGGCCGAACGGCCCGAAGCCGGGGAGCCTCTCGCGCCCCCTCGCCGTGCCGTCCGGTGGGCAAGGGCGCGCTACGTCGACACCCCCTCGCCGCTTCCGGGCTGCGGAGCCGGTTCGCCCTGGTCATCCTCGACATCGATCGAGACGAGTCGGAGGTCGGTGAGCTCGTCCGTCAGCGTGAGGTTCAGCTCGGCGCCCTCGGCTGCTGTGCCCGCGGCGTGCTGCTCCCAGTGGAATCGCAGCGCCTCCTCCGACACGCCGGCCAGGATGCCGGCCTCGAGGTTGATCGCGATGATCCGCCGGGCGCCGGCCTGCTGCGCCTGGGCGACGACGACGTCGAGGATGCGGTCGGCGATACCGGCTTCGTGCACGTGAGCCTCCAGGCGGGGCGTGACGCGGGGCAACGGGGTGGCGACGGCCATCGCCTGGCCGGGAACCCGGTCGGGCCGTCGGCCTTCAGTTTCGCCGATCGCGACGGAGGCCCGCTCCGCCGGCCAGGCGCGGTCCTCGCCGCCGCCGCGCTCAGGCGGGCGGCACCGCCGCGCCCCGGATGAGGGCCATCGCCCGGTCGACGACGACGGGCACGGCCGCCTCGACCGGGGGCGTCATCTCCCCGCCGACGGTCACGTAGTTCCCGGCCTCGACGGCCACGATGACCACGTCCGCGGGCACCTGCATGCCGAGCGCGCGCGCCAGCTCGAGCGTCTCCAGGAGGCCGATGTAGTGGGGCGAGCCGCCGCGAGGGCCGGCCAGGTCCCTCTCCGTCAGCTCGAGCACCGCCCCCGGGTCGGCTGCGCCGCTGACGACGGTGTCGATGACGATGAGCCGGGAGGCTCCGACCACCGCCTCGAGCAGGTACATGCCGCTGAGCGCAGTCTCCAGGACCTCGACCGGGCCAACGTCGGGAAGCTCGAAGGCCCACACCGTCAGGGCCGGGTCGAACGACGGCGCAGGAGGCACCGGGGTCCCGGCGACGGCGAGGAGCCTGGCCAGCCGGCGGGCGGCGACGACGCCCAGGGCGTCGTCGGAGATCAACTCGTTGCCCAGGCAGAGCACCCTGGTGGGCCCGGCGGCGACCGGGTCCACCGGGGCACGTGCGCTACTCGCGATGGAGGCTGCCATCGGCGTCGCGGCGCAGTACCGACAGGGCCTGGCCGTCGGGCCTTCGGACAGCCACGATCAGCGGCATGCTCCCGGGGAGGGAGTGGGTCGCGCAGGCGTGGCAGGGGTCGTAGGCGCGGAACGCCATCTCCACCTTGTTGAGAATGCCTTCGGACACGGTCCCCTTCGAGATCAGGCCCTTCGCCGCCTTCTCGACGCTCATCGCCATCCGGGCGGAGTTGTTCTGGGTGGCCACGACCAGGTTGGCCTGCTCCACGATGCCCCGCGAATTGGTGACGTAGTGGTGGAAGAGCGTGCCCCGTGGCGCTTCGACCACCCCCACGCCCTCGTGCGGCGTCTCGGTGGGCAGGGTGCGCACGTTGGGGTCGATGAGCTCCGGGTCGTCGGCGAGCTCCTTGAGCCGCTCGGCGGCGTAGAGCAACTCGACGACACGTGCCCAGTGGTTGGCCAGCGTGTGGTGCACGGGCTTGCCCCCGAGCGTCGCGAACAGTTCCTCGTAGGCCTCCTGGGCGAGGGGCGTGGCCATGCCGTCGGCAACGTTGAGCCGGGCCAGCGGGGCGACCGAGTAGATGCCGCTCTCGGTGCCGTCGACGAATCCGTGCCAGCCGAGCGGCTTGAGATAGCAGAACTTGACGTAGGACCAGGGTTCGACGTGCTCTGCCACGAAATCGAGATAGTCGGCGGCCGCGAACGTGGCGAACTCGCTTCCCTCGGGGGAGACCACCCGGATCCGCCCGTCGTAGAAGTTCGGCCGGTTCCGCTCGTCCATCTGGCCCATGTAGTACGTGCGGTGAGTGAAGGCGTCGGAGGTGATGAGGTCGACGTAGGCCGGGTTTCCCAGGACCACCGAACGGAAGGTGCCCAGGGTGAAGCGGGCGAACTCGACCGCGTCGGCTGCGACCTCCTGGATCTGGGCCTGCTGCTCGGCGGTGACCCGCTTGGCCACTCCGCCGGGCAGCCCGAGCACCGGGTGGATCACCTTGCCGCCGACGAGGGTGATGATCTCGCGCAGCCGGCGGCGCATGGTGATCACCCGGAGGCCGACGTCCTGGCCGACAACGCCGATGACGCCAAGGATGTTGCGCTGGGCCGCCGGCGCCTCGGGGCCGACCACGAAGTCGGGGCCGCCGAGAAAGTAGAAGTGGAGGGCGTGGTCCTCGACCATGAAGGCCGAGTACACGAGCTCCCGGATCTTCTTCGCTGCCGGCGGTGGATCGACCTTGTAGATCGCGTCGAGGGCCTTCGTGGCCGCCATGTGGTGGGCGGTGGGGCAGACCCCGCAGATGCGCGACGTGATCTGGGGCATGTCCTCCGCTGGGCGGCCCTCGGCGAACTTCTCGAACCCGCGCAGCTCGGGGACCTGGAAGTAGGCCCGCTCCACGTCCCCCGCATCGTCGAGGAAGATGTCGATCTTGCCGTGCCCCTCCAGCCGGGTGATGGGATCGACGGTGATGCGGCGGCGGGCGTAGGCGGCCTGGGCTCCCTGGGAGCCCCTGGTCCACGCCTCCTGGGCGGGTATCTGGTCGGACATGTGGTGGGGCTCCTCAGGCGTCGACGGTTGTCATCGTGCGCCGGCGCAGCAGCGAGCCGGCCAGGCCGTAGCGGTAGAAGGTGCCGATCGGGTCGGGGATGCTGTCGAGGGCATTCCCGATCGCCTCCTCGTCGGTGGCCGAGAGCATCGACGCCACGGCCGACAGGTACTTGCCGCCCTGATCGTGCACCTTGCTGGTCGGGCCGAAGCAGCCCGTGCAGGGCATGTTGCCCCTGATGCACAGCTGGCCGCAGCCCGTGCGGGTGGCCGGTCCCATGCAGAGCAGCCCCTGGGCCAGCAGGCAGGTGTCCTCGTCGATGAGGATCTCGTGGGGGCGTCGGAACCGCTCCAGGCTCAGGTCCTGCGGCTTGGTGTCCAGGCGGGGGCACTCCTCGCAGAGAGCGACATCGGGCGTGAGCACGGTGCCCGGAGGCGGCAGCTCGCCGCTCAGCAGGGTCTGCACCGCTCCCGCGATCACGTTCGGCGTGGGAGCGCAGCCCGGGATGTAGTAGTCCACCGAGGTGACCTGGTCGAGGGCGCGGACCGTGTTGTAGAAGCCGGGGAGCGTGACCCACTGGCCGTCGTGCGAAACCGCCACCTGGGGCATCACCCCATCCGGGTTGACGGTCGAGGGTGTCGTCCGGTAGACGGTCTCGAAGATCGCCCGCCGGTCCCACAAGTTGGCCAGGCTGGGGATGCCGCCCAGGTGGGCGCAGGAGCCGAACGCCACCAGCACCTTCGCCTTTCGCCGCAGCAGGAGGGCCATCTCCTCCTGCTCCGTGGTGCGGACGGCCCCGTTCACGAAGGCGGCCAGGATCGACCCGTCCGCCATGGCCTCCACGTCGGCCTTCTTGAAGTCGAGGGCCACCGGCCAGAACACGATGTCGACGGCGGCCACGACGTCGAGGATCTTCTCGGCGAGGTCAACGACCGCCTCTTCGCAGCCTCCGCACGACGAGCACCAGTAGAAGGCGACCTTGGGCTTGTCGCTCATGCCGTCACCTCCTGCAACTCGGCGACCTCGGGAAGCTCCTCGCGGGGGCCCTCACGCGGCCCCTCGCCCGGCACCTCGAGGTGCAGGGGCCCCAGCGCCGTCACGCGCGCCACCATGTCGTTCATCACGTCACGAAGCTTGTCGGCCTCGGCGGCCGAGATCCACTCGAGGCGGATTCGCTCCTCCTCGATCCCCATGCCGACAAGGACCCGCTGCAACAGCCGGAACCGCCGCAGTGCCTTGTGGTTGCCCGACTGGTAGTGGCAGTCGCCGAAGTGGCAGCCGCCCACGAGCACCCCGTCAGCGCCGTTGGCGAACGCCTCCATGACGAACTGGGGATCGACCCGGCCGGAGCACATCACGCGGATGACCCGCGCGTTCGCCGCGTACTTCATGCGGGAGGTGCCGGCCAGGTCGGCCGCCAGGTAGGTGCACCAGTTGCAGAAGAAGGCGACGATCTTCGGCTCCCAGCCGGCGGCGCTCTCCTGCGAGGTCTCGATCGGCTCAGGCATGGGCCAGCACCCCCAGGATCTCCTCGTAGATCTCTTCGTCTTCGAACAGGTTCTGCCGGATGGACCCCGACGGGCAGGCGGCGACGCAGGTGCCGCACCCCTTGCAGAGCACCGGATTGATCTGGGCCTTGCCGTCCACCCGGCTGATTGCCGTGTAGGGGCAGAGGGGGATGCAGGTCTTGCAGCCCGAGCACTCCTCGCGCATCACGTAGGCCGTGTTCGGCTCCATCTCGACGTAGCCGCGATCGGCGAGGGCCAGCGCCTCGGAGGCGGCGGCACCGGCCTGGGCCACCGTGTCCGGGATGTCCTTGGGGCCCTGGCAGGCGCCGGCCAGGAAGATGCCGTCGGTGAAGGTGCTCACCGGGCGCGAGCTTGGGGTGGCGCTCCATGAAGAAGCCACCCCCCGCACACGTGATGTTGAAGGTGCGGCGCACGTCCTCTGCATCGGCCTGGGGCTCGAGGCCGGTGGCCAGGACCACCATGTCGACCGGGATCTTGCGCACCCGGCCGAGCAGCGTGTCCTCGGCCTGGAGCACGACCCTCCCGGTCTTGCCGGCCTCCGGGTACACGTCGGCCACCTTGCCCCGGATGAAGTGGACCCCCTCCTCTGCAACCCGGTTGTAGAACTCCTCCATGCCCTTCCCGGCGGCCCGGATGTCGATGTAGAAGTTGTAGATCTCGGCCCCGGTCTTCTCCTTGACCAGGTGGGCCAGCTTCAGGGAGTACATGCAGCACACGCGGGAGCAGTACACGTTCGTGTTGACGTCCCGGCTGCCGATGCAGTGGAGGATGCCCACGGTCTGCGGCGTCCGCCCGTCGCGCAGGGTGACGTGCCCCTCGGTGGGCCCCGACGAGTTCACCAGCCGCTCTATCTCCATGGCGGTGTACACGTTCGGGTAGACCCCGTACCCGTATGCCGGGGTCCGCTTTGGGTCGAACGTCTTGAAGCCGGTGGCCAGGATCACCGACCCGACTTCGACGGTGTCGAACGTCTCGGTCTGGGTGAAGTCGATGGCGTTGCGGTCGGCGCAGACCTCCACGCACGTCTTCTTGCAGCGGCCGGACTTGAACTCGATGCAGGCGTCCCGGTCGATGACCACCAGCGGCGGCACCGCCTGCGGAAAGGGAATGTAGACCGGCTTGCGCATGTTCAGGCCAAGGTTGAATTCGTCGGGCGTCTTGCCCCGCACATAGACGCACGCCTCGATGCACTCCAGGCACCCCACGCAGGCGTCCTCGACGATGAACCGGGGCTTGTGGCGCACCGTCACCGTGTAGTTGCCCACGTAGCCGTCGACCTTGTCGACCTCCGCCATTGTCCACAGGGTGATGTTGGGGTTGGACCGCACCTCGGTCATCTTGGGTGTCAGGATGCAGGCGGCACAGTCGAGGGTGGGGAACGTCTTGTCGAACTGGGCCATGTGCCCGCCGATCGACGGCTCGCGCTCCACCAGGTAGACGTGCTTGCCGGCGTTGGCCATGGTCAGGGCGGCGTGGATGCCGGCGATGCCGCCGCCCACCACCATCACGGCCGGGTTGATCGAAACCCGCGGAGCGCTCGAGCGGCTTGTGGAACCGTACCCGGTGGACCGCGGCGCGGACGAGGTCCTGGGCCTTGCGGGTCGCCTCCGCCTTGTCCGTGTGCACCCACGAGTCCTGCTCCCGGATGTTGACCATCTGGAAGTAGTAGGAGTTGAGGCCCCCCTCGGCCGTGGCTCGGCGGAACGTGGCCTCGTGGAGGGTCGGAGAGCAGGAGGCGACGACGACACGTTCCAGGCCGTTGGCCCGGATGTCCTCCTTGATCAGCTCCTGGCCGGGGTCGGAGCACATGTACTTGTAGGCACGGGCCACCGTCACCCCGGGGAGACCCTCCGCGTAGGCACGCACCGCCTCGACGTCGACAATCCCCGCGATGTTGGTGCCGCAGTGACAGACGTACACCCCGATCTTCGGCTGGCCGTTGCCGCTCCCGTCGGCCGGGTTCATATGCCACTCCTCTGCGTCGCGCCCATGGCCTCTTCGACAAGCTCCGCGATGTCTCGCACCTCGAACGTCCCTTCCAGCCCCGTCGTCTTCAGGGCGTCACGGAACATCACCAGGTCCTTCGGGCAGGCCACCACCATCGTGCCCACGCCCTGGAGGCCCGCCGCCTCGCGCACGCGGCCCTCGGCCGGGCGCTCGCCGCCGGCCGCGGCGTCCTCCATCCAGATTCGCCCGCCGCCGGCGCCACAGCAGTACGCAAAGGACCGGTTGCGGGCCATCTCGACGACGTCCAGTCCCAGCCCCCCCAGCACCCGGCGCGGCGCCTCGTAGACCCCGTTGTAGCGACCGAGGTAGCAGGGGTCGTGGTACGTGACGCGGCCGCCGCCGTTCGGCGAGACAGGCAGCCGACTCGAGGAGATGAGGCCATCGATGACTTCCGTGTAGTGCCGCACCTTCCCGTTCAGCCCGTACTCGCGCTTGAGCGCGTGGTAGGTGTGGGGGTCAGTCGTGACGATGGCCTCGAACTTCGCGGACTCGAGCGACGCCAGGTTCTTGTCCCGCAGCATCTCGAAGAGACCTTCCTCGCCGAGGCGGCGGACGTCGTTGCCGGCGTTCTGCTCGCTGTCGTAGAGGATCCCGAAGTCCAGGCCGGCGCGCTGGAAGATGCGCGCCGCGGCCCGCGTCACCGCCTGGACCCGGGGGTCGAACGAGGCGTAGTCGCCCACGTACCAGAGGTACTCCACGGGCTCCTTGCGAGCGTCCTTGACCTCGAACTCGAGGTCCCGCGTCCACTTCGGCCGGTTGCGCGGCGACTGCCCGAACGAGTTGCCGTAGCGGGTCATCCCCATCAGCATGTCCTGGACGCCGGTTCCGACCTCGCCCTGGCCGATCAGCTGCCTGCGCATCTGCACGATCAGCGGGATGTGCTCGTTGAACACCGGGCAGCGAGCCATGCAGGCCATGCAGGTGGTGCAGGCCCAGATCGCCTCGGCGCCCACGGCGTCGACCAGGCTGCCATTGCCGTCGCGGCCCGACGCTGCGCCCAGGACCATCAGCTTCACGTCGTGGATGAGGTCCTGGGGTGACAGGACCTGATTCGCCGCGAAGGCGGGGCACGATCGGTCGCAGCGGCCGCACTCGGCGCACGACACGCCGTTGAAGAGCTGCCGCCAGGTGAACTCGGGGAGGTGCGCGGCGCCCTCCGACGGCGGGGGCATGCCCCCGGGGTCCAGGGCGGCGGTGAAGACGTTGAACGGCGACGCGAGCAGGTGGAGGTGCTTCGAATATGGCAGGTAGGCCAGGAAGGCCAGCACGGTCACCATGTGGACCCACCACATCGCGACGTACACCGAGTCCGCCGACGACGAGGACAGGCCGCCCACGCCGGCCTTCGCCCCCTGGCCAGCGAGGTACGTCACGACGAGAAGAGAGATCAGTCCGAGGATCAGCGTGGCATCTCGCGACTGCTCCAGGCGCGGCGGCGTGAACACGTACCGGCGAAGGCCGCCCCGGCAAGCGCCACCAGGGTCGCCGCGCTGAGCAGCACCATCGGCACCGTGACCCAGACGAAGGCGTCGGCGTACGGGACCGGCAGGAACGGGAGCAGGCCCCGCAGCAGGTTCCAGGCGAAGCTGGCCGCGTAGAAGAGGAAGGCCCAGAAGATGACGAAGTGGGCAAGCCCGATCGCGGGGTTGTCCAAAGCCGGCGCTGGAGCGCCACGTTGACGACGACGTTCCACAGTCGGCGGGCAGCCGATCCCAGCGCGGCTCGGCGCGCCCGCGGGCCAGGGTTCGCAGGATCCGGTAGACGCGCCAGCCGAACAGGGCAAACGCGGTCGCCGTCAGCGCCCACAGGAAGACAAAGCCGGGGATGCCGAGCAGCGTCGAGGTGGTCGGATCCGGCATGACTGCTACCCCTTGCGCTTCCGGACCGCGGCGGCCATCGCTTCGAGCACGTCGGTCGCGTCGTCGACGATGCCGTAGTGGGCGACGGAGAAGATCGGGGCGCCGGCGTCCGTGTTGACGGCGATGATCAGCTCGGCGTCCTTCATGCCCTCGAGGTGCTCGGGGGCGCCGCTGATCCCGGCGGCCACGTACAGGCGAGGCTTGACCGTCACTCCCGACTTCCCGACCTGGCGGCCCAGGGGGAGCCAGCCCTGGTCGATCACGGGTCGCGAGCCGCACACCGCGCCGCCGAGCGCGGTGGCCAGGTCCTCGGCCACCTCGAGGTTGGACTCGCTGCTGATGCCCCGCCCGACCGCGACGAGCACGTCCTGCTGGGTGATGTCGACGTCGCCCGCCTCAGGCTCCTCGTACTCGACCAGGCGGACGCCGGGATCGTCCGGGAGGTCGACCGACACGTCGTCGACGGCGGCCGGCGCCACTCCCCGGGCTGCGGCGGTGACGGTCCCTGGGAGGATGGCCAGCACCACGGGTCCCGCACCTGCCGCGACCGTCACCGTCATCTTCCCGCCGTAGAGCAGGCTGCGGACCTGCAGCGCCCCGTCGACCACCTGGACCTCCCGGCAGAAGTTGATCAACGGCGCACCCAGGCGCGCTGGCAGCAGGCCGAGCAGGTCCCAGCTGACGTTGGTCGACGGCACGAGGATGGCCCTTGGCTGCCGCGTCGCGGCCAGGGCCGCGACCGCCCGGCTCGCCTGGAGACCGGTCGCGTCGGCCAGCGTGGGATGGTCGACGTACAGGACGGCGTCGGCCGGGCCCAGCGACTCGGCCAGTCCCCGCGCCCCATGGCCAAGGAGGACCGCCTCGAGGCGCACCCCCAGCGAATCAGCCAGGCCGCGACCGAGCGCGAGCAGCTCATACGTGGCGTCGGAAACGGCTCCCTTCCACTGCTCCGCCACGATCCAGACGTTGCCTGCCATCGCCATCTCCTCAGAGCAGTCCGCGGGCGGCCAGGATGTCCGCCACCCGCTCCGCAACGTCTCGCACCGATCCCCCCAGCATCTCCGCGTGCCCGGTCTCCTGGGGCTTTCCCATGGCGGTGACGTCGAGCGGAGGCACGCTGGGCCCGCTCGCCGCCGCGACCTCCTCGATGCGGCCCGAGGCCATGGCGGCTCGCACCTTGGCGACGGGGACGTAGCGTGGCGGCTTCTCGCAGCCCTGCACGCCGAGGAACGCGGGCAGGACAACCTCGAAGCGCCCCGTCACGCCGGCGGGGTACTCCTTGCCCACTATCGCCTTGCCGGCGCCCGGATCGACCGTGATCCGGCTTACGAGGCCAAGGTAGGGGAGCCCGAGCGCGGTCGCGAGGATCGGCGCGGTGAAGCCGTCGAGATCGTCAATCGCCTGGCAGCCGCTCAGCACCAGGTCCGCGGGCAGCGCGCCGGGGATGCCGGGGAGCGTCGCCGCCAGGGCGGAGGCGGTCGCCCGCGCTCCCGAGGTCGCCGGAATGCCGGACACCCGTATGACCCGGTCGACGCCCTTGGCCAGCGCGGTGTTGAGGATGTCGTCGACCTCTGGAGCCGCCGGCGCCACCACCGTCACGGTGGCCTGCAGGCGATCCTTCAGGAGCAGCGCCTGCTCCAGGGCGTAGTCGTCGCGCTCGTTGACGATGAAGCGCAGGTACTCCCGGTCCAGGGAGGTGCCGTCACGGGCGACCTCCAGCTCCTCCACGATGTCGGGCACCATCTTCATCAGGACCAGGATCCTCATGGCGCCAGCGCGTCCTCCTCGCTCCTCGATCCTGCCGGCAGTCGCGGTCGCTCAGGCATCGAGGGCCTCCGCGACCAGCTCCATCACGTCCCGGACCACCATGCGGCCGTCGTACCCGAGCACCTTCAGCGAGTCCTCGAATCGCGGCACCTCGTAGGGGCACGACACCGCCAGCACGTCGGCGCCGGTGGCGGCGGCCTCCTCAACGCGGCGGTCCGATAGGCGCGTGAGCCCCTTGGACTTGTAATGGGTGTCGAGCCACATCCCGCCCCCGCCCCCGCCGCAGCAGATCGTGTTGTCCCGGTTGTGCGTCATCTCGACCAGGCTCACGCCGGGCAGGGCCTGGAGGATCCGTCGCGGCTCGTCATGCATGTGGTTGTGGCGGCCGAGCACGCAGGAGTCGTGGTAGGTGACGACGTACCCGAGCTTCCGCGTCAGGCGGGGCCTGAGGGCGTCGAGGTGGGCCGCCAGGAACGGGGTCGTGTGGTCCACGGGCCGATCGAGCCCCAACGCCGGGTAGACGTAGCGGAAGGCGTCGAAGGCGTGGGGGTCCGACGTCAGCAGGGAGCCGAACTCGTACTTCCCGAAGGTGGCCATGTTCTGTTCCCGCAGGGTGTCGAACAGGCCCTTCTCCCCCACGAGCCGGGCGCACTCCCCGGCGCACTTCTCCTCGGGGCCCAGGATGGCGTAGTCGACCCCGAGCGCATCGAGGACCCGGGCGGTCGCCCGGGCGTTGTCCTGGCCGCGCGGGTAGTACGCCGCGTAGCACTCGACGACCCACAGCACGTCGACCGGTCGCCCCAGGTCGCGCAGGATGGGGACCGGCACGCCTGCGCCGTCGACCCACGCCGCCCGCTTGCGCGGCGATTCGCCCATGGGATTGCCGTAGCGCATGGTGTTGGCCAGCGCATCCTGCAGCTCCGGCGGCACCTCGCGGAGCCGGAGGAACACCTGCTCCTTGACCACGGGCAGGAGGATGTCCGTGAGGTGCAGCCCCCGCGGGCACTTGGCCCAGCAGTCGTAGCAGGTGACGCAGCTGAGCAGGTCGTCGGTGGCGAGCACCTCCTCGATGTAGCCCTCGCGCAGCATCCCGATGAGACGGCGGGGTGTGTAGCGCATCGCGTCGCCGTGAGGGCAGGTGCCGGCGCAGGTCCCGCACTGGATGCAGGACAGCAGGGCCCGGCCCGCGGGTGTGCCAAGGAGGCCGTCAAGGGTGATGTCGGGAGTCTCCAGCACGGCCGCCGTCGCCATCATTCAGTCCCTCTTGCGGCGGTCCAGCCCGGTTGCCGCTCCCGCGGCGCATTGGCCCCTGACCTGCCCACGACGAACGGGTGCGTCACGCCGCCTCCCACTCCGGTCGGGACGCCGACCGGCTTCGGGACGCTGAGGTGAGTGTTCGCCGCTGCTCCTACCCCGTGACAGTGCCGATGGGACCCCGGAGGTCCGGGCCGAACGCCGCGACTCGGGCGGAACCCCGGAAGGCCCGCGTCCCACGCTACGCTCCCCGGCATGCTGGCGCGGGAGTCGGCCGCTTCAGCACGATCTCCGTCGAGACCAGCTCCTTGCCGATCCCGAGCCGGTTCGCGCCGACTCCGAGCGCCAGCCCGAGCAGCTGGGTGAAGTAGAGAACAGGCACGGCGTAGCTGGTCCCGTAGGCTCGGTTCACCTCGGCCTGGTAGCACTCGAGGTTGGTCTGGCACAGCGGACACGCCGTCGCGATGACCTGGGCGCCGGCGTCGACGGCGCCCTGCAGGAGGTCGCGCAACATCTGCACCGCCGCGAGCCGGTTGGTCACCATCAGGGCGGCGCCGCAGCAGCGCAGCTTGTAGGGGAAGGCTACGGCGTCCGCCCCGGCCGCCCTGAGCAGGGACTCGAAGTAGGTCGGGTTGTCGACGTCCGCGATCTCCACGCCCGGCCGGCGGGGGCGCGCGATCTGGCAGCCGTAGTAGGCGGCCACCCGGAGGCCCTTGATGCGCTCGCCGGCCTGCCGGCGGATCGACTCCAGAGCCTCGTCGGTGACGAAGGCGTGCATGATGTGGCTGACATCCACCGTGCCGCCGTAGTGCAGGTCGTCGGCCTCGAGCGCGTAGTTCATGTGCTCGGCGAGGTCGGGGTCCCGCCTCATCGCGGCGTTCGCGGTCCAGAGGTTCTTGTAGCAGGCGTTGCAGGGCGCCACGATGTTGAGGCCTTGCTTCTCGGCGAGGGCGAGGTTGCGAGCGCAAAGCACGGTCGCCAGCAGCTCGTCGACCTTCGAATAGGCCGTCGCCCCGCAGCAGTTCCAGTCCTCGATCTCTTCGAGCTCGATGCCGAGCCTGTCCGCCACCTCCATGGACGAGACGTGGTAGGAGGCGGCCATGGTCTCCAGAGAGCAGCCGGGGTAGTAGGCGTAGCGAGTCATTCGATGCCGTCCAGGGGGAGGATGCGGGCCACCACGGCCCGCAGGTTCCGGATTCGCTTGATCCGGGATGGGATGAGGGGCAGCCTTCCCCTGCTGAGGAGTCGAACTGCCATCCGCATCTCCCGAACCATCCCGGGGAAGCCGCCCTCGAAGATGAAGGCCGGGGCGTAGCCGGGCTCGTAGGACTTGCCGGTCCGCAGGATCGTCCGGGCGAAACGCCGGGAGAAATCCGGCGCCACCCAGTCCCGGTTGAAGGTGCCCTTCCACAGCGAGTAGCGGGTGAGGGCGTACATGACATCGGCCGGGCGGATTCCCTCCGGGCACTTCTCCGAGCAGGCGTAGCACGAGGCGCACGTCCAGTACGTATTGGACGCCATGACCTCGTCCTTCATCCCGGCGTTGATCAGCGCGATCAGCTCGCGAGGCGTGTGGTCCATGAACTCCACGGCGGGACACGCGGCCGAGCACGTGGCGCACTGGATGCAGCGGATGAGCGAGACCCCCTCCTCGGCGTGGAGGAGGTTTTCAACCTCCTCGCGGAAGGAGATCGTGCCCGCAGTCGAGGCAACAACCATGGGACCCTACCTGCCCTGCCGGGCTTCGCTGGCGCCGATCAGGGCGGCGGCCTTCTGCAGCAGCAGGTCCGGCTCGACCGGCTTCTCCACGAGCTCGTCGACCGGCACGAAGCCCGGGTGCACGGCCTGGCCCGGGAAGAGGAAGGCGATCTGCTCCCGCAGGCCAGTGATGATGAGCACCGGCATGTTCCGCAGCTCCTTGTCCCTGCGGATCTTCCGGGCCATCATCACGCCCTCGGCGCCCCTGCCCATCATGATGTCGAGGCACAGCAGGTCGTAGCGGTCCTTCTTGAGGGCGTCCCAGCCATCCTTGGGGTTGTACGCCACGACCGTGTCGTACTCCCTGTCGAGGATGGCCCGGATCCCCGCGACGAAGTCGGGGTCGTCGTCGACGATGAGCACCTTCCTGCGCTCGCTCATGCCGCCTCTCCTTTCGACACCTGCTCCGGAGGCGCGACCCCCGGTCCTGGAACCGGCGTCTTGAGCGCCGGCAACTCGATCACGAAGACACTGCCCCGACCCGGGTCGCTGGCCGCGGTGATGCAGCCGCCATGCGCCTCGACGATGCGCCGAGTAAGGGCGAGCCCGATGCCAACGCCAGCGACCCCGCTCGCTCCGGCCTGCCCCCGGTAGAACGCGTCGAAGATCCAGGGCAGGTCCGCCGCGGGGATGCCGACGCCGCTGTCCGCCACGGATATCGCGACCTTCCCGTCTCGATGGACGGCCGAGACCGAGACCCGGCCGCCCTGCCTCGAGTACTTGACCGCGTTGCCAACCACGTTGAGCACGGCCTCGGTCAGCGCACCCCCGTCGCCCAGCACGACTGCCGACGGGTCGACCTGGGACACGATCTCGATGGCCTTCCGCACGGCCTCGGTCTGGGCGCTCTCGACGGCGTTGGCCACCGGCCCCGAGATCGCGACCGGTCGGAAGCTCTCCCGGAGAGGGGCGACGTCGGTCGAGAAGCCGCGAAGCCACCGATTCACCAGGGCGAGGAGCTCGCCGATGCGGTTGCTCATCCGCTCCAGTCGCCGCTTCTGATCCTCCGAGACCACCTCGTCGAGCTCCGCGATCGTCACGAACAGGTTCTGCTGGACGGCCGCCAGGGGCGAGCGCAGCTCGTGGGACACGATGGCCGCGAAGTTCTCCCGCAGCGCCTCCCGCTCGCGGAGCAGTGCGGCCCGTTCCACCAGCAGGTCCCGCTGCGTCAGGCCACGCCGGATCATCGACCGGAAGTCATCGGGGGTGAACGGCTTGGCAAGGAAGTCGTAGGCGCCGTGCTGCATCGCCTCGACAGCCGCCGCGATCGTGGCGAACCCGGTGAACACGATGCAGACGATCGTCGGGTCCTGCGATCTGAGCGCTTCGAGCACCTCCAGCCCTGACATGCCCGGCATCTTGAGGTCGACGAAGACGAGGTCGGGCTCGAATGCCCGGGCCATGTCGAGGCCCGCCGCGCCGCTGGACGCGAAGGCGACCTCGTGCTCGCTGTCCTCCAGGATCGCAAGGCAGGAGTCGACGACGATTGGTTCGTCGTCGATCAGCAGGATGCGCCGTGCCTGGCCGCTCATTGCCCCTCCCCCTCAGGCACGTTCACCGGCAGTTCGATCGTGAAGGTAGTCCCCACGCCCTCCTCGCTCTCCACGGTGATCGTGCCCCCGTGCTCCTTGACGATCCCGAAACTGATCGCGAGGCCGAGGCCCGTGCCGTGCCCGATCTCCTTCGTGGTGAAGAAGGGGTCGAAGATTCGCCCCATGTTCTCCGCGCTGATGCCGTGGCCGGTGTCCCGGAAGCTGGCCTGGACGACCCCCCGCTCGGCGTCGTACCGCGTGGTCACGGTCAGCCGCCCCGCACCGTCCATGGCTTCCGCGGCGTTGATGATCAGGTTCATGTAGACCTGCTGCATCTGTGCCGGGTCCATGACCGTCGCGGGCACCTCTGGCTGGTAGTCGCGGACGACCTCGATGTTGTGGAAGATGACCCGGTCCTCGACCAGCGACAGGCACTCGTCGATCGTCACGCTGAGGGGCGTCAGCTTCTTCTGCGGCTTCTTCGGGCGGGAGAAGTCGAGAAGGCCCCGGATGATGGTCGCGCACCGCGTCGCCTCGCTCGCGATCTTCTCCACCGACGACCGCAGGGCGTCGTCCGGGGCCATCCGCTCGAGCGTCAGGTACGAGTAGGTCACGATCCCCTGGAGCGGGTTGTTCAGCTCATGGGCAACGTCCGCGGCGAGCTGGCCGACCACGGCCAGACGCTCCGACTCCATGACCTTCCTGCGAGCGAACTCCTTGAGCTGGTTGTCTCGCGTCTTCAGTGAGGCCGCCATCGTGTTGAACGAGCTGGCGAGCTGCCCGATCTCGTCGGTCGAGGTGACCGGCACCGTCGCGTCCAGGTCGCCGGAAGCCACGCGCCGAGACGCCTCGACGAGGGCCCGCAGCGGGGTAGACAGGCGGCGGGAGAAGATGTACGAGACGGCGACTGCGGCGAGCACCGCGGTCAGCGTGATGCCCAGGAACAGGAGACTCGTCCGGGTCCGCAGATCGACGTATGGCTGCTCGAGCGTGCCCACGTAGAGCATCCCAACCACGCGGCCGTCCGCGTCGCGGAGCGGGTCGTAGGCGGCGATGTACCAGGCGTTCACGACATATGCGGGGCCGACCCAGCGCTCGCCGCCGACGACAACCCGGTTGTACACGTCCTCCGACACCCGCGTGCCGATGGCCCGCGTTCCGTCCTGGTTGAGGACGTTGGTGGCGATCCGCACGTCGTCGAGGAAGATGGTGGACGTGCCGATAGCCCTGCCTTCGTACTGGGACCCTCCGAAGACGGTGTCTCTGATCGAATCCACGATCTCAAAGCGGCGAGTGAGCAACCGCCCACCGTAGAGAGCACCGATGACCTTGCCGGAGTCGTCGACCACCGGGGCCGCGGCCAGCAGCACCAGGCCGTTCGTCTCAACCGTGGCGGTCCGCGGTCGAGCCCCGCGGGTTGGCACCAGCTCGAGCCTCGCCGCTTGCGGCAGGCGGGGAGATTCCCGCCCAAGCATGTCCGGCGTGAACACGGCCGTGGCAACCCCCGGGGTCGCCTTGGCCAGCGCGGTCGCCACGACGCTCTGCCCGGCCTGAGAGTCGCCGGCGACACCGGGATTCCCGGCTCGAAATAGGACGATGCCCGCCGCGTCGGTCACGGTCAGGAAGTCGAGCTGCTCTGTGTTCATCGTCTGGGTCAACTCCGGGGCGGCCGCCGAGGCGTCGCCGGCGAGCAGGTCATCCTGGAGGTAGTTTCTGCCGGCCTCCAGCCTGATCAGGTCGTACAGGCGATCCGAGTAGGCACGGTACATCTCGTCGGCCGCGTTGAGATCGGAGACCACCCTGGTCTGGGCCTCCGCCACGACTCGGTCGCCGATGAACACGACCGCTACTCCGGCAAGCGTCGCGCTGAGCAGGATGATGATGGCCAGGAAGGCCACCATCAGCTTCACGAAGCGACTGACCCCGGCACTGCGCGGTGCGAGCGGGAGCTCGTCTTCGACACGCCGTTGCGCCACGCCCGTCACGAGCGGCTCCGACCGCGCGGCCAGCCCACGGGCGAGCTCGGACAAGTGACGTCAACCGGCGATGCCAACGGGGGTGTGACCCCTGTCGGCTGCCAGGGCGCACGAGCCGCCGAGTGTGGCGCACTGGATGCACGTCTCGAGCCGCGGCACGGCGGCGGCGCGGCCGATCACCGCCCTGGTCAAGCTGCGGGCCGGATCCAGGATCCCGGGCGGCGCCAGCTGGACCTGGGTCACCGGCCACCTCCCGCATCACATCGAGCCCGCAGTCAGGCCGCGCGCGGAGGCTCCCGCAACGACGGTGCCGTGCACCTTGCGTCCGCGGCCCCGTCGGCCTGGCCAGCCACTGTCCGTAATGCTTTGCCCGGGGCTACCGGGCAGCAAGGGACGCAGGCGAGGTGCGGACAGGGCCGGATGACCACCCAAACAGGGGAATCTGGCGTCGCACGACAGGCCGTGCGGCGGATCACCGGGCCGCAGCAGGCCCGCGATCAGGCGGGGGACTGCGGCGACCCGCCACTGCGGCGCGCTCCGCGGCCGGTGCGCGCTCCTCGATGGCGTGGTGGATGCCGTAGCGGTCCATCACGGCGAAGTAGGGGTCGGGGTCGAACGCCTCGGGCCCGAGCACGCCCTCACCCTTCCATGCGCCCTCCGAGAGCAGCTCCATGGCGAGGACGGGGTTGAACCCGGTCTGGAAGCCCACCACCTGCAGCCCGTGCTTCCGCATCGTCTCCTGCGCGTCTGACGTCTGGTACAGGTACACCTCGCGCGGTCGACCGTCCTTCAGGCCAGTGACCTGGGTGCCGACGATCGCCAGCCCGACCATGCTGTCGCCCAGGGTGGCCGGGTCCGGCGTGACCGCGGCGACGACGTCCCGCGGAGCCACGTCCACGCCCTTGACGCGGACTGGGTGCGTGCTGTCGAGGCCGAGGGCGTGGAGCGTCTTCAGGGTCTCGATGAACTCGGTTCCGAGCGCGTACTTGAACGTGACCTTGCGGCAGCCGATCCACCGGGGGACAAGGACGACTTCCTCGTGCTCGACGTGCACGCACTCGACCGGCCCGACGCCCTCGGGGAAGGAGAACATCTCGGGTTCCGCGAACGGCTCCATCGTGTACCAGCCGCGATCCCGCTCCCAGATCACCGGCGGGTTAAGGCACTCCTCGATCGTGGTCCAGATCGAGAAGACGGTGGCGAACGGATAGCCCTCGATACGAAGGTCTCCGCCGTCCCGGATGTTGACCTCGTGGACCTCGTCGAACAGGTGCGTTGACGCGTACTTCGCAAAGACGTCGGACAGGCCCGGGTCCATGCCCATGCCGACGAGCGCCAGGCGACCGCGCTCTCGCCATGCGCGGTCCGCAGCGAACTGCTCGTCACCGAGCTTCACGCCGGTCAGGCGATACGGGTCGGTCGGATGCGGGGCGGACAGGCTCACCGCCATGTCCATGTAGTCGACGCCCGCCTCGAACGCCCCGTCGAACACGGGCATGACGAACCGGGGGTCCACGGCGTTCATGACCAGGTCGACGCCGTGCTTCCTCGCCAGACCGGCTACCGCCGCACGGTCCGAGGCGTCGATGCGCTCCGCCGTGAAGCCGGCCGCACCGCCGGCGGCCGCAGCCACCCGCTGCGCCCGGGCGAGGTCGTAGTCGGCGACGACCATGTGCTCGAGCCACGGACGGGCGCCGCTCAGCTTCGCGATGGACTCGCCCACGGTCCCGGCCCCGACCAGCAGCACCTTCATTCCGCATCTCCTTGCGCTTCCGCACCGTGTCGCTCGACCGCCGATCCCGGCGATTATCGCATCGTGGACGCCCTTCGAACCGCGAGTTCGGCGTCAGGGCGGGCACGGCTCCACGGATTCCGCACACTCCAATCGGCGACCGTGGCGCCGCCTTGCGGACCCGGGTGCCGGCGTGCCGGCCTACGCGCCCGTCGCCATGTCGGGCGAGCCCGACGCAAACCCGGCCGATGCGTCGTACGTCTCGGGGCTGAGCCGGAAGAATGCCGGCTGGCGCAGCCGCTGGAGCACCATCAGGACCACGCCGAGCGCCATCAGCACGGCCGTGATCACGAGGGGCGGACCGAACCCGAACCAGGCGACGCCCGAGTAGCTGTTGGCCGGGTTGGCGAGGTTCACCACTTCGACGGCAAACGCCCACGTGAGGATCACGCCGCCGGCGAGCGGCGCGAGCCCCATGAACAGGAAGTTCCTGACGCTCTTCATGAGCTCGTGCCGGTAGTAGATCGCCGCCGCGTACCCGGTGAGGCCGTAGTAGAAGGCGATCATCAGTCCGAGCGCGGAGATCGCGTCCGAGAAGAGGTTCTCCGAGATCATCTTCATGACGACGTACCAGGCGATCGACAGGATGCCCATCCAGATCGTCGCCGAGGTCGGCGTCTGGAAGCGGCTGTGCACCCGGGCCCAGAAGGGCGGGAGCGCGCCCTTGGCGCCCATCGAGAGCGCGGTTCGCGCCGTGGGCAGGATCGTGGTCTGGGTGGACGCCGCCGCGGAGGACAGCACCGCGATGATCAGCAGCTTGTCCCACGGCGAGCCCATCACGTCGGCCGCCAGCGCTCCCAGCACGTCTTCCTCGCCGAGGCCGGACAGGAACCCCGCCCCGTGGTACGCCTGCGCGGCGACCGACACGATGACGTAGGTGCCGAGCAGGATCACCGTGGAGAAGAGGGCCGCCCTTCCAGGCGTGATCCGGGAGTTGCTCGTCTCCTCGTTGACGGTCGCGGCCGTGTCCCACCCCCAGTAGATGAACAGCGCGACGATGACCCCGTTGACCAGCGCGCCGGGCGACGAGATCGCGAACGGGTTGAGCCAGTTCGCCGACGGCAGCACCTTGTCGGGGATCCCCATCGAGTAGACCTTCACCAGCGCGATGACCGAGAAGAGCGCCAGCGTCAGGATCTCGGCGCTGAGGAGGACGAACTGCGTGCGCGCCGACGCTTCGATCCCCACGTAGCAGATCACCGTCAGGGCGATGATCCAGACGATGCCGAGCGACACGATCGCGACGTTGCCGACCGACACGTTCTGCCCGAACATGGCGACGGACCCGAACGCCGCCGTGTCGATGTTGAACAGGCTGAACGTGTAGATGGCGGCGATCTCGGCCAGGCTCGCCATCACCAGGACGTCCGCGACGATGATCGCCCAGCCGGTGATCCAGCCCACCCACGGCCCCATGGCCCGGCTGACCCAGGTGAAGCTGGTGCCGCAGTCGGGGTCGGCGCGGTTCATGTAGTAGTAGGCCGCCGCGATGAACAGCATGGGGACGAAGGAAATCAGCATGACGGCCGGCGCCTGCAGCCCCACGGCCGCCACCACCAGCCCCAGCGACACCGCGAGCGAGTACGCCGGGGCCGTGGAGGCGACGCCGATGACCGTGCTGGCGACCATGCCGAGCACGCCGCCGCGCAGCCCTTTCTCGCCCGGCTCGCCGGATCGGGTGGTCGACGAACCTCCGCGGGCGTCCCTCGCCGGGATCCTGCCCGCGTCCGTGGCAGCCGTGCCGCCCGCGCCCGAGTTCATGGCATTCCCTCCCCGGACCATGTCACAGCGCACCGAATGGTCCGATTGGGGGGTCCCCGGTGCGAAAAGGGAAGTGCCGGGCGGCCTGTTCGTACGAATCTCGCGGATTCGGCCCTCTGGTCCGTGAGACGGTGCGGGCAGCGACCCGGGTGTCAGTCGCGACGCTGGAGCACGAAGCGGCACCCCAGGACGTCGACCTCGCGCCCGCTTCCGCCGTCGCATGCGATCGAGATCGTGGCGGCAGGCCGGCCGACGGTCGACCGCGCGATGCCGACCGCGTGCGGTCCGAGCGCGGCCTGACGGCGCTCGCCGCCGGGAACGTCCGCCGTCACGGTGGATATGCCCAGCTCCCTCGAGAACGCCGCTGCAAGGGACGCCGGGGCCTCCACTGCCAGGTCGAGCCGGTCGAGCCGCGCTCGACCCCGTGCTGCGTGCCGGTGGGCGGCCCGCTCGAGCCGGGCATCCGCGCGCCAGTCCGGGCTCTCGAGGTCGTGCTCGATCAGAAACGGCGGCCGGTCCGGTCCGAGCTCCGCAGGCAGCCCGAGCTGCCAGCGCTCCGACTGCCCGTCCGGCCGCAGCCGTTCGCCGGGAAGCGGGCCGTCCATGGTCGAGCCCCGCTCTCGGAGCAGGCGGAGGTCGGTCGCCAGCGCGTCGGACGCCAGCGCATAGGTGGCGAGGCCGCCCCCTGCCTCGAGGGACGCAAGGGCGGGCACGCCGATCCACGAGCGGGCCGCCAGCGCTGGGTCGGTGACTTCGAGCAGCTCAAGGTAGCTGTCTCCGAGCCAGACCAGCACGTTCGCCGTCCCCAACTGAACGTGTCGCCCGCCCGCGCTGATGTCCAGACCGAGCTCCCGGACCACGGTCGCGCCGGCCTCCGCGAGGTCGCGGACGGCGATGACGAGATGGTCGATGCCGGCGATCATGGTCGCACGCAGAGATCGCTGCGCCGCCTGCCGACCTCGCGGGCGACGACGACCGGGGCGACGACGACCGGGGCCCGGGCCGCGGGGCCGGGCGATCTGCCAGGCTGGTGGGCGGTCATGCCGGCCGCCCGGGTGTCAGGCCTTGGGCTTCTTCGGCTGCTTCGGCTTCGGTGGGCGCTTGGGTGTCTTGTCCGCCATCTGGCACCTCCGCCGAGACTGTACGACACGAACCGGCAGCAGCGCTCGCCTGAGACGCGGCCAGTACCATCGCAGACGTGAGCGTCGGTGCGCTGATCGTCGTCGCGCTCGCCGCGCTGATGGTCGGCGGTTACGCAGTGGGCGGGGTGCTGAACGCCCGGCGTATGCGGGCGCTGGTGGCGGGGCTGCGCGACGAGCTCGCGGGCCCGGCCGGCCCGCCAGGGGTGCAGCGGCTCGGCCGAAGCATCGTGCGCCTGACGGCGGAGCGTCCCGTTCGCGGGGCCGGCGCGACCGTGGCCACGGTGCTGATGGCGCCTCGCGAGGCCCTGCTGGCGTGGGCGCTGTGGACGGTGCGCGGCCGCGGAGACCTGCTCGACCTGAAGGCAGAACTCGACCGCATGCCGGCTGGCGCCGGGCTGGTGGCCAACCCGCGGCACCGGACGGGGCGGGCTGCGGTGCAGGCCGCGATCGCCGCCGGCGGCTCCCGGCGAGACCTGCCGGGCCAGCGGCCTGGCCATGGTGACCTACGACGCGGCCGGTGCCGCGGCGATGGAGCGGGTCGCCGCGATCGCTGGCGAGGCCGGCAATGTGGTGGTGCTCGAGCTCCGCGGGGCCCAGCCGCGCCTCACCCTGCTCCTGTCGCTTCGGAGGGCGCCCCGCTCCCTGGCGACGCTTCGCCCGGCGCTGCAGCGGGTCGTGGACGCGGCGCTCCTGCGCCCGGGATAGCCGGGGCGGCGCCTGCACGCGCTCCTGCGCCCGGGATAGCCGGGGCGGCGCCTGCACGCCGCGGTGCGTGGTACGGTCCGCTGGCGACGAGGCGACGAGGCGACGGGCGACGGGAGGCCGGGATGGCGGACAAGTCGGTGACGGCAGCCTACTTCTACCGCGTACGGTGGGGCCACCACGACGAGTGGGTCGAGTTGTTCCAGCGCAACCACTGGCCGATCCTGCGCGAGCAGATGAAGAGCGGCCGCATGCTCGACGTGCGGATGTACCAGCCGCGCTTCCACGGAGACGGTCGCGCCGATTGGGACCTGATGGTGACGATCACGTACCGCGACTGGGCCGCGATGGAGGAACACTCCGAGCTCGAGATCGCCCGGCGCCTCTACCCGGACCAGGCCACGTTCCGCGCGGAAGAGCAGCGCCGGTTCGAGCTGCTCGACGCGCACTGGGATGTCCCGCTCGAGCACCGTCCACTGCCGCAGGAGTAGCCATGCACGTCACGCTCGTCCACGTCCGCGTGCTGCCCGAGCACGTGGATTCGTTCATCTCCGTGACCCGGGCGAACCACGAGGGATCCGTGCGCGAGCCCGGGAACCTGCGGTTCGACATCCTCCAGTCTGCGGACGATCCGACGCGCTTCGTGTTCTACGAGGCCTACGTGGATGCCGACGCGGCGCGTGCCCACCGCGAGACGGCTCACTACCTGGCGTGGCGGGACGTCGTCGCGCCGTGGATGGCCGAGCCGCGGGAAGGGATCCGGTACATCGGGCTGCTCCCGGAAGCCGCCCGGTAGCGCGAGTCGCTGCCACGCCGCCCGGCGCAACCTCGAGCTGGCACCGGCGGCTGGCCCTCGGGATCAGCCCTCAAACCCGGGCTCCGAGGCGTGTGACGCGGAGAAGCCGAGGAGGCGCGTGCCGGCCCTGCGCCACGCATCCGCCGGCAGCCCCGCCTTGCGGCACACGGCGTCGAGCGTGGTGGGCGCGTCCCACCCGAGTTCCTCGGCGACCTGGGGCAGCAGGAGCGCACGGCGCCCGGAGCGCTCCACGATGATGCCCTGGGTCCGCACGTCGAAGGCCGACGGGTCCGCCAGCTCCACCGGAGGGGCAAGCACCGAGACCTCGATGCGAATGGCCGGAAGCTCCGCCGTTGACACCGGCATGAACCGCGGATCCTCTCGCGGGACGATCGTGCCGGCTGCCAGGACGTTGGCCCACATCGGCCGCTCCCAGTCGAGCTGGCCCATGCAGCCGCGCAGTTCGCCGTGCACGTGGAGCGTCACGAACGCCGCCGCGGGCGCGAGGAGCGGCCCCGGCAGCAGCGCAACTTCTGGTTGCGGGCACGGCAGATCGTCGACGGCGGCGACCACCGCCTGCCGCGCCAATTGCAGCAGCACGGCCCAGTCGTCCGTGGTCAGTGCCGGCGGCGCCGGGCCGCGCAGGATCTCCGAAGGCACCACGGGCCTCCCAGCAGCGTCCATCGTCCGTTGACGCGCATGGGCGGCCGGCCATCCGTCCGCCTGCCGCACGCCGGGCATATCCTCGCCGGTGGCCCGCGCAGTCTCCAGATCCGGCCAGCCCTTCCCTGGTGGCCGTTCGTCAGGTTGCTCCGGTGGATTCTCCCATCGCGCCCCCATCTGCCGGTCCGGACGCCGGATCGACCAGTGCGCGGAGGTCGGCCAGCGCGGCCACCAGCGCACGCTGACGCTCGGGGCCCAGCCCCGAGACACGGCCGCGGAGCCAGTCCACGGCGCCCCGTTGGGCCGCTTCCAGCTGGCCGGCACCTCCGGGGCTCAGCGTCAGCCGGATGCGCCGGCGCTCGGCCGGGTCCGTCTCCCGCATGAGCAGCTCCTGACGCACGAGTCTGCTGACGAGCTCGGAAGCCGCGGGCACCGACGTGCCGAGGTGCTCGGCAAGATCGGACAGCCCCGAGCCCGGGTTCCCCCGGACGTAGAGCAGCGCGCGAAGCTGCGCGACGGAGATCCCCGGAGGACGACCCTCGCGCATGCGCGCCCGAATCGCCCGCATGGCGACTGGCACGTTCTCGAGGATGGCGGCCGCGGCGTCCTCGACGGCGGCGTCCTGCGATGGCGGCGTCCTCGATGCGGCGTCCCCGGCGCCGCGGCGTCGGCATCACTGCCGAATGGTCCTGTCTGTCCCGGGCGCGGCTTTCGACGCGATCATGCGTGGATGATAGACTATTAGGCATCCTAACTGTTAATCAGTCGCGAGGCGTTGGTGCAGGCAATCATCGAAACCAGGGAACTGCGGCGCGAATACGGTCCGGTCACGGCAGTAGACGCCCTGTCCCTGGCCGTGAGGCCGGGCGAGGTGTTCGGCCTGCTCGGGCCGAACGGCGCGGGCAAGACCACCACCATCAAGATGCTCATCACGCTGCTCCCGCCCACCTCGGGCTCCGCCACGGTAGCCGGGCACGACGTCGTGCGCGAGCAGCGGCTGGTGCGCCGCTCGATCGGGTACGTCTCCCAGCTCCTCTCGTCCGACGGCGCGCTCAGCGCGCGGGAGAACCTGGACATATCCGGCCGTCTCTACCACATCCCGACCGCCGAACGGAGCGAGCGCATGGACGCAGCGCTCGCGTTCATGGGCCTGGCGGACGTTGGCGACAACCTGGTGCGGACCTACTCGGGCGGCATGGTCCGCCGCCTCGAGATCGCCCAGGCGATGCTGCATCAGCCACAGGTGCTGTTCCTCGACGAGCCGACGGTCGGGCTCGACCCGACCGCCCGTCGCGCGGTCTGGGAGCACATCCGACGGTTACGGGACCGCGAGGGCACCACCATCCTGCTCACCACGCACTACATGGACGAAGCAGCCGAGCTCTGCGAGCGGGTCGGGATCATGCATCTCGGCCAACTCGTCGCACTCGGCACCCCGGAGTCGCTCGCGGCCGACGTCGGCCCCGGCGCCACGCTCGACGATGTCTTCACGCACTACACCGGCGGTGACCTGGACGAAGGAGGTACCTATCGTGACGTCGCTCGAACGCGCCGCACGGCCCGTCGCCTGGGCTGAGCCGCCGGCCGCGGTCCGATTCCTCGAGGACGCCTGGACGGTCGCGCAGGGCGAGCTGCGCAAGCTCGTCCACGACCCGACGGAGCTCCTGACGCGAGCCGTCCAGCCGGTCCTCTGGCTGCTCGTCTTCGGGCAGGTGCTCGCCCAGGCCAGGGCCATCCCGACGGGGAAGCTCGGGTACATGGACTTCCTGGCGCCTGGAGTGCTGGCGCAGAGCGCCCTCTTCTCGGCCATCTTCTTCGGGATCGCCGTCATCTGGGAGCGGGACCTGGGCGTTCTCCACAAGTACCTCGTGAGCCCGGCTTCGCGCATGGCGCTCGTGTCCGGCAAGGCGCTCGCCGGCGGACTCCGGGCACTCGTGCAGGCCGTCGTCGTCTACCTTGTCGCCGCGCTCATCGGCGTGCATCTCCGGTTCGGTGTCGTGCCGATCGTGGGCGCGGCCGTGGTGGTGGTCCTGGGCGCGGCCGGATTCGCCACCTTCTCGCTCATCATCGCCTGCCTCGTCCGGACCCGCGAGCGGTTCATGGGGATCGGGCAGGTCCTGACCATGCCGCTCTTCTTCGCCAGCAGCGCGATCTATCCGATCGCGGTCATGCCCTCCTGGCTCCAGGTGGTGGCCCACGTCAACCCGCTGACCTACCAGGTCGACGCGCTGCGGAGCCTGATGGTGTCGGGTGGCAGCGCCACCTTCCCGATCGCACTCGACTTCGGCGTGCTGGCGTTTGCGCTGGCGGTGCTCCTGGTCATCGCAGCGCGGCTCTACCCGCGCCTGGCGATGTGAGGCGGGGCGACATGGCATCCGGTACAGGGCGGGTTGCACGGGCGACACACGATTCCGGACGGGGCCGCACCCGCCGCGAAGACCCCAACTACAAGTGGGTCGCGCTCTCCAATACCACGCTCGGCGTGCTCATGGCGGCGATCGACGGGTCGATCGTGATCATCTCGTTGCCGGCGATCTTCAGCGGCATCAAGGTCAACCCTCTGGACCCGGGCAGCACGAGCTACCTGCTCTGGATCATGATGGGCTACCTGCTCGTGACAGCCGTCCTCGTGGTGGCGTTCGGACGCCTGGGCGACATGTTCGGGCGGGTCCGCATGTACAACGCGGGCTTCGTCATCTTCACGGTCGGTTCGCTGCTGCTCGCAGGCACACCGTTCACCGGCCCGGCCGGTGCGATCTGGATCATCGCCATGCGCTTCGTGCAGGGCATCGGGGGCGCCTTCCTGTTCGCCAACGCCCAGGCCATCCTGACCGACGCGTTTCCGCCGGAACAGCGGGGCCTCGCCTTCGGCGTCAACGGCGTCTCGTTCCTTGCCGGGCAGTTCATCGGGCTCGTGGTGGGCGGCATCCTGGCCGCCATCAACTGGCGGCTCGTCTTCTTCGTCAGCGTGCCCGTGGGCCTCGCCGGGACGATCTGGGCATACCTCCGTCTCGAGGAGCTCGGCACGGTCACGCACGCGAGGGTCGACTGGCCGGGCAACATCTCCTTCGCCGTGGGCCTGACGGCGCTGCTGATCGGGATCACGTACGGCATCCAGCCGTACGGCGGCCGCACCATGGGCTGGACCAATCCCTTCGTGCTGACGATGATGGCCGGCGGCCTGCTCCTGCTGGCTCTGTTCGTGTGGATCGAGCGTCGCGCGGACCAGCCGCTCTTCGATCTCGACCTCTTCCACATCCGGGCGTTCAGCGCGGGCAACCTTGCCGGCTTCCTGGCATCGCTCGGCCGGGGCGGACTCTCGTTCGTCTTCGTGATCTGGCTGCAGGGGATCTGGTTGCCGCTGCACGGCTACGCGTTCGCGGACACGCCGTTGTGGGCCGGCATCTACCTGCTGCCGCTCACCCTGGGGTCGCTCCTCTTCGGGCCCCTCTCCGGCTACCTCTCCGACCGCTTCGGCGCCCGGCCGTTCGCCACCGGCGGCATGCTCGTCGTGGCCGCGTCGTTCCTGGGCTTCATCCTGCTGCCGGTGAACTTCCCGTACTGGGCCTTCGGGGCGCTGCTGCTGGTGAGCGGGATCGGGGGCGGTCTGTTCATGTCGCCCAACATGGCCGGGATCATGAGCAGCGTGCCGGCCCGACAGCGTGGTGCCGCCGCGGGCATGCGGACCACCTTCCAGAACACGGGAATGGTGGTCTCGATCGGCGTCTTCTTCTCCCTGATGATCGCGGGCCTCGCGGCGTCGCTGCCCGCCACCCTCTACCGGGGGCTCACCGCCCACGACGTCCCCGCCGTGGTCGCGGCGCGGATCTCGCACCTGCCGCCGGTGGCGAGCCTGTTCGCCGCCCTGCTGGGCTACAACCCAATGGCCACATTGCTGCCCGCCTCGGTCCTCCATGCGCTGCCGGCCGCCCAGGCGCAGGTCCTCACCAGCAAGGAGTTCTTCCCTCGGCTGATCTCGGCCCCGTTCGGGCAGGGAGTCGCGGTCGTGTTCATCGCCGCCGCCATCATGTCGGTGGTCGCCGCCGGGGCCTCCTGGCTCCGTGGTGGTCGATTCGTGCATGACGACACGGCGGCGCGCAACCTCGAGCCCGTACATGCTTCCGGCGACGTCGCCGCGCTGGCGGAGCCGCGGTCGGGTCTCGAGGCGATCGGGTCGATCGGCCGAGGCGGCGGGATCGACACATGAGCATGCGCCGGGGCATGGGCGGCGGGAGCGGCGGCTGGGGGCTCATGCGCTCCTTCCGTCGAGACGAGTCCGTCACCTCGCAGCAGCTGTCGGCGGGCATCTTCCGGCGCATCGCGCGGTTCGCGAGACCCTACCGGCGGATGCTGGCCGTGTTCCTGGGGCTCATCGTCCTGGACGCGCTGATGAGTGCGGCCAACCCGCTCATCTACCGCGCAATCATCGACAACGGCATCCTGGAGCATCGGGCGGGGCTGGTCGTCGATCTTGCTCTCGTGCTCGCCGGGCTCGCGCTGGCCGACGCCGTCCTCTCCCTGTGGCAGCGGTGGATCTCGGCTCGGGTTGGCGAGGGCCTCATCTTCGACATGCGCACGCAGGTGTTCGCGCACTTCCAGCGCATGCCCATCGCGTTCTTCTCGCGGACCCAGACGGGTGCGCTGGTCAGCCGGCTCAACAACGACGTGCTGGACGCGCAGCAGGCGTTCACCGACACGTTCTCGTCGGTGATCGGCAACGTGATCAGCGTGGTGATCACGCTGGCGGCAATGCTCCTGCTCTCGTGGCAGATCACGCTGGTCGCGCTCCTGCTCCTGCCGGTCATCCTGCTGCCGGCCCGCTGGGTGGGCCGGCGTATGCAGGCGATCACGCGCGAGAGCTACAACCTGAACGCCAAGATGATCTCGATGATGACCGAGCGCTTCAACGTCGCGGGGGCGCTCCTCGTGAAGCTGTTCGGCGAGCCGTGGCGCGAGATCCGGAGCTTCGAGGAGAAGGCCGGCCGGGTGCGCGACATCGGGGTGACCCAGGCCATGTACACGCGGGTGTTCATGGCGGCGATCCTGCTCACGGCGTCGCTCGCGACCGCGCTGGTCTACGGATGGGGCGGTGTGCTCGCGGCCAGCGGTGCGCTGCAGGTCGGCACCGTCGTCGCGCTCACTGCGTACCTGAACCGGCTGTATGGGCCGCTCACCGCGCTGTCGAACGTGCAGGTCGACATCATGACCGCGCTCGTCAGCTTCGATCGCGTCTTCGAAGTGCTGGACCTCAAGCCCATGGTCGCCGAGAGGTCGGATGCCGTCGCGATCCCGGACGGCCCGGCCACCGTCGAGTTCGAGCACGTCGACTTCAGCTACCCGAAGGCGGAGGAGGTGTCGCTGGCCTCGCTCGAGTCGGTCGCGGTGCTGGACCAGGCCCCGTCCCAGCAGGTGCTCTTCGACGTTTCGTTCACCGCCCGACCGGGACAGCTCGTGGCGCTGGTCGGGCCTTCCGGAGCGGGCAAGACCACCATCAGCCACCTCATTCCGCGGCTCTACGACGTTCGCTCCGGCGCCGTCCGCATCAACGGCGTCGACGTTCGGGATGCCACCCTGGACTCCATTCACCGCGCGGTGGGCGTGGTCACCCAGGACGCGCATCTGTTCCACGACACGATCCGGGCCAACCTGCTGTATGCGAAGCCCGACGCCTCCGACGAGCAGCTGCTCGACGCGCTGCGGGGCGCGCAGATCCTCGCCCTGGTCGAGTCGCTGCCAGCAGGCCTGGACACCGTCGTGGGCGATCGGGGCTACCGGCTGTCGGGCGGCGAGAAGCAGCGGGTGGCGATCGCCCGCCTGCTGCTCAAGGCTCCGGACATCGTGGTGCTTGACGAGGCGACGGCTCACCTCGATTCCGAGTCGGAGCTGGCGGTCCAGCTCGCTCTCGGCACCGCGCTCGCCGGCCGCACCTCGGTCGTGATCGCGCACCGCCTGTCCACGGTGCGCAACGCCGACCTGATCCTGACCGTGGACGGCGGCCGGATCGTCGAACGGGGCACGCACGCCGCGCTGCTCGCCGCGGGCGGTCTGTACGCGGACCTGTACGTGACGCAGTTCGCGCCCCAGGCGGAGCCGGACGTGCTGGGCGGGCCCGAGCTCGAGGCGATCGCCGCGACGGGCTGAAACCCACAGGCGGGCGGCGCTCGTGCGGGGCACCGCTCGTGCGGGGCGCCGCGTCGTGCGGGGCACCGCGTCGTGCGGGGCGCCGCGTCGTGCGGGGCACCGCACGATCGCCTAGAGTCGGCCCGCATGTCGAGCACGAGATCCTCGGACGGCGACCCGCGAGCGGCCGCGCGAGATCGGGCGCCGGGCGGCCCTCCGCCGCGGTCCCCGGTTCCGCTCTCGGCGTCGCGCAGGCAGCTGCTGCTCGAGTCGGCCGGCATCGCCGTTTCGTCCGGCGGGTTCGGCCTGGTGTACGGACTGGCGGCCATGCATGCCGGGTTCAGCCCGGTCGAGGCGATCGCCATGAGCGTGCTGGTGTTCGCCGGTGCATCGCAGTTTGCCGCCGTCGGACTGGTCGCAGGTGGGCTGGCGTGGCCGGCGATCATGCTGGTCACGGCGCTCCTCAACGCCCGCCACCTCCTGTACTCGGCCGCGCTTGCACCGTGGCTCCGCGACCGTCCGCGACCGCGCCGGGCCGCCATGGCGTACGTCCTCACCGACGAATCGTTCGCCCTGTCGATCGCGCATTTCCAGCGGCTCGGCTACGCGGACGAGGTCGGGTACTGGGTCGGCGCCGTTGCGTCGACGTACGTGCCGTGGAACGTGATGACCGTCGTCGGGGCCGTGCTGGGCGGACAGATCGCCGATCCCGGCCGGTTCGGACTCGACGTCGTGTTTCCCGCCGCCATGGCCGGCCTCGCGGCAGGGTTGATCTCCGGGCGCCGGGAGCTCGTCGCGGCCGTCTCGGGCGCCTGCCTGGCGGTACTGGTCGGGCTCGCGACGGGAACCGCGGTCGGCGTGGTGGCCGGCGGCCTCCTCGGGCCGCTCGTCGGGCTCGCGCTCGTGCCGACACGCCCGGAAGCCGCGGCGGGTCTGGGAATGAACCAGCAGCTGCTCGCCGACGCCGAGGCCGCGGTGGACCCTCCGGACGAGGCAGGCCTGCCATGAGCGTCGGCCTCGTCGCGCTTGCGGCCCTCATGGGCGCCGTCACGTACCCGTCGCGCGCGGTGCCCCTGCTCGCGCCTGGTGTCGAGAGGCTGCCCGCCGGGATCAGGCTCTACCTGCGGCTGGTGGGTCCCGCCGTCCTGGCGGCCCTGGCCGCCTCGAGCGTCATGGTGGGGTCCCAGGCGGGGCGCCCGGTCTTCCACGTCGGGATCGAGTGGGTCGCCGTCATCGCGTCGGTCGTGCTGGTCGCCTGGCGCCGCAATCTGTTCGCAGGGTTGCTGGTCGGCGTCGTGCTGGTCGCAGTCGCGAGGGCGGCGGGCGTCGCCTGAGCCCGGTGGGGCGTCACGCTGACGCAACGTCCCTGTGGGTGCGGCGCTCGCGAGAGCGCGGCGACGGAGCGGGAGGCGCGATCAGGAGCGAGGGGTCGGCGATCGGCGGATCGAGCGCGAAGAGGTCGCAGAACAGGACGACCAGCTGTGGGTCGAACTGGATCTCGGCATGCCGGCGCAGCTCGGCGATGGCGGCCTCGTGCCCGATCCCGCGACGATACGGGCGATCGTGGACCATCGCGTCGTAGGCATCGGCGACGGCGACGATCCGCGCGCCCAGCGGGATGTCGCTGCCGCGAAGCCCGTATGGATACCCGTGCCCCGAGAAACGCTCGTGATGGTGCAGGATGATCGCGCCGGCGTCCTGCACCGCCGCCACCTGGTCGATGATCACCTGGCCGATGCGGGGGTGCTGCACCACGCTCTGCCACTCGTCCGTCGTCAGGGGGCCGGGTTTCTCCAGGATCTGTCCCGGAACCGCCACCTTGCCGATGTCGTGAAGCAGCGACGCCACCCTGATCCGTTCGACCTCCTGCTCGGGCAGCCCGAGCTCGCGGGCCAGCCGCACGGAGATCGCGGCGATCAGCGAGGACGGCTTGCCCCGGTAGTGAGGCAGCGGCGACACGGCCGCGGAAAGGGCCGCCTCCGCAGCTCGCAGCGCGGTCAGCCCGACCTCGGCCGCCGTGGCCCGTCCGCTCGGCGAGATCGGAGCGCGCGGGATTCGCGTGTCGTCGTCCGGCTCGCTGAAGACATATGTCTGGTTGCGGCCGAGCGCCTTCGCCGAGTACATCGCCGCGTCTGCGTCGCGCACCAGTTCG
This sequence comes from uncultured Chloroflexia bacterium, assembly GCA_963759135.1. Classification (GTDB taxonomy): domain Bacteria; phylum Chloroflexota; class Limnocylindria; order Limnocylindrales; family CSP1-4; genus JAJYNJ01. The sequence continues at coordinate 131,195 of CAVWXU010000020.1, read as the reverse complement.
TCCACGCGCAGGCGCGGACCCTGTCCACCGGCGACGCCGATGCTGATCGAGACCGTCACCGGTGTCCGGTCGTCGACCTCGAATTGCTGCTTGAGCATCAGCAGGCGCAGCTTCTCGGCGACGACGACCGCCTCCTCGATGGTGGTCTCGGGCATGGCGACGACGAATTCCTCGCCCCCGTACCGGCCCACGGAATCGACCTCGCGCAGGTTCTCCCGGAACACGCCGGCAACTCCGCGGAGCACCGAGTCGCCGACGGCATGCCCGTAGGTGTCGTTGATGTCCTTGAAGTGGTCGAGGTCGATGAACGCGATCGCGAGGGGGCGCCCATAGCGTGCGGCGCGATCGACCTCCTGAAAGAGCTGCGCCAGGATGGTGGGGCGGTTCATGAGGTGGGTGAGTCGATCTGTCGTCGCGTCCTGCTGGGCGGTTCGCAGCGCCTCCGAGACGCTGGCGAGACCGCGCGCGATCGGCTCCAGCGGCCCGAACTTCGCGGGCGCCGGGAGCTGGCTCGAGCGCCCCCTCGGCGAGCCGGTTCAGCTCGCGCTGGAGCGCGGCGGCAATCGAGCGCAGCGAGACGGCGGTGGCCGCCACGCCGACGAGTGCTCCCACGGCCGCGAAACCCAGGGCCAGGGCCGCGATCGTGCCGCCCCCCGTCGCTGCGACTGCGACGGCGACGGCCCCGAGCACGGCGGCAGGCAGCAGGGACGCGCCTGCGAGCAATCGCGACATGCCGCCACCCTACCGGCCGTCGGCAGCCCCGTGGCCCCTCCTGAAAGTACCTGCGCGCCTCTCCATGGGGGCCATCGACTCACTCTGCGACGCCGTGTCACCACCCGAGATTTCGGTCGAGCGTCCAGCCCCGCCGCCTCCCTTGCGGCGCCAATGTCGGTTTCTTCACCTGCCGCGTGCCACGCCTGAACACTGGTGCACCACGATGGAGCCGACCGGCAGCACCGCGATCGGCCCGGTCACGAAGGAGCGATGGCATGCCGGACCTTGAGCGGGCAATCGGAGACCTGAAGCGGACCAGCCGGGCCGCCATGCTGCGGCGCCGACTTGCGAATCCCGGAACCGAGGCCTGGCGCCAGGCGGACGAGATGGTGCACGACGTCGCGGCCGTGATGGGCGAGGTGGCCGCCCTGCTGGAGCGCCGGCACGGACGCCGTCTCCAGCCCGATCGGATCCGTACGCGCTGAAGGCTGCCTCGCCGGCGGACGGGCGCGCGACTCGCCGTGCCCGCGCGCGCGAGTCGCCCGCCGCGGCGCGACTCGCTCCAACGAGCGCACCACCAATGCTCGGCGGCGCCGGGCGATCGGATAGAGTCTGGGCAGCCGGCCATCCGGTCACCTCGGAGGAACGCCATGCCGCTGCCAGCACGCGCGCTCACGCCGGCCCCGCCGGACCCCATCCTCGGACTGACTGAAGCCTTCCGGGCCGATCCACGGCCTGGCAAGGCCAACCTCGCGGTCGGCGTGTACGTGGACGATTCCGGGAACACGCCGGCCCTGCCGTCCGTGGTCGAGGCCGAGCGCAGGATGCTCCGCGGCACCGGCCCCCGAAGCTACCTTCCCATCGACGGTCGCCCCGGCTACCGGGCGGCCGTCCGCGACCTCGTGTTCGGCGCCGACCACGAAGTGGTGACGAGCGGGCGCGCGGTGACGGCACAGACGCCCGGCGGCACCGGAGCCCTGCGGGTCGCGGCCGACTTCCTGGCGCAGGTCGGTGCCAACCGGACTGTCTGGCTCAGCGCACCGACGTGGCCGAACCACCCGCTGCTCTTCTCGCTCGCCGGGATGAGTGTGCGGACGTACCCGTATCTCGACGGAAGCGGGCGGCGGCTGGACGCGGCAGGGATGCTCGATGCACTCGCCGCCGCGGCACCGGGCGACGTGGTGGTACTGCACGGCTCGTGCCACAACCCCACGGGCGTCGACCCGGACCAGCAGACGTGGCGCGCCATCGGCGATCTCCTGCTCGAGCGCGGCCTGGTGCCGGTCGTCGACTTCGCGTACCAGGGGTTCGGCCACGGACTGCGCGAAGACGCCGACTGGATCGCGGGCATGGCGCGGCCCGGCCTCGAGTTCCTGGTCTGTTCGAGCTACTCGAAGAACTTCGCCCTGTACCGCGAGCGCGTCGGCGCCCTGACCGTCGTAGCGGCCGATGCCGGACGCGCGGCATCCGCGCTGACACACGTCAAGGTGGCGATCCGTGCGAACTACTCCAGCCCGCCGTCGCACGGTGCGGAGGTCGTGGAGACGATCCTCGGCGACTCCGAGCTGCGCGCGCAGTGGGAGACGGACCTGAAAGGGATGCGCGGACGGATACGCGACAACCGCTCCGCCCTCGTCGATGCGCTGGAAGCGGCCGGACTGCCCGGCGACTGGCAGCCGCTTCGCGATCAGCGGGGCATGTTCGCCCTGCTCGGCCTGTCGACGGCGCAGGTCGCCCGGATGCGCGACGAGTTCGGCGTGTACCTCGTGGGCGCCGGCCGTATCAACGTTGCCGGGTTGACGCCCACCAACCTTCCGCTCGTCGTGGCTGCGCTGGAAGGCGTGATGACCGGCTGAGCCGAGGGGCGCGCGTCGCCGGGCGCGTTTCTCATCCGGTGAGGCCGGGAAGCCCGAGCGCCACAAGGTCGCGCCGCAACGCGTCGGCGTCGACGAAGTGGATCGCGGCGGCGAACCCGAGGCCCGCCGCCACCCTCACGTTCGGGCTCGAGTCGTCCACGTAGGCAGTCGACGAGGGATCGAGTGCGTTCCGCTCCAGGAGCACCCGGAACATCGCCGGATCGGGCTTGACCGTGCCCACGTCGCCGGAGATCACCACGTCGCGAAACCACGCCACGAACGGGAAACGGGCACGGGCGACGGGGAACTTCGCCGCGGACCAGTTGCTGAGCGCGTAGAGCGCAACGCCTGCGGCGCGAAGCTGATCGAGGATCTCCACGCTGCCCGCCACCGGGCCGCCGAGCATCTCCTCCCAGCGCTCGTCGAACGCGACGATCAGGTCTTGCGCGTCGGGGTGCCGACCGACCAGCTCGGCCACCCCATCCGCCCAGGGACGGCCCGCGTCCTGGCGCGCGTTCCATTCCGGCGTGCACACCTCGCCGAGGAACGCCTCCATCGCCGCGTCATCGCCGCGGAACAGCCGTCGGTAGAGGTATCTCGGGTTCCAGTCGATCAGGACGCCGCCGAGATCGAACACGACGGTGTCCACCTTCGATCGCGACACCGTCGTCATGGGCCAACGACGAGCGTGTCGAACAGATGCTCCAGCGTCGCGCCAGGGTCGCTGGTGATCCCGGTGTGGACCTCCGAGCGCTGCACGACCGTGCTGCTGGGGGAGGCGAGCCAGTGGAACCGCTCGGGCTTCGCCAGGCGGGCGATCGGTCCCGCCGACCGGTCTCCCGCGGCGACGCGCGCGATCGCGTCGAGCTGCTCGCGCACCGCCAGGGGGTCGCAGTCCGGCGCGAGCGCCGCGAGGCGGGCCGCATCCAGGTGCACGCGCGCGCCCAGGAACCGGAGCGGGCGAGACCACAGGAGGATCCCCGCGTTGATGCACTCGCCACGCTCGACGCGCGGGACAACCCGCAGGATGACGTAGGCGAACGGGCTACGCGGCGAGCCGGGCATGCTCGGCCTCCACGACGAAGCTGCGCGGCTCGGCCAGCCGGCGAGACACGTAGTCGACGTATGCCCGACGGTGCGCCTCCGGGTCCCGCAGCCCGGCCTGTGGGGCGAGCCACTGGTCGGGCACGGCGGCCGCGATCGATTTCGAGCAGCTCCCGGGTCAGCCGGGGCGCCAGGCGCGCGTCGGCGCGCTCGATCGACGACGCGCACGGAAGCAGGACGTGGTCGCGACTCTGCGGGAACGGGCGCACCGCGTGGGCGACCGGGTCGCGCCACGTGTGGTGGATGTACAGGGCCGACCCGTGGTCGATGAGCCAGAGCCGATGGTGCCAGACCAGGAGGTTCGTATTCCGCGCCGTGCGGTCCACGTTGGTCACGAGCGCGTCGAACCAGACCACGTCGGCGGCCATGTCCGCGTCCGGCACGAACCCGGCAGCCGGGTCGAAGCCGAGCGCGCCGGGGAGGAAGTCGAGGCCGACGTTGAGCCCGGCGCTGCGCTGCAGCAGCTCCCGGATCTCGGCATCCGGCTCTCCGGCCGCCAGCGCCGGGTCGAGGTCGACCAGCACGATGTCGGGCACCAGCAGGCCGAGCGCCCGCCCGATCTCGCCCGCGACCAGCTCGGCGACGAGCGCCTTCGCCCCGTGCCCGGCGCCACGGAACTTGGCCACGTACAGCCCGTCGTCGTCCGCCTCCACGATTGCGGGCAGCGAGCCTCCCTCGCGCAGCGGCGCGACGTACCGGGTGGCGGTCACGAGACGAGGCACGGCGCCCAGTCTATCGCTGCGCCTCGAGGGCGGCCCGGCCCCGTATCGTTGGCCCGGCTCCGTATCGCCCGCCGGCCCCGTTCGTTGGCCCGGCCCCGTATCGTCGGCCGGCCCGATCGGCGATTCAGCCGGCGGCCGTGCTGCCCATGAAGGTGGCGGGGCTGCGCCGCAGGACGGACAGCGCCACCAGCTGGATCACCACGACCGTGGCGATGGCTGCGGTGAACGCCGCGGCCACGCCAAGGCGCTCCACGGACGCGCTCACGACCGCCAGGAACGCCGCCGTTCCGAAGAGGCCGGTGAGGATCCCGCGGAGGACTCCGATCGCCGGGTCGGCTCCGTCGCGCCGATGCGTGAAGACCGCGAGCACCGTGGCGATCACGGGCAGCATGGCCAGGAGCCCGCTGGCCGACGCTCCCAGCGACGGGGCGGCGGCCGTGATGGCGACCACCACCGCGGTGCCGACGGCCATGCGAAGCGGCAGCTCCCACCGGGGCGATCCCGTGGCGGCCGGTCGCGAGACGCCGCCAGGCATCGCTCGCAGGGCGATCACCAGGGTCGCGCTGGCCAGGAGGAACACAAGGCCGACCGGCAATGCCAGCGCCGGCTGCAGCGCGATCGCCGCCGCGAGCCAGCCGATCCCGGCGGCGCCGATGGCCACTCGCCACCCCCCGCGGCGGGCCGTCCGAGCGTAGGCGACGCAGAACGCGACGATCGCGATGTTCCCGGCCACCGACGCCTCCGCGGCAGACGCGGCGAACGTGGGACCCCGATCCAGGGCGAGGAAGAGGGCGACCGGCCCGGACGTCAGCGGCAGCGACACCATCCAGCCGCCGATGACGGGACCCCAGCGGCGGGCGCCCAGGCTCGCGCCTCCGATGAGGAGCGGCGTCAACGCCACCTTGAGGGCAAGAAGCATCACGGGGATTTAGGGTACGCGACGAGCACGTCCCCTGAGCGGCGGCATGACAGCGCCGCCACCGGGGCGCGCCGTCGGCAAGGCGCGACAGCGCCGCCCAGGCGCGCCCAGGGCGTCACAGCGCCGCCACCAGGGCGCGCCGTCGGCAGAGGTCGGACAAGCGGACGGGTGGACGGCGATGCACCGCCCACCCGTCGGGAGACAGGGCGAACCTGGCGCCTACGCCACGTGGACGCGGGTGCTGACGGTCCAGAAGGTGTTCCCCGCCGAGGCGCCGGGCGCGCTGACGACGTGGCCGAGCCAGACGCCGTACGAGTTGCCGAAGATGGTGTTGCCGGTGATGGTGACCGTGATCGGCGGTGGCCGCCGACCAGGCCAGGATGCCGGTGGTCGCGTTGTCGGCCGTGGGGCTGACGTCCGTATCACCGTCGAGGTTGTTGGGGCCGATGTAGTTGCCGCTGATGGTGTTGCCGCCCACGTAGGCGCCCGCCACGTGGCCGTGAAGCGCGACCCCGGCGAGGCCGTTGCCGGAGATGGCGTTGTCCTCGATGACGTTGTCGTACGAGGCGGTGCCGGGGGCCGGAGCGAAGATGCCGATGCCGGCGCCCTGGCCCTGGATGCCGTTGTCGAGGACGATGTTGTTGCGCACCACGTTGCCGTACACGCCGCCGAAGGCCGGCATGAACGCGTGCGTCTGGGGGTTGACGGCGAGGTTGTGGCCCGGCAGCGTGATGCCGCAGTCGTACGCGTTGTCGGTGACGATGTTGCCGGCGATGAGGTTGCCATGCGTCGGACCGAACTCGTCGGTCAGCAGGATGCCGCCCGCGTTGCCGGTCACCGTGTTGAGGAGCACCTGCGAGTTGGCGACGCTCCAGAGGTGGATGCCTTCCCCGCAGTCACCGGGAATGCCGCCGGATGCCTGGCACTCCGCATAGGTGGTGGTCGCCGCATTGGCCGGCAGCCGCCCTGGTCGTTGTCCTGGACCACGTTGTGCTTGATCACGACATGGGTGATCGGAGCACCCGTGTAAAGCTGCATGCCCTGGATCATGGGACCCTTCACCGGGTTCGGCTGCTGGGCCAGGATGCCCTCGCCGGTGGCGTTCTCCACCGTGAAGCCCATCACCGTGACGTTCGAGGCCGCGATCTTGATGCCGTTGTCGAGCCCGGTGGCGTCGATGGTGGCGCCCTGGCCGCTGAGCGTCAGCGCCTTCGTGACGGAGACGTCCTCCTTGTAGGTGCCGGCGCAGACAACGACGGTCGAGCCCGCCGCCGCCGCCGAGACGCCGTCGCCGATCGTGGCATACGCGGCCGTGTCGCACGAGGTGCCGGCGCCGCCGGAGGAGCCGGACGGCGACACGTAGACCGTCGTGCCGGCGGCCGCAGCACCCGGCACGGCGAGCAGAGTCGTCGCCAGGAGGAGCGCTGCCGCGCCTGCCGGGCCGGCGAGGAACGTGAACCGAGGACGTTGCATATGCGAGACCCCCCTGCGCAGCCGTGGACGCGTTCGTCAACCGGGCGCGCACATGATGGTCGACGGGTCGGGCTCACCAGTGGCTCGGCGCGGGTCAGGTGACCGTGCGGGGACGCGCGCGTCTCGGCCTCCCGTCGTGGCATCCGTTATGCACCCTGCGCGTCCAGCCGTCAAGCACAGGCCTCGGGGGACGTCGGGAGCCAGGCCTCGGGGGAGTGCGTGGGCCACGCTCCGGGGGTTCCAGCGTGGGGTCGGCCCGGGCAGAGCGCGCCGGCAGCGCCTCACGCGCGGGCGCCCGCGAGTCCCAGGATCGTCAGGCCGGCGATCCCGGCTCCGGGCCCGTCGCCACAGGGTACCCGGCCGTGCTCCAGTCGCTCCACGAGCCGACGTACAGCGTCGGCTCCGGCAGACCTGCGACGCGCATCGCCAGGGCGTGATGCAGCGCCGACGTGCCACTGCCGCAGTACGTCACGACCTCCGCGCCGGACCCTGCGCCCAGCGCGCGGAACCTCGCCGCGAGCACCCGCGGTGGCAGGAATCGCCCGTCCGCGCCGAGGTTTCCCTCGAACGGCGCACTGATCGCGGTGGGGATGTGCCCGGCCACCGGGTCGACGGGCTCAACCTCGCCGCGGTATCGCGCAGCCGCCCGCGCGTCGAGCAGCACGACGCGGCCCAGGCGCGCGCGAAGCGCATCGCGATCAACCGTGCCCGACCACCCGCGCCGGGGCGTCGAGCTGGGCCGCCGGCCAGTGGGGGACGTCCGTGGTCAGCGACCCGCCCGCCTCGACCCACGCACTGATACCGCCGTCCAGCACCTGGACGCGAGGGTGGCCGATACGCTCGAGCATCCACCAGAGGCGCGACGCCACCCAGCCGCCCATGTCGTCGTAGACGACGACCGGGTTCCCGGACCCGATCCCCGCTTCGCCCATGCGGCGTGCGAAGTCCAAGGCATCCGGGAGCGGGTGCCGGCCGGGCCCGTCGGGTGCGCTCAGGTCGGCGTCCAGGTCCAGGTGGATCGCGCCTGGAAGGTGACCCTGCTCGTAGGCCGAGCGCCCCTCGCCCGGTCGCCCGAGATACCAGCGCACGTCGACGATGCGCAGGGAGTCATCACCTGACGCCGCGCGGAGCTCGTCCGCGCTGATCAGCGGTCTCACCGCACGTCACGGCTCCGGTGCGCCGTCATCGCGCCAAGCCATCACGCCGGTCGGCAGGTCCCCGCCCAGGAGCAGCGACAGCTCGCGCACGCGGGTCTCGTCGACGGCCGACGGGTCGGTCTGGATCGAGCCCGCGAGGGCCCACGCGCACCCGCAGTCGTCCCGTCGCGGCAGCCCGCCGGCGGCGATCCGCCGCAGGATCGCCCGGGCCGACTCGACATTCGCGCCGAGGTTGGCCAGCACCTGGGCCACCGTCACGGGCTCCTCACCCTCGTGCCAGCAGTCGTAGTCCGTGGCGTACGCGAGCATCCCGTAGCAGAGCTCGGCCTCACGCGCCAGCTTCGCCTCGGGCAGGGCGGTCATGCCGATCACCCCGGCGCCCCAGCTCCGGTACAGGTTGGACTCGGCGCGCGTCGAGAATTGCGGGCCCTCCATGGCCACGTACGTGCCACCGCGATGCACCGCCCTGGCGCGGGGGGTCCCGGCGACGCCGCCTTCCCGGTCCGCATCCGCGAACACGGCCTCCGCCTCCTCGGCCAGTCGCGCAGAGAGCACGGCGCAGAACGGGTCGGCGAACGCCACGTGGACCACGACACCGCGCCCGAACAATGTGGACGGCCGGTCCCTGGTCCTGTCGATGAGCTGGTCGGGCACCACGACGTCCCGCGGCCGGATCTCTTCGCGCATGGAGCCGCACGCGGAGACGGCGATCACCGAGCCGACTCCCAGGAGTCTCAGCGCGTAGACGTTGGCCTGGTACGGCACCTCCGATGGCGTGAGTCGATGGCCGCGACCGTGGCGGGGCAGAAACGCCACGCGCGTGTCGCCCAGGGAACCGACCACCAGCGCATCGGAGGGTGGCCCATAGGGCGTCTCGGGTCGCACGTCGACGACGTCGCGCAGGCCGTCGACCTCGTAGAGGCCGGAACCGCCGATCACCCCCAGGGAAGCCTCCGCGGCCGCAGGGAGGCCCTGCCGGTCGCGCTCCGCGGCTGCGCGTGCGCGCGCGGCCCCGATCCGATCCTGGCGTCGTCACGGGGCCCGGCCTCCTCGCCGGATGATGGACACGGCCACCAGCCACGTACCGGCAACGACGGCCCCCCAGGGGACCAGGTAGAGCCAGGTGCCGGTGTGGCCGGTGCGCTCCATGGCCTGGACGCCGCCGATGCCCACGACGGCGATCCCGGCGCCCAGCAGCAGCCGCACCCACGAGACGGTCGACGGGAGTGTCATGACCCATTCCCTGGCGCCGCCCACGCTGCCCATGCCGAGGGTGTCGTCACGGAGGCCGGCCAGGCGACGCTGCACGACCGCGGCGTGGGTGATCAGGTAGTACGAGACGTACGCATACGCGGCGCCGCCGATGCAGTCGATCAGCCAGTGGTCGCCGGTGTACATCACCGAGAACGCGACGACGAGCGTGTACGCGAACGCGACCCAGCCGATCCTGCCGAACGCGCGGCGGAGAACGAGGAACGAGAGGAATGGATAGCCCACGTGGAGAGAGGGCCAGGCTGCGAACCCGTTCGGGTTCACGTCGTAGAACGCATACGTGTAGATGTAGTCGGCCTTGAACCCGAAGAAGCTGGCGAGGGTGTTGAACGCGCCGGGCTTCAGGTACGAGATGGCGGCATGGCCGTTCGGTCCGTTCAGGGCGCCGACCTGGGCCGCGTACCACGGCGGAGCGGTCGGGATCAGCACGAACGTCACGAAGCCCCACAGGCTCAACAGGATCAGGGCGGCGACGAAGTCGTAGTAGTGGGCGCGCCGCCAGACCCAGAGGATGAACCCGGTCACGAGCGGCAGTGCGAAGTGGAGCATGTACACCACCGTGGCGATCTCCGCCACGAGATCCACGCCGGTCGCGGGGTGCAGTGCGTTCTGGAGCAGCTCCGTCGGGACCTGGCCGAATGCCACGAGCCGCTCGGCGGTGACCATGTCGACGATGTGGACCGGCAGCCCCACGTTGTCCGCCAGGCCGCGCATCAGTTCGTAGGCGAGGAAGAGCGCGACGAACGGGAGCCAATCGCGGAGGAACAGCCGTCCCCTGCCCAGGATGACGGCGCCCAGCCCGAAGGCGACCGCCATCACGTCGGGCGTGATCTCGATGCCGCGAAGGAACATCAGGACCACGACGAGCGCGCTGTAGCCCAGTACCAGCGCCATCAGCAGCCGCTCGTTGCGCCTGCCGAGCGTGCGTGTCGTGGAATTGCCTGCGACCGCCGCGTCGGCGGCGGGGGGAGTCTCTGCCGGCGTCACGGCGCGGAAACGTCCGTCATCTGGACCCCGCATTGACCGGCGTGAGGACGGCCGATCCGCGGGATGCGGGGACGCGGTGGCGGGTGCGCGACGGCACTCAGCTCTCCGTGGGCGCCTGGGCGGAGGCCGGACGAAGGTCGATCACGCGAACCCGACGGGTGCGCCCGGCTTCCGTGCGCACGACTGCGGCCGGGATGACGCCCTGCGCGAGCCGTTCCACGATCGCGGTCTCGCCAGCGTAGAGGCCGTCGCTGGCGATCACGACGCGGTCTCCGGCGGCGAAGGAGCCTCGCGGGGCCATCGCGCTGGTGTCGATCGTCACGACGGTGGGGCGAACGTAGCTGGGATCGCCCATGATCCGGGCGGGCCGGTTGGCGGTGCGCGCCACCGGATAGGTCACTTTTCGCTTGCGCACAGTCCTGGCTGATACCTCACGTACGACGGGATGCCGCGGGACCGCGGCCGCACCAGGGCGGGCACCGCGAGGTGCCGGCACACGGCCTCGAGGCCCCATGGTATCCCCGTGAGCGCCGCGCTGCTCGCAAGTCTGTCCCCGGGACAGCCCTTCAGGCGACGCCCGAACGCCTACGGCAGGCATCCTCCGTCGATCCAGCGACGGAGCAGGTCGACTCGCTCCTTCGTCCACGTGCCGTCGCATGGCATGTCGCCGGATTCAGTGGCGGCCAGGATCTGCCCCGCGTTGAGCCTGACGTCCGCGTAGTCCCACAGGTCGAACAGGAACGTCATGGCCGTCCTGTCCCGGTCGCGGAACAGCGGCTTGATGTCGGCGGCGAAGCCCGGTGCCATGGTCTGGTTCTCCTCCGGTTCGGCTCCTGGTGCGACGGGCACGTCGCCACAGTACCCGACGCCGGGGTTGCGCGCGTCGGGCGGATGCCTCGCGCCAGGGAGCTCGCGGGATCCTCAGCGCCCCCGGGCGGCCCGGCGCTGCGCCCGCCGGATGGGCGATCCTCAGCGCCCCCGGGCGGCGGGCGTGGCGGCCTCGGCGTGCGCTCCCGGCTCGCTGACCAGCAGCGTCAGCACGGCGCGCTCCTCCTGTTCGAGATGCGAGGACACGATCGCGTGGAACGCGTAGAGGTGCGCCCGCAGCTCGGCGACCTCGCGATGCCCCGGTGCGGCCTGCAACGCGACGCCGTCAGCCGCGAGACGGTCGAGTGCCCTCCGGATCTGCGCGTGCTGCAGCCGCAGGAGGCGGGTCGCCCACGGCGTGGCCGCGAGGCGGTCCGTCTCGGGGAAGCAGAAGCTCTCCTCCCACTCCATGTGGGTCGTCAGAGTGGCATGCAGTTCGTCGAGCACGCCCTCGACGACGCCCGACAGGCCGGACGCTTCGAGGGTGCCCGCCACCTCGGCGGTGGTCTCGACACGAACCAGGACGCGCTCGAGTGCACGGTGGGCGCGACTCAGGATGTGGCGCTCGATGGTCGCCACCTGGTGATCAGTCATCGGCGGGTGACCTCTCGCAGCCGGACGCTCTCGGCGGCTACGCTACCCGAGATCGATCCGCCGCGAGAGAGGCGTTCGGCACTGAATATCGCAGGCAGCCGGATCGCCGTGCGAGCCTGGGCGCGGCCGCAGAAACCAGGACGGGTCGATCGGCATGGTCAACACGGCGCCGGGTGTGGCGAGCCAGATGGGCACCTCGTGGCCCCGCTTCATGCCTCGCGCGTGTGTTCGGCGAAGAAGTCCCAGGCGACTCTCGTCGCATCGAAGGCGCGGCTCGTCCGGCCGAAGACCGGCGGCACCCACGCGCGGTTGCCCGGCCAGGTGTGGCCGCCGCCGTCGATGCGGTAGAAGACAGCGTCGCAGGCCGGCGTCGGACCTCGCCAGCGGCGCACGGACGCGTCGGGCGGGATCGTCTCGGCGTGCGGACCGTCGAGGGCACCGTTGCCGTCGACCCAGTGGCGGGCCCACTCGTCGACCCCGATGCACGGACCGGCCGGATGGCGCAGGACTAGCCGAGCGCGCAGCCCGCGCGCACGCCCACCGGCGTATGGCGCGTAGCGGTCGCGCGTTCCGTGGACGTTCAGGATCGGCACCGGGAGCGCAGGGCGGCAGGCTGCTGCGACCGCCTCCGCGGCGGTCCCCGCCACCTGCGCGAATGCGGCAACCTGCTCCGGGTGCAGCGCAGACGAACCGGGCGGCCATCGTCGCGCCGTTGGACATCCCCACCAAGTAGATGCGGCGACGGTCGATCGGCAGGCGGAGGCGGGCGTCGTCGAGCAGCGCGAGCAGGTACCCGACATCGTCGGGCCCGTCCCGTAGCAGGCTCGCATAGCGCCCGTCGTTCCAGGCTTCGCCGGCCGCGCTCGGCATCGCCAGGAAGAAGCCCGCCTCGTCGGCGAGCGCCGAGAACCCCGTCCATCGATCGAACATGATCGGGTCGATGCCGCGGCCGTGCAGCTGCAGGACGAACGGAGCCCCATCGGCGGGGGCGATCGACGGAACGTGGAGGAGGTAGGGTCGATCGCGGCCGCCAAGCGTCAGTGGAACCGTATGCCGGCCTGCGGGCAACGTCGTCGACTGCGATGCGCCTGGCGTCACGCGGCCGACGCTAGCACACGTTCGGGCGTGGTCCCCGCGCGACCGCGACGCTTCGGACGCGGAGCGCCGAATCGATGATACTGACGGCGTGATTCAGGGGCGTGTCGAGAGGTGACGGATCCTGGCCGGGAAGAGCCGTAGGCCCAACTTCCGCGCCATGGCCGCGCGGCGCCTCTCGGAAGAACGCGCGCTCCCCGCCGGGTTCATGCCGGTGCACGGGGAGGCGGGCGATGGCACGAGCGCCGCGAGCCCGGCCGCGCCGGGGGTTCCAGGCACGGATGTGCGTTCGCTCGCGCCATTACCAGACCCACCGCCACCATCGAGGGAACCCCACGTGATCGGAAAGCGCCTCCGCCGGCTCCTGACCAGACAGGTCGGCGCCGAACTGGCAGGGCAGCAGGTCTGTCTCGGCGTCTCGCTCTACTTCGAGCGGCTGAGCCTCACGACGTGGGGTCGCCTCTTCCGCGATCGTGCCGGCGAGGAAGCCGCCGATGCCGCGCGGATCATGGCGTACCTCGCCTCGAACCGCGTCGAGTTCGACCTCCCCGAGCTCCCGAGCGCGCCGACGCAGTTCAAGTCGCCGGCTCGAGCGGTGCGCGCGGCGCTGGACCGCGAGCGCAGGATGACGGCCCAGGTCGGCGACCTCGCCCGCGCGGCGGCATCGAAGGGTGACGGCGAGACGCTGATGGTCGCCCAGTGGTTGATCGAGCGTCAGGCCGGCGCGGAGCGGGAGATGCGCCGCGTGGCCGACCTTGTCGCGAGCGGGATCAACCTGTTCCAGGCCGAAGCGCTGCTTGACCCGTGCGCCGAGCCGACGGCATCCACGACGGCGGTGCGCGAGGCCTGACGGACCGACGCTCCCGCAGCGGAGCGCCGGGAGCGACGATCACCCACTCGGCTGCGTCAGGCAGCCCCGGTCGCTCGGGCTGAGCACATCCCACACGATCGGATTGATGGCGTAGCTGTCGGCGTAGCACAGGACGGTGGAAGCGTCGGGCGCCACCACCGTCCCCGCCGACCACGCCGCGACCGTGTCGCGCCCCAGCGTGACCGACACCCCAGGCTCGACGATCGAGTTGCCGGCGGCGTCGGTGAACGTGCCGTCCAGGGTGACCGAGACGCTCAGCACCGACGGATACCAGCCGAAGATCGCCTTCGCCGCCACCAGCGCGTCGGAACCAGCCTGCAGGAGGAAGGTGTGTTCGTCGAGCACGAGGTTCGGTCGCGCCTCGATGTCAACCTCGTCGGCGCTCGTCGGGATCGTGATCCGCAGGTTGTCCAGCGAGGTCAGCGGCGCGAACCCGGCGTTGTCGTGCAGCGAGTGCGTGACGTTGGCGACGGTCAACGCATTTGAGGCCGCGGACGTCCCCGCCGGCGCCTGCGAACCAGGAGGCAGGCTCGCCGGGGAGCCGGCGACTCCGCTGCCGCAGGCGGTAGATGCCAGCGCGACCAACAGCCCGGGGAGCAGAACGCCCTGGATCAGCGACCGCCGCGACATCCCGGACCCCTGGGGTCGCGACGTTGCGCGCCTGCGGCGAGAGCGGGCCACGCGCGGGGGCTCAGGCGTGCGTGAACATGAGCTGGACCTCCATGGTCCCGTGATCCGCGACGGAGAGCGCGATGAACGACGTTGGCGGGATGATCCCATAGTCGGAGAACACGATCGGCAGCGACCCGGCGATGGCGATGACCCCTCCCGAGATGCGGGCCTGCAGCGTGATCTGCACGGTGCGGCTCTGGCCGTGGAGCGTCAGCTGGCCGGACGCGGCGACGCTGACGATGCGGCCCTGGGCGGGGATCGAACCGAGGTCGATTGGCTTGTCCAGGACGAACGTCGCTGTCGGGTAGGTGGCGGTCTCCAGCCCGCGCCTGGCGAGCTGGCCGTCACGCATCGGGTCGTCGCTCGTGAGGGTCGTCAGATCGGCGCTGAAGCTCGCCGCGGTGATCGTGGTGCCCTGCAGCGTGAAGGATCCGGTCACGTTCGACGTTCGCCCCACCGCGGTGTTGGCACCGATGCCGGCGAGCTGCTCCTGCACGCGGTATCCGACGAACGATCCGGTCGCCCCCGACCCGATCGACGAGTTGACCTTCCAGGTGCCGTCCAGGCTCGCGGCTGTGACGGCGGGGCCTGTCGCCGAGACCGGAGCCAAGGCCGGCGCGGCGACTGGCTTCGACCGACTGACTGCAGGTCGTGGGCCCTGCGGTGTCGAGCCGTGCGACGCTGCACCTGAGATGCCGGGCCCGGGCGCCGACGACGCGGCTGCCGGTGCCGACGACGCTGCCGTCGGGGCCTGCGATGCTGCCGGCACGGCGGCGAGATTCACCGGGGCAGGCCCGGCCGGCCGAAGGAAGAGATACCAGCCCCCGTACGCGGCAACGGCGATGACCACGAGGGCCACGAGACCGAGGCCGATCCGCAGGCGGGTCGAGCGGAGAAGCCCACCAGTGGGACGCATCATGCGAGGTACTCCGTGTGTCAGTGTGCTGGATTGCGCGTCGCACGCCCGGGTTGTGCGCACGACGGGTGCCGGGTGGGAAACCCCGACCCAACGTCCTCGGCAGGCTCGGCGCGGACCGTCGCCCCGACTGTCACGACCGCGATCGTGGCCAGGACGGCCAGGAACACCCGGCCCACCGCGAACGTTCGCGCCTCCGCCTGAACCGATCCTGAAGATTCGTCCAGCCCGCGGGCGCGCCGGACGATGAACCGGGCTCGCCGGTACCGTGCGGTCTCAGGCCTCGAGGGCGGCCCGCACGCGGGGCGTGAAGAGGTACCAGAGGGTGATCACCGCGAGCACGCCCGTGAGCACGTGGCTGCCCAGGAACCCGTGGCCCACCTGCATGAGCGCGAGCACGAGGGCCACGATTTCCAGCGCCACCCCAAGGGGCCACGCCCACGAACGCAGGTTCCACAGCCCGTAGGCGAGCACGATTTCGAGCACCCCCACGCACAGCAGGATCAGTGCGATCAGTCGCTCAAGGCCGTGCAGGCGAGGCAGGAAGAGCACTCCGTCAGAGGCCGCCCACCAACCGACCGCGCCGACCAGTGCCAGCGCGCCGACGAGCAGGGCCGCGATGGCCAGGATCGAGAGCCCCGGTGGTCGTGAACGCATTGCCGTCTCCTTCGTCATCCCGCTCCGCATGCCGGCGCGCGCCGCGTCCCCTGGGCGCCGAACCTGCTTCGCTCAGTTCACCACGGGCACATCAAGGACGTATCAAGACCGGACGTACCAGGGGGCTCAGGTCTCTTCGTCGGGGTAATATCCGAGTTATCCAGTAAGAATTGCGCACCGAAGAGGGGGCTCGATGGGCTTCGCGCAGACGGTCCTGCTCGCGGCGTTTGCCGGAGGAACCATCTACCTCGGGCTGCCGGTCGGGCGCCTGCGCAACCTCTCGCCGAACATGCAGGCGATGCTCACGGCGGCCGCGGGCGGGGTGATCCTCTTCCTGATCTACGACGTCCTCAGCCAGGCGATCGAGCCCGTCACCAGCGCGCTCGGCGCTGCACGTCGGGGCGCGTCGCCCGGTGACTTTGCCGTAGACGCCGCCGTGCTCGCGATCAGCGTCGCCCTCGGTCTCCTCTCGGTGACATACGTCACGACTCGACTGCGGGCCCGCGCCCACGGCCCGTCCCTGACCCGCCAGCTGGCGCTCGGCACCGCGATCGGTCTGGGCCTGCACAACTTCAGCGAGGGCCTCGCGATCGGTCAGTCGTCCGCGACCGGAGCCACGTCTCTGGCGCTGATCCTCGTGATCGGGTTCGCCCTCCACAACACGACCGAGGGATTCGGGATCGCCGCGCCGCTTGCCTCCGGCGAGGCGCCGAGCTGGCGGTTCCTGGGGTTCCTCGGCGTCATCGGCGGGGGCCCGACGTTCCTGGGCGGCGTGGTGGGTTATACATTCGTGTCACCGGTCATCTCGATCGCCTTTCTCGGACTCGCGGCGGGGGCGCTCGTGTTCGTCTTCAACGAGATGATGGCGGTGGTGCGGCGCTTCTCCCTCCCAATGTCCGCCTCGACCGCGCTCCTCATCGGCCTGCTGGCCGGGTTCGGGACGGACTTCCTCCTGACCGCCGCCGGGGTGTAGACCCCGCTTCCGTCTGACGCAGTCGCCCGGGGGCGTCGATCACGCGCGGTGGGCGCGCAGCATCCAGCGCTGCTTGTCGAGCCCGTGCGCGATCCCGACGAGGAGATCCTGGCTGACCGGGTCATGCGCGCCGACGGGGTCGAGGCGCGCGAACACCCGGCCGGCCACGTAGGTGACCCGGGAGTCAAAGAACGCCAGCACGTCCTGGTCTCGCAGCTGACCTGCAGGAAGCGACTCGAGCGGAGAGCTTGCGGCCAGGGTCCCGGCGCGTCCATCCGGTGAGACGCCGATCGCGGCCAAGCGCTCGGCCACCTCGTCGTACCACTCGCGGTACTGGTCGGTGAGCTCGTCGAGGAACAAGTGGATCGCCTTGAAGCTCGGGCCGACGACGTTCCAGTGCGCCTGCTTCGCCTGCAGGCTGAGGTCGATGAGCTCCACGAGGGTCGCCTGGAGCGGCTCGGCCGATGCGATGGTCTCGCCGGTCGGGTGGGTCTCAAGTAGCTGGGTCATGTGGCACCCCTTTTCGGGAGTTTGGTTCCTGAACTCCGTCCAAGGCTACTCCGTGCGGCAGGGTGTGCTGACGGGAAGAGCGTCCTGGGCGGGGGTTGGTCAGGCCCAGGCGCCGGTCGGTCAGGCGTGCGCGCGCCTCAGTCGACGACGATCGTGACGCGGAACCCGAGCCGGAACAGCGGGCAAGCGCCACCGGACGCACACGCGGGGCTCCCCACGGCGGTGAGGACCGTGGTGCCGGGCGCCCGGGCCGCGTAGATCCCCTGGGCGCCCTGGACAACGAGCACTCCGACCACACGTTCCACGATCCTCTGATCGGCCAGCGTGACGGCCCAGTCCACGCTCGAGCCGAGATCGAGAAGGAATTGCTGTCCCACCGCAAGGTGGAGGGTCGTGCCGTTGGCCGCCGTGGTGACGACGATCGGAGACGCGCCGGATCGCGTGGACGACGGCGTCGCTGCAGCGGCCGTCGCGTGCGGCGCGCTCGGGGTCGCGATCGGAACCGGGAGAGGCGGCGGAGACGGACGGGCACCCGCGCCGGAGGGCGGCGACAGCGCCGGGCTCTCGCCGCACAGCTCTCCCGGGTTCGATGCCGCGACGCACGGCGCGGTGCCTCCGCCAACGCTCCCAGGCGTAGCTGCGGACGCAGCCTGGGACGAGGACGCCAGCGCGCCCGAGGGGGAGCCGGACGTGCTGGCGCCCGGCGCGATCCCCGTCGAGGTGCCCGCGCTCGCGCACCCGCCGATGATCGCCACGCACAGCGCCACGCCCACGCCAGCGCCGGCCAGTCGGGCGAGCACGGCGTGCCGTCGCGCATCAAGTCCTGGCTCGCGTCCGGCCGTCGTCTTCGCCCAGGATGTTCATCGGTGCACCGGCTCAACCCCTGGAGATCGCGAACGCGATGCCGCGCCCATGGGTCTGGGCCACGGCGAGCCAGACCCGGACCATGTGCTCGAGCGCCTTCGCGTTCGCCAGCCCGCCGGCATCCTCCGGGACGAACCCGAGCTGAGCGGCCAGCTCCATCGCGACTCGTTTCGCGTCCGCGTCGTCACCGGCAACGAACATTGCCGCCGGCTCCGCCCGACTGTGCGCGGTCGCAAGGTTCTCGAACCCGATCGTGTTGAACGCCTTCGCCAGCTTGGCACCCGGGAGCAGCTCCGCCAGGTCCTGCGTGGTGCTTCGAGCCGGGTCGCCGTCGAGGCGGTTCATCGCGTCGATCACGACGCGTCCGGCAAGCGACGGGAGCGTTGCCACGGTCCCCGGCACGGCATCCCACCGCAGGGCGAAGATGATGACGTCGGCCCCGACGCTCGCATCTGCCGGATCGGTCGCGCGGGCACCGCCAGCAGCCCCGCACGCTGCCACGGTCTTCCGGCTGCCAGGATCGCGCACCCCGTAGACGACGTCGTGGCCCACGGCCGACAGGGCGGCGCCGAGGCCGCCCCCGACGTTGCCAGCTCCCATGATCCCGATGCGCATTCGCTTTCCTCCGGGCACGCCGCGTCGGCGGTCAGCGTACTCCCTCGGGCCCGGTCAGGAGAACGGGAGCCAGGCGGGAGACAGGGTCTCCGCGTCGGCCTGGGCCGGGCGCAGGCGGGCGCCCGGCCCTTCTCTCACATGAGCGCCGAGACACCTGTACACGACACGGCAATCTGTCGCATACTCCCTCGCTATGACACACGAACCTCCTCCGCCGACCCCGCGTGTCCGCGTCGGTCAGGCAGCCGAGATGCTCGGCGTCTCGGTCGAGACCCTCCGGCGCTGGGAGACCGAGGGCCGCCTCGCAGATGCATCGGTCGTCCGGCGGCCAGCGGCTGGTCGATCTCGAGGAAGTGGCGCGCCTGCTCGACCAGCGTCGGCGAAGCGCCAGCGATCGGCCGGTGGTCGCCCAGTCTGCCCGCAACCGGTTTCCGGGGATCGTGACGCGCATCGAGCGGGACGGGGTGGCGGCCGTGGTCGAGCTGCAGGCCGGACCGCATCGCCTTGTCAGCCTCCTGACCGCGGAGGCCGTCGAGGAGCTCGGGCTCCGGGTCGGCGACGAGGCGGTGGGTGTCGTCAAGGCGACCAGCGTGATCATCGAGATTCCCGCAGCGAAGGAGACACGCGCATGAGATCCCGCCCGGTGGTCCTGCTCAGCGTCGCGATGCTGGCCCTCGCGGCCTGTTCCAGCGGGGCGACGCCATCGCCGAGCGCACACGTCACCGCCGCCCCGGCCGCCAGCGACGGCGGTCTCGGGCAGCCTCACGATCTACGGGGCGGCGTCCCTCACGGCCGTGCTCGCGAAGGTGAAGACGACCTACGAGGCCGCCAACCCGGGCGTCACGCTCACGATCTCGACCGGCTCCTCGACGGCCCTCGAGACCCAGATCGAGCAGGGCGCGCCGGCAGACGTCTTCCTCTCGGCCGACACGGCCAACCCCCAGAAGCTCGTGACGAAGGGTCTCGCCGCAGGCGCACCCGTGAACTTCGCGGGGAACCTCCTCACGGTCATCGTGCCGACCGCTAACCCGGCCGGCATCGCGACCCCGGCCGACCTGGCCAAGCCGGGCGTCAAGATCATCGCGGCCGGCGACACCGTGCCGATCTCGAAGTACGCCGCGCAGCTCGTGGCCAACCTCGCCAGGCAGCCGGGCTACCCGGCCGACTTCGTCGCCGCCTACACAGCCAACGTCGTGTCCAAGGAGGACAACGTCTCGGCCGTGGTCGCCAAGATCGCACTCGGCGAGGGGGACGCGGGGATCGTGTACGTCACCGACGCGAAGACCTCGACGCAGGTGACGAGCATCGCGGTGCCTGCCGCCGCCAACGTGCCGGCGACCTACGCGGGGGTCGTCGTCAAGGGTTCCAAGAACCTGGCAGCGGCGCAGGCGTTCCTCAACTGGTTCGCCGGGCCGCAGGGTCAGGCCATCCTCGCCTCGTTCGGCTTCCTGCCGCCGCCCTCCTGAGCGCACGCACGGCGACGAGAGCGTCCATGGCCGTCGAGGAGCCGCCCCAGGCCGTCCGCTCCCGTCCGGCGCGCGGCGCGGTTGGACGATCCTCCGAGACGCTCGCAGTACTGTTCGGGCTGTTCCTCGCCCTCCCGGTCGCCACGCTCGTTGTGCGTGCCGTCGTCGACGGTTCGCTCGGGCAGGCCCTCGGCACGGCGGTCGTGCTCGATGCCCTGAGCCTGAGCCTGGTGACCACCGCCGTCAGCCTCGTTGTGACCGTGCTGTTCGGGCTTCCTCTCGCCCTCGTCCTCGCCCGGCGCAGGTTCCGCGGCTCTTCGCTGCTGGAGGCGGCCGTCGACCTTCCGATCGTCCTCCCGCCTTCGGTGGCGGGGCTCGCTCTCCTCCTCGTCCTCGGCCGCCGCGGGCTCCTGGGCCCTGCGCTCGAGGTGTTCGGGGTGGACCTGCCGTTCACCACGGCCGCCGTCGTTCTCGCTCAGACGTTCGTGTCAGCCCCGTTCTTCATCCGCTCGGCCCGGACCGGCATCGCCGGCGTGGATCGCGACCTGGAGGACGCAGCCCGGGTGGACGGCGCGTCCGAGCGTCAGCTGTTCCGGTCGATCACGCTGCCGCTGGCCAGCTCAGCCCTCGCTGCGGGCCTGGTCATGAGCTGGGCGCGCTCGCTCGGCGAGTTCGGAGCCACGATCATGTTCGCTGGCAACGTCGAAGGCCGGACCCAGACCCTCCCGCTCCTGGTGTACGGCCAGTTCGAGGGCGGCGACCTGGAGAGTTCGATCGCGGCCGCGGCGATTCTCGTGGTTGCCGCGTTTGGGGTCCTGGTCGCGGTGCGCGCGTTCCACTGGGGCCGGGCGTTCGAACTGCCAGACTGAGCCGGTGCTGCGCCGGAGATCTATAGTCCTGCGGAAGGCGCGGCCCAGCTGGGGATCCCCAGGCGCCTGACCGCGAGAACCAGGGACCCGGCGATCGCATCCCGGGCCCTCGATTCCGTTGGCGGGTGGGCAGGACAAGGGGGGGCAGTGACGTGGACACGCAGGCGCTCCGTTCGCGGGTTGTCGGACGAGTCGTGGCGGAGACGGACGACGGGTGGGATGAGGCACGCCGGCCGTGGAACCTCGCGGCAGCGCAGCGCCCTCCGCTGGTTGCCTTCCCGGAGTCGACCGACGAGGTGATCGAGATCGTCCGGTTCGCCCGCGAACATGGCCTTCGCGCGGCGCCCCAGGGGACCGGGCACGGAGCGGCGCCGCTGGGCGTCCTCGACGACGCGGTGCTCGTGAGTATGTCCCGGATGCGCGACGTCGCTATCGACCCAGTCGGGCGCTCCGCCCGTGTGGGGGCCGGCGTGAAATGGGGTGAGGTCCAGGGGGCGGCAGCACGGCACGGCCTCGCCGGCCTCGCGGGCTCCTCGCCCGACGTCGGAGTGGTCGGCTACACCCTGGGCGGGGGGCTCGGCTGGCTCGCCCGCCGGCACGGCCTGGCCTGCAACAGCGTCCTCGCCATCGACGTCGTCACTGCCGACGGCCGCAGTCTGCACGTCGACCGTGAGCACGAGCCGGACCTCTTCTGGGCGCTTCGCGGCGGCGGGGGAAGCTTCGGCATCGTCACTGCCCTCGAGTTCGCGCTGTATCCGGTGCGCGAGCTCTACGCCGGCGTGTTGTTCTGGCCGCTCGAGCGCGCGGCCGAGGTCCTCCATGCATGGCTGGCGTGGACCACGGACATCCCCGATACGGCCACATCTGTTGGCCGTCTCCTGAACATGCCGCCCATCCCGGAGATCCCCCCGGAGTTGCGAGGCCGGTCGTTCGTCGTGGTCGAGGCGGCCTGCCTCACGCCCGCACGCGAGGGAGCGGAGCTGATGCAGCCGCTTCGCGCCCTGCGACCGGAGATCGATACGTTCGCCATGTTGCCGCCGGCCGGCCTCGGCGCCCTGCACATGGACCCGATCGACCCGGTGCCGGCGTTCGTCGATGGGTATCTCCTCGCCGACCTGTCGCCTGCTGCGATCGACGCGCTTGTCGCGGCGGCGGGTCCGGGGTCGGGTTCCCCGCTGCTTTCGGTCGAGATGCGCCACCTCGACGGTGCCCTTGCGGACGCCGCTCCGGAGCACGGGGCACTCGCCTCGCTGGAGGGGCGGTTCGCGGCTGCGGCGATCAGCCTGGTGCTCAACGAGGCGATGGCGGTCGCGGTCGAGCGGCATGCCAGACTCGTGCGATCCGCGCTGGCACCTTGGAAGGCGCAGCGAAGCTACCGCAACTTCGATGAGCAGGCCGCCAACCTGTCGGACCTGTACTCGCCCGCTGCGTGCGAACGGCTCGGCCGCGTCAAGGCCCGGTACGACCCGGGGGACCTCGTTCGATCCGCGGGTCCCGCTCCCGCCGTGTAGCGCCCGGCCGGAGCGGCCGCATCTCGGGCCGACGGCTGGCAGGCGCACCCGAACGGCTACGTTCGGCGCGGACGTGAAGAGCGGGCGACCTCTGTTGCGTTCCCCGAGGCGGTTGGTGCTCCAATCGGGGATGGTCGGCCCGCTCGCCGACAGTCGTACAGCTCGGCGCCGGCGTGGTCAAGAGGCATCGGGACTTTTGTGGCATCGGGACGTTGCGCTGCACCGCCGCCCGAACGACGGGAACGGCGCATGGCTTCGTCCCGCCTCCTGAAGGCCGGCAATCCGCAGACGGCCGCTGCGCTCGCACGGCCCGCGACGATCAGCCGGCCGCTTCGACCGCCGGCGCGTGCGCGTCGATCCAGTCGAGCGCAGCCCCCGCGACCTCCTGCCAGCCCTCCTGGGCGATGATCCAATGCGTCCGGCCCGCGAACTCCCGGAAGTCGGTCACTGCAGACGACGAGCGTACCGGCGGTACGTCCGGCGCACCACCGCGGCGGGCACGATGTGATCCTCGGACCCGGCCAGGATCAGGAGCGGAGCCCGCGCCCCGTTCCGGAAATTCACGATGGTCGGGCTGTGGCGGTCGAACCCGGCCAGCGCACCCTGGAAGAAGATCCGTCCCGTCTCGGGCGTCACGTACGTGTCGTATGCGGCCCGCGCCTGGTCCTCGGGCAGCGTGTGGACGAACGCGTATCGGAAGTTCGCGTACGACCAGCGAACGACCTTTCGCCAGCCGCGCCAGGTGGTCAGGACGGAGGCGAGCGAGCGGACCGCCGAAGGCTCGAATGCGAACACGCCCCTGGGCGGAGCCGGGTCGATCGCGACGCCGCAGGCGCCCAGGCCGCGGTCGAGCAGGATCTGGACGATCAACCCGCCGAACGAGTGGCCGACCAGGATCGGCGGTTCCGGAAGCGCACGCACGACCCGCTCGAAGTGATCGGCGATCTCGGCCGATCCCGAGACCCAGGAGTGGCGACGGATCCGAGCGGATGGCGCCGACGGGCCGATCCTTGCCGGGCCAGGCGGGCGCGATGCACTGGTATCCGCGCTCCGAGAAGAACCCGCTGAACGATTCCCAGCACGCCGGCGTGACCCAGGCGCCATGGATGAACACGATGGTCCTGGTCATGGTCGGGTGTGCCTTCCTCTGCTCCGGCCAGGTGACTGTGTCGAGACCGCAGCATGGTACGGCAGCGGACGACGCATCAACCCTCCGAGCGTAGGTACTCTTGACAGCCCAGGGATACGGTTCGGCCGGCCGGGCCGGGCCTGACTCCGGGGCAACCCGAGCAACCTCACTCCGCGTCCTCCAGATCGAGGTCCCATGCCAGGTTCGCCAGCTCCCACCGACGCGGTGGTCGCCTGCCGCGATCTCCGCAAGCGGTATGGCACGCTCGAGGCGGTCGCCGGGGTGAGCTTCGAGGTCCACCCGGGTGAGGTGTTCGGGCTGCTCGGGCCCAACGGGGCAGGCAAGACCACGACGATCGAGATCCTCGAGGGTATCCGCGAGGGCGACGGTGGTGAGGTGCGAGTCCTGGGGCTCGACCCGCGGCGCGAGGCGCGGCAGATCAAGGCCCGAATCGGGGTACAGCTGCAGACCGCCTCCCTCTACCCGTACCTCACGGTCGGCGAGTTGATCGACCTCTTCGGCACGTTCTTTCCCCGGCGGCTTCCGTTGCAGCGCATGCTCGATGCGCTCGAGCTGAACGACAAGCGCGACGCCCAGACGCGGACACTCTCGGGCGGGCAGCAGCAGCGCCTCTCGGTGGCCCTTGCCCTGGTCAACGATCCCGAGCTGGTATTCCTCGACGAGCCCACGACGGGCCTGGATCCGGCCGCCCGTCGCTCCCTGTGGGACGTGATCCGCGACCTTCGCGCCCAGGGAAAGTCGGTTCTTCTGACCACGCACTACATGGAGGAGGCCGAGGTGCTGTGCGATCGGCTGGCCATCATGGACCACGGCCAGCTCCTCGAGCTCGGCACCGTCGATGAGCTGGTCAGCCGTCGCTTCCACGAGCGCGCGGTGCATTTCTCGGACATCGCCGGTCTCGAGGACCCGCAGATGCGGGGATTCCCGGGCGTCAAGCGAGTGGCCCACGAGGACGGCGAGGTGCTCCTCTATACCGCCGACGTCCCGGCCACGATCGGGGCGGTCCTGGCGGCGGCCGACGCGCTTGCTGCGCCACCCCACGACCTGTCGGTGCGCCGCGCCAGCCTCGAGGACGTCTTCCTCGACCTGACCGGCCACGCCCTGCGCGACTGACCGATATCGGAGTTCGCCGTGGACGCCCTGCTCGCCCTGACTGTCGCCAACATGAAGAGCTTCGTGCGCGACCGCGC
Source organism: uncultured Chloroflexia bacterium (assembly GCA_963759135.1). GTDB lineage: Bacteria > Chloroflexota > Limnocylindria > Limnocylindrales > CSP1-4 > JAJYNJ01. The sequence goes on along the minus strand of CAVWXU010000020.1, from coordinate 106,171 downwards.
CGCCCTCTTCTGGACCATGGCGTTCCCCGTCATCTTCGTCGTCCTGTTCGGGACGCTGTTTGGGGGCGGGGGGACGGCCGACTACCGTGTCGGCTGGGTTGACCTGGACCACACCCCCGCCTCGGAGCAGCTCGAGCAGGCCTTTTCACGGCTCGGGGTCCTGACCCTGACCACCACCGACCAGGCGAGCGGCCTCGCCTCAGCCCGCACGGGCAAGCTCGATGCGGTCATCGTGGTGCCGGCGGGCTACGGCGCGGCGGCGGCTGCGGCCGGGACTGGCGTGGCCGGGGGCGGTGGGAGTGGCGGTGCCGCGGCAGGCGGCGAGGGGAATGGCGGCGCCGCAGCAGGCGGCGGCGCGAGACCCGTGGCGGCCCTTGCGCTGACCCTGTACACGGACCTGAGCCACCCGACCGATGCCCAGACGCTCGAGCAGATCGTGTCCGGGGTCACCACCGGTGTAAACCAGGCCCTCTCGGGCCGGCCCCCGCTGCTCAGCGTGCAGACGCGGCCGATCCAGGGAACCGCCGTGGTGACCGGCGCGACCTACTACGTGCCCAGCATCCTGGCCATGGCGCTCATGCAGCTGGGCGTCTTCGCGGCTATCCCGCTCGTGCAGCAACGCGAGAAGCTCATCCTCAAGCGCATCGGTGCGACGCCGCTCCCGCGCTGGACCCTCGTCGGGTCGAACGTCCTGCTGCGGCTGGTGATCGCGGCCGGCCAGACGATCATCATCCTGGCCATCGGCATCGTCGGCTTCAAGGTCCAGGTGACCGGCAGCTGGGTGCTGATCGCTGGCATCGTGGCCCTCGGCGCGCTCATGTTCACGTCGCTGGGCTACGTGATCGCCTCGTTCACCCGCACTGAGGAGGCGGCCAACGGGGTCACCCAGGTGGTCCAGGTGCTCATGATGTTCCTGTCGGGCATCTTCTTCCCGATCGACCTGATGCCTGACTGGATGAAGAGCGTGGCCACGCTCCTTCCGCTGACGTATCTCGGCGACGCGCTCCGCCAGACCATGGTCGGCAGCTCGCCCTTCGTGCCGTTGACGGTCGGCCTGGCCATCCTCTCGGGGTGGCTGGTCGTGTGCCTGGGCATCTCGGCCCGGTACTTCCGCTGGCAGTAGGCGGGGGACGGCGGCCGGCGACCACGCGGGGACCGGCGGGGGGACGGCGGACGAGGCCGACACGAGCCTCGGGCGCGCCGAACGGCGCCTCCGCGGGGTCAGCCGGAGGCGGGAGGCAGCGGCACCACCAGCACCGGGACCGGCGAGCGGTGCAGGAGCTTGTGGGGAACCGAGCCGAGGATGGCCCCGAGGATGCCCTCGCTGTGGTTCCCGACCACGATCAGGCTCGCGCCCCGCTCTACGGCAACGTCGAGCAGGCTGTTCGCCGCCCGGTCGTGGACGACCGCGGCCTCCACCGGAACCCCTTCCGCGACGAGGTAGTCGACGGCCTCCGCGAGCATGCGCGCGGCCATCTCCGCGATGAGGCGCTCCTGGTCCTGGTTCTCGCCGCCGATGGGGTTCGTTGCGTAGCCGAACGTCATCCTACCTGCCCCCCTGGCCTGCGGACGGCACGCGCCGCTCCGGGCGATTGCGGGTCCACAACCTCGAGCCGCCATGTGAAGAAGTCGGGTTCGCGGAACCGCTGCCCGACCATGAGCACCACGCCGACCAGCATGAAGACGCCGGCGATCACGTCCGGCAGGCCGATCGCGGCCACCGCGCTCCCCGAACAGGTGCTGCAGTTCGGGTCGGCCAGGGTGACCGCCGACTGGATGAGCGCCCACGTCAGCACCAGCCCACCTGCCACTGGCAGGACGCCGATGAGGACAAGGCTCCGCGCGCTCTCCAGCAGGTGATGCCGATAGAAGAGGGCGCAGGCGAAGCCGGTCAGCCCCTAGTAGAAGGCGACCATGAGTCCCAGGGCGGCGCGGACCGCCCTCCTCCTCGCGGCTCGCTGATTCCAGTCGGGGGCTCGGGCACCAATCAAGCAGCCCCGGCGCTTCGTGCTGGTGCGCTCAACCGATCAAGCGGTGGGTGGTTCCAGGACCGTTGACGTGGCCCGCCGCTCTCTCCAGGAAAGGAGCCTCTGGCGGGAGCCGAGCGCGGGCGCAGCGGGGCGCGCCCGTGGCACCAAGAGGCGGCCGACATCGAGCGGGCGGGCAATGTAGCCCGGCTACAGCCGCTCGTCCGCCAGGTGGTCGAGGGCCCTCGCCAGCGCCGCCTCCTGTCCCGGCGTCAGCCGGTTCTCCAGGATGGGGAAGTACAACTCCTCCTCGGAGAGGTGGGTCTTGAGCAAAACATACAGCCGCAACAGAACCCGGCGCAGGGCGAGGATCGCGCTCCGATCGGCATGCGCTTCCGGGTGTTCGGTGAACTCGCCGAGGGCCGCGACGAGCCGGCGCACCTCGTCATGTTCGTGGGCCATGGGGGCCGTCTTCCCACGGTCGGCCAGCAGCCGCTCCAGGGTCGGGTAGACGACGGCCTCGACCGCCTCCATGTGCGGGATGAGCTGGCTCGTCAGCCCACGCTGCAGCTCCCGCAGCTCGGGGAGCCGCTCGATGAGCCGCGACGTGTCGAGGCAGTCGCTGTTGAGGCAGTCGGCGAACGCGTCCAGCCGTTCGACGTAGTGCCAGAGCCGATCGTGGTGCTCATGCGACACCCGAGACAAGGTCTGCATCACGCGCCTCCCTGGGGGCTTCCCCACGGTGTGCACAGTACGCTGCGCCAGGAGCAGATCGGCCCGGCCAGACGGACCGAACTGCGGTCGCGGGCGCCGCGACCAGGCCGCACGCACACTCATTGGGTCAGGCTATTCGGCCCTGTTCCTGAGCATGTCCCAGCCGTATACATGACAAAGTCCTATGAATGAGCATGACCACCACGGCCCGGGGATGCATCACGGCCACGGCTGGCGGCCCATGGGGCCTCGCCATCGCTGGTTGGAGCCGTTCCTGCTCGTGCTGATCGCGGGTGGCACCAACCACGGGTACGGCCTGGTGGGGCGGCTCAATGCGCTGGGCGTGGCGCCTGGGACGGTCGATGTGGGTGAGCTGTACCGCACGCTACGGGAGCTCGAGCTTAACGGGCTGGTGCGCTCCGCCTGGACCAACCCGGAGGCTGGCGCCCGGCGGCGCGAGTACGTGCTGACCGAGCCTGGCGAGGCGCGGCTCGGGGAATGGGTGGCCGTGATGCGCGAGCGGGCGCGCCTGGTGGGCGAGTTCCTCGCCGAGCACGAGCGGGCAGGACATGGCGCCGCGGGTGCGGCGGGATCGGACAGGGAGGCCTAGCGATGGGCTGCGGGCACGGGTATCACGGACACGGGTGTTGGGGCCCGGGCGATTATTGCGGCCCCAGATGGAGCTGGGGGGAATACGAACCGGGATATGGCCCAGGGCCCGGGCCTGGCATGAGCCAGGGCTACGGATACGGCTACGGGCCGGGCGCCGGCTACCGCCGGCGCACCGCCGGTCGCTACGGGACCGTCTCCCGCGGCGCGGCGGCGGCGCAGCTGGGGGCCTACCTCGCCACCCTGCGCGACGAGGTGCGCGCCGTCGAAGCCGACCTGGCCGAGATGACCGGTGGGGAGACGGAGACGAACCCGGCGCCCCAGCTGTGAACAGACAGGAGCCGGCCGTTCCGAGGGTCCGGTCGGCTCCCTTACTCGCCGACCGTGAGCGGTCGCGGGAAGGAGGGACGCGCGTTGGTCAGAGCATGCGTGCCGGTCACGCCCGAGGGGCGGATCGACCCCGCCGTGGACGGACGGAGCGCCTGGCATGGGCAGACGTAGAAGGCGACGCCATCCACGCCAGGCAGGAGGTCGAGGTCGGCCGGGGCGAGCTCCACGACACGGGCATCGCGAGCGAGCACCATGACCGAGCGGCCCGCTTCCGGCGCGAGCAAGCCGTCGACGTGGTCTTGGCGCATTACATACGCGCCGACAGGGCGCACATGCTCGAGCGGATGGCCATCGCGGTGCGCGTCGGTGCCGGCGGCGATGCTCGCTCGGCCGCCGGAGAGGAGGATGAAGTGCCTGCGGAAGTGAATCTGCGCATGAAGGTCGCCATCGTGACCGAAGACGGCCACTCGGTCAGCCAGCATTTCGGCCGGGCCCCCTACTACGCGGTCCTCACGGTGGAGGGGGAGATCATCGTCGCGCGGGAGCTCCGCCCCAAGGCCGCGCCGCACCTCGCGGGCGGGCACGACGCCCACGCGGGGTCGGCTCCCCACGGCACCGATCCCGCCTCGCAGGCTCGTCACGACCAGATGGCCGCCGTCGTCACCGACTGCGCCGTGCTCGTCGTGGGCGGCATGGGACGCGGTGCCTACGAGCGCGTCGCCGCCCTCGGCCTGCGCCCGATCGTGACCGAGGTCACCCACATCGACGAGGCGGCGCTGGCCTGCGCCCGGGGAACGCTGGTCGATCACCTCGAGCGGCTCCACCACGGGGAAAGGCACAGCTGATGGAGACGTTAGGGCGTGTGTCCCGCGCGCACCGTGAGCGACTGCGACCCTGCATCGAGCAGCTGCGCGTCCTGGCCGACCGCTTGGACCGCTCCGCGGTTGCCGCCTGCCTGCCCGCGCTGCGTGACGTCCACCACTGCCTGACGAGCGACGTGCTCCCGCACATGGAGGCGGTCGAAGCGGCCGTTCACCCCGTGCTCGAACGGATCCGCGCCGAGCGGTGGGTTCCGGACATGCTGGCCGAGGAGCATGACGAGATCCGTCGGCTCGTGGACCTCGTGGGCGAGTTCGCCGCGCTCCCGGAGGCCCATGCCGGCCTGGACGCCGATCCCGCGCTGGGCGACGCGCTTCGGCAGCTGTACGACCTGCTCGTGCGCCACCTGGCGGAGGAGGCGCGTCAGCTAGCGAGTCTCGAGGGTCACCTGACGCCCGGGCAGGAAGCCGCGCTCGCGCGCGCTCTCGACCACGTGATTGAGCGGTTGTAGGGCGCATGGACGGCCCCGGTGTCGGCGATCTCATCCGCCGCCGGCCGGTGCCCCGCGGTAGCCGGTGCCAGCCGGCCCTGCGGCCTCGCCGAGCGAACGATAATGGGGACGGCTATTGAGCTCGAGCTGGCCGCCGGCTCTGCGAGCAAGGCTCATCGCACCGGCTCCAGCAGCATGAGAGGACCGGCGCTGATGGCCGTCACGTCGGACAGACAGCGGAGGGCGTGATGCTGCTCATCCGGGGAGGCACAGTCGTCGACCGGCGCGGTGCACGCCGCGAGGATGTGCTTCTCGACGGTGAGCGGATCGCCGCCGTGGGTCCCGCTCTGGACACGACGGGCGCGCGGGTAATCGACGCCGGGGGCAGCTACGTCATCCCAGGCGGCATCGACGTGCACACCCATTTCGCCCTGCCCGTGGGGGCGGTCACCGCCGCCGATGACTTCGCCTCGGGAACCCTTGCGGCGGCCTGCGGTGGAACCACCTGCGTCATCGACTTCGCCGGGGCGGGCCGCGAGCCCTGGGAGGAGGCGCTTGCCACGTGGCATGAACGGGCAGCGGGCCGGGCGGTCGTCGACTACGGATTCCATCTGACGGTCACGGAGCTGCCGGAGGAGCAGGCCGGCGCAAACGCGCGGTTCCGCGAGTTCGCCGAGCGCGGCGTAACGAGCGTGAAGCTCTACATGGCGTACCCCGAGCGCCTGATGGTCGACGACGCCACGCTGGCGCGTGCCCTAGTTGCGTCACAGACAACCGGCGTGCGGGTCTGCGTGCACGCCGAAGACGGCCTCGCTATCGAGTCGCTCATCGCCACGGCTCTCGCCGAGGGCAAGATGGGGCCGGCGGCCATCCCGTCGGTGCGGCCATCCTCGGTCGAAGCCGCGGCCATCCGACGGGTGACTGCCTTGGCCAGCGAAGCCGGTGCATAGGCCTACATCGTGCACCTCTCCAGTGCCGACGGCCTCGGGGCGGTGCTTGCGGCACGGGACAAGGGGGCAGACGTGCACGCGGAGACCTGCCCGCACTACCTCTTCCTCGACCAAGGACGGCTGGCTGAGCCCTCCGACGAGGCGTTGGACTACGTGTGCGCCCCGCCACTCCGAGGCGAACACGAGCGGGGGGCGCTGTGGGCCGCCCTCGGCTCGGATGCGCTCGAGTCCGTTGCCACCGACCACTGACCCGTTCACGCGCGCAGATCGGCGTCGGGGAACTGCGGCAGGCACTGCGGTCTGGCGGAACTTCACGGAGATTCCCGGTGGGCTCCCGGGGGTGGAGACACGGGTCAGCCTGGTGTATCAGGGGGTTCGCGACGGGCGTCTGAGCCTTGAACGCTGGGTGGACGCCATCGCCGGTGCCCCCGCCAGGCTCTTCGGGCTGGACGGTCGCAAGGGCGCGATCCAGCCCGGGCACGACGCCGATGTGGTCGTGTTCGACCCGCAGGCCACCCGGCGCCTGACTGCGCGATCGTTGCACTCTCGCACCGATCACAGCCCGTATGCCGACATGGAGCTCACTGGCTGGCCGGCGCTGACCTTCGCGAGGGGCCGGATCGTCGCTGTCGCCGGCGAGCCCGATGACCCGCTTCCGGGATGGGGCCAGTTCGTCCGGCGTTCGCGGCTCACGGGTGCTGCGCAGGTGCGCAGCACGTAGCTCCGCAAATCTGCGCCACCCGACAGGCCGGGCCGCCTACGGGTGGGCGAGAGAGACCTGCTGTATTTGGGACTTGACCGGGACCACCGTCAACACGAACTGTCAGTAGAGATAGGGAAGCAGGCGCCGGGTTCGGGCTCGGTACGTGCCGTAGTTCTCGAACGCCGCGGCGAGCCAGGTTTCCTCGCGCCGCGATTTGAGGTCGAAGAAGACGGCCAAGACGAGGGCGCCGAGCAGCGCCATGGGCGAAGCCGTCAGCAGACTCCAGCCTGTGGCACCCAGGATCAGCCCGCCGTAGATGGGATGGCGTACCAGGCGGTAGGCGCCGGACTCCACGAGATGGGCACCCGGCGCTGGTCGGGGAAAGGGGGTCAAGTTCTCCCGCAGGTCACGCACTCCGCGCAGTGCGAGCATGCCGCCGCTGCACAGCAGGAGCACGCCGACCGCCGCGCTGACCAGCCGGGACGAACCGCCCCAGGCGGGACCGGCGGTGCCGCACACCGCGATCGCGCCGAAGAGCACGAGTTGGAGGAGGAACCAACCCTCTCCGCGCCGGCCCAGATCCGGCAGCCGCTGTGCGCCCACGTCAGCGCGGCGGTGCCGGCCGGCTGTGGCTGCTGCAGGACGTGCGGGTCGGCGTGCGGGCCGATGACCAGCACCTCCCCTTCGATCGGGTCTGCGCCGTCGGGGCTGAGGATGCGGTAGCGATGGTGGATCTCGACAGTCCCAGCGGACAGCATCGCCCCGACCGAGCAGTACTTCGTCGCGGAGAGCTCGATGGCCCGACGCACGGCGGCCTCGTCAACGGCCGGTCCCTCAAGGAGATGGACGACGTCCGCCCGCGTGTAGATGGCGGGCTGGCCGTCCCGCTGGTCGGCCGTGACCGACACCTCGTAGCGGCTGATGACCTGGCGCTTCTTCTGCAGAATGGAGATGACGTCCATCCCCGCGCAGCCGGCCTGGCCCACCAGGACCATCTCGACCGGCCGCGCGCCGGCGTCCCCGCCAGCGTCGTCCAGGACCATCTCGTGGCCCGAGCCGGTGCTGGCCGTGAAGCGCAGGCCGGCTCCGTCGTAACGGGCGGTCGCGGTCTTGACCGTCACTGGAACGACGCTTCGCGAGCGGGGGGACGCCGGACGACGAGCAGCGAGTCGATGGGAGCACGGCCGGGGGGCGGGACCCTGCGCACGACCTCCGCTCGCTCGACCACGAGGTCGGCATCGGTGGCCAAGAGCTGCCGGCCGATCTCGTCGGCGCTGAAGAGGCGCGACGGATCAGGTCCACCCTCGCCTTCAGTGGCGTTCCGGCGGTCGTGGCCCACGATGAGCAGCCGACCCTCCGGTGCCACGGCCGCAGCGGCACGGGCATAGACCGGTCCACGCTCCTCGGGCGGCAGGTGCAGATAGACCATGACGACCAGATCGAACGACCGCGCGGGAGGCGACCACGCGAACAAGTCGCGCTCCAGCCAGTCGACCTCGACGCCGGACTCCTCGGCCTTCTCTCTCCCGTTGGCGAGCCCGACGGGCGACCAGTCCACGGCCGTGATCTGCCAGCCTTGCCCGGCCAACCAGACGGCGTTGGTGCCGCTGCCGCAGGCGAGCTCGAGCGCCCTGCCCGGGCGCAACCCGGCTACGCCAGCGACCAGCGTGCGGTTTGGGCCGGAGCCCTCGAAATCGCCGTCCTTGTGTCGATCGTCCCAGTCGAGACGACGCTGATCGACAGCCATGCTTCAGTCCCTCTCGAGCGGTCCCCTGGTGCGGGCTCAGGCGCTCGTCCTGTCCCGAACGGAGACGTGCCCGCCGAACCCCAGGCTCAGCGGCAAGCAAATGGCCACCTGGCCGCGGCTGCCGCCCCGGCGCATTACCGCGAATGACCAATGGGATGGACCCAGCGCGATCACTGCGACAGTTGCCTGTACGAGCACGCGACGGCCGCAGGAGGACGATCCCGGTTCACGTGGCCGAGGCCCTCCTCGCTGGGCCGAAGGATGCGTCGGACCAGGTCACGCGCGGCCGAGGCATCGCGACTGACATCGCATCTCCCGGAAGGCCACGCCCCGGTCGTAAGTAGCTCTTGGCGCGACCGCACCACGGACACGTCGGCGGGTGAAGACCAGCACGCGATGCGGGCGCACGGCTGTCCGGTCATGCCTCGACTTCCAGGCTGGCGACCACCCGCTGCAGGCGCTCGCGCGCATCACCGCGACGGCGGCGATGGCCGCGTTGTCGGCAATTCCCAGCACGGCGTCCGGGTCGAGGGCCTCGACGATGGTCTCGCCCCCCTCCTCGCGTAGCACGACATTGCACGGCAGGAGCGCCCCGATCGACGGGTCGGCCTCGAGCGCCCGGTGCGCCAGCAGCGGATTGCACGCCCCCAGAATGAGATACGGGGCCTGGCGAGATGCCGAGCCTCGCTCGCATCGTGGCCGCCACGTCGATCTCGGTCAGCACGCCAATTCCTCGGCCTTCGAGGGCGGCTTCGACGCGCCGCCTGGCGTCGGCGATGGGCATCCGGAGGCGCGTGCCGAACGTGTAGCGCGTGGCTGTGGTCATGGGTGTCAACCCCGTACGCTGGTTGCCAATGATGCCGCCCGCGCCGGGCCGGAGACAGGTGCCCCGCGAACGTCTCGTTGGATGCGGCGACCGACGAGGCGGTCGATGATCCGGCAGGCGTCCACAATCTCGGGCTCGCTCAGCCGGTACAGGACGGTGGTCCCTTCGCGGCGGGTCTCGACGATCCCCGCGTGGCGCATGACGCCCAGGTGCTGGCTTGCGTTGGCGAGCGTCACTCCGAGCACGGTTGCCAGCTCGCCCACCGATCGCTCGCCCTCGGCAAGCGCATCGATCAGCGCCAGGCGCTTGGGGTCCGTCAGCACCTTGCAGACCTCCGCATGACGCCGGTATCGCTCGGCGTTCCGTTCGTCCATCGTTCTCCGTCCGGCCTGTGCCCGTCTCGCTGCCTGCTCGGCCGTGCGCGACGTGGCACGTATCGTAGTCAATATTGCGTGCTTGCGCAAGCAGCAGACCAACGTCTCGACCGGCCCGTGTTCGATCGGCGGGCATGAGCGGGCGGCGTTCGGCCGGCGTCGGGCGCGAGAACGCACCGGGTCCGCGCGCAGGCGCCTCAGTGCGACGCCAGCGTCGCCACCCGCGCATAGTCCGGCTCGCGGCCGGGCTTCCACTTGATGTTGCAGCCGAGGCTCGGGAGCTGGGGCTCGGGGACCCGCGCGCCGGCGAGCACAGCGTCGAGGGCGGCCCGAAGGTCGCGTCCGGTCACCGGGACGCCGTTGCCCGGGCGCGCGCCGTCGAGCTGCCCGCGGTAGACGAGACGCCGGTCGGCGTCGAAGAGGAAGAAGTCGGGGGTGCATGCGGCGCGGTATGCCTTCGCGACGTCCTGCGTCTCGTCATAGAGGTAGGGGAAGGTGGCCCCCATCGCGGTCGCGAGCGCGGCCATCTGTGTGGGGCCGTCCTCGGGGTGCTGCGCGACGTCGTTGGCGCTGATCGCCACCACCCCGACGCCCCGGGCCTGGTACTCCCTGGCAAGGCGGACGATCTCATCAGACACGTGCCGCACGTAGGGGCAGTGGTTGCACAGGAACATGACGAGGAGCGCGCGGTCGCCGGCTATGTCGTCCCGGGCGACAAGCCGTGCCGTGCCGTCCGGGAGCCGGAAATCCGGGGCCGGAGTGCCCAGTGGGAGCATGGTGGATGGAGTGGCAACCATGGCCGTGCCTCACATGGAGTGGCAAATACCCAAGACCAGACCGATGCTGCCGATTCTCGCCGATCAGCGCCGAGCGAGCGTCCTCGCGACCGACCGGAGGACGAGGAGGCCCACGAGCGCCACGACGGCCCGCTGCAGCGCGAGGCGGTTCGGGTCGAGGGCGGGCTGCCACTCGACGTCGCCGCCCCGGATCACGTAGACACCGGCTGGGGTCGCCCGGATCCCGTATCCGATCCCGTACCCGGAGTCTCCGGCGCCGTCGCCGCCGGACGCCTCGCCGGTGCTCGCCGGCCTCGAGCCGGCGCCGTCTGCGGCACCGCTGCCAACGCCACTGCTGCCCGCGCCACCGCCGCCTGCGCCCCCCATCACGTTGGCCACGGGAATGACGGTCACCCCATCCTTCTCGTACGGATCGCCGAAGACCCGCCTGACGGTCATCGCCTCCCGAGCGTGGTTCAGTACCTCGCTGACGTCCATTGGGGCTCTCCTTGTCTCGCGCGCCGTGCGTCGGAGTCCAGGGCCCCGCCGGCGGCGCTCGACCTGGACCGTCTGCCTGTCAACGGAGACGGGCGGGCGCCGCGCGGAGCGGGGCTCCCGAAAGGCTACAGCGCGCCACGGGGACGCGACCGACTCACCTGCACACCGTGGACCAGTCGCGCGGGGCGGCGTGCCAGGACCGGGTGAGGCGGCCCGCCGCGGCCGGCAAGGCGACGCCACCGGGCTGTGCGACGTAGGGCCCGGGCCGAAGTGCCCGGTGACTACCTGCCACGCAGCCGTCGGCAGGCGCGCCCGGCCGGTCCGATGCTCTGTGCGTGAGTACGATCACCTGCCCCCGGTGCGCGGGCCTGGTATGGGTCCGCGATTTCGTGGTGGCCGCGTCCGACCCCAGCGGCGATCTGCGGGTGACGTGGGCGCCGACCCTCGGTCCCATGCGCTGGACCTGCGCGGGCTGCGGATACCAGGTCAAGCGCGAGGGCCTGCTCAGCTGGCGGCTCGACGGGACGCCCGTCGGACAGCTCGAGCCCGTCGCGGCTCCCGACCACGCCTCGTAGAGCGCAGTAGCGCGTTCCCGCTTCAGGCCCGTCTCCGCTGGGCCTAGCGCCCGCTCGTCTTCGCTGGACCGAGCGCCCCCGGGCCGAACCGGGTCCGAGGCCGCCTCGCCCGGGGCCGACCCTGGTCTGGCGCCGAACCTCGCCCGAGGCCGCCAGGATTGAGGCAGCGCGTGGGCAGTCGCGGGTGTGCGCCGCCTGGCCGGGCGAGCATCCGCGGCCATCGCCTATACTTCCAACTTCTATATTGTTCGCAGAGTTGGAGTGTCGCGATGGCCGAATGGTCCCCCGACACGCGCCGGGTGCTGCGTGCATACCTCGACGCGGTGGCGATCGCCGAACCGCTGCAGCGCGAGCTTGCCCGCACCTACGGCGTCGCGCTCGGTGACGCCCACGCCCTTCGGCAGCTCCGCGACCTGGGCACGGTACCGATCGGCCGGCTGGGCGCGGCGCTGCAACTCCATCCCTCGTCCGCTACATACCTGGTGGATCGCCTCGAGGGGGCTGGCCTGGTCGAGCGGAGCGCCGATCCCTCGGACCGGCGCGTCACGCTGGTCAGGCTGACCGCGCGAGCGAGCGACGCGATGGGCGATCGCGCGCTGGTCGAGAGCACCGGCCTCGTGGCGCGGATCGAGCGGCTGTCGCCCGGCGAGCGCCTGCAGCTGGCGACGCTGCTCGAGCGACTCCTGCAGCCCTCGGCAGACGAGGTGGCTCCCGGCGGGCCCCGGGCGTCATGACCGGTCCGACGCCGCTCCACAGAGGACTGGCCCACGTCGACTACAAGTGGGTCGCGCTGTCGAACACGACCCTGGGCGGGCTGATGGCTGCGATCAACGCGACGAGCCTGATCATCGCGCTGCCCGCGATCTTCCGGGGCATCCACCTCGACCCGCTCGATCCCGCCAACTTCTCGTACCTGCTCTGGGTGCTGATGGGGTACCTGCTGGTCACGGCAGTCGTCGTGGTCACGCTCGGCCGGGTCGGCGACATGTTCGGCCGGGTGCGCATCTACAACCTGGGATTCGTGGTCTTCACGCTCGCTTCGATCGGACTCTCGGCGACGTGGAGCACCGGCGCCGCCGGGGCGATCGAGATCATCGGCATGCGGATGGTCCAGGCCGTCGGCGGCGCGATGCTGATGGCCAACTCCGCGGCCATCCTGACCGACGCGTTCCCCTCGGACGAGCGCGGCATGGCACTGGGCGTCAACCAGATCTCGTTCCAGGCGGGGTCCTTCCTCGGCCTGATCCTCGGCGGTCTGCTCGCGGCAGTCGACTGGCGCTGGGTCTTCCTGCTCAACGTGCCGGTCGGGATCATCGGGACGGTGTGGGCGTTCCTCGCCCTTCGAGAACTCGGCGAGCGCCACCCGGCGCGCATCGACTGGGCCGGTAACGCCACCTTCGCGGCAGGCCTGGGCCTCCTCCTGGTCGGGATCACCTACGGCATCGCGCCGTACGGAACGTCGACGATGGGCTGGGGCAATCCGTTCGTGATTTGGGCGATCGGCGGTGGCCTCGCTCTCCTGGTCGCGTTCATCGCGATCGAGCGTCGCGTCGAGGCGCCGATGTTCAAGCTGGAACTCTTCAGCATCCGGGCCTTCAGCGCGGGCAACCTGGCGCAGCTTCTCAGCGCGATCGGGCTCGGCGGCCTGCAGTTCCTGCTGATCATGTGGCTGCAGGGGATCTGGCTCCCCTTGCACGGCTACACGTTCGAGGACACGCCGCTGTGGGCCGGCATCTACATGCTGCCGCTGACGGTGGGTTTCGTCGTCGCAGGGCCGGTCTCGGGGTGGCTGTCCGATCGCCACGGCGCTCGTCCATTCGCGACGGGCGGCATGCTGCTCGCCGCCCTCTCGTTCGCGCTGCTGATGCTGCTGCCGGCCAACTTCCAGTACCCCGCGTTCGCAGGCGTCATCTTCCTCAACGGGGTGGCGTTCGGGATGTTCGCCTCTCCCAACACGGCGGCGATCATGAACAGCGTGCCGCCCGGGTATCGCGGCGCCGCGTCGGGCATGCGCGCGACGTTCCAGAACACCGGCATGCCGCTCTCCATCGGCGTCTTCTTCACGCTGATGATCGGGGGCCTGTCGGCGAACGTGCCGGGGACCCTGTTCGCGGGCCTCACGGCGAACCGAGTCCCGGCCGCGGTGGCAACGCCCCTGTCGCACCTGCCGGCCGTGGGCTACCTGTTCGCGGCCTTTCTCGGCTACAACCCGCTGCAGACGCTGCTCGGCCCGAAGGTGCTGTCCGCACTCCCCACCGTGGACGCGGGACGCCTGGTGAGCACGAGCTTCTTTCCTTCGCTCATCGCGGGTCCGTTCCACGACGGAGTGGTGGTCGTCTCGCTCTTTTCGATCGTCATCTTCCTGGTCGCGGCCGCGGCCTCATGGCTGCGGGGCGGGCGCTACGTGCATGACGAGCAGGAGGCCGAGGAGCTGGAGGCGGATTTGCTGGCCGGCGAGGCGGCGGCCCACCCTGCCCCGGTGCCCGTTCGAGTGGGCATGTCGATCGCGGCGCCCGAGGAGGAAGGCTGACCCGATGTCGACGCCGCAGGCCCGACTTCCCGGAGTGGCCGCGGTTCGCGCCCTGAGCCTGTGGTCGCCACGCTGACGCCGGCCCAGGCAGCCGACGGGGCCGAACAAGCCGGCCGCAGCGCCGCGGGCGGGGGGCGCTCGCTCCGGCACGATCCCCATTACAAGTGGGTCGCGCTGTCGAACACCACGCTGGGCGTGCTGATGTCGGCGATCGACGGCTCGATCGTCATCATCTCGCTGCCGGCGATCTTCAAGGGCATTCACCTCGACCCGCTCGACCCGGGAAACGTCAGCTACCTGCTCTGGATCCTCATGGGCTACCTGCTCGTGACTGCCGCGCTGGTGGTCGCCTTCGGCCGGCTGGGCGACATGTTCGGCCGGGTCCGCATGTACAACGCGGGCTTCGTCGTGTTCACGGTCGGATCGCTGCTGCTCGCGGCCACACCGTTCACCGGCCCGGCCGGAGCGGTGTGGCTGATCGCCATGCGCCTCGTCCAGGGGGTCGGGGGCGCGTTCCTCTTCGCCAACTCGCAGGCCATCCTGACCGACGCGTTCCCGTCGACGCAGCGCGGCATGGCGCTCGGCATCAACGGGGTGGCGGCGATCGCCGGGCAGTTCATCGGGCTCGTGGTGGGCGGCATCCTGGCAGCCATCAACTGGCGGCTCGTCTTCTTCGTCAGCGTGCCCGTAGGGCTGGCCGGCACGATCTGGGCGTACCTGCGCCTGGAGGAGATGGGCACGACCGCACGGTCGCGCATCGACTGGCCGGGCAACCTGGCCTTCGCGGCCGGCCTGACAGCACTGCTTGTCGGCATCACCTACGGCATCCAGCCGTACGGGGGCCGGAGCATGGGCTGGACGAGCCCCTTCGTGCTGGCCATGCTCGGCGGGGGCGTCGCACTGCTGGCGCTCTTCCTGGCGATCGAGCGGCGGGTCGCGCAGCCGCTGCTCCGGCTGGACCTGTTCCGCAGCCGGGCCTTCGCGGCCGGCAACCTGGCCACGCTCCTCGCCGCCATCGGACGCGGCGGCCTGAACTTCATGCTGGTGATCTGGCTGCAGGGTGTGTGGCTGCCGCTGCACGGCTACGCCTTCGTCGACACCCCGTTCTGGGCGGGCATCTGCATGCTGCCGCTCACGTTCGGCTTCCTCGTGTCGGGCCCAGCCTCGGGGATCCTCTCCGATCGCTTCGGGGCGCGTCCCTTCGCCACCGGCGGGATGGTCATCGCGGCGGCCGCGTTCCTCGGGCTGACGCGGCTGCCGGTGGACTTCCCCTACCCGGCGTTCGCGGGCCT
Organism: uncultured Chloroflexia bacterium; assembly: GCA_963759135.1. Classification (GTDB taxonomy): domain Bacteria; phylum Chloroflexota; class Limnocylindria; order Limnocylindrales; family CSP1-4; genus JAJYNJ01. The sequence continues at coordinate 90,971 of CAVWXU010000020.1, read as the reverse complement.
GCTCGTTGCGATCGGCATCGGCAATGGCATGTTCAACTCCCCGAACAACGCCGCGATCATGAACAGCGTGCCCCCGCAGCAGCGCGGCGTGGCCGCCGGCGTGCGTGCCACGTTCCAGAACTCGGCCACCGTGGTCTCCATCGGCGTCTTCTTCTCACTCATGATCGTGGGGCTGGCGAGCTCGCTGCGGACCACGCTGTACCACGGCCTGGTCACGCACGACGTGCCGGCCACCGTCGCACGGCAGGTGGCCGACCTCCCGCCCGCGTCCAGCCTGTTCGGGGCCCTGCTCGGCTACAACCCCATGGCCACCCTGCTGCCGTCCAACGTGCTGCACGCATTGCCGGCGTCGCAGGCGGCCGCTCTCACCGGCGAGACGTTCTTCCCGGGCCTGATCGCCGCTCCCTTCGCGGACGGCCTCACGGTGGTCTTCACGGGCGCAGCGGTGATGGCGCTCATCGCGGCCGCGGCCTCGGCGCTGCGCGGGCGCCGCTTCGTCCTCGAGGAACAGGACGCGATCTCTCCGGTGGGTGCCGACGCACCAGGTTGACGGTCGCCATCAGCTGCTTCTACGTCCTTCTCCGTATTGCCGTTGACAGGACGCACCCCTACAATCGGCGGCCCGAAATGGGTGCCCGGTCTGCGTCTGCTGGACCGAGCAGCGGGAGGCGCCGGCAATGCTTCTCTTCGCCATCCTGGTCACGCTGGCCGTCATCGTTGTCGTCGCAGCGGCAGTCGCCCGCGTCGTTGGAACGCGCGTGGCAGCCCGCCGGCAGCGCCGGCTCGTCGAAGCGGCCGAGTTGGCTGCGGCGGAGCAGGTCGCGCGTCGGCGCCTGGCGGCAATGTTCGGGATGCCAGTTCCCGTGGAGGAAGAGGCCGCGGGAGTCAGGGTGCCCGCGCTGCCTGCGACGATCCCCGCTACGGCCCCGGCGCGTCTGGTCGCGCCGGTCTTGGCGGCGCTCGCTCCAGTAGTTGCGATCGAGCAGGCGCCCGTGATACCCGTGCCCATGGTTCCGATCCAGGGCGCGCGGGCGAACCTCGTGCCGAGGGCCGCACCGATGCTGGCGCCTGCCCGGTCGACCGCCTCGGGCGCAACCGGCTCGCGGCGGGCGACCGTTGTTCGCCTCACCCTGGTGCGCGACACCTCGGCGATGGTGCTGGTCGCCGGGCTCGCCGCCCTGGTCGTGATCAGCCTGCCGTCCGGCATCCATTCGCAAGCGGCCGGGCCGAGCGGTGCGGTCGAGGCGGTGGTCGTCGGCGCACCCAGTTCGCCCCCTTCGTTCTCCCCGGTGAGTCCCACGGGCTCCACCGCCATCACGTCCTTCTCGCCGTTCCCCACACCGGACGTGGCGATGTCTCCGTCCGCGGAGCCCGAGGGCGTCCTCGTGGTCTATCCGGGTCCGGGTCGGCAGGTGCCGCAGCCGTCGGCGGTCCCGACGCCCGGCGCGAGGACTGGCGCGGCGACGCCGCTTCCGGGGGCGACCTCCACGCCGACCCCAGTCCCGTTCCCCACGGCAACCCCGCTGCCGCCGACCCCGACGCCGCAGCCCACGCCGACGCCAACAAATGAGCCACGGCCAACGTCGAGGCCGGCGCCCACGCCGGTACCCACAGCCAGCCCGACGCCTTCGCCAACGGACACGCCGGCACCCACAGCCAGCCCGACGCCTTCGCCAACGGACACGCCGGCACCCACAGCCAGCCCGACGCCGACCGACAGCCCGACGGACGCCCCTACGGACAGCCCCACCGACGCTCCTACGGACAGCCCCACCGACAGCCCGACGCCGTCGTAGGCGCCGCTCGAACGGGGCGCGGCACCACCTGACGTCTTCAGAGGTGCCAGTGGCGCAGCGGGGAATGCAGCGAGACACGCGCCTGCTGCGAGCGCACCCGGTCGAGGGCGCGTCCCGCGTGCCACGAGCGCAGGGCGTCGGGGCGTGGCGGCAGCCGCCGGCCGCAGACGGGGCAGATCTGACCCCACTCCCCGCGATCGGACTCACAGGGCAGGTCGGCAGGCGGATGTGCTGGGAGCAGGTCGGTGCTCGGCATGACGTCTGCGGTGATTCTGCACCTACCCGCGCCGATGGGTCGGCCGATACGGCCCTGGATGGGCCGGCACTCGAGGCGACAGAGCAGCCCGGCCGGTGAAGCTACTCGAGGCGCAACGCCTCGCGCAGCTGGATCTGCCGCACGATGTCGGCCCGACTCAGCACTCCGACGAGCCGCCCGTCCTCGAGAACCGGCAGCTGTTCGAAGTCGCCCCCGAGCATGGCCTGCAGCGCGTCGGCCAGTGGGGTATCGGGCTGGACGGTGGTGACGCCGGCGCGACCGCCCATCACGTCGGCCACCCGGGTCGAGGCACGCGCTCGCGGCTCGATCGCCTGGATGTCGCTGAGCGACGCCATTCCCACGAGGCGGTCCCCCAGGACGACCGGGACCGCGCGCCGGTTGCCCGACACCAGGTAGGCCTCGACCAGCTCCTCCACCGAGGCGTTGGGCCCGATGGCGCTCGTGTCGGGCCGCATGACGTCGCGGACGGTGACGCCGGCCAGGCGCTGCTCGGAGCGCACCTGCCGGAGTTGCCCGGCGCCGGCCCCCTGCAGGAACCAGCCGATCACCGCGATCCAGATCCCGCTCAGCGTGTCGCCGCCCAGGACCCAGACGACGCCCAGAATGATGAGTCCGTACCCAACCAGCTGCCCAACGGCCACCGCGACTTCGAGGCCCCGGCGCATGCTGCCGGTCAGCTGCCAGACGACGGCCCGCAGCACCCGGCCGCCGTCGAGAGGGAACCCCGGGATGAGGTTGAAGCCTCCGAGCAGCCCGTTGACGAGCGCCAGGTACCCGAAGAGGGCGGCCACGCGCGGGTCGCCGACCACCACGGCGATGAGGAAGCAACCACCCGCGAGCACCAGGCTGGTGAGCGGGCCCACGACGGCGATCAGGAACTCGGTCGAGGCGCGCGGCGCGTCCGTGCGCAGGCTCGAGACGCCACCGAACAGGAACAGCGTGATCGAGGCCGTCCCGATGCCTCGGGTCCGCGCCACCAGCGAATGGGCCAGCTCGTGCAGCAGAACCGCCGCGAAGAGCAGGATCGCCGAAATCGCCCCAAGGGTCCAGGCCTGGGGCGCCGTCAGCGCCGGCACCGCTGACGGGTAGTAGCTCACCGCGAGCGACCAGGTGACGAGGGCGAAAACCGCCAGCCAGCTGACGTGGACGTAGACGTCGATGCCGGCGATACGGAAGATACGGAGCGATCCCGTGCGCATTCAGGCAGCGTAGCGGGTCCCGCAACCAGGTGGCCGCGCCAGATTCGGCCGCGGGCCCCCCGGCGCCTCATGCGTGTCCCGCTCGAGTCGACCGGCGGGGAGATCAGCGGGCCGGTCCGCGAGCCGCGAGGTGCGCGGCTACCCCCAGAGCAGGCGCCAGAAGCCGCCGCGGGCCAGCGCCCGTCCGACGATCCGGTTGCGGGCCCGGCGCGCGATGCGGCGCGGGTTGCCGGAGGCCAGAGCGGAGACGTCGTTGGCGAGGCGGGCGGTGCGGTACAGGTTCGACACGAGCCCGCGGCGTCTCACGCGAGCGCCTCGTCGAGGAAGTCGATCGCGTCGTCCGTGAGGGCGGCGCGCTCGATCTCCTCGGCTTCGATCAGCTCGAGGAGCCGCTGCGCCTGGCGGGGGTGCTCGAGGCCGATGGTCAGGCCCACGCTGATCCAGTAGTCGGCCGTCTCGAGGACGTGCGGGCGCACCTCCTCGGGGAGCTCGGTGAGCACCTCGGCCATGGCGGCGTGGAGGGCCCGACCGTAGCGCTCCCAGGCGCCGGTGCCGTTCGTCGCCATCGTTGACACCTCCCGCTGTTCGCCGCACGGCAGGTCTCGAGCGCTCGAGACGTGCGAGCGCTCGGGACGCGTTGTCGTGCTCTCTACGCGAAGAACGCCGCGATCGCCGCCGTGTCGTCGGAGAACGCCCAGCGCTCGACGAGCTTGCCGCCACGGATGTGGAGGATCTCCGCGGTCCTGTACGTGAACGTTCGGCCGCTGCGCGTGGCCGTCGCCTCGACGAGGGCGATGGTGTGCTCGTCGTTGGCCACGACGTCGTGCACGGTGGCCGTGATCGTGTAGTCGGTAGCCCCCTCGGTCGTCGCGGCGCGCAGGTCTGCCTTGCCGCGACGGGGTTCAGAGCGGCCTACTTCGTGCCAGACGATGTCGTCGGACATGAAGCCGTCGACGGTCTGCATGTCGCCGCGGTTCATGGCGTCCAGCAGTTGCCGTGCCAGCGTTGCGTTCGGATGCTCCGGCATGGTCAGCCCCCCGTGCATGCGGCCGGTCTGCCGCACCTGCATTCGAGGACGCAGCCGATCGCGAAACGTCAGCGTACACGACGCTGGCAACGGCCCAACGCCCATGATGTCGCGCGCCCGCAACGGCCTGTCGTCCGCCTGCAGCCGGATTCTGCGCCGGGCAACCGGGGGCAGTGCCCGGCCGGTGGCGTGCGCACCGGCCCGCGCCGCGCCGTGCCTGCGCGCGCCGTCGATCTGTACGCTGGACCCACCCATGCTGGAGACCATCCATGAAGGTCCTGTTCGTCGGGGGCACCGGCCTCATCAGCGGCGCCTGCACGCGCCTGGCCCTGGAACGCGGCACCGAGATGTTCCTCCTCACTCGGGGGAGCACGCCGGAGGCGGCGCCTGGCGCAGCGCTGCTTGTCGCCGACGTGCGAGACACGACAGCGACCGAGCGAGCACTCGCCGGCCGCCGGTTCGACGTCGTGGTGGACTGGATCGCGTTCAAGCCCGAGGACATCGAACGCGACCTGCGGCTGTTCCGCGACCGGACCGACCAGTTCGTCTTCATCAGCTCCGCGAGCGCCTACCGCAAGCCGCTCGGCGACTGGCGCATGCGCGAGGATTCGGCGCTTGGGAACCCGTTCTGGGAATACGCCCGAAACAAGATCGCGTGCGAGGAGCGCCTGCTCCGGGCACACCGGGAGGACGGGTTCCCGGTCACGATCGTCCGGCCGTCGCTTACCTACGGCGATACGCAGGTGCCGCTGGCCGTGAACAGCTGGCAACGGCCGTTCACGGCGATCGCGCGGATGCGCCGGGGCAAGCAGCTCGTCGTCCCCGGCGACGGGACGTCCCTGTGGACCATCACCCACAACAGCGACTTCGCGCAGGGCTTCGTCGGCCTGCTGGGTCTCCGGCAGGCGATCGGCCAGGCCTTCAACATCATGTCGGACGAGGTCCTGACATGGGACGAGATCTATCGGCAGGCCGCCGCCGCCGCAGGCGCGGAGGCGCGGATCGTCCACATCGCCTCGGACTTCATCGCCGCGTGCCTTCCGGACATGCGCGGCACGCTGCTGGGCGACAAGTCCGTCAGCGCAGTGTTCGACACGGCCAAGATCAAGCGCTTCGTGCCCGGCTTCCACGCCTCCACTCCGTTCTCGGAGGGGATCCGGCGGACCGTTGCCTGGTTCGACGCGGACCCAGTCCGACAGCGGGTGGACGCTGAGATGGACGCTCGGTGGGACCGCCTCATCGCGGTGTACGAGCAGGGACTCGAGAACGCGGTTGCAGCGTTCGCGGGAACGAACTGACCCGAGCGCCGAGGCCTGGATCGGGTCGCGCGTGCGAGCCACCGGCGCCGGAGCGCCATGCGGCCGTTTCGGGCTACCGGGGCCTGTCCGGGGGTTCCAACGCCTCGCGGAACTGCGGCAGGTGCTCGACCAGGGCCGTGAAGTCGCGCCGCGCGATCCCCAGCACGCCGACTTCCGTAACCGCCCGAACGGTGGCCGTGCGACGCGTCGCACGCAGCAGCGCGACCTCCCCGAAGAAGCGACCCGGTCCGAGGCGCGCGAGCGACACTTCGCGCCCGTCCGGCTCCTCGCGAACCACCTCGACCTCGCCGTCGGTGATGACGTAGAAGCGCCCGCCCGGCTCGCCCTGCCGCACGATCACCTCGCCCGCCGCGTAGCGCATCGGAAGGACGGCACCCGATCGTCCGATGCGCACCGGCGTGACGTCGCGCGGGAAGGCGGCGGTGGAGAGCCAGTCGAACAGGAGCGTGGTGCGGCGGTACCACGAGGGGATCCGGGTCAGGAACGCCCACCGCCACAGCAGAGACGCGCGGAAACCGGCCGTGCGCCGACCGCCGACATCGGCCAGGCCGTACGAGCGCGAGAGCAGCGCCAGCTGGGGATGCTGGCTGTCGCAGGGCACCAGCGCCGTCCCACGGACATCCGCGAGGATGTTCGCCGCGACGCAGAGACCGCCGGCCCCGGCGCTGGAGATCGTCTCGGGGAAGGGCGCTCCGTCGCGCGGGTTGGGCACGGCCGCGGCATCGCCGGCCGCGTACACGCCGGGCCACCCCTGGACGCGGCAATACGCATCACACGGGATGCGCCCGCGGGACAGCTCGAGCGGGAGTCGTCGGACGAGTGGGCTGGGACCGAGGCCCGTGGTGCCCACGAGGGTGCGGGTGGTGAGCAGGCTGCCATCGGCCAGCTGCACCGCTCCCGCGGTCACCGCCGAGAGACGAGCGCCGTGGCGGATCTCGATCCCCCACCGCGCCATCTTCCGCTGCGCCCGTGCGGCGAGCTGCTCGTGCATCGCCGGCAGGATGCGCTTGCCGGCGTCCAGCAGCACCACGCGGACCTCCGCGCGGCCGACGCCGGGATACAGACGCAGAGCGTCGTGCAGGAGTCCGGCGATCTCGCAGGCGGTCTCCACCCCGGCAAAGCCCGCACCCGCCACGACGAAGGTCAGCAGGCGCTGCCGTTCCTGGGGATCGGTCTCGACGGAGGCAAGCTCCAGCATCTCGATCAGGTGGTTGCGCAGGTGGAAGGCGTCCCCGATCGTCTTGAGGGGGAGCCCGTGCTCGGCCAGTCCCGGCGTGCGGGAGAAGTCCGTGACAACCCCGACCGCGATCACGAGCCTGTCGTAGCGGAGCACTTCCTCGCCCCGCTCGGTTCCGCGATCCAGGGTCACCGTGCGCGCTTCGAGGTCCGCCGAGACCGCCTCGTACGGGTAGATCGCGACGCCGCGAAGTGTGCCTCGCAGCGGCACGAGGGCGTCCTGGGGCTGGATCAGGTTCGACACGATCTGCGGCAGCAGGCCCTGCCACACGAGCGCCGACTCCGCGCTCACCATGGCGACCTCGAGCCGGTCGGCGGGTCGGCGAAGGCGGAGCAGTTGCCGTGCCGCGGACACCCCGGCATGGCCGCCGCCGACGATGACGACCCGCGTGCTTGCCGAAGACCTGGTCACGAGCACATTGTCCACGCTGGGCGTGCCGATGTCCCGAGCGGTCGCATGCCGGCGCGGGGAGCCCGGCTGGTCGGTCCCGGCGTGACCCTCAATCCCCGGGGCGGCCCTGAAGAGCGAAGGCCACGCGCGAAGCCCATTCGCTGCGCGCTGCGGTGGCCCGCACCGGAAGGCCCGCCAGGACCTCGAGGCACTGGAGCGCGGCCAGCAGGTCGAGCCGGCCGAGCGTCGGGCGGTCGCGTTCGATGCCCGCCGCCGCGAGAAACGCGTCGCCTGCGCTCCGGGTCCGCATGGGGTGGTGCCGGCGGATGATCCACGTCCACCATGCCGCGTCGTAGAGCGGGTGGGCGAGGCGCGCGCGCTCCAGATCGAGGAGAGCGACGACAGCGCCGTCGCGAACGACGACGTTCACGGGCGCGAGGTCGCCGTGGGCGAAGACGGGCGCCGCGTCCCCGAGCTCGCCGGGAATCCGCTCCACCGCGCTGGCGAGCCGGCGTGACGTGTCCGATCCGAGGCTGGGCCGCGCGTCGTCAAGCCACCGCCGCGCCGCGGCCTGGAGCCGGGTCGGGACGGCCCACCGTGTCGAGAGCCGCAACCCGGCCGTGGGGACGGTCCGCAGCTCGCCGGCGAGCGCACCGACGGCGGAGCCGAGACGCCCGGCGGCCACGTCGTCCCCGAGCAGCTCGCGACCCGACGTGCCCGGCACGAACCGCGAGACGAGGAACGGCGTGGGGGCGCCGGGGTCGCCGCCGATGACCGCGGCGAGCGGGATCCGGGGCGCGATCCCGGGCAGCCGTCGGCCGAGCCGGAGCCGGCGGGCGATCGCCGCCGCGTCCGCGCTCCACTGGACGACGACGGGCTGGACACACGCTGGGCGGATGCCCCCCCGGTGCGCGGCGTCACGAGCACGGTCCTGGTCCCCTTGGACCAGGGAAGCGTCAGGTCCTCGACCACATCCCCTTGCCAGCCGAGGACCCGTTCCACGCCCGGCGGCAGCTCGATCACGACGTGCTTCACGGCCCCGCGCGCGTCCGGCTACGCAAACCGGTCGGCGAGCATTCCCGCGCCGTCGAACGCGATCGGTCGGAGCGGCTCGACGACCTCACAGCGGCCCGTGGCCAGCACGTCCGCGAGGGCCGGGGCGCTCACGTAGAGGAGGTCGAGGTGCTTCGTGTCGCGGGCGCGGACGATACGGGCCGTTTCGGGAGCGACCTGCAGGCAGCAGGCGAGCGCGATCGCCAGCGCCTCGCGGTCGGAGTCGACGGTCAGCGCGACGCGCACCCCTTCGGGCGTCTTCGCCGTGATCGAGTTCATGTATGTCTTGCGGTAGTCGATCTTCTCGACGGCCCGGCGGAGGACGACGTCGGCCATCCCGATCCCCACCGCATTCCCGTCGGTCTGGTCCGTCAGGTCGCGGACGACGATCCGCTGGATGGCGGGGCCCGTTCCCGTCGGCCCGGCGTAGTAGCGCCCGACGACCTTCGAGTCCATCCCGAGCCCGCTGACGTCCTTGCCGATCGCGTCGAGGACGAGGACGTCGATCGAGTCGAGCGGGAGGCGGGCCATCGCGTCGGTCGCCATCGCGAGCAGCTCGGGCTCGCGTGTCGCGATCTGGTCGGCCGGGACGGCCTCGACGTGGCGGAGCCGCGCGTAGCCGTTCTCGACGAGCGCGAGGCCGAACGGGATCGGGGCACGGGCGAGCGTGTGGGCGGCGGCGGCCGGGATCAGCTCGTGAAAGACCGCGAAACCCTGCCGGTGGAAGGTATCGGCCCCCTTCTGCTTGCCCAGCCCGATGGCGATCATCTTCATGAGCCCGCTCTCGACCGGCCCCGTGAAGTCCGTGTGGACCTTGACCCGGTTGACCGGGACGATCAGGTCCGCCCCCTCGAACGCGTGGCGATCGACGAACACCGGGACGCCCGGGCGCACCTCGCCGAGATCGACCGTCTCCATGGAGGAGCGGATCTCGCAGCCCATCGAGTCGGCGGTGATCCCGTAGCCGGCAAGGACCTCGCGCTGGCCCTCCGCGGTGGCGCCTCCGTGCGATCCCATCGCGGGGACGATGAAGACCGATGCGCCGGCCTCCTGGAGCCGCTCGACGGTCGCCCGGACGACTGCGTCGAGCCGGTCGATCCCCCGGCTGCCGGCCGCGATGCAGACTCGCACGCCGGGCCGGACGACGCCGACGACCGGCTCGAGCGCCGCGCGGACCGCCTCGCGGACGTCGCCGATCTCGGTCGCGTCGAGGCGCTGGCGAACGAGCGCCCACGGCGGCAGCGTTCCCCGCTCGAACTCGGGGAACGCCGGGCGGGTCGTCGCCGGACCCAGCGACGCGACGACGGGCGGGTCGCTCAGGCGACCCTCGCTGTCCTGCGCTCGGTCTGGCATGTCGCTCCGGAGCCGGCCCCGCATCCCGCTGCTCACCTCGGTCGTTCCTTTCGCTCAGATCGTCATGGCGCTGAAGCCGCCGTCCACCCGCACGATCGACCCGGTGACATACCCGGAGGCGCGGGCCGACGCCAGCCAGACCGCGGCGCCGACGAGCTCGTCCGGCTCCCCGAGCCGCGCCACGGGCGTGTGGCCGAGGATCGCCCTGACGCGCTCCTCCGAGAGGAGGCTTCGGTTCTGCTCGGCCGGGAGGAAGCCGGGCGCGATCGCGTTCACCCGGATGGCGTGGGGAGCGAGCTCGCGGGCGAGGTACTGCGTCAGGTTGTTCAGTCCCGCCTTCGAGACCGAGTACGTGAAGACCTTCGAAAGGGGCGGCCCGGACGAGGACGACGAGAGATTGATGATCGACCCGCCGAGACCGTTCGCGATCATCGACCGCCCGAAGACCTGGCAGGCGAGGAAGACCGAGGTGAGGTTGGCGTCGATGATCTGGTGCCACTCAGAGAGCTCGATGTCGAAGAAGGGCGTCGAGCTGTTCATGCCGGGCGCGTTCACGAGGACCGTGACCGGGCCGAGTCGTTCCTCGGCCTCGCGTCGGGCCGCCTCGAGCGACCCTGCGTCGGTGGCGTCGACCTCGACGAAGGCCGCGCGCACCCCCTGCGCATGGAGCGCCTCGACGCGCGCCGCACCCCGATCCGCGGAGCGTCCCATCACCGCGATCGCGGCGCCGGCCGAACCGAGACCGTGACTGAGGGCGCCGCCGAGGACGCCGGTCCCGCCGATGACCGCGGCGACGATGCCGCTCAGATCGAAGAGGTCCATCGAAAGCCTCCCGGTGGCGTCGGTGCCGGCAGTCCGCTCAGCCGGCGCCGGTCGCGCCGCCGCGCGCGACGGCGTCGAGTACGGCCTCCTGGTCCCGCATCCGGGCACGGAGGGCGTCGAATGCGCGGTGGTGGCGAACGTAGAAGGCGCGGTCCGCCCCCGGAGCATAGACGGGCCCGGTCTGGCCGGCGGGCATCTCCCCGAGAGCGGGGGATGCCCGCCCAGGGCGCGCAGGCCGAGCAGCGCCGCACCGGTCGCCGAGGCGTCGGCCGCATCGACCGCCATGAGCGGCTCGCCGATGACATCGGCGAGGATCTGCGCCCAGACGGGAGCGCGGGTGATCCCGCCCGTCAGGCGCGTGAGCTCGCCGGTGTGTGCCGGCGCCGGGAGCACATCCCAGACGTCGGCGAGGCAGTGCGCGACGCCCTCCATCGTGGCGCGTGCCAGGTGCGCTCGGCCCTGGCCGAGCCGGAGTCCGTAGGCCATCGCCGGATCGGTCGGCGTCCACGACGGCGAGCGCTCGCCGGCGAAGTACGGGAGGAGGAAGACGCCGTCCGCTCCGGCCGCGACCGCGCCCGCATCTGCTGTCATCCGTTGGAAGCCGTCCTCCGTCTCGAGTTCCGGGTAGAGCATCGCTCTGGCCCACTCGAGCGCGAGGCCGCCGTTGTTGATGGCGCCGCCGACCAGCCAGCGTTCGCCGTCGGCGACGTAGCACCACGTCCGCTCGGATGGGTCGATCCACGGCCGGTCCGCGAGCTGCCGGATCGCGCCGCTCGTCCCGACGGTGATGACCGCCTGGCCGGCCGTCGCGATCCCCGTCCCGAGGTTCGCCATCGCGCCGTCGCTCCCGCCGGCGACGATCGGCAGCCCGGCGGGAAGTCCGGTCGCGGCGGCCGCGTCGGGCGCCAGGCCGCCGACGACGGCGGTCGAGGGCACGAGCGAAGGGAGCAACTCGGGACGGACCCGCCCGGCATCGAGCGCCTCGGCGTCCCACGCGAGGGCGACGATGTCGAGGAGCCCGGTCGTCGAGGCGAGCCCGACGTCCGTCGCCCAGGCCCCGGCGAGCGCGTGCAGGACCCAGTCCTTCACGGAGACGAACCGAGCGGCACGGCGGGTGAGCTCGGGCGCGGCGTCGGCCCACCAGCGCAACCGGACAGGGTGGTACGTCGAACGGACCGGACAGCCGGTCCTCGCGTAGAGCGCGGCGACGTCGACCTCGGATCGGACGAGACCCTCGAATGCCGCGGCGCGATTGTCCGCCCAGGTCATGGCCGGCGCGAGCGGAGCGCCGTCCGCGTCCACCGGGAAGCAGCTGTGCATGGCGCCGCTGAAGCAGATCCCGGCCGGCTCGACGAGCGCGGAGCCCGCGACGGCGCGAAGGCAGCGGACGACCGCGCCCCAGAGGACCAGGACGTCCTGCTCCGCCCATCCGGGGTGCGGCGTGCGGAGTGCATACGACTCGCTCGCGTGCGCCACGAGGCGGCCGTCGGAGTCGAGGACCACCGCCTTGCAGTTCGTCGTGCCGATGTCGAGGCCGATCATCGCCCGTCGTCCAGGCGATACGCGCGCTTCGCGAGGCCGGACGCCAGGTCTACGGCCATCTGCGATGCCGTCGCCTCGTCGACGACATCGCGCACGACGAGGCCCGCCAGCCAGTTCGCGCTCGCGCGCCGCCAGACGTCGTGACGGGCGGGGATCGAGCAGAACGCGCGGGTGTCGTCGTTGAAGCCGGCGAGGTTGTAGATGCCCGCCGTCTCCGTGACGGCGTCGAGGTAGCGGGCGATGCCGTTCAGGCTGTCGTGGAACCACCATGGCGGCCCGATCCGGAGCGCGGGGTAGTGGCCGGCGAGGGGCGCGAGCTCTCGCGAGTAGGCGGCCTCGTCGAGCGTGAACAGGATCAGCCGGAGGCGCGGGTCGTTCCCGAACCGGTCGAGCAGGGGCCGGAGGTTCCGGGTGAACTCTGCGGCGACCGGGATGTCGGCGCCCATGTCGGGCCCGAACCGCTCGAGGACCGCCAGGTTGTGGTCGCGGAACGATCCGACGTGAAGTTGCATGACGAGTCCGTCCTCGACGCTCATCCGGGCGAGCTCGATGAGCAGGTGACCGGCGAAGCGCTGAGCGTCCCCGACCGACACCTCCCCGCGCAGTGCGCGAGCGAAGATCGCGTCCGCCTCCGGCGGCTCGAGCCGGCCCGTGTACGCCGTCTCGACCCCGTGGTCGGTGGCCACCGCGCCGAGCGAGCGGAAGTGCGCACGGCGTTCCTCGAGCGCCGCGACCAGGCCGGCCGTGGTCGTGATGTCGCGCCCGACGGCGGCGGAGAGCGCATCGAGCCTGCTCCGCCAGCCGGGGGAGCTGACGTTGACCACGCCGTCCGGGCGGAACGTCGGCCGGATGTCCCCGGGCCATCCCGACGCGCGAATCGCCTGGTGTGCGTCGAGCGGGTCGGCGGCGTCGTCCGTCGTGCAGAGCGTCTCGATCCGGAACCGCTCGAAGAGTGCGCGCGGGCGGAACGCCGGCTGCGCGAGCTTCGACTCGATCGCGTCGTAGACGGCCTGCGCGTTCGCGCTCCGAAGCGGTTCGTCGACCTCGAAGACCCCGGCAAGTTCGGCGGACAGCCAGGCGCCCGACGGCGTGCCGCGAAACAGGTGCTGGTTATCGGCGAAGACCTGCCAGGCGCCGCGGGGGTCCGCCTCCGGCGCGGGTCCTCCGCCCGATGCGGCGCCGGCACGGCGCGGGATCCCGAGCGCCTCGAGGGGGATCCCCTGCGAATAGAGCATCCGGAAGACGTAGTGGTCGGGGATGATGAAGAGGTCGGTGGGCGTCCCGAAGGTCGCGTCGGGGTCCGCCAGGAGGCGCGGATCCACGTGTCCGTGCGGGCTGACGATCGGGAGCGACGCGACGCCGTCGTAGAGTCCGCGAGCCACCCGCCGCTGGCCGGGATCGGGCGCGAAGTACCGGTCGGTTGCGAGACGCGACGACTGGCCTGTCATGAGCCCCTCCGGACGCGTCCGGATGGTAGCCGAGCGTCCGGGAGGGCGCGTCAGGTGCGCGTCATCAGGACCGTCGAGGCCGAGCACGTCGGCAGGGCGGGGTCGAACGCGTCCGGCGCGGCCGGTCCGCATGGTGCATCCTGAGTCCGTCACCCGCGCAACCCACGTCGCCAGGATCGTGGGCCCGGGGCCGCGTCCTCTTCGAACCGGAGGAAGAGGCGAATGGTGCAGGCAGAACGAGTCGTCGACATCCTCGCAGGCCGGACGCCGGTCGGCGCGCATGCGACGGTCGAGGGCTGGATCCGGACGCGTCGCGACTCCAGGGCCGGGCTGTCCTTCCTGCAGGTTCACGACGGGTCCTGCTTCGACGGCCTCCAGGTCGTGGCCCCGGCGACGCTCGCCAACTACGACGAGATCCTCCACCTGACCGCCGGCTGCTCCGTGATCATCGCGGGCACCGTGACTGCCTCGGCCGGCCAGGGGCAGGCGGTGGAGCTCCTCGCCGAGGCCGTCCGGGTCGTCGGGTGGGTGGACGATCCCGAGACGTACCCCATCTCGCCGAAGCGGCACACATTCGAATACCTCCGCGAGGTGGCGCACCTCCGGGTGCGAACGAACACGTTCGGCGCGGTCGCCCGGGTTCGCCACTGCCTGGCCATGGCGATCCACCGCTACTTCGACGAGCACGGCTTCTACTGGGTGCACACGCCGATCCTGACCGTCAGCGACGCCGAGGGCGCCGGGGAGCTGTTTCGGGTGTCGACGCTCGACCTTGCCAACCTCCCGCGCAGGCCCGACGGCACGGTCGACTACTCGCAGGACTTCTTCGGCAAGCCGGCGTATCTCACCGTCTCCGGGCAGCTCAACATCGAGGCCTACTGCCTGGCGTTGACGCGGGTCTACACCTTCGGGCCGACCTTCCGCGCGGAGAACTCGAACACCAGCCGGCATCTCTCCGAGTTCTGGATGGTCGAACCCGAGATCGCGTTCGCCGACATCACCGCCAACGCCGACCTGGCCGAGGACCTGCTCCGGTACAGCTTCCAGGCGGTGCTGGACGAGCGCGCGGACGACATGGCGTTCTTCGCCGAGCGGATCGACCGGGAGGCCGTCCGGCGGCTCGAGGACTTCGTCAGGTCGAGCTTCGCGAGGATGGAGTACACGGAGGCCATCGACGTCCTGCAGCGATCGGGCCGGGCGTTCGAGTTCCCCGTGACCTGGGGCGCCGCGCTGCAGGCCGAGCACGAGCGATACCTCTGCGAGGAGTACGCGAAGCGGCCGGTCGTCGTCGTCAACTACCCGAAGGAGATCAAGGCGTTCTACATGCGCCTGAACGACGACGAGCGCACCGTCGCGGCGATGGACGTGCTCGCCCCCGGCATCGGCGAGATCGTCGGCGGCAGCCAGCGCGAGGAGCGCCTCGACGTGCTCGATGCGCGGATCCGCGAGACGGGGCTCGATCCGGCGGCGTACTGGTGGTACCGGGATCTGCGCCGGTACGGCACCGTGCCGCACGCCGGGTTCGGGCTGGGGTTCGACCGGGCAGTCGCCTACGCGACCGGGATGGCCAACATCCGGGACGTCATCCCGTTCCCGCGCACGCCCGCCAGCGCAGACTTCTAGCCGATCGGGTCCCGACGGGCGACGGGTCCCGAGGCCCGACGGGTCCCGAGGGGCGACGGGCCCGGCCTCCCTGGCGGCGCCCCGCTCGTGCGCGTGAAGCCGCCGGCCGCTGGCGGCTCCACCCATCGCCCCGTATCCTCTTGCTTCACCTGCCTGCTTGACCGTGGTGGATCCGTGAGGCACCCGCTGGCGTGACCTGCTCGAACTGCGGGACCGAGAACCGGCCCGGCGCGAAGTTCTGCTCCGAGTGCGCGACGCCCCTGGTCCGCGCGTGCCCATCGTGCGGCACCGCGAACCTTCCCGGCGCGAAGTTCTGCTCCGAGTGCGCGACGCCCCTGGCAGCCGGCGCTCGGCCGGCACCCTCGCCCCCTCCTCGACCGGGTGCACCCACCGGGATGCGCCCGCAGGCCCACGGCGCGGAGCCCGGTGCGGAGCGGCGGGTCGTGTCCGTGCTGTTCGCAGATCTCGTCGGGTTCACGCCGTTCGCCGAAGAGCGTGACGCAGAGGAGGTCCGAGAGACCCTCACCCGCTACTTCGACCTGGCCAGCGACGTGATCGGCCAGTACGGCGGCACGGTCGAGAAGTTCATCGGCGACGCCGTGATGGCCGTGTGGGGCGCGCCGGTCGCCCGCGAGGACGACGCCGAGCGGGCCGTCCGCGCCGCTCTCGATCTGGTCGACGCTGTCCGAACGCTCGGCCCCACCATCCAGGCCCGGGCCGGGGTCCTGACCGGCGAAGCCGCCGTGACGATCGGCGCGACGAACCAGGGCATGGTCGCCGGGCGACATCGTCAACACCGCGTCGCGGCTCCAATCGGCGGCGGCACCCGGCACCGTCCTCGTCGGCGAGGCGACCGAGCGGGCCGCATCCGGCGCGATCGTGTTCGAGGTCGCGGGTGACCAGGCGCTCAAGGGCAAGACGGTGCCGGTCCCGGCCTGGCGCGCCCTCCGGGTCGTCGCCCAGCGCGGCGGGCGGAACCGGAGCGAGACGCTCGAGGCGCCCTTCGTCGGTCGGGATGAGGAGCTCCGCCAGCTCAAGGAACTGTTCCAGACGACCAACCGTGAGCGCCGGCCGCGCCTCGTGAGCGTGATCGGGCCAGCCGGGATCGGGAAGACCCGCCTTGCCTGGGAGTTCCTCAAGTACCTCGACGGCCTCCTCGACCGGGTGTGGTGGCACGCCGGACGAAGCCCGGCGTACGGCGACGGGATCACGTTCTGGGCCCTGGGCGAGATGGTCCGCGGCCGGGCCGGGCTCGCCGAGGCGGACGACGAGGCGACGACGCGCGCCCGGATCGCCGAGACCGTGCGGGCCCACGTTCCCGACCCGGCCGAGGCGGAGTGGATCGAATCCGCCCTGCTCGCCCTGCTGGGGGTCGACGTCCAGATCGGCTCCGATCAGCTGTTCGCCGCCTGGCGGACGTTCTTCGAACGGCTCGCCGCGAGCTCACCCGTGGTCATGGTGTTCGAGGACCTGCATCATGCCGACCAGGGTCTCCTCGACTTCATCGACCACCTCATGGAGTGGAGCCGCGGCGTCCCCATCACGGTCATCACGCTCGCGCGACCGGAGCTCCTCGATCGGCGCCCGGACTGGGGCGCGGGGAAGCGGTCGTTCGCCTCGATCTACCTCGAGCCCCTTCCGCCGCCCGAGATGGGGCGTTTGCTCGCGGGGCTCGTCCCCGGCCTTCCGCAGAAGGCCGTCGCGAGCATCGTCGCGCGCGCCGACGGCGTCCCGCTCTACGCCGTCGAAACCGTCCGGATGCTCCTTGCCCAGGGTCGCCTCGTCCTCGAGGGCCAGGCGTATCGGCCGGTCGGGACCCTCGACGACGTCGCGGTGCCGGAAACCCTCGCCGCCCTCATCGCCGCCCGCCTGGACGTGCTCGACCCGCTGGATCGTGCCCTGGTCGAGGACGCCGCCGTGCTGGGGCAGAGCTTCAGCATCCCGGGGCTTGCGGCGATCTCCGGGCAGACCGAGGACGGGCTCGAGGCCCGGCTCCGCGGCCTGGCCCGGCGCGAGCTCTTCGTGCTCGACGTCGACCCGCGCTCGCCCGAGCGCGGCCACTACGCCTTCGTCCAGGCGCTGATCAGGGAGGTCGCCTACAACACGCTCTCGCGCAAGGACCGCAAGGTCCGCCATCTCGCCGCGGCGCGCTACTTCGAGAACCTGGGGACCGACGAACTCGCGGCCGGACTCGCCGGGCACTACCTGGCGGCCCAGCGTCTCGCCTCCGACCCTGTCGAGGCAGAGGCCCTGGCCGCCCAGGCCAGAGTCGCACTCAAGGGCGCGGCAGAGCGTGCAGCCGCCCTCGGGTCGCACGAGCAGGCGGTCGCGTTTCTCGAGCAGGCCCTCGAGACGACGACGGATCCCGCAGACCGCGCGGAGCTCCACGAGCGAGCACTCACGGCGGCCGGCGAGGGTCTCATCCCCGAGGTGATCATGCGCCACGCCGAGGCGGCGGTTGTCGAACGACGGCGCGCCGGGGACCGACCGGCGATCGCACGGGCGGTCGCGAAGCATGCCCGGGCGATCAGCGGAACCCTCGGAGATCCGGAACGCGCCCTGGCGTACCTCCTCGACGCCTGGGCGGAGTTCTCCGACCTGGAGCAGACGCCGGCGGGGGTCGAACTGATGAGTACGCTCGCCGCCGCGAACCGGGGCCGCAACGACGCCGAAGGGTCGATGGCGTGGGTCGACCGGTTCATGCCGATCGCCGAACGCCTCGGCCTGCTCGAGGCGACGACCTCGGGCATGGTCGGTCGGGGGACTTCGCTGATCATGCTCGGTCAGCCGCGCCAGGGGATCGTCCTGTTGCGCGGGGCCCATGAACTCGCGGTCTCGAACGACATGCGCGCCATCGAGCGCAACGCGAGGGTCCTCATGACGTTCTTCGAGCAGTGGGGCGAGCCGGCCGTGGGCCGGCGCTCGCCCGCGAGGGGCTCGAGATCGGCAGGCGCGTCGGGTCTCGCTCGTACGGCTTCCAGATGGTCGGCAACGGCAGCATCTGCGCCCTGCGCGTCGGAGAGTGGGACTGGACCGCCGCGCTGCTCGAGGACTGGCTTGCGATCGAAGGCACGTCCAGTCAGCGGGCCGAGCTCTACGTGGACCGGGCGATCCTCCGCTCGATGCGCGGCGACGATCCGACCGCGGATCGCGAAGAGGCGACCCGTCTGCGGCGCGAGGGCGGGATCACCGACCCGCAATGGGAGTCCTACGAGCTCTGGGCCGAAGCCTGGGCAGCATTCGCCGCCGGTGACGGCGGAGAGGTCCGGCGGCTCGGGGAGCGCGCCATCCAACTGACCAGCTACTTCGCACCGCTCGTCTATCCGCTCCTCATCCGGACCGCGCTGTGGGCCGGCGACCGGACCGCGGCCGCGGCGGCTCTCTCGTCGCTCGAGACGTCGGGCTACTTCGGCCCGGCCCTCACGGCCGACCGGGTCGTCGCCCGGGCGGGAATCGACGCACTGGAGGGGAGAGGGCCCGACGCGCTGGCGGGCTATCGCGACGCGCTGCGCGCGTACCACCAGCTCGCGCTCGCCTTCGACGAGGCGGCGGCGGCCGTCGACATGGCCGTGCTCCTGCCGTCCTCCGAGCGGGACGCGCCGGATGCCGGGGTCGCGGTGGGGGCGGCCCGCGAGACGCTCGAGCGGCTGGACGCGAGGCCGTTCCTCGATCGACTCGAGGGTGGGGGGCACCCTTGCGACATGACGTCTGATCCAGATCGCGCGGCCCTGGAGGCCGCGCTCGCGGGCCGCGGCGCATACGAGCTGTTCGCCTGTGACCCGGCGCTGGCAGATACCGCGGCTTTCTGCGCGGCGTACGGATTCTCGCCCCAGGACGCCGCGAACACCATCGTGGTGGTCGGTAAGGCCGACCCGCCGCGCTACGGCGCCTGCGTCGTCCTGGCCACGCACCGGCTCGACGTCAACCACTCGGTCCGTGCGAGGCTTGGAACGCGCCGGGCGTCGTTCGCCTCGGCGGATGAGACGCGCGCGCTGACCGGACAGCAGATCGGCGGCGTGACCGCGTTCGGCCTTCCCGCCGGGCTCCCGGTCTGGGTAGACGCGGCCGTCATGGAGCGCGCCCGCATCGTGCTGGGTGGCGGCAGCCGTCGCTGGAAGGTCCTTGCGCCACCGTCGATCCTGCTCACCCTCCGGGACGTCGACGTGGTCGACGGCCTTGCCCACCTGGCAGCGGCGACGGCGGAGGACACGGCCGGGAGTCGTCCTGACGGGCGACGCCGGGGTCAGCGCCCGGGTGGCGGAGCCTCCGACATGCCCAGGAAACCCTCGCCCTCCGCCTCGAGACGGCTGCGCTGGTCGAGGACGAAGAGCAGGCCAGGGATGGACCGATGAGGACGACGGCCGCGATGGTGACCGCGGTGAGCGCGGTGAGCGTGCCGGCCGGCGCGGCGCCGGAGGCGATCGTGAGCGTCGTCGGCAGCAGATAGGGGTGCTGCGCGACTCCCCAGCCGACGACGACGGCGGCCACTGCCCCGGCCGCCAGCACGCGCGCCCGCTGCGCCGAACCGCGCGCGAGCAGGAGCAGGGTGAGCGCGCCACAGGCCACCGACAGGAGAACCAGCGGCAGGCCACGGCTCGTCAGCCCCTCGTACAGGTACGGCGCGTCCGCATGCAGGACTGCAATGCCGACGAGCGCCATCGCCCCGGTGATGAGACCGGCCGCGAGGGCGCGGCGGCGAAAGTAGGCCTCCAGCTCCGCGTCGCCGCGCCGCCGGGCATCGGCCACCAGGAACACCGCGGCGAGGTACGCGCTGCCGACGACGGCCAGAGCGCCGGTCACCAGCGAGGTCGGGGTGAGCCAGCTCGCCCACATCTCGCCGACCGCGTTGCCCACCGGGGACACGCCCCGACGCGATGGCGCCGAGGCATGCGCCCAGGAAGAACGGCGTGACGATCGAGGAGACCGCGAAGATCGCGCCGAACAGCCGCTGTCCGGCCACGCGGCCGACCACCCTGCGGAAGGCGAACCCCGAGCCCCGCAGCACGATCCCGAAGGCGGCCAGGGTGAGGGGAACGAAGAGCGTCGACATGACCGACGCGAAGGCCAGCGGGAAGGCGGTCCACAGGATCACGAGGTCGAAGATGAGCCAGGTGTGGTTGGCCTCCCACACCGGCCCGATGGCGTGGTCGATAAGCCCCCGTGGGCGCCGACCCCGCTCGTCTCCACCGGCCATGAGGTCCCAAAACCCGCCGCCGAAGTCGGCCCCGCCGAGCACGGCATACAGGGTCAGGCCCGCCCAGAGGACGACGGCCACGACGTCGGGAGCACTCATGGGCCGGCGGCCTCACGGGGTCCGTACGGGACGTTTCCGTCGGCGACACTGCCCCGCTGCCAGCGTCGCGCCATGCCCGAGATGACGACGACGGTGGTGGCGCCGAGCACGAGGTACAGCATGGTCGTGAGGACGAGGGAAACGACGATGCCCGGCGCATGCGTCACGGCGTCGCTCGTGCGGAGCAGGCCGTACACGAGCCAGGGCTGGCGGCCCACCTCGGTAACGACCCAGCCTGCTTCCATTGCCACCACCGCGGCCAGGCCGGCAAGGCCGGCCAGGCGCAGGAACCAGGCGCTCGACGGCAGCTCGCGGCGGCGCCACCAGGCCAGCACGAACCAGACAGCCGGGATGAGCAGCAGGGTGCCGATCCCCACCATCGCGTTCCACGCGAGGTGCACCACGTCGGCAGGTGGTCGCTGATCGGGCGGCACCGCGTTGAGGCCGGCGATGACCGTGTCGGGGCTGAAGCCGGAGAGAAGCGAGGCCACATCGGGGATCGCCACGCCTCCCACGACGCGCCCGTTGGCGAGGACGCCGCCGATCGTCTCCGGCTGATGTGACCCGGTCACGCTGATGAGCTCCATGGCGGCGAACTTCGCCGGCTGCTGGTCGCGCACCGCTCGAGCCGCAACGTCGCCGACCACGATCTGCAGCGGCGTCGCGATCACGGCGACGCTGAAGGCCAGGGCAAACCCCAGGCGCGTGTAGTGGTCGCGGTGACCCCGCAGAAGCGACACCGCGTACACCGACGCGACGAGGAAGCCCGTCACCATGTACGCCGCCAGGAACATGTGGACGACCTCGTACCCGGTGGCGTCGTTGAACAGGACGCCGAGGGGCTGCACGCTGGTGACCTGCCCGTCTGCGCCCAGGGTGAAACCGGCGGGCTCATTCATCCACGCATTGGCCGTCACCACCGAGAACGTGCCCACGAGGCCCGCCAGCGCGATGGGCACCCCACTCAGGAGGTGCGCCCGCCAGCCGAGGCGGCGCCAGCCATAGAGGTAGATCGCGACGAAGATCGCCTCCAGGAAGAACGCGATCCCCTCGAGCGCGAACGGTATGCCGAACGCAGACCCGAACCTGCCGATGAGTCCCGGCCAGAGCAGTCCCATCTCGAACGAGAGGACCGTGCCCGACACCGCGCCCACGGCGAAGGTCACGGCCACCACCTTCGACCAGCGCTGCGCCAGGAGGAGCGCGTCCGGGTCGTGACCTCGCCGGCCTCGCCACTCGGCGATGAGCATCAGTGCAGGGAACGCCACGCCGAGGCAGGCCAGCACGATGTGGAAGCCCAGCGTGATCGCCATCTGGCTGCGTGCGGCCAGCAGGTCGGCGGCGGCCGCGACGGCGGGCGCCGCGAGACTCGTGGTCGCCAGCCCAACAGCGTGCGGCGCAAGCATCGGCAGGACCTCGCGGTGCAGGGCACGTGAGCGCGGGACGATCGACGTTCGCGACGCCGGGGGGCGCCTGCGTATCGATCTCCGGCATTGTCTCGCGTCGGACCGATCGCTGCACCACGCGCGAGCACCGGATCTCAACGGGCCGCCCCACGACGAGTGAGGGTAGGGTGAACGAAATCTCTCAGGCAGTGCATACTGGCCGCCCTGTTCCGGGTCGGCGTCCCCATCCTCACGCACCCCGGCGCCTCCCGAAGAAGGCCGGACGGACGGCCTCCGGGCGGCGCTCTGCTCCGTAGATGAGGTGAAGCGATGCTTGCCGATGCGATGGTGGTTCCGACGATCGCGGTTTCCGACCTCGACCGTGCCAGGCGGTTCTTCGCTGAGCAGCTGGGTCTGCCGCTGCTCGACGAGGCCCCGTTCGCGCTCCGTTTCGGCGCCGGGAAGGGGACCCAGTTCTCGGTGCGGCGCGGGCAGCCCAACGTCGGTCAGACCGTGGCGCACTTCGAGGTCGACGACGTCGAGGCCGTCGTGCGCGAACTCACCGCGCGCGGGGTCGCATTCGAGGAATACGAGACGCCGAAGACGACCAACTTCATCGCCCAGGTCGGGCCGGCGCGGGGTGCCTGGTTCAAGGACCCCGACGGCAACGTGTTCGGCCTGCGCGAGGGACCAGTCGCCGTCGCGCGCGCTCTATCGACCTGACGTCGATCGGGATGGTCCTCCCGCTCGATCGCGGACATAGGACCATTGGGGGACTGGCGGCCGCCCCGCGCGAGGCTACCGTAGCCCCAACGACCGGTGCGCGGAGACACCGACCCCCGGTCGTCGTAGGGACCGGTTCCCAATGAGACACCAGGACCGACGGAGCACACCGGGCTTTGGCATCGTCGGCCCCCGCGACGTCCCAGGCGTGCCGCACCGCCCCGCTCGCCCGCAGGTCGGTCGATGAGCGGCGGGCTGCGCGCGCGCCTGCGTCTGGTCTTCGGGACGGGGTCGGTCGGCCCCGGCGAGGAAGCCGGGGTGAACGCGCCCCCGCCCGCCCCGTTGCCCTGGATCGAACTGGTGGCGTTCACCGAGGATTGCCGGGTCTCCGGGCACATCCAGCTCGACAGCGACCGGCTCACCGACACGCTCAACGACCACCTCCAATACCTGCTCTGCGACGTGCTGGTGGAGAGTCTCGCGGACGGTCGCTCGATCCATGCCGACGAGGTACCGATCGAGCGCGACGAGCTCATCGCCGTTCTGGCCGCGGGCCCTCGCGGCGACCCGTCCCGGCGCACGCACACGCGGGCCTATCCAGTCACCGTCAAGGTCGGCCCGTACGTCATCCACGGCAACATCCATTCCCTTCCCGGCGTGGAGCCGCTCGTCGCGGCCCGCCGGCGGCGTCCCATGATCCCGCTCTCCGACGCGTGGATCGAGTACCGCTCCGCGGACACCCCGCAGGTCTCGTCCTGCGGCACCATCGTGGTGAACCGTGAGACGGCCGACTCGATCGAGCTCGACTTTCCCCCGCCGAGCCTTCACACCGTCGCTGACACCCGGGCTGGTGACGTCGGCACGGGAGGGATGGCCGCCGAGGACGCGTCTCCGACGAGGACGTCGCCTCCCGTGCCAGCGAGGGGATCACCGGCGATCCGCCGCCGGGATCGCCGGGCCGCGAGCGCGCCTGCCGCGCGTGGCCGCCCGCGACGGCCGTTGACACGATTCTCTCGACGTTGACCCTGGGCGCGGAAGGCCACGCAGCTTCGCCTATCGCTGCCGGGTCACCTCACGCGAGGGCGACGCCCGGTTCCTCCGATGCCTCCACTCGCCCGATGCGCCAGCACGGAACGCCGGCGGCCGCGAACCCCTGCTCCACGGCGGCCAGGCGGCCGGGCGGGACCGCGGCGAGCAGACCGCCGCTGGTCTGCGGGTCGTGGGCCAGCGCGACCAGCGACCTCTCGACGCCGGGTGCGACTGTCAGGGCGGGCGCCACGAACCGGCGGTTGTGCCCCGCGCCGTCCGTCTCAAGGCCCGCCGTCGCGAGCGCCAGGGCGCCCGACAGCGCCGGCAGCGCCGCCGCATCGAAGATCAGCCGTGTCCCCGAGGCTCGCGCCATCTCGAGCCCGTGACCCAGCAGGCCGAAGCCGGTCACGTCCGTCGCCCCGCGGATCCCCTGGTCGACGAGCACGTCGCCCGCGGCGCGGTTCAGCGTCCGCATCGAGACGATGCCGGCAGTGAGGTCCTCGGGCGAGGTCCGGCCCTGCCGGGCGCCCGAGACGAGCAGCCCCGTCCCCAGCGGCTTGGTGAGCAGGAGCACGTCGCCGGGTCGGGCGCCACCCTTGTGCAGGAGGCGGTCCGGGTGCGCGACCCCGATGACAGCCAGCCCGAACTTCGGCTCGGGATCCCGAATCGTGTGGCCGCCGGCGAGTGTTCCGCCCGCGAGGCGAACCACGGTCGCGGCGCCCGCGACGATCGCGGCCATCGTGGCCGGCTCCAGAGTCTCGGGGAAGGCCGCCACCGAGAGCGCAAAGAGCACGCGCCCGCCCATCGCGAAGACGTCCGAGCAGGCGTTGGCGGCGGCGATCTCCCCATAGGTCCCGGGGTCGTCCACGAGCGGAGGGAAGAAGTCCACGGTGCCGATCACCGCAAGCTCATCGGTGAGTCGGTAGACCGCCGCGTCGTCGGGCGGGTCCAGGCCGGCGATCAAGTCGGCAGGCGCCGGGCCGGAGACCGCGCCGAGCGCCGCGAGCACGTCGGCCAGCACGTCGGCGCCGAGCTTCGCGGCGCAGCCCCCGCACTGGGTAAGGTCCGTGAGGCGCACGCCCCGAAGGGCAGGTCCGGTTGCCGTCGCGAGCGACGCCCCGCATCTGAGGCACCACTCGCGGCTCGCATCGTTGTCCGCGCCGCAGCTCGCACAGGTCACCACTGTCTCCCCCTCGCACGCCAGAGCGAGAGAACAGTAGACCAGGCGCGTCACGGAGCGCGGTGCGTCCGAGCAACGCGTCCGCCGCCGCGGGGACGTGGATCGCTCAGGGAAGGGTGATGGCTCGGTCGACCCTGGGGTGGGATGCCAGGATCGCGGTGAGATCGGCTGCGAGCCCCGCTTCAGAGGACGTCGCCCTCGTGGTCACCATCACGACCCGTGCCTTCTTCGGTATGCCCTTGAGGCCGCCTGCTGGGTGGAGCAGCACGCGGGCCGCACCTTCGAGCGTGAGGAGATCGCCGGGACGAGCTCCGATGAGGCCTGCCACACGCTCGGGCCTGTGGGCAACCTCGGAGATCGGATGCCCGATGGCAGCGATGGAGGCGACCACGATGACCGTCGTCGAGGCGCTCGGGATGACCGGCTCGTGGTCCGCGGGTGCCTTGATGGCCATCCCCCCGGCACCGTCGGCTTCGACGACGACGTACTCGGCGCCAGCGTCCGAGAAGAGGCGGTCGACCGCCTCCGGCGACGGGCCGATGATCTTCCCCGGTCCCCGATCCACCGCAACGAACACGGGGAGCCCGGGCGTGAAGGCGTCCGCGACGACCGCCGGGTCGGCGGACCAGCATATCGGTTCGCCTGGTTGGTCGGCTCCCACCCTGGTGGTCGTCGTGAGGATGACCCGAGCACCGACGGCGGCGAGGTCCCGGCCGAGGGCGAAGAGGATGGTCGACTTGCCGCCTGCGCCCACGATCGACACCAGCTCGCGGCCGGCAAGCCCGAGCCGCTCCGGCAGGGAAGTGGTCACCGGCTGGTGTCGTTCATCCACACGAGGATGGCTTCGAGCGCGCCCCCTCCGACGGAGAGCGCCTTGTCCGAGACGTGCCGGATGCTTCCGGCGTCCGAGCGGGGATCGACGTCGCCGATCTTCAGTCCCACCGTCACGTGTCCGGGAGCGATCATCCCGCGCACGGTGCCGCCAATCTTCGCGGTGACCGGCGTGCCACCGATCGCTCCCAGCTGCTGCCCGGCTTGGACGATCTCCCCGAACCCGACGTCCCACGTGAGGTGTCCGTCGACCTGGGCGTGGAGGACACGCTCCGCCGATGCGCCGCCGAGCTCGCCCGGCACCCCCGTGTTGGGGAAGCGCTGGTCCGTCCCAGATCACGCTGCCGAGGCGGTGTCCGCGCATGGTCTCGATCACTGCGTCGCAGTCCGCTCCCGCCACGAAGCCCGGACCGAGGCCGACGACGAAGGGAGCCTGGTCGATGCGGGTGTCGAGCGCCTGCTTGGCGAGGCGGGCGTCGACGAGCACCGATACCGGCACGGGGAACTTCGGCACCACCTCGGAGACCAGCACCGGCACGACGCCCCGACGCGCCACCACCACCGCCTCCTCGGGCGAATCGACCAGCACCCCCTCGATACCGTCGACCTCGACACGGCCGTCCGAGACGGCCGATGAGAACGCGACGGTCCGCCGCACCGTCAGCGGCCGCGCGAGCTCCAGGACGACGACGGGGAACCCCACCCGTCGAAGCCGCCAGACGACCCCGGACCCGACGTCCCCGCCACCTCGCACGACGACGAGGTACTCGGAGAACAGGGTCACGAGGCGGCGCGGCGGTTCGCCGCGATGACCTCGGACAAGATCGACACCGCGATCTCCTCGACGGTCTCCGCCCCGATGTCGAGCCCGATGGGATGGCGGATCCGGCCCAGCGTTCCCGCCGGCACGTCGGAACCTTCGAGGACCTGCCTGGTCGCCTCCCAGCGGCGTTTGCTGCCCATCACACCGATGTACCTGGCCGGGGTCTCGAGCAGGAGCGGCGTGATCTGCGCATCGAGGTCGTGGCTCCTCGTCACCACCACCACCGAGGTGTCCTCGGTGATCGGATGCGCCGCGAGGGCGTCGGCAACGGTGCCGGCGAACCGGACGTCGGCCTGGGGAACGGCCTCCGCCGTGACCATCTCGGCCCGCTCGTCGACCACCACCGTGCGATAGCCGAGCCAGTGTGCGAGGTCCACGACGGCCCTGCCGACGTGGCCCGCTCCGATGACGAACACGGTGGGAGGGGTCATGTAGGGCTCAAGGTAGACGGTCATGGTGCCGCCGCACACACCCGGATCACCTCGTTCGGGATTCTGCAGCGCGTAGCGACGGAGTACCGGCGCGTTGCGGTGCAGCGCCTCGAGGGCATCGAGACGGATCGAGTCCTCGACCTTGCCTCCGCCGATGGTCCCGACTGTGGACCCGTCGGCGTGCACGACCATCTTCGTCCCCGCGTGACGAGGCACGGATCCCTGCGTGGCGACGATGGTGGCGAGGACCACGCGGCGTCCGCCGCTGACCGCCTCCGAGAGCTCCGCGAGGATGCGATCCGGCCGGGCTGCGCTCACGTCACCTGGAGGGCCCGCCAGACACGCTCGGGCGTGAACGGGATGCTGTTGATCCTGACCCCGGTCGCGTCGGCGATGGCGTTCCGGATGGCCGGGGCGGCTCCGTCCAGCGGGATTTCCGCGATCGCCTTGGCGCCGAACGGCCCGCTGGCCTCCATGGTCTGCACGAGGATGGCTTCGAGCCGTGGCATCTCGTCTGCCCGATAGATCTTGTACGGCCCGAACGCCGCGTTCACCATGCGCCCGTCGCGGTCGTAGGCCATCTCTTCGCAGTGGGCGTAGCCGAGGGCCTGCACCATGCCACCCTCCACCTGCCCCGACGCGGTGACCGGGTTGATCGGCACGCCGCAGTCGACCGCCATGACGAGCTGCAGGACCGTCACCTGGCCCGTCTCGATGTCGACCTCGACCTCGGCGAACTGCGCCGCGTAGGGAGGCGGGGAGTCCGGGGACACGTACGACGCGGTCGCCATGATCTGGTGCTGGCCCTTCTGGTGAAGCGTCGACAGGGCGATCTCCCCCAGGGTCACGGACCTGCCGTCGGTCGACCAGGCCGCCCGGTCGTGAAGATCGACCGCGCCGGTGTCGACGCCGAGCAGGAGCGCCGCACGGGCGATGATCTGGCTGCGGACCTGCTCTGCCGCGCGCTTGACGGCGGTACCCGAGATGTAGGTCGTGCTCGATGCGTAGGCGCCCGTGTCGAAGGGGGTGATGTCGGTGTCCGACGAGTACACGAGGATGTCGCCGGTGCCGACGCCGACCACCTCCGCCGCGATCTGCGCGAGCACCGTGTCCGATCCCGTCCCGAGGTCGGTGGCGCCGACGAGGAGGTTGAACGAGCCGTCGTCGTTGATCTTGAGGCTCGCGCCTCCCATGTCGAGGCCGGGGATCGCGGTGCCGTGCATGGCCATGGCAAATCCCAGCCCGCGGCGGATATGGGGCCGGTCGCCGGGCCGCCTCCATGCGGGGTCGTCACGCCGCTGCCAGCCCACCGCCCGCTTGCCCTGGAGCACGGCCTCCTCGAGGCCGCTCGACGTGATCCTCGGCATGGTGCCCGCTCCCGGGTCCCCCTCGCCGAGCTGGGGAGCGATGTCGATGGGGTCGCCGACCTTCGTCCAGTTGCGCCGCCTGAACTCGATCCCATCCATCCCGATCGCGGCGGCGATGTCCTCCATGTGGGCCTCGAGCGCGAACAGCGCCTGGGGGGCGCCGTAGCCGCGGTACGCGCCCGGCACGGGGATGTTCGTGTAGGCGACCCTGCAGTCGAAACGCTTGAGCGGGCTGTTGTACGAGCTGAGGCCACGCATGCCCGACACCATCTGCACGGTCAGCCCGTGCGTCCCGTAGGCGCCGGTGTTCGCGACGATGCGCATCTCCTGCGCCGTGAGCTTCCCTCGTGCGTCGACGCCCGTCCTGAAGGTGATCGTCTGGGGATGCCTGGTCCTGGAGGACCTGAACTCCTCCTCACGGGTCAGCTCGAGCCGCACGGGGCGGCCCGTCGCCATCGTGAGGTGCCCGACGATGTCCTCGATGAGCATCTCCTGCTTGGCGCCGAAGCCCCCGCCGATCCTCGGCTTGATGATGCGAATCTGCTTCACCGGCAATCCGAGAAGCGGCGCGATCATGCGGCGGACGTGGAACGGCACCTGCGTCGACGAGGTGATCTCCAGCCGGTCGTCGCTGTCCCACCGCGCGATGGCGATGTGCGGCTCCATGGGCGCCTGCTGCACCTGGTGCACGCGGAACGTCTGCTCGAAGACACGATCGGCCGCCGCGAACCCCGGTTCGACGTCCCCCGTCTCGGCCTGGATGTGGTGCACGATGTTGTGGCCCGCGTCGTGCGCGCCGTCCATGTCGGGCTCGTCGTGGATGACCGGCGCGCCGTCGACGATCGCGTCGTTCTCGTCGAACACCGCGGGGAGCACGTCGTAGGTCACGTCGATCAGGTCGATGGCGGCCTGCGCGATCGCCTCCGTGTCGGCGGCGACGGCTGCCACGCGGTCCCCGACATACCTCACCTTGTTGTCGAAGCTCACCTGGTCGTACGGCCGCGGATTCGGGTAGCTCTGCCCGCCGGATGCGTACCGCACCCTCGGCACGTTCCCGTAGTGGAGAACGGCATGGACGCCGGGAAGCGCCCTGGCCGCCGCATCGTCGATCGACACGATGCGGGCATGGGCGTGCGGGCTGTACAGCACCTTGGCGATCAGCGTCCCCGACAGGTCCCTGTCATCCGTGAACGCGGGGTTCCCCTTCGCCAGCTTGACGGCATCCGTCTTCGTCTCTGCATGGCCGACGACGCGCGTGGCGGGGACGTCCTCGCTGGGAACCACCCGCGGTGCGATCGGTGGGAGGTCGTCGCGGTCGTGATGCGGCGCGTCCGATCCGACGAGCCGATCGAGATGCGCCACCTCGACGCGGTCGGGCTCCTCCCCGCGCATGGTCGCGGCAGCCCGCAGCACGGCATGCACCGGCCGCAGGTACCCCGTCTCCCTGTCGAGGATCCCCGACAGCGCGTCCCTGACCTCGGACTCCGTCGGATTCGGCTTCTTGTCGATCAGCGCCTTCGCCGCGAGGACCATCGCCGGGGTGGAGTAGCCGGACTGGATGGCGCCGGCGTCGATGAAGGCCCGCTGGATGGGGTGCATCTCCCCCGGCACTGAGAGGCCTTCGACCGTTTCGATCTCGTGACCGTCTGCCTGGGCAGCCAGCATGACGTCCGCCGACACGAGCCTGCCATCGACGAGCACCGCCGCGGCGCCGGTCTCACCCGTGTCGGAGCCGTACCGCACGCTGTAGAAGCCCGCACGCCTCAGCGCCGTCCGCAGGGATTCGTGCGGTTCGCAGGTGAGCGTTCGGGATACTCCGTTGATGGTCAGCGTGATCGTCACGCTCGTTCGCCCCCTCCGACGGTGGTCAGCGCCCGTGCCGTGAGCACCGCGGCGAGATGCGCCCTGTAGGACGACGAGCCGCGGAAGTCCCCCGGCGGATCGAGTTCCGCGATCCGCAGGGGATCGATCAGCACCGGGTGGGGTGCGACGCCGGAGACGGCCGTCCGTATCGCACCGTCGCGCGTCCCTGTGGGCCACGACCATCACGATCGGACGATCCATGGGCGTGCGGGCGGTTCCGTGCGCCGCAGCCTGGCCCGCCGCGGGGACCGCGACGCTCGTGATGACGGCCCTGTCGAGCACGCCGGGGTCGTCGAGGATCGTCTCGAGCGGGTAGTCGGTGACCGAGCCGGCCCGCGCGACGCTGACCCTGGCGCCGAACGCGAGGAGTCCCGTGAGAAGTGGGCTCTCCGGGTCGGCCGATCCGATGGTGCCACCGACGGTGGCGGCGTTGCGGATGGTGCTGGGCGCCTCGAGGCGCGCGAGATCGCGAAGCACCTCGGGGACCAGGTCCGAATCGACGACCTCCGCGAGGCGGGTCGTCGCCCCGAGGCGGATCGACCGGCCGTCCGTCTCGATGCCGTCGAGGTCGAGCGCCTGCAGATCGACGAACACCGCGGATGACCGGCCGGGATGCGCGGTGAGGGTCGTTCCGCCGCCGAGGATCACGGCATCGGCGCCAGCCAGGAGCGTGAGGGCTTCCTCGAGGGTGTGTGGCCGGTGGTACTTCGTGCTCACGTCTGACGGTTCACCCTTGGGGCCTGTCTCCGCACCCTACCGAGCGGCTGCGCAGCCGGGGCTCAGGCGCCGAGGGTGACGACGGGCGGCCGGCGCCAATGGTACAGTCCTGCCCGCCCCGACACCAGGTTCGCCGTGTCCCGCATCAGGCGGAAACGCGAGCCGGCCGTCCACGAAAGGAACGTATGAGCCGCTTCTTCACGAGCCTCGGGCGCTTCGTGGTCCGCTTCCGCCTCCTCGTGGTCCTGGTCTGGATCGCGGTCACGATCCTCGCCGTCAGGGGACTGCCCTCCCTGAGCGACGTCGCGAAGGACACGACAAGCGGCTTTCTGCCCGCGACGTCCCCGAGCATGCAGGCGGCCGCGCTGGCCGCGCCGTTCCAGAACGCCTCGCTCGCGCCGGCCACCCTGGTCGTGGCACGCGCCGGCGGGCTGACCGCGGGCGACAACGCGGCAATGGACCGGCTCGAGGCGACGATCCAGGGGATCAACCGGGTCAAGGACGTCATCGACCTCGGCGTCTCCCGCGACGGTCAGGCGCGTCAGGCGCTGATCGAAGCGGCGGTGATCACGTTCAGCGCCGGGCCCGAGGCCCAGGGGGTGGTCGACGCGATCCGGTCCGCCTTCCGCACCGCCAACGCACCCGCCGGCCTGCAGATCCATCTGACCGGCCAGCTCGCGACCCAGATCGACACGGTCGCCGCGTCGGGGTCCTCGATGAACCAGACGCAGGAGCTGTCACTTCTCTTCATCATCGTGCTGCTCGTGCTCGCGTTCCGCGCGCTCCTCGCCCCGCTGGTGACGCTCCTGCCGGCGGCGTTCGTGCTTGTCCTTTCCGGGCCAGTCATCGCCGAGTCGACGAAGATCGGCGTGCAGGTCTCCTCGATCACCCAGCTGCTGTTGATCGTGCTGATCCTCGGAGCCGGGACGGACTACGGCGTGTTCCTCGTGTTCCGCGTACGGGAAGAGCTGCGGCGCGGCCTCTCGCCGCAGGACGCGGTGATCCGATCGGTCAGCCGGGTGGGCGAGTCCATCACCTTCTCGGCCTTCACCGTCATCGCCGCGCTCGTCAGCCTCGTGGTGGCCGAGTTCGCCTTCTACCAGAGCCTCGGGCCCGCGCTCGCGATCGGCATCGCCCTGATGCTGCTGGCCGGACTGACGCTCCTGCCCGCGCTGCTGGCCATCTTCGGCCGGGCGGTGTTCTGGCCGACCGGCGCGTCGGCGCACAGGCAGCATCGAACGGGCCTTTGGGACCGCATCGGCGTGATCGTCACGCGGCGGCCGGGCATCACGCTCGTGGCGGGGGTGGTGCTGTTCGCGGGCCTTGGCCTGACACTTCTGACGACGGGGGTGGCCGGCTTCGCCACCGTGGCATCCAGCCCCAGCGGAACGGACTCGGCCGCCGGTGCGGCGCTCATCGCGGCCCACTTCCCCTCCTCCAACACCAACCGCAGCGCCGTCCTGCTGGCCTTCCAAACTCCGGTCTGGGATGACCCCTCGGTGCTTGCCCGTGCTCAGCAGGGCCTCTCCAGTCTGCCCGAGTTCAGCGGTCTCGTCGGACCGCTCAACCCCAACGGCGTGCCGATCACGACGGGCCAGCTGACGGGGCTGCACACCACCCTCGGCCCGGCGAGCCAACTCCCTCCGGTGCCGGCGACGACCGCGGTCCCGGCCCAGCTCTACAACGCCTATCGCGACACGGGCCAGCTCATCAGCCCCGATGGCCGCACGATCCAGTTCTCGGTGGAGTACGCCAACGGCGACGCGACGAGCCCGGCAGTCCTCGACCTGGTGCCCGCGATGCGCGCCGACGTCGCACGGGTGGCCCGCTCCGTGGGAGCCTCGGCCAGCGGCGTCTACGGCGAGATCGCGTTCGCCTACGACGTCAGCCACATCTCCGGCAGCGACCTGGTCCGGATCATCCCGATCGTCGCGCTGCTCATCGCGCTGCTGCTGGCGATCGTGCTGCGCAGCCTGGTGGCGCCGCTGTACCTCGTGGCGAGCATCGTCCTCTCGTACCTGGCCGCCCTCGGGCTGGTGGGCATCGTGTTCGTCCACCTCGGCGGCCAGGCTGGGATCAGCTTCATCCTGCCGTTCCTGATGTTCGTCTTCCTGATGGCGCTCGGGTCCGACTACAACATCCTGATCATGAGCCGGATCCGCGAGGAGGCCCACGAGCTGCCACTGCGAGACGCGGTGGCCCGCGCGGTCGGCCGGACGGGCGGCACGATCACCACGGCCGGGATGATCCTGGGCGGCACCTTCGCGGTCCTGGCCGTGGCGGGGGGCTCGGCGAGCGGCGGCCAGATCCAGCAGATCGGCTACGGCGTCGCCGCGGGCGTGCTGATGGACACCTTCCTCCTGCGGTCACTGCTCGTGCCCTCACTCGTGGTGCTGCTCGACCGTTGGAACTGGTGGCCATCGCACCTGGCACGCTCGTCAGCGGCACGGGACGCAGGCAGCCAAGTGTGACGTTGACGAGTTGAGCCGTGCGGCCCAGCCCAGGCCGCCACGAGCCGGCGGGACCTGCGGCAGCGCCAGTCGAACCAGGCGCTCAACCGGGCGGCGTGCCTCCATCCGGCTGCGGGAGGCCGAGGGCGAGATCGATGGCGGCGTCGAGTGTCAGCGCGCGTCCCTCCGCGGTGCACCGCGCGACCTCGTCGGGAGGCAGAGCCACCGCGGATCTGCCGGATCTGGCCATCAACCTCGCGGAGATGCCCGCGAGCCGCGTGCCGGTGGCATCCTCGAGGGACCGCGCGGCCCCCTCGAGCCGCGCGGCGCGGGCCAGGTCCCCGGCGGCGGCAGCCAGATCGGCGAAATCGTCGAGGGCCAGCACCAGGCCGGTGGTCTCGCCGGCGGCGCGCATCATGCCGATGGCCTCGCGGAGATGCATCCAGCTGGCCGCCAGGTCCCCGGTGTGCACCTCTGCGCTGCCGAGCATGTGGAGGGCCCAGGCGGTCATGAAGGTGTCCCCGACACGCCGGTTGAGGGCGACCGCCTCGGTGAACGTGTCGCGCACTCGCTCGAAGTCACCGGCGAAGTACTGGATGTTGCCCAGCCCCCACACGGCGCGGGCCAGCCCCGCCTCGTCGCCCAGGCCGCGGTAGAGGGCGACCGCCTCGTCGACGACCTCGGCGCCGATCCTGGAGTCGGCCTGTTAGCCCCGAGACGGAGTACGGGAACGAGAGGTTGTACAGCGCGTCCGCCAGCAGCCGCGGCTCGCCCACCTCCCGGGCCAGCCTGACGGCCTCTTCGTATTCCCGCTGCACGCGCGCCATGTCGCCCGACCACCAGGCGATTCCGCCGGCCGCCTCGTGCGCCCGCGCGCGGATGGCCGGCGGCACCAGCCCGGGCAGGGTCAGGATGGCGTCGGCGCGGCCGGCCCCTTCGACCAGGTGGTTGCGGGTCTGCCAGAAGCGCCAGAGAGCGGCGAGCAGACGGCAGCCCGTCACGGCATCGCCGACCTCGATCGACCACGCGATGGCCGCCCGGAAGTTGTCGTGGTCGCCCTCCAGGAGGTCCAGCCAGCGAGCCCGATCCACTCCCGTGAGGTGGGGCGCCGCCGCTTCGGCGACGGACAGGAAGTGACCCGCGTGTCGCGCGCGGGTCGACGTCGCCTCGCCGCGCGCGTCGAGCTGCTCGGCCGCAAACTCGCGGACGGTCTCGAGCATGCGGAACCGGGGCTCGCCGGTGCGGTCCTCCTGGCGCACCAGGCTCTGATCCACCAGCGCGCTCAGGACATCGAGGACATCGACGCCGAGCTCGCCGGCCGGGTCGCAGATGGTCTGAGCCGACGGGAGCGAGCATCCGCCCACGAACACCGACAGCCGCGCGAAGAGCGCCTGCTGCACGGGGTCCAGGAGGTCGTGGCTCCAGCCGATGGCTCCACGCAGCGTCTGTTGCCGCTCGGGGAGGTCGCGCGCTCCGCCTGACAGCAGGCCCAGGCGCCGCTCCAGACGAGTGAGGATCGCCTGTGGGGATAGCAGCCGCACGCGCGCCGCAGCCAACTCGATGGCCAGCGGCAGGCCGTCCAGGCGGGCGCAGATCTCCGCAACGGCCGGCGCGTTCTCGTTCGTGATCCGGAAGTCGGGCTGGACCGTCGCCGCGCGCTCGATGAAGAGTGCGACGGCGTCGTACTGCGGCAGCGAGCTCGCGTCGGGCAGGTGCTGCGGGTCGGGCAGGCCGAGCGGCGGCACGGGGAACTCCTGCTCCCCGGAGACGCGCAGCGGCGCCCGGCTGGTGACGATGACGCGCGCCCCGGGGGCAGCCCGCATGAGCTCGGAAACCACCGGCGCCGCCGAGATGACCTGCTCGAAGTTGTCGAGGACGAGGAGCACGCGGCGATCGCGCAGGTAGTCGGCCACGACGTCGAGCGGCGCGCGACCCGGGGCTTCGACGAGCCGGAGCGCGCCGGCTATCACGGACGGGACAAGCTCGGCGTCCCGGATCGGTCCCAGGGCCACGAAGTACACGCCGTCAGGGAAGTCGCCGACGAGATCCTCGGCCAGACGCAGGCTGAGCCTGGTCTTGCCCGTGCCACCTGGTCCGGTGAGCGTCAGCAGCCGCGTGCGCTCGAACAGACGGCCCGCCTCCTCGATCGCCTTTCCGCGGCCGACGAAGGAGGTGAGCTGGCGCGGCAGGTTGTTGGGGGTCGCGTCGATCGTGCGCAGCGGCGCGAAGTCCGTCTGCAGGTCATCTGCCGTGACCTGGTAGAGAGGCTCCGGCGCGTCGAAGTCCTTGAGGTGATGTTCGCCCAGGTCGCGCACGCCGATCCCGGGAGGGAGCGTCTCCCCCGCGACCGCACGCGTCGCATGGGACAGCAGCACCTGGCCGCCGTGCCCGGCGGCCGCGATGCGCGCGGCACGGTGCAGCGCGATGCCGACGTACCCCCCATCGGCTTCCGTGGCGACCTCGCCCGTGTGCAGGCCCATCCGCACGCTGATGCGACCATCGTCCGGCCACGGATGCGCCGCCAGACCGCGCTGTGCCGCGACCGCGGCGCTCACCGCCTGCGACGCGCTCACAAACACGGCGAAGAGGGCGTCGCCTTCGGTGCCGAACTCGAGCCCACCGTGCTCGGCGACGGCGGTTCGGAGGATCCGGCGATGCTCCTCGAGGAGGGCGCGGTAGCGCGTGTCACCGAGGCGCTGACTCAGGCGTGTCGAGCCCTCGATGTCCGTGAACAGCAGCGTGACCGTGCCCGCGGGCAGGTTGCGCCGTGATCTGGGCGGAAGGGGCTGGGACGCAGGCACATTCGCGATGCTGCGCGGCCGAGAAGCCCGTGTCAACGAGGACACGTGGCGCGTGTGGACACGTGGCGCGGCAATTGAGGTGCCGTGCTGGACCTCCCGGCCCACCCCTGGACCCGCGGCAACTCGGGCCTGCTAAGCTGTTCGTCCGTCCCGCGATCGCGGCGCCTGCACATGGCCCGGCGGGGCGACCGTCGCGGAGGACCACGTGGCCTGCATCCCTGGCGACTCGGTTGGGAGGCCGAACGCGCCGTCGTGGGCCCCCGCAATCACGGCCGCGGCAGCCCGCAACCGAACGTGACCAGCGGCTCGGCCCCGAGCGCGCTTCTCCGATCGCGGCGCGTCGCCGAAGCCGTGGTCGGTCGTTCGGCAGAGCTGGCGGCGGTCGAGGCCGCGCTCGCAAGGTCTCGCTCGGGCATCACGGCCCTGAGCTTCGAAGGCGAGCCCGGGATCGGCAAGAGCTACCTCCTGCGCGCAGACGCTTCGGTGGGCGAGGACGCCGGGTTCACGCCCGTGGAGGCGACCGCGGACGAGGAGATTCGCGGGCCATTCCTGTTTGCCAGGGCGATCCTCAGCGCCTGGGCGATCGCCGCCGACGCAGGCAATCCGGCGCTCGAAGCGGTCGAACGGGCGCAGGACGCGCTCTCCGGGCGCGATCCGACCCTCGGCGGCCTTCCGCCCGACGAGCGGATGCTTCGCGCCCTCGATCAGGCGACGATGGCGCTGCGCACGATCGCACGGGAGCATCCGATCGCACTCCTCCTCGACGACGTCCAGTGGGCCGACACCGACAGCCTTCGATTGCTTCGGTATCTCATCCGGACCGAGCCGACCCTTCCGATCCTCGTGGTCCTGGCCCTGCGATCCGAGGAAGCCGCCCTGGCCGGCGAGCTGGTCAACCTCCTGGCCGACCTCGAGCGGATGGGCATCGTTCGGCGAATGCGGCTCAGCCGGTTCCGCCAGTCGGAGACGGCGGAACTCCTCCGGCTCGGGCTTGGCGGGCAGATCGAACCGGCGAGCGCGGCAACGATCCACGGGCAGGCGGAAGGGGTCCCGTTCGTCGCCGTGGAGCTGGTGCGGAGCTACCGCGACGCCGGCTTGCTCCAACGGATCGACGGCGTGTGGCGGCTCGACCAGAAGGCGCGTCGACTCCTCCCGTCGGCCGTCCGGACCCTGGTCGACCGGCGAGCGGCCCACCTGGACAGCGCCTCGAGGGTCGCCCTTTCCGAGGCCGCCGTCCTGGGCCGGAGCTTCCGGCTCGAGGACCTCTGCAGCTTGCGGGCGCAGCTCGGCGACGCGGCCTGTACGGTCGCGGCGCTCGCGGACAGCATCCAGCCGGCCGTCGCCGCCGGATTGCTCGAGGAGCCCGGCGACGGCTCCGGGGCGGTCTACCGCTTCAGCCACGAGCAGGTCCGACAGTTCGCGGTCGGGCTGCTCGCCGCCGCGCGCCGGCGCGCGCTTCACGCGGCGGTCATCGACATGCTCACCGCTGAAGGCGATCCACCCGCCTCGCTCCTGCCCGTCCTGGCCCGGCACGCGCTGGCGGCCGGCGATACCGAGCGGAGTCTCAGGTTCTCGGTCGGAGCAGCGGCGGCGGCGCTTGCAGCGAACGCCCCCGAGGAAGCGCTCAGGATCGTCGAGGAGGCGCTCCCGATGGCCGCGACGCGAGCCGAGCGCGTCGCGCTTCTCCGAGCTCGCGACGATGCGCTCAACATGCTGGGTCGGCTGCCTGAGCGTCTCGAGGGACTGGCCGAGCTGGCCGCGCTTGCCGAGGCCGCCGGCGACGGCCCGCTCGAGCTCGAGGTCATGCTCCGCCGCGCCGCCTCGCTTCGTCTCGACGAACAGCACGACCGCGCCGCAGTCCTCGCGCGCGAGGTCCGACGCCGGGCCGCGGAGGCGGGCGACCCCGGCCGCGAGCTGGCCGCGTGTCTCGAACTTGGGCAGGACTGCCTGCACATGGCGATCGGCGAGGGGTACACACCCGTGTCGGGCGAAGTCGACCTGGATGGCAGCGCCGAGGCATACGAGCGCGCCATCGAGCTCGCCGAGCAGCTCGGGGACCGGCCGAGCCTCGCCGCGGCGCTCCGTGAGCGCGGCGTCATCGGCCTGGCACGCATCCGGGCCTGGTTCGTCGACTGGGTTCGGACGGGCGAGCACCTCGGCGTCCTTGAGCGCGTGGCGCAGGGTGCCGAGCTCGGGACGATCCTGCCAGAGCTCCCGATCCTGCCCCTGTTCATGGAGACGGGCGGCTTCCTCCAGCGGGCGCTGGAGCTGTACGAGAGCCTCGGCGATCGCCGCGGCACGATGTCGGCCGTCATCGCCGTCGCCTATCACAGCCGGGCGGCCGAGGTCCACCTGGGTGGGAACCCAGCGCAGGCGTTCGAGGAGATCCGGCGCCTCGCCGCCCAGATGCGGTCGCTCAGCCGGGAGAGCGAGCGCTCCGGGGCGGAGGCTCAGCTGATCTACGGGGTCCACGTGTTCGCGCGCTCGAAGGTCATCCCGGACCTCGCCGTCTCGCGCGGTTCCGAAGCGTACGAGAAGGCGAGGGAGATCGGCGACCGCGCGATCGAGTTCCTTGCGGCCGGCGGGACCGCGATGGCGCTCCTCGAACTCGACGATTCGGGTGAGGCCGATCGTTGGCTCGACCGCGCGGCGAGCGCCGCGGCTGCGGCGCCGAGCCCGCTCAGGGCCCGCCAGCTCGAGACCTGGCGAGGACTCCTGGCCGCATCCCGGGGCGAAGCGGCGACCATGCTCGAGCACCTCGAGCAGGCCCGCGAGCTGGCGACGACCCAGGGGCGGCCTGCCGGACGCTGTGAAGCGTCGGCGACCCTGGCGCTCCAGGCCGCCCGGCTGGGAGCTGAGGCAGGTGACCAGGCGCTCCTGGCCGTCGCCGAGGCCGCGGCCGACGATGCCCGCCAGCTCGCGCGCGACCTTCCCGGCCATTCCCTCTGGGGGGCGCAGGCGAACGCCGCGGCCGCCGTTGTCGCCGACGCACGGGGTGACGGGGCCCGGGCGCTCGACTTCGCGAGAGCGGCGCTCGACGAGCGCGGAGCGGCCATGCGCGAGGACCCGCATCTCGAGATCCTCATCCCGGCGGCGCGGATCGTCCTTGGCGGCGGCGCGCCGGACGAGATTCGGACGCTCCGTCAGGAGCTCCTCCGGCTCCGAGCGCCTGATCGCCCAGCGGACGCTCGATGAGTCCGTCCGGGTGCGCTGGTTCCGCGGCCCTCTCGGTCGAAACCTGGCCGCGCTGAGCGCCGGCGTCGGCGTGGATGCCGGTGGTGCCATGGCGGCCTTCGCGCTCGATGACGCCGGCCG
This sequence comes from uncultured Chloroflexia bacterium, assembly GCA_963759135.1. GTDB lineage: Bacteria > Chloroflexota > Limnocylindria > Limnocylindrales > CSP1-4 > JAJYNJ01. Next base: position 51,677 of record CAVWXU010000020.1, on the reverse strand, counting down.
GGAGCTGCTGCGGCTCGTGACCGACGGCAGCACCAACACCGAGATTGCCGGGAGTCTCGGACTCTCGGAGGAGGCGGTGGAGCGGGCGCTGGTGGATATGTACGCGCGGCTCGGGGTGAGCTCGAGGTCCGAGGCGACGGCGCTCGCCCTTCGCGAGCAGGCCGGGCCGGCGACAGGCCCGATCTCACATGACCATGCGGAGGACGCAGGTTGACGCTCCAGGTGCGGATCGATCGCCCGCGGTGCATCGGCGCCGGCAACTGCGTGGCCGTCGCGCCGACCGTGTTCGACTGGCTCAAAGGCGATCTGTTCAAGGCCGATGTCCTGGACGTGGACAGCGTCGACGACGAGATGCTCCGGGAGGCGGCGAGCGCCTGCCCGACCATGGCGATCGAGCTCGAGGAGGTTGGGGACGTGCTGCCATGGGCCCAGCGTGGCAGGGCGGCCGCGACGCGTCGCGTCGTGAAGACGTTCATGTTCACCGACATGGTCGGCTCGACCAACCTCGCAGTCGCCCTCGGCGACGATGCCTGGCAGACGCTGCTCCAATGGCACGACGAGACCCTGCGAGGCCAGTTCGCCGCGCACCATGGTCAGGAGGTCGTCTCGACGGGAGATGGCTTCTTCGTCGGCTTCGATTCACCGGACGACGCGCTCGCCTGCGCCGTTGCCATTCAGCGGACGTTCGCAGATCACCGCCGGACCTCGGGGTTCGCGCCCCAGGTCCGGATCGGCATCCACCTCGCGAACGCCCAGCAGGTCGGCCAGAACTACCACGGCAAGGGTGTCCACGAGGCCGCACGCATCGGCGCCGCCGCCGACAGCGGCGAGATCATCGCCAGCCGCGTCACGATCGAGGGCTCGCGTTTCGTGAGCTCGAACCCGCGATCGCTGCAGCTCAAGGGTCTCGCCGAGCCGATGGACGTCGTCACCATCGAGTGGAAGTGACGCCCGTATCCGGAGATTCAGGCCGCGCGACGAGATTCAGGCCGTGCGACGGGCCGTTCGCAGGCGGGCACGTCGCGGGGGCCGAAGGATGTGAGGAGGAACCATGGCGCGAGACCCCCTGCTGGAGCTGGCCGATCGCCACCTGATCCGCTACGTCCCCGGGTTCGCCCCCTTCCTCGTCGAGCGCGCGCTGGGCAGCTGGGTCTGGGACCGCCAGGGGAACCGCATCCTCGACTTCACGAGCGGCCAGATCTGCAGCACGATCGGGCACAACCACCCGCGCATCGTGGAGGCCATCCGCTCCGCCTGCGATCGGGTGCTGCACCTCAACAGCTGGATGCTCTCGGAAGAAGTGGTGCGCCTCGCCGCACGCCTCGCCGAACTCCTCCCTGGCCCCTCTCGAGAAGGTCATCCTCCTCAACACGGGCTCCGAGTCCAACGAGCTGGCCATGCGCATCGCCAAGCTCGCCACGGGACGCTTCGAGATCGCGGGGCTCGATCAGAGCTTCCACGGACTGACGGCCGGCGTCGCCTCGGTGACGTACTCGGTGCCGCACCACGGCTACGGGCCGCAGCTGCCCGGCACCTTCGCCCTCCCGGCGCCCTACGCCTATCGCTGTCCGGTCAAGCGTCGCGCCGACGGGACCGCCGGCTGCCCGGGCTGCGACCTGGCGTGCCTCGAGCGCGGCTTCGAGCTCTTCGATGCGAACAGCACGGGGGCGCTGGCCGCCACCATCGCCGAGCCGGTCCTCTCGGCGGGCGGGGTGATCGACCCGCCGCCGGGCTACCTGCGCCGACTCGCCGAGCTCACGCACGCCCGCGGCGGCCTCCTCATCGTCGACGAGGCGCAGACCGGCTTCGGCCGCCTCGGCACGATGTTCGGCTTCGAGCAGGACGGCGTCGTCCCCGACATCGTGACGGTCTCGAAGACCCTGGGCGGCGGGTTGCCTCTCGCGGCGACCGTCATCAGCCCCGAGATCGAGGCGCGCATCGTCGAGCGGGGTTTCGTCCACGTCACGAGCCACGTCAGCGACCCGCTGCCCGCGGCGGTGGGTCTCGCGGTGCTCGACGTGGTCACCGGCGAGCACCTGCCCGAGCGGGCGGCCGCCATGGGGCAACGCCTGCGAGCGGGCCTGCTCGAGCTGGCCGAGCGTCACCCCCTGATCGGCGAGGTGCGCGGCCGCGGCCTCCTGCTCGGCGTGGAGCTCGTCACCGACCGGTCCACCCGCCACCCTGCCGAGGAGCTGGGCGCCCGCGCGACGGACGAGTGCCTCGCCCGTGGCCTGTCGATGAACATCGTGCGCCACGTGGGCGCCAACAGCGTCTGGCGCATCGCGCCGCCGCTCACCGTGTCCGAGGACGAGATCGACCTGGCGCTCTCGATCATGGACGAGAGCCTGGCGGCGGTGGCGGGACGCCCCGCGCGCGCGTCAGCAGCCATGCCTGCCTGATCGGAACCGTAACCGCGCTCTGCTCAACCCGCCGGCTGTTCGCGCCCTGGGACCAGGAGCGCCGCCTCCCGTGCCTCATTCAGTGGCAGCGGAGTGGATGTGCCTCACTCCGTGGCAGCGGAGTGGATGCGCATGGCGTCTGCCAGCGCCCGTTGTCTGCCGATCAGCCAGGGTCCCACCAGGAACCGCCCGACCAGGTAGCAGGCGAAGCTGAGCGAGGTCACGAAGACGCTCACCGGCACGTTCGTGAGGAGCGACAGGAGGATCCCACCCAGCACCGAGAGCAGCGCGATGCCGATGCTGATGGCAGTCGCCGCGCCCGGTGCGGCCGTGAGGCGCTCGGCTGTGGCGCCGGGCGTGATGAGGAGGGTCAGGATGAGGAGCACGCCCACGACCTGCACGGCTTCCGCCACCGCCGCCGCCATGATGAGGAGGAACACCACCGCCAGGAGCCCGACGGGCACGCCGCGGGCCTCGGCCACTTCGGGATCGACCGTCGCGAACATGAGCGGACGGTAGACCACGGCCAGGGCAGCCAGCGTGACGGCGCCGATGGCCACCAGAAGGACGACGTCGCCGCTGCTGACGCCCGTGATGGCGCCGAACAGGATGGCGAAGGCCTGGGTCGCAAAGCCCGAGTAGAGGGTGAGGAAGAGGACGCCGAGCCCAAGGCCGAAGGCCATCACCACGCCGACCACAGAGTCGCGCTCGCGCACCCGCACGCCGAGAGCCCCGATGAAGAGCGCGGTGATCACCGTGCCGCTGAGCAGCCCGAGGACGGGCGATACGCCGAGCAGGATCGCCCCCGCCGACCCCGTGAAGCCGAGTTCCGAGAGAGCATGCACCGCGAAGGCCATGTTGCGGGCCACCACGAAACGGCTCACCACCCCCGACACGATCGCGATGACGATGCCGGCCTCGATGGCGTGCTGGACGAAGTCGTACCCCAGCAGGTGCACGAGCTGGGCGATCACCGCGCGGCCCCCGAGAGATCGCCGTCATGGTCGATCACGGGAAGGTGGTGGGGCTCCTCGATCTCGAACCCGGCGCCGAAGGCCTCGCCGATCACGAGGATGCGCCCATGCACCCGGAGCACGTCGACATGCGAGCCGTACAGGGCGGTCAGCCGCTCTGCCGTCAGGACCTCGTCGGGGGTGCCCGCCGCCCAGCGCCCGTTCACCACGAACAGGACGCGATCCACGAGGGCGAGCACCGGGTTGACGTCGTGCGTCACAAAGACGACGCTCCGCCCGGTCCGCCGGTGCCAGCCGCCGACGAGCTCGGTGATCTCACCCTGGTGGCGCAGGTCGAGGTGCGCCAGCGGCTCGTCACAGAGCAGGAGTTGCGGATCGCCCACCAGGGCCTGGGCGATGCGCAGGCGCTGTTGCTCACCACCCGACAGCCGCCCGATCGGCGCGTCGGCATAGGCGCCCGCCTCGACCGACGCGATGGCCTCCGCGACACGGCGCGTGACGGCGCGGTCGGGTCGCCCGATCCCCCAGCGGTGGCCGTCGAGGCCCAACCGGACGAGATCGCGGCCACGCAGTGGCAGGTCCCGGTCGATCGCCTGGGCCTGCGGGACGTAGCCGATGGCCGGGTTGCCGCGACGCGGCGGCTGCCCCAGCACCTCGACTGACCCCGCCCTGAGCCCGGCCAGCCCGAGCACGACCCGCAGCAGCGACGTCTTGCCCGACCCGTTGGGGCCCAGGATGGCGACGAACGAGCCCTCCTCGAAGGTCAGCGACAGGTCGCGCCAGACCTCCCGCCCCCCGTAGGCGAGGGTGGCGTGGTCGAAGCGGACGGCAGGTGCCGACATCGGCTCAGGCTCCCTTCGCCAGGGCCTGTTCGATCTCGTTCATCTGGGCGAGCTGCCACTCCACGTACGTGTGGTACTGCGGCGGCAGCGTCTCGGCCACGCCGACCACCGGGATGCCGTTGGCGACCGCCAGGTCGTGGATCTGCTGGGTCAGCGGGGTGATGGTCTGGCTGTTGTACAGCAGCACGCGCACCTTCCTCCCGGTCAACAGGTCGTGCTCAGTCGCGACGTCTGCGGGTGGCGGGTCGGTGCCGTCCTCGATGGCCTTCTGAAAGCCCTCGGGTGTGAGCACGTCGAGGCCGATCGCCCTGGCCAGGTAGCCCGCCACGGGCTCCGTGAAGGCCACCGGCGCCCCGGCGTATTTCGCCTTCATCTCGGCGATCTTCGCATCCAGGGGCGCCAGGGAGGCGAGTACAGCTGCTCACGAGCGGCGAAGTACGCGGCGTTCGCCGGCTCGAGCTTCGCCAGCGCTGCCTCGGCCGCCGCGGCGACTCTCGGCATGGTGCCCGGGTCGTACCAGATGTGGGCATTGACGCCGTCGGGGAGGCCCAGCAGCGTCTGCACGTCGATCACGACGCGGCTCGCGTTGGGCGACGCGGCCAACAGATGCTGCATGAAGTCGTCGTAGCCGATGCCGCTGACGATGACGAGCCTGGCGTCGGCGACGGTGGCCGCGGCCTGCGCACTGGCCTCGTAGGTGTGCGGATCGGTGTTGGGGTTGTTGAGGAGGCTGGTGGCCGTGACCCGCACGCCACCGATCTCGGCGAGCAGGTCGGCGTAGAAGTTCTCCGTCCCGAGGACCGGGATGGGCGGGCCCGCGGCGGAGCTGGGCACCGGCGTGGCCGACCCGCGCAGGCGGCCGCGATCATGGCGGCGCCGACCAGGACGCCGACCAGTCTCGGCACGGCGATGTCGACGAACACGCCAACCAGTCTCGGATTATGTCGCAGATCTGATCTCACCCTTGGGTATCTCCGGTTTCGGGGGAGGGACGAACGGTCAGGCCTGGTTGGACGTCGCGGCGCGACAGTCGGGGCAGAGCCCGAAGAACTCGATGCGATGGGAGTCGACGAGGTAGCCCGTGCGCTGCTCGACCAGCTCCCGGGCGATGGGGGTGATCCCGAGGTCGCCCACCTCCTGGCTGCGGCCGCACTCCTTGCACACGACGTGGTGGTGATGGGGTCGCTCGCAGGCCACGTAGGCGTGCTCGCCGTTGGGCAGGTGCACCTGCTCCACCAGCCCGAGCGATTCGAAGATCTCGAGCGAGCGGAAGATCGTCGCGCGGCCCACCCCGCGCCGAGCGCGGCGCGCCTCGACGAGCAGATCCTCGGCCGTGAAGCGCCCCTCCCGGGCGGCCACCATCTCGGCCATGGCGCGGCGCGGCGCGGTCGAGTGGTAGCCGGCCCGGTCGAGGGCCGCGGTCAGCGTGTCGGGATTGGTCATCGACGGGACGATACTCGGTCGCTGTTTCAACGTCAATGGCGGCACGTCGCGCGGCGGCAGACTATCGTCGTTGAGGCCCCAAGCCCCCACACCATGAGCGAGACGGTGGCCACAGGGCCATCGCCGATCTCAGCCCTGCAGTGGTATCCCCAGCTCGTCGAGCGAGTCGAGCAGCTCCTGGGGGTCGCGGTAGACCCGGAAGGCTCCGGCCTGCGTCAGTTCGTCGACGCCGTATCCGCCGCTGAGAAGCCCCACACTCAGCATGCCGGCACGCCGCGCGGCGAGGAGGTCCCAGACCGCGTCGCCGACGACGTACACATCCCCACGCGCGACGCCCATGCGCTCCGCGCAGGCCAGGAAGAGGTCCGGCTCGGGCTTGGCGCGCAGCACATCCCCGCGCTCGACGACCACGAGGTCGGCGGGGACGGCAAGCACTTCGAGCGAGGCGTCGATCTCGGGATGGCGTCCCGAGGTGGCGATCCCGAACGGCACGCCGTGCTCGTGCAGCCAGCCCAGCAGCTCGCGGGCGCCCGGCAGCGGCTTCCGCTCGGGCAGGAGGGCGCGATAGATCTCGCCGTGGCGGCGCTGCAGTCGCTCCTGCTCCTCGGCCGAGAGCGGCCGCCCGATCTCGCGGGCCAGGGCGCGGGTGAACAGGCCGCCGCTCATCCCGATGCGGCGGTGGATGCGCCAGCCCTCGACCTCGAGCCCCGCCTCCGCGAGCGCCTGTTGCCAGGCCAGGACGTGGGCGTACACGGTGTCCACGAGGGTCCCGTCGAGATCGAAGATGAAGGCGCGCATGCCGCCAGTCTGGCAGCCTTTCTCGATGCCGGCGCAGCTGCGCCCCGCCGCCGGTTGAACCGGCCCTGACCAGCGGGTGCCTCGGGCGCAGCTCGCGTGGCAGTCTTACTCGTGGCTGCTCGGGCGAGCGACGGCAAGGGCGACGACCCACCGGCACTCGCCTCGCAACGACGGCTTCACGGCCGTCACGCTCACCGAGGTCGCAGCAGCCGGCGGCGCAACGATGGTTGCCGGCGTGCACCCGGTCCTAGACTCCCGACACCTCGGTCGACGGGTCGTCAGCACCGCGGCTGACCTCCTGGCTCAGTCGCGCTGGATCGAGCACGACGATCTCATCGCGTCCGGTTTCGATCAGACCCTCGCGACCAAGCTGGTCCAGCGTGCGCGTGACCACCTCACGCACCGACGCCACCGTCTCCGCGATCTCCTCGTGACTGGCCTGCACAATCAGGTGACGCCCCTGGCCGGGAGTCGCGAGGGCCAGCAGTTGAAGGATGACGCGCTGGCGCAGAGTCAGGAAGGCCTGCGCCGCGAGATCCTCGAAGACTTGCTCGAGCTGCCGGCTCAGCTCCTGCGCGCAGGCCCGGGCGACCTGGACATCGGAGGCGAGCAGTCCGCGCAAGGTCTCCAGGCGGAGTGCGGCGACCGAGGCGGTCGTCAGGGCCTCGATGCTCGTGGGGGCTGGCCCACCCAGGACGAGCGTCAGGCCCACGACGTCGCCGCTGCGCGCGTACCGGACCGTGACCTGTCGACCATCCACAGACCGCAGGAAGACTCGAAGCAGACCGCTGAGCACCACGATCACCCGCGGTGGCTCGTCGCCCCGGAAAAGGCATACCCCTGCGGGAACCGTGATCCGCACAGCCTGGTCCAGCAGGCGATCCGCGGCGGCCTCCGGCAGCGCGTACAGGAAGCCCCCCGCAAGCCCGAGCGCCGCGAGGCGCTCACGTCCGTGCGCCGCCGTGGCCATCAACACGTCCCGACTCATGGCCATCTGCTCGATCACCCGCAGTCTACCGGCAGCTGTCCGCCGCTCTGTGACCGGGATCACTGCGCTGCCGCGGCGGCGGCGGGATCGTGTCGCTGGTGGCGACGGCCGTAGCCAGGGCGCCCCAGCGGCGCCCGCTATGGCGACCGAAAGGAGCGTCGCCATGAAGCGCCTGGAGTATCGCGTCGAGCGGATGCCCTTCCAGGAGCATCCGGAGGCGCACATCAGCGAGTTGCTCGAGCGGCTGAACGAGCTGGGCAAGCAGGGCTGGCGGGCGGTGAGCGTCGATCTGACGTACCACCCGTCGTATTCGCCGGCGGCCCAGCCCGGCATCCCGGTGCCAGTGCTCCTGGAACGGGAGGTTGAAGCCTAGCGCCGATCTGGACGCGCGGTCCTCGTGACCCTTGTCCCCCTCGCCCGCCATGCGGCCCGATGGGAGGGGCGGATGGTCGTTTCGCCCCTCCTGTTGGCTACAGGCACGCATCGGAGCCTGGGAAGCCGGACGATGTGTCGCTCGCCGACGGTGTCGTAGTGCTGGATCGCTTCACTGACGCCGACATCGACTCCATGTGGGCCGGCGAGGACGACGACTACGTGCGCCGGACGTGCCAGCCAGGCCCCTTCACGAGGCGAGACATCGCAACCCGGATCAGGCACTGGCAGGCCCAGTGGCTCCGCGGCGGACCCGAACGGTCGTTCGCGATTCGAGAGGCCGGAACGGGAAAGCTGGTAGGCGGCTGCGTGCTCGACATCCCTGCTGACGATCGCGAGATGGCCGAGCTGTCGTACTGGGTCTTCCCGCCGTATCGGCGCCGGGGGTACGCGACGCGCGCGGCTATCCTGGCGTGCCGGTACGCATTCGACGACCTGGGGGTCGTGCGCACGGAGGTGCACATCGCGCCGGCGAATGACGCCTCGCTGCGGGTGGCGACCAACGCGGGCTTCCGACAGGCAGGCCTCCGTCGTCGCCGCGATGGCTGTCGACGCCCTGGCGGACGCCGGGACATGGTGCGCTTCTCCAGCCGACGCACCGAGCGCCAGCCCCCGCGGCCGCAGGCCTGACAGTCGTCTGCGCTGGACCGGAGGCCGACGAGCGCGAGCCAACCCACATGCTCGCCGCTCTCGACAGGCCCTCGGGCATCGCATTTCGGGCGATGGTCGTGGGCGAGAGGTACACCGTCGTCACCGACCTCCTGGTCCCGGTTCCCGTTGCCGCTGGCGATCGAGGGTACCGGGGTGGAACGCTGGTACACAGCTCGACCGTCTGACTCTGGACGCCAGCGGCTCCTCGGCGTTAGATCGGCGTTGCCGCCTCTCGCGTATACTGTAGACGGGTCCGATTGAGAAGGAAGAGGGACACGAGTCGTCGCCGCTCGGGGGCATATTGGGCGGAGGTCTGGGCGGAATCCTCGGTGGCTTGGGCTGAAAGGTCGCTGCGCGACGTTGACGTTGCCACCGACGCCGTTCGATGAGCGACCAGTGGGCTGCGGCACAGCGACTCGTGGGTCGCTGGGAAGGGGCGGCGACAGGCCGCCCCGGTAGCGGTCGCCAGATCCGCGAGTACAAGCCGATCCTCGGCGGTCAGTTCATCCTGGGTACCGACGAGACGCGCTGGGAGCCGAGCTCCGAGCAGCCCGACGGCAGCCTCCACGAGGACCTGTCGATCCTGTACCTGGATCGCGCAGCGGACCAGCTGGTGCTGCGCGGCTTCTACTCGGAGGGGCTCGTGCACGAGTACCGCTGCGTCGAAGCCGCTCCCAATGGCTCCCGCCTGGTCTTCGAGGCGGGCCAGGTCGAGGGCGGACCTGCGGGCATGCGTGCTCGCGAGACGCTTGTATTCCTCGCACCCGACGTGCTCGAGTCGACGTTCGAGCTCGCGATGCCCGCCGCCGACTTCGAGCCGTACACCCACGAACGGCTTGACCCGAGCCAAGGGTTGACCAGAGACGCGCCGATCGCGCTCAACGCTGCGCCAGAACCGCTTTCCTTCTGGAGCAGCGCCAGTCCCCCAGCGATCGCGCGTTGGGCAGCCGGAGCCGACTGTCGCGATCCGGCGATGGTGCGGCCGGCGGGTTCGCTCGGGCAGGACACCCACTCCTCGGGTGCTGGCTGACCCGCCCAGCATGGTCACAGCTGCCCGGCCACGGTCTGCAGCATGGCGGCCAGGCTGGGCGCGAGACCCTCGGTGTCGGGGATGCCCAGCGGAGTCGCATGGAAGAGGCGCGCGTAGAGCACGCAGGCGACGAGGTAGGTCCCGGCGCTGTTCGGGTGGCTCCCGTCGGCCTGCCACAGGGCGGTCGTGGGAGCCAGGCGGAGCACCGCCGCCCAAGCCTGGCCGGCCGGCACCACGGTCACCCCGAGGCTCTGCCCGAGCTCCGCGTAGCCCTCGTCGAGGGCGACCTGCATGGCCGCGTAGTCGAGGCCGTCGGCGGGCAGGCCATCCCGGTGCGCCCAGGTCTCGAGCAAGGCCGGGGTGGCGCCGGCCGCGCGGATGTCCGCCACGAGCGTGCGTGCCGCGGGGTCCATCTCGTCCTGGCGGAGTGCCGGGAAGGCGGGGATCTCGCTCTGCTCCTGGAGGACCACGAACTGCCAGCGCGAGCTGCGGATGGCAGCGAGCGAGTCGGCTGAGGCGGCGTGCTGGGCGAGCGTCTCGCCACCGTTCGCGACCATGCCGGTCTCCACGTTCCGGCCGCCGGCCCGGGCGAGGTGGCGGAAGACGGTGGGCAGATCGTTGACGTACGTGTAGCTGTTGCCGAGGAAGAGCACCCGCACACAGGGGGAACGGGCGAAGGGGCTGCACGAGGCGTCGGCCAGGCGCGCCATCCCGAAGGCGCCGAGGCCCACCAGCAGCGCCACGCCCAGCGTGAGCAGGAGCCCGGCGCTGCGGCTCATCGTCGCGCGACCAACGCACGGTGCCGCACGGCCCGACCGCGCGCGCGTCCCAGGCCGGACTCGGGCTCGACCACCGGCGGACCGTAGGCCGCCTACGTCAGGCTGCGCCATCCCCCGAAAGTGCCGCGTGGCATGGGCGGCCCGGAGTCCTGTGCGGCCTGGTAGGGATCAGCACGGTGGACCGCGCCTGGATGGGCGTCTTCAAGATGCCCATCGGACCCTTCGGGATGCTCGACGACGTGGGGCTCGACACGGTGTGGCACATCACCGACTACTGGGCCGGACAGCTCAGTGATCCGCAGCTTCGCACCAACGCCGACTTGTTGAAGACCTACGTCGACCGCGGCTGCCTGGGCGCCAAGACAGACGAAGGGTTCTACCGCTACCCCGATCCCGCCTACGCCAGGCCCGGCTTCGTGCAGTCCGGCACCGCGAGCGAGCCCGTCGAACCCCAGGCGGCGACGGGGCAGGCAGGTGCCCAGATGGCGGAGGGGTCGCTCGCGGAGCGATTCAGGCGCTGGCGCTCCAGCCGCCGGGTCGAGCAGGTCGACTCTGCGGCCGCGGCGACGACGGTGGCCTCGCCGAGTCCGATACCGCCTGAACGCCCCTGGGGCTTTCGCGGCCAGCGGGGCATCACGGCAACCTTCGCGCCCGCCGACTTCGCGCTCTACCGGTCGCTGCTGCCCGGCGCCTTCGATCTGCCGGAGTCGCCGCTCGTCGTCGTGGCCGTCGTCAGCTACTTCGACGTGACGCTGCCCCTGACCCCCTACGGCGAGGGATACGTCGTGCTGGCGTGCCGCTTCCGGGGACGGACCGGGTGGTACGTCGTCACCATGCCCGTCGACGAGGCGACGGCGTGTTCGAGCGGGCGTACCCTCGGCTTCCCGAAGTACCTCACCGACCCCATCGTGCTCGGGGCCACGGACGGCGTGTGGCACGGTCGGGTCGCCCAACAGGGCCGCGAGATCATGGCCCTCACGTTCACGCCGAACGCGGACGCCGGGCCAGTCACCACGGACAGCACCGATCCGGGGTTCCCCTGCTTGCTGCACCTTCCCCCGGGTCAGGGCCCCCTCGTCAACCAGGTCGACACGCGGCTCTTCGGACCGCGTCGCACTGTCACCACGGCCGGTAGGGCGGCGATGCAGGCTGATCCGGGGGAAGCCTGGGCCGGGCTGCTGCCAGCCGGGGACGGCCCCGTTTCTGCGACGTTCGACGAGATGACGGGGGACTGGATCCTCGTCGAGACCGGTCTGCGTCACGCGTAGGCGAGGAGGCTGCCGCCCGTCCCCGGGCTCCGATGTCAGGCGTGGTGCCTGGGCGACGTGCCAAGATGAGACCATGCCGAGGATGACCAGGTCGAGGATCGCCATGCGGCTGGCACGCGACCTGCTCCGGTTGCTCCAGCGGGCCCTGCCCGATGACGCGCCAGTCGACCTGCGGCTGGCCGCCGAGGGGGGCGAGGAGAGCAGGGTCGCAACCGGCCGGGCACGGATCGCCCTGGCTGGCCCGGACGCCGTGAGCCGGCTGCTCTGGCCACCCACGCCGACGAGCCTGGCCGAGGCGTATCTGCGCGGGGACCTCGACATCGAGGGCGACATCGACGCCGCCATCCGGGCGGGCGAAGCCTTCGACCTCGGACGGCTCGGCTGGGCCGATCGGCGCCGGCTCCTGCGCGGCATGCTGCGCCTGCGGGCCGGAGCCGCCCCTGCGCCGGCGCTGCACCGCGTGGCCCACCTGCAGGGCGCCCGCCACTCGCCGGCACGGGACCTCGCCGCGGTGCGCTTCCACTACGACGTCGGCAACGACTTCTTCGCCCTCTGGCTCGACCGCCGCCTCGTCTACAGCTGCGCCTACTTCGACGACGCGGACGCGGCGCACCCCGAGGTGGCGCTGGATGCCGCGCAGGAGGCGAAGCTCGACCTGATCTGTCGCAAGCTGCGCCTGGCACCCGGCCAGCGGCTGCTCGACATCGGCTGCGGCTGGGGCGGCCTCGTCGTCTTCGCCGCGGAGCGCTACGGCGTGGAGGCCGTGGGGATCACCCTGAGCGAGCCGCAGGCGGCCTACGCTCGCGCCGCGGCCGAGCGGGCGGGCGTGGCCGAGCGGCGTGCGGGTCGAGGTGCGCGACTACCGCGACCTCGCGCCGCTCGGTGCGTTCGACGCGGTCGCCTCAGTGGGCATGGTCGAGCACGTCGGGCGCGCCCAGCTGCCTGGCTACTTCGGGGCCGCGTATGGCGCCCTGCGGCCGGGCGGACTCTTCCTCAACCACGGCATCGCCACGACCGATGACAGGACGCCGGCGCACCCTGCAGTTCCGTCCGCGCGGCGGGCGACTTCGTGGGGCGCTACGTGTTCCCCGACGGCGAGCTCGTGTCTGTTCCCGAGACGCTCGCCCGGGCCCGCGGCGCCGGCTTCGAGGCCCTGCACGTCCAGTCGCTGCGCCCGCACTACGCCCTGACCCTGGCGGCCTGGGTGCGCCGCCTCGAGAGACCATGCGCCGGACGCGCGACGCCTGGTCGGCGAGGAGGTCTACCGGACCTGGCGGCTCTACATGGCGGCCGCGCGGCGGGGGTTCGAGCAGGGCTCCCTCGACGTCGTCCAGCTCCTGCTCGCGCGGCCATCCGATCGCCGCCCGGCTGAGCTGCCGCTGCGGCCCTGGTGGTGACCCGGCGGCGCGTCTGAGCAACCTCGCGGTTCGATCGGCGCGGCTCGAGCCCACCCTTCCCGTTCGGCGGGTCAGGTCAATCGTGCGCTCCCTCCGCTTCCGTCCTACCCTGCGGCCATGAAGATCGGCTTCAAGACGGCACCGCAGCGGGTCGACTGGGCCACGCTCGAGGCGATCTGGCGCCTCGCCGGCGAGATGGATGTCTTCGACTCGGCCTGGACGTTCGACCACCTCTACCCAGTCGACGGCGACGGCCCCTGCTTCGAAGGCTGGACGACCCTCGCCTTGCTCGCCCATCACGTCCCCCACGAGCAGATCGGCCACCTCGTGCTGGCCAACCCCTACCGTCATCCGGCGCTGCTGGCCAAGATGGCCACGGCCATGGACCACGCCACGCAGGGGAGGTTCGTCCTTGGCCTCGGGGCCGGCTGGCACGAACCGGAGACCAGCGCGTACGGCATCCGTCTTGACCCCGTCGCAGTTCGCCTGCGCGAGCTCGAGGCGGCGCTGCAGGTGATCCGCGCGCTCTTCTCCGCTGACGCCGGAGCGTGGCCGATGGCAGGGGGCCAGCCAAGCGGCGAGGTCGGCGGAATGACGCTCGACGCGCCGCCCTACCGGCTGACGCACGCGCGCAATGATCCGCCGCCCCTTTCACCCGGTGGCCCGCCGATCTGGCTCGGGACGCAGGGCGAGCGGACCGGGATGCGCCTCGTCGCCACGTATGCCGACGGCTGGAACTTCTCGGGCGGGACCGTGGCGGAGTTCGCGCACAAGCTGGAGGCCCTGGACCGCGCGTGCGAGACGGCCGGCCGGGACCGCTCGACGGTTGAAGTCTCGGTGCAGCGCCGGGGCGGCTCGAACGCTGAGGAGCGTCAGGCTGCGCTCGAGTACGGCCGGGCGGTGGCACGCGAGGGCTGCGACCACCTCGTCTTGTACCTCGATCCGAGGGACGGCCCAGACGGGCTGCGCCTGCTCGCGGACGAGGTCGCCCGCCCGCTACGCGACGAGTTCCGCGTCTGACGCTATGGACCTGGCGGCCGGCACGATGGCGAGATCGTGACGGGGCACCTTCTTGGTCAACGAACCAGGACGAAGCCACTGCCCAGGTTTCACTTGTCCAGAACGCCGAACAGCCCCCGCAGATCAGCAGTGCCACACGTCTCGCGCAGGCACCCGAGGCTCCACGCGTCCTCGATCGTGCGCAGCAGCGTGTAGTGATTGCTGACCGCAGCGTCGCGACTTCCGGGGCGGACGAGCGGGCTGACCACGAGCGTGGCGATGTGGCCCCCGCCGTGCGTGTTGGACGCGCCCTCATCAAAGGTGATGAAGAGGACGCTGCTCGGCGAAGGCCGCGCTGTCGATGATGCGGGGGACGAATCCGGCGAGGAAGGCGTCACCGGTCGCCACCCCGCAGTCGTGCATGTCGTTGCACAGGTTCGGGATGATGAGCTCGAAGTCCGCGGCCGCCGGGCTGAAGTGGCGAAAGTCGGTGATGTCGGCACAGCGTGACGGGTTGCCCGAGATGTCCGTGAAGCTGATCGCCGGCTCGTGCTTGCGGGCGTAGGTCCCCGGGCCATCGGCCCCGCCCGACGCGCTCGATCCTGTGAAGCACCCCGGCGGCACGTTCTGCGCGAACACCCGCCAGGTCTTGCCGTGCGCGACCAGCTGGTCCGCCAGGTTCGCACCGCCGAGGTTGTACGTGCCGTCGTCGGTGGCACCTTCGGTGGAGCCGCTGAAGAGGGCGAAGTAGTTCGGCTCGGAGGGGTGGGTCTCGGCGTACATGTTCGTCAGGCTGGCGTAGCGCGCAATCAGGCCGTTGAGATAGGGGGCCGCCGGGTTGCCCACGATGCTCTCGTACTCCTTGTTCTCGAGCACGATGACGTAGACGTGACGGAACGCGGGCAGGCCGGCGGATGCAGGCGTCGACGTAGGGCCACGCGCTGGCGATGCCGACGCGAGGGCGGCCGTTGCGACGCTGGACGCGGAGGGCGTCACGCCACTGGCCAGCGGCGACGGGGTCGCCCGGAGCGGCACCAACGACGCGGTGCTCGAGCTCGCGCCGCAGGCAGCGGCGGCAACCCAGATGGCGACGAAAAGACTGGCGAGGCGCCGACGGCTCATCCGCTCATCGTGGCACAGGGCGCCTCGTACGACCGGCGGCGCGTCGGCGGCCCGCAGCCCCGTGTCGCGCCCGCCCCACGCGATGGCGAGATGGTCCCTGCCGTCGCGCTGGCCTAGCTGCGCGCGAACTGCCCTCTGGCCCGCTCCGCAATGACCTGAGCGACCGCCTGGCGATCCGCCAGCTGCGCAGCGACATCGGCCGCCCGCGATCGTCCGACGACGACGCTCCAGGCTTCGATGATGAGCGACGTCGCGCGGATGGCGTCCGGCAGTCGCTCGAGCTCGTCGGCCCGGAGCCCGACATGCCGGCGATATCCAGCGACGACCGGGTCGACCAGCGCGGGATCGCCGGCGCCGGCCACCCACAGCAGGTACCCCAGCGGGAAGATCCGGGGAGCCATGCCGGCACCGGTCCAGTCGATGACCACCGGGCCGCCCCCGGTCATGAGCACGTTGGGCGGCGTGAGATCGGGGTGGATGAACGCGCTCGGCAGCCCAGCGCCGTCGTCGAGGCGCTCGACAGCCTCGCGGATGGCCGAGAGTGCGCGGCGCTCGAACGTGTCGGCCCCGGCCTCGCGTTCCCCGAGATAGGCGCTCAGGGCCTCGATGTCGCGGCGTCGTCCGCCGCCCTCGGGCGAGAGGTGGTGCCAGGAGCCGGCTGGCCGCGTGAGCGCCGGGGCACGGACGGGATGGGCTGCGAGTCGTGCGAGCAGGTCGCCGAGCATCGCCAGCGTCCGCGGCCCTCGCCGCGCGCGCTCCCCGGGCACGAACGTGGTGAGCAGCACGGGCTGGCCATCGAGGACCGAGACGGGATCGGCAACGGCACACCGCTCGGCGGGAAAGCCGGCAGCTTCGAGACGACGCAGCAGTTCCGCATCGGCCACGGCCTGCTGAACCGGTCGCAGCGAGGAGAAGACGCGCGCCACCAGGCTCGGGCCGCTGGGCCGATCGACCCGGAATACCCCGATGTCGAGCTCCTTCAGCTCGGCGATGCGGATGTCGTGCGTCGCCTCGAGGTGGGCACCGAGGTGCTCGATGCCTGAGCGTGACAGCACCGCATTCGTAAAGGCCTCGACCGATGGTCGCGTGCCCTCGTCGTGTCGTCCCGCCTCGGCCATCGCCACCGGAGTCTCGGGACTCTCCGAAGGGCTGTCAACGGCACGCGCGATCGGGCCTTCGTGTGGGGGCGGCGGCCGGCGACCGCACGGGGGTAGCATGTCGGCCAGGATGCTTCGGGCCACGCGTCGCCTGTGCTTGTTCCTCGGGTTCGCCTGGGCAGTGTTTCTGCTTCAGGCAGCCGCCCCGGCGGCGGCGCAATCGGCGCCGAAGCTGCAGGGTCAGATCACCGACGAGACCGGGTCGCTGGGGAGCGGCACGGCGCAGGTCCAGTCGGCGCTCGGCAGCCTGCTGTCCCAGCACAACGTCCAGCTGTACGTCGTGTTCGTCGCGACCAGCGGCAACGAGCCCGCGCCGCAGCTCGCCCAGGACACGTACACGCAGAACGGCCTGAGCGGCCACGACATGGTGCTGCTGGTAGCCGTCAACGACCGCCAGTACGGCTATTACCAGAACGGCGCACTGGGCTCGCTCAGCGCAGGAAACGTCGACTCGCTGCTCAGCGGCACGCTCGTGCCGCGCTTCGCGGCCGGCGACTATCCGGGCGGGATCGTCGCGTTCGCCAGTGGGCTCGGCCAGGCGCTGGCCGGCGGGGGCTTGGGTGGGACCGTCCCGGTTGCCACACCCGTGTCGGGCCAGGCGCAGGGCCCCGCTCCGGCGGGCTCGAACAACAGCATCCTCGCGCTGCTGGTCGGGCTGATCGTGGTGGTGCTCGGCGCCGCCGTGATCGTGGCGTGGTTCCGGCGCTGGCGTGTCGCACATCTGGCGACCGAAGAGCGCGATCGGCGCACCGGGCAGCTCGCGCGCCAGGCGAACCAGCTGCTGATCCAGGCCGACGACGCGGTGCGCGACGCTGGCCAGGACGTCGGGTTCGCCGAGGCGGAGTTCAGCACGGAGGAGGTGGAGCCGTTCAGGACGGCGCTCTCGCAGGCACAGACAGAGCTGAAGGCCGCGTTCGTGGTGCGCCAGCAGCTCGATGACGCGACCCCCGAGGACCCGCCCACGCGCGAGGCGATGCTCAACGAGATCGTCACGCGTGCGCAGCGGGTGAGCACCCTGATCAGCGCCCAGCAACAGCGGTTCCAGGAGTTGCGCGACCTGGAGCGTCGAGCGCCCGAGATCCTGGCAGGCTTGCCAGCGCAGGCCACGGCACTTGGGGCCAGACTGCCTGCTGCTGAGGCGACGCTGCAGGGGTTGCAGGCGTACGCGGAATCGAGCTGGGCTCCGGTCAAGGGCAACCTGGAAGAAGCTCGGAAGCGGATCGACTACGCGAATGCCGCTGCCGCGCACGGCTCGGCGGCGCTCACGGCCACGCCACCGGATCAGCACGCCGCACGGGATTCCGCGCCGCCGGGCGAGGCCGCTCTGGCCGAGGCCGTCACCCTGCTCGACGCGATCGACCACCTGTCGGCCTCGATCGACGACGCCCGCGCGCACGTCGAACCTGAGATCAGCGCGGCCGAGACCGACATCGCCGCCGCGCGCCAGGCGCTGCAGCACCGCGCCGGCGACCCCTCTCTCGAATCCCGACTCACCGACGCCGAGGCGCAGCTGGCGGCGGCGAAGGCAGCCGTCGCCGCGTCGGCGCCAGACCCCCTCGCGGCCCTGAAGAGCGCGCAGGCCGCCCATGCCGGGGCCGACCAGGTGCTCGACAGCGAGCGGGCGGCCGAGGACCAGCTAGCGCGCCAGAAGGCGGCGCTGCAGACGGCGCTCGTGTCCGCACAGGCGAGCGTGACCCACGCCAACGACTACATCGAGAGCCGGCGCAATGGCGTGGGGCGGGAGGCGCGCACCCGCCTGGCCGAGGCACAACGCCACCTCGCGCAGGCGCAGGCGGCGAGCGATGCCGGGGCGGCGCTGGCGGAGGCGCAGCAGGCACAGAGCATGGCCGACGACGCCTACCGGATCGCCAGCTCGGAGTTCGACGAGTGGGACGGTCGCGGCGGACCGGGTGGCCAGCGTGGCATGAACCCGACCGGCGCGCTCATCGGCGGGCTCATCCTGGGCGGCATGCTCGGCGGCGGTCGCAGAGGGGGCGGTTGGGGAGGCTCGCCCTGGGGTGGCCGAGGCGGCGGCGGTCGGGGGCTTCGGCGGAGGCGGAGGGTTCGGAGGCTTCGGCGGCGGTGGGGGCTTCGGCGGGGGCCGAGGCTTCGGCGGCGGTGGCAGATGGTGAGCTGGGTTGTGCTGACGCGCCGCCACGCCGCAGATGCGTTCATTCGCGCGATAGGAAGGAGAACCACGCATGGCGCAGACATCGATCCTCGGCCGCATCGGCCAGCTGGTCCGGGCCAACGTGAACGGGCTCATCGACAGCGCCGAGGACCCGGAGAAGATGCTCGACCAGCTGATCCGGGACTTCACCAACAACATGTCCGAGGCCGAGGATGCGGTCGCCCAGACAGTCGGCAATCTGCGCCTCATGGAGGACGATGCCACCGAGGCCAAGGCTGCAGTTACGGAGTGGGGCAGCAAGGCAGCTGCCGCGTCGCACAAAGCCGACGAGCTCCGGGCGGCCGGGAACACGGCCGAGGCGGATCGGTTCGACGAGCTCGCCAAGGTCGCGCTGCGGCGCCAGCTCGGATTCGAGGACCAGGTCAAGACATTCGAGACGCAGATCGCCCAGCAGACGGAGCTCGTCGACAAGCTCAAGGATGGCCTCACGAAGCTTCGTGCGAAGCGCGAGGAGCTCGTGCAGAAGCGCGACGAGCTGGTGGGGCGGGCCAAGATGGCGCAGGCGCAGGTGCAGGTCCAGCAGACGCTGCGCGACGCCTCGGTCATGGACCCCACGAGCGAGCTCAACCGCTTCGAGGAACGGATCAGACGCCAGGAGGCCATGGCCCGCGGTCAGGCCGAGGTGGCCGCGTCGTCCGTGGAGGAGCAGTTCGCCTCGCTCGACAGCGACTCTGACGAGCTGGAAGTCGACGCAAGACTGAAGGCGCTGAAGGGCAGCTGAGGGCGCCAGTGGAGAGGCCGGGCCCCTGACCGGGTCTCGCGGCACAGCACCGTCGATCTGCAGTCGGCCCGGGTCCCGGATGCCCTGGCGAAACACGCGCCACAGCTTGGCGTAGGGCCATCAGGACAGCGGCGGCGGGCTGGATCGTCGGGCTTGTCGGGCTCTGGTCGGAGTGCCCGTCACGCTCGCCGGTCTCGTCGGGGATGGGAAGGACGCCTGCTCCTATAATCGCCGTCTTCGCACCGGGGGGCGTTCCAGCCATCAGGCTGTCGAGAGGCGCCTCCCGAAGGGGGGCATGAATGCCGAAGATCGTGGTCACTGCGGCGGTCAAGGATGTCGAGGCGTGGCTGAAGTTCAAGCCGCAGCTCATCGCCCAGATGTCCGCCGTCGCGTCGGACGGGACGAGCTACGTCGCCATGGATGGCAGCAACCGCGTCGCCAGCACATGGGACGTCCCTGACCTGGAGGCCTTTCAGGCGGCCCTGAGCGCACCCCCCTCCCCCGAGGCGGCGGCGGCGATGGAGCAGTACGGGATGATCCCGCCAAGTACGGTCTACATCGAGAAGTAGCTCGACCACCGCAGACGAGACGCCGCGAAGGCCTTCGGGCTTGCGCGGCGTCGCTGTCTGCCACCGAAGATAGAAAGAGACAGCTAGGTGCTCGGCCTCCGGCGTCTGCGCGATCGGGTCAGCCGCGGCACCGCACAGGATGGCGAAGGTTTGCAGCCCGGCCGACGGATCAACGGCTCACGCAGCTGGCGCCGGGTTTAGGGATGGAGCCGGCCTCCCGAGGGGAGCGTCGCCCGCGACGTAGCTGGCCGCCGAAGGTCGTGGCTCCGCAAGGCAGGCCTTGAGGAGCGAACCGATGGGAGCCGATAGCACCCGGAGCACCCGGGCCGGCCCGAGCGCCGGAAGGACATCACCCAGCGGTCGCCCTCGGTGCGCGCTTCGAGGCCGCCCTCCTCTACGCCACGCAGGTCCACGGCGGCCAGCGGCGCAAGGGCACCACGGTGCCCTACGTCGCCCATCTCCTCGGCGTCGCGAGCCTCGTGCTGGAGGACGGCGGGGACGAGGACGAGGCGATCGGCGCGCTCCTCCACGACGCCGCCGAGGACCAGGGCGGACAGGATCGTCTCGACGACATCGCGGCCCGCTTCGGCGCGACGGTGGCCCGCATCGTCGAGGGCTGCAGCGACACCCTCGAGTCGCCCAAGCCGCCCTGGCGGACGCGCAAGGCGGGCTACCTGGCCCGCCTGGAGGGCGAGCCGCCGGCGGTCCTCCGGGTGTCGCTCGCCGACAAGCTCTTCAACGCGCGGTCCATCGTCCGCGACGTCGAGGACGGCGGGCCGTCGGTGTGGCACCGCTTCAACGCGCCCCCCGCGCATCTCGCCGCCTACCACCGCAAGCTCGAGGCGGTGTTCAGCCGCCGCTGCCCCGGGCCGATGGCCGGCCAGTACGCCGAGGTCGTGGCCCGCCTCGAGGAGTTGGCCCGGCGTCCCTGACGCCGCTGCGCCCCGGCCTCACGCACGGCTCCGTCCGCGCTGGTGCCCGTGACCTTGGGGGCCGCGAGCAGCGCGGGTACCGGCTGACCAGGCGGTCGAGATCAGTACTCGCCCTTGATCACGAAGAACGAGCCCCGGATGGTTCCCGCCAGCTTCGACTTCTGGCGTGCGAACTTGAACCGCGAGGCGAGCTCGGTGGGGACCTCCATGCCGTCGGAGAGCTTGAACCCGACCGCCCGTTTCCCGGGGTCGTCGAGCGTGTACAGCACGTTGATCGAGAGGCCGCTCTCGTAGAAGACGTAGGTCCAGCGGATGTTCTCGACCTGGAAGGCCGTCGCCTCGAGCGGGCGGGACGCGATGACGAGCCCGCGCTCTTCCTTGAGGATGCGGTGGACGTAGTCGATCGACTCCTGGGCCTCGCTCGCCGGCTCCACCGTGAAGTCGTGGCCGTACTTGTTCTTGAAGTAGCGCGCCTCGTTGGCCCGCAGACCGGCAAGCGCGGGCGCCACCGGTGAGGACTCCAGGCCGACGGTCGAGACGTTGGTGAAATCCACGACATAGGACATGGCCCGCTCCTTGTGCTCCCGGGAGGCGCCCGACGCCGGACAACCGACGCGCTCACCGTGGTGATCACGGAGACCGCCGACGTTTCACACCGCGACGAAGGACTGCGGCGCGGCGTGAATGTACCCGACGGCCAAGACAGGCGCTTCTCCAGGCGGGCGGCTACTGGTCGGCGAACAGCAGCGACGAGCAGCTGCGCGGCGGGCTGCCGTGGATGCTGGATCGGTCACGGTTCGCCCGAGGCGGCTCCTCACGGCTCGGCGGTCAACCCGGCCTGAGCCGGAGCGCGAGCGACGACCTCCTGGATACTGCGGGAGAAACAGCGCGGGAATGATGGCGAGCGCGGTGAGCCCGAGTGACCACCAGAATGCGTTGTCGAACGCGGTGGCGCGACCCACCAGGCCGCCGGATGCATGCGCCGCGAGCTGCGCCTGGAGGATCATGGCGATGACGGCGGCGCCAAACGCGCCGCCAACTTGCGACGTGATGCGGGTCGCGATGCTGGCATGCGGCACCTGGTCGGGCCGCAAGCCGAGGTAGGCCGCCGCCATGACGGGGATGGTGACCGCGCCGAGACCGGCACCCCGGATGACCAGGGAGGCGCCGAGCAGCAGCTCATTGGTGTGCAGCCCAGCCTGCGTGTAGGCGAGCGTGCCCGCCATCGTGAGCAGCAGGCCACCGAGGACGATCGGTCGGGCGCCGATGCGGTCGGTGAGTCGCCCCGCCCAGCCCCTGGTCAACAGCATGCCCACGCCCTGCGGAGCGAGCAGCAGACCGGCCACCAAGGCGCTCTGGCCGCGTACCTGCTGCTCGTACAGGGGGAGCAGCAGCATCGCCCCGTACACCGACAAACCCGAGAGGAACAGCAGGCTGTTCGAGGCCGAGAACGAGCGCACCCGGAACAGCCGCAGATCGAGGAGCGGCGGTCGGTCGGTGCGGAGCGCATGGAGCACGAACCCCCCGAGCAGCAGCGCGCCGATGGCCAGCGGCAGGAGGACGGCAACCTGGTCGAACCCGCCCTGACTGCCAGCCTCGGAGAGCCCGTAGATCATGGCCGCCAGCCCGGGCGAGAGAAGGGCCAGGCCCGCGACGTCGAGGTACGCGCCCTTGCGCGGCGCGGTGGGCTGCAAGCCCCGCCACGCGAGCACGAGACCAGCTACGCCGAAGGGGAGGTTGACCCAGAAGATCCAATGCCAGGAGAGGTGGCTGAGGATGAGGCCGCCCACGAGCGGCCCGAGGATCGGCCCGAGCAGCCCCGGCAGGCTCACTAACGACATCATCCGCCCGAGCTTGCGCTCACCCGCCGCGTTGACCAGAAGGGTCTGTATCAGGGGCAGCATCAGGCCCCCACCGATGCCCTGCAGCACCCGGAAGGCGATCAGGACGTCGATATTCCAGGCCATGCTGGAGAGCAGCGACCCGGCCATGAACAGGGCTAGCGCGCTCATCCAGGTCTGCTTGGCACCGAAGCGCTCCATGGCCCAGCCGCTGACCGGGACCACCATCCCGAGCGCCAGCACGTAGGCGCTGATGACCCACTGGGTCGTCGACACCGAGGCGTCCAGCTCCCGGGAGAGCGTGTCGATGGCCACGCTGACGATGGTGGTGTCGAACATGACCATCATTGCCCCGGTGATGAGAATGATGGCCAGCTTCACGAAGCCTCGGTCCAACCCGTCCTGCTCTGCGGGCTCTCCCACCGCGCGACCTCCTGCCCTCTGGCGATGATCTTGACTTGCCGACCGGTTAGTAGCAAGATGGCAGAGCGAAGGATAGAGCCGTAGATAACCTGCCGTCAAGTAGGTTATCCACCGATCCGAGCGGCGGAGGTTCCAGGCGCGATGAGCCCGCGACATACGGAGACCCGGCAGCGCGCCATCGAAGTCGCCCTCGAGCTGTTCGCCGCGCAGGGCTACGAGAAGACCTCACTGCGCGAGATCGCCGACCGACTGGGCATCACCAAGGCCGCCCTCTATTACCACTTCGCCTCCAAAGAGGCGCTCCTTGGCGCGATCATGGAGAGCCTGGTCGCACCAATCGACGAGCTGGTGGCCTGGAGTGAGTCGCAGCCGCGCACGAGCGAGACACGGCGGGAGGTGCTGCGACGACTGGCCGAGCTCCTCGGCGGTCAGTGGAGCGAGTGGATCCGCTTCGCCCAGGAGAACCAGCCAGCGCTGCGCGAGCACCGTGAGGTGGGCCAGCACATGCAAGGGCGCATCGTGCGGCTCTTCGCGGCCTGGATCGATCCGCAGGCCGACCTGCACGAGCAGCTGCGCGCGCTGCTAGCGCTACTGGCGGTCTACGTCGGGAACCTCGCCCCGGCGGTGGGCATGCTGCAGATGTTCGGCATCGAGGCCACCAGCCAGGAATTGACGGCGGCTGCTCTGGATGTCGCGATGGAGCTCGTGGGCGGGCGGTAGGGGTCTTCCCGGACGAGGTAGATAGTCTCTCGGAGATCGCGCGTCACGGTTCGAGGCGGTGATCGCGAACGAGATGGCGCGCTCGTCCAGTGCCGACGCGACCGCGACAGCGCCGCGCTGGTCCGCACCATGGCCCGACTCGACCGGGAGGAGGCGGAGGCGCTCTTCGAGCGCATCGACGCCGCTGGTTTCCGCGAGGCCACGCTTCGGCTCACCAACAGCGCCATCGCCCGCGGGTTCGCGGCGGTCATCCCGGAGCGGCTGGAACCGACTGTTGGCGATGGTCGGGGCGAGAGGACTTGAACCTCCCGGTCCCATCACTCGGATCGTAGTCCCCGACCTCATCACCGAGGCGCTCCGTGCGGTCGCCTGAAGCGCCGATCAGGCCGGCTCCGGCGGGTTGCCAGGACGAGTTGGCGTACTACCCGCGCAGGCCATCGCGCGGTAAGCGTCTCTTCCGCGCAGAACCGGCCCAATCGGCCCAAACGGCCCGACGGAACTCAGAGGAACCCTCGCCCGTGGGCCGTTCCTGTGAGGCCGTGGGCCGTTCAAAGGGCGCTGTAGGCCGCACGTCGTCCCAAACGCACTGGGCGGCGCCGACCTCGAAGGCCCGCTGATATGGTAGCCGGAAGGCCCTCGCGGCCGGGCACCGCTCGCCAGCTTGATGTCCTCGCCGCCTATGTCTCGGTCGGCGGGTCGATCGCAGACGCGGCCGCGCCTGCTTAGCATCCGGCCCAGCACCGCGAAGCGCCACCTAGCCGACCTGCGAGCGCGCTCGGGCCTCGCCACGGAGCAGCTGATCTACGGCGGACGGGCCGAAGGATGGCTGGTCGTGCCGAGTTTGGAGCCGAACTGATCGCGCCGTGCTGAGGAGGGCCTATCCTTCTCCGTGGAAATCCGGGCGGCCCGAGCATCACAGGTCACGGCAGGCATCCCGATGCACGCGATGAATGAGATCGCTCCTCCCCCGCGAACCCTCTTCGAGAAAGTCCTGCTCAGGTCGTGGGAGTACCGCCACCGCCGGCTGTTCTGGGGCGTGCGCCTTGTCGTTGGCGTCGTCCTCATCAGCCTCGGCATCTTTGTGCTCTCTAACGGCAGCTGGTGGGCACTGGCGTTTTGGATGGCGGCAGCAGCGGACTTCTATCTCGCCTACCGCATCTACCAGAGGACCGAAAGCCAGCCTCCATCGTGACGCCCAAGCGGGTCTGAACTGAAGGTCATGACCTGCCAAGGTCTCCCGCGCATGAACAGGGTCAGCTCCCTGCCAACCACGAGCACGAGCCGGTCCGGCGCCCGCCGGCGGAGGTGCTCGGCCACCTCCGCGGCTCGTTCGATGCAGGCCTGCGTCCCGTCGGCGTCACGGTCCCAGAGCGCCGGTGAGAGCCACACGTCGAGATCGGCATCAAGGGCCGCCTCCGCGGCGGTCGCCAGCCTCCCGACGTCACGGGCCCCGATGCGGACCGCGGTGCAGTGAAGCTCGTCACGGATGATCTCCATCCCGCGGCGCGCCCCCCCCCCCCCCCGTCTCGACGCCACGACTCACCGGCTCGCCCTCCAGGCCGGCTCCAGCACGTCCATGATGAGGATCGCGGCCACGACGGCCGGCCAGAAGGCGATGTTCGCCATCCAGTCCGTCTCGCCCTTCGTTGACGGTTCCGGCCACGGCGCCGAGGCGTGCCTTGTCGTGGCAGCGCTCACGGCTGATGCACGAACATCCAGTAGACCGCCAGGAACACCAGGACGATGCCGACGTTCACGGCCAGCCGCCTCCAGAAGTGGCGTCTGAGGAACCGCCAGTCCACTACGACCACGACCGCGACCATCACGACCAGGTAGAACAGGCTGGCTGCGTGTGATCCCATATCCCTCCTTGTCCTTTCGGGGACGGCTCCGCACGACCGCCGCCCGGTCTACCTGACTCGCAGCGCCTTCCGCAGCGGCACACGGCGTCCTGAGCGCAGGACGGCGTTCGTGTAGATCCGGCCGGCGAGCGCCGTCAAGCCGGCAGCCGTGGCGAGCGGGATGCCCATCGCGAGCACGACCTCCGCCGCAACGAGGTCGTCTCGATCACCTCCTTGTCTCGAGGAGGAAGAGGGCGCCCGCAACCACCACCACCGCGATTCCGGCGACAAAAACCCAGTCGCCCCACCAGAGCTCGCGGTTGACCCGGCCGACCACGATGAGGATCGCGGAGACCACCGCCATCAGGGTCAAGAATGGATGGGCCCTCACACGAGGCGGCATCTAGATTCGTCCTCCGATCGCTGCGGCCCGATAGGGCCCGAACATGCTGTATCTACCCACGAGCGTTACCCACGGAACGCATCCATGAAGCGTACCCGCGCGCCGAGGCGCATGGCGGCATTGGCGTAGATGCGGCCGGCGAGCCAGGTCAGGCCGACGATGGATGCCACGATCAGCGCTACCGCCAGGCCGACCTGCCAGAACGGCACATCGGTGGCCGCCATCCGCACCGCCATGAGGATGGGGGCGAACGGCGGAAGCAGCGAGCACACCGTGGCCAGGGGGCCACTCGGATTCGGCAGCGCGGCGTACATGAGCAGGTACCCCGCGATCTGGAGGATCGAGATCGGCGCGATGGCGCCCTGCACCTCCTCCTGGCGCGAGACGAGGGAGGCGACCGCGGCGTAGGCGGTGGCGTAGAAGAGGAAGCCGAGCAGGAACCAGAAGATATCGCCCAGGATCGCGGCCACGCCGAGGGCCGGGATCGCGGCGACATTGGTCACGTGGACCGCGACGAGCGCCGCCGCGCCCACGATCGTGAGCTGCAGGAGACCGACGAGGCCGATCCCGATGACCTTGCCCGCCAGCAGGCGAGCTCGGCTGGATCGTGGCGAGCAGGACCTCCATGATCCGCGTGGCCTTCTCCTCGACCACGCCTTGGGCCACCTGAGCCCCGTAGATGGCCGAGCGCGATCCAGAGCAGGATGCCGAGGGCCAGGCTAGCGAACAGGTTCTCGTTGTTCTTGGGATTGGGGGGCTGCAGAAGCTGGACCGGGACCAGGGCCATGGCCGACCTGACCGCCGTCGGTGAGAGGCCAGCGTCGGAGAGGCGTGCCGCCTCCGCAGCCAGGGATAGGGCGGACTCGACGTTCGATGGGATGGCAGCCTTCGCCACGGCCGTCGGTGCGGTCGACGACCCGGTCACGAGCACGTCGAGCGTGCCCGCCGTTACCTGCGCCTTCCCGGCGGTGACGTCGGCAATGTCGCTGAGCGTCACCTGCGCACCCAGGGCCGCGGCAGTTGCCGTGAACGAACGCTCGAGCGCCTGCGACCCGCCGCTGAAGCCCACCCGCACCGGGGTGGTCCTGCCGGCGAGCAGCGACGCCGCCACGATGCCGACCACGACGAGGACCGTCATCACGATCGTGCCGCCAACGAAGACGCGCGAGCGCAGACGCATGCGGACCTCGCGGCGGGCGACGAGGAAGGTGATCGGCAGGCGGCGCGTTCCGCCCAGACCAAGAGACCGGGCGTTCATGCCGCTGCCTCCTCGAGGGCCGTCCGGAAGAGCTCGCCGAGGGTGGGCTCGACGCGCTCGAACTCGCGCACCGCTCCGGTGGCCAGCGCCGCCTGGAGCAGCGCCTGATCGTCGACGCCCGGATCGAGCTCGAACAGCCGCCGCGAGCCGTCGGTCTGGAGCAGGTGCACGCCCGGCACGCCGGCTTCCCAGTCGCCCGGGGCCATGGGGACGTCGATCCAGCGGCGCTCGCGGCCCCCGGCGCGGAGCTCCGTGACCGTGCCGCAGGCCACCATCCGGCCCCGATCGATGATCCCGACCCGGTCGCAGATCCGCTCGACGAGCTCGAGCTCGTGGCTCGAGAAGATGACGGGGACCCCTGCCTCCGCCCGTTCGCGGAGCACCTCCGCCATCACGTCCACAGCGACCGGATCGAGGCCGGCGAACGGCTCGTCGAGGACGAGGACGTCCGGGCCGAAGACGAGGGCCGCGGCCAGCTGGACGCGCTGCTGGTTGCCCATGCTCAGCGCCTGGAGCTCGGCGTCGCGTCGGTCCGAGAGGCCGAAGCGGTCCAGCCAGTGCAGGGCGGCCTCCCGGGCGTCCGCGCCCGTCATGCCGTGCAGTTCGCCGAGGTACGCGAGCTGCTCCGCCACGCGCATCTTGGGATACAGGCCGCGCTCCTCCGGCATGTAGCCGATGCGGCGGCGGGCCTCGAACGTCAGCGGCACGCCCAGCCAGCGCACGGTGCCGGCATCCGGCGCCAGCACGCCCAGCACGACGCGCATCGTCGTGGTCTTGCCGGCGCCGTTGCGGCCACGAAGCCGAACAGTTCGCCGGCATGGATCTCGAAAGTGAGGTCTTGTACGGCGACGGTCTGCCCGTAGCGCTTCGAGATGCCAACGATCTCAAGGACTCGAACGTCGCCGTTCATCTCGCCACGATTGCCCAGTGCCCGGGTCGTTCCCCGCTCGTCCGAGGTCGCGCCTCGTCGACCAGCTGGTAGCTCACCTTGTAGCAGGTGAGGCCGAGCACGGGGATGCCGAACTCGCCGGAGGCCACGACGCGGTACCCCTGTCTGGCCATCGCGACGGCGTCGTCCTCCATGTCCCCGGACGCGGATTCCTGCCAGCCGTGCATGCCCTGGGAGGCCATGAGGAACGCGAAGGGGAGGCTGAGGAGGCCAAGGGGGCTCCCGCGGCCGTACGTCTTGACGACGACGCCGCGGGGTTTGCCCCTTGCGAGCTGGCCCATCGTCAGCGCCCTCTCGACCGACGTCATGGCCCCCACGGTTCCTCGGTGTCCGATCCGGACCCCGATCGCAGTGATTGTCGCTCTCGGGGCACACCGACTGCAGGAACCGCAGTCGCGGCTGACCCCCCAGGCGTAGCACCGCGAGCGAGTGGACCGCGCCAGTCGCCCCGTCAACAATTCGCGGGTGAAGCTCTGCATGGTCTGTGGTGTCGTCACCAGCCGCGCGGGCAGCCGCTGCCTGATCACGCTCGGCAGTCGAACCGCAGCCGGCACAACGCCCTGTACAGCACGCGGGCCTGGCAGCGCCTGAGTACCCGAGTCCTGCGCGCCTGACGTGGCCAGCATGGGAGCTAGTGTCCCGAATTCGCTGAACGCTGGGTGCTTGCGGATCGCCTTGGGCAGGACCTCGTCGGCGGTCTTGACCCACAGGAACGGCGTAGCTCCCTCGTTCCACTGGCGGGTGAAGGTCTCGATTGCGGCGATGAGCTCCTTGACCGAGCGGAAGCTGCCCCGCCGGATGGCCTGGCGGCTCAAGATGCTGAACCAGGTCTCGATCTGGTTGAGCCAGGACGCCGAGGTCGGGGTGAAGTGGAAGCTGATCCGGGGGTGACGCAGGAGCCAGGCCCGGACGGCGGGCGTCTTGTGGGTCGACACGTTGTCCAGGACGACGTGGAGCTCCTGATCGGGGTACGTGCGATTGAGCCGCCTCAGAAAGGCCAGGAAGTCGGCCCCGGTGTGGCGGGACCGAGCTTCGGTCGTGACCTGGCCTGTACCGACCTCGAGGGCGGCAAAGAGGCTCGTGGTGCCGTGGCGTTCGTAGTCGTGGGTGTGCCGCTCGACCTGACCGGGGCGCAAGGGCAGCATGGGCTGGGTCCGATCGAGGGCCTGGATCTGCGTCTTCTCGTCGACCGAGAGCACGATCGCCCGCTCGGGTGGCGCGAGGTAGAGCCCGACCACGTCACGGACCTTGGTGACGAGGTCCGGATCGGTGCTGAACTTGAACGTCTCGACCCGGTGGGGCTTCAAATGCGCCTCGGCCCAGATGCGCTGGACGGTGGTGATGCTGATGCCCGTCCGGAGGGCCATCCGCCGGGCGCTCCAGTGGGTCGTCCCGTCGGGCGGTGGCTCGAGGGTCAGGGCGATGACCCGGTCGCGCTCCGCGCGGCCATACGTCGGCTCGCGGCCCGGCCGGGGTGCGTCGTGCAGACCGGCCAGGCGAGCCCGCTCGAAGCGCCCTCGCCAGAGCAGGACCGTCGTCGGGCTGACCCCGAGCTCCCCCGCGATGGCCCGGTTCGCTCGACCCTCGGCAGCCCCGAGCACGATCCGGGCCCTGCTCGCGATGCGCTGCTGGGTTCGTCCGGCCCGGGCCAGGGCCCCCAGCTCGGCTCGTTCAGGCTCACTGATCAACAACGGAGGCGCTGGATGGTTGGCCATGTCGAGCAGCGTAGCTGCCATCATCAGAACTGTCCAGCATCTTCCGGGCTAGTGCACTAGAGCGATGCCTCGCGTGCCACCTCCCCAGTCACGGGCGTGCGCGCCAGGTGCGAGGGCCACCAGTTCCAGCGGTCGAGCAGTACGACCAGTGAGGGCACCAGGAGCGATCGCACGAGGAAGCTGTCCATGAGGACGCCGGCTGCGACGCCGTACCCGATCTGCTGGATCTGGGCCCCCGTCGCGGTGCCTCCGGCGGCGACGGCGAGCACGGCGAACGTGCCGCCGAGGATCATCCCGGCCGTCGTGACCGTGCCGCCGGTCTTACCGATCGCACGCGCCACCGCATCGCGCAGCGGCAGCTGGTGTGCCTCTTCGCGGATGCGACTCATGACGAGGATGTTGTAGTCGGACCCGAGGGCCATGAGGAAGACGAACATGAGGAACGGCAGGAGGAAGTTGATCCCGTCCTGGCCACCCAGGTGGACGAACACGATGCCGACCAAGCCCAAGGCCGCCAGGTACGAGAGGACGATGCTCGCCACGAGGTAGAGCGGCGCGACGAGACTCCGGAGCACGATCGCGAGGAGCAGCGCGATGAGCAGCGCCACGATCGGGACGATCCGGATGAGGTCGCTGCCGGAGATGTGGCTGACGTCGTAGGCCAGGGCGGCCTGGCTGTAGACGCCCGAGGCAGACGCACCGACCGTCTGCGCGACCCGCCCGACGTCGGCCCGCATCGCCGGTACGGAGTCGAGGACCGCCGGGCTCGACGAGTCGCCGTTGGCGAACTCGACCGAGTACTGGACCGTATGACCATCGGGGCTGATGAGCTGACCGGTTGCCCGGTACGCGTCATACAGCTGCGTCGGGACGGCGGTGGTCACCGGCACCGGAGGGAGTTGTCCCGCCGGACCCAGCGCGCTGTGGAGCTGCGTCAGCTGGGTGGTCGTGATTGGCGCACCGGTGGGATTGAGCGGCCCGATGAGACCGCTGAACTCGCGGAGGCCCGCGAGGCCGCTCTGCGCCTGGGCGAGCACCGAGGGGTCATCCCAGACAGACGTCGGGAACTGGAAGAGGACGGCACTGCGACTCGCGTTGGACGATGGGAAGTGCGCCTCGATCAGCGCGGCTCCGGCGCCTGAGTCGCTGCCCGCCGGACTCGCCGTGGAGAAGCCGAAGCCGGCCACCCCTGTCGCCAGAAGCGTCGAGCCGAGCGCACCGAAGAGGATGATCCCGCCGATGAGGGTGCGCCCTGGCCGCCGTGTGACGACCCCGCCGATGCGGTCCCACACGCCGGGCCGCGCCTCGCTCCGGGCAGCCGTGCCGCTCGGCCAGAACACCGCCGGGCCGAGGATGGCAAGCAGGGCAGGAAGGAGCGTGAGGCCCGCCAGCAGCATGAGGGCGATGCCGATCGCGAGGGCGGGCCCGAGGGCCTGATAGAACGCGAACTCGGCAACCACGAGGCTCATGAGCGCGGCGATGACGGTGAGGGCCGAGAACGTGATCGACTCACCCACCCGGCTGACCGAGCGGATGACCGCATCGGACGGCGTCAGGCCGCGGCGCAGCTCCTCGCGCACGCGGAACACGAGGAACACGCCGTAGTCGGTCCCCGCGCCCAGGATGAGGACGATCAGCATGAGCTGGGTGATCGACGAGACCTGCACGCCCACCTTCGTCGCCTCGGCGATCACAGGCCCCGACAGGACGAGCACGAAGGCCGCTGGCAGGAGGGTCACGAGCGGGGCGAGCAGGGCCCGGAAGGCCAGCAGGAGCAGGACGACGATGAAGAGGACCGACAGTTCCTGGGTCTGGTTCATCGAGGTCGTCATTGTCCCGACGCTGTCGACCTGCGTCGCGAGCTGGCCGGTCAGGTGGATCTGGAGGCCGGGCGGGGCTGCGGCCGCACCGAACGTGGATCGGATGGCGTCGACGACGCTCTTGGCCTGGGGCCCGGCGCTGAACGCCGAGACGTCCGCCTCGACGAGCGCCTGGCGCGCCTGGCCATCGCCCGAGACACCGAGGTCAGCCACGACCTTTACGTGAGCGACACCCCGGATGTGTGCCTCGAGTCGGTCCATCGCGGCGTTGTCAGCCGCCGTCAGCCCGCCACTGCGGGCCACCACGAGCGTCGCCTCGGCGAGCGAGGTGTTCTGGAAGGGCGCGGTCATGGCGATCGCCTGCATGCTCGGGGAGTTCGCAGGCAGGAAGCCGCTCGTGGTGTCCTTCGCGACGTCACTCAGGGACGGCAGGAACTGCACGGCAAGGACGGTGACCACGACCCAGGCGAGGACGACCAGGTACCGGAAGCGCACGGCGAAGCGCCCGAGGCTCGTGAAGAAGTGGCTCATCGAGTTCCTTTCGTGGGCGGGAGCGCGACTGGGCGAGCCGTCGGCGCGGGTCGTCCGGGTTGCAGTGACGGCCGCCGTTAGAACGGGGCGACGACGAAGCGCCCGTAGGCGATGGCTAATGCGATGACGCCGAGGACCAGGTTGGTGACGATGTTCGGGCCCTCGCCCGGGCGACGGGCATGGAGGACGGCGGCGAGGGCCATCACGACCGCGAGACAGGTGGCCGCCAGAGGCGTCAGCCAGGGCAAGACCCCGGTGGCACCAGGCAGGATCAGGCCGATCGCGCCGACGATCTCCAGCAGCCCGATGATCCGCATGCGCTCGCGCCCGACGGCCGCCATCCAGCCCATGCCCGGTCTGGCCGACCACCCCTCAAAGCCGGGCGCGTGGCCGTAGCCGACCAACAGGAAGGCCAGTGCGAGCAGGATCTGGCCGACCCACAGCAGCAGGTTGGCGCTCATGGGAGTCTGGAGTTCTCCTCAGATCCCAACCGGCTCGCGCACGAGCACGACCGTGGTTCGGCCAGCCTGCCACTCGCCGTAGATCACGAGCACCTTCAGGAGGGCGGTATCGACCCCGAGCCGCGCCCGCACCTGCGCGTTCTCCCAGGGGAAGACCACGTCGTGGATCCGTCGCAGGGCCGCGTCGAGATCGGGCACGACCTTCTGGCTGCCGACGACGAGGATGAGCCGTCCGGCGCCGGCGGCATACGCGCCGAGCTGGCTGCCGGTGGCCGATGCGGCCACGAGCGCGCCGTCCAGGGTGACTGCGGCGACGCTGCCAAGCATGACGTCGGGGGCGGCCATGAGCTTGCGGATCTCGCGGGCCTGCGTGGCACGGTCCATGGCAAAGATGCGGGGCCGGAGGGCCTCGTAGCGGCCGGACTCCACCAGCTCGCTCAGGAGGCCCACGTCCTCGAGCGTCTTCGACTTCCCCGAGTGCACCTCGGCGCCATCGGGGATCAGGTTGAGCACGGTGTCGCGCGCCTCCGCGCCGCTGTCGACGATGAGCACCTCGATGTTCTGCGAACGGAGGGCGGACGCCACGGCATCCAGGCGGTCGGCAGTCCCTGCGTCGTCGGACACAGGGCCGCGTTCGAGCGTCGTCACAGCGGGAGGACCACGGCCAGGGCCCCGACGACGAGACCGATGGCCAGGCTGGCCAGACCGATCTGGTTCGCGCGTGCGCGGTCGCGCGCGTGCGCCGCATTGTCCTGGACCTGCTCCGTCTGGCCGAGGGGGCCGAAGTTGAACACCCCTCGTGACCCGAAGCCGGCACAGAAGCGCAGGCGGGCCGACTGCGACGAGCCCGCCCCCCAGGATGACCGTCGCCGCGAGTCCGACATGTCCCGCCCGACGGCGCCGGGCGATCTCCGCTGGGCCGATGTTGCACACGCCGGGCTGGTATGCGCTGCCTCCGTCGCCGACGAGAGGTGTCGACGGCATGGGGGCCGTGGCGAACGATGCGTGGGTCATGATGTGCTCCTTGGCTCACTGGATGGCTTGGCGAGCCGGCGCATGGCTCGCATCACTTGGCGGGGGGTCAGTGGCGGCGGCAGCGGGCTGGCCCCCTCGGTGCGCAGGCCATCGAGCATCAACGCCACGAACCGCCGCCAGGCATCCGGCGCAGCCGATCCAGCCACTTGGACGACGCCGGCGTTGGCCATGAGCAGCAGCGCGAGGTCCTCGGGTACCACGTCCGGGCGCAGCGTCCCTTCGGCCTTGGCGCGCTCGATCAGCTGCACCGACAGCTCGTAGCCGCGCGCCCGGTGGGCCTCCAGGACCTGCGCGTTCGGGAACGTCCTCGTCAACACGTCTCGGAGGCCCCGGTCCGCCGCCTGCATCGCGCAGATACGCTGGACGTAGGCGCAGAAGCCCGACCATGCCTCCGGCGCCTCGAGCGCCTCCTGGGCCGCCAGGGCGTATTCCGCGAGGCGCCGCTCGAAACAGGCCGCGATCAGATCCTCGCGGGTGGGGAACCGCCGGTAGAGGGTCGCGATCCCGACGCCGGCTTCCCCGGCCACGTCCTCGAGCGGGACGTCCAGCCCGCGTTCAGCGAAGGCCGCAGTGGCTGCGTCCACGATCCGGCCGCGGTTGCGCGCGGCATCGATGCGGAGCGTCTTCGCCGGCTCGGCAAGGATGCGCATGGCGCTAGCCTACAGCAACCGGAGGAATGGCTCCGATTGTCGCCTGTCGCGTCGCTGTTGGGCCGCATAAACGCCTCGTGGCCCTGGCAGCGCCAGCCACCCCCGAACTCGCACGCGAGCGAGTCCGCCAGGGTAACGGCCTTCTTCCTTCAGACTGACTTCGGGCAAGACTGGTGGAAGTGGTGCGCACGCCCCCTCAGGCCCAGTTCGCCAGGATGATCTCAGCATCCTCCGGGTCCATCCGGTAGCCACCAGCTGCGCCATCCCAGGTGATCAGGTCGCGTTTGGCGACGCGGCGCATGAGCTTGTTCGGTCCTGACACCATGCCGGCGAAGGCGGTCCCATTGGTCTTGCCGTAGCGGGCGCGAAGGGCGTCATCGAAGGGCACGCTGTCCCCGAGCACGGCTGCCTCGGCGACCTCGTGCACGAGTCGCCTGCTGTCGACCCCCTTGAGCCGGTGGAGCACTTCCTGCACCTCTCGGGTGCGCCAGTCCGCGGGGCGCTCACCTGGATCGGCGGGGAGCGAGTCGGCCGCATCGAGGCCGGCCACCCAGCGCCGGACCATGGTGATCAGCTCGTCCTGTGTGTCGGCCTGGAATGAGATCTGCGGCATCTGCATCTCCTCGTGGTGACTCGTCAGGAGTCTATCACGAACTTGACACAGGTGGTCATTCTGCCATAGTATGTCTATGGACTCCTCATCTCTCCCCCCTCTCGGCCTGACGCGAACGGCGAGTCACGTCTACAGCTGGCGGGACGAGCGAACCGTCGTGTCGGATATCCCGAGCGTCACGACGATCCTCAAGGTCGTCGACAAGAGCGGACCCCTCGTGGGTTGGGCCAAGAGGGAAACCGCAGCCTGTGCGGTCCGCAACTTGGACGCTTTGATCGCGATGAGAGCGGAGGCCGGGCCGGAAGCAGCGATCAACTGGCTCAAGACGGTCCCGGACCACATCGTCGACAAGGCAGCGAACCGCGGGACGCAGGTGCATCTCCTCGCCGAGCACATCGTCCGGGGCGAAGAGGTAGATGTCCCGGACGAGTTGGCCGGACACGTGGATGCGTACCGCAAGTTCCTCCGCTAATGGAGCCCTAGGTTCGTCGCGGTCGAACAGATGTGCTGCTCCCTGCGGTTCGGCTTCGCCGGCACTTTCGATGCGATCGTGGATCTTGCCGGTGAGCGCTGGCTGCTCGATATCAAGACAGGGAACGGCGTCTACTCATCGGCCGCTTTGCAGCTATCGGCTTACGGCCTCGGGGCACAGTTCGTCGGCCGGCCGGGCGACTGTCGCAAGTATCGCGTCCCCCGGCCGGCTCGCTTCGCGGTCCTCCGCGTCCTTCCTGACCGCGCCGAGCTTGTCCCCATCGCGGTAGACCACTCGACGTTCGCGACGTTCCTGCGGGCGCTAGAGCTATGGCGCTGGACCCAAGGGCCCGCCAAGACGGTTATCGGCAAGCCGATCACCAAGGAGGGATGTGCGGCATGACGACAGTCACCATCACGATCACCGTCGACGCGGATGGCGACGTCAGGGTCAGCGGGCCACTCGAGGCTGCCAACGGCGTTGGGGCCCCTGCTCAGCGGGACGCGTTCCAGGATGAACTCATCCCGCTGCCGCCTGAGCCGGCTCCGGTCCGACCGATCACCACCATCGGCCAGTCTCGGCAAGGAGCTTCGGGGACCAACGGGCTCTGCCCGGTCCACGGCGTGGCGTGGAGGGTCGTGCCGGCCGGCATCTCGAAGAAGAGTGGCAGGGCCTACGCCGAGTTTCGCGCCTGCCCTGAGCCCGGCTGCGATCAGCGGCCCCGATGACTAGACGGCACACATCGTGATCAGTTACGACGAGGAGGCGCAAGACATGGCAGTCGGTCCGTGGAACCTGCGGACGCTGAACGACTTCGCGGCGGACGAGACCATCAGCGCGTTGCAAAAGAGCATCAGGCGCGGCGACTCGGACAATGCGGCCTTCTGGGCGCGTGAGCTAAACATCTCCGGGCTCGGCGCGTGGGCCTGGCGGCGGCTGTTCGTCATCACTAGCGAGGACGTGGGCCTCGCCGAGCCGAACGCGCCGGCAGTGATCGCCGGGCTGTGGGTCATGTCGGAAGTCCTGCGGGCGAACCAGAAGAAGCCGGAAGCGGGCCAGAAGGTAGTATTCCCGCCTCTCCAGCTTGCGCAGGCCGTCTGGCATTTGGCGCGAGCGCCGAAGAGTCGCGAAATCGCGGACATGCTCACGCTCTTCGAGGTGCGGCAGCAGCGCCACGATTTTCCGGCGATCGAGGATTACGCCTTGGACAAACACACCCGGCGAGGGCGGGCGATGGGCCGGGATGCCCGGCATTTCGAGGATCGCTCACCGGCAGGGGCCCGCTGGATCGAGAACGCGGTTGTCGTCGACGGCGACAAGTGGCAGGAGAGGTTCTACCGCGAGTGGACGCCGCCCCCGCCGGGCAGCCGCGTGTCGGTCCCGCCGAACTCTCAGCAGCCGAGGACCCCTGACCCTGACGACAGCGGCGACGTCGGTGGCGCTTGAGATGGACGGCCCGGCAGCCGCGGAAATCGCCGTCCTTGCCGCGCGGAAAGTGATCGGCCAACCGCGGCTGATCCGGGAGACGCCCGAGCCCATGGCCGAGTGCCCCAGCTGCGGTGCCCGCATGGCCCTCGGGGCCGAGGGTGCCACGTGGACGGTCCACTCGCCCCGCGACGTGGCCGAGCGCCTGATCCTCCAGCTCGCGGGACTCGAGCGCGAGGAACTCCTCGTGCTCCTCCTGAACACCAAGAACGTCGTCCTCGGGCAGACCATGGTTTACCAGGGCAATGTCTCCGCGTCGCTCGTCAGAACTGGCGAGCTGTTCACCGAGGCCGTTCGCCGCGGCGCCCCGCGGATCATCCTGGCGCACAACCACCCCTCCGGCGACCCCACGCCGTCACCCGACGACCTTGCGTTGACCGCCACCGCGATCGCCGCCGGCCGGCTCCTCGACATCGAGGTGCTGGACCACATCGTCGTGGGCCGGGACTCCTGGGTGAGCCTGCGGGATCGCTGGGTCGCGTTCGACAAGCCCGGCGAGCGCCGCGTGGGTGAGGCGCCAGGAACGGGCACTCCCAGGTCGGGCGAGGCCAAGCGCGAGGCGATCCGATGACCTGGGCCACCCTGTCGATCGAGGGCGTCATGGCCTTCCATGCGGGCGTTCCGAGACTGCCGGACTTGCAGCGAGCGGTCGGCGGCTACGTCGAGGCGGTGAGCTTCCCGCTCGCGGGCTCCGAGGCGACCATGTGGCTGAACGAGGAGGGCAAGCTCGTCGCCGAGCCGCGGCGCAACTGGAAGGCGGACGTGCTCTGCCCGCTGGCCTGTGGCGACTGGACGGCGGGCGACGTCGTGTTCAGCGGCGGCGTCGGACCCCAGGGCGAGACCCTGGCGCTGAACCCGGAGCAAGTCCAGGAGCTGCGGCGGGTCGACCGGGATGTGCACGTGATCCTGCTCGATGAACGGACACAGGAAGGCAGGGTGGCCTGGTGACCGACCTGTACGTCTGCCGCCACTGCGGCACACCCGATATCGACGCGGAGGAACGGGTCCCGCGCTTCATCGCTATCGCGATCCACGGGCTCGAGGCGCAGGGAGACCCCGCCTGGCGCTACGAACCAAGCCAGCGCGACGATGCGGAGTGGGAGGGCAGCGAACCGATCGGCTTCCGCTACATCTCCTGCGACGAGGCGCCCGAGATCCTGGCCGATCTCGTGCAAGCTAGGGGCGGCTGAGGCGTGACCACGGTGGGCCAGCGTAGGGTGGCAGGATGGGATCCCGGACCGGACACGGCCCTCGACACTGACGGTGCCGACACTGCGCCGGCGCTCCGTGTCATCCTAGGCGGGCCGCTCGGGGATCGGCACCGGCCTCCTGCGGTCAGGAGTGCCTGCCGGTATCGGGCGGCGACCGTCCGCGTCCCCGCCGGTAGACGTGTCCGGCACCCGGCCTGTCCGCGATGCGGTGAGCTGCTCGGCTACCGTGAGACGGCCGACCGTGCTCTGTTCCTGCACGTCCACGACCCGGCCTTCCGGCTGCGCGTCGTGGACAAGATCCGGTGAGCCTTGCCGGGGGCTTGATCAACGCGGCGCCGAGTCGGCGCGTGGGCAATCTCACGGTGACCGACGCCGTGCAGGCGCTGAATCTCGACCGCCGCCTTGCATTCGGCAGCAAAGTCTCGAGGGCCGTCTCCCGGTGTAGGCGGCTGCTACCACGACGTGCGGAAGGGTCGGCCAAACACGCTGGAGGGATGGTGCCGGTCCGGCGCAGTCCACCCACGCCGGGACGGGCCGTCCCAGGACGCGGTCCCCCGGCAGGCGCCCCTCAACCCTCGCTACGCGCAACCACGAGGTAGCTCTGCATGGTCCGATCGAAGGCGGCCAGCCGCTGGCTCGCCTGCTCGATCGGTCGACCGTAGGTCCGGCTGAGCTGCCCCGGGAAGGCCAGCTCGACGGACGGCCAACCGGCGTCGCGGAAGGTCGCGAGGGGATCGTCGGTCGTGAAGGGTGGCGGCAGGCCGCTCTCGGCTCGCGCCGCAAGGTAGGGCTGCATCGAGGGCACGGCCAGGAGCCCTGAGCCGAACACGTCAGCGCCGACCACGCTGCCCACTCCCGAGAGCCGGCGTGTCTCGGTCAGTAGGTCTCGGACCGCCCTGCCAGACAGGTAGAAGAGGAGGCCCTCGGCGAGCCAGCCGGTCCGCCGTCCGGCCTCGAACCCCGCGCCCAGGAGCGCGGTGCTCCATTCAGCGGTGAGATCGGCGGGCACGACTGTGCGCTGGCATGAGGCCGCTGCACCGGCTTCGGAGAGGACGCGCTCCTTCTCCTGCAAGAGTTCGGGCGTGTCGATCTCGAACCAGCGCAGGCGCGTGGGCAACGTGAGGCGGAAAGCACGGGTGTCGAGACCGGCACCGAGGAGCACGACCTGGTCGAGTTGTTCAGCCTCGGTGCGTAGTAGGTCATCGAAGAACCGCGTGCGGATGGGCAGGAACGCGTTCTCACCGCCGGAGGCGCTCTCGGAGGCAGCGAGCGCGTCACGACCACGCGCCCCGTCGAGGATAGCGGCGTACGGGTCGACAAAGAGCCGATCCGCTCGCTCCGACTCCCGGGCGCGCGCGGCAGCGACCCAGTGCGCGGTCGTGGAGTGCGAGCCGTCAGACATTACCCGGAGTCTAGAGGGTGCCGGGCCCAGCCTAGCCCGGCATTCGGCGGCATAGCTCATAATGAGGTAGACTCTGTATATGCCC
The DNA here is from genome assembly GCA_963759135.1 of uncultured Chloroflexia bacterium. GTDB lineage: Bacteria > Chloroflexota > Limnocylindria > Limnocylindrales > CSP1-4 > JAJYNJ01. Next base: position 12,070 of record CAVWXU010000020.1, on the reverse strand, counting down.
GGTAGACGTCGTCGGCGAACGCCGCCGCCGCCGGATGAACCGAGGGGGTCGTTGTGATCGAGAACCCGCCCGCCGTCTCGCTCGAACCCTGGGCAGAGCTGGCCGAGCTGTTCCGCCGGGCCGCCCGCCGACTGCAACGCGGCACGAAGGAAGCGCTGGCGCCCCTCGGCCTCTCCGGCTCACAGGCTCGGCTGGTGCGGCTGCTCGCCGATGGACCGCTCCGGATGTCCGTCATCGCGGAGCGCCTCGCCGTCGTTGCGCGGACAGTTACGGACGTGGTGGATGGCGCGGAGGTCGCCGGAGTCGTGTCCCGCCGCGCTGATCCGGCGGACCGCCGCTCGACATTCGTGGAACTCACCCCCGCCGGCCGGCGGCTGCTGGACCAGCTCGACGCCGCTCGGAGTGAGAGCGCCGCTCGCGTGTTCGGTGTCCTGACGGAACCCCAGCGGGACCACCTGCTGGCGCTGCTGCAGGCGATCTGTGTGTCCGACGGGTGCCGCAGCGGATCGGCCGCCACGCCCGCGGCCACGCCAGAGGGCACCGGAGCCGCCCAATGACCATGCGCGGCGGTTACGGCGGCGGCCGGGGGCTCATGCGCTCCATGCGGCGCGATGATTCCGTGCGATCTCAGAAGCTCTCGAGCGGCCTTGTTCGCCGCATCGCCCGGTTCGCGGCGCCGTACAAGAACCTTCTCATCGGATTCCTCGTTCTCATCGTCGTCGACGCCACGATCGGCGCCGCCAATCCGCTCATCTACCGGGCGATCATCGACGACGGCATCCTGCCCAAGCAGAGCGGCGTCGTCGTCGAGCTGGCGATAGTTCTCGCGGTTCTCGCGGTTCTCGACGCCGCGCTGTCGCTCGGGGAGCGCTGGATCTCGGCGCGCATCGGCGAGGGCCTCATCTTCGACATGCGAACCAAGGTGTTCGCGCACTTCCAGCGCATGCCGATTGCGTTCTTCAGCCGTACGCAAACCGGCGCGCTCATCAGCCGCCTGAACAACGACGTCCTCGACGCCCAGAGCGCCTTCACCAACACCCTGTCGTCGGTCGTGGGCAACGCCATCAGCGTGGCGATCACGCTGGTTGCGATGTTCCTTCTGAGCTGGCAGATCACCCTTCTGGCGCTGCTGCTGTTCCCGGTCTTCGTGCTGCCCGCCCGCTGGATCGGCCGGCGGATCCAGGCGCTCACACGCGAGGGCTACAACCTCAACGCCTCGATGACCTCGATGATGAGCGAGCGCTTCAACGTCGCAGGAGCGCTCCTCGTCAAGCTCTTCGGCCAGCCGAGTCGCGAAGTCAGCCTGTTCGAGGAGAAGGCCGGCCGGGTCCGAGACATCGGCGTGACCCAAGCGATGTACATGACCGTCTTCATGGTCTCGTTGCTGCTCACGGCGTCGCTCGCCACCGCCCTGGTCTACGGCCTCGGCGGCGCTCTGGCGGTTTCGGGCGCGCTCCAGGTCGGAACCCTCGTCGCCCTCAGCGCGTACCTCAACCGGCTCTACGGGCCACTCACCGCGCTCTCGAACGTTCAGGTCAACGTCATGACCGCGCTCGTTTCGTTCGATCGAATCTTCGAAGTTCTGGACCTGCCGCCGATGGTCGCCGAGAAGCCGGACGCGGCGGACATCCCGCGCGGGCCGGCCACAATCGAGTTCGAGCACGTCGACTTCAGCTATCCGCGGGCTGAGGACGTCTCTTTGGCGTCGCTCGAGTCGGTGGCAGTCCTGGATCAAGCGCCCACGGCTCAGGTGCTCTACGACGTCAGCTTCGCCGTGCGCCCGGGCGAGCTGGTCGCGCTCGTCGGCCCATCGGGAGCGGGCAAGACGACGATCGGGAACCTCGTGCCGCGCCTGTATGACCCCGCTGCCGGCTCGATCCGGATCGACGGCATCGACGTTCGGGACGCGACTCTGGACTCGCTGCACCACCTCATCGGCGTCGTCACGCAGGACGCGCATCTCTTCCACGATACGATCCGCGCGAACCTGCTCTACGCCAAGCCGGATGCGACCGACGGCGAGCTGGTCGAAGCCTTGCGCGCGGCGCAGATCCTGCCTCTGGTCGCGTCGCTGCCCGACGGCCTGGACACGGTCGTGGGCGACCGCGGCTATCGGCTTTCCGGCGGGGAGAAGCAGCGCATCGCCATCGCCCGCCTGCTGCTCAAGGCCCCGGACATCGTCGTCCTCGACGAGGCGACGGCCCATCTCGACTCGGAGTCGGAGCTCGCACTGCAGGAAGCGCTCCGCACCGTCCTCGCCGGACGCACCTCGATAGTCATCGCCCATCGCCTCTCGACCGTTCGCGAAGCCGACCAGATCCTCGTGATCGCGGCGGGCCGTATCGTCGAACGGGGCAAGCACGCCGAGCTGCTGGCCGCCGCCGGGTTGTACGCCGAGCTGTATCGCACCCAGTTCGCGCGCCAGGAGACAACGGACGGCGACGGGACGACCGGCAAGGCCGAGCCCGAAATGGCTGTGGAGCCCGACGTCACTGCCGGGCCCGCGTTCGTGTACGCGGAGGATCTGGCTGAGGCCCGCTGAAGTCGTCCGATCGGCCGCGTCAACCGCCCGACTGGCGTGTGGTGGTTCGATGGGGTGGATGACGGCGCGAACCTCTCGCTCGAAGTCCAAGCCGCGCCGCTTGTGGACGAACGTACACCTTTGCCCGCTGGGATCTGCCGACCTCGTCTGACCCCGCACGCGACTTCGACCTCGCCAGCTTCGGCATCGTGAAGGTCCTCGCAGAGGGCCGCGCCGGGACGACCTACCCCGGGTTGCCGTGGGAGCCCAAGGCGGCCTTCCACGCCCTGACCGAATACGGGCGCGCCAGGGCTGCCGGCGCCGACAGGCGAACCAGGCACTAGGCTCAACGCGATAAGTGACGATCTCCGGCTACCTCGCGATCTCCCAGATGTGGCCGCCCGGATCAACGAAGCTCGCGGTGCGCGGGCCCCAGGGCCGATCCACCGGACCGTTCAAGAGCTTGACCCCGCGTCTGGCTAGTTCTGCACACACGGCATCCACGTCGTCCACCTGGATCGTCAACTGCATGCGGGAACCGCCTTCCTTACGTGCCACCGCGGCAGGCTCGATCAGCTTCCGCGCCGCCGTCGTCCGGAGCAGGTTGATGAGCGTGTCCCCGAACTTGAAGACAGCTGAGTCGGCGTCCTCGAAATGCACGGGAAGGTCGAAGACGGTCTGGTAGAACTGCTTCGCGGCCGCGAGGTCCTCGACGAACAGCGTGATTGCCCCGATCCCACGCGGCCACGGGGCGACTTCAGAGCCAGCCATACCGTCCTCCTGCACCTGCCATCGTGACATCGCTCGGAACGCTGGTATTGGACCACTCCTCGGAGCAGATAGCTGCGCTACCGCCATGTCGCGCTCAGGCCGAGCGGCGTCCCCTACCGCTGTGTGGCGGACACGACGCGCCGTCGAGCGACGGATCTAGACGGGCAGTGAGAGGAGGGCTGTCTCTCGGGGGGCAAGCGTCGACAGTGGCACGATCCCGTGAACCGTTGTCTGCAATAGGGGGAAGGAGACAGGCATGGCAGCTCCGTCCAGCGTCGAGGCGTATCTGGCCGCCTGTCCGGCGGATGCACGTGCTGCGCTGGAGCACCTGCGGGCGATGATCAAGGCCGCTGCGCCCGAGGCGACCGAGACGATCAGTTACCAGATGCCCGCCTTCCGGGCCCACGGCCGGATGCTCGTCTGGATGGGCGCCTTCCGTGACCACTGCAGCCTCTTCCCCGGCAGCGGGGCGCTCATCGAGGCACACCGAGACGAGTTGGCGGGCTACCGCATCGCGAAGGGAACAATCCAGTTCCGCCCCGACAAGCCCCTCCCGGCGGCGGTCGTCGAGGCGATCGTCAAGGCGCGCCTCGCCGAGAACGCGGCACGCAGCCATCGGTGAGGAGCCCCGTGATGGACGAGCCCATGGAGGAGATGCTCCGCGGTCTACGCGGCCGCCCTTCGGCGGCACCAGCAGCACCTTGAAGATCGCTGCGACAAGCGCGCATGGCATGTGCTCGCCCGCCACCTCATCCAGCGGGCAGTGTGGTCGGCGAACAGCGCCGAGGAGCCGGTCGGCGATGGTCGGCCGATGCCGTGGAACCCGAACGTCTTCAATCAGAACGACCGCTAGAGGCGAGCCCGGGATCGCTCCGCGTGCTCTGACCCGCACATGCCGCCGCACCGTGAGTGGGCCTCGGCAGTACAGTCGGTGAGACGCCGCCACTGTCCCCCTGCGCTGGTCTACCTATCCCCCCGCTACCCATGGACGGCGTGGCGGCCCGAGCCCGCACGAGCAAGCCGGTTCTCTATCGTCGCTGGCCGCACCGGGCGGAGTGCATCCTGGCGGCCCTGCGCCAGGAACGGCCCATGCTCTCGGGCGAGGTCCCCGACACCGGCAGCCTGCGCGGGGACGTGCTGGCCCTGCTGCGGCGGGTGTCGGCCGGGATCAACGAGATCGGAGCCGAGACGATGTTCGGGCTCCTCGCCGACCTCTACGAGTCACCCGACCTGCGCGCGTTTCTCCAGGCTGAGCAGGCGGGCACGACCGCCATAACGGCCATCCTGGAGGCGGCCGACCGGCGTGGCGAGGTGCGTGGCGGGCGACTGACTTCCCGTGTCGTGTCGTTGCCGACCGACCTTGTGAGCCACGAGCTGCTCCAGACCCGCGCGCCCGTGCCAGACAGCGTGCTCGTCGAGATCGTCGACGAGATCTTCCTGCCGCTGGTGCAGGTCTGAGAGGCGGCGGGTGGCATGGCCATGTCGACTTGACGCTGGGCCGAAACGTCCGGTGGTCCTTGCGGCGACACCACTCCACGGTCACCGCGCCAGGTCACCGAGCGCTCTGTCTCAGCGGACCCGGTCAAACGTGACCGGGTCGATCTGTCACAACCGGAAGCCGGACTCCAGCAAGGCCATGCCTGTGTCGATGCGCCGGAGGAACCGCGGCGTCCAGTCGTCCGCGTCATCGGTGAACCACGCCGCGATCGTTATCCCGATGACTGCACCGGCGAGGGCCAGCACGGTATCGTCATCGGCAGGCCGGCCGGTGCGCTCGGCCACGAGATCGGCTATCTCCCCCACGGTTCTCGCGAACTCATCGAGCATGGCCGACTGCAGCTCTGGCACGCTCCGTATGAGCCGCTCGCGCTCGCGCTGCAGGGCCATCTCCTCGCCGGCCAGACGGCCAAAGGCAGATCGGAACATGGCGCGCAGGGCCTGCACCGCGGTCAGCTCGGGGGGCTGCGAGCGGACCGCCTCGATCATCCGCTCGTCGAGATCGTCGTAGATCACGAGGTCCGGCTTGGTGGGGAAGTAGCGGAAGACGGTCGAGGGCGAGACTTCAGCCGCCTCGGCGATCTGCTCGATCGAGGTCTCGTCATAGCCCTGCTCGCGGAAGAGGCGCAGGGCGTGCTGCTGGATCAGGGCGCGCGCCTTGACCTTCTTGCGCTCGCGCAGACCTAACCTGGGTGGATCGGCAGTTCGTATAGCGTCCGTGATACACCTCCAGCAACGGCACGATCGTCGCGCACGAATGCTCCGACGAGTGTGGCCCTCACGACCGAGGCCAGGATCCGAACCCAGCCCGTGTCCACGTCTCAGTCACTCACAGTCACCGGGCCCGCCTGGGCCTGCGGGGCCTCGGCAGTGCCCGCGGCCTGCCTGTGGGCCGGCAGCAGGATGAGCGCCAGCACGATGCCCGCCACGGCGACGGCGGCAGCGACCCGTATGGCGTCATCCATGCCCGCCACGAAGGCCGTCCGCACCGAGGCGAGCAGCGCCGCCGAATGCAGCTGGCGGGCGACCGCGATCCCGCCGAAGACGCTGCCCTTCACACCGGCCACGGCCTGCGCGGGCAGCCCCACCAGCTGCAGGTGGCTCTGATACGTGGAGTTGAGCACGCTGCCCAGGATCGACGCGCCGAAGGCCGGACCGAGCTTGATGACCGCCTGCAGCAGCGCCGACCCCACCCCGCTCCGGTCCGCCGATAGCTCCACCAAGGCCGTCGAGGCGGAGGTGGCGAACCCCACGCCGGCCCCGGCACCGGCAATGAACGTCCAGACCGCCATGAAGCCATCGCCGCTGGTCGTGGTCATCGTCGTGCCCACCAACAGGCCGACGACCACCACCGCGAAGCCAACGGCGACTGTGAGCTTCGCGCCGAAGCGGGCCGCTACCCGGTCGGCCGGCACGGCGCCGATGATCAACCCGGCGATGACCGGCAGGAGCCGGAAGCCGGAACCCTGCGGGTCGAGGCCCTTGATGGCCTGGAAGTACTGCGGCAGGACGAACAGGGCTCCGAACAGCCCGAGGATGCCGAACGCCGTGAGCACCATTCCCCAGGTGAAGCTGCGCGACCCGAACAGTGACAGGTCCACGAGCGGCTGCCCGCCCGGCTGAGTGGTGAGCCGGCGCTCCCAGAGTACGAACGCAGCGAGGACCAGGAGCCCGGCGACCACTGGCACGATGGCGCTCGCGCTGCCCCAGCCGTTGTCCCCCGCTTCAACAACGCCGTACATCAGCAACACGAGCCCGGCACTCGAGAGCAGGATGCCGGCTAGGTCGATGCCGGGTCGCTCGGCCGAGCGGGACTCCGGCACGAGCGCCAGCAGCGCGACCAGGCCGAGCAGGGCCACGGGCACGTTCATGAGGAAGATCCAGCCCCACCAGATGTGCGTGAGCATCCAGCCCCCGATGATGGGACCTAGGGGCAGGCCGATGAAGTTCGCCGCCCCCCAGATTCCCCACCGCGCGGGGCCGCTCAGCTGCGTCGAACAGCACGGTGATGACGGAGAGCGCCCCGACGATGAGGGCCGCCCCGGCCAGCCCCACCGCGACCCGGGCGGCAATGAACACCGCGGGGTTGGGCGCATACGCGCATCCAGCGGAGCCAAACGCGAACAGGACGAGCGCGCCGACCATGACGGCCTTGCGTCCATACCGATCGCCCAGGAGACCGGCCGGGAGCATGCCCGCCACGAGCGCCAGCGTGTAGGCCGTGACGAACCACTGCAGCTGCGACTCCGACGCTTTCAAGGCGCCGGCCAGCGTCGGCAGGGCCACGGTGAGCACGGTCACATCGAGAGTGACGGCCAGGACAGCGAGGACGATGGCGCTGAGCGCCCACCAGCGGCGGGCTCCTGCTCCTGTCATGGCGACCTCCTGTTGCTTGTGGCATCCGTCTGCTACTGACGCGGTTAGTCTAGTCGCATGGTGTTGCTTGTCAATAGCATAATAGTGCCGGTCTCAAGTCATGTCGACCCGGAGAAGCATCGAGCGCGCAGGCGGCACAGAACGCTGACGCGGCCCTTGTGTACACCTTTGCTAGGCGACCTCAGCCACAGCCTGTAGACTCGGACTGCCCGGTGAGCGTGTAAGCCGGGCTGCGTCCCGCCCGGGGAGCACGGAGGTCTCCCAACCACCTTCCTCCCCGGCGGGCTCATCCCTCTCGGCCGTGGGCTAGCCTGTTCCCGAGCCCGAGCGGGAGTCCGACGATCCCGGCCCGGGCCGCCCTACCACCTGCCGGGCACTTGGGTAGCGGTGCGCGGCATCTCACTCCCCTACGGCGCCTGGGACGTGCTCGGCGTGTCCGCCGAGCGCCCCGGATGCGAGGGGCTGGGAGCCCCATTGTGCAGATGCGCTGCGGTCGCCTGTCTCCCGGGAGCCGTCAAGTTTTGCGTGACGAAAGGACCTCGCGGCCCCGTTCGTGTGGGTTGGGGGAGCCGGTGACCCGCCCCTGCGTGCTTGACGTCCTCCGGGGTCTCTGTTAGCTTCTCGTCTAACATTGAGAAATCGCAGAGATCACACGGCCATGGTGAGCGACGTCGGACGCAAGCGAAATCGGCGGTCGAACGAACCCGGGCCCCTGGTGCGGGGCCTGTCGGCGACCGCCACGCGCTACACCGTCGAGTTCGACGTCCGCACGGCGTACGACTTCCTGGTGAGCCTCGCGCTCGGCGGGATCGACGGCGCCGACCTGCCAGCGGATGACCAGCGTTGGTTGCGCGAAGCGCGGGCCGCCCTGCCCGCCGACGTGCGTGCCGGGGCGTTTGTCGGCAACGCGGAGCACGAAGGCATGGCGCTACGAAGCAGCCGGCGTGGTGCTGGCACATCCGCAGGTGCGCGACGCCGCGAGCCTCGTGGCGGCCGTCGAGGCCATGCCTCCCCACGAGGTTGCACGGGCCCTGCTGAACCGGACCCACGATGCGCCGGAACCCGGCCTCGAGGCGGACGTGGAGCGCGCCCTGGGCGGCGATCGCGAAGCCATCGCCGCTGTCGAGGCGCGTATGACCTCGCTCGGCGAGGGCCACGCCCTCGCCCCGCTGCGCGCCATCCTGCGCGACCCCGTCGGCACCACCGAGCGGCTGCACCTCGCGCTGCGGGCGTGGCTGGAGCCCTTCCAGTCGGTGGAGGAGCGCGTCAGCGGGTACTGGAGCGGGACGTCGCCGCGCGGCAGGCGGATCTCGCGCGGCCCGCGACCGAACTCATCGAGCGGACCACCGGGGGCATCCGCTTCCTGGCCGATCCCTCGGTGCGGCAGGTGATCCTCGCCCCGAGCTACTTCGCGCGGCCCTACAACTGGGTCGTCGCCGGGCAGGGCTGGCGGCTCTTCTGCTATCCCGTCGCGGACACCGCCTTGGGCGAGCAGGGTCGCTGGGACGCGCCATCGGGGACACTACTTCTCTATCGCGCCCTGGGTGACCCGCAGCGCCTACGCATCCTGCGCCACCTCGCGGATCGCGACATGTACCTGACCGAGATCGCGCAGCAGCTGGAACTCTCGAAACCGACCGTCAAGCACCATCTCGCCCAGCTGCGGGCGGCCGGGCTGGTGACGGTCACCGACCAGGGGACCATGACGTACTACACCCTGCGGCGCGAGCGCCTCGATGAGGCCGGCACCGCGCTGCGGAGCTACTTGTCCTGACATGACGAGCGGTGACCGGCCCCTCCGGTCCACCGTGTTCGATCACTGACTAACGACAACTGACGAGATACACGCTCGATCGAGGATCGAGGGAACAACGAGAGGCACGCGACCATGCAGCCACACCGACACACAGCAACACAACGGCGCACGGGGTCGTCCACGACCGGATCACGGAACTGCTGGCCGAGGCGGCGGACGAGCGACTCGCCCGGCAGGCGAAGACCGGCCCCCGCACCAGCGCCGGGCGCATTACGGGTCCGCCTGGGGCATGCCCTGGTGGCGGTCGGTGCGGCCGTCGCAGGCGAGCCCAGGCTTCGCCGCCCCACCCACTAACCCACACCGGGTGGGGAACCACCCCGCTCCGCCAGCGCGAGCACCTACACCATCGAGTAGCGCTCCAGCGGTACAGGCTCGGCCCCAGCCCACTCGGGCGATCATCGCCACCGTCGTGTTCGGCGCCGGTGGAACCGCACGAAGGGAGTGTAGGTGGCTCAGCCGCGGGCCAGGGTGGCGGTTGCCCTTTCTACCCTCCGGGTCTGGACGCGGCGCTGGGAACGCTGGAGGCCGGCGCTCCGTGACCTGCTGACGGCCGGGTTCCTGCTCCTCGTCGGGTGGTTCTGCCTGCGGGCGCTGACGAACCCAGCCAGCTTCATCGACGCGAGCGCCTATTACGCCGCCCCGCTCTCGTACCCCTACGGGTCCTCGACACTCGGTGTGCACGGGGCCTATCTCTATTCGCCCGCCTTCCTGCAGGCGATCACGCCGCTCCGGCTTCTGCCGCCAGGCATCTTCGTCGCGCTCTTCGTGTGCGCCGAGGCCACGGCCCTGATCGCGCTCACGGGCAGGTGGGCGGGGGCCGTCGCGCTCGTTGGCTTCTTCATCGTGCGCTCGGAGCTCAACGTGGCGAACATCAACCTGCTGCTCACAGTGGCGATGGTGGCTGGGTTTCGCTGGCCTGCGCTCTGGTCGGCGGTGCTGCTGACGAAGGTCACGCCCGGTGTTGGCCTGCTCTGGTTCGCCCTGCGCCGGGAGTGGGGAGCCCTCGCCGTCGCCCTCGGCGCAACAGTGGCGATCGCCGCGCTGTCCTGGGCCGCGGCCCCATCACTCTGGAGGGAGTGGATCGAGGTGTTAGTGAGCAACGGCGGACAGCCGGGGATCCTGCCGCTGCGCCTGTGCGTGGCCGCTGCGCTCATCGTGTGGGCAGCGCCACGCGGCCAGCGCTGGGCAGTCCCGGTCGCGGCCACGCTCGGGATGCCGGACATGTTCGGCCTGGCCGCGCTTGCGATGCTGGTTGGCGTGGTTCCGCTCGCGCGTTCGCGTCACGTACCACAGGTGAGACGCTCAGCCGGCGGCGATGAGGCGAACTGGGAGGCGCCGGCACACGATCCGGACGTTCACCCGTAAGGTGTTGGCCCTGGACGGAACCGCCCATCATTCGGAGGTGAGAACCTCGTGCCAGGGTCGCACGCGCCAGTCGAGCACAAGTCCCGCGCTGACATAGGGGTCGGCCCGCGCGAACGCCTCTGCCGTGGACGCGTCGGCAGCGCGGAAGACCAACAAGGAGCCCTCGACGGGATCGCCGAAAGCCCCGGCCATCAGCAGCTCGCCGCGTGCTTCCGCCGCATGAGCGAGCGCGAGATGCGCGTCACGGAACGGCACACGACGTGCCACGTAGTCCTCGACCACGTCGTAGAAGAGCAACTGGTACATGTCACCTCCGAACCGTGCACCACAGCCAACTCATCCTGGTCACGTCCCATACCGTGGTGTCACAGCGCAGGTGGCCGATAACGAGAACGGCCACCGCGTCATCCTCGCGTCGTCTGGCTAGGAACCGACGACATGGAGGGGCACCACGATGGCCACAGACAGGATGGCCGTGCTCGACACGGTGCGCAAGGCGATCGCCACTGGCGACACCGACTTCCTGCGCGAGGGGGTGCGCGTGCTCGCCCAGGCGGTGATGGAGGCCGAGGTCACCGAGCTCACGGGGGTGCCACACGGCGAGCGTGACCCGGAGCGCCGGCTGACCCGCCGCAACGGCTATCGCGAGCGACGCTGGGACACTCGGGTCGGCACCGTCGAGCTCGCCATTCCGCGCGTGCGCGACGGCAGCTACTTCCCGAGCCTTCTTGAGCCCCGTCGACGCGCCGAGCGGGCCCTCCTCGCGGTGATCCAGGAGGCCTATGTGCTGGAGGTCTCAACCCGCCGGGTGGAGGATCTGGTGGAGGCCCTCGGCATCGCCGGGATCAGCAAGAGCGAGGTCAGCCGCATCTGCGCCGCCCTCGACGCCGAGGTGGAGGCCTTCCGGCATCGCTCGCTCACAGGTGAGCGCTACCCGTATGTGTTCCTCGATGCCACCTACGTGAAGGTGCGGGACGCTGGGCGGGTCGTCAGCATGGCCTGCCTGGTGGCCATCGGGGTGGCCGCCAGCGGGGAGCGCCGCGTGCTGGGCCTCGACCTCGCGGCCGGCAACGACGAGGGCAACGCCTGGTCAGGCTTCGTGCGTGGCCTGTTGGAGCGCGGTCTCTGTGGCGTGCGCCTGGTGATCAGCGACGCCCAGCGAGGGATCGTGGAGGCCGTGCACGGCCAGCTGCTCGGCGCGGGGTGGCAGAGGTGTCGCGTGCATGCCACCCGCAACTCGCTCGATCTCGTGCCCCGCGGCTCCCAGGACATGGTGGCGGCCGCCATCCGCAGCATCTTCGAGCAGCCCGATGAGCACTCGGCATCTGAACAGCTGCGTCGGGTGGCGGACGGCCTGTCTGCCCGCTTCCCGATGGTGAGCGAGCTGCTCCTCGATGGCGAACCCGACCTCCTCGTGCACTTCACCTTCCCCGAGGCCCATCGCCGCCAGATCAGGAGCACCAACCCTCTCGAGCGCCTGAACAAGGAGATCAAACGCCGCACCGCCGTCGTCGGCATTTTCCCGACGCGCGCCAGCGTGCTCCGCCTCGTCGGCATGGTCCTCGCCGAGCAGGATGACGAGTGGCAGGACGGACGGCGCTACTTCAGCCCCGAGTCGATGGCCTTGATCGACGCGCTCCCTCACGAGGAGGTGCCGGCGTTGCTGATGGCGAGTTAAGTGAGCGCGAGGATGACGCACTGTGACACCACGTCCCGGGACTTGA
>CAVWXU010000019.1:0-130216 GCA_963759135.1 uncultured Chloroflexia bacterium | reverse complement strand
CAGCACGTCGGGCAGGCGGGCGGACAGCGCGTCGTCGTCGGACAGCCGGCGCGAGAAGGTGACGTCCTTGAGCTTGAGGAGTTCCGCGTCCGGGTGGTCGGCGGGGAAGCCGGCGGGTACGCGCTTCAGGCGCTCGCCCTCGACGCCTCCGAACGTGCGGACGAAGTCGGCATCCGTCAGCGCGGCGCGGACGTCCGCGGAACGGTCGCCCACGGCGGTTCTCCAGGCGGCAAGCACCGCCGGCTCGGGGTGCCACAGGCCGCCGCCCACGTAGATCTCACCGGGCCGAAGGCTGAAGTACCCACCCGGTCCGCCTCCCACCCACGGGAAGCTCGCGCTCACGTAGGGCTTGTAGGGGGACTTGTCCCGGGAGAACCGCACGTCGCGGTAGATCCGGAAGGGCGACCGCGCAGGGTCGGCGATCAGGGGGATGCTGCGCTCCGTGAACCGCTCGCCGAGGGCCACGCAGAGGTCCTCGAGCGGTCCCTTGAGTAACCGCTCGTACTCCGCCTTCCGCGGCTGGAACCAGGCCCGCTCGTTGTTGACGGCGAGATCGGCCAGGAACTGCAACCCCTCGCGGGAGAAGCCGGCGAAGGACATCGGTGCCTTCCTTTCTTCCGTGGCGGGCGCCCGGGTGCCCGGATTGTCGCGCGGTCAGTCCTCATCCGCCGGGGATCGACGTGCCGCTTCGGCCGCGGCAGGGCGGGCCATCCGGTCCGTGACGCACGGCGCCGGTCGGGTACCCTTCCCATCGACTCCGGCCGCGTCGTCGCCTGCAGATACGCTCATGCCTCGGGGGCGCGACCTCCGGCCGCCAGGGAGGTCCCATGACCGCCATTGCATCTGTTCACGCCCGCGAGATCCTCGATTCGCGCGGGAATCCCACTGTCGAGGTCGACGTCGACCTCGAGGACGGCGCCGCGGGGCGCGCGGCCGTTCCCTCCGGTGCCTCGACGGGCAGCCACGAGGCCGTCGAGCTGCGGGACGGGGAGAAGGCCCGCTTCTCCGGCAAGGGCGTCCGGAAGGCCGTCGCCAACGTCAACGACGTGATCGCCCCGGTCGTCATCGGGATGGACGCCGACGATCAGGCGAGCCTCGACGGCGCGATGATCGAGCTGGACGGCACCCCCAACAAGGCCCGGCTGGGCGCCAACGCGATCCTGGGCGTCTCGCTGGCCGCGGCCCACGCCGCCGCCTCCGATCGGGACGAGCCTCTCTACCGCTACCTGGGCGGCCTGCGCTCGCGGACGCTGCCGCTGCCGCAGTTCAACATCCTCAACGGCGGCAAGCACGCCGTCGACTCGTGTGACTTCCAGGAGTTCATGGTGGCGCCCATCGGCGCACCGACCTTCGCCGAGGCCCTGCGCTACGGCTCGGAGGTCTTCGGGGCCCTGCGCGCGGAGCTGCACGACCGCGGCCTGGCGACCGGGCAGGGCGACGAGGGCGGCTTCGCTCCCACGCTGTCGTCCAACGAGGCGGCCATCGAGACGGTCGTCCGGGCGATCGAGCGGGCGGGGTACAGGCCGGGCGTCGACGTCGCGATCTGCCTCGACCCAGCCACGAGCGAGCTCGTGGAGTCCGGTGGCGACGGCACGCCGTACCGGTACCGGCTGGCCAAGGAAGGCCGCTCGCTCGACTCGGGCGAGATGATCGACCTCTGGGAGGACTGGGTGCGCCGCTTCCCGATCGTCTCGATCGAGGACGGGCTGGCCGAGGACGACTGGGCCGGCTGGCGAGCGCTGACCGAACGGCTGGGCTCTCGCATCCAGCTCGTCGGGGACGACATCTTCGTCACGAACCCCGAGCGCCTGGCGCGCGGCCTGCGCGAGGGCAGCGCGAACGCGATCCTCATCAAGCTCAACCAGATCGGGACGCTGACCGAGACGCTCGCGGTGGTCGAGTCGGCGCTCGATGCGGGCTGGGGCGCGGTGGTCAGCCACCGGTCGGGCGAGACCGAGGACACCACGATCGCGGACTTCGTCGTGGGCGCGGGCGTCCGACAGATCAAGAGCGGGGCGCCGTCCCGCTCGGAGCGCGTGGCCAAGTACAACCGGCTGGTCCGGATCGAGGAGGAGCTGGGCGCCTCGGCGCGATACGCCGCCGGCCTGTCGATGCAGCGGTTCGCGCGCTGATCGGCCGTCAGTCGACCGGCCCGGCGCGCGTCAGCCGGGCCGGTCGGAGTCGAGCGCGAGTCCCTGGATTCCGAGGATGGACAGCGCGTCCGTGATCGCGCCCGTCGCGGCACATCGCCAGGGCCTCGTCGAATCGACGTTCCAACTCACGCCAGTGGCTCGCGCCCCGGCCCTGGTCGTCGGAGGCGTCGAGTGCGCCAGCCCCGGGGCAGTGACGGGAGCGGCTTCCTCGGTGGCCGCGTGGCGACCTGTCCGGCCACGGGGTATCGTCGGGCAGGCCCGAGACTGCCGTCGGCGCAGCCCTGCGGCCGGGCGAAGGCGGCGGGGAATGGCCCTCGATCGATATCGAAGCAAGCGCGACTTCAAGAGGACGCCGGAACCTCCCGGCGGACCCGCTGCGGCGGCACCCCCCCGGCCGGGCCGGCGCTTCGTGGTGCAGCGCCACCGGGCGCGCCGGCTCCACTACGACCTTCGGCTCGAGATCGACGGCGTGCTCGCCAGCTGGGCGGTCCCGAAGGGTCCCACGCTGGATCCCGATGCCCGCCGCATGGCCATCCACGTGGAGGACCATCCGCTCGAGTACTTCGACTTCGAGGGCGTGATCCCCGGAGGCCAGTACGGTGCCGGCGACGCGATCGTGTGGGACTGGGGGACGTACGAGCCGGAGGCGACCACCGACCCCGGCGCCGCGGTCCGGGCCGGCGAGCTGAAGCTCCGCCTGCGCGGCGAGAAGCTCAGCGGGCGGTTCACCCTTGTGCGCACGGGCAGGCGCGCACACCCGTCCACGGAGAGCCCTGAACCGGGCTGGCTGCTGGTGAAGAAGCGCGACGAGGCCGCGGTGGCGGGCTGGGACCCCGAGACGCACCCCCGGTCGGTCAAGTCGGGGCGCACAAACGACGAAGTCGCGAGCGGCGCCGCTCCGGTGCGGCTCGCAGGCCCAGCAGGCGGTTCGTCCACCGTCGGCCCGGCGGGGGACTCGCCGCCCGTCAGCCACGCGACGGTCTCGCCGCCGGCCGACCTCGCGTCCGCGCGGGAGGCCGACCTCGCCTCCGCGCCGGAGGCGCCCATGCCGGACTTCGTCGAGCCCATGAAGGCGACGCTGGCCGACGCGCCGTTCAGCGGTCCCGACTGGCTGTTCGAGGTGAAGTGGGACGGCTACCGGGTCGAGGCGGTGATCCGCGATGGCCGGGTGTCGCTCTGGACCCGGAACCGCCAGGATGCCGCCCGGTACTTCCCCTGGCTTGCCGGCCCGGCCGACTGGATCTCGGCCCGGGAGGCCATCGTGGACGGCGAGGTCGTCGCGTTGCGGCCGGACGGCACGGCCGATTTCGGCCTGCTGCAGGCCGCCCTGGGCGCGATCGGACCCGGAGGCGCCCGGACGGTCGGGCGGGGCGCCCGCGGCGAAGCGGAGGACCGTGGGGCCGTCGCGCTGGCGTACGAGGTCTTCGACCTCCTCTACCTGGACGGACGCTCCTCGCTCGACCTGCCGCTCGAGGATCGCAAGCGGCTGCTGCGCGGCGTCCTGCGGCCGCACCCGATCGTCCGCTATGCCGGGCACGTGGAGGCTGACGGCGAGACATTCTTCCGCGCGGTGGCCGAGCGCGGCGTGGAAGGGATGGTCGCCAAGCGCCGGAGCAGCCGGTACGAACCGGGCCGACGGTCACGGGCATGGCTCAAGGTCAAGGCGCGCCCGGAGCAGGAGATGATCGTCGGCGGGTACCTGCCGGGCCGGGGCCGGAGCGCGGCCCTGGGTGCGCTGGTGGTCGGCGTGCACGAGGGCGCGGCGCTGCGGTACGCGGGCAGGGTCGGCAGCGGGTTCGACGAGGCGTCACGGGCGGCGCTGCTGCGACTGCTCAAGCCGCTGAGCCGCGCCGAGCCGGCGTTCTCCGACCCGCCCCGCCTGCCCGGGGCGTGCTGGACCGAGCCGAGCGTCGTGGTCCGCGTCGCGTTCGCGGAATGGACGGCGGACGGTCTCGTGCGGCAGGCGGCCTTCAAGGGGCTGGAGCCCGACCGGGACCCGGCGACCGTGACCCGGGAACGTCCTCTGCGCGAACCATGGGCAGCCGGCGACGAGCCCGTCGGCGGCCTGGAACGCGGCCGGGTACCCGCGGCGTCGGCGCCCAAGGCGCTGGCGCCCGGGGCGTTCGCTCCCAGGGCGCTGCGGCGGGAGGCGCCGAGGGGCCGGGCCGGGCGTTCGCCGGTCCCACGCCCGAGGGGCCAGGCCGGGCGTTCGCCGCTCCCACGCCGGAGGGGCCGCGCCGGGCGTTCGCCGGTGCCACGCCGGAGGAGCTCGCCGCGCTCGACAGCCTCCCGCCGCGGGGCGGACGCTGGCACGTGGGCGAGCACGACGTTGCGCTGACCAACCTGGACCGCGTCCTGTTCCCTGCCGCCGGCCTGACCAAGCGCGACCTCGTTCGGTACTACGCCACGATCGCGCCGGTGCTCCTTCCGTATCTCGCCGGCCGCGCCCTGAACGTCTGGCGGTGGCCCGACGGCGTCGAGGGCCCGAGCTTCTGGCAGAAGGAGATCCCGGGCCGGGCCCCCGCCTGGGTCGCGCGGCGGCTGATCGAGGGGCGGCGGGCGGCGGACTCGCACACGTACGTCCTGGCCGACGATGTCGCGACGCTCGCCTGGCTGGCCAACCAGGCGGCGATCGAGCTTCATCCGTGGACGTCGCTGGCCACGGAACCCGACCGGCCCACGTACGCGCTGATCGACGTGGACCCAGGCGAGCACACGACGTGGGAGGAGACGCTGCTGCTCGTGCGCGTGTACGGCGACGCCCTGCGACACCTCGGCATGGCGGGATACGCGAAGACGACGGGCAAGCGCGGCATCCAGGTGTGGATCCCGGTTCGGCCGATCTACACCTTCGAGGAAACGCGGGCCTGGGTGGAACGGCTGTCGCGCGCGGTCGGCTCGGCCGTCCCGGGACTGGTGAGCTGGGAGTGGGAGAAGTCGGCGAGACGGGGCCTGGCGCGCCTCGACTACACGCAGAATGCGGCGAACAAGACGCTGGTCGGGCCGTACGTCGTGCGCGCCCGTCCGAACGCCAGCGTCTCGGCGCCCATCGCCTGGGACGAGCTCGACGATCCGGAGCTCAGCCCCGACCGCTGGACCATCGGGACCATCGGGGAGCGGCTGGCCGCGCGCGGCGATCTCTTCCGAGGCGTGCTCGGAGAGGGCCAGGAGCTCCCCCCGTTGTGATCCCTGCGCGGGCAGCCAGGCAGCGGCGGACAGGCAGCGGCTTGCCGGCGCACCGATGTACGCTCCGGGCGTGCTGACCCCCGACACGATCCTGCACGCACCCAAGGTGCTCCTCCACGATCACCTCGACGGCGGGCTCCGGCCGGCGACCCTCGTCGAGCTCGCGACCGAGGTGGGATACCGCGGGCTTCCGACGCGCGACCCGGGAGAGCTGGCGGCGATCATCCAGGGGGGCGCCGACCGGAAGAGCCTGGAGCTGTACCTCGAGACGTTCGCCCACACCGTGGCGGTCATGCAGACACACGAGGCGATCGTGCGCGTGGCGGCCGAATGTGCCGAGGACCTGGCGGCGGACGGCATCGTATATGCCGAGGTGCGTCACGCGCCCGAGCTGTCAACCGCGCGCGGGCTCTCGCTCGACCAGGTCGTCGAGGCGATCCTGGAGGGCTTCCGGCAGGGCAGCGCCGGTCGCGGCATCACGATGCGCTACATCGCCACCGCGATGCGCACGGCCGCCCGGTCCCTCGAGATCGCGGAGCTGGCGGTCCGGCACCGCGACGAGGGCGTGGTCGGGTTCGACATCGCCGGAGCCGAGGCGGGCTTCCCGCCCACCCGCCACCTTGACGCCTTCCGGTACGTCCAGCGCGAGAACTTCCACATCACGATCCACGCGGGCGAGAGCTTCGGGCTGCCCTCGATCTGGGAGGCCCTGCAGTGGTGCGGGGCGGAGCGCCTGGGTCACGGCGTCCGCATCGTCGATGACATCGCGACCGGACCGGGCGGCGAGCCCGTGCTCGGACGTCTCGCGGCCTACGTGCGGGACCGCCGAGTCCCGCTCGAGATGTGCCCGTCGTCCAACGTCCACACCGGCGCCGCGCGCTCGATCGAGGAGCACCCGGTGGAGTTGCTGCGGCGCCTGCGGTTCCGCGTCACGGTGAATACCGACAACCGGCTCATGAGTGGCGCGTCACTGTCCGGCGAGTTCGCGCTGCTCGCGCAGACCTTCGGGATCGACCTGGACGACATGGAGTGGCTGACCCTCAACGCCATGAAGAGCGCGTTCTGCCATTTCGACGAGCGGCTCGCCGTGATCGGCGGAGTGATCAAGCCCGCATACGCCCGCCTGCGCTACGCGCTCTGAGGGCAGACCCTCGATGAGGTTCGCCCGGCCGCGAGCGCGACGAAACCGCGCCCCCGCGGACGCGGCTTCGCGCTGTGGCGACGGGTCAGCTGGGGTGGAGCGGGTCGCCGTTGCGATCGTGCGGCAGGTCGACGCATTCCACCCTGCACCCGCGAGCGTCGTGGCCGGCGAAGGGATGGAAGTGCATCCAGGCGCGGTCGTCGCCGGCCGTGTCCTGCGTCAGCCTGCACCCGCAGGCGGCACAGGTCACCGGGCTGTCCACGCCACGGGTAACCGGAAGTCCGGGATCAGTGAAGCTGTACATGTCGGTCGCCTCCGTCGACGAGGCTACGAGAGGCGGGCGGCGCGGTCGGCAGCGTGGCAGATGCGGTTCGGTGCCGGGACGGTTACGCCTCGTCCTCCGTTCGCAGGCACCATCCGACGGCGCGCACGGACACGAGCGTCGGAGCGCTCGCCCGGTCGAGCTTCCGGCGCAGGCGGGCGAGGTGCGGCTTGAGCCAGAGCGGATCGGGGTCTCGCTCTCCCGGCCAGCCGGCGGCGAGCAGACCGGCGTGGCCGACGAGCTCGCCGCGCGCCTGCACGAGCGCGTCCAGCAGCCGGTACTCGATGGGTGTCAGCACCAGCGGCGCGTCACCCACCTTCGCTTCGTGGCGCCCTGGCTCGAGGATCAACCGCCCGAACATGCGACGCGCCGGCCCCCGGCCGGGGCCGAGGCCGTCGAGCGGGGCGCCGGGTGCGCTGCGAGGCGCGCGACGCATCGCGGCGCGGATGCGCGCCAGCAGCTCCTGCTTGCCGAACGGCTTCACCAGGTAGTCGTCCGCGCCGAGATCCAGTGCGCGGACCTTGGCGGCTTCCGCCCGCTCGCCGCTGACGACGATGATGGGCATCTCGGCCCCCTCGGCACGCAACTGCTGCGTGACCGTGAACCCGTCGGGTCCCGGCATGGCGAGGTCGAGGAGGACGAGGTCCGGCAGCTCCTCGCGCCATCGGCGAACGGCGGTCAGGCCGTCGTAGGCGGTGACGACCTGGTGCCCCTCGGTGCCGACGAGCGCGGTGATCGCCCCGACCATCGCCGGGTCGTCGTCAACGACCAGGATCCGGAGCGACTCCCGACTCACAGCGCCACCGCCGCCGCCAGGGCGACCACGAACCGCGCGCCGCCGCCCGCCGCGGGTTCGCACCAGAGTCGCGCACCCATCGCCTCACCCAGCCTCCTCGCCGCGTAGAGACCGATCCCGGACCCTCGCGCCGCGCCCGTCTCTGCGCGCCGGGCATAGGGCTCGAACACCCGCTCGCGCCACTCCTCGGGCACGCCCGGACCCTCGTCCGCCACGGACAGCCGGGCGATCCCCTCCTGCAGCCCGGTGCTGATCGTGATCGTCGTTCCGGGCGGCGCGTACTTCACCGCGTTCTCCACGAGATGCTCGACGATCTGCCGCAGCCGCGCCGCATCGCCGAGCACGCGGAGCCCGGGTCGGCCGTCCCGGACGACGACGTGCCGTCGCAGCAGCGGTGCCAGTGCAGCGAGTGTCTCGTCGAGGATCGCGCCCAGGTCGATCGGGACGAGGTCGAGCGGCGCCGGCTCCTCGGGGCGTACCGACGCCAGGATCGAGTCCACGAGCCGGTCGAGGCGCGTCACCTGCTCCTCGGCCAGGCGGTGCCACTCGACCGCCCGCGGCACCGTGGCCGACCCGTCGGCGACGGCCTCCGCCAGCAGGTCGAGGTACGCGCGGACCACCGCCAGCGGCGTGCGGAGCTCGTGCGTGACGAGGGCGACGAGCTCGGCCTGCGCCCGCTCGATCGCCTTGAGCGCAGTGACCTGCGCCTCGGACTCGCGTTGCAGCCGTCCCTTCTCGACGATCCCGGCGAGCAGGTCGGCGATTGCCCGGAGCTGGTCGACGTCGCGGGGCGTGAACTCGCGGCGCTGCTCCGTCTGGACGTTGAGCACCCCGACGACCAGGTCGCTCCACGACAGCGGCACCGACAGCATCGACGCGACGAACCGCCGCTGGTCCAGGCCGCGGACCCACAGGAAGCGATCGTCCGACCTGACGTCGGCGATGACGATCGGCTCGCGGTTCGCCGCGACGCGGCCGGTGATCCCCTCGCCGATGGGGACCCTCGCGCGGCCGATCTGGTGGCGATCAAGCCCGTTGGTCGCCGCGAGCGTCAGTCCGCGGCCGTCCCGGTCGAGCAGGTAGAGCGACGAGACGTCGGCCCCGAGCGCGTCCCGCGTCCCGTCCACGACGATGGACAGGAGCTCCTCCCAGGTCCGCGCCGTCGTGGCGAGGTGCGCGACACCGTGGAGGAACTTCAGCTCCTCCAGCTCGCGTTGATCGCCCTCGCGGGCCTGCCGGCTCTCGGTCGTCGCCATGGCGGCAGTTCACGCTCCCGCGCGGCGACTGTCAACCTGACACCTGCGCGCCCGAGGTGCGCGGGTTCGCCGGGTTGCGGGTCTCGAACGCGCGGCCGGTCAGCAGATGCGGGGCAGCTGCTCGCCGACCAGCATGTCGACGATCCGCTCGGAACCGACGAGGGTGCGGACGGTGACCATGCCCGGGTGGTCGGCGACGACCCACCCGACGAGCGCCGCGCCCTCCCCTTCCGGCAGGGCGCGCATGGCGGCCAGGGCGCCTGCGGCGTGGTCGGCCGGCACGAAGGCCACGCACTTGCCCTCGTTCGCCACGTGCAGCGGATCGAGGCCGAGCATCTCGCACGCGGCGCGCACCGGGCCCGGCACCGGGATCGCGTCCTCGTCGAGCTCGATGCCCACCCCGGACGCCACCGCGATCTCGTTGACCGCCGACGCCAGGCCACCGCGCGTGGGATCGCGCAGCACATGCGCGTCCGGGGCCGCGGCCAGGACCGCGGCCGCCAGCCTGTGCAGCGGCTGCGTGTCGGAGGCGATCTCCACCTCGAACTCGAGCCCCTCGCGGACGCTCATGATCGCGACCCCGTGGAGGCCGATCGGCCCCGACAGCAGGACCGCGTCGCCGGGGCTGGCCCGGTCGGCACCCAGGTCCACGCCCTCCGGCACGACCCCGATGCCGGCCGTGTTCACGAAGAGGCGGTCTGCGGCGCCGCGTCCGACGACCTTGGTGTCCCCCGTGACCACGCGCACGCCGGCGGCCGTGGCGGCTCTCGCGACGGACTCGGTCACCGCGCGGAGCTCGTCGAACGGCAGCCCCTCCTCGATCACGTAGGCGAGAGAGATCGCGACGGGGTGCGCACCCATCATCGCCAGGTCGTTGATCGTGCCGTTGACCGCGAGCTCGCCAATGTCCCCGCCCGGGAAGACGAGCGGGCTGACGACGAACGAGTCGGTCGTGAAGGCGAGGCGCTGCCCGCCGATCTCGACCAGCGCGGCGTCGTTCAGGGGCCCGCCCGGGGAGGCAGCGCCGAGCGCCGGGGCGATCACGTCGCGCATCAGCGCCGCCGAGAGCTGGCCACCCGAGCCGTGACCGAGCAGGACGCGTTCCTGCTCGGCGAGGGGTGCCGGACAGGTCGCCGCCAACGGATCCAGCGCGGGGCGGTCGGTGGGCGCGCCGGTCATCGCCCGACTCCCGGGGTGCCCATCGGGGCGAGGACGGTCAGCGGCCGCGCGACCGGTCCCAGCCCCCGACCGGCGGCATGAAACGCGGCGCACGTGCCCTCGGCGGAGACCATCGGGGCCCCGAGCGGGCGCTGTGGGTTGCACAGGACGCCGTAGGCGGTGCAGTCGAGCGGCGTCTTCGTCCCCTGCAGGATCTCGCCGGCGATGCAGGCCGGGTGCTCCCTGGTCGCGATGTCGCCGACGCGGAACCTGCGCTCGGCGTCGAACCGCTGGAAGCGCTCCTTCAGGTGATACCCGGAGGCCGGGATCTGGCCGATCCCGCGCCATGTCCGGTCGCCGACGTCGAACACCCGGAAGATGGTCTCCTGCGCCATCCGGTTCCCCTCGCGGCGCACGGCCCGGGCGTACTGGTTCTCGACCTCGGCGCGACCCTCCTCCAGCTGGCGGATCGCCATCAGGATCCCCTCCAGCAGGTCGAGCGGCTCGAAGCCCGTCACCACGATCGGGACGTGGTACTTCGCGGCGAGCGGCTCGTACTCGGTCCATCCCATCACCGCGCAGACGTGTCCGGCCGCCAGGAACGACTGGACCTGGTTGGACGGCGACGAGAGGATGGCCTCCATGGCGGGCGGCACGAGGACGTGGCTGACGAGCACACTGAAGTTGTCGATCCCCTGCTCGGCGGCCCGCCAGACCGCCATCGCGTTGGCCGGAGCGGTGGTCTCGAACCCGATCGCGAAGAACACGACCTGCCGATCGGGGTGTTCGCGCGCGATGCGGAGGGCGTCGAGCGGCGAGTAGACGATGCGGACGTCCGCGCCGCGCGCCTTGAGGGAGAGCAGGTCGGTGGTGGAGCCGGGCACGCGCAGCATGTCCCCGTAGCTCGTGAAGATGACGGTCGGGTCGGCCGCGATCGCCAGCGCCTTGTCGACCTGCTCGAGCGGCGTCACGCACACGGGGCAGCCGGGCCCGTGGATCATCCGCACGCCGTCGGGAAGCATCTCGTCGATCCCCTGCTTCACGATCGTGTGCGTCTGGCCGCCGCAGACCTCCATCATCGTCCACGGCCGCGTGGCGATCCGGCGGATCTCGCGGACCAGCGCCTTCGCCCTCGCGGCGTCCCGGTACTCGTCGACGTACTTCACGATGGAGCCCCCGCCGCGGCCGGGCCGAGGTCGACCACCGCGGGCTCCGTCATCCCGGGCCCCATCGTGGCCAGCTCCTGCTGCAGGAGATCGCCCATCTGGTCGAGCAGTTCAAGGGTACGCAGCGCTTCATCCTCGTCGACCATGCTGATCGCGAAGCCGACGTGGACGATGACGTAGTCGCCGACCTTGACTTCGGGCACGTACGCGAGGCACGCGTCCTTGCGCACCCCGCCGAAGTCGACGCGACCCATGGCCA
The DNA here is from genome assembly GCA_963759135.1 of uncultured Chloroflexia bacterium. Lineage (GTDB taxonomy): Bacteria > Chloroflexota > Limnocylindria > Limnocylindrales > CSP1-4 > JAJYNJ01. Next base: position 118,779 of record CAVWXU010000019.1, on the reverse strand, counting down.
GCCCGCCCTCGTCGCGGACCTCGATGACCTTCCCCGGGATGCCGAGACACATGGCCGATCGCCCGCCTTCCTAGATCGCGTGGTGCGCCGGGCTCGAGGCGAGGCCGCCCGCCAGGCGCGCGGCGGCGACGGCCGCCTGCCCATAGCTGATGCCGCCGTCGTTCACGGGGACGCGGCGGTTGGTGAACACGTCGAAGCCGTCGCCGGTGAGCCGCGCGAGCAGGGCCGTGGCGAGCCAGCGGTTCTGGAACACGCCGCCGGAGAGGCAGACTCGACGGATGCCGGTGGCCTGCCGGGCGGCGGCGCAGAGCTCGCGGGTGACTTCCGCGATCGTCTCCTGGAACCGTGCCGCGAGGACGGGGGCCGGGGCGGCCGAGGCCTGCGCCGCCAGGAGCGCGGCGATGGTCGGCGCCGGGTCGTAGACCAGGAGGTCGGAGCGCCGCGTCAGGCGGTACGGCAGCGGCACGGTCGGATCGGCCGGCGCGGTTGGATCGGCCGGCGCGGTTGGATCGGCCGGCGCGGTTGGATCGGCCGGCGCGGCGGCCCGAGCGGCTTCCTCCACGACCATCGCGCCGGGGGAAGTGCAGGGAGCCTCCGGGTCGGTCGGGACGGCACGCATTTCGAGCTCGATCGCCGCCTGCGCCTCGTATTCGGCCACGTCCCGGATGCCCAGCAGGCTGCTGACGGCGTCGAACAGCCGCCCCGCGCTCGAAGCGAGCGGTGCATTCAGCCGGCGATCCACCTGCGTCCGCACCACGTCGACCTCGCGCGGGTCCAGGCGATCCAGGAACGCGGCGGCCGCCGCGGTGGTGTCGGCCGCCACGGGACGGCTGGTGAGGGGACGCATGGCGCCATCATCATCCTCCAGTCCGAACAGGTAGCCGAGGGCCATCCGGTACGGCTTCTGCACGGCCATCGCGCCCCCGGGCATCGGAGCGAGGGCGAAACGGCCGAATCGTCGATACCCGGCCAGGTCGGCCACCAGGATCTCACCGCCCCAGAACGTGCCGTCGTCACCCAAGCCCAGGCCGTCGTACGCCACGCCGATGCAGGGCCCGGTGATCCCGGCCTCCGCCGCGCAGGATGCGACGTGCGCGTGATGGTGCTGTACGGCGATTCGCCGCTCGGCCGGGAAGTGTCGCTCGGCGAACTGCGTGGACAGGTATGCCGGGTGGAGATCGTGAACCGCCAGCTGCGGGTCGAGGTCGAGCAGCCGCCGCAGGTGCGCAAGGTTGCCCTCGAACGCACGGAACGTCCGGAAGTCCTCGAGGTCACCGGTGTGCGGCGCCACGTACGCTCGCCCTCCGAACGCGAGCGTGAAGGTGTGCTTCAGCTCGGCCCCGACGGCCAGCAGGGGCTCGGGCAGCGCGACGGGAAGGTCGAGCGGGTCGGGGGCATACCCGCGGCCGCGGCGGATGACCGACTCGCGCCCCGCCACGACGCGCGTCACCGAGTCGTCGTACCGGGCGCGGATCCTCCGGTCGTGCTGCAGGAACGCGTCGGCGATCCCGCCGAGGCGACCGAGCGCCTCGTCGTCGTCCGTCGCCAGCGGTTCGTCCGACAGGTTCCCGCTGGTGAGCACGATGGGCCCGCCGAGGTCCGCCAGCAGCAGGTGGTGCAGCGGGCTGTACGGCAGGAAGAGCCCGACGCGCCGGTCGCCGTTGACCACGGCCGGCGCGAGGCCGTCCACCCCGGGGCTCGTGCCGGCTGCGGGGTCCCGCCGCTCCACCAGCACGATGGGCCGTGCCGGGGACGTCAGCAGCTCGGCCTCGTCGTCGTCGACCGTGGCGAGCTCGCGTGCGGCCGGCAGGTCGCGGACCATCACCGCGAACGGCTTCGCCCAGCGGCGCTTGCGGTCACGGAGGCGCCGCACCGCCGCGTCGTCGGTCGCGTCGCACGCGAGGTGGTATCCGCCCAGGCCCTTGACTGCGACGATGTGGCCGGCGGCGATGTCGGCGATCGCGGCACGCAGGGCGCCCTCGGCGGCCGCGCGCGGTGCCGCGTCCCCGGGCCGCCGGTACGAGAGCTGCGGACCGCAGGCCGGGCAGGCGACCGGCTCGGCGTGGAACCGGCGGTCCACCGGGTCGCGGTACTCCGCGTCGCAGGCGGCGCACAGCGGGAAGTCGCGCATCGACGTTCTGCGAGCGGTCGTAGGGCAGATCCTCGATGATCGTCGCGCGCGGCCCGCAGTTGGTGCAGTTGATGAACGGGTAGCGGTGACGCCGATCGGCCGGGTCGAAGAGCTCGCGCAGGCAGTCGTCGCACGTGGCGATGTCCGGCGGGAACAGCCGCTCGGCCGACTCCCCCGCCACGCTCTCGAGGATGCGGAAACCGCTGCCCGGCTCGGGCGCCAGGCCGGCGTCCAGCGGCGCCGCCACGACCAATTCCACCCGCGCGCGGGGCGGAGCCTCCAGGCGGAGGCGCTCGGCGAAGCGATCCAGCTCTGACGGCGACCCTGCCACTTCGATCTCGACGCGTCCGGCCGCGTTCCTGACCCGCCCGTCGAGCCGCATCTCGCGCCCCAGGCGGTAGACGAAGGGCCGGAAGCCGACCGCCTGCACGATCCCCGTGACCCGCAGGAGGCGACCCACCCGGGCGTTCTCGCGCACGCCGACCACGGGGTCAGCCCACCAGCTCGATGTCGACCTGCTCGCGCTCCGGCAGGGGGAGGCTCGCGCCGCCACAGTGGGGACATGCGCCGTCCAGGCGCGCGATGCCCGCCTCGTGCATCACGCTGCTCCGAGCCGGGCTGATGCGCACTGCCGGGAGATAGGGGGCCATGACTCGACGAAGCACACCATGACACAGGTCCCCGGGGCCAGTGCGTTGTGGCCCCCGATCCGCGGGCGGTCCTTCCGGCGCCGGCCGGCGAACCTGCACGGCGGCCCGATCCGCGCAGGCGGCGCGCTGGCATGGGGCATCGCACCCCCCAAAGGATGACAGAGGGCACTGGTACGCCCCGCTGCCGGCGGGGAGACTCGACGCCGGACGAGCGACAGCGTCCCAAGGAGGCGGGGATGACCACAGCACCGGGCCACGGGGTGGCCGTCGAGCGCCGCATCCTGGACCATGAGCACAGAGACATCGAGCACATCGTCGGACGGATCGAGGCCACGGCGGAGATGGCCGGGAACCTCGCGGCCCGGGACCTGGCGAGCGCGCTCCGCACCCTGCTCGACACGATCGAGAAGATCCTGCTCCCCCATCTCGACTGGGAGGACCACTTCTGCTTCCCTGAGATGGACCGGCTGGCCGAGACCACCTGGGCCACCCGGCTGTTGCGGCTGCAGCACCAGCAGATCCGCCAGGCCGTGGAGCGGCTCGAGGCGGACTGGCTTGCCCTCCGCCGCGAGCCCTCTCACCGCCAGCTCGTCGACCTCCGCGCGCGGCTGTACGGGCTCCACGCGCTGATGGGCTCCCACCTGGAGCAGGAGGAGCGGGTGATCCTGCCGCTCCTCGATGCCGAGAACGGCCTGGAGGCACACTCCGAGGAGGAGTGACGCCGGCGGCGCTCCCTCCGGCCCTCGGCCACGCCGCCCGCCGCGCAAGGTCCCGGCTGACGGCGACAGCACTCGGTCGGCGATGGCGGCGCGCCCGCCGGCTTCCGCACGTGGCAGACGCTACCGCACCCGACCTCCGCGCCAGTCGCCGGTGATCAGCGCATAGAGCACGGCCTGCTCGGTCCACAGCCGGTTTTCCGCCTCATCCCAGACCCGGGACCACGGACCCTCGATGACGGCGTCCTCGACCTCCTCCCCGCGATGTGCAGGCAGGCAGTGGAGGAAGATCGCGCCGGGAGCCGCCAGCTGCATCAGCGCCGACGTCACGACATAGCCCGCGAACGCCCGCACCCGGTCCTCGCGCTCCTTCTCCTCCCCCATGGACGTCCAGACGTCCGTGTAGACGGCGTCGGCGCCGAGCACCGCGGCCGCGGGATCGCGCACGATCTCGATGCTCGCGCCGGTCTCCCGCGCCCGGTCGCGCGCGCCCGCGACGATGGCCTCGTCGGGCTGGTATCCCTCCGGCGTGGCGAGCACGACCTGCATGCCCGCCAGCGCGCCGGCCTCGATCAGCGAGTGCGCGACGTTATTGCCGTCGCCCACGTAGGCGAGCCGCCGGCCGGCGAGCGAGCCGATCGACTCCTCGATGGTCATGAGGTCCGCGAGGGCCTGGCACGGGTGATGCTCGTCGGTCAGGGCGTTGATCACGGGGATGCTGGCGGACGAGGCGAACGCCTCCAGCTTCGCCTGCGAGAACGTGCGCCATGCGATGGCGTCCACCATCCGCGAGAGCACGCGGGCCGTGTCCTGCGGCGGCTCGCCGCGGCCGATCTGCAGCTCGTCGGGCCGCAGCATCAGCGGGTGCATGCCAAGGTTGACGGCCGCCGCCTCGAAGCTGACGCGCGTCCGGGTCGAGGGCTTGTCGAACAGCATGGCGAGCTTCCCGGCCGGGATCGCCTCGCGCCACGCCGCGGGCTCCGCCTTCATCCGCCGGGCCAGCGAGATGAGGCGCGCGAACTCGTCGCGCGTTAGCGAGGAGACCGCCAGGTAGTGGCGGGGTGGGTCGATCGCAGGAACCGGGCGGTCGGGCGCCAGGGAATCGGTGGGACCGGGCATCGATCGAACTCCAGGGTGGGCCCGGGCGGCGTCCACACCGCCGGGCGGGATGACACGGCCGGGCGCCGGCGGGCTCAGGCCCTCGCGGGCTGCCGCCGCAGGACTGGCTCGAGCAGACTTTGCAGCGAGGGGCCGGTTGCCTCGTCGAGCTCGTAACGGACGCGGACGATTGGCTTGTTCAGGGTGAGCACGCGTCGCAGGTCGATCGGCGTCGCCGCCAGCACGAGGTCGGCGGGCACGGCGTTCAGTGTCGCCTCGAGCTCGCGAATCTGCTGGTCGCCGTAGCCCATCGCCGGCAACAGCGGCTCGAGCGCCGGGTAACGGTCGAGGATCGCCCGGATGCGTGCCGATCGCGTAGGGCGCAGGGTCGGCGAGCTCGGCCCCGAACCGGCGTGCGGCCACGATCCCCGCCCCGTACGTCATGCCGCCGTGGGTCAGCGTGGGCCCATCCTCGACGACCACCACGCGCTTCCCGGCGATGTCACCGCCCTCCAGCGCGAGCCGTGAACGGGCCTCCACGACCGACGCGCGCGGATTGACCTGGGCGATGTGCTCCCGCAGCGTCGCCAGCTGTTCGCCGGTCGCCGAGTCGATCTTGTTGATCACCACGACGTCGGCCATCCGCAGGTTGGTCTCGCCCGGGTGGTAGCGGAGCTCGTCGCCGACCCGAAGCGGGTCCGCCACGACGATGGCGAGGTCAGGCCGGTAGAAGCTGAAGTCGTTGTTCCCACCGTCCCACAGGACGACGTCCGCCTCCTGCTCGGCCCGGCGCAGGATCGCGCCGTAGTCGACGCCGGCGTAGACCACGTGCCCGGCGTCGAGGTGCGGCTCGTATTCCTCGCGCTCCTCGATGGTGGTCTCGTACCGATCGAGGTCGGCGTACTCGGCGAAGCGCTGCACGCGCTGGGCGACCAGGTCGCCGTACGGCATGGGATGCCGCACCACCACCGGCCGAAGCCCCAGTTCGTCCATGATCGCGGCCGACGCGCCGCGTGGTCTGGCTCTTGCCCGACCCGGTGCGAACCGCGCACACGGCGACGACCGGCTTGACGCTCTCGATCATTGTCCGAGCCGGGCCGAGAATCGCGAAGTCCGCTCCTTGCGCCAGGGCGCGCGACGCGCTGTGCATGACGTGCTCGTGCGACACGTCGCTGTACGCGAAGACGACCGTGTCGGCGCGCTCGTCCCGGATCACGCGCTCGAGCTCGTCCTCCGCGACGATCGGGATCCCGTCCGGGTAGAGGCTGCCGGCCAGCTCCGGCGGGTAGCGGCGGTCCGCGATGCCGGGGATCTGGGTGGCGGTGAACGCCACCACTTCGACATCGGGGTCGTCGCGGTAGACGACGTTGAAATCGTGGAAGTCGCGCCCGGCGGCGCCCATGATCACGACACGCTGACGGCTCACGTGGAAGAACCTCTGCCACGAGAGCGAGCGCCGACATGCCGAATGCCAGCAGGCTCAGCTCGAAGCGGACGATATCTTCGCACAGTGCCGGCGGCGACCGTCAGGCCTCCCGGTACGCGTCCGGACGGCGGTTGACCAGGACGGGGATCTGCCGTCGTGCGGCCGTGACACGGTCGGGGTCGAGGTCGGCCAGCACGACGCCCGGGCCGTCGGACGCCTGCGCGACGACGATCCCCCAGGGATCGACGACCAGGCTGTGCCCGTACGCTGCGCTGCCGGCGGGCGGCACGCCGCACTGAGCCGGGGCGATCACGTACGCCCCGTTCTCGATCGCCCGAGCGCGCAGGAGTGGCTCCCAGTGGTCGCGCCCCGTGCGTTCGGTGAAGTCGGACGGAACGCAGAGGACCTGCGCGCCGGCCAGGGCCAGCACGCGGTACAGCTCCGGGAAGCGGAGGTCGTAGCAGATCGTCAGGCCGAGGCGCAGCGACCCGGCGTCGTGGCGAGATGACGGGCGAGGCTGGAGGTCGGCGAACGGGATGTCGGCAACCACGGCTCGATCCCCGGGCGTCGCCCGCGCCGACTCCCTGGCCGCCGGCCCCGCGTCGATCGAGACGTCGAACAGGTGGATCTTCCGGTAGGTGGTCGCGACCGACCCGTCCGGTGCGAGCAGGACGCTGGTGATGTACGGCCGGTCCGGGTCGCCGCTCCGCTCGGCGACGCTTCCCAGCAGCAGCCAGGCGGCGCGCTCACGCGCGAGCGCCGCGAACGGCTCCACGAGCGGGCCGGGAACGCCAGCCTGGGCCGCCCGGTAGCCGGCGGTCTTCCCCCTGTACAGGAACGTCTCCGGAAGCGCGACCAGCCGCGCGCCTGCGTCGAGGGCCCGGCCGGCCAGCTCGAGAGCGCGCTCGGTGTTCTCGTGGACGTCGTCGCCGGCGTCGAGCTGGACGAGGCCGACCCGGGCGATCACGACTTCGGACCCGGGGCGCCGGCCCCTGTGTCGGACGGCGCGAACCGCGACGTCCCGGCGCTGACGGCGGCGCTCCCGGCCGGCGTTGCCGGGCGGGTCCCCAGCAGCTCGCCGATCCCCAGCAACTCCAGGAACGTCTCGTTCGACGGCTCGCGACCGAGGAATGCGCGCAGCATCTCGGCGGCGTCGCGCGACCCACCGGCTTCGAGGATCTCGCGGCGGTAGGCGGCCCCAACGTCGGCGTTCGTGACGCCGGCGGCGCGGAACCGACCGAACATGTCGTCACCGTAGACCTTGGACCACAGGTAGCCGTAGTACCCGGCGTCGTAGCCGCCGAACAGGTGGTTGAACCCGCCCGGGTAGAACGTCCCCTCGTGGAACGGCAGGCCGGTGACCTCCCAGGAGCGCCGGTTGATGGCGTCCAGGTCGCGATCCTCGGATGCGTCGTGCAGGCCCATGTCCAGCAGCCCGAGCGAGACCTGTCGCAACATCCGCACACCGACGTTCAGGTCACGCGAGCGCACCAGCTGCGACACCAGGTCCTCCGGGATTGGCTCGTCCGTGCGGTAGTGCCGCGCGAACCCCCGCAGCACCGTCGGATCCCAGGCCCAGTGCTCCATGATCTGGCTGGGCGCCTCGGCGAAGTCGGGCTCCGTCTCCCCGCCGGAGAAGCGCACGAACTCGGTTCGGCTGAGGGACTGGTGGAGGACGTGCCCGAACTCATGGAACAGCGTCACCACCTCGTCGTGGCGCAGCAGCGACGGCACGTCGCCCGAGGGTGCGGTGAGGTTCGCCACGATGGCCGAGACGGGCGGGACGCGCACGCCGTCCGGGCCCCGGTGCGAGGCGACGAGCGGAAACGCCGCGGCGTGTCCGAACTTCCCGTCGCGCGGGAAGAGGTCGGTGTAGAACCATGCCATCGGTGCGCCCGAGGCGCGATCGCGGACCTCGTAGAGCGATACGTCGGGGTGCCATGCGCCCGTCGGCTCGACGCGGCTGTAGGTGAGCCCGAAGACGTCGCCGGTCAGCGCGAGCATCCCGTCCATCACGGCGTTCACCGGGAAGTACTCGGCGACGCGGTGCTGCTCGAGACCGAACTCCCGCCGGCGCACCTGGTTCTCGTAGTAGAGCCAGTCCCAGGAGCGCAGGTGCGTGTCGCCCGTGTCGGCCTCGAGCAGGCCCGAGAGGTGCCTGAACTCGGCGCGGGCCTTCGCCTGCAGCGGCGGCACGATCTCGCGGTAGAAGCGATCCACGGCTTCGGGGTGGCCGGCCATCTTCACCTCGAGGGCGAAGTGGGCCCAGGATGGCAGCCCGAACAGCTCCGCGATCCGCTTCCGGGTCCGCAGGGCCTCCTCGATGACCGGGCGGTTGGGCTCCGCGCCACGGTTGAAGAGCTTGGCCTCGAGATCCCGGCGCAGGTCGCGCCGCTCCGCCTGGTCGAGGAACGGAAAGACGCTCGGGTAATCCAGGCCGACCTGGTATGTGCCCGGCCTGGACCCGGGCGGGAGCCGGCTGACATACGCGTCCGGCAGACCGGCCAGTTCGTCGCGCGTCAGCTCGAGCCCGTCGTGGACGTCGTCGACATTCCGCTGGAAGACGACCTCGAGCTCCACCAGCCGGTTGCGGAGTTGCTCGAGCTCGGCACGCGCGGCCACAGGGAGCTCGTGGCCGGCACGCCGGAAATCACGCAGCCAGTGGTCGAGGAGCCGGCGACGCTCGCCCCGCAGTCCTGCGGCCTCGTCGGTGGCAGCGAAGTCGCGGACGGCCCGGTACAGATCGTCGCGGAACGACAGGGCGACGCGCCACTTGGCCAGCCGCTCCTCGGCGACCTGCGCGGCGTCGCGAACCGCGGGGTCGGGATGGACCCGGGCCATGAACGCACCCTTCGCGTATGTGACCTGTGCGCGGTCGAGGGCACGGTCGAGCGGGATCATCGTCTCGTCGAACGTGGCGCCCGATCCATGACGCCACCCGCTCGACGAGATCGTTCGCGGCCGGCGAGCCCAGCGTCGGTGTCGCCCCGGACGGTCGCCGGCGAGACAGCGGCGTAGTCGAACAGCATCGACCGATGGTAGCGCGGCCGGACGGGCCGGACGCATCGCGCCGTCGACGGCCTGTCGTTGCGGGGCGTGTGGCGAGCGCGTCGGGCGACAGGTTCGGGAGACGGCCGGTTGTCCCGCGCGTGGACAACCGGTGTGGACGGCACCGGGACAAGTCGCCCCGGCGTCGGCAAAGTGGTGGACAAGTAGCGTTGACCACGCTTCGATGGGACGGGTACAGTCGTTGCAGCCCGGAGGGGCCAGGACCCGAGCCGCAGGACCGGTGGGCAACCGCCGAGCTGGCGATTCGGGACCAGGGTTCGGCGACAGGGCGTCCGGCTTGCCGGGCGTACCGCGATCCGATCCAGGGTTCGGTTGAATGGGCCTCGGCTTCGGTCGATGGCGCGGACTCCGATCCGAGGTTCCTTCGGGCGTTCGCGTGTCTCGATCGTCGGCAGACGCGTGGGTCTACTCGCCCAGCCCGCAGTGCGGAGGGGACATGGCCGGGCGAGGGCTCGACGGCGGCGTGCAGCGCGAGGGTCCTGCGGCCGACGCATACAGCGCGGTGAGCTTCTGGCTCGAGGACAGCGGCGACGATCTGACCCCGCGCCCGCCGCTCGACGGCACGACCGACGTGGACGTCGCAGTGCTGGGTGCCGGGCTCACGGGACTCTGGACGGCGCTCGAACTGCTGAAGCGCGAGCCGTCGCTGCGCGTGGCCGTCCTCGAGCGTGAGATCGCCGGGTTCGGCGCATCCGGTCGCAACGGCGCCTGGTGCTCTGGCGAGCTGAACATCAGCCTTGACGTGCTGGCCGAGCGGCACGGCGTGGAGGCGGCGAAGGCGGTCCGCAGGGCGATGCACGAGACGGTCGACGAGGTGGCGCGGGCCACGAGTGCGGAAGGGATCGAGGCATGCGTCCGCAAGGGTGGCGCGCTCGTGGTGGCGAGGAGCCCCGCGGAGGAGCCTGCGCTTCGCACTGCCGTCGAGGAGTACGAGCGGTTCGGTTTCGGCGAACACTGTCGGGCGCTTGACGCGGCGGCGCTCGGGGAGCGCCTCCGGGTCGCGGGCGCGGTCGGCGCGGCGTTCATGCCCGACTGCGCGGCGGTCCACCCCGGCCGGCTGGTCCGCGGGCTGGCGCAGGCGGTCGAGACACGCGGAGGTGCGATCTACGAGCAGACCGGCGTGACGAGCTTCGAGCCGCGCCAGGCCGGCAGGAGCGCGGGCGGAGGTCGTGCGGCGGTGCTGCACACGACGCGCGGCGACGTACGAGCCGGGACGGTGGTCCTGGCCGGGGAAGCCTACCTCGCGGCGTTCCGCCCGCTCCATCGCCAGGTGCTGCCGATCTACTCGATGATCGTCCTCACCGAGCCGCTCTCCGACGAACAGTGGGCGTCCATCGGCTGGCAAGGACACGAGTGCGTGGCGTCGTTCCGGCTCACGATCGACTACCTCTCGCGCACGCCGGACGGGCGGATCCTCGTTGGCGGGCGCGGGGCCCCGTACCACTACGGGTCGCGGATCGGGCCGGCGTTCGATCGGGACGAGGCGACCCACGCCATGCTGCGACGGACGCTCGGCCGCTGGTTCCCGCCGCTTCGCGGCGTCCGCTTCACGCACGCCTGGGGTGGGCCGCTCGGGATGCCGCGCGACTGGATGCCGTCGTTCTCGTACGACGAGACGACGGGGATCGCGTCGGCGCGCGGATACACCGGGCACGGCGTCGCGACCGCCAACCTCGCCGGTCGCACGCTTGCGGACCTCGTGACAGGTCGCCGCACCGAGATCACGCAGCTTCCCTTCGTGAATCACAGGTCCCGGAACTGGGAGCCGGAGCCACTCCGGTGGCTCGGCGCGCGCTTCGTGCAACTCTCGATGATGCGGCTCGACCGGCTCGCCGACCGGCACGGGAAGGCTCCCACGGGCCGCGGCCTCGCAGAGCGCCTGGCGCGTCACTGACGGACGGGCGCCCAGGCGGTAGCATCGGCTCGCTTGATAGCGGCCGCGGCTTGACATAGGAGCAACGCATGGTCCAGGCGGTCGAGACGTCCAGCTACCACGTTGCGCTGCCCGGCATCCGGTTCAACGCCTGGCGCTGGTCGCCGGCCGGCGACCTGCCAGCGGGCGGCCGGCGCATCGTGATCCTGCACGGGGTCACGTCGAGCGCGCTGGCGTTTGCGGGCGTCGCGCGCGCCCTTGCCGCCGACGGCCGAACGGTGGACGCGCTCGACCTGCCCGGCCATGGGGGCACGCGCTGGACTGACGGGAGTGGAGCGTCGCTGCCGGACCAGGAGTCCGTCGGCCGGTCCGCCTACGACCTGAGGCACGTCGGCGAGCTGGTCGCCGCCGCGATGCACGCGCTGCCCGCTGCCGCGGCAGACGACCTGCATCTGCCGGCCGCCGCGGCAGACGACCTGCACCTGCCGGCCGCGGGGCCGCGTGCCTCGGCGCTCGATGGCGCGCCCGCCCTGCTCGGGCACTCCTGGGGCGCCGGCGTGGCGACGGCGGCCGTCGATGCGGGCGCCGCGGTCGCGCAGCTCGTCCTCGAGGATCCTCCGTTCCTGACCGCCGAGCAGGCGGCAGAGATGGCCGACGGCTTTCGCGCGGAGCTTCGGCCCGAACTCGACGAGGCCCGGGGGGTCGTCCGGTCGTGGGGCCCGGCCTGGGAGGGCGAGGATGCGGACGCGCGGGCGCAGGCCCTGGTCGAGACGTCCCCCCTGGCAGCCGACGCGATCGCGCGGGGGGCGCCGTGGGATCCTCTGGGGCTCATGACGGCGTGGCGCCGGCGCCACGCCGACCTCCGCGTGGACCTGATCGCCGGCGACGCGAGAGCCGGAGGCCGCATTCCGCCGGATGTGCTCCTGCTCCTCCGGGGCGCGCTCGGCGCCGACCACGTGCACGAAATGCCGGGCCTCGGCCACAGCCCACACCGCGACGATCCCGACCAGTTCCTGGCCATCCTGCGCCGCGTCCTCGCCTGATCGAGACGGGCGTCACGGGGCGCGCGAGGGCCCCGCGTCGAGGCGCGCGCGCCCGGCGGATCGCGACGGCCTGTTCGTATGCTTCGATGTAGTGCGGCGCCGACGCTGCCCATGAGAAGTCGCGCCGCATGGCCCGCGAGACGAGCGCCGCCCAGCGGCCCTCGTCTCGGTACGCTGCGATCGCCCGCCGTGCGGCCGCCGCCAGGGCAGACGGCTCGGCCGGCACGAACGCGAAGCCGTCGCCCTCATCCGGCCGCGCGTCGGCGTCGATCACCGTGTCGGCGAGGCCGCCCGTGCTCCGCACGACCGGGATGGTGCCGTAGCGCATCGCGATCATCTGGCTCTGCCCGCACGGCTCGAACCGGGACGGCATCAGCAGCAGATCGCTGCCGGCGTAGATCCGGCGGGCCTCGTCCCGGTCGAAACGGTCCAGGATCGCGACGCGGCCCGGCCGGCGGTCGGCGAGCTGCCGCAGGCCGCGGACCAGGCGCTCATCGCCGGTCCCGAGGACGACGATCCGGGCGCCATCGTCGAGCATCGCCTCGGCCGCACCGGCAAGCAGGTCGAACCCCTTCTGGGGGTCGAGCCGGCCGACCATGCCGAAGATCGGCGCGCCGCGCCCGCCCCAGCCACCGCGCAACCCGCCCTGATCGTCGAGCCCCAGCCGCGAGGAGAGGTCCCGCTTGCATGCCAGCTTCCCGGCCGGATCCGCCGACGAAAACCGCTCCGCCAGCGTCCCGTCAGCCTCGGGGTCCCACAGCCGCGAGTCGATGCCGTTGAGAATCCCGGTGTACGTGTCTCCCCTCGCGCGCAGCACGTCGTCGAGGCCCCCGCCGTACTCCGGCGTCCGCGACTCAACCGCGTAGTTCGGGCTCACGGTGTTGACCATGTCGGCCCGCGCGACCTCCTCCCGCAGCAGGTCGACGCCGTCGGCCTTGCCGACGCGGGCCGGCAGGCCGAGCGCCCGCGCGCGCTCGCGCGGCACCCAGCCGTGGTAGGCAAGGTTGTGGCATGTGACCACCGTCGCCATGCCGGCGAGCACCGGGATCCGACCCCCAGGCGAAGTCGCGGAGGAGCACCGCCGGCCCCGCCTGCCAGTCGTGCCCGTGCAGGACCGCGACCCCGCCACCCTCGGCGCGGATCGTCTCGAGCGCGGCGCGCCCGAGCAGCGCGAAACGCGCGCCGTTGTCCGGGTAGTCCGCACCCGCTTCGCCGTAGTAGCCGGCGCGGTCGAAGCTCGGAGCGTGGTCCACGAGCCGGAGCCTGTACCCGTCGGCTCCCGCCGTCAGCACCTCGACGGCCTCCATGATCGCGCCACTTCGGGCGCCGGGCGCGTCCGGGGGCGCAGGCAGGGGGACCGTGAGCAGGCTGCGCTTGGCCGGGGCGGGAGGCCGGAGGTCTCGGTAGCGCGGCAGGTACACGTCGACGTCGTGGCCCAGGTCACCCAGCGCCCTGGCCAGCGCGTCCACGACGTCGGCCAGTCCGCCGCTCTTCGCGAAGGGCTCGCACTCGGAGGTCACCATCGCGATCCTCATGGCCGGGGATGGTACGCCCGTCCGGATGAGCGCAGCCGCGGCTGGATCCATGGCGCACGGCTGTTCGTGTAGGATCGCACCATCCATGCAGCAAGCCCCCGTGGTGCCCACCCTGCCGCCGCCGGCGTTCCGACTTCCCGCCCGCCTCGACGGACTCAGGGCCCTCGCCTACAACCTGTACCCGACCTGGCACCCCGAGGCCCGCCAGCTCTTCTCGCGCATCGACCCGGCGCTCTGGTCGCGCTACCGGAACCCGCTCTCGATCCTCCTGAGCCGTCATTCCTGGGCCGACCTCCTCGAGAACCCCGCCTTCATGGCCGAGTACGACACGGTCGTGCACGACTTCGAGCGCTACATGGCTGACGGGGCCGGGCACTGGTTCGCCCGCCGCCACCCGCGGGACCTGGAGGGGCCCATCGCGTACTTCTGCGCCGAGTACGGCCTCACCGAGACGCTCGGCATCTACTCGGGAGGACTGGGCGTCCTGGCGGGAGACCACGCCAAGACGGCGTCGGACATGGCGCTGCCGTTCGTGGCCGTGGGCCTCTTCTACCGCCGCGGGTACTTCCGCCAGACGATCGACGCCGACGGGCACCAGGAGCACGCGTACCCGGACTACGACCCGCTGCGGCTGCCGCTCCTGCGCGTCGCGTCCGCGGACGGCGACGCCCTGCAGGTCCCCGTCGACCTGCCCGGCCGCACCGTCTGGTGCGCGGTCTGGCTGGCGCAGGTGGGCCGCGTCCCGCTGCTGCTCCTGGACACGGACGTGGCCGACAACGCGCCGGAGGACCGGCCCATCACCAGCATCCTGTACGTTCGCGGGCGCGAGATGCGCTTCTGCCAGGAGATGGTCCTGGGCGTGGGCGGGGTGCGCGCGCTCCGCGCCCTCGGCATCCGGCCGGCGGTCTGGCACCTCAACGAGGGACACTCCGCGATGATGCTCGTCGAGCGTGCCCGCGAGCTCGTCGCCCAGGGCGTGCCGCTCGACGACGCGCTCACCGCCGTTCGCGGCGATTCCGTGTTCACGATCCACACGCCCGTGTCCGCCGGCAACGAGCGCTTCGACGCCAACCTGGTGCGCCGCGTCGCCTCCCCCTGTCGGGTGACGACGGCGTGGACCTGGAGCGCATCCTCGAGCTCGGGCGGGGCGTCGACGGCGCGGTGGGCGAGTTCGACATGACCGCCTTCAGCCTCCGCCTCACGAACGGCGCGAACGCCGTGAGCAAGCTGCACGCGCAGACCGCGAACGCCACGTGGCGCCCCATCCTCGACCACCCCATCCTCGGCATCACGAACGGGATCCACGTTCCCAGCTGGGTGGGACGGCCCGATCCGAAGCCTGTACCAGGAGCGCGGCGGGGACCTGGACGATCTCGACGCGGACGTCCGCGGCCGCCGATTCTGGGAGAGCCTGGACGAGGTCTCCGACCGCCAGCTGTGGAGCGCCCACTCCCGCCAGAAGCTCGAGCTGGCCCACTTCGTCCGCGGCCGGATGCTGACACAGCTGGCTCGGCACGGCGAGTCGCCGGACGAACTGCGCGCGCATCGGCCAGGTGATGGACCCGAACGCGCTCACCATCGGCTTCGCGCGCCGCTTCGCGACCTACAAGCGAGCCTCGCTGCTCTTCACCGACGAGGAGCGGCTGGCCAGGATCCTCTGGGATCCGGAGCGGCCCGTCCAGATCGTGTTCGCCGGCAAGGCGCATCCCGCGGACCGGCCCGGCCAGAGCGTCATCCAGGACATCTGGGGCCGAAGCCAGTCGCCGCGCGCTGCGCGGCCGCGTCTTCATCGTCGAGGACTACGACATGCGCGTCGCCCGGTTCCTCGTCCAGGGCGTGGACGTGTGGCTCAACAACCCGCGCCGCCCGCTCGAGGCGTCGGGGACCAGCGGCATGAAGGCCGCCGTCAACGGCGTCGTCAACCTGTCGGTGCTCGACGGCTGGTGGGACGAGGGCTGGACCGGCGCCAACGGCTGGGCGATCGGCGGACGCGAGCCAGGTCCCGACGAGGGGGCGCAGGACTGGGCCGACGCCCAGGAGCTCTACCGGATCCTCGAGCAGGAGGTCGTGCCCCGCTACTACGAGCGCGACCGCGACGGCATCCCGGCCGCGTGGCTGCAGACGTGCCGCGCCTCGATCCGCACCACCGTCTGGCAGTTCTCGACGACGCGGATGCTCGAGGAGTACACGGAGCAGCTGTACCTGCCCGCGGCACGCATCTCGGGGCGGCCGGAGAAACCGGTCCGCGCGCGGGAGGCGCGCCACGCCCTCGAAGGCTCGCGAGCGGGTCGTTCGAGGACCAGGTCGGACGGAGGCGCAGTGCTCGGTCGCCACCGAGCGCCCGACGGAACCGGCTCCCGGCGTCCGCGACAGGCCCTGAAGGCAGGCCGGCGGCGGGGAGGCAGAGGGAGGTCCGTGGCGGGACGCATCGCGCTTGCGCTCGCGATCCACAACCACCAGCCCGTCGGCAACTTCGGCTGGGTGTTCGAGGACGTCTTCGGACAGGCGTACGAGCCGCTGCTGCAGGCCCTCGAGCGACACCCGGGCGTCCACCTGTCGCTGCACTACACGGGGCCGCTCATCGAATGGATCCGCAGCGAGCACCCCGCCTTCCTCGATCGTCTCCGGACCCTCGTCGAGCGCGAACAGGTCGAGGTGCTCGGCGGCGGCTACTACGAGCCGGTGCTGGCGTCGCTGCCCGAGCGCGACCGCCAGGGCCAGCTTGTCCGCATGGCAGACGAGATCGAACGCCTCGTGGGGCGGCGGCCGCGCGGCGCGTGGCTCGCGGAGCGCGTATGGGAACCGCAGCTCCCCGCCGTCCTTGCGGACGCGGGCTACGAGTGGACGATCCTCGACGACAACCACTTTCGCGCCGCGGCGATCGCGGAGGACGCGATGTGGGGCGCATACGTCACGGAAGACCAGGGCCGGCTCCTCCGCGTCTTCGGCACCGAGCAGGGGCTCCGCTACCGGATCCCGTTCGGGGCGCCCGAGGACGTCGTCGCCCATCTGCTGGCGAACGCCACGGACGACGGCCATCGGCTGGGGTTCATGGGCGACGACGGCGAGAAGTTCGGCGCCTGGCCCGGTACGTACGAGCACTGCTGGGGCCGAAACCGGTGGATCGACCGGTTCTTCGGTTTGCTCGAGGACAACGCCTCGTGGCTGACCACCGTGACGCCGTCGTCCTGGCTCGACCGCGAGCCTCCCGTAGGGCGGGCGTACGTGCCGACGGCATCGTATTTCGAGATGGGCGAGTGGGCGCTCCCTCCGGACGATTCGACCGCCCTCATCGCGCTGGCGAAGCGGGCCTCCGAGCAGGATCTGCCTGAGCGGCGTTTCCTGCGGGGTGGCTTCTGGCGCAACTTCCAGGTGCGGTATCGCGAGATCAACGACCTGCACAAGCAGATGCTGCGGGCGTCGGCCAAGGTGGCCGCGATGCCCGACGGACAGGAGAAGGATTCCGCGCTGGATCACCTCTACCGCGGTCAGTCGAACGACTGCTACTGGCACGGGCTGTTCGGCGGCATCTACATCGTCCACATGCGCCTGGCCACCGCCGCGCACCTGATCGCGGCGGAGGACCTCGCCGACGAGGCCCGGCTGCGCGAGGAGCCATTGGAGATGCGCAGGGCTGTCGGCGCGCCGCCGGCGGATGGCAGCGCGCTCACCGACACGGACATGGACGGAGTTCCCGAGGCGTTCCTGGCATCGGCCGGCCAGGTGGTCGTGGTGGACCTCGCGGAAGGAGCGGCGATCGGGACGTGGGACCTGCGCGCGACGCGCCTCGCGCTCGCGTCGGTCATGCGCCGGCGGCTCGAGGCGTACCACGCGACGCTCGTGGCCCACGAGCGGGCGAGTCTGCCAGGCGCCGACGCGCCGGCCCCCGCCGGGGCTGCGACTTCGTCCGGGACGGGCGCGCCGAAGACCATTCACGAGACGATCGCGGTCAAGGAACCCGGGCTGAGCCGGCTCCTCGTGTACGACCGTCACGAGCGACGGTCCGCCCTGCTGCACGTGGTGCCAGCGGGCACGACAGTCGACGCCTTCCGCGGACAGGGTGTCGTGGAGCTCGGAGATGTTGTCGAGGACCCGTACCGCGTCGCGGCCCTGGCCGACCGCGAGCTCGTTGTCGAACGCGAGGGGTTCGTGTCCGGGCAGCCCGTGCGGGTGCGGAAGGCCTTCCGGCTCGCCGGCAGTCGGCTGGACCCGTCGCTGTCCGTCGACGTCGAACTCGAGCACCGGGGCGCCGCGCCGATCGCCGCGGATGTCGTGCTCGAGTGGAATGTCGACCTGGCCGGCGGCGGGGGCAACCCGGCCGCGTACTATGCCGTGCCGACCGACGCATCGGCCCGCGGCGGGTCGGACGAAGAGGTCGTCCGTCGCTATACCCACGACTCGGCGGAGCACCCAGGCGTCCTCGCTTCGGTTTCGTTCGGCAACGCCTTCGAAGGAGCCGACGTCCACGTCACGCTGGCCCCCCCCGCGGACGTCGCGTGGTATCCCGTCGAGACCGTGTCGAACTCCGAGGCGGGGTTCGAGCGCCAGTACCAGGGAAGCTGCCTTCTCCTGCGGTGGCCGCTCGCGCTGCAACCGGCGGCGCGCGCCGCGTTCCGCGTGCGTTTCGACGTGGCGAGCTCGCGCGATCACCGGGCCGAGGAGCGATGACCGCCGGCCGCCTGGCCGTCCACGGCCACTTCTACCAGCCGGACCGGCGGGATCCGTTCTCGGGCCGGGTCCCGGCCGACCCGACCGCCGCCCCGGCTCCCGACTGGACCGTCCGGATCACCGACGAGTGCTACGCGCCGAATGCCGTGCGCGGCAACTTCCGCCGCATCGGGTGGAACCTGGGACCGGCCCTGGCGACGTGGCTGCGCGAGCACCGGCCGGACGTGCACGACGCGATCGTCGGGCAGGACGACGGGTCGAACGCGATCGCGCAGGCGTACCACCACTCGATCCTGCCGCTCGCCTCGACGCGTGACCGGCGTACGGAGATCCGCTGGGGTCTCCGCGACTTCGAGCTGCGCTTCGGCCGCCGATCGGCCGGGATCTGGCTGCCCGAGACCGCGGTGGACCTCGCGACGCTGCGCATCTGCGCGGAGGAAGGGGTCCGGTACACCATCCTCGCGCCCTGGCAGGCCGGCACGGACGGCGATCTCGACACGCGGCGCCCATACCGTGTGGAGGTGGGTGGCGGTCGTTCGATCGTGGTGATGTTCTACGACGGCGCGCTCTCCACGGCAGTGAGCTTCGATCCGGCGGCCACGCAGAACGCCGACGAGTTCGTCCGGTCCCGGGTGCTGCCGCGGCTCCTCGATCACCTGCCGGCGGACCGTTCGCCGGTGGCGCTGATCGCGACGGACGGGGAACTGTACGGGCACCATCAGCGGTTCCGCGAGCTGTTCCTGGCGCGCCTGACCACCTGGTACAGCAGCGGGTCGAGCGACCCGCACCTGCAGGTGGTCCCGCTCGGCGACCTGCTCGACTCGCGCTCGCGGCCATCGCTCCCGATCATGACCGTCCAGGATCGGACGAGCTGGTCCTGCCACCACGGCGTGCTGCGCTGGAGCGGCGAGTGCCCGGACGCGGCCGACGGTCGCTGGAAGCAGCCGCTCAGGCTGGCGCTCGACCGCCTCGCCGCCGCCGTCGACGCGCTCACGGATGCGCTGCTGCAGCCGCTCGGGATCGACCCCTGGGCCGCCCGCGATGGGTACGTGGACGTGGCGTCGCGCTACACGACCGCCGCTTCCTACACCGAGAAGCTCCTCGCGGCGCGCCCGCGGTCCGGGAGACGCACGACGGCCGTCGTCCGGAACATGCTGGCGGCGCAGTCATCACGACTCTCGATGTTCCTGTCCGACGCGTGGTTCTGGGACGACCCGGCACGCCAGGAGACGCTGCTGGCGCTCCGGTTCGCCGCGCATGCCGCGCGAACGACGGACCGAATCGCCGGCTCCCGGCTGGAAGGCGGGCTGCTCGACGACCTCGCGACCGTGCGCTCTCGGGCGACCGGCCTGGACGGGGCGGCGCTCTACCGGCGGGCGCTCGAACAGGTAGGGCAGCCGTCGTCCATGTGAGGCCCGGCGCCTTCAGGGGGCGCCGGGCGCCAGCCGGGAGACGGCGGCCTCGATGATCTGCGCCGAGGTCGCGATGCCGACCCGTCCGGTGTCGATCGAGAGGTCGTAGAGCCGGACGTCGAGCCAGTCGCGGCCGTAGATCTGCTTGATGTACGCCGCCCGGTTGGCGTCAACCTCGTGGATCCGCCGCGCCGCGGCCGGCCGGTCGATCTCCTCGCGCTCCATGACGACGCGCTCCCGGAACGGTGCGTCGGCGTGCAGGAATACGTGGAAGGCGCCCGGCTCGTCGCGCAGGATGTGCGCGCCTCCCCGACCGACGATGACGACGTTCCCCGCTTTCGCGGCCTCCCGCACCACTTCCCGGGTCAGTTCGAGGACCTCGCGCCGGGGGTCGAACGCGGGATCCGGATAGGGCGGTTCCCACGCCATCCCAATTCCAACGGCGAGCGGAGAAAACGACATCGCGAGCCGATCGAGCAGGGTCGTGGGCCGCTCGTCCTCCAGTTCGACGTCCTCGGCCGTCAGGGACGCCCGGCGAGCCACTTCCGCGATGAGGGACTGGTCGACCACGTCCATGCGCAGGTGGTCCGCGAGCATTCTCGCCAGGGTCGACCCGCCGGCTCCGAATTGCCTCGAGATCGTGATGACCGCCATGCGTCACCTCCCCGATGCTCGTACCGCCGATCAGGCGCGCGACTGCAACCAGGCGGCCGCGCGATCTCCCGCGCGCACCGCCGTTTCCCCGAGCACGATCCGGCGGAGCCACCGCACGGGCGGCGAGCCGTGCGACACGACAGCCTCGAGATGTCCCCGGTAGTCGAAATCGCCCACGTCGCCGTAACCGCCGACGACGCGCGGGTCCGGCACGTCCTCGCGCCGTCCACCGTGCGTCTCGGCCCAGCGCCGCCGGGCCTCGAGCTCGAGGTCCCAGAGCTCCGCGGAGCCGGCGTAGTACGTCGAGAGTTGCGTCGACGTCAGCCGGGCGCGGGTCCACTTCGCCCGCGCCTCCTGCTCCTCCTGGTATCCGGTCTCGACCATGAGGCGCATCGCCTCGTCCTCCGTCATCGAGCCGGCGTGGATCCCGACGTCCAGCAGCGTGTTCACGATCGCGCGCAGGTAGAACTTCCAGTGCGTGAGCAGGAGCGCCGGGTCCCGTCGGCCGTACCCCACGTCCATCATCGCCTGCGTGGCGTACACGGCCCACCCCTCGACGAACGCACCGGATCCGAAGATGGAGCGCACCAGCGAGTGGCAGCGGTTCGACCAGTAGAGCTGGAGGTGGTGGCCGGGGATCGCCTCGTGGATACACAGGAGCCGGAGCATCCGGTCGTTGTCCTCCCGCAGGTAGGACTCCACGCGCTCCGCCGGCCAGTCGCTGCCGGGAGGGGTGATCCAGAACAGGCTCTTCTGGCCCTTCTCGAGCGGACCCGGCGCATCGAGGAACGCTCCGCCGAGCGCGCGCATGAACGTCGGCGTCCAGCTCACGTCGAGCGTCTCGCGAGGCAGCCCCATCATCTGGTTGCGCCGCACGAAGCGCTCGAGCCGCGCGACCTCGCGGGCGCAGTAGTCGAGAAGCTCCTCCGGCTGTCGGTGCTGGCGCCCGATCGCATCCAGCACCGCGCGCACGATGGCGTCGTCGGCGTCCGGCCGTCCCTCGGGCAGCTGGGCGCCGGCCATCCATGCGGGCCACAGCTCGCGAGCCAGCCGGGCCATCTCCGCGCGGACGACGGCGGCGTCGCGCGTGGCGCGCGCGGACAGCTCCGCCGGAGAAAGGTCGCTGGCGAGCACGTGGCGGAGCTTGCGCGCGTAGAGGTCGGGGCCCAGCCGCCCGTCACCGCGGGACCGCGGCAGCACGTCGTGTTCCAGGAACGCGCGAAGCTCGTCGAGCGCCGAGGTCGCGAGCGGCACGGCCTCCTCGAACCGCGGGGGCAGCCGGAACGCGTCCTCGTCGTACCGATTCCTGTCGGCCGTCCTGACGGCCTCGTCGATGATCTCCGGGATCCCCGCGAGATGCTCGAGCGCGATCTCCGTGTGGAGGCGGGACACGGGGCGATCCGGCATGCCGAGCAGGTTCTCCTTGGCTGCCGCGGTCACCGAGTGGAGATGCCGGAGCCGGCGGACGAAGGCCTCGCCCCGGTGGTGCCAGGGTGCGTACTCGCGAGCCAGCAGCGCGAACAGCCCGCTGCCGATCAGCTCGACGTACAGGAGCGGATTCCAGGTCTCCTCGCGGAGCACCTCCTCCTCGAAGAGATAGGCGTCGAGCGTCTCGATCAGGATCTGTCGATCGACCCGCTCGTCGGGCGTCAGCGTGACGTCCCCGGGGACGATGAACCGGTCGCGCCAGCGCCGTATCAGCGCGACGCGTGCCAGGCGGCCGGTTCCCGACAGGTCCGGCCACCGGTTGTCGAAGCGATGGTCGCCGACGCGCGTGGCGGTGACCGGGTAGGCCAGGAAGAACTCGTCGAAGAAGTCGCGCAGCGTGTACTCGAACGGCGTGAGCGGCGTGGGCCGATAGTCGAAGACGTACGGCTCGAACGGCTCGTACCGGTCGTGCGGCGGCGGAACGTACGGGTCCGCGGGTCGGTTCACGGGCACATGGTACGGGGAGTCGGTCGCCCGTCGAGAGACGAGCCGCCTACAATGCGGACCGTGCTCGACGTCGTCATCAGGATCGGGATCAATGCCGCAGCGCTGCTGGCTGCCGTGGAGCTCGTGCCCGGCATCGGCTTCGATTTCGGCACCCAGTGGTGGAAGCTGGGGCTGGTGGCGGTCCTGCTCGGCGTCATCAACACGTACCTGCGGCCCATCGTCAGGCTCCTCGCGCTCCCGATCAACCTGCTGACGATGGGGATGGTCGGGCTGGTCATCAACACGGGGATGGTGCTGCTCCTCGCGCTGGCGAGCGACCAGCTGCGGCTCGGGTTCACGATCAACGGGTGGCCTGTCCGCCCGTTCACCCTCGACGTCATCTGGGCGGCATTCCTCGCATCGATCGTCATCAGCGTCGTGGCGCTCGTGCTGAGCCTCGCCTTCGGGCAGAAGCGCGTGCTCGGGGTGCGGGCCTGACGGACGAGGTCCGGCTGTCGCTCTCCAGGCGGGCCTTCCGCGAGCGGATCGAGGCCCGGCCGCTCCTGTTCGACGGAGCGATGGGCACGCTGCTGTTCAGCCGTGGGATTCCCCAGCAGGCCTCGCTCGACCAGCTGGTCGAGGCCCGACCCGGGGTCGTCGCAGCGATCCATCGCGAGTACATCGCGGCGGGCGCCGACGCGATCGAGACGTGCTCGTTCGGAGCGAACCGGGTCAGGCTCGCCCCCTTCGGCCTCTCGGCCGACGCCGGCCGACTCAACCGTCGGGCGGCGCAGCTCGCCCGCGAGGCCAGAGACGTCGCCGGGCGCGAGGTGCTCGTGGCAGGCTCGGTGGGACCGCTCTCGTCCGCCGCGCACGGACCGCAGCTCCTGTCCCGGCAGCAGGCCGCGGGCGCCTTCCGCGAGCAGATCGAGGGCCTGCTCGAAGGCGGCGTGGACATGATCGTGTTCGAGACGTTCGGCCGACTGGAGGAGCTGCTGCTCGCCCTCGCCGTGGCGCGGGGCCTCTCCGACCTGCCCATCGTCACGGAGATGACGTTCGACGAAGACCTGCGAGCGGCCGACGGCACGTCTCCCGTCGCCGCGGCCGCCGCGCTGGCGGAGGCCGGCGCCGACGCGCTCGGCGTCAACTGCGGCGCCGGCCCGGTCGTGTGCCTGGACACGCTCGCCGAGATGCACGCACGGCCGGGGATCGGTCGCTCGATCATGCCCAACGCCGGCATGCCGCAGCGCGTCGAGGGCCAGTTCCTGTACGCCGCGGACCCCGCGTACTTCGGCGAGATGGTGGCGCGCTTCCTGCAGGCAGGCGCGTCGATCATCGGCGGATGCTGCGGGACGACGCCCGCCCACGTGGCGGCGATGCGGGCGGCGCTCGATCGGGCAGTCGCGGCCCAACCGGATCTCGCCGGCGCGACGCCCCCGTCTCCACCGGACGTGCGCGAGCGCGCCCTCGCTCGCGACCTGCCTCGCAGCGGGGCGGTCGAGATATCGGGCGAGGAGTCGCCGGGGCCGACCGGGCTCGCCAGGGCGCTCGCCGCGGGTCGCTTCGTCGTCAGCGTCGAGATCGACCCACCGCGCTCGGTCCGCATCGAACGCACGCTCGAGGCCGCGCGCATGCTCCGCGACGCGGGTGCGGACCTGGTGAACGTCAGCGACAGCGCCATGGCCCGCGTGCGCATGGGCGCCATGGCAGTCGCGTTCGCGATCCAGCGGGAGGTCGGCATCGAGTGCCTGGTCCATGTCACGACGCGCGACCGCAACCTGATGGCGCTCGAGTCCGAGCTGCTGGGCGCGCACGCGCTGGGCATCCGCAACGTGCTCGCGCTGACGGGCGACCCGCCCCGGGTCGGCGACTACCCGACCGGCACGGGCGTGTGGGACGTGGACTCGTCCGGCCTGATCGCGATCCTGGCCCGGCTCAACCGCGGCGAGGACCCATCGGGGAGCCCGATCGGGGCGCGCGCGGGATTCACCATCGCGTGCGCCCTCGACCCGACTGCCACGGACCTCGATCACGAGCTCGGCCGGCTCGAGCGGAAGCTGGCAGCCGGCGCCCAGCTCGTGATGACGCAGCCCATCTACGACCGTACCCAGTGGACGCGGCTGATGGAGGGGATCGAGAGGCGCCTGGGCACGCCACGACTGCCGGTTCCAATCCTCGCCGGGGTGCTGCCCCTGCATTCGTCCCGGCACGCGGAGTTCCTGCACAACGAGGTACCCGGGATCACGATCCCGGAGCGGATCCGGGCGTCGATGCGCGCGGCCGGGGACCGCGGCGCCGAGCTCGGCCTTGAGCTGGCGATCGAGCTGCTCGACGACCTGAGGACGCTCGCCGACGGGACCTACCTGATGCCGAGCTTCGGGCGGTACGAGGTCGTGGCCGAGCTCGTCCGGCGCATCCGCGCCGCCGAGGCGACGGGCGCGCGGGCGGACCGGGGGTAGCGCGTGGTGCCCGAGTCGTCGAGCCCCGGTCAGCGCTGGGTCGAGATCGGGCATGGCGTGTTCCGGCGCCGATACGCGGCGTTCGACCAGGGGATCTGCGCCGTCGTCGGGGACGGCGAGGTACTGGTGGCCGACACGCGTTCGACGGCGGACCATGCCCGCGAGCTGCTCGACGACCTGCAGTGGCTGACGCCCCTGCCCGTCCGCATCGTGGTCAACACGCATGTCCACTTCGACCACACCTTCGGGAACGCCCAGTTCGCCGGAGCCGCGATCTGGGGGCATGCGCGCTGCGCGGCGGAATTGCTGCGGAACGGCGAGGCCCGGCGCGCCGCGGCCGTGGCCTGGGCGCGCGCGAGCGGGTCCGAGGGCAGCGCGCTGGCCGACGCCGTGGCGTTGGTCGAGATCGTCCCGCCGCCTCACGTCGTGGGCGACGACGGTGGCATCCTCGAGGTCGGCGGCAGGCTGGTCGAGGTCCACTACCTCGGGCGCGGCCACACCGACGCCGACCTGGTGCTCGCCGTTCCCGACGCGGGCGTGGTGATCGCCGGCGACCTCGTCGAGGAGGGCGCGCCGCCATCGTTCGAGGACTCGTTTCCGCTCGACTGGCCGGAGACGCTCGACCGTGTTGCGGCGCTCGCGCGGAGCGTCACCCTTCCCGGCGGTGGGGCCGTCGTCGCGCCCGGGCACGGTGCCGTGGTCGACGTGTCGTTCGTCGAGCGCCAGGCCGACGACCTCCGGGGAATCGCCCTGTCGGCGCGCGAGGGGTACGAGGCCGGAATCCCCGAGGCCGACGCCGCCGCCCGGCTGGGCCTGCCGTCGGCCGCAGCCCTGACCGCGATCCGTCGAGCGTGGGCGCAGCTGGCGGCGCGACCCTGATCGACCGGTCTCCGCCGGGCCCGTCGTACACTCCGTTCATGGGTGCCGTCGACACCATGGACGCCTTCTTCGAGCGGATGAACGCGGGCGATCGCGAGTCCGCGATCCGACTCTTCGACGAGAAGGCGGAGATGCGGATCCACGTGCTCGGCAACGTGCGGGTGCTGCGCGGCGAGCAGATGGCGGGCTGGTTCCTGCGCGCGGACCGGGGCATGAAGATGCTGCCGGGAGACGGCCGGGACCTGGGCAACACGTTCGAATGCAACCTGCTCGTGGTCCGGCCCGGCGCGCAGTCGCAGCAGCTCGACGCCACGTTTCGCGTCGAGGCCGGCAAGATCACCGCCATCAACTTCGCGCCGCGCTGATCGGCGCGCCGCCCTGATCGACGCGCCGCGGAGCCGGCCCGGTCGAGGTCAGGGAGCGGGCGGCCCCGATGGCGGGGCGGTCGCCCCGATGCCCCCGGAGTTCGCGCTCGAGACCGGGATCGTGAGCCGGTCGCCGATCACCAGCCTGTTCTCGTTCTTGATCTGCGGATTGGCCTTCATCAACTGCGAGACCGTGAGCCCGTACTTGGCGGCGAGGCCGGACAGCGTGTCGCCCTGCACGACGGTGTAGACAAACGGAGTCGGCAGCGGCGGCGGTGTCGGCGCGATCGAGACGCTCGGAGCGGCGGATGGCGCCGGTGCAGACGTGGCCACCGGTTGCGCCCCGAAGAACCCGGGCAACAGCGTGGGCGCGAGGAAGAGCACGACGGCCGCGACGACGAGCGCCACCACGCCGAGCCAGAGACGAGGGACGTGTGGCAGGCCGAGCGGCATGTGCAGGCTGGGGTACGCCTCGCGACGCAGCGGGCGTTCCCAGTCGGGCGCCGCATCCGCGCCGCGGGCTGCCGATGCGCGCCGTGGCAGCGGGACGGCGCGGCCGACCCCGGTCAGGGGCGGGTGGGCGTCCCCGTCTCCAGCGGCGAGCGACGCCGGTCCGGGACGCGCCGCGCGCCCCGGACGTGGCGTGCCGTCCGGCCGCAGGTCCGGGCTGGGCCGGGCGGCGGGAGCGCGGCTCGTTCCCGCCTCGCCCGCCTCACGTGGAGCGTCGTGGCCGCCCGGTGGCCCGCTCGGCCGGTTCGCGGTCCCGCGGACGCCGGAGCGATCCAGGGCGACACGAGCACGATTGTCTGCAAGGAACGCGGGGAGATCGTGGTCGTCGGCGGACGGCGTGGGCGGACTTCTGCGCGCGGCACGGCGGGCGCGGGTGCCGACCGTGCGAGCCGGGTGCCCGCGAGACCCGGCTGACGCTCGCGCCGACCCGGCTGCCGGCTCGAGGGGGGTGACGGCGTGCCCGGCCGGGTCGCCTCCGGCTCGTCGCGAGCCGCACCAGGGATGCGGGCAGGGTCCTCCGCCGACGGACCCGTGTCCGGTCCGGGCCGCCACCTGCTGCTGGTCGTGTCGTCGGCCGGCTCTCCCAGCCATGGCGGCGGGGCGGCCCACGCGCGCCCGTCGCCCCAGAGCGTGGGCTCCGACCGGGCTTCGCGGGGCGGGGCGTCGTCGGGGCGCCAGACGACCCCCTCGTCGGTCGCCACGGCCGGTGCGTGCAAGGGCGCGGCCCCCTCCGGGGATCGCCGCCGCTTCGCCGGATCCGACCACGCGTGCGGCCTCGCGGCGCGCCCAATCCTGGAACGTCGGGCAGGCCGCGAACGACGCCGACAGGCAGTACTCGCGCTGGTGCGCGATCGCGCGCGGGGCAGGCTCGGGTTCCGCGTAGCAGCGGTGACGGCGGTCCGGCACGTCGATCCGCACGTCGCGGTCGCCGGCCAGGGCCAGGAACGGGCAGGCGAACAGTCCGTCCGCGCCGGCGGCTGGGCGGTCGTGCATGGCGAGATGATACCGGTCCCCGCGAGCGCCAGACATGGACGTCGTCGGCGGTTCGTACGAGTCGCCGGCCGCTCGGTTGGTCGCGTCCGGCTCGCGCGGGTCGCGGGCTGCTCGTCCGATGGTGGGCCGCTCACGCGACGGGCACCCGGCGCCTGCGCCCACGCACCGTCCGTGGCACGATGGACCCGTCGAGATCCACGGAACCGGGAGGAGTCGATCGTGATTCGAGAGCGAATCGTCGGGGCCATGCGCCCGCACCACACCCTGCACGCCCATTGCGACGTGCCGTGCGGCATCTACGACCCGCACGGAGCCGAGCTCGGCGCCCGCACCGTCGCGCGCATGGTCGAGCTGATCAACGAGAACCTCGGCGGCGACGAAACCCAGCGCAACAAGTTCGTCCGCTGCGTCTCCGTCAAGGAGCAGCACGCCGAGCTCGTCAAGCGCGAAGTCCAGGTCATCTGGAGCGACTACTTCAAGCCGGAGCACCTCGAGACGTACCCGCAGCTGCACGACCTGACCTGGCGCATCCTGAAGCAGGCGGGCAAGTGCAAGCAGAGCGTCGACGCCCAGGCGGCGGCAGATCTCCAGGCGCTCGTCAAGCAGTTCGCCGACATCTTCTGGGAGACGAAGGGCGGACGGCCGCAGGCCTGACGCCGGCTCAGCCAACCGAGCGAGCGCCGACGATGCCAGAGCGCATCGAGGAGCGCGAAGGCCGGCACGCTCGTTTCCGCTCGGGCACCCGGTTCGGGATCGGCCTGGCGGCGGTCGGCCTTGCCCTCGCCCCGCCGCTGAGCCGCGTGCTGCGCAGCTGGCCGCTGCGCAGCACGGTGGTGGGAACGAGCATGCGGCCGGGCCTCGAACCGGGCGACTGGCTCCTCGTCGATCCGCGTGGGTTCGCGGGGCGAGCACCGAGGCCATCCGAGCTGGTCGCCGTGCCCGACCCGAGGGAGCCGTCTCGCTGGCTCGTCAAGCGGGTCGCCGGCGTGGCCGGCGACGGCCGCCTCGAGCTGGCGGGGGACGATCGCGGCTCGTCCACGGACTCCCGCGAGTTCGGCCCGGTCGACCCCGCGAGCGTGATCGGCCGTCCGTGGGCGCGTTACTGGCCGCCGACGAGGATCGGACCGGTCCGCTGACCCGGGCTCGATCGGAGGGCCGGCCGCGCCCCGATGGCAGGCCGCGCCCGATGGCAGGCGCGCCGGATGGCAGGCGCGCCCGATGGCAGGCGCCGCGCGCGATGGCGTGGTCGCCCGATGGCTTGCGCGCTGTCGCTGGCATGGGCCGCGCCCGCTAGCATGGGTGACCACGGCGAGGTGCCCGAGTGGTCCAAGGGAGAAGGCCGGCAAAGCCTTCGTTCGCTGGTTCGAATCCAGCCCTCGCCTCCACCAGCCGGGAGGCCGCGGCGGTGCGCCGCGCCGGCTCGGTTCGGCGGCAGGACCCCCGGGCCCCGGGCAGCAGGACCCCCGGTCGGGCGCCGGGCCGCCGAGGCCGCTAGGCCGCCGGAGGACGATAGATGACCAGACTCGATCCGCGTCCCTCCTGCGACCCATCTCACCCGTGGGCTCCCGCGCCGATGCCCGCGCTCCGGTCGGGGCCGCCATTCCTGATGGCGGACGCGATCGAACGGGAGCCGGCTCTCGCCGAGCGCCTTTTCACCGACGCACCGGCGTCCGACGCCGCCACGGAGATCGCGGATCTTCTTCGCTCGAGCGCCTCGACCGGCTGGCCGACGACCGTGGTCGGGTGCGGGACGTCGGAACACGCCGCCATGGCCGCGGCGGCGATCTGGCGGGACGCGTGGCGTGAGTGCGACCTGTCCGGGCCGGGGCCGCTGGCCCGCCAGGCGTTCGAGGCCGCGCTCGACCCGTGTCCGGGCGCGCTGGTCGCGATGACGCACGAGGGCGGCACCCTCGCCACCGTGGATGCGATGCGCGCGGCGCGCCAGCATGGGGCCCGGATCGGCCTCGTCACCGCCGCCGCCAACAGTCCCGCGGCCAGCGTGGCCGACGCGTGCCTGTGCACCGGCGAGCTCGACCTGTCCTGGTGCCACACCATCGCGTATGTGATGCCCATCGTGGCCGCGGCCCTGGTCGCCGACCGGATGGCCGGCCGCGCAACCGCACCCGGGAGCGTTCGGGCGCCCCTCGACGCCGGGCTCGCCGCCGGTGAGGCCGCGCAGGCCCTCGGCCGCGAGCTGGCCGCGAGCCGGGCGCTCGTCGTCGTGGGCTCCGGCGTGGATCGGGCGGCGGGCCGGGAGATGGCACTCAAGATCGAGGAGGCCGCGTACGTCCCGACCGCGTTCCGCGACCTCGAGACGGTGCTCCACGGCCACATCCCGTCGCTCGACGTCGGGAGCGGACTCGTGCTGATCCTGTCGGGCGGTGACGGCCTGGAGGCCCGGGCTGCGCGGGCGCGCCAGGTGCTGACCGCCGTCTCGCGGGTCGGCGTGCGCTGCGGCGCGATCCTGTCGGCCCCCGCCGATGCGGCCATCCCCGCCGCGTTGACCCCTGCCGGGCGCATCGTGGTCCCTCAGCCGCACGGCCTGGCGGGGCCCGTGGCGTCGCTCCTGGCCACGGCGATCCCACTGCAGCTCACCACCTACCACCTGGCGCTCGCGCTCGGCACGAATCCCGACGCGCTCAGGCGCGAGTTCCCGCCGTACCGTGCCGCGGCCCTTGTCGGTGAGGTCCCGGCCGGCGAGGCCGACGAGAGGGCCGACCGCACCGTTTGAGCCAACCGGGGGCCGGGCGAGCTTCCGCCGTCACGCGCCGCGAGGAGCCGCCTCCAGCCGGAACAGCTCGCCCAGTTCCTCGACCATGCCGAGGTCGCGTGGAAGCAGGTCCTGCAACATGATGCGCTGGGCGCCGATCGCCTCGTAGCGGGCCACCTGCTCGAGCGCCTCGTCGTGCGTCCCGACGATCCAGCGCGGGCGACGCTCGGCCAGCCACGCGTCCGAGTCGACCGCGTCGCGACCGAGCATCTCCAGCAGCGCGGACACGCGCCCGCTCACCTCGCGCGGCGTACGGGCGACGAGCACGCCGACCATGACCGACCGGACGATGCTGCCGGGGTCCCGGCCCGCTTCCTCGCATGCCCGCATCACCCGCTCGAATCCCTCGCGCACGGTGTCCGGAGCGGCGCTGGACACGTTGAACTCGTCCGCCCATCGAGCCGCCAGGCGCGCGGTCCGCGGCTTCCCTTCACCACCGACGATCAGGTTCGGGTGACGGCGCCCGGGCCTATCGACGGGCCGCGGGACGAGCCGAGCGCCGGCGATCTGCCAGTGCGTTCCCTTGAACGACCAGCCGGCGGGCTCGGTCCACATTCCGTGCAGGATCTCCAGTTGCTCCTCGAGCATGTCGAACCGCGTGGGCACGTCGGGGAACGGGAGCCCGTGCTCGGCATGCTCCCGCTCGTTCCAGCCGGCCCCCAGGCCCACCTCCACGCGGCCGCCGGACATCTCGTCCACGGTCGTGACCACCTTGGCGAGAAGCCCCGGCGGACGGAACGTCACCGGCGAGACCAGCACCCCGAGTCCGATCCGCCTCGTCTCGCGGGCCAGCCCCGCCAGCGTCGTCCAGGCGTCTGTCGTCGGGAGGCCGGGCTGCCCGGGAAAGCTAGTGTAGTGGTCGGAACGGAAGAAGGCTTCGAAACCGGCCGACTCGGCCGTCCGGGCCAGCGCGAGCAGTTCCTCGTACGCGAGTCCCTGCTGCGGTTCGGTCATGAGTGCGAAGCGCATCGACTCCCTCGTGCGTGGCGAGCCGGCGGACCTCGACGGGGCCGCGTCTCCCGAAGTATGTCCTGTGCCGCGTCGTCCGGCGCCGTGCGGCGACGGCGGCGCCGCCGGATCAGGAGGCGCCGCGGGGATTGCCGCGAGCGCCGGCGACCGGGCCGGCCGGTGAGGGTACGATCAGGGCATGCCGAATGTCGACGCTCCCGTGCTCTGCCCGATCCCTCCGCACCTGGTCGCCCCCGGCTCGCCGTCGGCCGACTTCACGCCGCTGGTCGCCGTCGCCGACCTGCCGGTGGGCGGGCTGCGCCGCGTCTCGTTCGGGGACCTCGACCTCGTCGTGGCCGCTACCACGTGCGGGATCGTGGTCACGGACGATCGCTGCCCGCACATGGCTGCGCCACTCTCGCTCGGCACGCTCGACGGGTGCGTCGTCGCGTGCGTCCTGCACCGCGGCAGCTTCGACCTGTCAACCGGCGAGACGGCGACGTTCCCGACCACGGGCGGCCTGGACGCGGACGGAGTGCTGCACGCCCCGTGGGCGCCTGCCGGGACGCCACCGAAGCCGGAGCCTTCCGCTTCGAAAGCCCAGGCGCGCACGCTCACTCGGACCCGGCGGCTCCGCTTCTACCCCACGCGCGTCCGGGCCGGGATCCTCGAGGCACGCGTCCCCGGTGCTCGCGACGACGTCGACGACTGACTGGGCCCGGCCGGACCCGGCAGTCCCGGTCGTGCCCGCCCACGGCGACACTCCGCCCGCACGCGCGACCCCTATCATCGGGGGATGGTGAACCCAGGCGACGCCGGCGAGCCGCCCGAGACAGCCGCGCCCGAGGGTACGCCGAGCGCCCCAGCCCTCGGGGCCCTCGGCGACACCACCAGCGAGGAGGAAGCGCCGGCCGGCACCGAGCGTGCCGATCTGCCGGCTGAGGGCCTGTTACCCGGGCCGGCTGAGGGCCGGGAGCCCGAGTCGGCTGCTGGCGCCGAAGGTGCGGCTGCTGACCGCCCCGAACTGCAGCCTGCCGAGAGCTCGGAGACGGCGTCCGCTGAGGGCCCGGTGCCCGCGCCTGACGGGGGCCTGGAGCCCACACCCGCCCCCGTGCCGCCCTCGGAACCCGCGGTCCCCCGTCCGATGGCGGCCCCGTTCCCGGTTGCCGGCGTCCGGTCCACTGAGCCCTCGCCCGAGACCGCGACGCCCGGCCGGCCAGGCAACTCGTCGATCCTCCGCCGCATCGCAGCGGTCCTCGCGATGATCGTGCTGGCGGGCGTGGTCGGCTATGCGCTGGCGTTCGTGTCCGCGCAGATGGTGGACCAGTCCGGGTCGGCGCTGCCTGCCGTCGCCGGTTCCGTCACCCCATCCGTCGCACCGTCCGCAGTGGCACCGGCGTCCGGCGCGCCCGCATCGGCGGTTGCCCCGTCGACCACACCTTCTGCCACCGCTGCGGCCTCGGCCGCGCCCGCATCCACCTCCACGAGCTCGGCATCGCCGGTCGGGACCGCGGCGGCATCGTCGATCGGCGCGTCGCCCCAGTACCACGTCGTCGCTCGCGGCGAGACGCTGACGTCGATCGCCGCACAGTACGGCGTGAGCGTCCAGGCGCTGGCGGCGGCCAACGGCATCAGCAACCCGAACGCGATCTACGCCGGTCAGCGGCTGGTCATTCCGGGGCACTGAACACCGGGAGGCCAGGGACACCCGGCCATGGGAC
This sequence comes from uncultured Chloroflexia bacterium, assembly GCA_963759135.1. GTDB lineage: Bacteria > Chloroflexota > Limnocylindria > Limnocylindrales > CSP1-4 > JAJYNJ01. Next base: position 85,945 of record CAVWXU010000019.1, on the reverse strand, counting down.
ACCCGGCCAGGGACACCGGGTTGCCACGTTCCGGCCGCGGGGAGTATGGTGCCCGCCATGCTCAGCCGCGTGGCGGCAGGGTCGGGTGCGCTCGCGCTCGTCCTGCTCCTCGTCGTGCCGCCCGCACCACCCGTCGCCCTGGCGGCGACCAGGACCTGCACGGGCTGGACGAGCGAGTATGCCGCCCCTCCGACGATCCGCGTCTACCGCACGGTCGGCCCCGCGAGGGGAACGGTTCAGGTCGTCCCCTTCCAGCGATACGTCAGCGACGTCCTCGCGGCCGAATTCGGATCCGCCGCCCCGAACGCCGCCCTGCAGGCAGGGGCGATCGCCGTGAAGCAGTACGGCTGGTACTACGCGATCGTGTGGCGCGGGCACCGAGCGCCGAAGGGCGCCGGTTGCTACGACGTGACCGACGACTCCCGGGACCAGGTGTACTGGCCGGAGCGGGAACACCCGTCCAGCCGCGACCTTCAGGCGGTGCGCGACACGTGGACGATCACGGTGCGCAAGGACGGCAACTTCCTGGCGACAGGCTACCGGCCGGGAAGACCGGGGACGGCTTGCGGCGCGGACGCCGACGGGTGGCGGCTGTACCAGGCGAGCGCCTACCGCTGCGCGCAGGACGGAATGCTCTACGAGCAGATCCTCCGCACGTACTACGGGCCACAGTTCGAGATCGTGGTCCCCGGAATACCCAACCCCGGCGAAGACGGGAGGGGCGAGATCGGTGTGGCGGTGCCCGGCGCCGGGCCGGCCTCTGGAGCGCCATCCCCCGCACCGGCCCCACCGTCCCCCGCGGTTGCCCTGCCTTCCCCGTCGCCCACCCTGCCGACCGGTTCGCCGGCGTCGCCAGCTTCCGCGTCGGCGTCGCCGCCCGCGCTCGCCGGCTTCCGCGGCCGCACCTTCCCCGGTGGCCGGCTTCTACGATCTGGTGTGGGACGCGGCGCCGGAGGCGCCCTGGCAGCCCCCGGCAATCCCGGCGGGAACCTCGCTCGACCCGACCACCAGCCTGGGCCTCGCCTTCGCCGACGTCAACCACGACGGGCGTGCGGACGTCCTGCGCCTGGAACGCCTCGGCACCGCGGGGTACCGCATCACGGTCGCACTGTCGGAGGGCGGCGGAAGCTTCGCCCCGGCCCAAACGTGGTGGTCGAGCATTGGAACCGGGCCCGACATCGACCCGGGCGCCGCTGTGCGGCTCGTCGCCGGCGACTTCGAGGGCGACGGGCTCGACGAGGCCGGCATCCTCGAGGGCGCGCCGGGTACTCCTCCGGTCGTCATGCCGGACGGGACGACCGTGACCCCGGCAGTGGTCCCCGAGGCGCGCCTGTACCTGCTCGACTCGACCGGGTCCGCGTTCTCCGCTCCACGGCTCGCCTGGTCGGGCTCGCTCGACGTCAGCCGGGCGCAGGCCTTCGCCGCCGACGTCACCGGCGACGGGCGCGCCGACCTGGTCATCGCTTCCGATCTCTATCCGGTCGGGCTGCCGAACCCCCCCGCCGGGCCGCCGGCAGTCGGGCCGGATGGAGCCGAGCTCCCGGTGGGCATCCGCGTCCTCGTCGCACCCGCCCTCCGGAACGGCACGCTTGCCCCCCTGCAGGGCTGGGCCGACGTCACGGACACGACACAGGCGCAGTCGCAGGTGGCAGTCGAGGACGTCAACCGGGACGGCATGTCGGACGTCGTCATCCTTCGTGCGACGGGCGCGACCGGCAGCGAGCTCGTGGGGCTCATCTCCAGTGGAACGCGCTTCTCACGCGTCTCGATGTGGACCTCCGGCGAGCTTCCAGGAGAGCGCGTCGAAGATCGCGGCGGCGGATCTCAACGGCGACGGCCGTGGCGACCTGGTGGTCCTCTACGATGCCGGCAGCGCCGGGACCAGGCTCTACGAGTTCATCTCGACCGGATCGTCGTTCAGGCCCGGCGTTCGCGTGGTCGATCCGTCACTCGTGTGGAGCGACGTCCAGCCGTTCTGACCCGGGTCACGCCTCGCGAGCCCACGCTCCCCATGCGCGCTCGTCCGGCCCCGCGGTGAACGCATTGCCGAAACGCGCCAGCGGCAGTCGCAGCAGCGCCGGGTCCGACAGCAATCGCTCGAAGAGCTCCTCGTCGGTGAGCCGCATGTAGCCCAGCCCGATGTCGCGGTAGCGTCGGCCCTCCGGGTCGACGAGCGCTCTCGTGCCGAGCCGCTGCGAGAACCGGCGCAGCTCGCCCGGCGCAGGAGGGTGGACGGCGACGTCGACGAACTGCACGGGCACGCGACGCTCCCTGAAGAAGCGCAGCGCCTTCTGCGTGTCGCGCGAGTCACGCCGTCCGAACACCTGGACCGCCAGGCGACTGATCGCCGGCATGGCGCCTCCGTCGGACCCGCGGTCCGGGAGCCGGTCCCGCGACTACCGGGCGCCCACGTCGATCCCGTGGTGCGCCAGCCCGTCCCGCACCCCGGCGAACCCCGGCGCCGAGCCACCCGACGCGCCATCGTGCTCCTCGAAGGCGACGCCCGCGACGCCCAGGGCCGCGCGCGTGCCCGCCTCGTCAGAGGTGGTCAGCATCAGAGCGCCGTCGGTGTCCTCGGCCACGCCGACGATCCCGGTGATGTTGATCCCTCGATCCGCGAGGGTCGAGGCCAGGCGCGCGAGGGAGCCGGGCCGATCGGCCAGCCGCACCGTGAACCAGGTCGCCATCGCGTCCTCCCTGCCAGCCAGCGAGACCGGCCCGTACTCCCGATGCTCGGACGGGCGGTAGCCGCAGGCGATCCCGCATGGATTCGTCGTGCGTGCATCGGAAGGATACGTCGGGGCCCCGCGGGAACGGGTCGCCCTGCATCGCCCGGCCATGCGCCCGTCGGGGCCTCCGCGGCCATCGCGTGGCACCCATCCTTCGGAGCCGAGTGCGCCGTCCTGCCGTCGTGCCCGTGGCAGACTGTGGGCCCATGCGGATCGCGACCTGGAACGTCAACTCTCTCAGGCAGCGTCTCCCCAAGGTCACGGACTGGCTGGTACGGAGCGACGTGGACATCCTGCTCATGCAGGAGACCAAGCTCGCCGATGAGGCGGCCCCGGAGATGCCGTTCCGGATGGCCGGATACGAGCTTGCCCACCACGGCGAGGGGCGCTGGAACGGGGTTGCGATCGCGAGCCGCGTCGGCCTCGACGACGTGCAGCCGGGCTTCGGCGTGGCGCCCGATCCCGACGGTGCCCGGTTCGTCGCCGCGTCGTGCGGGGGCCTTTGCGTCGCCAGCCTCTATGCGCCGAACGGACGCCAGGTCGGCAGCGAGTTCTGGACGGCCAAGCTGGCGTGGTATGGGCGCCTGCGGCGCTGGCTCGACGGGCGCGACCCCGGGGACCCGCTCATCATCGGCGGCGACTTCAACGTGGCGCCGAGCGACCTGGACGTCTGGGACCCCGCCTCGTTCGCCGGTGCCACGCACGTCACCCGCGAGGAGCGCGCGGCGTTCGCGTCCCTCCTCGACTGGGGCCTGGTCGACGCGTACCGCCTCCACCATCCGGAGGGCGGCAGGTTCAGCTGGTGGGACTACCGGGCGGGCTCCTTCCACAAGGGCCAGGGGATGCGGATCGACCACCTCCTGGTGACGGTGCCGCTCGTGCCGCGCCTGACCGCAGCCGAGATCGACCGCGAGGCTCGCAAGAACCCCATTCCGTCGGACCACGCCCCGGTCGTGGTCGAGCTGGTCGACACGCGGGAAGCGTCGCCGGGATCGCCCGCAGCGTCGTCGGAATCGCCGATGACCGTCGCGACGGTGTGATCGAAGGGCCGGACGGACGGCGGCTGCCACGCCTTGCGTCTCGCGCGTTGTAGGCTGCTCACGCCATGAACCAGCCAGAAGAACCGCGGCAGGAGGGCGCGCCGCCGGTATCGCCGGCGCCGGTATCGCCGCCGCCGGTAGCGCCGGCGCCGCCGCCTGCCTGGCAGCCTCTTGCCCAGGGCCTGCCTCCCGTGCCGCCGGCCTGGCAGCCCGTGCCGACAAGCTGGCCGCCGGCCGGGATCGGCAGGTCGCGCAGGCCTCTGCGGGGCGTTGCCGCGCTGCTCGTCATCGTGATCGTCGCCGCGGCCGGCTTCCTGGCCGGGGTTGGGTACGAGCGTGACGGGCTCGCCATCGGCGTCGCGCCGCTCGAGACCGCACCACCCGCAGACGCCCGCTCTCAGGTGGGACTTCTCTACGAGGCATGGAACCTGGTCGAGCAACACTACGTGGACCGCACCGCGCTCAACCCGACGCAGCTCGCCTACGGAGCGATCCGCGGCCTGGTGGACGCGCTGGGCGACACCGGACACTCGGATTTCCTGACGCCCCAGGAGGCGTCCGCCCTCACGTCCGACCTCTCGGGACAGTACCAGGGGATCGGGGTCGAGATCTCGATCAAGACCGCGGGGCCGGCCATCGTCGCGGTCTTCGAGGGAAGCCCGGCGCAGAAGGCCGGACTTCGGGCCGGCGATCTCATCCTCGCGGTGAACGGCCAGGACGTGACCTCGGCCTCGTTCGACACGCTTGCCACGAAGCTGCGCGGCCCTGCCGGATCGACCGTGCGCGTCACGGTGCTCGACCCGGGCGCCAGCGCGAGTCGGGAGGTCACCGTCACCCGCGAAGCCATCGTCGTGCCGAACGTGACGTGGGCGATGCTTCCCGGCTCGCATGTCGCGGACGTGCGGCTGGAGCAGTTCTCCCAGAACGCCGCAACCCAGCTCGCTGCCGCGCTGAAGGCCGCGCGGGCTGCAGGCGCGACCGGCATCGTCCTCGACCTGCGCGGCGATCCGGGCGGGTACGTGTCGGAGGCCGTGGGGGCGGCGTCGCAGTTCCTGCCCGCGGGCAAGGTGGTGTTCATCCAGCGCGACGCCAGCGGCAAGGAGACGACGTCCAAGGCGGAGTCGGGCGGCGTCGCGACGACGATGCCCCTGGTCGTGCTCGTCGACGTCGGCACGGCGAGCGCGGCCGAGATCCTTGCGGGCGCCCTCCAGGACAACGGGCGCGCAACCATCGTCGGAGTCACGACGTTCGGGACGGGCACGGTGCTGGAGACCTTCAAGCTGAGCGACGGGTCTGAGGTCCGCATCGGCGTCGCCGAGTGGCTGACGCCCGACGGCCACGAGATCTGGCACAAGGGCATCGAGCCGAACGACGTCGTCGCGCTCCCTTCCACAGCCTCGCCCGTGGCGCCCTCCGCGCTGGCGGGGATGACCGCCTCGCAGCTCGCGGCGAGCGGCGACACCCAGCTCCTGCGCGGCCTCGCGCTCCTCGAGAAGCGACAATGACCGGCCAGCCGGACGGCCCCGCAACCATCCTGACCTGCGCGTCGTGCGGTACGAAGAACCGCATCAGGCCGAGCGTCCATGGCGTCCCGGTCTGCGCCTCGTGCAAGGCAAGCCTCCCCTGGCTTGTCCACGCGTCCGACGCGACGTTCGACGCCGAGGCCACCGCGCCGGTGGCAGTGGTGGTGGACCTGTGGGCGCCGTGGTGCGGGCCGTGCCGCTTCGTCGGCCCGGTCCTCGAAGACCTCGCGCTGGAGTATGCGGGGAGGCTCAAGGTCGTCAAGGTGGACGTCGACCAGAACCCCGCGCTTACCCAGCGTTTCCAGGCGTTCAGCATCCCCACGCTCGTCGTCATCAGGGACGGCCGCGTCGTCGACAGGATCGTCGGAGCGCTGCCGAAGCCCCAGCTCGCGGCCCGCCTCACGCCCTACCTGCTTCGCGCCTAGGACGGGCGCGGGGCGCGGGCGCGACTGTCGCGGGCACACCGGGCGCGGGCACAACAGGCGAGCCGGAGCCCCGCAGTGCCACCGCTCGCGCTCGCGCTGGCGCTGTCCGCGGCACTGGTCCACGCCTCGTGGAACCTGCTCGTGGCGCGGTCCCGGGACCCACGCGCGGCGACCGCCATCGCGGCGGTCGTGTCGGTCACGCTCCCGCTGCCGATCGTGGCCGTCGCCTGGGCAGCCACCCCGGCGGTGATCCCCCTGGCCGTCGCCTCGTCGGCGCTCGAGCTGGCGTACCTGGCGCTGCTCGCGGCAGCCTATGCAGGCGCCGAACTGAGCGTGGTGTACCCGCTGGCGCGGGGGTTCGCGCCTGTCCTCGTGCTCGTCCTGGGCGTGCTCGTCGGCGGGACGCCGCGTGCTCCGTCGGCGGTCGCAGGCGTGGCGCTGGTCGGGGCCGGCGTGATCCTCGTGCGCGGTGTCGGTGCCGGTCCCGCGTGGCGCGATCTGCTGCCAGTCCTGGCGATCGCGGGCTGCATCGCCGGCTACACCACCATCGACAAGGCCGGAGTCACGCACGCAAGCCCACTGGCGTACTACGAGCTGGTGATGGCCGGCCCCGCGGTCCTCTACCTCGCGGCGATGCTGCGCGTGCGCGGTCCTCGGACCGTCCGACTCGAGCTTCAGCCGTCGACGGTGATCGCCGGACTGGGCATGTTCGCCGCGTACTCGTTGGTGCTCGCGGCGCTGACACTCGCACCGGCTGCGCCCGTGGCAGCGGTACGCGAGACCAGCGTCGTGCTCGCGGCGGTCATGGGCGGCCTCTTCCTGTCCGAGCCGGTCGGCCCCCGGAGGCTGCTGGGCGCCGTCGTCGTCGCGGTGGGGATCGGAGCGATCGCGCTGGGCTGAGGTCTGGTGCGCCTTGTCCGCGGGCCTGCACGCCGTCCATACTGCACACCATGAGGCTCCGCGAGCAGGACCGGGATGCCTACACCAACGCGCCCCGCGTCGCCGGGGCGGTGGCGGGCGCGCCGCTCGACCCACGTCGCCCGCGCGATCCTGACCTGTCCGGACCGGGGATCGCCCTGGCTCTCCTCGCGACGCCGGTCGACGACCCACTCGCGCCGCTCTCGGGCCACTCGGCCGCGCCCACGATCCGCTGCGATGTCTGCGCCCACCGTTGCGTGATCCGGGAGGGCCGGACGGGGATCTGCGGCGTCCGCGAGAACCGCGGCGGCACCCTCGTCAGCCTGGTCTACGGCGAGGCGGTCGCCACCCACGTGGAGCCGATCGAGAAGAAGCCGTTCTTCCACGTGCTGCCGGGCAGCATGGCCTACTCGTTCTCGACCAGGGGCTGCAACTTCCACTGCCGGCACTGCCAGAACTGGGAGATCTCGCAGGCGCCGCGGGAAGGGCTGCGGCTGCCGGCGCGAGCCCTGCCGCCGGCCGAGATCGTCCGGGAGGCGCTGGCGGCGCGCGCGCGGTCCGTGGCATACACCTACGTCGAGCCCTCGATCTTCCTCGAGTACGCGCTCGACACGGCCCGGCTGGCCCGTGCCGTGGGGCTGGTGAACGTGTTCGTCACCAACGGCTATGAGACACCCGAGGCACTGGAGTTGCTGGCCCCCGTACTCGATGGGGCGAACGTGGATCTCAAGTCGTTCGACGACTCGTTCTATCGCCGGGTCTGCGGGGCGAAGCTGGAGCCGGTCAAGGAGACGATCATCGGCATGCGCCGGCTGGGGATCTGGGTCGAGATCACCACGCTCGTGATCCCCGGAGCGAACGACGATCCGGCCGAGCTCGCGGCGGCGGCCGACTGGATCGCGCGCGAGGTGGGGCCAGACACGCCGTGGCACCTCAGTCGCTTCTACCCCGCGTACCGCATGCCGAACGTGCCGGCCACCCCCGCAGCGACGCTCCGGGCGGCGGCGGCCATCGGACGCCGGGCGGGCCTGCGGCACGTCTACGTGGGGAACCTCCCCGGGGACGGCGACACGGACACGTGCTGCCCGGGGTGCGGGCGCGTGCTGATCCGGCGCGATGGGTACCGCGCGTCGGTGGTGGGTCTCCACGAGGGAACCTGCGCCGGCTGCGGGCTGCCGCTGGCCGGAGTGGGCCTCACCGGGACTGCATGACATGGCGGGCGACGTACGGGCACCGGCTCACGCCGGGGCGTTCTACCCGGCCTCGCCGGGGGAGCTGCGCCGCCTGGTCGACGATCAGCTGTCCGATCCCCGGAGCGTGGCGGCAGGCACGCCGCCGCCGGGGCGGCCAGTCGGGCTGGTCGTCCCACACGCCGGGCTGATCTATTCGGGCCGCGTCGCGGCGGCTGCGTGGTCGCTGCTCGGTGCAGCGCCGCCCGACGCGATCGTGATCGCGGGCACCAATCACTACCATGCCGGGCTCGTCGGCGTGGCGGCCTGGACGACGGGCGCCTGGCGGATCCCGCTTGGCGACGTGCCGGTGGACCAGGACCTGGCGTCCAGCGTCGTGGCCCTCGGCGGACCGTTCCGGGCGTTCCACGCCGCCCACAGCCGCGAGCACTCGATCGAGGTCCAGCTCCCCTTCATCGCGCGGGCCTGCCCGGCGACCCCGGTCGTGCCGCTCCTCATCTCGTTCGACTCGACGCGCGATGCCCTTGCCGCGGGCACGACGCTCGGCCGGCTGCTGGCCGCCCTGCGAGCGGAGGGTCTCGACGTCGTCCTCGCGGCAAGCTCGGACTTCGCCCACTACCCGCCGGCGGCCGAGGCCGAGGCCGTCACCCGGACGCTGCTGCCCCCGCTGCTCGCGATCGACGGCCCGGAACTCGCCAGGAGGGAAGCCGCCCTGCGGCGTTCCGACATTCCAGGGCTCGCCTGCGGCATGTGCGGCATCGAGCCCGTGCTCTTCTCCCTAGGCGCCTTCGAGGCAATGGGCCTCGCGCCCGGCGTGCTGCTCGCAGCCGCGACGTCGGCGGACGTGCCCGGCGGGGACGCCGATCGGACGGTGGGCTACGCTGCCGTCGCCTTCACTGCCGCCCGTTCGTCCGCCTGATCACCCACGACGTCCCACCGGTCAGTCGAGCGAGATGCTCTCGCGGCGCGGCAGCTCGTCCGCGGGGTACCGGTCGACGCGCTCGATCCAGTGATCGAGGAACGCGCGCGCCGCCAGCAACTGCTCCTTGCGCGCGGCGCGCATGTGCGTGCGGACTTCGGCGGGGAGGATGTCGTGCCAGGCTCCGAGAAGCCCCTTCGGCGCGTGTTCGCCGTGGGCCTCCATGGCCGCCAGGCGCTGCTCCAGCTCCGCCAGTCGGTTCTCGAGATCCGTCATTACTTCGACGCTCCTGCCTGAGTGTGCGGCTTCGCCGCGAACCTGACCTTGAGCACGTGATCGTCGAATCCCGCGCCGGCCGCGGGGAGGTCGACGAGCACGCGGGGCAGGATGAGGTTCCGGCGCCACCATCCGACCTGCACGACGAGCTCGTCGCCGTTCCGGTGGAGCCGCACCTCTTCCTTCGACGTGAAGGGCAACTCGAGTGAAAGCACGAACGCCCCGTCCTCGCGCAGCACGCGGTACGGGTTACCGCGGTAGAAGAAGGCGGTCGGATCTTCGTCCCCGAACACGGCCGCGCCCAGTTCGCGAAGCATCGCCTCGCCGACGACTTCGTGCTCGAAGAACGGTGCCTGGCGGATCGGGATGGGATCGAAGTCCGCCTGGACCTCCGGCCAATAGCGTGCCTGCGCCTGTCGCCAGGCCTCGAAGTAGGGTCCCGCGTCCGTTGGCACCACGCGGTTGCACAGCACCAGGTCGGTGGGGTAGCCGTAGAGGTGGAAGTAGGTGAACGCGCGCTGGGCCTCCTTGATGACCATCTTCTCGAGGGTCAGGACGAGCCGGATCGAAGTGAGCTCCGGATCCGCCAGGAGGTCGTGCATGTGCTCTAGCCGCCCGAACAGTTCCTCGCCCGCGCGGTACACCGCGTCGCCCGGCATCGGCATGCCGATGACTCGTCCCACGATGGGGCTCGCGACCTGCGCGATCTTCCGCTGCAGGGGGTAGATCTTCTCGATCCACCATTTGCCGGCCTCCGGCAGCGAGAGAAGGCGCAGCGTCTCCCCGGTAGGTGCCGCGTCGACGATGATGACGTCGAAGTTGCCGCGATCGTGGTGCTCGGCGATCCACAGCAGGCTGGCGAGCTCGTCCATGCCCGGGAGCACGCTCATCTCCTCGGCCATGACCTCGTTCAGCCCGCGCCACTGGAACACGCTTGCGACGTAGGCCTGGATCGTGCCCCAGTACTTCTCGATGTTGTGCGAGACCTCGGATTCCTGGCCCCACAGGTTGGGCGCCACCGGAACGGGCTCGGGCCCGAGCGTCATGTCGAAGGAATCGGCGAGGCTGTGAGCTGCGTCGGTCGACAGCACGATGGTCTTGTAGCCGCGGGAGGCGGCCAGCAGCCCCGTCGCGGCGGCGACGCTCGTCTTGCCGACGCCGCCCTTCCCGGTATAGACGATGATCCGTGCCATCGCGGCCTCGTGGGTGGGTGCATCGCAGCACTCGTGCGCCCGATGCTACCCCCGGGAGCCCCGCGCCGGTTCAGAAGGGCCGGCGCTGCCCGGTGCGCTGCTCCGCGAGCGGACGGCGCCGCCTCGTTCCCTGCGCCTCGAGGGCCGTCCCCTCCACGCACTCGGCGACGACCCCGAGGCGGGCAAGGCGGTCGAACGTCGCGCGACGCCGCACCGTCCACGCGGCGACCTCGAGTCCCGCCGCCCGCGCCCGCTCGGTGCTCCGCTGGTCGATCGCCGTCCAGCGGACGGCGACTGCCGAGCATCCGAGGCCGGCGGCGACCCCGACGGTGTCGGCGTCCAGGTCGTCCGCGTTGAGCCACCGAATCCACTCCGGTTCACGTTCGGCAAGACGTGCCAGGGTGGTGGCGGCGAATGACGATACGACGGCGTTTGCGAGCCCGGGGCCACGCGCGGACCGCAGGACGTCCGCCACAGCCGGCGTGGCGTCCTCCTTCAGCTCAACGTCGAGGAAGGCCGATCGCGGCAGCGCCGCCAGCACGGACGCGAGCGTCGGCACCCCAAGTGCCCCGAGCGTCTCCGCGGAGAGATCGGCGGCTCGCACGGACCGGCCCTGCACGCGCTCGAGGGTGGCGTCGTGCAGCACCACCGGAACGCCGTCGCGGGACAGCCTGACGTCGAATTCGACGCCGTCGCACCCGGGGACGGCCAGCGCGGCCTGCAGGGCCGCCAGGCTGTTCTCGGGCCACCGGCGATGGTCGCCCCGATGCGCCAGCCGCAACGGCGCGCCGGGTGCTCGCAGAGGCGTCCAGGTCGCGCCCAGGGTCGTCATTCGTCGCCGGTTCTCCCCTGCTCACGCCTGCCTGGTCGCGTCGATTCCGTATCCAGGGATGGGGGCCGGGCCCGGGATCGGGTGGTGCCCCGCACACGTCCCCGGGCACAGTCGAAGGTCCGGAGGAACCCCACCCTGCGCGTCGGGCAGAAGACGGCGATCGGGTGATCGGCCGCCGCGAACCCGTGGCCCCATCTCTCGACGGAGGCCCCGGGACCTCCCGCGCCTGCGCGGTGCGGGCGAGCTCGACGATTGCGGTGCGTTGGCCCCTCCGGACCGGACACGAGGATACTCCCTCTGCCCTGTCGTCCGCAGCACGGCTTGCGGCCCGGTCAGGCCTTCGGACAGCCCTGGTTGGCGCGTTCGTTCCGATCTGCCAGCCTCGCCGTTTCCGTGATCCGCGCCGCCCGCGTCGCCGGACGGCGTGCGGCGGCGATCCATTCGAGGATTGCCCGGCGGGTCGACGGGGGGAACGCGGAGAAGTGCTCGGCGGCGCGCGGTTGCGCCGCGAGCGCGGCCTGGAGGTCCGCCGGCATGTCGAGCCGCTCGACCCCCTCGAGATGCTGCCAGGTGCCGTTGGCCCGGGCGCGCTGCACTGCCGCCAATCCGGCCGGTGCCATCCTCCCGGCTGCCGTCAGCCGCTCCACGCGGGCCTTGTTCGAGGCCGACCAGGCGCTTCGCGACTGCCGCGGCGCGAAGTACAGCTTCGTCCGCTCGTGATCGACCCTGCCGGTGCGACTGTCGACCCACCCGAAGCAGAGGGCCTCCTCCACCGCGGACTCGTAGTCCAGCACGGGGTGCCCCGACCCGGCGCGCCACGTCACCAGCCAGGCGCCTCCCACGGATGCGTGGTTGGCTTCCAGCCAGGCGCGCCACGACGCAGCGTCCTCGGCGGCCACGTAGGGGGCGTCATCGACTCCGGGCATCGCCCGCAGTGTGCATCAGGATGCTCGCGGCGTCTGCTCTCGCCGGCGTCTCACCGGGGCTGTCACCCTCGACTCACGGCCGTATTCCGGTCCCGGGCGCCCTTGACAGGCCGGCACATAGGTACTTTCGGACCACTGCCACGAGCCCCGCTCGCGCCCGATACTGACCGGGTCATCGTTGCGCCGGAGCGGCATCGACAGTCGAGAAGAAAGGGGGTTCATCGAAGGCATGCAACAACTCGCGTTCTTCGTCAGGTTCTACCTGCACGAGTTCAGGAGTCACGCGCCCACCATGCTCGCCAGTCGGACCGGGCAGGGCCTTGCCGAATATGCACTCATCCTCGCCCTGATCGCGATCATCGCGATCGCGGCGCTCATCTTCCTGGGCGGCAAGATCAGCGGCATCCTCCGCACGGTGGGGAGTTCCATCTAGCGAAGAGCCCCCGGCGGGGGTGCCGGGGGCTCTTGCCTGTCGTCTCCGGTCCGAGGGAGGAGGGAGGAGGAAGGAGACGACGAGGATCATCGTCCGGATCCCTGAACCTGTCCTGAAAACGCTGTCCCACCGGCCGCGCCCGGTCAGGCCGCCGGCACGATTCGACGACGAGCCAGGCGTCCCCTGGGTAGCCGCCGCGCGCCTGGAGCTGGAGGGCGTATCGGCCCGGCGCCCAGACGCCTGGTGCGCCTGGCAGGCCACCCGCCCGAGCCAGGCCGCCGAGTCCGCCCGTTGCCGGCCCGATCCACGCCAGGCGAGTCGCTCGTGGCGTGCCGGAGGTTCCACGGTCCACCCGCCACACTCCGACGGTCCACGCCGTCGGAGCCCCGCCGACGGTCGTGACGGGCGCGCAGAAGCCAAGACCCTCCACCGGGCCGCTGGCGATCCGCGCGAGCGGCAGGGTGGGGTCGAGCGGCCCGGTCCCCGGCCCGGGAACAACCGCCACCCACGTTCGCGTGGCCAGTCCGTCGGTGGTCGCGTCGAGCACCACGCGCCAGCCCTGCGGGTCGGCGCAGTCGAGCGTGCCGCCGCCGGGAAGGGGGATGACCCCGCGGCCAGCGCCGGCAAGCAGCAGCCCGGGCGGTCCCACCGGCGCGTCGCCGGACGCCGTCGGCGTGTCGCCGGACGCTCCCGTGGCGGCAGTGGCCGGCGCGCCGCTCGAGTCGGCCCCGGAGGAGGCGCCAGGACCCGGCGACGAAGCGGCCGCACCGCCGCCGGCCGCCCACGGCTTGGCGACCGCGAGGGCGAGCGCCATTCCGGTGATGACGACGGCCAGCACCACCCGGGCCTCCACGCCCTGCACCGGAGTCACCGGCACGGGAGCGGCGGAACGCGTCACATCTGCGGAGGCTCCCCCGTGGCCGCAGCCGGTCGACTACCTGTCACGCGCCTGTCGGACCGGCTGCGATCGGCGGTAAATCAGCCGACCGGCGTGAGTCGTGCCATCGGAATCACCCGGTCGGTCTTCGAAGGGTACTCGCCGAACGCCGGGTAGGCTGCCACATGGCGTTCCCAGAGCCGGTCGCGGTCCACGCCCTCGGCGATCGTCGCCCGCGCCTCGATCGTCCGCCCCTCCACTTCGATCGTCACGAGCGGGTTGGCGCGCAGGTTGCTGAACCAGTACGGGTCTGTGGGCGCTCCAGCCTTGGACCCCGCCACGACGTAGGCGTCACCGTCGCGGGTGTAGGTCACGACGCTGACCCTCGGCTGGCCCGTCCTGGCGCCGGTGGTGGTCAGGAGGAGAAGCGTCTGCCCGGCCATGGGTCCGCTCGTCACCCGGCCGGCGTGCTCTCGCAGGTCGGCGATGAGGGCTCGCGTGAAGGCTTCCGGGTCCCAGTCGGCCATGTCGTTCTCCCGTTCGCGTGTCGTCTATCAGTTGCGTATGCAACGATCTCACGATTTGCGAACGGGCGCACGCGACCAGGTCCGGCCGCCGTGTCGCGGCCCCTCTGCGCCGCCCGGCTGCCCTCTGCGCCGCGCGGCTGGCTGCAACGGCGCCCGGCCGATCGCTGCGCCGTCGGGCTGCCCGCTTCGGCGCCCGGACTGCCCGCTACGGCGCCGGGCTGCCTGCCGGTGACGGGGTCGAGACGAGGGCGCCTCCGATCAGCGTGTTCAGCGCATTCAGAGCGTCCTGGACATGCTGCATTTCCTGGCCGTAGGCGGCGGTATCTCCGCTGGCCTGCGCCGCCCTGGCCGCCGCGAAGTGCTGGTTGGCGTAGAGCAGCAGCCCGCTCACGTCGGTGGGCAACCCGCCGGCACCGGCGGAACCCGTGCCGCCCTGCGCCCCGGTCGATCCGGTCCCAGGGCCGGGGCTCGCGGCGGGAGCCCCGCCGCCGGCGGTGGCGCCGCCCGACGCCGTGGTGCCGCCCCCGGTGCCGGCGCCGCTCGTCACGGCCTGCAGGGCGCCGGCGAGCGTGTCGCCCCAGCCGACTGTCTGCGACGAGGCGACGACCACCTTCGTCAGCTCCGGGAAGGCCGAGCTGGTCGACTGCAGGTAGATCGGCTCGAGGTAGAGGAACGACGTGCCGACCGGGATGACGAGCAGGTTTCCGCGAATGACCTGCGAGCCGCTCTGGTTCCACAGGCTGATCTGGGCGCTGATGACCGGGTCCTGGTCGATGCGGGCCTCGATCTGCGTGGGGCCCTGGATCGTCGTGTTGGCGGGCAGCTGGTAGACGACCACCTGGCCGCGGGCCGCCCCGTCGTTGCGGGCCGCCACCCAGGCGATCATGTTGGGCCGCGACGCCGGCACCATGGGCTGGATGAGCACGAACTCCGGGGCGCTCTGGTCGGGCAGGCGCATCTCCACGTAGTAGGCCTGGGGTGCCAGGACCTGGGTGTTGCCCTCGCTCACGCTCGGGATGGTCCACAGGTTGTCGCTCTTGTAGAAGCTGGCCACGTCGGTGACGTGGTACGAGGCGAACATCTGCGTCTGGGCGTTGAACATCGCCTCGGGCGTGCGCAGGTGCGCCACGAGCCCGGCCGGCATGGCCGAGAGCGGCTCGAACAGGCTCGGGAAGACGCCCTCCCAGGCGCGGATCAGCGGGTCGGAGGGGTCGGCGACGTAGAGCGTCGTCGTCCCGTCGTAGGCGTCGACGGTGATCTTCACGCTGTTGCGGATGTAGTCGTAGGTCGCGCCGAGCGTGGCGTCGGCGATCGTCGTGGCGTCGGGCACGGCGGCGCTCGTCACGTACGCGTCCTGCACCCAGACGAGGTGTCCATCCGGCTCCACGACGAGGTACGGGTCCGCGTCGAGCGACAGGAACGGGGCGAGCGTGCCGAGGCGATCGGCCAGGCTGCGGTGCAGCAGGAGCTTCGTCTGCGCCGTCACCTGGTCGCTGATCGCGAGGTTGAGGTCGCCCAGGTTCCAGGCCCAGAAGAGCCGCGCGAGCGGCGACCCCACGTTGATCCCCGCGCTTCCCGCGTAGTGCGTGTCGACGTCGCTCCCGTTTCCGGTGCTGGACGGATAGTCGAACTCCGGGCTCTTGGCGTCCACCAGCACCCAATCGGAGGGCCGCTCCCCGAAGTAGATGCGGGGCTGCGTCACGACCGGTGCCCCCGGCGCGGACGTGACCGGCAGGTTCTGCACGATCAGCTGCGGCAGGCCGTTCGCGGCGACTCCGTTCACCGGCACCATCGCCAGGCCGTAGCCATGGGTGTAGAGGATGTGCTCGGCGATCCAGCTCGGGCTCGACTGGCTCTTGTCGAGGGCCATCTCCCGCGCCGAGAGCATCACCTCGGTGGGCTGCCCGTTGATCAGGTAGCGGTCGACGTCGACCGAGGTGAAGTCGTAGTACTGGCGCACGGTCTGGAGCTGGTCGAGCGTGGCGGCCAGCGGGCGAGGGTCCCACAGCCGGGCGTTGTTGAAGGTCGTCTGATCGTTCGCGACGTCGGTGGCCGTGAGCGCGGCCTTCCCCGTGTAGGACTGCACCTGCCAGGTGTCGAGCGCGAACCCTTTCCTGGTGAGCGCGATGTTGTTGGCGATGTAGGGAGCCTCCGCCGAGTTCTGGTTGGGTGTGACGACGAGCTGCTGATACGCCGCCGGGAGGACTGCGCCGGCGACCAGCAGGAGGGCGTACCAGGCGCCGCCCACGAGCGCGACGACGCGGATCACTCGTTCACGCCGCGCGATCGCGAGGATCACGAGGGCAAGAGCGGCGAGCGCTGAGGTGGCCGCCGTCACGGCCGCGAGGGGCAGGCGCACGGCCGCGTCCGTGGCGGTCACGCCGGTGACCACGCCGTTCTGGGCATATGCGAGGTCGTAGCGGCCAAGCCACTGCACCGCGGCGATGGCGAGGAGGAACAGCCCGCCGAGGACGGCGAGGTGCAGGACGGGCCGCCTGCCCGTGACGTCGCCCCCGCGCAGCGCGTTGACGCCGTAGGCGGCGCCCGCGAGGAGAAGGGCGAGGGTCAGCAGGAGCGCCGCGGTGTCGACCACCAGGTGCAGGAAGGGCAGGCTGAAGAGCCACCAGCCGAGGTCGAAGCCGAAGATGGGATCGGGCGTGGACGCGCCAGACGGCGCGTACGGAACGCGGTGCAGCCACAGCGCCACGGTCGACCAGGAGCCCGGGAGCTGCAGCGAGAAGATCAGAACGAAGAACAGCCCGATCCCCAGCAGGATCGTCCGGATGGTTCGACGCGGCAGGGCGGCGGCGAGCGCCAGCCAGTTGATCTGCTCCTCGCCAATGGTGGTGGTGCGGGCCTGGGCTGCGACCGCCTCGTCGCTCGGCTCGCGCCCGAGGCGCCAGGCCAGCACGAGGTTCCCGACGAGAAAGACGAGACCGACCACAAGGCCGAGCACGAACAGGCCCAAGCCGTACGCGAACTGGGTGGTCCAGACCGCCCCGAAGCCCACGCTCGAGAACCACAGGTAGGCGGCGAGCGGGTCGGTGACGATGCCGAACACGAAATCCGAGAACGAGCACGGCCACGACCAGGCCGAGCAGGAGGCGCAGCACCGGGTGGCGATTGCCCGGCTCGGACCGCACCCGCCGTGGCGGCTGGCCGTCCCCTCCCCGGGCGCGCGCCTCCGAGGCCTGGCGGGCCAGCCATTCCTGGAGAGCGTCGAAATCGAAGTTGCCGCCGCGGGATCGTCGGAAAGACATCAGGAGGACCTCTCGCGCGTGGAAGATGACGGTACTCCCGATCGAGCTGCAGCGTGCCGCATGCCTTTGCAGCTGCGCAAGGCGGTATGCTCCGACACGAGATGCCCGAACCGAGTGCACCGCCCAAGCCGTTCGCGACCATGGAAGCCGTCCGGGACCGGTTCCGGTCGCGAGGGATGCGCTGGACGCCCCAGCGCCGCCAGATCCTCGACATCCTCGATCACACGGACGGCCATATCACCGGCGGAGAACTCGTCGAGCGCTGCAGGGCCCGCGATCCCCTGACGACCCCCTCGACCGTCTACCGGACGCTGCGGGTGCTCGAGGAGATCGGCGTCGTCTGCCACGCCCACGGCGCCGACGGACGCGAGGAATTCCACGTGCGCCCGGCGAGCGAGCACGGGCACCTGTATTGCCGGCGCTGCGGCGTCAGCTGGGAGATCGACCACGCGGCCGCCGCGGAGACGATCCAGTCGTTCAGGCGCGCGAGCGGGTTCGCCGTCGATCTCTCGCACCTCACGGTGGTCGGGGTGTGCGCCGACTGCCAGCGCACTGCCAGCGGGGCGAGCTGACCTCCTCCGAGGAAGCGCACGCCCGAGGGCCCGGCCTACTGGCGCGATCCGGACGGCGGGGCGGGATGTTCGCGCGTGTCGACAAGCGCATCAGGCCCGACCAGGTCGGAGTAGAGCCGACCGCGCAGGTGATCGACCTCGTGCACCACGGCGCGGGCCACCAGGTCCGTAGCGCGGACACGATACCGGCGCCCGCGCAGGTCCAGGGTGCTCACCACGACCTCGGCCGGCCGGACCACCCACGCCACCCGGTCCGGGATGGACAGGCAGCCTTCCCAGCCCGCCTGGCGTCCTCGCTGCGTCTCGATGGCAGGATCGATGAGCACGATCTCGACGGACGCGACCCGGACCACCGCCACGCACCGCCGGACCCCGATTTGGGGTGTGGCCAGGCCCATCCCTGCGTGGGCGGCCATGGTCGCCCGCAAGTCGTCCACCAGCGCCCCCACATCTGATCCCGGGGAGCGGACCGCATCCGCAGGTCGGTGCAGGTCGACTGCCGGGTCGGTCAGGATGGCACGGACGCGGCTGGCCGGCGCGCGATCAGAGAGCCGGTCGGTCACGGTCGCTGCAACCCCGGATGCGCCCAACCAGCCAACGGACGGCGGTGACGATGCTCGTCGCCAGGCCGACGAGTCCGTCGAGGCCCATCGCGTCAGACGACCTCCCGCAGGAGAGCCGGCGCGCCGGGTGCATGGTGGTCGTCCCCTGTCTCGTGCGCGTGCACGTGGCGGATGCGACCGTGCTCGTGGAGATGCTCGTGGATCAGGTTGGCCCGGATCAGCAGGTCGCGGTCGTTGAGCACGTCGTCCGGGGTGCCGTCGGCCAGGACCCGTCGCTCCTCGCCGAGCACCACCACCCGATCGGCGATGATCGGCACGATGTCCAGCTCGTGGGTGGCCGTCACGAGCGTGCGCCCCTCGGCGGCCAGGCCGCGGATGAGGTTGACGAGCACCCACTTGGTGCGCGGGTCGAGAGACGCCGTCGGCTCGTCGAGCAACAGGACCGATGGTTCCAGCGACAGTACGCTCGCGATCGCGGCTCGCTTCTTCTCGCCGCCCGACAACTCGAACGGCGCGCGCTGGGCCAGGCCCTCGATCCCCATCGCCGCCAGCGCCTGCGTGCAGCAGCGGGCCACCTCCTCGGGCGGCAGGCCGAGCTGGAGCGGTCCGAAGGCGACGTCGTCGAGCACGGTGGCGCTGAAGAGCTGGATATCGGGATCCTGGAAGACCAGGCCGACCTCGCGGTGGAAGCGAAAGGCATCCTCGCCAGCGGCAACCGCGGCGACGTCCAGGCCGAGGGCGCGCATTGTGCCGGCGGTCGGGCCGATGATGCCGTCGAGCAGCTTCAGCAGGGTCGATTTGCCGCTGCCGTTGGCGCCGAGCAGCACGACCTGCTCGCCCTGGCTGATGTCCAGGTCGATGCCGTCGAGCGCGACGTGGCGGCCGCTGTACACGTAGCGCACGCCGCGCAGCGAGAAGACGACCGGCTGTTCCGCCTCGCTCATGAAACGAAACGGCCGGCCACGACGGCCGTGGCGGCGACGGCGAGCGCGGCCGTCAGCACGAGCATGTCGCGGGCGGTCAGACGGTAGGTGGTGTAGACACGAACCTCGCCCGTGAAGCCGCGCGCCATCATCGCCGCGTAGACGTCGTTGCTCATCATGAAGGCCCGGCTCACCAGGTTGCCCATGGTGCCCCCGATGAAGCGCCGCTGCTCGCGACCGCTCGTATGGGCCACCATGCGGCTCTTGCGCGCCAGCAGGACGCCGTTGGCCGTGTGCAGGAACAGGAAGATGTAGCGGTACGTCATGGAGAGCACGAGCACGAAGACCTGGGGCACTCGCAGCAGCCGCAGGCTCTTCAGGATGTCGGCCCATGGCGTGGTCATCACCAGCAGCACGGCCAGCGACACGCTGACCCCGACGCGGGCCACGAAGATGACTGCGCCGATAATGCCGGGGACGGACGGGGCAACCTGGACTGGACCCAGGGGCAGCTCGAAGAGCCGCGGTCCGGGCACCAGGAAGAGCGCCGGGATGACCACGATCCCGGCGAAGAATGGGATGCCGAGCCAGACGCGCCTGACGAAGAACGCAAACGGCACGTGGCTGGCTCGGGCGGCCGCCAGGGTGACCGCGTACAGCGCCGCCAGGACGGCAAGCGACCCGGTCAGGCTGGCGGCCAGGACGACGGCCAGAAACATGCCGAGCTTGGCGCGCGGGTCGATCTCCTGGAGGAAGCCGGCCTGGCGGGCGTGCTGCTCGGTGAAGACGGCATGCTCGATCGACCCGGTGATGCCCCCGAGGGTCTGCTCGAGCCAGCCGATGCGGCCCTCGCGCTTGCCCGGCTTGGCGGCCGGCTGCGGGGCCGCGACCGCCGGCGTCACGCGGGGCTCCCTCCCGTCTGGTCGTGCACCGCATCGGGACCAGGGCCGGCGCCGACGCCGGCGCCGAGCAGTCGCGACAGGCCCAGGACCAGGCCGCCGATGACCAGGATCCCCACCATGCCGGCGACCTCGTATCCGATGGCGGCGTGCCAGAGCGGAGCGTTGGCGCCGTCGAAGAACGGCAGCGGCACGTTGTACCCACCGAGCGGGGCGCTGAAGAAGCCGGACAGCTGTTGCAGCCCCTGCGGCACGTACCCGAACGCCGCCTTCACGTCCTCGGGGCCGCCTTCGCCATAGGCGATGCCCGGGGCGATGAGCCCGAGCGGCGCGATGACCGCGATCAGCGTGAAGCCGGCCCCAACGCCCTTGAGGCGTCGGGGCAGCACGAGGTGAGCGAGCGGCACCAGCACGATCCCGAGGAGGGCCGTGATCAGCAGCATGGTGGCCACGTCCGGCCAGCTGACCCGGGACCAGTCGGCGCCGTAGAAGTGACTCGGGTCGCCGCCGCCGATGATCAACCCGAGCGCGCCCACGGCCGCGACGGCGGCGATTCCGGCTGCGAGGATGACCTGCCACAGCGGGCGGGATGAGGCCTCGCCCACCGCGACGGCGTCCGGCGCGAAGACCGAGCGGAGGGAGGCCAGGTACTCCGGATGGCGCTGCTGGAAGTAGGCCACCCCGAGCCCCGTGATGAGCGCCTCGACGATCGACGCCCCGAAGGCATGCGCCGCCACCATGGCGGGGATGGCCTGCTGCAACGTGTAGGGGCTGTACAGCGGGTGGCCATTCTGGGTGAAGAAGATGGGCTCAATGCCCAGCTCGACCCCCACGCAGAAGGCCGCCACGGTGATGCCCACGTAGCTCCCGATGGCGGCGGCCCACACGCGGCGCGTGGACAGGATCGGCGCTCGTCCGCTGATCAGCCGGTAAGTGATGTAGCCCACGAACGGCAGGATGATGGCCATGTTGAGGCAGTTGGTGAAGATCGCCAGCACGCCGCCGTCGCCGAAGAAGAGCGCCTGGATGACGAGGGCGACGCTGACGGCGATGACTGCGGCCCACGGCCCCAGCACGATCGCGATGAGCGTGCCTCCCACCCCGTGCGCCGTCGTGCCTCCGGGGACCGGGACGTTGAACATCATGATCGTGAAGCTCATGGCCGCGAAGATGGCCAGGAGCGGCACGGTCCGGTTGTTGAGCACCTTCTTGACGCGCCGGGTCGCCATCGCCCAGGTGGGCACCGTGATCACGCCCAGGCCGACCGAGACGATGGGGCTGAGATACCCGTCGGGGATGTGCATCCTTCTGTGCTCCTGCGCCGGGCGGGGTGTCCCTCGGGCTTATCGCAACGCCTTGCTATAGGGGAGCGTAGCACCTAACTCGTGCAGTCAGCCACGAACCGGGGGTGGGGTACAGTGCCGATCCATGTGCCGAAGCATCAAGACATTGCGCCGCCCGGATGCGGCCGTCACCGACGACGAGGTACGCGCCGCCGCGCTCCAGTTCGTCCGCAAGGTGAGCGGATACCGCGTGCCCTCGCGCGCCAACCGCGAGGCGTTCGACGCGTGCGTCGACGAGATCGCGGCGTCCTCCCACCGTCTCCTCGACGCGCTCGTCACCGGAGGCGCGTCGGCGCGATCCTGACCGAGGCGGAGCGGACTACCCGGCTTGGCAGAACGTCGCGATCGCTCGCTCGACGATCTCGACACCCTGCACGATCTCGCTGATGGACACCCATTCGTCCGGGGCGTGGAAGTTGCCCCCCCGGGCGCCGTACGACAGCGTCGGGATCCCGGCGGCCTGGGTCAGCCCGGAATCGCCCCAGCCGTTGAGTCCGACCGGGGTTGCCGGTCGGCCGAGCACGCGCTCCGCCGCTTCCGCGAGCGCGCCGTAGAGGGGCTCATGACCCTGGGCGCGGAAGGGGTCGCGGTCGATCTTCACAACCACCTCGCCGCGAAAGTCCGGGTAGACCCGCGCGACGTCCGCGAAGATGGCCTCGATCTCGCGCACCCGATCCGAGAGGTGCTCCCCGGGTTGCGTCCCGATCTCGATCCCCAGCACGCAGCTGTTCGGGTAGGTCGCGTAGTCGGTCCCGCCGCGGATGGTCCCCGTGTGGAAGACGGTGCGCCCGCTCATGCCGCCCGGCCCGTGGCCGAACCCAGTGTCGTCCAGCGCCTTGAGCCGATGGATGACTTCGGCCATGTGAGCGATGGCGTCGATCCCGATGTCGGGGTCGCAGCCGTGCGCGGCACGGCCGTGGACGACGACGTCGATCCAGCCGAAGCCCTGGTGCTCGACCACGATGCGGTCGATCCCCTCGGGCTCGAGCACGAGGACGGCATCCATCGAGTGGCGCCGGAGCAGGTCTTCGGTTCCGATGGACGCGCCCTCCTCGTCGATGGTGCAGGCGAGCACGAGGTCGCCCCGCAGACGGACGCGCCGCTGGGCCAGCGAGCGGAGCGCCAGCATCCCCATGACGCACGAGCTCTTGTCATCGGCCGCGCCGAGACCGACGAGATGATCGCCGTCCCGTTCCGGCGAGAGTGCGCGGCTGCGCCAGTTCGCGTAGCCGACGGTGTCCGAGTGGGCGTTGAGGCACAGCGAGGGGCCGCCCCCGCCGCCGGCCAGGCGCGCCAGCAGGTTGGGCCGGCCGTTGGCGACCTCCTCGAGCGTCACCTCGACGCCCTCGACCTGTTGCAGCCACGCCGCCATGAAGCGGGCCACGGCCGCTTCGCCGGCGCCGTCCGGGATCAGCCACGGCGTGACCGACTCGATCCGCACCACCTCGGAAAGGAGAGTCTCGACCTGGGCGTCTGTCGTCGTCACGCTGGGTTCCTCCGATCAGGCGAAATGACACGCCACGTGGTGATCGCCCTCGAGGCCGAGCGATGGGTCGAGGGTCTCGCAGGCGCTCGGGTTGTCGAGCCGCCGCCGCAGCCAGCAGCGGGTGTGGAACCGGCACCCCGGCGGAACGTCGATGGGCGACGGGGTTTCCCCCGACAGCAGCAGTCTGGCCTCGCGACGGCCGGGCTCCGGGACCGGGATGACCGACACGAGCGACTGCGTGTACGGATGCCTGGGGCTCCCGATCACGGCGTCGGCCGGGCCGATCTCCACCATCCGTCCGAGGTACACCACCGCGATCCGGTCCGCGATGACCCAGGCAAGCGACAGGTCGTGGGTGATGAAGAGGAACGACAGCCCGCGGGAGGCCCGCAGCTCGAGCAGCAGCCTCAGAATCTCGGCGCGGACCGACACGTCGAGCATCGAGACGGGCTCGTCGGCGACGATGAACTCGGGATCGAGCACCAGCGATGCGGCAATCGCGACCCGCTGGCGCTGGCCGCCGGACAGATGGTGCGGGTAGCGGCGGGCGATCTGTTCCGGCGGGTGGAGCCCCGCCGCCGTCAGGGCGTCGTACACGGTGCGGCGTCGTTCGCCCTCGCCGCGCGCGAGGCCGTGGATGAGGAGCGGCTCGGCCACGATCTGGTACACCGTCTGGCGCGGGTCGAGCGCCTCGTACGGATCCTGGAACACGAGCTGGATCTTCTGGCGCAGGCGCCGCAGCGCCGCCCCGCGCACGCGCGCGAGATCCTGGCCGCGGTACACGACCCGACCCGTGGTGGGCCGCTCGAGGCGGCTGACGGTCCGAGCGATGGTGGTCTTGCCGCAGCCGGACTCGCCGACCAGGGCGAGGATTTCCCCCGGGTAGACCTCGAATGACACGCCGTCCACGGCGCGGACCATCCGTCGCGGGCCCCCCAGGCTGCCCAGGCCCGCGCGCACCGGGAAATGAACGCGCAGGTCCTCCACCCGCAGGATGGGCTCCCGGGCGGACGTCGGGGCGCTGATGCCCGGCGCCACGGGCGACCCACGGCCGACCCGACGGCCGACCCCCCGACCGACCCCACGGCCGAGTTCGCGTCACGCTCGTCAGTCATGCAATCCGGCCTCCCCCATCGTCGTGTTCGGACCGGGCTGCAGCCCTGACTGCAGGACCTCCTCCGCGCGATGGCAGGCCGCGAGCTGGCCGTCCGCGACGAGCCGCAGTTCCGGCGACTCCACCCGGCAACGCTCGACGACCAGCGGGCACCGATCCGCGAACCGGCAGCCGACGGGCGGCTGGAGCAGGCTGGGCGGGTACCCGGGGATCCCGGCCACGAACGTGCGCTCCGCATGGATGTTGGGAAACGCTCGCAGCAGCGCCCGCGTGTACGGGTGGGCCGAGCGGTCGTACACGCGTTCGACGCTGCCCACCTCGGCGAGGCGGGCGCCGTACATCACGGCGATGCGATCGCAGGTCTCCGCGATCACCGAAAGGTCGTGCGAGATCAGGATCATGGCCAGCCCGAGACGCTGGCGCAGGTCGCGGAGCAGCTCGAGGATCTGGGCCTGGATCATGACGTCGAGCGCGGTCACGGGCTCGTCGGCGATGACGAGCCGAGGGCGGCACGCGAGGGCCATCGCGATCATCACGCGCTGGCGCATGCCCCCGCTGAACTCGTGTGGATACCCGCGCCCGCGCGATGGCGCGATGCCGACCATGTCGAGCAGCTCCTCGACCCGCCGGCGCACGTCCGACTCCGACGTGGCCGGCTCGTGGCGGCGGATCGGCTCCCCGATCTGCGCCGCGACCGACTGGACCGGGTTCAACGCATTCATCGCGCCCTGGAACACCACCGAGATGCCGCGCCAGCGGACCTGCTCCATGTCGCGTTCCGGCATCGTGACGAGGTCGATCCCTTCGAACCTGATCGCGCCTTCCACGGTGGCGGAGGGCGGGAGGAGACGAGGAATGGCCAGCGCGGCGGTCGTCTTGCCGCACCCCGATTCACCGGCCAGCCCGAGTGCCTCGCCGGGCTCGAGGGACAGGCTCACGCCGTCCACCGCCCGCACGTCGCCCTCGACGGTGGCGTAGTGGACGCGCAGCTCCTCGAGTTCGAGCAGGGCCATGGCTAGCGGTTCCTCAGGCGCGGGTTCACGATGCGATCGAGGGTGTAGCCGATCAGGGTGAACCCGAGTACCACGACCACGATGCCGATGCCCGGCGGGAGCAGGTACCACCAGGCGCCACGACCGGCGGCGCCTACCTCGAAGGCGTAGTGCAGCATGGTCCCCCAGGACACGTGGACCGGATCGCCGAGCCCGAGGAAGGCCAGCGTCGCCTCCGAGAGGATGGAGCCGGCGATCACCAGGACGGTGTTGGCGAAGATCAGCGGCAGGACGTTCGGCAGGATGTGGACGACCGTGATCCGCAGGTCGGTCGCCCCGAGGGCGCGAACCCGGTCGATGAAGACGCGTTCCCGCAGGCTCAGGACCTGGGAGCGGACGATGCGGGCGGTGGACGCCCAGCTCGTCAGCCCGATGACCAGGATGATCACGCTCAGGCTCTGCCCGATGATGGCCGCCAGGACGATGATCAGGGGCAGGGTGGGGAGCACCAGGAAGAAGTCGGTGATCCGCATCATGAGGGCGCCGATCGGTCCCCGGCTGTAGCCCGCGCCCAGGCCGACCACCGTGCCGGCGAGCATCGAGATGGCGGTGGCGAGCAGACCGACCAGGAGCGAGATCTGCGACCCGGAGATGGTTTCGCGGAAGACGTCGCGCCCGAGCTCGTCGGTGCCCAGCCAGTGCTGCGCCGTCGGGGGCTGCAGGATGCTCGCTGCCGTCGCCCCCACGTCTGCCGGGTTGAACGGGAAGAGCACAGGTCCGACCAGCGCCACCAGGAAGGTCAGGGCGAGCAGGAAGAAGCCGACCCTGCCGATCGGGTCGGCCCAGGCCAGCCCGATGTTCGCCCGCACCGCGGCCAGGCTGCTCCGGTCCTGCTCGTCGACGATCGCGACCGCGGCCATCAGGCGTTCCTCACCCGCGGATCGATCCAGAGATACAGGAGGTCGCTCACGAAGTTCACGAGGATGACGGTGACGGCGAAGAGCAGGAAGCTCGCCTCGATCAGCGGGTAGTCACGTCGCAGCACCGCGTCGTAGATCAGCCGGCCCATGCCCGGCCAGGAGAAGACCGTCTCCACCTGGATGGCGCCGCCCACCACGAGGCTCACGTACAGGGCGCTGGTCGTCACGACCGGGAGCATCGCGTTCGGCACCCCGTGGCGCCACAGCACCTGCCGGGCACTCAACCCCTTCGCCTTGGCCGTCAGGATGAAGTCCTCGGTGAGGACGTCGATGAGGGAGCTGCGTGTGATCAGCACGAACTGGCCGATGTCGACCAGCACGAGGGTCAGCGAAGGCAGCACGAGGTGGGGCAGGAAGTCCTCGAGCTGGGCGATGGGGGACGTGTAGAAGACGCCCGGGGTGCCGCTGCCCGAGATCGGGAAGGCGTGGAAGTAGACCCCGAGGATGAAGATGAGCATGAGGCCCGTCCAGAACGTGGGCAGGCTCCAGAAGAAGAGCGAGACGATGACGGTCCCCGCGTCCGCCCGGGTGCCGCGGCGGGCCGCGGCAACGACCCCGGCGACGATCCCGATGACGACGACGAGCACGGTCGCGACGGCCAGGAGTTCGACCGTGTTGACGATGCGCTGCGCGAGGATGTCGGACACCGGCTGCCGATAGGTCAGCGACATCCCGAGGTTGCCGGTCGCGAGGTCGCGCAGATACACCAGGTACTGCACCGGCAGCGATTGGTCGAGTCCGAACAGCTGGCGCAGGCGGGCGATGTCCTCGGGCTGGAGGTTGCCGGCCCGCGCCAGCAGCCGGATGGGGTCGCCGGGCAGGACGTGGAACAGGTAGAAGTTGAAGGTGACGACGGCGAGCAGCGTCACGAGCACCTGGGCCAGCTTGGTGAGCAGGTAGCGCAGGCGGGGCATGCGTGGCCTCGAGTGCTCGGGGCGCTAGGCCGTCAGTGGGCCGGGCGGATGTGCAGGTAGTTGTCGCGCGTGAAGTTGAACATGAGGCCGCCCGGGACCGGCGTCCAGTTGGTCCAGGTGTCCGTGCGGTAGGCCTGCAGCTTGTCCTGGTACCACATGATCAGGTAGGCCGCGTTCTCGTAATACATCTGCTGCATCTGGTCGGTGATCGCCTTGCGAGCGACCGGGTCGAGCGTGGTGGCCTGCTGGTTGTAGAGCGCGTCGTACTGCTTGTCGCAGTAGTAGACGTCGTTGTTGCCGCCGATCTGGCTGCAGAGCGGCACGCCCAGCATGTAGCTCGGGTCCGGCGTCCCGGAGTCCCAGCCCCACACGAAGATGTCCCAGTTGGGCGCGCTCGAGTTGTAGACGGTGTTGCCGAGGGTGTTCGTGTCGAGGGTCTGCAGGTCGAGCTTGATGCCCACGGCCGCCGCCGCGTTCTGGAAGAGGTGCGCCGCGCAGACGTCCTCGTCCGTGGTGGCGATGGCGATGAGGCGGAACTCGAGCTTGGCGCCGTTGGGCGCCTGCCGCACGCCGGAGCTGTCGCGCACGGTGTAACCGGCCGCGTCGAGGATCTGCTTCGCCTTGGCCGGGTCGTTGTTGAGCTGCTGACTGGCGGGGATGGCGAGGTGCCAGTCCGTCAGGCCGGCCGGCACGATCGTGTCGCCCGGCTCCCCGTGGCCGGCCAGGCAGAGCTGGACCAGCTGGTTGCGATCGACGGCGTACTCGAGCGCCTGGCGTACGGCGAGCTGGCGCAGCAGGGGGTTCCCGCCGGACTTGGGGTTGGTGGAGACGTTGAAGCCGATGTGGTGGAAGGAGAAGGACGGCAGGGCGAGGGTCTTGATGTCGGGTGCGCCTGTGAGCCCGTCGTAGACGGTGGGCGGGACCTGGGGAATGATGTCGACCTCGCCGGAGCGGAGCGCCTGGCCCATCACGTCGCTGTTGCCGTAGAGGATCCAGGTCACGGTCGCCGGTGCGGGGAGCGGGCGGCCCCACCAGCCGTCGTTGCGCGCCAGCGTGAGCGACGCACCCTTCTGCCATTGCACGAACTTGAACGGCCCGGAGCCGATCGGCGTGTCGTTCGCGTAGCTCTCGATCGCCTTGGCATTCATCTTCGACCAGATGTGCTTGGGAACGATCGGGATGACGAGCGCCGGGTCGAACGCCTGGGGCGCGGAGAAGTTCAGCACCACCGTGTTGGGATCGGGCGTCTGGACCGAGGTGAGGTCCGTGAGGAACTGGGCGTACTGGCCCAGGTTGTTGTCGTGGATCAGGTTGTACGTGTACGCCACGTCGTCCGCGGTGAGCGGCTGGCCGTCCTGCCACAGCACGCCCGTGCGGAGCTGGAACGTGATGGACTTCCCGTCGCTCGAGTACGCGTAGCTGGTCGCGAGCTCGGGCTCCGGCTTCAGGTTCAGGTCGTAGTCGAGGAGCTTGTCGTAGACGAGCTGCAGCACCTCGACCGCCTCGGTGCTGTAGGTCGTCAGCGGGTTCATGGTGTCGGGCTCGGAGAGCCAGCCGATGCGGAGCGGCTGAGACGACGGTGTCGCCGCCGGAGCCGGGGCGCCACCCGTGGCCGCGGCGGCCGGCCCGCCGGTCGTCGGCGACGGCGCGGCCGGCACGGCGGTCGCACCTCCGGAGCAGGCCGTGAACAGCAGGGCCACGGTCACGGCAAGAGTCCACGTCGTCCGCCAGCGGTTCATTGCAGGTCCTCCTCCCGCGTCACCGGGACAGCCCGTTGGCTTGCACGCAGCGTGTCAGCACCGGGGCCGCGGCGCCGACTGCGTGTTCGAACGTATCGAGGGGGTCTCGAGGCCGGGCGGACGGGCATTGGCCGCTCCTTGCTATCCGGTGGACGTGTCGTAGAGCTCGTGCGCCCAGCGCACGAGCGATTCGTTTCGCGCCGCCAGGGTCGCCCACGCCGGTGCGGCGGCGGCGTCCGGTGTCGTCAGTTCGGTGTGCCAGGTGGGGCGGACGTGGACGCCGGTCACCGCCGCCGCCAGGAGGGCCGCCCCGATGGCCGAGTAGGCAGGCTCGCCCCGGCTCCACGTCGTGTCCCGACCGGTCGAGTCGGCGAGCAGCCGGGACAGGAACGGAGCCGAGCCTGACCCGCCGGCGAGTGCGATCGGCGCGGGAGGGAGCCCGGCCTCGTCGAGCAGGAGGAGGCACCGGCGGATCTCGAGCACGATGCCCTCGACCAGGGCGCGGGCAAGATCGGCGGGGCCGTGCGCGAGGGAGAGCCCGAGCACCGTGCCGCGGAGCACCGGGTCCCAGCGGGCGCCCTGCTCGCCGACGGCCAGGAAGGGCAGGAACGACGCGCCGTGCGCGCCGATCGGGGCCGCGGCGGCAAGGGCAAGGAGTTCGTCCGCCGGCTCACGCCGCGCGCGCCCGCCCAGGTTGAGGTTCACGGCGAGCCAGCCGACGGCGCTCCCGGCACTGAGAAGATCCATCTCGAGACCCCAGCCGGGGATCCCGGCCAGCGGCGTGACGAGGTAGCGATGCCGCGGGTCGAGGACCGGCTCGCACTCACGCCGAGGATGACGCAGCTGCTTCCCCACATGCACGCCACGCTGCCCGGGTCGGTCGCACGCATCCCCAGGAGACCGAGCACCGAGTCGGCTCCACCCAGGATGACCGGCGTCCCGGCCTTGAGCCCGAGCACGGCAGCGGCAGCAGAGTCGAGAGGCAGCACAGTCGAGGAGTCGAGCACGTCCGGCAGCATGCCGGGCTCGCGCACGCCCGCGGCGCGCCAGAGCTCGGGGCTCCACGCTCCGGCCTCCAGGTCGTAGCAGCCGAAGCCGGTGGCCGTGCTCGGGTCCGTCGCGTACCGTCCGGTCAGCCACCAGAAGAGGTAATCCTTCGCTCCGAGCACCATCCGCGTGGCGGCAACGCGGGCCGGCTCGTGCTCGCCGAGCCAGGCAAGCATGGGCAGGAGGTAGCGTCCGTCGACCCGCTGACCAGTGGCGGCGTACAGCCGCGCCTCCCCTACCTTTGCGCGAAGGCGCCGGCCCTGCTCCTCCGCTCGCGAGTCCTCCCAGGTGATGGCCGGTCCCGTGGGGTTGCCGGCCGCGTCCACGGTCACGAGCGTCGGGATCATTCCCGCCAGGCCGATGCCCGCCCAGCGCGCCCCCGGCGCGTCGGACGTCAGCCGCCCGACCACCGATCGAGCAGCTTCGAGCCAGCCGGCCGGATCCTGCTCGGCCCGGCCGGGCTGGGAGCGCCGGGTGGGGTACGCGGCGAGGGCTCGGGAGACGATCCGCCCCGAGGCCGTGAGCGCCACGCCCTTCAGGCTGGACGTCCCGAGATCGAGCCCGACGTACACCGAGCCGCTCGCGGGCCTAGCGGACAACGTGGCTCACCGTTCCGGGCCGCTCCGCCGGCGAGCCCGACGCGCGGGAGGGCCCAGCGCTCGGCGGACCGGGCGGCGCCGGAGTCGCCGCAGTCGCCGCCGTCGCCGCAGCCGCCGCCATCGCCGCTCCCGATCCGACGGCCCGATCGGGGGCCGCACCCTCGATCGGGACAACCTGCCAGTCTCGAACGTCCGGGACCTTCAGCACGCGGCGCGCGGTGTGCCCGGCCGCGTAGAACACGAAGTCGTCGGCCGGGTAGACCTGCTCGAAGCAATCGAAGGGAACGCCTGCGGCGTCGGCGGTGATCCCGCGCAGTCGCACGACCCGCGCGCTGCGCGCCAGCGCCAGGCGCCGGCGTTCCTCGGCGGTGGCCAGCGCAACTTCCAGGTACTGCTCCTCGCTGTCGTCGTCGAGCCCATACACGCGCGACAGGAGGCCGTAGAGCGAGGTGCCCAGCTCGGCCCGGTAGTGTGCGAGGTCGGGCGCGAGGGCCACTGGTATCACGGCCTGCTCGACGATCGCCGGGACGCCTCCGAACTCGCGCAGACGACGCACCAGCCAGACCTGCGCGCCCGGCGCGAGGTTCAGGGCGTTCGCGATGCTCGCGCCCGGCAGCCCCTCACGCAGCTCCAGGACGCGCGTGGTGAGGGGGGGAGGTGCCTGGTTGCCCTGCAGGGTGTCCAGGAGGGGACCGGTTCGCCCCGGCTCCGTCACGATCCGCGGGCGCGACACGAACGTCCCGACGCCCTGGTGGCTGGTCACGCGTCCCGCCCGCTCGAGCTCGTCGAGCGCCCGGCGGACGGTGATCATGCTCACACCCGACATCCGGGCGAGCTCCTGCCTCGAGGGGAGCCTGGTGCCCGGGGACGATCCCGACTCGGCGATGAGCCGTTCCACCAGCTCGATCACCCGCTCGTATCGGTGCATCGTGGCGATCGCCTCACCTCCCCCGTTTCTCGCCCGACAGCGCCGCGAAGGCCTCGCCCGCCGCGGCAAGCGTCGCATCGACGTCGGCGTCGGTGTGGACGAGCGAGACGAAGAGGTTCTCGAACTGGCTCGGGTGGAACAGCACGCCGCGCAGCAGCATCTCCTGCCACCAGCGAGTGAACCGCCGCTCGTCCGCGAACTCCCGGGCATCGCGCCAGTTGCGGATGGGGCGTTCGCTGAACCAGACCTGGAACGCGGTCCCGAACCCGACGACCTGGACCGGGATGCCCGCGCGCGCGGCCGCGGCGCGCAGCCCGTTCATCAGGCGCTCCCCGACGGCAACCTGGCGCTCGTAGAGCCCCTCTTCGGCGAGCACGTCCATCGTCGCCGACACGGCCGCGCACTGGATCGTGTTGGCGTTGTAGGTCCCCGAGTGCGAGTACCGGCCGTCGGCGATCATCGCCATGGTCTCGCGCGAGCCGCCGATGGCGGCCACCGGGAAGCCGCCGCCGAGGCCCTTGGCGAGCGTGGTGAGGTCGGGCAGCACGCCGTACCACGCCTGCGCTCCGCCCCGGCAGAACCTGAACCCGGTGATGACCTCGTCGAAGATGAGCAGGCTGCCGTGGCGCCGTGTGTGCTCACGGAGCAGCTCGAGCCAGCCCGGTTCGGGCAGGATGGCGCCGGAGTTGAGCATGACGGGCTCGGTGATGACGGCCGCCACCTCGTCACCGCGCGCGTCCATCAGGCGGGTGAAGCTGTCGGCGTCGTTCCACGTGAGGACCACGAGTGTCTCGGCGAGCTCGGCCGGCACGCCGGCGCCCGACGGGACCGGGCGCGGAGACTCGGCGGGTCCGGCGTCGGCCGGATCGACGTGGTTGCTCCAGTACACGACGTCCTGCCAGCCGTGGTACTGCCCCTCGAAGCGCACGAGGATCCGTCGTCCCGTCTGGGCGCGGGCCAGCCGGACGGCCGTGCCGACGGCCTCGCTGCCGGAGTTCGTGAAACGCAGCATGTCCACGCCGGGAACCGCGTCGACGACCTTGCGCGCCGCCTCGAGCTCCAGCTCGTAGGGCAGTCCCAGGCACGTCCCGATCCCAGAGATCGCCCGGGCCACCGCTTGCGTCACGACGGGATGGCGGTGTCCCAGGATCATCGGGCCGAGCCCGAGGAGGTAGTCGATGTACTCGTTGCCGTCGACGTCGCGAACGCGCGAGCCGGTCCCGGAGGCGATGAACGGCGGGTAGGGGGCCCAGCCGAAGTGGACCGTCCTGGCGCTGCTGCCTGCGCCCGCCGGGATGATCTGTCGAGCCTGCTCGAACAGCGCGCGGGAGCGCGGCAGGCGGTTCTCGAACGCCATCTCGAACGGAGGAGTCCGCGCCACGCTCGCCTCCAGTGAGTATGCTCAGTATACCCACCTGCGCCCTGCGGCGGTCATTGAACCAACCGGCCCGGCCCCGCATCATGTCGGCATGAAGAGATCACTCGCGCTCGCGTTGACCATCGGCATCCTCGCCATGTCGGCGGCCGTCCTGGGCGGAGCGCCGCCCGCGGCCGCTTCGTCGGTCCCCGCCTGCACCGCCCGACAACTGTCGGCCCGCATCGTCGACTGGTCCGGGGCCATGGGCAGCACCATCGCGGACGTCGTCCTCGTCAACACCTCGTTCACGAAGTGCAGCCTGCGCGATCTCCCGCAGGTGCAGCTGGTCGGCGCCAACGGCACGTCGCTGATCGTGGGCGTTCCGGCCTCGACCACCGCCCCGACCCACGGCCTGAACCCCCTGGCGTTCGTGAAGACCGAGGTCGGCGCCGGCAACTACTGCGGTCCCGCGTACAAGAGGCCGGTCACGCTCGCCTTTCTGCTGCCCGGGCACGGCGGGTCGGGTCGTGGTCATGCCGCTATCGCCGACCGACTCGTCAGGCGTGCCGCCGTGCAACGGCGCGCCCGGTTCGGCTGGTCACATCTCGATGCACGCCTGGCAGACGTAGAGGCGATACTGCGCCCGCCACGTGGCTACGCCCGCCGGGTCGGAACGCGCGTCCGCGGCGTCGGGCAGGCCCGGACGGGCCGCGCCCGGCATGTGGCTACGCCCGCCGGCCGGCCAGGGTTTCTCCGGCGCGGACCGCCAGGTCGAGGTGGTTTTCGGGTGGCGCGAGCGGGCAGGCCCACCGGGTATCGAACGCGCATGACGGCTGGTACGCGAAATTGAAGTCCAGCACCAGCATGCCGTTGGCCGGTTCGCCGCCCAGGTCGGCGCCCTTCGCGCCGTCGAGCAGGTAGCGCCCGGCCCCATACGTCTCCCGCCCGCTCGTCGCGTCGGCGAACGGCAGGAACAGGCCTCCCGAATACTCGCGGAGCCAGAAGACGGAGAGGCGCCGGACGCCGCCCGGGAAGGGCACTTCGACCCGGCCGATGCGCTCGACCGCCGGAGCAACCCCCGCGCTTGCCGGCAGGTCCGGAGCATTCGCAGCGAGCAGGTCCGGAGCATCCGCGGCGAGCGCCGGCTGGATCGGGCTGCCAGGCAGACCTGCCCCGAGGGACCCCGCCCGGTCCAGGTCGAGCAGGGGCACCACGAAACGAAGTGCCGGGTCATACGGGAAGTGCGAGGCCCGGAACGAGCCCCGACGATCGCATCGGCACCGGCGAGGCAGGATGCTCGCGGTACAGCCACTCCCGGGTCTCGAGCCAGCGGGCGTGGGCCGCACGGGCGTCCGTGGCCGCCAGGCGGCGAACCTCCGCGTACAGCTCGGCGATGCGGCGCCGCCAGTCCGCCAGCTCCAGCGCGTCGGTCCCCCGCGTCATCGTCGCAGTGTCGCATGGGCGGCCCGAAGCCGGTCGAGCGGCGAACCCGCGCGGCGCGCGCGGCGACGTCCGTCGCGGCGATGCCCCGACAAGCGAGCGGCGACGCCCTGACCAGCGCGCCCGGCAACTTGTCGCTACCGTGCGGCTGTGCACCCGTTCCGCTTCGGCGTCATGCACAGCACGGCCGTCTCGGCAGAAGCGTGGGTCGCCACCGCGCGGAGAGCCGAGGAGCTCGGCTACGACATCCTGCTCATGCCGGATCACCTCGGCGCGCAGCTCTCCCCGGTCGCCGCGCTGATGGCCGCCGCGGCCGCCACCACCCGTCTGCGCATCGGGAGCTACGTCTTCGCCAACGACTACCGGCATCCGCTCGTGCTCGCCCGGGAGGCCGCTACGCTCGACGTGCTCTCGGGCGGCCGCTTCGAGCTCGGGATCGGGGCCGGCTGGAACGTCGCCGACTACGGCGCGCTCGGCGCGCCCTATGACCCGCCGCCCCTGCGCGTCGACCGGCTGAGCGAGGCGGTCCCGCTCGTCAAACGCCTGTTGTCCGGCGAGACGGTCGACCACGAGGGACCGCGGTACCGCCTGACGGGCGCCCGTGTCGGGCCACTGCCGGTGCAACGCCCGCGACCGCCGGTCCTCATCGGCGGCGGCGGGCCGCGGATGCTGCGCCTGGCCGCCCGGGAGGCCGACATCGTGGCCCTGCAGCCGCAGTTCGATCCTCGCGGCCGGCCGATGCTGCGCCAGGCGACGGAGGGCGCGACGGAGCGCAAGATCGCGACGCTGCGCGAGGCCGCCGGGGCGCGTTTCGAGGACCTGGAGCTCAACGTCATCGTCGGCGACGCCGGCCTCGTGGGCAGCGCACGGCCAGCCAGCGAGTCACTCCTGGCGGCCATCAAGACGCTGGGAACCGGGTGGTTTGGGACGCCCTACGTCCTGTACGGCACCCTTGGCCAGCTGCGTGACCGGCTGCTCCGCAGGCGGGAGCGCCTGGGGATCAGCTACTACGCGATCCCGGGCCGCGCCATGGAGGCCATGGCACCGCTCGTGGCCGCCCTCACGGGACGGTAGGCGGCGCCGGGCGCCGTCGTTCGCAAGGCCCGTCGTACCGGACGCGGCCGTCGTCAGGGCGCGGCCGTCGTCAGGCGGGGCCGTCGTCTGCACGCGGCCGTCGTCAGGCGAACGCGGCGACAACCTCGCGGCCGAAACTCTCGACCATCTCGGGATCGCCGGGTCCAGGCCAGACGTTGAGCACGATGCGCCGCACTCCGGCGTCGCGATACGCCTCCATCCGGCCCTGCTGGTCGGCGGGTCGTGCAGCCGCGTCGGCCAGGCCCCACATCAACATCGCCGACATGGCAACAGCAGCCGGATCGCGGTGGACGGCTCGACAGGCGTCATCGAGGCGCGCCCGCACCTCGCGACAGGTATCCGGCGTGGGCGAGTCGAGGTTCAGCTCGTCAGCGTACGTCGCCGCCAGGCGTACGAGCCGCGGCTTGCCGTACCCACCCACGACGACCGGCGGATGGGGACGCTGCACCGGCTTCGGCTCGCAGACGGCGTCAGTGAGCTCGTAGTGGCGGCCGGTGAAACTGAACGCCGGCTCGGTCCACAGGCCGAGTACGATCTTCAGGTGCTCCTCGAGCAGCTCGAAACGCTCGGCGCGCGGCGGGTCGGGCAGTCCGAAGCGCTGGTGCTCCGGCCGGTACCAGCCGGCCCCGATCCCAAGCTCGACTCGGCCACCGCTCATCTCGTCCACCGTGGCCACGATCTTCGCCAGGGCCACAGGGTGGCGGAACGTGACCGGCGAGACCAACGTTCCGAGGCGGATCAGGCGCGTGTCGCGCGCGAGGCCGGCTAGCGTGGTCCACGCGTCGGTCGCCGGCTGGGCCCAGTTGCCTTCGAGCGAGAGCCAGTGGTCCGAGCGCACGAAGCCTTCGAAGCCGGCTGCCTCCGCGGCTCGTGCGAGGACGAGCATTCCCGAGTAGGACAGACCTTCCTGGGGATCGACCATCAGCGCGAAACGCAGAGGTCTGCCGCTCACGTGCGGGTTCGTCCGTCCGCCATATCCGGCCGTCAGTGGCGGACCTCCTCTGGTGTCTCGTACCAGCGCACGCGCTCGCCGACCCTGGCCCGCGTCTTCCACGCGAGGGACTTTGGAGCCGCGGCGATGGCGACCCCCAGTGCGTGCACCTGCACCCGGACGTCGAAGCGGGCGCCGGGCGCGGGCTGCTCGGCCCACAGCTCGGCGACCTTCGCCAGGTTGCGCTCGACCGTATGGCAGAGTCCCCAATCCGACCCGAGAACGGCACGCAGCCGGCGGAGGTCGATCGCGTCAGCGTCGGCTTCGCCCAGGGGATGGTCGGCGAGAAGGCACAGGACGTCGCCGAGGTCCTTGCGGTTGATCTCCCAGATCTGGAGCTTGGTGAGCAGCAGGTCGGCGAGTGGGATCGTGGGTTCTGCCGATGCGAAGCGGCCGCGCAGGTCGAGTCGGTGGCTCATGGCGAGCTCGTCGAAGATGACGTCGATCGTCCAGCGCCCGTCGGGAGCGGCGTAGTTGAGGCGCTGCGCACCGTGCAACGCGTTGAAAAGCTTCTCCGGCACGTAGCCCTGCCCCTCGAAGAACGCCTTGACGGCGCTCCGCGCCACCGAGGCCGCGGCGAAGTCCAGGTCGGCGTACTCCCGCGCGAACGGCGCCAGGCGCACCGAAGACGAGCGGAGCCAGACGCCGACGCCCCCCATGAGACGCAGCGGGAGGCTCTGCGCCAGGGCGACCATCGCCAAACGTTCGCCCTCGGCCCGGATGTCGGCCATGATCGCCGGCGCGGCCGTGTTCCCGCCTGTCACCGACGTCGAGACCTCGCGGGCTGCGTGGGTGTCACAAGCAGTGAGCTTATCAGCCACGACCCCGGCCGGCGGCCGGGGTCGTGGTGACTACGGACGCGGCTGTGTTCACTCGGGGGGCAACTCCCGATAGACGAGGTCGATATCGATCCCCTGGCTCCGGCGGATGAACTTCGAGCCGAAGTACACCGCCAGTCCCACCACGACGATCATGCCCATGAAGGCAGGGACCTGCCACCAGTTGCCGGCGTTGCCCGCGAGGGCGAGCGCTGGGAAGGCCAGCGTGCACCAGGTGAGATAGAGCATGACGAGGACCGAGAGCGGGGCCACGATCTTGAGCACGGGCACGCCCAGGAACGACACGTTGGCGGGCGAGGCCTGGTACAGGTCGGGCCGGCGCTCCGGGAAGATGAAGGCGGCAACGGCCACGATCACCACCGTGACCACGCCTGCCAGCACCCCCAACGCGAGCCAGGTCTGGAAGTCCGTGCTGACGATGCTCCAGATCAGCATCAGCGTGATGATCACCATCTCGAGCAGGATGGCCCACACCGGCGAGTGGGTCCGCTCGTTGACTTCCGCCAGCTTCTCCGGCAGCAGCCGATCGAACGCCCAGGCAAACCAGGTGCGGATCGGCATGAAGGTGTTCCCCACCATGGCCGGCAGGCTCCAGAAGAGGAAGGAGCCGACGATCAGCACCGTGACGACCGGGATGTTGTAGACCAGCGCGGCCATGAAGTGATACCAGGGGCTGGTCGGAATCTTGAGAACATCGGCGACCGCGGTGCCGCTCGTGTTCACCGCCACCATGAAGTTGTAGCCCGTCACCTTGAAGAGGAGGATCACGCCGAGGCAGATGAAGATGACGTCCCAGGCGAGGGCCCCGAACATGATCCCCATCTGGCGGCCGCGGTTGGCGGCGCTCTTCAGCTCTCCGCTCAGGTAGACGGACCACCAGTTCCACATCATGAAGGTCATGACCACGAAGATCGACGGCAGCGTGGCGTTGAGGTTGCCCGCGTCCGCGTGGGCACTGCCCGCGCCGGCGGCCGAGATGATCTGGGTCGCCGTCCCGCCGCCGTACTTCGCGTTCAGGGCGTTGAAGTTGTTGACGAAGTCGTGGTTGGAGCCGAGCAGCAGCACCACGAAGGCGAGGAACGTTCCGGCGGAGGCGATGATCCAGAACACGTTCTGCCAGCGGAAGGTTGTCCGCAGCCCGGCGATCAGGATCGATCCCATGAGGACGACCATGACCATCGAGCCCAGGAAGACCCACAGCGGGTGGCCGGACTGGTCCTGGAAGTTCTGCCCCCACGTGACGAGGGTCTGATTGTTGAAGATGACCCCGAGGGTCGCGAGGATGGGTCCCAGGGCGAACACCGGGAAGTAGCGCGCCCAGAACGTCGCCCCGATCGTGGCCGACAGGGCCGCCCCGAAGTTCGACACGAGTGCCAGGGGTGGCGAGAGGATCCGGCTCACCCAGACGTAGTCGCCGCCGGTCCTGGGCATGCTCGAGGCGAGCAGAGCCATCATGATGATGACCGGGATGTTTATCACGAAGCTGATGACCGTGGCCCACACCAGGTCCGCCCCGGGGAAGGCGGACAGCGCGAAGAACACGCCCCACGCCAGCGTCGCGCCCACGGGAGCCGAGAACACGGCGTTGAAGATCGTCGCGTCGAGCGCATTCGCTTCGCGCACGAGCCCCGTGCTCTGGCGGACGAAGAGCTGACTGCCTCCTGCCACTCGTCACCTCCCTGGCGGCCCATGCTGGGTCGTCCATGTCGGGCGCCCGGGGCCCGGGCGGGCCCGTTCCCTCGACCTGCGTGATGGACGCGTGCCGTCCCACTCCGCGCAGCCGACAGTGCAACACAATCGCACAGCTCAAGTCAACTAAATCTGTGATGATCCTCGTGCCGGACTGTGCGACTATGTGAGAACGCGGCTGTCGCGCGTGTGGCAGGCGATAGACGGAGGTGGCATCGCTCGTGGCGCTGGCTGCGGACCGTCGAGTGCAGATCCTGGAGCGGGTGGCCGAGGGCATGTCCATCGCCGTCGCCGACCTGGCCAGGGATTTCGGCTGCTCCGAGATGACCATCCGGCGCGACATCCAGCGCCTCGAGCGCGATGGCTTCCTGCGGCGCACGTACGGCGGAGCCACCGCCCACCTGACGCGCTCGGTCGACCTTGCGTTCAACGCCCGCGCCCTCGCCCACGCGCGCGAGAAGCGGATGATCGCCCTCGCGGCGACTCGCCTGCTCGGCACGGCGCGCCTGCTCTTTCTCGGGATCGGCACGACGGCGGAGCAGTTCGCTCGATACCTGCCCGCCGGACTCGAACTGACCGTGGCCACCGGGTCGCTGCCGAGCGCGAGCCTGCTCGGTACGCGGCCGATGCACGTCGTGATCCTGGGAGGCGCCGTACGGCACGACGAGCTGACCTGTGTCGGTCCCGTGGCGCGAGCCACGCTCGAGCGGTATCGCTTCGACCTGGCCGTCCTGGGCGCGGCGGGTCTCACGGCACGTTGGGGGATCACCGACCTCAACGACGAGGAGTCCGAGATACACCGGGTCGCCATCGAGCGGAGCGAGCGGCTGATGGTCATCGCGGACGGCTCCAAGCTCGGCGTCGTCGCTCCCGCCGTGGTCGCCCCGGCTGATCGCATCGAGACCCTCGTGACGGACGCCAGCGCGCCCGGGCTCGAACTCGACGCCCTGCGAGCGTGTGGCGTCAACG
This sequence comes from uncultured Chloroflexia bacterium, assembly GCA_963759135.1. GTDB lineage: Bacteria > Chloroflexota > Limnocylindria > Limnocylindrales > CSP1-4 > JAJYNJ01. Next base: position 46,398 of record CAVWXU010000019.1, on the reverse strand, counting down.
TGGTGCTTGCCAACACGCCGGGGACGACGGGGGAGCCGGACGGAGCCTCGGCGCGGTTCGGCCACGATGGCGACATGCGCCTCCGAGCATCCGCCGGCCAACGCGGCCGGGCGACGAACAGAGAACCAGCGAGGTGATGCAGGTGGAGGGTCTCACACGCCTGTTCGGCGTCTCAAAGCCGGTGATCGCGATGATGCACTTCCCCGGCCTGCCGGGGCGTCCGCTGCATGACGTCGCCGGGGGACCCGACGCCCTCGTGGAGCCGCTCGCCCGAGACCTGGAGGTGCTCCAGGAGGCAGGCGTGGATGGGCTGCTGTTCTGCAACGAGAAGGACTACCCGTACCAGCTGAAGGTCGGGCCCGAGATCCCGGCCGCCATGGCGGCGGTCATCGGGCGGCTGCGGCAGGAGGTGCGCGTGCCCTTCGGCGTCAACGTCCTGTGGGACCCGCTTGCCAGCCTGGCACTCGCGCGTGCAACGGGTGCGGTCTTCATCCGCGAAGTGCTCACCGGCGTGTACGAGTCGGATCTCGGCATCATCGGGCCCCACATCGGCGACATCGCGGCCTACCGGAGGGCCATCGGGGCCGACAATGTCGCGCTGTTCGACAACATCTCTCCCGAGTTCAGCAGCGCCCTGGGCGGGCGGACACTGGCAGATCGGGCGCGCGGCGCGGCGTTCCTGGAGATGGACGCCATCCTGATCAGCGGCTGGGCCGCCGGCAGCCCGATGGCGATGAGCGACCTCGTGGCCGCCAAAGAAGCGGCACCCGACACTCCGGTGATCGCCAACACGGGCGTGCGAACGGAGCACATCGCGGAGATCCTGGGCGTTGCCGACGGAGCCATCGTGGGCACCAGCCTCAAGCGCGACGGGGTGACCTGGAACCCGGTCGACCGTGAGCGGGCCGCGCGCCTCATGGACGCCGTGCGGGCATTCCGGGCACGGTCGGTCGGCGCATAGTCGGTGAAGAGCATGGCCCGCAAGACCCGCCTCTACTTCGCGACCGACCTGCACGGGTCCTCGAAATGCTTCCGCAAGTTCCTGAACGCGGGACCCGTGTACCGCGCCGACGTGATGGTCCTCGGGGGTGACGTCGCCGGCAAGGCGATCCAGTCGATCGTCCGTGGCGCCAACGGCACGTGGCACTGCACGTTCATCGGCACCGACTACCAGGTGAACGAGGGGCCGGACCTCGACGCCCTGGAGAAGCTGATCGCCGACCACGGCTACTACCCGTACCGCGCCGAGCCCGGCGAGCTCGAAGCGCTTCGGGAGGCCGGGAGGCTGGACGAGGTCTTCCTCGGGCTGATGCGCGAGCGACTCACCGCGTGGCTTCTGCTCGCCGACGAGCGGCTCCGCCCGCTCGGCACGCCGCTCTACCTGATGCTTGGCAACGACGATCCGGCGCCGCTGGCAGCGCTGCTCGACAGCGCGCCCTGGGGGACGCACGCCGAAGGAAAGGTCCTGTGGGTCGATGACGACCACGAGCTGCTCAGCTGGGGCTACTCGAACGTCACTCCATGGCACAGCCATCGCGAGCAGACGGAAGAGCAGCTCGGCGCAGCGCTCGACCGCGTGGCGGCGGGACTGACCCACCCTGAGCGGGCGATCGTCAACGTGCACGTCCCGCCGTTCGACACACAACTCGACGACGCGCCCGTCCTCGACGAGAACCTCAAGGTCCAGCAGCAGCTGGGGCAGGTGAAGTTCGCCCCCGCGGGAAGCACTGCGGTGCGCGAGTTCCTTGCGAAGCGCCAGCCCTTGCTCGGGCTGCACGGCCACATCCACGAAATCGGCGGGGATCCGCCGCCTCGGCCGCACGATCGCCATCAACCCGGGGAGCGACTATTCGACCGGCGCGCTGAACGGCGCGCTCGTCACCTTCGAACGCGACAGGGTCGCCGCCCACCAGCTCGTTCGAGGCTAGGCGGGAGGCGAGCGGGAAGTCGGAAGGAGGCACGTGGAGCATCAGCCGGGCGAGGCGCTCCTCGCCGTCGACGTGGGGACGTCGGGGGCGCGTGCGGCCGCGTTCGATCTCGACGGACATCGCCTCCTCGAGGTACGGCGCCCCTATCCCATCGTCTCGCCCCGGCCGGGCTGGGCGGAACAGGATGCCCGCCGATGGCGCGACGCCGCCCTGTCCGCGCTCGGTGGTGCGATCCGCGCGCTCGGGCCCCGCGTCCGGGTGCTCGGTATCAGCCTGACCGGCCAGTGTCCCTCGGTGGTGCCGATCGATGCCGCCGGGGCTCCGCTGGCGCCCGGGCTCATGTACCGCGACAACCGGGCCACCGCAGAAGCGGCCGAGTTCCGGGAGCGCTTCGGCGAGGCCCAGATCCACCACAGGACCGGGCACCTCCCGGCCGCCTTCCACATCGGGCCCAAGGTGCTGTGGCTGCGCCGCCACCGGCCCGACGTGTTCGCCCGGACCCGGCAGTTCCTGCAGCCTCGGGACCTGGCGCTTCTCGCACTGACCGGTGAGATGGCCACGGACGGGACCCATGCGGCGGCGACGCTGCTCTTCGACCTCCGGGGGCGCCGCTGGGACGCGGCGCTATTCGGGGCCCTGGGTCTCGACCCGGGGCTCTTTCCACCGGTCCGCGAGTCGTCCATCGTCGTAGGCGAGCTCCGGCCGGCGCTGGTCCGGCGCTTCGCGCTGGCAGGCACGGTACCGGTCGTGCTGGGTGGCGCCGACAGCCAGGCCTGTGCGCTCGGGGCCGGGGTCGTGGCGCCAGGGCCGGTGAGCGAGATGGCGGGCTCTTCCACCTGCCTGAACGCGGCCGTCCCCGAACCGCTCGACGAGCTCCTCGTCACCCACTACACGCACGTGGTGCCGGGTCCGTTCACCACCGAGACCGGCATCAACACGACCGGCGCGGCGGTGGAGTGGCTGGCCGGCCTGCTGTACGGAGGGCGCGCGGGGCGTGCGAGGGGCGCCGACTACCTGCGACTGGACGCCGAGGCGTCGGCGGTCCAGCCGGGAGCCGACGGCGTGCTCGCGCTGCCGGTGCTGGGCGACGGAGAACGCACCGATCCCGACCTGCAGGCAGCCTTCACCGGGCTCTCGCAGCGCCATGGGCGTGCGGTGATGGCACGGGCGGTGCTCGAAGGTGCCGTGTTCATGATGCGTCGGCAGCTCGAGCTGCTCCGGCGAGCCGGGACGCCCGTGGACGAGCTCCGCGTCTCAGGTGGCGACGCCAGGCTTGCCGCCTGGAACCGGATCAAGGCGGACGTCCTCGGCGTGCCCGTCGTGCGCGTGCCCGGCGATGCCGCGAGCACCGGCGTCGCGATGCTGGCCGGCCTCGGGGCCGGCGTGTACCGGGACCTCGACGAGGCCATCGCCCGCTGCGTGCATTTCGAGGACCGGATCGAGCCAGACGCACGAACGACCGTTGCCTACGAGGCGGCGTACGTCGCGCACTGCGCCCTGGCGGACGCGACGGTCGCCCGGTCCCGGGCACGCCGTCGGTGGTCGAGGAGGCCTGAGCATGCAGCTCCAGTTCGGGATCAACACGTGCTTCGCGGTCAAGCGCTGGCCGCGCCCGGAGGATTGGGCGCCCATCGTCCGGGATCGCCTCGGGCTGACGCTCGTCGAGCATTCGTTCGACCTCGTCGAACCCGACGATGCGGAGTCCCTTCCACTGGCCGCCTCCGCGCTTGCCGACGCGGCCCGCCGGCACGGGCTGACCGTGCATTCCACGTTCACGGGCCTTGCCGCCTACTCGGCGAACCTCTTGCTCCACCCCGATCCCACCGCGAGGGCGGCGGCGCTCGCCTGGTTCCGGCGCGCGATCACCTTCACCGCGGCCGTGGGTGGCTCGGCCACCGGCGGTCACGTCGGCGCATTCTCGGTCGGCGACTGGCACGACCCGGCGCGCCGGGCGGAACGATGGGGCGGCCTCAAGGCGGCGCTCACCGAGCTGTCCTGGGACGCGGCCGCTGCCGGACTGGGGTACGTGCTGGTGGAGAACCTGGCCGCCGCTCGCGAGCCCTCGACCCGCGCGATGATCCGCGAGCTGCTGTCCCCCGCCGAGAACGACCACGCCGCGGTGGGTCTCTGCCTCGACGTCGGGCATATGTGCGTGGCTGGCACCAGCGGTGACGAACGCGACCCGTACGTCTGGCTGCGCGAGCTCGGCCCGAGCGCTCCCGAAGTCCAGCTGCAGCAGTCGGACGCCGATGGCGACCACCACTGGCCGTTCACTCCCGAGCGCAACCGCCAGGGCAGGATCGACGCCGCGCGCGTCATCGACGCGCTGGGCGAGGGCGGCACCCAGCGGTGCGCGCTCATCCTCGAAGTCATCCCTGCGTTCGAGCAGGACGACGACGCGGTCGTGGATGACCTCGCGCGCTCGGTCGACTACTGGCGCGAGGCGCTCGCTCGCTCCGGGGTGGCGGCTACGGACGAAGCATGATCCCGGTCCTTCGCGCGTGCGTGTGCGAAGCCGGGTAGCACCAGCTGGCTGCACCTCGTCGGCCAAACCGCCGAGCTGCCCGTTTCGGCGGCTCAACATCGGACTGACGGGGCTACGCTCTGCCTGACGGAGGTGCCATGTGCCGAAGATCGCCGCGAACGGGATCGAGATCAACTACGAGGTCCAGGGCGAGGGCGAGCCGCTCATCCTGATCCCCTACCTCGCCGCCGACAACGCCTGCTACGCCTTCCAGGTCGCCGACTACGCCAAGGAGTTCCGCTGCATCTCGCTCGATCCCCGCGGGGCCGGCGAGTCGGACAAGCCGGATGCGCCCTACTCGACGGAAATCATCGCCGACGACGTGGCCGCCCTGATGCAGGCCCTGGGCGTCGCCCGTGCGCACGTCATGGGCCTGTCGCTGGGGGCCGCGGCCGGGCTCTGGCTCGCCGCCAAGTACCCGGCGCGAGTGGCTTCCCTCTCGCTCCACAGCGCCTGGCCGAAGACCGACCCGTTTCTGCATACGGTCGTCGAGAGCTGGCGAAGCCTCGCCGCTGGTCTCGGCGACGTCAGCGAGATGGTCATCCAGGGCATCCTGCCCTGGTGCCTGACCCCCGCCCTGTACGCAGCGAAGCCCGACTACGTCGACTCGCTGGCGGCCTTCGTCCGCAGCCGGCCGCGACAGCCGCTGGAGGCCTTTCGGCGCCAGTCGGCGGCCGTCCTGGAGCACGACGCCGAGGCGCAGCTCACGAAGATCCAGGCGCCGACCCTCATCACGTTCGGTCGCTGGGATCTCGTCTGCTCCACGCGGTTCGAGCCGGCCCTCCGGACGATCCAGGGCAGCGAGGTGCACGTCTTCGAGGACTGCGCGCACGCCGCGATCTACGAGAACGTCGCGGCCTTCAACGAACGGACGCTGGCGTTCCTGCGCGCGCACCGGATGGCATGAGCCGATAGCGGCCGCCACGGCCGCCGGCCCGAGGCGGCCTCGTTCGCCCCGCGCCAGCGTGCCATCGAGGCCGGCCATCGCGCCCCAGGAGGCGATCGCGTCAGGTCACGATCCCGTCCGGAACGAGCGGCAGCGAGCGCAGGCGCACGCCCGCGGCGGCGAAGATCGCGTTCGCGATGGCGGGCGCGATCGCGATGATGGGCGTCTCGCCCCCGCCAGCCGACGGCAGATCGCGCCGGTCGAGGAGCACGACGTCGATGGGCGGCACGTCGGTGATGCGGGGCACGCGGTAGTCCGTCATCGACGCGTTCTCGATCGCCCCGTCGGCGAAGTGGATCGCCTCGAACAGGGCCCCGCCAAGACCCATGACCGTGGCACCTTCGATCTGGTTCGTCAGGCCGTCGGGGTTCACGATGGCGCCGCATTCGAAGGCGGTCGCGATGCGCAGGATCTCGAGACGCCGGTCGCCGTGGACGCGCAGTTCGACCGCCGTGGCGACTCGGGCTCCCTTCTCCACGCCGCCGGCGATGCCCAGCCCGACCCCGGACTCCGTGGCCCGGGCGGCCCAGCCGATGCGCTCCGCCGCGGCGCGGAATACCGCGGTCAGCCGTGCGTCGCGGAGGTGCCCGAGACGCAACTCGAGCGGGTCGACGCCGATCGCGTGCGCCAGCTCGTCCATGTGGGACTCGCGGGCGAAATGGTTCGCCGTCGCGGCGAGCGCCCGGTACGAACCCTGCGCAAGCGGGGACTCGGCGGGCTGGTAGTCCAGGCGCTGGTTGGGCACGTCGTACGGGCCGACGAGGCCGAACATGCCCGAGTTCGTGTTGCGCATCTCCCAGGCGGTGACGGTGCCATCGCGACGCGCGCCGCTGCGGACATCGATGAGGGCGGCGGGCCGGAGGTGCCCCGCCGTGAACTCCTCCTCGCGGCTCCAGCGCACCTTGACCGGGCGCCCGGCGGCGCGCGAGAGCCGGGCCGCGTCGGTCGCGATCGTCTCGGCGTGCTTGCCGCCGAAACCGCCCCCCGTGTCGGGCACGATCACCCGCACGTCTGCCTCGGGCACCTGCAGGGCCTCGGAGAGCGTGCGTCGGAGACCGAAGGGGACCTGCGTTCCGCACCACACCGTGACGCGGCCGCCGTCCCACTCGGCCAGCGCCACGTGCGTCTCGAGGGGGACGTGGGCGATGTACGCGGTCGTGTAGGTGGCGGTCAGCGTGATCGGTGCCTCGGCGAGGGCGCTCTCGACGTCGCCCGTTTCGTGGTGGAACGCGCCCTCCCAGCCCTCCTCGTCCACGGGGTGGGCGCGCAGGTGCTCTGCGAGCCCGGCCTCGGTCGGCTGCGGCGCCATCTCCCATCGCGCCTCGATCGCCTTGAGCGCGCGCCCCGCACGGAACGGATCGGGGGCGGCGATCCCGACGAATGAGCCTTCCTGCACCACGGTCACGCCCGGCACCGCAGTGGCCCGCGCGACATCGGCCGAGCGAAGCGTTGCGCCGGCGGCCGGCGGGCGCAGCACCCGGCCCAGGAGCATGCCCGGCCGGGAGAGGTCGGACCCGTATCGTCGGGCTCCCGTGACGACGTCGGGCGCGACGAGCCGCGATGTGGGGCGCCCGACGACCCGCTCGGACGGGCCCGGCGTCAGAGGCGCGTCGCCGGTTGCCACCTCGACCCGCTGTAGCCCGCGCACGAGCTCGCCGTAGGACGCGGCCATGACTCCCTGCGCCTGGCGGACAGCGCCGTCCGCTGCGACCAGGGCCGCGGCGTCCACCTTCCACTGCGCGGCGGCCAGCCCAACGAGGCACTCGCGCGCGCCCGCCGCGACCCGCCGCAACTGCTCGCCGGCGTCGGGCATGGAGCGACTGCCGAACGTACCGACGTCGAAGGGGCACACGTCGGTGTCGCCCATCACCAGGCGAATGGCGGCGAGGGGGACCCGCAGCTCCTCGGCCACGCGCAGGGAGAGCGCCGTCCGGTTGTCCTGGCCGACGTCGATCTTGCCGGTGAAGGCCGTCACGAGGCCATCGGCGCCGACATGGAGCCATGCCCCCGAGCTGGTCGTCCAGCCGCCCGACGGCGCCGGCTCCAGGACGACCACGAGACCGTCAGGGAGGACGGAGAAGTAGTCGCGCTCCGCCGCGCCGGTCAGGTCCCAGGGTCGCCGCGGGCGCGCCGTCTCGCCTGCCGGCTCGGCTGGACCGGCTCCTGGCGCGACCTCGGTCCCGTCCTCCGGATGTGCCGCCAGCTCCGCGGCACGGCGCACCGCGCGCAGGATGCGCGGATACGTGCCACAGCGACAGACGTTGCCCGCCAGGGCCATTCGGACCTGCGCGTCGTCAGGGTCGGCCTCAGCTGCGAGCAGCGCGACCGTGCGCAGGAGCATCCCGGCGGTGCAGTAGCCGCACTGCAGAGCCCCGACCTCGAGAAAGGCCTGCTGCACGGGGTGCAGGCGCCCGTCACGCGCCAGCCCCTCCACGGTCGCGACCGCGTGGCCGGCCGCGTCCGAGACACGCGTCTGACAGGCGAGCACGGGTGCACCGTCGAGGAGCACGGTGCAGGCGCCGCACGCGCCCTCCCCGCAGCCCGGCTTCGCCCCGGTCAGCCCGAGCTCTTCGCGCAGCGCGTAGAGCAGGCTTCGGTCGGGCTCGCCTGCGAGGCTGCGGGCCACGCCGTTGACGCGGATCTCGGCGGTGTCGGTCATGCTCGCACCTCGGGGTACCTGGCGACCGGACTGGAGCATAGCCGGATGGCGGCCGGGGCGGTGCGGACCGCTGGCGTCATTGGGCCGCGGCCGGGCAACAAGGGCTCGCGGCGCCGCATGACGCGAGCAGGCTGATCCTCAGGTACCACCGGGCGCAGTACCCAATGACCAGGCGCCGGGCCCGCCTGGCGGCACTACCATCCAGTGGCCGCTCCAGCCGCGATGGCTGAGTCACGCCGCATGTTGCCGGGGAGCACGTCGATCGATGGTCGGGCTGCGTTGGCGGAGACCAGTGATCGGCGCCTGGCTGCGCTTCGAAGGGGTGCCTGGGTGACGCAGTCGCCAAACGATGGCAACGTGTCGGACCTGCGCGAGCAGGTCGCCAAGGCGCTCGCCTACAAGGGCATGATGCTCGGCCGCCTGGGCCGCAGCGCGGAGGAGATCGCCGTCTACGACCAGGTCGTGGACCGCTTCGGCGATGCCACTGAACCTGAGCTGCGCCGTCAGGTCGCCACCGCGCTCTTCAGCAAGGGTGCCAGGCTCGGGCAGCTCGGCCGTACCGAAGAGGCGATCGCCGTCTACGACGAGCTGGTCGAGAGCTTCGGGGACGAGACCGAGCCGGCGATGCGCGAGCAGGTGGCGAAGTCGCTGGTGAACAAGAGCTACCGCCTCGGACAGCTCGGCCGCCATGAGGAAGCCGTGGCGGTCTGCGACGAGGTCGTGGAGCGATTCGGTACGGCGACCGAGCCGGTCCTCCGTGGCCAGGTCGCCCTGGCGCTCGTCAATGAAGGCGTGCGGCTCGGGCAGCTCGGCCGGAACGAGGAAGCGATCGCCGTCTACGACCAGGTGGTCACCCGCTTCGGCGACGCCACCGAGCCCGCCCTGCGCGACCAGGTGGCCACCGCCCTCTCCCGCGCGGCGGCGTCGTAGCCGACGTCGTCTCCTGCGGGGCGGGGCCCGCGCTCGCAGCCGCGTCCCGGGCTGCCAGGCGCCTCGCCCTGCACCAGGCCCAGATCCGCTCGGACGGGCGAATCCCGCGAGCGGCTTGTGACCGGACGCCGCCCTTGGCAAACTGATCGCGTCATGACGCGACGCACGGTCACGCCTGCTGGTGCGGAGGCCATCGTCGTCCGTCCGGCGACGATCGAGCGCTTCGACGACATCGGACCCGCGATCAACCGGTACTGCTGGTGCCAGTGGTGGCGCATGACGGCGAGCGAGTACGCGGGCTCCGCCTCCACGATCGGGCAGGCGAACTGGGACCGGCGACGCGAAGCGCTGCGGGCGCAATGCGCAGTTGAGCCCGCCCCCGGGCTTGTCGCGTACCTCGGCGACCTATCCGTCGGCTGGTGCGGCTTCGGCCCCCGAAGGCGCGATGAGGCGGCTCGAGCACAGCCGCACCATCCCCAGGCTCGACGATCTGCCCGTCTGGTCGATCGTCTGCTTCAGCGTCCGGCCCGGGTACCGTCGACGCGGCGTGGCGACCGCGCTCCTGCGCGGCGTCATCGAGTACGCGCGAGGGCAGGGCGCGGTCGGCCTCGAAGCCTACGCGACCGACCCCTCCGGCGCGCGCCGGGACGCGGTCGCCTCCTACACGGGCTTCACGACGATGTTCGAGGCGGCGGGCTTCCGGCGGGTGGTCGAGACGGCCAGCCACGCGGACCACCTGCCGCGCTGGGTGATGCGCCTCGATCTCGAACGCGGGTGAGGCAGGGCCAGCGGAGGGGAAGACGGCATGCGACTGTTCAGAGGATCCGACCGAATCCGCCGGATCGCCATCGTCGTGTCGGCCGCGATCGCCGCCGCGCTGGTGCTGTGGCGACTGTGGCCGAGCCAGCCGGTGCCCCCGGTCTCCCTCCCGGATGCGGATCGCGCCGACAAGGAGGTTCCGCGCACGGAGACCGGTCCGCACAGCTGAGCCGGCCGCTCCCCACGACGTCAGCTCGATGGCAGACAGCGATGCCCCGCGCCTGGATCGGGGTGGCCTTCGCGCACATGGCTCGCCCTCCTCAGCAGGCTTTCAGGATCGTCCGCGATACTGCGCGGACAGGCCTGCCGGTTGGGGCGCGTCCCCACGTTGCCGAGACCGGACTGGAGTTCGCCCCGCCAATGACGGACCAGACGAACGAGGCGACGCGCGCGGAGGAAACGCCGGCGCGCCGCTGGTATCGACGTCCGGGCCGGCGTGCCCGGAACGTCGGCCTGTTCGGCATGGGCGTCCTCGCGGCTCTCGTCGCGCTCGTCATCTATGGCGTGGTGTTCCCGGGCCCGCCTCCCCTCACCAGCACCGACGTCGGCCGGAGCATCACCCAGGCGCTCGCATCGCAGACGCCCGCGCCGGCCGTGTCGGAGCAAGTGTTCGCCGATATCGAGCCGTCCCTGGTCCTGATCCAGACCACCTACTCCCCCACCGCTTCGCCATCCGCTGCCGCGACCGGCGGCGCGACGAACGGCCTCGGGAGCGGCGTCATCGTGGACGACGGCGGAGACATTCTCACCAGCCTCCATGTCGTGGCCGGAGCCGCGACCATCGAGGTGACGTTCAGCGACGGCACCCAGTCGGCCGGCGCAGTCGAGTCGACGCAGCCCGACGAGGACATCGCGGTCGTCCGCGCCGCCCGACTCCCGGCCACCATCCGGCCGGCCACCCTCGGCAACCCCGGCTCGATTCGTATCGGTGACCAGGCGTTCGCCGTTGGAAGCCCCTTCGGGCTCTACGCTTCGATCAGCGCGGGGATCGTGTCGGGATTGGACCGCACCTTCCAGCTCCCGCACGGCGGAGCGGTGCTGCACCAGCTCATCCAGTTCGACGCCGCGGTCAACCCCGGGAACTCGGGCGGCCCGCTGCTCAACCGCGACGGCCAGGTCATCGGGATCGTCACGGCCCTGATCAACCCCACCGGGCAGGACGTGTTCATCGGGATCGGGCTCGCCGTGCCCATCAATGTGGCCGGCGGCGCCGCCGGCCTGCCCCAGTACTGAGCCTGGCGGGACCGCATGCCGCGCCGGGCCTGAGCAGCACGAAGGAGGTGCATCCCGTGGAACCAGGCGCCCCGCCGGCGCGGCCCATGGAGCAGGTCCTGTACGAGGTCAAGAAGGTGATCGTCGGGCAGGATCACCTGCTCGAGCGGCTCGCCGTGGCCCTGCTCGCCCGCGGACACCTCCTGGTCGAAGGCGTGCCGGGGCTGGCGAAGACGATGGCCATCAAGACGCTCGCGGCCTCAATCGGCGGCGACTTCAAGCGCATCCAGTTCACGCCCGACCTGGTGCCGGCCGACCTGGTCGGCACGCGCATCTACAACCAGAAGACCGGCGAGTTCGGCACGTCGCTGGGACCCGTCTTCACGAACCTGCTCCTGGCCGACGAGATCAACCGTGCCCCGGCGAAGGTGCAGAGTGCCCTGCTCGAGGTCATGCAGGAGCACCAGGTCACCATCGGGCGCGAGACGTTCAGGGTGCCCGACCCGTTCCTCGTGCTGGCCACCCAGAACCCCATCGAAACCGAGGGGACCTACGCGCTGCCGGAGGCGCAGATCGACCGCTTCATGCTGAAGGTGCTGATCGGGTACCCCAGCACGACCGAGGAGTTCGTGATCGTCGAGCGCATCACCGGTCAGCTCGAGACCGTCGAGCAGGTGCTCTCGACCGACCGGCTGATCCAGCTCCAGCGGGAAGCCGACCGGGTCTACGTTGATCCGTCGCTCATCGACTACGCCGTCCGCCTGGTGGCGGCCACCCGCACCCCGCGAACCTACGGCGTGCCGGAACTCGAGCGCTACGTGACGTTCGGAGCGAGCCCGCGCGCCTCGATCAACCTGATCCTCACGGCGCGCGCCCTCGCCTATGTCCGCGGCCGGACGTACGCCATTCCCCAGGACGTGCAGGACATGGCGCACGACGTGATGCGCCATCGGCTCGTGCTGTCCTTCGAGGCGCTCTCGAACAACGTCACCAGCGACACCGTGCTCGCCGCGATCCTGCGACACGTCCCGCCTCCGGCAGTCGTCACCAGGGAGCCCGCCCACGAACACGCCGACGCCTGAGCGCGTCCTGCAGCGGCTCGACTGGCACGTCGTCCGGCGCCTGGACGGCCTGCTCCAGGGCGACTACCGCAGCCTGTTCTACGGCAACGGGGTGGATCTCGCGGACCTCCGGGAGTACCAGCCGGGCGACGACGTCAGGTACATCGACTGGAACGTGACCGCGCGGCTGGACACGCCGTACGTCCGCCAGTACGCCGAGGACCGCGAGATCACCGCCTGGTTCTTGCTCGACCTCAGCCCGTCGGTCGAGTTCGGAACCGTCGACGCGGACCGCGAGAAGCGGACCGTGCTGGTGGACTTCGTGACAACGCTGGCACGCCTGTTGACGCGCCGGGGCAACCGCGTCGGAGCACTCCTGTATGGCGATCACGTGGACCGCGCGATCCCGCCGCGCGGGGGCCGGCTGCAGGTCCTGCAGATCGTCGACGCCCTGCTCACGCGTCCGCGCATGGCGGGCGCGCCGTTCACCGATCTGGGCCCCCTGCTCGACACCGGGCGCCGGGTGATCAAGCGGCGCTCGCTGGTGTTCATCGTCTCGGACTTCATCAGCGTCCCCGGCTGGGAGCGGTCGCTCGACAGCCTGAACCGGCGCCACGAGGTGGTCGCCGTGCGCCTGGTCGACCCGCGAGAGATCGAGCTTCCCGACGTGGGCCCGGTCATCCTGGAGGACTCCGAGACGGGCGAGCAGATCTACGTGGACACGGGCGACCGCGCCTTCCGCCGCCGCTTCGAGGCGGCCGCACGCGCCCGCGAGGCGGCCGTTGGCGACGCGTTCACGCGTGCGGGCGTGGACGCCATGTCGCTCTCGACCGACGAGGACCTCGTCGCCGCGATCGTGCGCATGGCCACGCTTCGCCGCCGGCGCCGGAGGTAGCCGTGTCCTTCCTCTGGCCACAGGCGCTCACCCTTCTGGTCCTCCTCCCGGTCGGCATCCTGGCCTACCAGTTCATCGGCCGCCGGCAGCGACGAAAGGTCGTCGCCCTGGCGGGACGAATCGGGAGTCCGACCGGGGCCAGGACCGGCGCCATCCGCAGCAGGGTACCCGCGGTGCTGATCCTGGCCGGGATGAGCGTCATGGTGATCGCCCTCGCCCGTCCCCAGGGCGCCATCGACGTGCCGCGCCAGGAAGGGACCGTCATCCTTGCCTTCGACGTCTCCGGCAGCATGGCCGCCACCGACCTGGCACCCAGCCGCATCGCCGCCGCGCGAACGGCGGCCACGGACTTCGTGAAGCGCCAGCCCTCGAGCGTCGTGATCGGCGTGGTGGCCTTCAGCGACGCTGGCCTGCTAGTCCAGCAGCCGACCAACGAGTCGGGGGACGTGATCGCGGCGCTCGACCGCCTGCGGCCCCAGGGCGGGACGTCCGTGGGGCAGGGCATCCTCGTGTCGCTCGACGCCATCGCCGCGCAGGCGGCCGGCCCGACGGCCAACTACTACAGCAACGCGTCGCCAGCTCCGACGCCGTCGCCCACCCCGGTCCCGGCGGGCACGCATGCTCCCGCCGTGATCATCCTGCTCACCGACGGCGAGAACAACGAGACGCCCGACCCGCTCGCCGCGGCACAGACGGCGGCCGACCGGGGCGTGCGCATCTTCACGGTGGGCGTCGGCACCGCGGCCGGCACGACGCTCGATCTCGACGGCTTCCGCGTCCACACGCAGCTCGACGCGGCCACGCTGCAGCAGATCGCGCAGGTCACCGGGGGCGCCTACTACAGCGCCGCCAACGCCCAGGACCTGCGCACGATTTACGACCACCTCGACACGCAACTGGTGATCCGGCCGCAGCAGATCGAGCTCACGGCGGTGCTCGCCGGCGTCAGCGTCCTCCTCCTGGTGGCGGGCGCCCTCTCGTCGCTGGTCTGGCTGGGGCGGGCGCCGTGACCGGAAGGGCGGGGAGACGATAGTGCAGTTCCTGTGGCCGCAGCTGCTGGTCGCGCTCGGTATCGTGCCGTTCCTCGTCGCCGTCTACGCGTGGAGCCTCCGGCGGCGCCGGCGAACGGGCCTCCGCTACTCCAGCCTCTCGCTCGTGCGGGAGGCGCAGCCGGGGTCGGGTCGGCTGCGGCGCCACCTGCCGTTCGCGCTGTTCGCGGTCGCGATCGCTGCGCTGGTCGTGGCGCTGGCGCGGCCGATCGCCATCGCGAGCGTGCCGGCCAACCAGACGACGATCGTGCTCACCATCGACGTGTCGGGCAGCATGTGTTCGAACGACATCGCGCCCGATCGGCTTGACGCCGCGAAGGCTGCAGCGGCCTCGTTCATCGAACAGCAGAGCGCCACGACGCAGATCGGCATCGTCGCGTTCAGCACGTTCGCGCAGATCGTCCAGGCGCCGACGAACGACAGGCAGGCCCTCCTCGGCGCGGTCGCGAGTCTGACGACGGGCCGCCGCACGGCGATCGGCGACGGCATCCTGGCGGCCATCGACGCAATCTCGGGGGTCGATCCGTCCGTGCCGGCCAGCACCGGGTACGGGACAGCCCGGCGTGGAGCCGGCCCCGGTCCCCAAGGGCGACTATGCCGCCGACATCATCGTGGTCCTCACCGACGGCGGCAACAACGTGGGCCCCGGGCCGGTCGACGCCGCGCAGGAGGCTGCCACGCGCGGGATCCGTGTCTACACCATCGGCTACGGCACGCCGCAGGGCGGCGCGCTCGACCCGGCCTGCGTGTTCCAGTTCACGGGACGCGAGCCGCAGGGCGCGCCCTTCGGGGGCGCGTTCGGCGGTGGCTTCGGCGGGGGTGGGGGCTTCCGCCGCGGTATCGACGACCAGCCGCTGATGCAGACCGCGAGCATGACCGGAGGGCGCTACTACCCGGCCGCGAGCGCCGGCCAGCTCGAGCAGGTCTTCCAGTCTCTGCCGACGACGCTCATCACGAGGCACGCCGTCGCGGAGCTGAGCGTCGGGTTCGTGGCGCTTGGAGCGGTGCTGGCAGCCGCGGGTCTCCTGCTGTCGAGGGCGTGGCGGCCGCTTCCCTGACCGGCGGCGCGGCGGGTGACCGCGACTTGACCGGGGCGCCAGAGCCTGGCGACCGCGTCATGAACGGCGGCGGGCGTGGCCGCCCCGGTGCTCGGTACGCCCACGGCGCTACCCGAGCAGGAGACGGAGGCCCACGAACGTGCCGATGACGATGATCGCGATGCGGAGGACGCTCGCGGGCAAGCGGCGTCCGACGCTCGATCCGACCTGGCCGCCGACGATCGCGCCGATCGCGAGGAGGACGGCGGGCGCCCAGGCGACGGGCGCGACCGCGATGAAGAGGACGGCGGCCACGCCGTTGATGAGCACGGCGAGGACGTTCTTCAGGCCGTTCAGGCGCTGCAGGCTGTCGGGCAGGAAGACGGCCAGGAGGGCCATCATGATCACCCCCTGGCCGGCCCCGAAGTAGCCGCCGTAGATCGCGGTCAGGAAGATCGTGACGGCCAGTGGCGCGCCGTGCTCCACGCCTTCCACCCGCCGCTCGCCCATGATCCGCGAGAGCCGGGGCTGGATGGCGATCAGGACCACCGCCCCCAGGATGAGGAGCGGCACGATCCGCTCGAACGCCGACCCCGGGAGGACGAGCAGGAGCAGGCCCCCGGTCAGGCCGCCGGCGATCGCGGCGGCCCCGAGGCGGATCGCCCGGCCGCGCTGGCCCGACAGCTCGCGGCGGTAGCCGATCGCGCCGCTGAGGGAGCCCGGCACGAGCCCGACCGTGTTCGAGACGTTCGCGACGACGGCCGGATAGCCGAAGGCAAGGAGGGTTGGGAAGGTGATCAGCGAACCCGACCCGACCACCGTGTTGATCGTGCCAGCCGCGAGGCCAGCGGCCAGGATCGCGACCGCCTCGAGCGGGCTCATCGGCCTGCCGTCGACGTGCGGCCCACGGAGGCGCGGCCCACGGAGGCGCTCGGTATCGTGCGCACGCGGGCAGTCTGAGGCCTGAGCCGTTCGTCCGTGAGCGTCCCGGATCCATGGGCGCGCGGCCCGCGGCCCGCGCTCTTCCCCTGGTGGCGGTCTTCCCCGGGTGTGAGACGCTTCAGCGGCCCGAAAGCGGGCCGCGATCGTCGCCGACGGACACGCACGACGGAGGAACCCGCATGGCATTTCCGACGCCCGAGATGAGCCTGACGCGGCTCCTGGTGGTGGCAGATCTCGAACGCGCGACGGCCTGGTACCGCGACGTCCTGGGCGCCGAAGTGCGCGGCGAGTACGGTGGCACGTCGTGCGTGCTGCAGTTCCTCGATTCCTGGCTCCTCCTCGTCACCGGGGGTCCGCCCACGGCCGACAAGCCGACCGTGCGGTTCTCCCCACCCGCCGACCCCGACCGCGCCGACGCCGAGCTCATCGTCGGCGTCCCCGACTGCCGGGCGGCCTACGCGGTCCTGGCAGCTCGCGGCGCGACGTTCCTCACCCCTCCCGTCGAGTACCCCTGGGAGATCCGCGCCTTCTTCCGAGACCCCGACGGGCACCTCTTCGAGATCAGCCAGCGCCGTGCGAGCGAGTAGCCGGTCGATCGCCAGGCCGGATCACGCGGGCGTGCTGCCTGCGCCTGCGGCCGAGGCCGCCGTGCGCTGCCGCCGCTCCGCGAGCCGGCCCATCGCCGCCAGCGCGGCGTCCACCGATCGGAAGACGGGTACGCCGGCCTGCTCGACCGCGGCCGCCATCGGGTCGTAGAGCGGCCCGGCGTCGATCGAGACCACGATCGGCTTGTCCGTGCTCGCGCAGCACCCGCGCGAGCCGGTTCGGCAGGCTCCCCTCCGACGCGATCTGGTCGGGCAACGTCGCCGTCGCCGCGGTGAGCGGGACCGTCGAGCACAGCACCAGGTCGACCCCCGGGTCCGCCAGGAGAGCCCGGAGCACCTGCTCGTGGGCGCCGTCGTCGGCCATCGGCGTCAGGTCGATCGGGTTGCGCACGTCGACGAGGGAGTCCGCGCCGGCGCCCGCCAGGGCGGCCTGCAGCGAGAGGCGGGTGCCGCTCCCCAGGCTCGCGAGCTCCAGGTTCCAGCCGTCGCCGCGCAGCCCGTCGGCGATCCCCACCGCCTCGTACCCGGCGTTGGACATGGCCGCGAGCCGTCGACCGCGCCAGTTCCGGGATCCGGCCAGCACGCTCACCCGCAGGAGGCCCAGGAACTCGTCGAACGTCCGGGCCACGAGCGCGCCGGCCTGCCCGACGACCGCCTCGCAGACGTCATAGTCCCCGGCGAGCGACGCCGTGTGCCCGCTGGTGGCCCGTCGGCCCTCCGCGGTACGGCCGGCCTTGTAGAAGACCACGTCGCGGCCGCCCGCCACCACCTCCTCCACCGCGCGTGCGAACGCCAGGCCGTCGGCGTCGCGGAAGCCCTCCACGTACACCGCAAACGTGCGCACCGCCGGGTCGCCGGCGAGGTGGCGCACATAGTCCCCGATGGTCAGGTCCACCTGGTTGCCGGTCGAGATCGCGTAGCGCGGGCGGAGCCAGGGCAGCCGGCTCATCCGCGTGATCATGAACGCGCCGGACTGGCTGACGATCGCCAGGCTGGAATCCTGGCCGGTGGCACCGGCAGCTTGGTCCGCGGGATGAACAGGGTGTCGTACCGCCCGGGCCGCGAGACGATGCCCAGGCAATTGCCGCCGTTGACCACGATCGACTGGCCCCGGGCGCGCGCCCCGGCGAGGCTGGCCTGCAGCCGCTCCTCCAGGACTCGGCCGCCCTCCTTCTCCGCCATGCCGCCGGGGATCACGATGACGCCCGTCGCGCGGTCGTGTTCGCGCGAGCTCCTCGACGATCGAGGGCACCTGCTCGGCGCCCACCGCGACGACGAACAGGTCGACGCGCTCCGGCAGGTCCCGGACGCTGGGCACGCAACGGACCCCGCCGATCTCTGCGCTCGCCCGGGTGCACCACGTACATCCGCGCCGGGATCGAATCCGGCCTCCACGGCGTTGTCGAGGATGACCCGGCCGGTGTTCGCGCCACGGGCGGACACGCCGATGATCGCCATGGTCTGCGGCCGCAGCATCGCGTCGATCGATGCTGCGGGACGCGCGGCCGGCAGCGCGGCTCGAGCCCGGAACCTGAGCAGGCCGTCGAGCGCGACGAGTTCGCCCCTCGAGGCCGCGAACGGGTTGACCTCGAGCTCGACGATGGTCCAGCCCCGGCCCTCGCCGTCGTGACCGTATCGCCGGCCGAGCTCGACCATGGCCTCGAGGACGCCCCGGATCCGCTCGTCGCCGACCAGGCGGCCCCCGCTGCGCGTGAGACCGGCCAGGCGCCGGTACGACAGGGTCGCTCGGAACGCGGCCAGGAGGCCATCCGCGTCATGCAGCGCCGCGCTCGCGGTGGCGACCGCCCGGCCAGTCCCGGACGCCCCGGCGAACAGCTCTGCGTCCACGCCCCCCACGCCGAACGTGACGACCGGCCCGAACTCGCGGCTGTGGCGCAGCGCGACGATCACCTCCGAGCCGGCCCCCTGGCCCTCGAGCTCGATCCTCTCCGCCACGAGGACCCCATGGATATCGCGCCGGATCGCCTGCTCGAGCTCGTCGCCGGTGAGGCCCGCGTAGGCCGGAGGAGCCGCGTCCGGCCGTCGCTCCAGGTCGCGCGCGTGACGACGGGGGACCTCCGCGAGGATGGCGTCGATGCCCGTCTCGATGGCGGCCGGATCACCCGCGGCCTCTCGCACGCCGCCGACGTCGGTCTTGTGCACGATCTCGGCCGACACGACCTTCAGGATCACGGGCCCGCCGCCCAGCGCCGCCAGCGCGGCTCGGTCGACCCTGCCGCCCGGCCCGACGAAGACCGTGCGCGGCACACGGCAACCCGCGGCACGCAGCACGTCGTAGACCTCGTGCTCGTACAACCCGAAGCGGCCGTCCGCCGCGGCGGCATCGAGGATCGCGTCGATTCGCTGGACGTCCACGCGGCGCCAACGGTAACGCGACACGGACACGGCCACCGGCCGGCCGCGTCACTACAGCACTCGCCCGGAGCCGGCGCGGCCCGGTCCCGGATCCCGCCCGGGCACGCCGCGCCGCCCGCTCGCGGGCAGCCGGAGACGCCGGCTACCATCAGCGCTCACGATTGCTGCGAGGAGGGAACACCGGTGAACGCGTATCTCATCACGGTGGACAACCGGTCGGGCGTGCTGGCGCGACTGTTCGCCGCCGCTGCGAAACGCCACGTGAACGTGGCGCCAGCCTACGGACTGTCGGACGGGGCACGTGGGCTGATCGCGCTCGGCTCCGACGACGAGGCCGGGCTGCGGGCGGCCATCGCCGACGCCGGCTATACCGCCACGGCCATCGAGATGGTGGTCGTCGAACTGGAGAACCGGCCGGGCACCGGTGCGGAGGTCACGCACAAGCTCGCGGAGGCCGGCGTCGACCTGCAGATCGCCGTCCCCGTGGGCATGAGCGGCGACCGGGTCCAGATGGGGTTCGGAGCCCGCGACACCGCGTTGCTGAAGCGCGCCCTCGGCGTCTGACCGGACGCGCCCCGTCAGGGGCGGAGCTCGAGCGCCTCGACGTGAGACGGCCGCACCGCTCGGAAATGGCGCTGGTCGAGCGTGGCCACCTTCGGCTCGCCCAGGCGTTCGGCGAGTGCGACGACGCTGGCATCGACGATCCCGATCGTGAGATCCGCGTAGCGAGCCTGCAGTTCGCGGCAGCGGGATAGATCGGCGCTCGTGGGCGGCTCGACTCGGTAGACACCGGCGAGATCAAGGGCCCTGGCTTGTGGTCGGGGCCTGGGTCCGCCGGACGCTCGGCGCGGTCGCCGGCGACGGCGGTCGCCTGGGTAGCCGCGGGCGCGTGACTGGGGCTGGCCGTCGGGGTCGGCAGTGGTGTCGGCGCGAGCGTGACGACAGGCGTCGGCGATGCCGTCGGCCTGGGCGAAGCCGAGCGCCTCGGCGACGGTGTCGCCCGCGGCGTTGGTGACGGGGTGCTGGGTGCAGGCGAAGCCGGCGCGATGGTGGGCCCAACGCTGGGGCCCGGCAGGGCGCTCGACCCGGCGCTCGTGCCGGGGCTGGCTGGGGCCGCCGCGCTGGCGCCGGGCGAGGCTGCGCTGGACGCGCCAGGGGCGCTGGACCCACCGACGAGGGGAGTCGCCGGTGTCGGGGCGGCTGGCGTCAGGCGGGACACCGCGCCGAAACCGATGACGACGGCGATGACGAATAGCAGCATCAGCACCGTGCCCAGGTCGGGCGAGTCCAGCAGACCCCTCGACGGCCGGTTGCGCCGGCCTGGCTCCCACCCCATCGCTACCGCC
Source organism: uncultured Chloroflexia bacterium (assembly GCA_963759135.1). GTDB lineage: Bacteria > Chloroflexota > Limnocylindria > Limnocylindrales > CSP1-4 > JAJYNJ01. The sequence goes on along the minus strand of CAVWXU010000019.1, from coordinate 26,069 downwards.
TGCGGGTGCTGGTACTCACGCCCCGCACCCTACTCCAGGCCCAGCGTGAGCGAGAGTCGTCCACGGATGCCGCGACCGCGGTCGGACTACGATGCCCGCATCGCACCACCGGGACCACTCGAGGAGGTCGCCATGTCCGAGAACCAGCCCATCTCCTGGCGCTCCATCGTGTACGGGACCCCGGTCATCTCGATCGACAACGAGCCTGCCGGCCAGGTCCGGGAGGTGCTTGGAGACGACGCCGAGGACGTCTTCCACGGCCTGCGCGTCGCGCTCGCCGGCGGACATCGGGACGTGATGGTCTCCGTCAATGACATCGCGGCCATGGCCACCGACGCCGTGAGGGTCGACCTCACGCGTGCGGAGATCGAGGCCCTCCGCACGTACGACGAGGAGGCGACGTACCACCTTGCCTCGGTCGGCTGGCTCCGCAAGCACCTGGGCTGGCAGAAGGACTCGAAGGGCGACGAGGAGCCCGGCTGAGCTGGCCGGGTGCCGGCTCGCGAGGCGCGCTGCGCGGAACTGGCGTCAGAGCGCCCGCATCCGGTTGTTCTTCGCCTCGTGCGTCACCTCGGCCAGGCCGAGCGCCTCGAGCAACGGCGGCATGTAGACGCCGAAGCGCCCGCGCAGGCCCTTCTTCAGGCCGTACCAGCCGCCCAGCGGATTGTCCGAGGCGCGGCCCCACGCCTCGACCGTCCCGTCGGCCGCGGGTTTCTGCTCGTCGGCGCCGCCAAGCGGCATCCAGTCGCCGTGCGCCTTCAGCATCGCGTGCAGGTCGTTGACCGCACGGGCGTCGTAGAGCAGGCGCGTGCCCCCGACCTGGCACACGATGACCGGCGGGTCCGCCGCATCGTCCCGGTACATGGTGTATTCGGAGGTGCCCGGCGGGGTCTGCAAGACCCACGGATCGTCCTTCGTACCGCTGCCGTTGGCCATGTCGATCCCCCTTGTCCGCGTTGCCGACCGTTCGGCCTACGGTACCAGCGGTCCGCCCTGGCCACGGATTCCGATCGAGTCAGACCGGATGGGTGCGGGGCCAGGTCCCGCTCGGATCGCACGCCAGGCGCGTCGCCGACGCTGCCGCGGGATCGAAGCTCGCGCCAGTGCCGGACGTCATCCCCCCGCGGCTCGCGCCATGAGGAACGCGGACGGCACGTACGCGGGCGACGACGCGTTCGTCGTGGTCGGGCGCTCGTCCCGTCCGTTCATGCCGACCGCCGCCCGCGATCGGGCTGCAGATAGATCCGGAACCGGGCGGTGTGCAGGCCGAAGAGGGTGCCCACCGCGGCGCGACGGGCGGCCTCCCAGCTGTCCGGCCGGGCGCCGCCCGCCTTCTCGACGTCGGCCCTCCCGGTCGCCAGGCGCAGGCCGAGGGCGGCCGCCGTTAGGGCGGCCGCAAGCTCGAGCCACAGCATCACGGCCGGGCCGCGCCGCAGGCGGCCCGGGGTGCCGGCGGCGACCATGGCGGCATCGCGGACCACGAGGCCGACGCACACGCCTTCCGTCAGGATGGCGCCTCCCCGGCCGAGTCGCCGGATCGCCAGCTGCGTCAACGGGAAGCCGATCCCGCTGAGCCCCAGGACGAGTCTCCCCAGTCGCGGGTCCATCCGCACCCTCCGGCTTCACGATGACACGTGACGCCCATCGTGGGCGCTGCCCGTCATCCGGCAAAGAGCCAAAGCTACCCTGCCGGAAAGATGGATCCCGAACATCCCGAACGAGTTCGCGCGAGCGTTTGGCGGAACGTGCGCGCGCCGGGCGCTCGCCGCTGACGCCGCTCGGACGCGCGCGAGCCGTGCCCGTGGTCCCTTCGGGCCAGTACGATAGGAGTCCGACCGGTCGGGGGGCACGGAGCGCACTCAGAGAGGGAATGGGCACAGCGATCAGCGCGGCGCGCACAGTCGAGCCCAGGCTGCTCACGCCCGGACGGGTCAGGGCGGCACGCGACTTCCTGGCCGTCGTTGGCGCCGCAGTCCTGGTGTTCATCGCCCTCCGCGGCCCGGGGACGGACGCGACGTCGTACTGGTCGTTCAACCTCGCGGACCCGTACGCCGCGGCGACGCGGAGCCTGACCGGCATCGACGCCTTCCGCTACGGGCCCCCGCTGGCCTACGTGTTCGTGCCCTTCCACGCGCTTCCCTTCGACGCGTTCCGCGTGCTCTGGGCGGCAATCGAGTTCGGCTGCCTCATCGCCCTGGTCCAGTGGCGGTGGGCGCTCGCCCTGGTCGCCATCTTCCCGGTGGTCGCCCTCGAGATCTCGTCGGGCAACATCCACCTCCTGATGGCGCTGGCTGTTGCGATCGGGTTCCAGTTTCCGGCCGCCTGGTCCTTCCTGGTCCTGACCAAGATCACGCCCGGGATCGGGCTCCTGTGGTTCGCCGTGCGGCGCCAGTGGCGCGATCTCGGGATCGCTGTGGGCGCGACGCTGGCCATCGCCGTCGCTTCCTACGTCGCGACCCCCGGCCTCTGGCAGCAGTGGGCCGGCATGCTGCGCGCCGACCTCTCGCTCGGCATCACGGGCCACGTCTTCGCGTACGTGCCGATCCCTCTCTGGGTCCGTCTTCCGCCGGCGATCCTGTTGGTCGTCTGGGGTGCCCGCCGGGATCAGCGCTGGACGCTCGCCGTGGCGGTCACGCTGGCGCTCCCGACCATCTGGCTGCAGAGCCTGTCCCTCCTGCTTGGGGCGGTACCGTCGCTGGTACGATCCGACGGATGGGCGTCCCGAGCGACGAGCAGATTCTCGTGGGTGGCGTCGGGTGGGTGACGCGGTGACGCACTCGCGCGCGACGGCCGGGCGGCTCCGCACCTGGCTTGGCGAGTTGCGCTCGCCGCGGAACGCAGCGGGGTTCGGGATGGCCCTGGGCCTGTGGGTCTTCATCGTCGCGGGCTCGGCCCCGGGCCGCCCCTGGAGCACGGCCCAGGAGGCGCGCTGCTACTGGCTCCCCTCGCTCGCGGACCCGTACCGCTGGTCGGACTGGACGCGCCCGATCGCATACGTGTACTCGCCCGCCTTCCTGCAGCTGATCGCCCCGCTGAAGGCCCTCAGCTGGCCCGCCTTCGTGGCTGCGTGGACGGCTCTGCTCCTCTGCGCCCTGCGGTTCCTCACTGGTCCGCGCCTCTTCTGGCTGGGCGTGCTCGTGGCCGCCATCGAGCTGGCGGGCGGCAACATCTCGCTCTTCCTCGCGGTGGCGATCGTGCTCGGTTTTCGCTGGCCGGCGACGTGGGCCCTGGTGGTGCTCACCAAGGTCACGCCGGGCGTCGGGCTCCTGTGGTTCGCGATGCGGCGGGAGTGGCGGAACCTCGCCGTCGCCCTCGGTACGACCGGCGCGGTCGTTGCCGCGTCCGCCGTCCTTGCGCCGCGCGAGTGGTGGCAGTGGCTGCAGGTACTGGTCGCCAACGCCGGCCAGGGTGGGACCTGGGCCGCCGTCCCGATCGCCCTCTGGCTGCGACTGCCGGCGGCCGTCGCGCTCGTGGCATGGGGAGCCCGGACCAATCGACGCTGGACCGTGCCGGTCGCCTCGATGCTCGCCCTGCCCGCCCTCTGGTACGGCAGCCTGTGCATGCTCCTGGCGGTGATACCCCTCTCCCGGCGTGCCGACACTGCGACGGCGCCGGAGCGCCGCGCCGATCGGCGAGACGGCGAACCGTCCGGATCCGCGCCGGGATTCCTGCGCGGCGGGTCGTCGCCAGCCATGGTCGAGTGACGGGCTGAGGCCGCCTCACGCCTCCGGGTCGAGTCGGACGTCCCGCAGCAGCGCGGCCAGCTCACGCGCGTTGGTGGTGCCGTAGTTCGCGAAGCAGTTGTTCAGCAGGACGTGCGTCTCTCGGGCGCCCAGCGCGGCCTGGCGGATGCGCGGGACCCACTCGGCGAGCTCGTCGCGACCGTAGAGGTAGCGGAAACGCTCAACGGTCGGGATGCCCTGGGCCTCCCACGTCTCAGCCCGGCGCCCGTGGAGGCGCACGATCGCCAGGGACGCGGACGTGGTCGCCACGACCGGCGGCATGCTGCTGGGCAGTCCCTGCGGCCCATCCACCATCACGTACGGAATTGAGTTGTCGGCCAGGAAGCGGAGCGTGCGCTCGGCGTTCTTCTCGTTGAGCCAGGCTGCGCTGCGGAATTCGACGGCGCAGGCGATGCCCCCAAGCCGGTCCCTTGCGGAGAGCATCGCGTCGCGCGCTTCCGACGAGGGGAACACCCAGCGCGGGTATTGCAGCAGCACGGATCCGAGCTGGCCCGACGCGCGGAGCGGCTCGAGTCCCTCCGCGAACAAGCGCCAGACCTCATCGAGCAGCTCGGGCGGCAGGTCCTTGCCGTACAGGCGCGGCCGCGCCGCCAGCTCCGCGGGCAGGGCGTCGCGGATCGACTTGGGAAGCCGGCGCGTCTCGGTGGGCTGGCCGGTCATCAGCGCGTGCGCCTTCACGTCGAACACGAAGTCGGGCGGGGTGCGGCGCACCCACAGCTCAGAGGTGCGGGCCGACGGCAGGGCGTAATAGGTCGCGTCGACCTCGACGATCGGGAACTGCCCGGCGTAGTAGGCCAGGCGCTCCTCGGCCGTACCGGCGTCCCGCGGATAGAACACGCCGGGGGCCGTCATGGTCGGGTCGGTCCACGACGCCGTGCCGACCCGGATCCACCCGCCGGACGGCCCCTCGATCGGCTGGGCCGCGGCGTCCCCGAGGTGCGCGGCGCGCCGGGCGGCGTCGGACGGGCCCGGGTCGTGGGGGCCGCCGTACGGCATCGACCGGTCCGGGACACGACCCGGCGCGGGGTTCGCTGTGGCCCGGGCCGATCGCCCGGGGTGGTCGGTCACGCTCAGATGGTCTCGCGACACGTGCCCTGTCCGCAAGCGCGCATGGGGCGCAGGGCCGGGGCCGGCGACTGAGGGTGACTGCGGGTCATGACCCGGCGGCTGCTACCGGGCGAGGGCCCCGTGCTACTGGGCGAGGGCCCCGTACGCGCGGCCCGCGGCACTCAGCCGGCCGTGCTCGATCGCCTGCACCTGTGCGGCAGTGGCCTGCGTCCGGACAGTCGAATACGGGGCTGCGTCGAGGGCGGGCGTCCAGGCGAGGTAGGCGAAGAACCGGCTTGACCAGAAGGGTGAGACGTAGGCGAAGTCGTGGCTGCGGGCGTAGCCGACGATCGCCTGCAGGAAACGCGCATCGAGGGGCGCGAAGAAGCTGAAGTTGCCGATCCGGGCATCGTTGACGACGGCTGCGTAGCCCTGGCCCGCGCCCTTGTAGAGCCACGTCTCGTCGAGCACGACGGGCGTGTGGGACTGCGCGGCCAGCGAGCTCACCGCGTCGAGGTGATCCAGGTCTGTGGGATCGATCGGGTAGACGTGCACCGAGAGGTAGTCAATCGAGGTGTCTGCGAGCAGCGCCTGGTCGATGGCCGGGTCGGACCACGTGCCTGTGCCGGCCCCGACCTTCGTGGCCCCCCGGTTCAGCCCGGCGAGCTCGTCGTTCACCACCTGCATGGCGGCGGCCGCGCTGTCGAGTGGCAGGTGCAGGTTCGCCGAGAACGTGTCGGGCTCGTCGAGGATCGAGAGATACGTCGGGTGGAGGTGGTCGATGATCACCTGGGCCTGCGCGCGCTGCTCCGCCGCGTAGGTCGCGAGGGTCAGTCCGCCGTAATCGGGCTGGAGCTTCGAGAAGACGGTATTGGCGAAGATGGGGTTCTCTTCGACCGACAGGATCATGCCGTGGGCTCGCACGGCGGCCGCCACCTGCTCGTAGAAGGCGAGGTACTGCCCATGATCCGGAAAGCTCGACAGCAGGAGGGGGAAGCCGATCTCCACCGTCACCCCCTTGATGCCCAGGCTCTCGAATTGATCGAGCGTCGCCGTGATGCCGGGAAGCGCGCCCGGCTGGAGCAGTGACGTCCCGAGGTTGCCGTTGGCCGGGAGCAGCTCCGCGCCCAGGACCGGCGCACCAGCGGCCGCGCCGTCCGCCGCCCTCGCGGCGAGGTTGCTGATCTCCCCGTTCAGGTTGTTCACCAGCGAGACATACGGGCCCGGCACGAGATCGGTGACCGGGTGCACGGGCAGCGGCGTCGGCCCGCGGGGGGCCTGGGAGAAGTCGAAGTCGGCCGTCAGGTCGCCGAGGATGGAGGCGTTCTCCCGCACGTCCGGCCGGGAGTCGGGACGCCCGTCGGTCGCCGGGTCGATTCGCGCGCCACCCAGGAAGTCGTCCTCGATGAACTTCAGGTAGGCGTCAAAGGAAAGGGTCTGGTGGTCGATGTAGCCCTGCCGGGCGTAGGGGCTGATGACGAGGCCTGGAACGCGCAGGCCGTAGCCGTTGACGTCGACCGTTGGGGGCACCACCTGGTCGTAGAAGCCGCCCCAGTCGTCCCAGGTGAGGAAGATCGCGCTGCTCGACCAGTCGGGCCCCGACATCACCGTGTTGATCAGGTTCGTGACGTAGCTCTGACCGGTCGAGATCAGGGCAGGCGGGTGCTCGCTGTCCTTGCTGTTGGGGATCACCCAGGAGACCGCAGGCAGCGTGCCGCCCTGGCGGCCGCGAGGAAGTTGGAGATGTCCTGGATGTTGCCCAGCTGGCCGTCGGCCTTGACGTCGCCGAAGCCCGGCAGCGGGTTCCAGATCCCGGGCACCGAGATCTTCTGGGCCACCGGGGAGCAGCTGATGGCGTCGTCGTCACAGTCGGGCTGGTAGCCCTGGTCGAGGTAGTAGCCCCAGCTCACGCCCTGGGCGTGGAGCAGGTAGGTCAGGTCCGTCCAGGCGTAGGGCCGCGGGTTCGCGGTGGTCGGAAGACCCGGCTGGTTGATGTCGCTCGTGCAGCTCTCCGGGTTGGAAGGATCGCTGCACTTGGCCGACCAGCCCGAGACGGTGAACAGGTGCGCGGGGAGGCTCCAGGATGCGTTCGGCTCGAACATGTGGTCCTGCAGCACGTAGTCGCGCGCGTAGGTCCAGTAGTTGGGGATCTCGGCGCCCGTGACGTAACCCATCACGTCCGGCGTCCCGGAGCCCGCGCAACCGGGATTGAGGGTGCTCGAGCAGCCCTTCTTCGCCTGCTCGTCCTGCCCGACGAAACCGTCCATCTTCCCGCCGTCGATGTCGGCGGTCGCGTTGGCCTGCCCGTGCGGGCCGCCCGCGGTGAGGTCATGGGTGTCGTGGAAGGGACGGTCGCAGCCGCCAGTCGCCGGATCGGGCACGCAGACCGTCGGCACGCCGTTGGCCATCGGGATTCCGTCGGCGCCGGGGTAGGTGCCGAAGTAGGTGTCGAAGGAGCGGTTCTCCTGCATGATCACGATCACGTGCTGGATCTTGTGGATGCCGGTCGCGTCTGCCGCCGCGACGGTTGCGCCGGTGCCGGCCGAGGTCGGGCTGGGTCCCGGGGACGCGGGAGCGGTCTGGGTCGATGCGCCGCAGGCGCCCACGAAGAGGGCGACGACGAGGGGCGCGGCCCGTCGTCTCCAAGGGCGGCCGACCGACCGTATCGTCAAGCCCCGAACGGACGCGGATGACATCTCGACCTCCCGGCAGCATGCAGGCGCACGCGCGACGCTGCTCATTTCATCACCCACGTGTGAAGGCCACGTCAAGAACGGACCTTGGGCTCGTCGCCCAACTGCCGCGCCAGGGGCACATCCGATCCGCTAGGGTGGCGCTGGCGGGACCGCCCCCGCGGGCAGGGGCGGCTCGGGACCAGCACGGAGATGGGGGCGGCGGCTGGGAGCCGAGGCGAGGATCCTCCCCCACCGGCCAGGGGCAGGACACGCAGAGAGGAGACGGGCGCATGACGGGGTTGGCGAAGGGCACCGACAAGCAGGCCGACCTGGCCGGTCCCGGCATCGGCGACTACGCGGAGCTCGAGAAGATCCTTCCCGACGACTACGCGTCGGCGCTCGATCGCCGGGAAACGCAGGCCGCCATCTACACGGTCAAGGAGTCGATCGAGAAGAACCTCTGCCGGGAGCTCAACCTGCAGATGGTGCAGGTCCCGCTCATCGTCGACGTCGAGTCGGGCATCAACGACATGCTCGATCGCGACGGAAAGCGCGGGCCGATCCAGTTCCACATCTCGAACGACTACGACCAGCACCCCATCGACGCGCAGGTCGTGCAGGCCGCCACCAAGTGGAAGCGGCCGGCCCTCAGGCAGTTCGGCTTCGGCGTCGGCGAGGGCCTGTGCACGGACATGCGGGCCGTGCGCAAGGACTACTTCCTGGATCACGACCACAGCTGCTACGTGGACCAGTGGGACTGGGAGCGAGTCATCACCGCCGAGGATCGCAACCTCGACTACCTGAAGACGACGGTGCGGAAGATCTGGAAGGTCCTGAAGACCGCCGAGCAGGAGGTGCTCGACAGGTTCCCCAGGCTGCGGGCGGACAGGTACCCCGAGCTTCCCGACGAGCTGACCTTCATCCACGCCGAGGATCTGCTGGCGCGCTATCCGACCCTGCCGCGCAAGCAGCGCGAGACGGCCATCCTGCAGGAGATCCCCGCGATCTTCATCATCGGCATCGGCTGGACGCTCGCGGACGGCTACCCGCACGAGATGCGGGCGGCCGACTACGACGACTGGGTGACCCCCACGCTGTCCGAGGACGGCCGGCCGATGCACGGCCTCAACGGCGACATCCTCGTCTGGAACCCCGTCACCCACCGCCGCCACGAGCTCACGTCGATGGGCATCCGCGTCAACGCGGAGACCCTCCGCCAGCAGCTCGAGATGACCGGTCAGACTGGACTGGCTGAACCTCCCCTACCACAGGGGGATCGTCAGCGGGGAGACACCGCTCTCGATCGGCGGGGGCATCGGCCAGTCGCGCACCCAGATGCTGCTCCTCCACAAGGCGCACCTGGGCGAGGTCAGCGTCACGGTCTGGCCGAAGATCCTCAAGGAGATGTGCGCGAAGAAGAACATCTTCGTCATCGAGTGAGCGCGCGCTCGAGACCTGGGGCGGGCACCGGCTGAGCTCACCGTCGTCGGCCACGGCGGGATGAGCGAGTCATCGGGCGCGGCTACGGTGGAGCGGCCGCTGGCGGTTCCTCGAGTTGACCGGCCTCAGGGGACGATCAGGTGGACCGGGTTGCCCACGATGTCGACCTTCCAGGTCGTCGTGTCGTTGCCCCCGGCGACGGTGTACTCGATCTTCCACCAGCCGGGCTGCGTCTCGCCGGGCGGGAGAAGACCGCCACTGCCGTAGTTGTCCGGGATCGGGACCTCGATGGTCAGCCAGTAGTCGTCGAAATGACTGCCCGAGCCGTTGAAGTTCGCCGGACATCCGGCCGGCAGCGTGAATGCGGGGGCGCCGGCCGGGTAGTTCGTCTCCAGGCACGTCGTTCCGGACGCCGCGGAATCGCCGGCCGAACCGTTCCACTTCGCCACGCTCGTCATCGAGAACGACACCGGCGAGTAGGCGCCCCCATTGGGGCTGAGGATCCCAGCCAGGCGCCGCCGGACACGTCGCCCGGGTCGTAGAGGCTGATGACGGCCGTCTTGCCGCGGTTTGTCGCATCGAGCTGGGCGAGGTAGAAGGTCTGCGTGCCGCCCGGCAGGTTCGTGTACCCGGCCATCCGGCCGCCGCCGTAGACGCGCGGGTCTCGGCCGCTGGCGGATGGGCCGACGACCTCGATGCCGAAACGATTTGCCGCGCCCACGCTGTCGCTCGGCTGTGAGCCGAGCTCGGTCGTGCCGCCATGGCTGGTGTCCACGTTCGTCGTGGTGACCTGCAGCCGGTACGTCCCGGCTGGCAGACCGCTGCTGAGCAGGACCCACCGGTTGTGGGCCGGGTCACCCGAGCAGTCCCGCACGGAGGGCGTGTCACCGGCGTGCAGGCCGGTGCCCGGATCGCCCCAGACGTAGTTGCCGCCGCTCTGCAGCTGGTCGCTCTGGGCTGGGTTCGCGTACTCCTGCTGCCTCACGAGGGTGTCGTCCGAATACGAGTAGGGAGTGCCGTTCGTGTCGTAGAGGTTGTAGTAGGTGGTCACCGGACCCGGGTCGGTCGCGCCGGGAGCCGTCGTGGTGTATTGGTCGCCCGTGCCCGACTGCCCGCCGGACCCGTTCGGGCCCATCGCGCAGAACTCCGGGTCGAAGAGATACACGGAGCCACCGGCCGCGGGAACCTCGACGAGGTAGCTGTAGAAGCCCGTGGCGGGGTCGAATTCGCCGGGCGAGTTCGTGATCTGGTCGTTTGTGGCCCAGCCACTGCCGCCGCTGACGTGCGTCGGGCTGTAGGCGTCGCCGTTGCGGCTGTCACCGCCGCGCGTGAACACCACGCCCCAGAAACCCTGGCTTGCGAGCTGCGTGGCGCCGCCGGCGTCGGTGATGCCGCTCGGGCCGTTCGAGTTGCCCGGGGAGGCGCACGCCGGCGTCGGCCAGGTCGAGTTGGGATGCACCGGAATGAGGCAGGAAATGCCGTAGTAGTTCAGCGGGCTGCCCATCGGGACCGGCAGTTGGATCAGGGCCTTCGCGGAGCGCGTCGCGTCGATCGTGTTGATCCCGAAGATGCGCATGAAGAACGTTGGGACTGGCGCGGACACGGTCACGTCCATCTGGGTCGGCACACCCGAGTCCTGCCTGGCGGTGATCTGCACCGGCCTCCCTCGACACTCGTGCCGTTGGCGTAGCCGTTCTTGCTCGACTCCGCGAGGGCGGCGGCGACGCCGCTGGTGACCGCGTCGGGCAAATACGGAGCCCCAGCCAACGCCGCGGCGTCGGCGGCGCGCTGGACACGGAGCGAGTTGGCCCAGTACCACGACACGTCGATGACGAGGGCCACCATGCCGGTGAGGACGAAGATCGACATGACCAGGAGCACGAGCGCCTGGCCCGAGGACGCGCGACGCCGGAGCCCCCGAGGCTTCTCCCGCGTGCCCGCAGTTGGGGTGTCGGGAACGCGTCGGGATCCAGGCGTCAGCTTCACGTCGCTAGCTCCCCGGGGCGGACGGGTTCATCGCCATGACCGTCTTGTCGCCCATGTCGATTCCCGTCCAGTTGCCGTTGCCGCCGACCAGGCGCATCAGACCGCCCAGCGGCGTGATGAACGTGTAGTGGTATTCGAGGCTCACGCCGATCGAGTCGGCCGGCGGCCCGGCGGTGCGGCCGCAGACAGGCCAGCCCACCGAGGCCTCCTTGAAGTCGAGGGGTGTGTTCGTGGCAGAGCCCTGCGGGACGGGCCCGCCTCCCGGCGAGTAGCTCCATACGTTGACCAGACCCGACGTCGGGTTGCCAGACCCGTCGTCCTTCCAGATCTCGATGTCAGCGACGTTGGCGAGCGTGACCTGGGACCCGGGCGAGGTGAGCACGCGCTCCACCGCGGCGATGATGAGCGGGTCGACATTCGCGGCGTTGGGGCAGCCGGAGCCTCCGCCGCCGTCCACGAGCGCGGAGCCCACCCTCGCGCCCTCGCGGGTGGCGTACTCGAGCGTCAGGTTGTGGCTGAACGCGAAGCCGAACTCGAGCATGCTGACCAGCAGGAGAAGGAACAGCGGCAGGATGATGGCGAACTCGTAGAGGGCCTGGCCGGTGGCGTTGCCGGTCGCGAGACGCCGGGCGCGGGTCCGGCTCACAGCACCGGCTCCATCCGCTCCGCGTTGGCCTTCGAGAGCAGTGGGGCGTTTCCCAGGCCACCGATCAGGTTGCCGAGCGGAGTGTGCCAGGCGTACTGGTAGGAGACCTCGACGCCGATCGTGTCGATCCCGGAGCGGTTGAGGCTCGGGCAGCCGGCCAGGATGTTGCAGCGCTGGGCCGGCGCGTACGTGGTGCTTCCGGCCAGCGACCGGGTAGTCGGTCGTGATGTCATGCCCTTGCGAGTCCTGGCCCGTCACGCAGGTCGTCGAGCCGCCCGCGGAGTACACGTCGACGGTGGACCCGTTCGCCCCGTTGCCGTTCACGTCGGCGAGGTAGATGCGGATCTCGGTGACCTGGTCCCAGGTCGTGGGCGCGCCCATGTCGGCAAAGACCTGCTTGATGATCGCGCAGTCGGCGGTCGTGTTGTTGCCCGCCTCCGCGGCGATCAGCGCCGCATCACGCGTGGCGTAGTTGACCGTGTTCACCGCATTGAGCAGGAACCCGAACTCGATGACGCCCACCAGGACGGTGAGGAAGAGCGGGATGACCAGGGCGAACTCGACGATCGCCTGCCCCGGGCTGCCATGTCGCGTGGGCGTGCCGACACGGCGGTCGAACGGGCGCTGGGCGCGACCTCGTTGCTGCATCCGCCTCTTCCTGGCCTCCCCAAGTGGCGAGCGATGCGCGCTGACTTCAGAGTGTGGAGGCACGACCTTGCGACCGCCATTTCCGACGACCGGACGCACGGTCGAATCTCATAGCGCAGGGCGCCGAACGCGATTGCAACGCTGGCGGACGGTAGGCCTCGTGGGCCCGGCCGCGCAATCGTCAGGGATGCGTACTCGGCGGGACGAGCGAGACGGCAGGCGCCATCACAGGTCGCGAACGCGATGACCCGTCGCAGGCTGGCGCCGGAGCGCCCGGTCGGGACAGCCCGAGCGGAACCACCTCGGTTCCGTCCGTTCGCATCTGGACAGACGGAGTGGAGCGCCGTACAAGTGTCCTGCGGGTGGTGAGGACGCGCGGACCATACCCGGCCGCCCGGCCCGCGTCGAACCACTGGCGAGCCCGACCCGCGGTGGAGGTCACTGCGAGGCGCGCCGTGTCGGCAACGGAGCTGTCGGACCAGCCCTGGTCGGTCCCACCCGGGCGGCCGCGCGATCACGCGGCGGTCGAAGCGCCCGGGCCGCGAGCATGGCGCACCGAACGCCGTTCCGGCGGGCGGCGAGCGGGGCTGATTCGGCGGGGGCTCCGGCGGTGAACAGGCAGCTGCCGCCTCGCAACGTCCTGCTCACCTGGCTCACTGTCGCCCTCGCCGGGTTCTTGCTGTTCTCGATGTTCGCGAGCGCCGTGAGCTCGCCAAACACGAGTGGCGACATCCCCTACAGCGGCGGCACCGGGTCGTTCCTCGGCCTGGTGAAGGCCGGCGACGTCTCGCAGGTCATCGAGCAGGGCACCGAGCTCACCATCACGCTCAACGACGGCGCCCACACCCAGAAGACCAGCCAGGTGCCCGGCACGCTGGGCGACAACCTGCTGGCGGACATCCGCGCCACCTGCGCGGAGTCGGGCGCGGTGGCCAACTGCATGGGCGTGACCGTCATCCCCCAGCAGGCCTCGCAGACCGGTCAGTGGCTGGGCCTGCTCATCAGCGCCCTGCTGCCGGTCCTCCTCATCGGCGGCTTCATCTTCATCATGATGCGCCAGGCCCAGGGCACCAACAACCAGGCCATGAGCTTCGGCAAGAGCCGCGCGCGCATGTTCCTGGGCAACAAGACCGTCGTGACGTTCTCCGACGTGGCCGGCGTGGACGAGGCCAAGGCCGAGCTGCAGGAGGTCGTGGAGTTCCTGAAGTACCCCGAGAAGTTCAACTCGCTCGGGGCGCGCATCCCCCGCGGCGTGCTCCTCATCGGCTCGCCCGGCACGGGCAAGACGCTCCTCGCGCGGGCCGTGGCCGGCGAGGCCGGCGTGCCCTTCTTCAGCATCTCGGGCTCCGAGTTCGTGGAGATGTTCGTGGGCGTGGGGGCCTCGCGGGTGCGCGACCTCTTCGACCAGGCCAAGCGCAACAGCCCCTGCATCGTGTTCGTCGACGAGATCGACGCGGTGGGCCGCCAGCGCGGCGCCGGTCTGGGCGGCTCGCACGACGAGCGCGAGCAGACGCTCAACCAGATCCTCGTCGAGATGGACGGCTTCGACACGAACACGAACGTGATCGTGGTGGCCGCCACCAACCGGCCCGACGTGCTCGACCCGGCCCTCCTGCGGCCGGGCCGCTTCGACCGCCAGGTCATCCTCGACCGGCCCGACATGAAGGGGCGCCTGGAGATCCTGCGCGTGCACGTGCGGGGCAAGCCGCTCGACAAGGCGCTCGACCTCGAGTCGATCGCCCGCTCCTCGCCCGGCTTCAGCGGCGCCGACCTGGCCAACATCGTCAACGAGGCGGCCATCCTGGCCGCCCGCCGCAACAAGAAGGTCATCGGCGGGGCCGAGTTCAGCGAGGCCCTCGACCGCGTCATGGCCGGCCCCGAGCGCAAGAGCCGCATCATCAGCGACGCCGAGAAGGCCATCATCGCCTACCACGAGGGCGGGCACGCCCTCGTGCAGCGCATCCTGCCCAAGTGCGACCCCGTCACGAAGGTGACCATCATCAGCCGCGGCATGGCTCTCGGCTACACCATGGCCCTGCCCGAGGAGGACCGCTACCTGCAGTCGAAGTCCGAGTTCGAGGACAAGATCGCGGGCCTCCTGGGCGGCAACGCCTCGGAGAAGCTCGTCTTCGGCGACACCACGACGGGCGCCTCCAACGACATCGAGAAGGCCACCACCCTGGCGCGCAAGATGGTCACCGAGTACGGCATGAGCGAGAAGCTGGGGCCCCTGGCCCTTCGGCAAGCGCGAGGAGATGGTCTTCCTGGGCCGCGAGATCGGCGAGCAGCGCAACTACTCCGACGAGGTGGCCAAGCAGATCGACGACGAGGTGCGCACCATCATCGACCGGGGCTACGCGCGGGCCATGGAGGTCCTCTCCGCCTACCGCGATCGGCTGGACACCCTGGCCCAGCGCCTGGTGGCCGAGGAGACGCTCGACCACGCCGAGTTCGAGAAGATCTTCGCCGACCTGCCCGACCCGCGCAAGGAACAGGGCGGACCGACGCCGCGGCCCATCGGCGTGCTGACCCCGGACCACCGCCTTCCGGCCGACGGCTCGTCGCCCTCCGGCCCGGTGCCGGCACCGTCCCCCTCGCCGGTTCCCGCCTGATCGGGGACGTCGTGCCGGGGGCTCCGACGGGCGGCACCTGGAGTTGCGCCTTGGCCACCAACCCAACGATCGAGCCCGGCCCTGCGCGAGCGTCACGCCGCCAGCGGCCCGCACGAGTCCTGCTGCGCCGCACCACGCCTGCCGACGCACCGGCGCTGGCGCAGGTCCTGGCCTCCAACGCGGCAGCGCTGCCCTGGCTGGGGGCCAGCGCCCTGGCGTCGGACTCGGGCTGGTTCGCCGATATGCTGGAGGCGAAGGCCACGCGCGAGCGCGGGCGATGCGTCACGATCCTCGAGCGCTCCACGGGGTGCGTGATTGGCCTGGCGGCGCTCCGTGTGCCCAATCCCAGTGACAGCGTGCCCTGGATTTCCCTCCTCGTCCTCGCCACCGAGCGCCAGAACCAGGGCCTGGGCACCGAGGCGGCCCTTGAGCTGGAGGAACGCTTCGCCCGCGCCGGGTGGTCCGAGGTCCGCCTCGGCGTCCTCGCCGACAACGCGCGGGCGCTGCGCTTCTGGCAGCGGCTCGGCTACCGGGAGCTCGTGGGGGCGTGGCGCGCCCACAACGGATCCCGACGCGGGACCATCGTGCTGTCGAAGACGATCACGGCGCCGCCGCGGCGTCTGGGATCATCGAAGCTGGCCGCGGCAGCTCCCACGGCGAGCAAGACCCCAGGAGCCGCACATGCGACCAGCGGCGTTGGACGAGGCGCGAGCGAGCGACACTGGTCGCGCGTGGCGTGGCCGGCCACGAATGGACGGGGGAGACGCAGGTGACGGTCCGTGAGGGGCGCTCCCACGGGTACCTGCCGCACACGGCCGACGCCGGTCTGGCCGCCCGCGCGCCCACGCTCGCCGGCCTCTTCGAGGAGGCTGCGCTTGCGCTCGCCGAGCTCGCTGCGGACGGCACCCGCGTCGCAGGCACGCCCGTGCCAGCCGGTCCCCTCCGTGCCGGCGATCTCGAGGGCCTCGCCTTCGCCTGGCTCAACGAGCTGATCGGCCTCAGCGAAGCCGCGGGACAGGCCTTGGTCGGCGCGACGGTCGCCCGCCTCGACCACGCCGGAGACGGATGGATGGTCGAGGGTGAGGCGCTCCTCTCGCCATGGGCACAGCCCGGCCTGCAGGCACGGCGACACGTCAAGGCCGTGACGTTCCACCGGCTCACCGTGGAGGCAGGCCCGGCGGGTTTCGCGCTGGCGGCCTACGTCGACCTGTGAGCGCGCGAGGGAGCGGGGCGCGGATGGCGGAGGGCCCAGTGGCGCTCGAGCGGGTGGACGAGTGGCGCTGGCGGATCCCCCGGGACGCACGACGCGGCATGCGCGTCGACGGGCTCGTGTTCGCCGATGACCGGCTCATGGCCCGCCTCCGCGACGATCCGGCGCTCGTTCAGGTGGCCAACGTGGCGACCCTGCCCGGCATCGTGGGTGCGTCGCTCGCGATGCCGGACGTGCACTGGGGCTACGGCTTCCCCGTGGGCGGCGTCGCCGCCACGCTCGCCGACGGGGGTGTCGTCAGCCCGGGCGGCATCGGCTTTGACATCAACTGCGGCGTCCGGCTGCTGCGCTGCGGATTGGACCGCCGGGAGGTGGTGCGCGCCGCGGACCGCCTGGCAGACGAACTGTTCCGCGCCGTGCCGAGCGGGGTCGGTGCCCGGGGCGGCCGCCGTCTCGACCCTCACGAGCTCGACGGCGTGCTCGCGGACGGCGCCGCCTGGGCCGTGCGGCGCGGACTCGGCTCGCCTGCGGACCTGGAGTTGAGCGAGGAGCGCGGAGGGTTCGCCGGGACGGACCCGGCGAGCGTATCGGAGCGCGCCCGGCAACGCGGCGGCGACCAGCTGGGCACGCTCGGATCGGGCAACCACTTCCTGGAGGTCCAGGCCGTCGACCGCGTGCTGGACGCGCAGGGGGCGCGCGCCCTTGACCTGGCCCTGGACCAGGTCGTGGTCCTCATCCACTGCGGGTCCCGCGGCCTGGGGCACCAGGTCTGCACCGACCACCTGGTCGCGATGGACCGGGCCGTCGCCCGCTACGGCATCGTCCTGCCGGACCGGCAGCTCGCCTGCGCCCCGCTGGGGACGCCGGAGGCCGACGGCTACCTGGCGGCGATGGCCGCGGCGGCGAACTTCGCCTGGGCGAACCGCCAGGCGATCACCCACGACGTGCGGGAGGCGTTCGGGCGCGTCTTCGGGCGGGACGTCGGGGCGGGCATGCGGCTCGTGTACGACGTCAGCCACAACATTGCCAAGATGGAGCGTCACACGGTCGGGGGCCGTGAGGTCGAGCTGTGCGTGCACCGCAAGGGCGCCACCCGCGCGTTCCCGGCCGGGCATCCCGACGTCCCGCCGCGCTACCGCGGGGTGGGACAACCCGTGCTCATCCCGGGCGACATGGCGCGCTACTCGTTCGTGGCGGTCGGCGCGCCCGGAGCCATGGAGCAGTCGTTCGGGTCGACGTGCCACGGCGCGGGCCGGGACCTCTCGCGGCACGCGGCGATCCGCGAACTGCGGGGCGTGGACGTCGCGGCGGGACTGGCACGCGAGGGGGTCGTGATCCGCGCGCAGCGGCCCGACCTGCTGGCCGAGGAAGCGGCGCTCGCCTACAAGGACGTCGCGGCCGTGGTCAGAGTGGCGGCCGGCGCGGGCCTGATCCGGCCGGTCGCTCGCATGCGGCCCCTGGTCGTCATCAAGGGCTGACCCAGCCGCCGCGCCGCTCGCGGATGCCGCGCGGCGCGGGCGGGCGCGGATACGGTCGGATCCCTCAATACGTCCTCGACCATGGTGGTGGGCGGGTGTAGCGTGAGTCGGAGGCAGTGTGGGCAGGAAGGAGGCCCAGCATGTCCGAGCACCACGAGCCCGCCGAGGCGATCGGCAGCGTCATCCACTGGTATGGCCATCTCTCCGTGGCCGGGGTCCGCCTCACCGCGCCACTCGCCGTTGGCGAGCGGATCCATATTCGGGGCCACACCACCGATCTTGTCGAGACAGTCAGCTCGATGGAGATCGAACACACGAAGGTGGAGCGCGCGGGACCCGGCGACGATGTCGCGTTGGCCGTCGAGGGCCACGTCCACGATCACGACCTGATCTTCCGCGAGTCCTGAGGCGCCAGGCCAGTTCCGCTGGTCGCGCCGCCCGCCCGGCCGGTGGGGGTGGTGCGGCACCAACGTCGACATGTCCGTCGCGATGACTGCGCGGCAGGGACGTCTACGACGTTCTCCGACGGTAGGTGCCGGTCAGGCGGGCTTCGGCGATGACCCGTCCGATCAGCGCGCGCCGCACATCGGCTCCGGACGGCGTCCCGGCGAGGCCGAGCGGCGTGGAGAGGGCGAACAGCTCGAAGACGTAGCGATGGGTCCCCGACGGCGGGCAGGGGCCACCCCAGCCGACCCGGCCGAAGTCGTTGCGGCCCTCGCGACCGGCCGCGGTGCCGGAGGCGCCCTCGGCAAGGCCGGTTGCCGTGGCCGGAATGTCGAGCGCGATCCAGTGCACGAAGCCGCGCGCGTCGGGGTCGGTCACCAGCAGCGCGAAGCCCTGCGTCGCCTCCGGAGCGCCCCGCCAGGCGAGCCTCGGCGAGACGTTCGCTCCGTCGCAGCCGAAGCGGGCGGGGATCGCATCGCCGTCGTCGAACGCGGGGCTCGTGAGACGCAGGGAGGACACCACGCGAGGATCTCCTCGGGCCGTCAGTCGAAGGGCCGACCGGCCTCTTCGTAGCGCGCGGCCACGATGCGGCAGCCGCGGTTGTCGGGCGCGGCGGCGTAGCGCATGAGCGCCGGGTCGCCCCGGCTGATCGCCGTGCAGATCCAGCAGCGCCAGGCCGCGGGCCGCCACCACTGGTCCCGGCTCTCCGCCATCACCTCGGCGCACAGCCGTTGCGCCACGTCGCGTTGAATCATCTGGCCCGACTCCCAGCGCCTCATCCGACGCACCTCCGAAGGCTGGCGTCAGTGTGCCCTCGCCGGCGCTCCGTCCGACAGTGCCGATCGTCCCCGGGCGAGGCGGGCGACGATCCGACCGCGCCTGCCGTTGACAGACGTGCGAGCGCGATATATCGTGACGGGGCGCAACAGAGCGCGGCGTCACGAAAGGTGAGCGGCATGTTCCATGACGACGGCCCTGGACCAGGGCATGGACCAGATTTCGATCGCGGCCGCGGCCGCTGGGGCGGATTCGCAGGTGGCCGAGGCTTCGGGCGCCGGGGCCCGGGCGGACCCGTCTTCGACCGCCTGATGGGCCGCGGTCCCATGGTCCGCCGCGGTGACGTTCGGACGGCGATCCTGGCGCTGCTCGCGGAGGAGCCCATGCACGGGTATCAGATCATCGGGGTGCTCAACGAGCGGAGCGGCGGCATGTGGCGTGTGAGCGCCGGCTCCGTGTACCCCACGCTGCAGCAGCTCGAGGACGAGGGGCTCGTCACGAGCGAGCTGCGCGACGGACGCAAGGTGTACGTCCTGACAGAGGACGGCAAGGCCGCAGCCGCACGTTCCTCCACGGAGCGCGCGCCGTGGGACATGCCTGGCTCGTCCGAGGCGGCGGACCTGCGCGACCTGTTCACGCAGGTCGGTGCGGCGGTATGGCAGGTCTCCCATGTCGGCAGCGCGGCGACCGTGGCTCGCGCCGGGGCGATCCTCACTGAAGCTCGCCGCTCGCTCTATCGGCTCCTGGCCGAGGACGAGCGCCCGGACGCCACGACGACGACCGGCACGGCTTCTGATCCATCCGTCGGAGACGACCATCGGCAGCCGTGATGGACGCGATCATTCAGGTCGAGCACCTGACGAAGCGGTACCGAACGAGCGTCGTGCCGGCCGTGGACGACATCAGCTTCGAGGTCCACCCGGGCGAGCTGTTCGCCTTCCTCGGACCCAACGGGGCCGGCAAGACCACCACGATCTCGATCCTCACGACCACGCTGGCGAAGACGAGTGGGACGGTCACGATCGCCGGCCACGACCTCGATCTCGAGGCGACCGCGGTGCGGCGGAGCATCGGGATCATCTTCCAGAACCCGAGTCTCGACCTGCACCTCTCGGGCGAGGAGAACATCCGCCTGCACGTCGCCCTGTACGGCATCTATGGCTATCGACCGTTCTACCGCCTCATGCCGGCCGACTACCGCACGCGCATCGAGCGGCTCGCCGGCGTGGTCGGCCTCGAAGACGTGCTGTTCAGGCCGCTCAAGACGTACTCGGGCGGGATGAAGCGCAAGCTCGAGGTCATCCGCAGCCTGATGCACCGGCCGCCGATCCTGTTCCTCGACGAGCCCACGTCCGGTCTCGACCCCGTCAGCCGGCACGACCTCTGGGCGTACCTGCGCGCCGTCCGGAAGGAGGACGCGACCACGATCTTCCTGACGACCCACTACCTCGAAGAGGCCGAAGAGGCCGACCGGGTGTGCGTGGTCGATCACGGGCAGATCGCGATGATGGGCACCCCCGACGAGATGAAGCGCCGGTTGCTCGACCGCGCGATCCTCCTCGACGCCACGGATCGTCCCTCACTCCTGGCCGAGCTCCGTAGCCTCGGCCTCGATCCCAAGCTCGACCCGAACGGCCTCGTGCGCGTGACGTACGAGGGGGCCACCGCCCAACCCATCATCTCGCGCATCCAGACGCCGCTGTCCGTCCTGCGCGTTCACGATCCGAGCCTGGAGGAGGCCTACGTGGAGCTCCTCCGCCGTCCCGATGAGGAGCTCGTCGCATGACCGCCGGCAGTCCGCCACACCGCGCGAGGTCGCGAGCGGCGGCCTGCGATCGTCCGTTCGCGCGCGAGGTCAATGCCACGTTCGCGATCGCCTGGCGGGAGATCCTGCGGGCGATCAAGAGCCCCGGCTCGCTCGCCTTCACCGCGGCCTTCCCGGTGATCTTCATGGGCATCCTGGGTGGCACCATCAGCCAGAACCTCGGTTCCGGCCTGCCCTACGCGTACCTGCCGTTCATGCTCATCGGCATGGTCGCCTACACGATGTACCAGGGCACGATCGTCAGGCATCACCAAGCTGATCGAGGAGCGCGAGAACGACTTCACCGCGGAGCTCTTCGTGGCCCCCGTCTCCCGCTACGCGGTGCTGCTGGGCAAGCTCATCGGGTCGGGGCTCGCGTCGCTGATCTCGCTCGTCGGGATCATCGCGATGATCTTCGTGATGCAGATCCCGATGGACGTGGGCGACCTGCTGCGGGTTATCGCGCTTGCGCCGATCCTCGCCCTCGCCGGTGGGTCGCTGGGCGTGCTGTTCATCGGCTTCGTCCAGGATCCCAAGGTCGCCGACATTGGCTACCTGATGCTGGTGTTCCCGCAGATGTTCCTCGCGGGCGCGCTCATTCCCGTGCGTGAGTCGAGCGGGATCCTGGGCCTCCTCGTCAAGCTCATGCCGATGACCTACAGCATCGATCTCGCCCGCAACATCTTCTACGCGGGCAAGCCGGCGTACGCCGCGGCGGTCCTGCACCCCGCGTGGCTCGATCTCGGGGTCACGGTCGCCCTCTTCGTCGTGTTCACCGTGATCGGAACCTGGATGTTCGTCCGCGCCGACCGGAACCGCTGATCGTCGCGCCGCCCGGCGAGCCCCCCGACCACGGCGCGGACCCGGCCAGCGTCCCCATGCCGGCTACCCGATGCTAGCCGGCGGACACCTCGATCGGCCGGCCCGGTACGTCACCCGCCACGACGACACGGTCTCGGCCGAGCGCCTTGGCGCGATACATGGCGGAGTCGGCGGCAAGGAGAAGCGCCTCACCGCTGGTGCCATGCTCGGGGTACGCGGCCACCCCGATCGACATCGTCGTCGGATACAGGCGCATCGGGTCGGCTGCCTGGTGCGCCTTGAGCCCGACCCGCAGCGCCTCCGCCCGGCGCTGCGTGTCGGCCAGAGAGGCCTTGGGCAGGAGGATGACGAACTCCTCGCCGCCATAGCGGCAGGCCACGTCCGCGCCCCGCACGGCACCCGCGAGGTAGCGCCCGACGCCCCCGCAGCACGGCATCGCCGGCGGCGTGCCCGAAGGCGTCGTTGAGGTCCTTGAAGTGGTCCAGATCGGCCAGCAGGAGGCCCAGGCCATAGCCCTCGCGGGCGGCCCGCCGGAGCTCCCGGTCGAGCGAGTCCTCCATGAAGCGGCGGTTGTAGAGCCCGGTCAGCGCATCGCGCGAGGACTGCTCGCGCAGCGTCTCACGCAGGCGGATGTTGGCGAGGGCGAGGGCCACCTGCCTGGCCAGCGTCTTAGTCAGGCGCTCCCGTTCGGCCAGCAGGGCGGCGCGCTCGGCCGCGGTCGGCCGATGGCGGACCTGCACGTGGAGCAGCCCCAGCGTCTCGGTCTGCGCGGAAAGCGGCGCGCACAGCAGGCCGCTTGCGATGGACTCCTCGACGTGCGGGCAGCGCAGTTCGGGCTCATCCTCGCGCACCGCGTGGAGCTGGCCCCGTCGCAGGGCCCAGCAGTCGGTGGCGGGAAAGGCGCTCCGCGCCGGCTCCGGACTGCCCCACGCGGCCACGGCCTCCGCGTCTGCCCGCGTGGGGCCAGGGCATACAGCGCGCCGGCATCCCCGGTGAAGAGCGCCTCGGCGATCCCGCCGATCACCCCGTACGCCTCGGCCTGCGTCTGGCAGGACTCGAGGCGTTCCCCGAGCTGCGCCAGGAGGGCGAGCTCCCGACCGTGCTGCACCAACTCGTCCGCGTGTTGCTGCAGCTCCGCGTGGGCCTGGGCCAGCTGGGCCGCCAGGTTGGCTCGGGCGGTGATGTCGATGACGGTGGCGAACACGAGTGGCCCGCGCGGCGATGGCACCGGCGCGAGGCTGATCTCCACGGGAACTCCGTGCCATCCCGGCGGCGGGCGGTCAGTTCGAGGCCGCTGCCCATGGGACGGGCGATCGGGTGCGCGGCGTGCGCGGCCCGGTGGGCCACGTGGCGCTCGGCCAGGCGCGCCGGCACGAGGCGCTCGATCGATTGGCCGCGCAGTTCGTCCGCCGACCAGCCGAACGCCTCTTCGACATTCGGGCTGGCGTACACGATCCGACCGCGACCGTCGACGGCGATGACGGGGTTAGGGCTCGCGTCGAGCACCGCCTCGATGGTGAGCCCGAGGGATGAGGTGACTCGCCGATTCGTGACCACGGCAGCTCCTGGCCACAGCCTCGCTGAAGGGCCACGCGCGTCACGAGTGCCCTTCTGCCCATCCAGGCGGGCTGTCTGGTTCCTGTCGGCTGCCAAGGCGAGCCTCTCGCGGCGGCCCCGGGGAGGCCGGGGAGCGAGTGGCCGCCCGCCGAAGCGAGCGGCCACTCGGGTCCGCAGCGGGAGACGTGGTCTCCGATCGCTATGCCAGGACGGCCACCTTGGCGCTGTCGAGGACGAGCTCGGATGGCGAGGCCATCGGCGCGGACAGGTCGACCCCGTGGATCGCCTTGACCCGCTCGAGGAACCACAAGGTGAAGGCGTCCTTGGCGCTCATCATCTGACCGAAGGAACGAGCCGGATCGTCGCCCTCGAGCGTCAGGATCACGAGCTCCCCCATGGGGGTCGGCTGCAGGAAGGCGCGCTCGCGCACGCCGGCACGTTCGCGCGAGGCGACCCACTCGGCATGTCGGGGACCGTCGAGCTCACCGACGAAACTGCGCCATTCGGCCGTCTTGCCGGGCAGGATGGGGAATACGACTGCGTTCAACGCCAAAGGAACCTCCGTCGGCACGTGCGTGCCGGGCGACAGATGGGTCGGACTCGCCATTGGCCCGTGCGCGACGGTCTAAAGGCGACCGTATGGGGACGCCGCGCCGGTGGGAACCCGCAGGCTCCCGTGCCTCCCTTCCGCTGCCTCCGAGTATGCGTGCTGCCGGGCGGAATAGATAGAGGCAAAGAGCGCGGCCCCGCAGCGGAGCCGTCGCGGGCTGCCAGTCCTGTCGCTTGGCGCCGTTCCAGCGGGAGCAGCCCAAGCGGTGTGCTCTCGGTGAGCGCCTCGGTGTCCTCGGCGGGCTGCGGAGTCGAGCCGCCGCCGATCACCAACGGATCGAGCGGCCCCGCCTGTGTCCCGGTGGCGATGGGCATGCCATCGGCGAGCGCGGGGACCGACGTGCTGCTGCCCGCGTGCCTGCCCCAGCCGGTCTACCAGCAGACGCTCAACGTGTCGGTACCGGTCGAGTACACCGTCAGGTGACGGGAGCGGAGTCGGCGCGCCTCAGCCCGGAAGGCAGGCAGGCTACGGGGTGACCGTCACCCCGGTCACACCCGCGGCACGAATGACTCCCCGCTCGCTCGCGGGCCGCTCCCGGGCACCACGATTGATCGCAGGCGGTCCCCCCGCCGCTCTGACCAACGGCGGCAGCTGGTGAGGCCGGGGGGAGCGGCCGCCGCTTCGCCAGACCTCGCTGGTACCGTACGCGGCGTGCGAGCCGCCTTCAGCATCGATCCCGCCCAGGGCCTCAGTGAGCGCGACGAGCTCGACCTCGTTCGCCTCGCAGCGGAACTCGGCTACGCCGCCGCGTGGACGCCGTCGGGTGCCGACGCGGCCGCCTTCGAACGTTGCCTGCGCTGGCACGTGGCGAGCGGTCTCGCGGTCGGCATTTCGGCCGTTCCGGCCTCCGGACAGCCGCCCGCCTTCTACGCCGAGCGCGCGCGGCGCGTCTGGGAGGGAACCGGCGGGCAGTTCACGCTCGTGGCGGGGAGCGGCCGCATGGCGCACCCGGCCAGGGGCATGCGCCGTTACCTGGCCGACCTCCGGAGCCTCCTGCCGCCCGGGCTCCCGCTCTTCCTGGCCGCGCTCGGCCCGCTGATGCTCGGCGTCGGCGGCGAGCTTGCCGACGGCGTGGCCCTCAACTGGTGCACGCCCGGGCAGGTCGCGTGGTCGCGTGACCGCGTCGCGAGCGCCGCGCTGGGCGCCGGCCGGCCGGTCCCGTCGCTGGTCGAGTACATCCGCACGGCGGTGGACCCCGACCCGGGCGTCGCTCGCGCGACCCTGGGCGCAGCCGTGCGTCCGTACGCCCTCGGGGTTGGCGGCTACCGGGGGCACTTCGAGCGCATGGGCTTCGCGGACGAGCTGCGGCGGGTCGAGGCACAGGCAGCAGACTGGGATCCGGCCTTTCTCTCGGCCGTAGGAGCCTGGGGCGCCCCCGGCGAGGTGCGTAGCCAGGTCGAGCGCCTGGCGGACGGCCTCGACCTGCCCATCGTGCGCGTGCTCGTGGCACATCCCGGGCGATGCCGCGTCGGCGCGTGCCGTCCTCGAGGAGTGCGCCCCGGCTCCGTCAAGGGCGACCTGAACGCCCACTGGCGCCCTTGCGACGCGGCCGCCCGGGCCCGCTACGCTCGACGTTGATGAAGACGATCCTCATCACCGGTGGTGGCCGCGGGCTCGGACGGGCGACCGCCGCCAGGCTCGCGGCCGACGGGCACCGCGTCATCCTCGTCGCTCGAAGGCAGGACGCGGCGCAGACGGCCGCCGAGGAGATCAGGCGGCGGCAACCGGGGGCTCGCGTCGAGCCACGGTCGGTGGACCTCGCCTCGCTGTCCGCGGTCCGCTCGTTCGGGGCGGCCGCGCTCACCCGCAACGAGCCGATCGACGTGCTGTTCCACGTCGCGGGCGTCATGCAGACGAGCCCGACCCGGCGGCTCACCGTCGACGGCTACGAGGAGACTCTGGCGGTGAACGTGCTCGCGCCGTTCCTCCTCACGCACCTGCTCCTGCCCGCCCTCGAGCGATCGCCGTCCGCCCGGGTCGTGACGGTCAGCTCGCGGCTCCACCTGCCGGGCTCGCGCGGAGCGCCCGTCGACTTCGACCTCGACGACCCGCAGCTCGAGCGCGGCTACCACCCCGAGCGCGCCTACAAGAACTCCAAGCTCGCGGTGCTGTGGTTCACCTACGAGCTGCAGCGCCGGCTGCCGTCTCGCTCGATCACCGCGAACGCGGTGTGTCCCGGCTTCGTGCCCGCCACGGTCGCGGCCAGCACGCACGGGGCGATGCGCTTCGCGATGCGCCACGTGCTCCCCCGCATGCCCTTCGCCACCACGGTCGACGCGGCGAGCGATGCGCTCGTCTTCGTGGCGCTCGACCCCTCCCTCGAGGGCGTCGGCGGCCAGTTCTACGGCGATAGGCACGCCATCGCGTCGAGCCCCGAGTCGTACGACCGGGACCGCGCGCGCCGGTTCTGGGAGCTGGCCGCGACGCTGACGGGGGCGACTGGGCTCTGATGACCGCGGACCTGGCGTACGTTCCCCTACCACTCTGCTCGACACCTGGTCCGATATCTCAGCCAAACATCGACGCCGAACGACACCGGGTGTCTGGCGGCGGTCAGGTGACCCCGGGGT
>CAVWXU010000018.1:0-170768 GCA_963759135.1 uncultured Chloroflexia bacterium | reverse complement strand
AACACCAACGCGGGCGCGATCCACGAGTTCAGCGTCAACCACGTCGACTACTACAAGACCGCCACGGGCCAGAGCGCGCGACGCTCTACGGATGGAGGAGTGCATCATCACCCCGTGGCCCGACCCGGTCCACGCTGACCCCGTGCTTTGCCAGCAACTACCGGTCTCCGACGGGTCGCGTCCGCCACCGACACCTTCCTGGCTAACGCGGGATGGACCGTCGAGTCAGGCAACATCTCGATCTACACCACGAGCGATCAGAACTCGCAGTGGTAGGCCGTCGGGAGCCCCTGCGCAGCTTCGTCATCTGAGGAGGGCCACGGCACAAAGTTCCACTCCCCGCCGGCCACGGCCCCCGGGCTCCGCACCGGGCGCTCCGCCCCTGCCTCGACCTCCGCGGACGCTGAGGCGGGGATGCGTGCGCACCGGGCTCCCGGGGGCCCGTCGCTGCCCGCAGCAGCGCCTGCCGGCTCAGGACCCGAGGCCGCCGCCGAGCGAGCCGAGCTGGTCAGCACCCCTGCGGATCGTCGTAGTCGGTCAGCGTGAAGTGCGGGCGCAGTTCCGGGGCGACCTCGAGGTAGTGGCGACGCACGCGATTGATGGCCACGACCGTCTGCACTGACGAGTCCGCCATCGACTCCCACCGTCGGCACCATCGACCTGCGGTACACGGCATCCAGCCACCGCGGCGCGGCGAGCGCTCGCCGCGCGGGCTATCCTCCTCGGCAGGGACCGTCCGATCACCCGAAGCGGCCCCGCCAGGGGAGGGTCGTGGCCGTCCGTCGCCGGTGGTTCGCGTTGGCCGCGCTGGTGCTGGCGGCCTCGCTGGGATCGGCAGGGGTCCCGTCGGCTGTCGGTGCGGCGCCCGTGGCCGTGGCACCGACAGCGGGCCACCTCGGCGGTACGCCCGCGTCCGGCCCGGATCGCGGTACGCCGGGCGCAGGTCGCGGCGACACCCGGATGCTCCCGGTTCGAGCCGCGGGCGCGTCGCCCGTGCTGCGAGGTGGGCTGTCGCTCGTGGCGGCGGCCGCGCAATCCCGTGTCGAGGCGCGCGGCGCGGTGGCGCCGGACACACCGCGGCCCGGGCGAACACCGCGGCCGGGGCGAGTGCCATGATGGGCCTCCAGATCCACGCGAGTCCGGGCGGGCCGGAGGTCGCGGTCTCCATCAGCATCGTGCCCGCGGACCGCAGCGCCGCGGAGGCCCGCATCGTCTCGCTCGGGGGCCGAATCGCGAACCGCGATTCCCGCGGAGTCGAAGCGTACGTGCCACCAGGTTCGCTGTCGGCCATCGCCGCGGTGCCCGGGATCACGCGCATCGACCCGATCCGGAGGCCCGATGCTGGTATCGACCCTGGCCAGCGCGGTCGCGCTCCAGGGCGCCGACGTCTGGCAGGCGGCGGGCACGGCGGGATCCGGGGTGCGGGTGGGGATCATCGACGGCGGGTTCTCGGGCATCGGTGCCCTCCTGGGCGTCGATCTGCCGGCCACGGTCACGGCTCGCTGCTACACGGCGGTCGGCGCCTTCACGGCGAGCCTGGCGGCGTGCGAGCAGGGAAGTGAAATGCACGGAACCGCCGTCGCCGAAACGATCGCTGCGATGGCGCCCGCGGCGTCGCTGTGGATCGCCGATCCGACCTCCCAGGACGACCTGCTCGCGACGATCGACTGGATGACCACCAACGGCGTCCGGATCATCAACGCCTCGTGGACCGACACGGGATTCGAGGGGCCGGGTGACGGGACCAGCCCCTATCCGGACACTGCCTACGCCCTTGTCGACGATGCCGTGGCACGCGGAGCGCTCTGGGTCAACGCGGCCGGCAACTCCGGCGAGCAGGGCTGGATCGGTCCGTGGCGAGAGGACGCGGACGGATGGCTGGAGTTCTCGGGCACGAACACCTCCAACCGGGTCACGCTCCAGGAGGGCGACCATGTCGTCGTCTCGATGCGCTGGTCGGACCCGTGGGGTCATGCCGCGGACGACTATGACCTGGCGCTTTACGAGGCCGACAGCCCGGCGCCCGTCGCCTCGTCCAGCGACGTGCAGGACGGCACCGGCGACCCGGTGGAGACGCTCGAATACGACGTGCCTTCGACGGGCGTGTACGAGATCGCGGCGCACCGTCACAGCGGGGGCGCGGCGGCTCGCGTGCAGTTGATCGTGCAGAGTCAGTCGGAGTCGCCATTGCAGTTTCGCGTGTCGACCGACACGCTCACGGCCCCCTCCGACGGCACCAACCCGGGGATGCTCGTGGTCGGCGCGGCGGACGCCGCCTCTCCGGCGACCGTCGAGCCGTACAGCGGTCGCGGGCCGACGCTGGACGGACGGATCCGGCCCGATCTCGTGGCTGCCGATTGCGCCGACACGCGGTCATACGCTCCGTTCTGCGGGACGAGCCAATCGACACCGTTCGTGTCGGGTGCGGCCGCCGACGTTCTCTCGGCCCACCCGGCCTGGACGACGGCGCAGCTGGTCGCCGATCTGACTGCGGGGGCCGTCGCGCTGGGCGCGCCGATCCCGAACCCGATCGCCGGGTACGGACGCCTGTCGCTCGGACCGCCTCCCAACGTGCCTGCCGGACTCCGCTTCGCGGACGAGCCCCTCGGCGGCGTCGCAGGTGCGCCGCTGGTGGTCCAACCGGTCGTGGAGATCGTCGACGCACAGGGCAACCGCGTGACGGGCGGTGCAGGGGCGACGCTGCCCATCACCCTGGCGGCGACCGGGAGCCCGACGCAGGCGCCGCTCGTGCTCGCGTGCCCGGGCGGGACGACCCTGACGGCTGCGGCCGGGCTGGCGCGGTTCGCCGGCTGCGCCCTGGGCGGCGCTGCGACCGGCGTGGTGCTCACGGCGACCGCCGGCACGCTGACCGCTGCGGCTTCGGCGCCGTTCGACGTGACGGCCGCGTCCACGCCGGCGGCCGCTCTCGGGGTGACGGCGTCGGCTCCGACGATCACGTGGGGAGCGGGCGTCAACCTGGCGGTGCGGTTGTCCCAGCCCGCGGATGGCTCGGCCCGACTCGACGGCAGGGGAGTGGACCTGCAGGCATCCCGCGACGGGGTCGACTGGAGCACCATTGCGACACTGACGACGGGGAGCGACGGCAACGCGAGCGCGACGTACCGGCCGGCAACCAACCTGTGGTACCGCGCGGTGCTGGGTCCGTCCCCCGACCTGGCGCCGGCTGTCGCGCCGCCCACGCGCGTGGTCGTGCGCCAGGTCGCCCTGCTGCGCCCCGCCACCGGGACGCGGGTCCTCGGCCGGGGGACGTCGGTCACGTTCTCCGCGACCGTACGACCGTTGCGTCCCGACCTGCAGGTCCCTGTCGTCGCATACCGCGTCTACCGGCTCGTCGCCGGCAGGTGGCAGCTCGAGGCGGAACGGTCGGTCGCGGCGCATGCCGGGATCGCAGTGCTCACGTGGCGGTTCTCCACATCCGGCTCGTGGTACGTGCGCGCCTCCGCCAGGCCGACACCGCTCAACGCGAACAGCACATGGAGCCCGCCCGACTGGTTCGTGGTGCGCTGAACTCGACTCCGCCGTGCTCAGGCCCCCGTGTCGCCCGTTGTCAGGCGGCCCTGTCGGCCGGGGTCAGGCGCCCCTGCCCAGCAGGCGGAAGCGTCGTCGTGGCGCGCTGACTTCCTCGCCCGGGTCAGCGGTGCCCGCCAGGATCGACGCCAGCCGTCCCAGGCGCTCCGCCGGCTCCGAACGCGGCGCCGACCGCACCACGGGTACTCCTTCGTTCACGGCCCTGGCAAACAGGAGGTCGTGAAGCGGCAACTCGAGGTCCACCGACGTACCGAGCGTCTCCTCGATATCGGAGCGCTTCAGGGGCTCATGGGCGAACAGGTGGTTGATCACGTGGAGCGTGCGCTCGCTGAGCCCCCGTTCCCCCAGCACCTGCTCCACGGCCACGAGCGCGCGGAGCGACGGGATCTCGGGGGTGGTGACCAGCACGATCCGGTCGGCCGTCTCGAGCAACGCGAGCGTCCGCGCATCGAGGGAGGCGCCGGCGTCGACCACCACGAACAGGTATGCCTGGCGGAGCGTGTCCAGCACACCCGCGATCTCGCCGGCCGTGACCCTGTCGGCGATCTCGAGATCGTCCGGCGCGCAGTAGACGTCGAGGCTGCCGTAGGGGTCGGCGGCGCTCCTCGCGCTGCTCTCCTCGGGGAGCGAGAACAGGTCGGCAAACTGGTGGCGAGGCCTGAGGTCGAGGTGCGTCGGCACCTGGCCGAGGGGGAGAGCGAGATCGATCAGCGAGACCTGGCCCGGCCGGCGCTCCGCGAGCTCGATGGCCACGTTCACCGCGATCGTCGTGGCGCCGACTCCGCCCTTGGCACCGAAGACCGCGATGACCTGGTTGCGCCGCGTTTCGACCGCCGGTTCCTGCCGCACGGGAACGCCGCCGCCCGAGAGATGAAACCGCAGCGTCAGGGCGTCCACGCGTGCGGCCAGTTCCCGCGCATCGTAAGGCCGGGCGATGACGTCGTCGGCGCCCGCCTCGAGCAGGCGAACGCGTTCGTCGACGTCCGGCGTCTGGGCGAAGCAGAGGACCGGCAGCGGGGCGGCCTGGGGGTTCGCCCGCAGCTGGTGCATCAGGTCGGCAGCGGCCGTCCCATCACCGGGAAGGTCGATCAGCAGCGCCCCGCACCCGGCGGCGCGGGCGAGCAGGTCCGCACCGTCGGTGGCCACCTCCACGGTGTGACCCGCGGCGCGCAGGCTCTCCCCGATCCGGTCGGCCTCGCCCGGATCGGCGGCGAGCAGCAGGATCGAGCTGGCGGGCACAGTCCCCTCCGCGTTTGAATCTGGGTCAGGCGCCGACAGTCTAGCAGCGGGGCCGGTGCTATACTCCGTCGGTCCTTTCGGCTCCGCCGGGCGATCGTGTCTGCATGGTCAGCGATCACGAGCGGGGCGATCCCCACAGGAAGGAGATCCTGGCGCATGCGCCGCTACGAACTCATGCTCGTCCTCCGACCGGACCTGGCCGAGGACCGCGTCCAGGCCACCCTGGACCGCATCACCCGCTCGATCAGCGCTGCTGAGGGTCAGCTCGTCAAGGTCAGCCCGTGGGGCCGTCGCCGGCTGGCGTACCCGATCGGCCAGTTCCGAGACGGGTCCTACTACATCGTCCTGTTCGACGCGCCGTCGCCGGCCGTCGACGAGATCGAGCAGGGCCTCCGTATCACCGAGGAGCTGCTGCGCCACCTGGTCACTCGCGTCGAACGGCCGGCGGCTCGCCGGCCGGAGGCGGAGATGGAACCCGAGACTGTGCCGCTGGACGAGGAGGAGGAGCCGCTGGGCGAGTTCATCGACGAGTCGGAGAGCGAGGCCGCACCGGCCGCGATCGACTAGCGCACAGCGTCGAAGAGCGGGAGAACCGCGATGTCGCTCAACAAGTGCATGATCATCGGCAACCTCGGCCGCGACCCCGAGATGCGGTACACGCCGAACGGCCAGGCTGTGACGCAATTCACGGTGGCGGTGAACCGCAACTTCAAGGGGACCAACGGCGAATGGCAGGAGGAGACCGAGTGGTTCCGCGTGGTGGCCTGGGGGCCGCTGGCGGAGCGCACCGCCGAATACCTGCGCAAGGGCCGCAAGGTCTACGTCGAGGGACGGCTCCAGACGCGCCAGTGGGAGGACCGCGAGGGCCAGAAGCGGAGCACCACAGAGCTGGTCGCGCAGACCGTCACCGCGCTCGACCCGCGACCGCGGGACGAGGCCGAGGGAGCGGAGCCGGGCGGTCCGCGCGCCGGCGGCCGGCGGGAGCCCGCTCCGGCCGGCCCGGACGCCGGCGGCGAGACATACACCGATCTCGACGATCTCCCATTCTGACGCGGGACTGCCGTCCCGGTTGACGGCAGCCGAACGCAACTGAAGCGAGAGGATTCCAACAGTGCCGCCCATCCGGTCGAAGAAGCGCGACGACTACTACCGCGATCGCCGGCGCCGCAAGGTCTGTGCGTTCTGCGCGGACAAGGCACAGCAGATCGACTACAAGGAAGTGAACCGGCTGCGCCGGTACCTGTCGGAGCGGGCCAAGATCGAACCGCGCCGCAAGACCGGGACGTGCGCCGAGCACCAGCGCCAGCTGTCGGTTGCGCTGAAGCGCGCCCGACACGTCGCCCTCCTGCCGTACGCCCCCCAGCACCTGCGTCCCTGACGCGACCGGTGAGCGAGGCGGTCGGCCCCGCTGACAGCGCGCTCGTCCGGTGAACGGCGCCGCTGCGCGCGCACCGGCGCGACCCCGGACGGTGCCCGCACGATGACGTCCGCCGGCTGCACGCGGGCCTGGCGCCCGCCGGCTGCACGCGGGCCTGGCGCCCGCCGGCCGCCGGGTAGCCCTCATGGACGTGCTGCTGCTCGTCGGGGCCCTGGTGATCATCCTCGTCGGGGCGGAGATCTTCACGAACGGCGTCGAGTGGATGGGGCACCGGCTCGACCTCGCCGAGGGCGCGGTCGGGAGCGTGCTTGCCGCCGTGGGCACGGCCATGCCCGAGACCATGATCCCGCTGGTGGCGATCGTGCTGGGAGCGCGCACCGGGGACACCGAGGAGGCGGGGATCGGGATCGGTGCGATCCTCGGTGCGCCGTTCATGCTGGCGACGCTCGCCATGCTGGTCACCGGCGTCGCAGTCCTCGTCCGGGCGCGCCGACCGGGCCGCGACGACCGGCTCGTGGTGGATCCACTCGTGATCGGCCGGGACATCCGGCATTTTGCCGTGGCGTACGCGCTCGCCATCGGCGCGGCGTTCCTGCCCGCCTCCCTGGCCGGCGGCAAGGTGCTGGTGGCGGCGGTGCTGCTGGGGCTGTATGCGTTCTACGTCCGGGCGCACCTCGGCGAGGAGCGAGCCGACGATGCGGGAGCGGGGCTCCGCCCGCTGCGGTTTCGGCGCCTCGACCCCATGCGCCGCGAGCGCCCGCCGCGCCTGCGCCTCATCACCTTCCAGGTCGCGGCGGCGGTGGCGGCCATCCTCGTGGGAGCCGTCGTGTTCGTGGACGCGGTCGGACGGCTCGCCGGGAGCGTCGGCGTGGACCCCACGATCATGGCCCTGGTCGTGGCACCCATCGCGACCGAACTGCCGGAGAAGTTCAACAGCGTGATCTGGATCCGCCAGGGGAAGGACACCCTGTCGATGGGCAACATCACCGGAGCGATGGTCTTCCAGAGTTGCATACCGACGGTGGTGGCGCTGCTGCTTGCGGCCGATGCCTGGAGCGTGACGTCCTCGTCACTCCTGGGCTTCGCGTCGGCCGGGATCGCCTTCGCGTCGACGGCCGCGATCTTCCTGCCGATGCTGCGCCGGGGCCGCCTGACCGGCCGGGGGCTGCTCGTCGGCGGCGGCTTCTACGCGGCCTATCTCGGACTGGTCGCGGGCTCGATCGCCGGCGTGATCTGACCAGTCGCGGGCTCGATCGCCGGCGCGACCTGGCCGGCGGCGGGCTTGATCGCCGGCGCGATCTGACCGTTGGCGGGGGCCCGCGGGCTCCCGCGAGCTTCACCCCGCCGCCTTCCTGGAGCGGCCGGAGCGCCCGACCGCAGGGTATACTCCGGCGATGTTGACCGAAGACGTTTCCCGCACCTCGTCGTCGGCCTCGCAGCCGGACTCCGGCGTGCCCGCCCCGGTCTGCTACCTGAACGGGGAGTTCCTCCCCCTGGCCGACGCCAATGTCAACATCATGACCCACGCGTTCATGTACGGGACGGCGGTGTTCGAGGGGATTCGCGCGTACTGGAACGCCGACCAGGGCCAGCTGTACGGACTCCGCCTCGCCGAGCACTTCGAGCGGATCTCGGACTCCTGCCGGATCCTGTACATGGACCCGCCCGGCTCGGTCGAAGACCTCGTCGCCCTGACGGTGGACCTGCTGCGACGGAACGGCTTCCGCGAGGACTCGTACGTCCGCCCATCGGTCTACAAGTCGACGCAGGCCATCGGCGTGCGCCTGCACAACCTCGACCAGGGTTTCTACATCCTTGCCATCCCGTTCGGCGACTACATCGACACGACGCACGCAATCCGCACGCACACGGTGTCCTGGCGGCGGGTGAGCGACCAGTCGCTGCCGGCGCGGGCGAAGATCGTGGGCGCCTACGTGAACTCGGCGTTCGCGAAGACGGAGGCGCAGCTGGTCGGCTGCGACGAGGCGATCGTGCTGAGCACGGACGGCCACGTGTCGGAAGGCAGTGCCGAGAACCTGTTCATGGTGCGGCGCGGCGAGCTCGTCACGCCCCCCGTCACGGACGACATCCTCGAGGGCATCACGCGCGCCGGGATCATCGAGCTGGCGGAGCGCGAGCTGGGGCTTCGGGTCGTGCAGCGCCACATCGACCGTACCGAGCTGTATGTCGCGGAGGAGCTGTTCCTGTGCGGGACGGGCGCACAGGTCTCGCCGGTCGGCGAGGTCGACCACCACGTCGTCGGCGGCGGCGAGATCGGGCCGATCACGCGCCGGCTGTCGGAAACCTACTTCGACGCCGTCAGGGGACGCCTGCCGGCCTACCGGCACTGGCTGACGCCGGTCTACTAGGCCGGGGCGCGACCGGGACGCCCTCAGCCGCTCGGCGCCGCCGACTGCGGTGTCGTCGTCCCCGTGATCACGATGACGTCGGCCGGAACGGTCGGATCGGTCGCCGTCTGGATCGTGACCCCGAATGCCGACTGCAGCACGCGGACCGTCTCGGGCATCCGCGTCTCGGCGCCGTTGTAGAACGTCACCACCGTGCCGGTGTGGGCCGGGCCGGGGGCACGACCGCCGTTCGCCGACGGGACGGTGGCAGACAGCCCCAGCGATGTCAGGTACGCGGCGACGCCGGTGGCCTGCCCGCTGATCCCAGACCCGTTCTCGACGAGGATCCGGGCCTTCTCGGCCGTGAGCTGCGCGCGCGACTTCACCGCGGCGGGGTTGGTGGCGAATGCCTGGGCGACCGCCTGCCGCATCGCCGCGACGTTCGGGTGCAACCAGTAATGCACGACGCACTCGGCCGGCGGGCACTGCACGGCGTACTGGGGCGGCGTGAAGACGTACGAGTTGATGTTGGTCGTGTCCGCCTTGTCGATCAGCGACACCAGCTGCGGCAGCTGGTTCTGCGGGAAGTCGGTGTGAATCGCGTTGCGCAGCGCCTGGCCGAGCGCGGCCAGCCTGTTCGGGTCGAGGAAGCTCAGCACGTCGGTCTGCTGGCGCAAGGACGCGATCACCCGCTGCTGTCGCTGCGACCGATCGAAGTCGGAGGTCGAGTGCCGCGAGCGGGCATACGCGAGAGCCTGCTCGCCGTTCATGTGCTGGATTCCCGGCGGGATGTACAGCTTGACGGCCCCGCGCCCGTTGTCGGTCGGGTAGTCGTAGTCAGTCACGGGCAGCTGGACGTCGATGGTCACGCCCCCCAGCGTGTCCACGACCTGCCGGAAGCCAGAGAAGTTGACCTCGACGTAGTAGGGGATCTGGATCCCGAGCAGGTAGGCGATGGTTCCCTTGAGCGCCGTCACGCCTCGATTCGCGTCCGTCCCCGGGAACAGCCCCGGCGATCCCTGGGCCGTCGTCCAGATGCTGTTGATCTTGTTCGGGTAGATGCCGCCGTAGTAGGACGCCGCGGGCCACGAGGGCGGGAGGGGGATCTGCTCGAGGTCGCGCGGCAGGCTGAACATCGAGACCTGGCCGGTCGCCGGGTCGATGCTGGCCACGATCATCGTGTCCGTGTTGAACGTCTGGTCGGCGGGCCGCTGGTCCACGCCCACCAGCAGGACGTTGAGGCGTCCGCCGTCCCAGGGAACGATCGCCGGCTGCGGCTGGGACGTGGCTCCCGCGACCGTGGGGGCTGGCGTGGCGCCGGGGGCGGCCGTGACCGTGGGGTTCGCCGGGGCGTCGGTCGTCACGGCCACGAGCGTGTCGTGCGCGATCCGGTCGTACCGGGCCAGGGCGACGTGGGCCATGCTCATCACGAGCGTCACGCCGACGAGGCCGGCGAGGGACAGCGGCGCCAGCGGCACGCGGGCCCGGCCGAGCCGCCCGCCTTCCGTCATCACGACCGCGGCGCAGCGATAGGCGTCGACCACGGCGACCAGCCGGTACAGGAACACGAGCACGTCGAGGGCGAGGAGGCCGTCCAGGACGGACGGGCTGAAGACGCTCACCTTGATCATGTCTCGTGTGGCGGCGCTCGCGAGCATGCCGGTGAGCAGTGCGAGTCCGAGGATCGGCGGCGTCGCGAAACCCAGTGCGCGCACGTAGCGCCTGGCATAGACATGACCCAGCCCCGGGAAGATGAGGCTCAGGAAGGCCGCCGCGAACGGGGAGGGACGCCCCGCCGGGCGATCGGCGTTCACCACGGCGGGATCATAGCGGCTGCGGCGCGACCGGGTCGAACGGGGTCGGCGGCACGGGGGTGGTGCGAGCCGTGGCCGCCCGGGCCGTCGGCGCCGGTTCGGCGCACGGGCGCCGAAGACGTTTCGGTATCCTTGCCGCCAGATGCAGTCGCCCTTCCAGCCCGTCCCCGCCCATCCGGACTTTCCTGCGCAGGAGCACGCCACCCTCGAGACGTGGCGCGAGCGGCGCACGTTCGCGCGCCTGCGCGCCCGCAACGCCGACGGTCCCCGGTGGTCGTTCCTCGACGGGCCGATCACGGCCAACAACCCGATGGGTGTCCACCACGCCTGGGGCCGCACCTACAAGGACCTGTTCCAGCGGTTTCACGCGATGCTCGGCCAGGACCAGCGCTGGCAGAACGGGTTCGACTGCCAGGGGCTGTGGGTCGAAGTCAACGTCGAGCGGGACCTGGGCTTCACCAGCAAGCGCGACATCGAGGACTACGGCATCGCGCGAGTTCGTGAGCCTGTGCAAGCAGCGCGTGCTCACGTTCGCCGCCGGCCAGACCGAGCAGTCGATCCGCCTCGGGATGTGGATGGACTGGAACGACCCGCACGAGCTGCGCCGCCTGCGCGACCTGCTGGCGGACGATCCGGGACGGGTGATCACGGTGGAGGGCCCGCGCGGCCCGGTCACCGACACGGTCGAGCAGATCGTCGGGCGGCTCGGGATGCCCGATCTCGGCGGCTCCTACTTCACCTTCTCCAACGAGAACAACGACCTGATCTGGGGCTTCCTCGCGAAGTGCCACCGTCGCGGCTGGCTGTACAAGGGCCACGACACCATGCCGTGGTGCGCGCGGTGCGGGACCGGCATCAGCCAGCACGAGATGTACGGAGGGCTACCAGGAACGCGAGGACCCCGGGCTCACCGTCCGGTTCCCGCTGCGTGGACCGGCCCGGCGAGTCGCTGCTGGTGTGGACCACCACGCCCTGGACGCTCACCTGCAACGTCGCGGCCGCGGTCGGTCCGAACCTGCGCTACGTAAGGTCCGGCAGGACGACCACCTGTACTGGCTGGGCCAAGCGGCACCCTCCGGCACGCGCTCGACGGGCCGTTCGAGGTGCTCGAGGAACGGGCCGGCGCCGACCTGGTCGGCTGGAGCTACGCGGGCCCGTTCGACGACCTGCCCGCGGTGCAGCAGGCGTTTGCGGCCGTGCCGGCCCCCGACGGTCAGACCGCACGAGCACCGCGTCATCGCATGGGACGAGGTCGGCGAGGAAGAGGGCACCGGGATCGTCCACATCGCCCCCGGCTGCGGCGCCGAGGACTTCGAGCTCGGCCGTGCGCTCGGCCTGCCGACTGATCGCCCCGCTGGACGAGAACGGCGTGATTCGTCCAGGGCTTCGGGTTCCTGATCGGGTCGGGACGTCCGGGAGGTGACGGAGCCGATCCTCGAACGGCTCCGGAGCGCACGGGCGCTTCTACCGCGTCGCAGCCGTATCACCCACCGGTACCCGCACTGCTGGCGCTGCGGCACGCCGCTTGTCTTCCGGCTGGTGGACGAGTGGTTCATCAGCATGGGCCAGGTCTACGACCAGCCCCGCGAGAGGCTCACGCGCGAACAGGTCGACGCGAGCCTGCGCTACCAGATCATGGAAGTGGTCGACGAGATCCGCTGGATCCCCGGCTTCGGCTACGAGCGCGAACTCGACTGGCTGCTGAACATGCACGACTGGATGATCAGCAAGAAGCGCTACTGGGGGCTGGCCCTGCCGATCTACGACTGCCCGGCGTGCGGCACGGTGAGCGTCGTCGGAGGCGTCGGCGAGCTGCGCGAGCGCGCCGTCGACGGATGGGACCGGTTCGCCGGGCACACGCCGCACCGCCCCTACGTCGACGCGGTGAAGATCGCGTGCAGCGGGTGCGGCGCGCCGGTCGAGCGAATCCACGACGTCGGGAACCCCTGGCTGGACGCCGGCATCGTTCCCTTCTCGACGATGCACTACCGGGAGGCCCCGGACTCGTGGGCACGGTGGTTCCCGGCGGACTTCATCAGCGAGAGCTTCCCCGGCCAGTTCCGCAACTGGTTCTACTCGCTGCTGGCGATGAGCACCGTGCTCCGCCGCGAGGCGCCCTTCCGGACGATCTTCGGGTATGGGACCCTGTTCGGCGAGGACGGCCGGCCGATGCACAAGAGCTGGGGAAACGCGATCGAGTTCGACGACGCGGCGGAGCGCATGGGCGTCGACGTCATGCGCTGGATGTTCGTCAACGCGCGCCCGGAGGACAACATCCTGTTCGGCTGGCACGCCGCCGACGAAGCCCGGCGCGAGCTGCTCGTGCTGTGGAACGTCTACGCGTTCTTCGTCACCTACGCGCGGCTGGCGGGATGGGTCCCCGAGCGGGGGATCGCCACCGCGACGACAGTCTCCGAAGCATGGCCGGCCCTCGACCGCTGGATCCTGTCGCGGGTGGCAGGGCTCTCGACCGCCGTGCGGGACGACCTGGAGCAGTACGACGCGCTCGCCGCGGCGCGGGAGATCGCCGGGTTCGTCGACGACCTCTCGACGTGGTACCTGCGGCGATCGCGGGATCGCATGCGCGGGTCGGCCGATGCGACGGATCGGCAACGTGCCTTCGCCACGCTGCACGCGGCGCTCGTCGCCGGCTCGCGCGTGCTCGCTCCGATCCTGCCCTTCGTGTCCGAATCGATCTACGGGAACCTGCTCGGCTCTGTGGACGCATCGAGGCCCGACAGCGTGCACCTGACGAGCTGGCCGGCCGACGAGCTGAGCGCGCTCCGGGACGTCCGCCTGGAGGCGGGCATGACGACGGTACGTCGCGCCGTGGAGCTGGCCCGCGGCCTGCGGTCGCAGGCCGGGTTGCGCGTTCGCCAGCCGCTTGCCCGACTGTGGCTGGCGGTGCCGGGAGGGGACCTGCCCGAGCGCGACGCGCTGCTGCGCCTGGTCGCCGACGAGCTCAACGTGCGCGAGGTGCACCTGATCGGCGACGAATCCGAGCTGGTGGAGCGCCGCGTGAAGCCGCTGCTTCCGCGCATCGGCCGGAAGCTCGGGTCGCAGATCCCGGCCGTGATGGCGGCGGCGCGCGCCAACGAGGCGGTGTACCTGGACGACGGGTCGGTGCGGCTGGCGGGCGTGACGCTGGCACGCCGACGAGGTCGAGATCCTGGCGACTCCCCGGCCCGGAACCGCGGTCGCGCACGACGAGGGGCTGGTCGTCGTCATCGACACGACCCTCACCGACGAGCTGCGCGCGGAGGGCGACGCTCGCGAACTGCAACGGGCGGTGCAGGACCTCCGGCGGGACGCGGAGCTCGCGCTGGACGACACGATCGAACTCTGGGTCGAGCTGGCGCCGAGCCGCGCCCGCGAGCGGCTGGCGCCGTACCTGCCGCGCGTCGCATCGGAGACGCTGGCCAGCGAGGTCCACTACACGGCACCGCCGGCGGACGCGACCACGGCGGACGTCGACCTGGAGGCCGGCCGTGTGCGGATCGGGCTGCGCCGCATCGCGAGCGGCGCTCGGTGAGCGTGGCCGGACGTGGGCCCCGGGCCGCGCGCCATCGCCGGCACGACCTGGCCCCGTCTCGTGGCCTTTGGCGGGGTGGCGGCGGCGGTCGTGATCGCCGACCAGGCTTCCAAGGCGTGGGTCGACCGGTCGTTCGAGTTGAGCGGGGCCGCGGGCCGAGGCCTCGCGGCGGTCGTGGCGCCCACGCCGGTCCTCGGCGACTTCGTGCGGATCGCGAAGAGCTACAACAACGGCGCCATCTTCGGCCTGCTGGGGTCGAGCGTGTCGTTCTTCGCGATCGGCAGCCTGGTCGCGATCGCCGTGATCCTCTGGTACGAGATTGCCCGGGGAGGCCGCGGGTCGTTCCTGCTGACCCTGACGCTGGGGCTCCTGCTCGGCGGCGCGATCGGGAACGAGATCGACCGCGTCCGGCTGGGCTACGTGATCGACTTTGTCGACATGGGGATCGGGGCCTGGCGGTTCTACACGTTCAACGTGGCCGACGCCTCCATCAGCGTCTCGATCGTGATCCTCCTCGCGCTCGGGCTCCTCGGGGACCCGTTTGCGCCAGCGCGCGTCCAGGGGCGCGAGGCGAGTCGGGCGACGGGTGAAGGGAGGCGCGCCGGCACGGGCGAAGAGACCGGCACGCCCGGCGACCGGACCGGGGCCGGGACCGGGGACGCGGCCGACGCCGCCAGCGCCTCTGACGGCCGGCCCGGTTAGGTGGCGCAGCGCGTGAGCCTGGCGGTCCCGGTCGGCGCCGACGGACTCCGCGCGGACCGGTTCGTCGCCGACGCGACGGGGATGTCGCGAGCCCACGTCCAGCGGCTGATCCGGGAGGGCCGTCTGACCAGGGCAGGCCAGGCGATCCGGGCGAGTGTCCCGATCGCGACGGGCGACGCGCTCGAGCTCGACGTGCCCGACGTGAGGCCGGTCGAGATCGAGCCCGAGCAGATCCCGCTGCGGGTCGTGTACGCGGACGACGACATGATGATCGTCGACAAGCCGGCCGGCCTCGTCACGCACCCGTCTCCGGGGCATGCCGGCGGCACGCTCGTCAACGCGCTGCTCGCCATGGGCGGGCCGGAGACGTTCGGGGGGATCGCGGGCGTGGCGCGGCCGGGCATCGTCCACCGCCTCGACCGCGACACGAGCGGCCTGCTGATGGTCGCGCGCACCGACCGGGCCCAGGCGAGCCTGATGGCGCAGCTCAAGGCTCGGCGCGTCAAGAAGACGTACCTCGCGCTCGTGGCTGGTGAGCCGCCCGGGACCGTTGGTCGGATCGAAGCCCCCGTCGGTCGCGACCCGCGGCACCGGACGCGCATGGCCGTGGTGCCGAGCGGACGGCCCGCCGTGACGGCCTACCGTGTCCGGGAACGGTTCGACGCGTGGTCGCTGCTCGAAGTCGACCTGGTGACGGGCCGGACGCACCAGATCCGCGTGCACCTCGCGTCGATCGGCCACGCCGTCGCTGGCGACCCGGTCTACGCGACCGGCGAGGCGCGGCGCGGACCCGCCGGCCTGGCCCGGCTGTTCCTGCACGCCTGGCGGCTCGAGCTGGAGGCGCCCTCCGGCGGCCGAATGATCCACGCCACGTCCGCGCTGCCCGACGACCTCGAGGCCGTGCTCGACGCGCTTCGACGGCGCACCGAGGGGGCCCAGGCATGAACGCCTGCCGCGGTGCCGCCGGCGCCATGATCGTGATCATCTCGGGTCCGTCCGGAGTGGGAAAGGACACGATCATCGAGGCGCTCCGCGCGAACCACGACCGGCCGGACTACGAGTACATCGTGACCTGCACGACGCGGGCGGCGCGGAGCGGCGAGGTGGACGGCACGCACTACCACTTCCTCCCGGAGGACGAGTTCCTCGGGATGCGCGACGCGGGCGAACTGCTCGAGGCGAACCAGGTGCACGGCTCGTACTGGTACGGCACCCCGCGCGCGGCCGTCTGCCGGGCGCTTGAGGCGGGCAACCACGCGATCCTGAAGATCGACGTCCAGGGCGCCCACGCGGTCAAGCGGCGCGTGCCGGATGCGCTGTTGATCTTCCTCGTGCCACCGTCGCTCCAGGCCCTGTTCGGCCGGCTGCGGGCCCGCGCGACCGAGACTGCGGATGAGCTGGAGGTGCGCCAGCGCGACGCGGCGGTCGAGCTGGCTCGCCAGGGCGACTACGACCACGTCGTCGTCAACGAGACGGGCGAGGTCGCGCGCACTGCCGCCGAGGTCGCGCGGATCATCGAGGCGGAACGGGCGCGCCACCCGGATCGGCGGGTCGAGCTCTGACCGTGCCCCCCGGGGTCGGGCAGCCGGCGTCCGCCGACGAGCGACTGGTCGAGGTCGCGGTCGACGTGCCCGGGCAGGGCGGCGACCGAACGTACACGTACGCCGTGCCCCCGGACCTGGCGGACCTGCGCGCCGGCGAGCCGGTGCTGGTCGAGTACGGCCGGCGCCAGGCGGTCGGGATCGTGCTGGGGGAGGCCGCGGCGCCGGCCGGCGTGACCCTGAAGCGCGTCGCGGCGCGCGTCCGTTCCGACGGTCCGCTGCTTCCGCCCGTGCAGCTCGCCCTCGTCCGGCAGGTTGCTCGCCACTACCTCGCACCGCCCGCCATCGTGGCGCGCGCCGCGCTCCCGCCGGGGCTGCTGGAGCGGCTCGACCTGGTGGCGACCGCGGTCCTCGCGCCGTCGCCCGCGGCGGACGGTGGAGCTCAGCGCGACGTCGTGCCGGGAACCCCCGCGGGGCCGGAGACGGACGCGTCGCGCGCACGCGACGCGTCGCGCGCACGCCTGGACCAGGCCCTCGCGCGGATCGCCGCGGCGGGGCCCCGCGGCGTCGCCGTCCGCTCGCTGCCGTGGGTCGGCGGGCGGGCGGGGCTCGTGCGCGAGCTGCGGGGGCTGGAGGCCGCCGGCGTGATCCAGCTGGGATGGCGGCTGACGCCGCCTGGATCGCCAGTCCGCCTCGAGCGGCACGTGGCGCTCAGCGCCGGCGGGCGCGCGGCAGCACGGGATCGAGCGGCGGCCGGTGGCGG
This sequence comes from uncultured Chloroflexia bacterium, assembly GCA_963759135.1. Lineage (GTDB taxonomy): Bacteria > Chloroflexota > Limnocylindria > Limnocylindrales > CSP1-4 > JAJYNJ01. Next base: position 153,902 of record CAVWXU010000018.1, on the reverse strand, counting down.
GCGCCTGGGAGCGCGGCAGCGCGACGTGCTCGGCGTGCTCGCCGGTGTGCCCGAAGGCGAGACGATCCCGGCCGCCCGACTCGCCGGAGCGCACGGTGCCGGCGTCGTGACGGGCCTGGCCCGGCGCGGCCTGGTCGAGCTGAGCGTCCGCGAGCACGCACGCCGGCCGCTCGCATCCCGGCCCGCCGGCCCTCGCGGGCCTGCGCCGCCCGACGCCCGCCTCTCGTCGGCGCAGCGTGCGGCGTCGCGGGCCATCGTTGCCGCCGTCCTCGACCGACGCGCTGGAACGTTTCTGCTGGACGGCGTCACGGGCGCGGGACGCACCGCGGTCTACGCCGAGGCCATCGCCGCCGCGCGCTCCGCTGGGCGCGGCGCGCTGGTCCTCGTACCGGAGATCGCCCTCGCCGCTCCGCTGGTCGACAGGTTGCGCGCCGGGCTCGGTCTCGATATCGCGCTCGTGCACGGCGCGCTTTCGGACGGCGAACGCTCCGACGAGTGGCGACGCATCCGCGCCGGTGAGGCGCAGGTGGTCGTCGGTACGCGGACGGCCGTCCTCGCGCCGCTCGCGGACCCCGGTGTCGTGATCGTGGACGAGGAGCACGACGCGGCGTACAAGTCCGACCGGACGCCCCGCTACCAGGCCCGCGACGTGGCGCTCGAGCTGGGGCGGCTCGCGCAGGCGCCGGTGGTGCTGGGCAGCGCGACACCCGACGTCGCGACGCTGGGCCGTGCGCTGGCCGGAGAGATCGAGCGCTTTCCGCTCGACCAACGGGTGTCCGGGGCGCTGCCCCTGGTGACCGTGGTGGACCTGCGCGCGGAGCTCGCGGCCGGCAACCGCGGGCTGCTCTCGCGGCCGCTCGGCGATGCGCTCGGCGCGCTCGACGTGGGGGCCGGCGACCGGGCGATTCTCGTCATCAACCGGCGCGGGTCGGCGAGCGTGGTGCTGTGCCGGGACTGCGGGTACGTGCAGATCTGCCCGGAGTGCCGGCGCCCGCTGGTCTACCACGCGGCCGCGGCGGCGCTGCGCTGCCATCACTGCGGCGCGACCGCGCCGCTGGCGCGCCGGTGCCCGGCCTGCGGCTCGCCGCGGATCCGATACCTTGGCGGCGGGACCGAGCGTCTCGAGCGGGAGGTGCGCGAGCGGTTCCCCCGGCTCCGCGTCGCGCGCCTGGACCGGGACGTGACCGCTCGCCGGGGCGCCGGCGAGCGCATCCTTGACGATCTGCGAGACGGGCGGGTCGACGTCCTCGTCGGGACCGGGCTCGTGGCCAAGGGGATCGACATCCCGGAGGTCACGCTCGTCGGCGTCGTGTCCGCGGATATTGCCCTCAACCTCCCCGATGTCCGGGCGGCCGAGCGGACGTACCAGCTGCTGGCGCAGGCGGTCGGTCGCGCGGGGAGGGGCCAGCGGCCCGGCAGGGCGTTCATCCAGACGTACCAGCCGGACCACCCGGCCGTCGTCGCCGTGGCGTCGGGCGACGCCGGGACGTTCTACGAGGCCGAGCTGGCGGCCCGGAGGTCCTTTGGGCTCCCCCCGTTCGGCCGCCTGCTCAAGCTGACCGTCGCGCTCGAGGACCGCGATTCGGCCGAAGCGGAGGCCGACCGCATGGCGGTGGCGCTGCGCGAGCGGGTCGCCGCGTCGTCGCGGACCGCCGGCGCCGTGCCCCCGGCGCACGAGGTCCTGGGACCGGTGCCCGCCTACGTCGCCCGGCGGGGCGGGCGATGGCGCTTCCACCTCGTGGTGCGGGGACCTGACCCCGTCGGGGTTCTCGAGCGGGACCCCGGGCCGCCGTGGAGCGTCGACGTCGACCCGGAGTCGCTGCTGTAAGCCGGACGAGTTCCCGGTATCCTCCCGAATCATGAGCGTGAAGCCCATCGTCCTGCTCGGTGACCCCCGGCTGCGGCTCAAGGGAGAGCCCGTCGACAGCTTCGGCAGGTACCTCCATGAGCTGCTGGACGATCTCGCCGAGACCATGCGGGCCGCCCCCGGCGTCGGGCTCGCCGCGCCGCAGATCGGCGTCGCACTGCAGGCGTGCGTGGTCGAGGTCGAAGGCCGGCTGCACGAGCTGGTGAACCCGACGATCGTGCGCGCCAGCGGGGACGACCGGGACATCGAGGGCTGCCTCAGCATCCCGGGGTACGCCGCGTACGTCACGCGCCGCGAACGCGTGTGGATCGCGGCCCAGAACCGGCTGGGGCGGAAGATCAAGGTGGCCGGCGTCGGTTTCCTGGCCCGCGCGATGCAGCACGAGATCGATCACCTGCACGGCAAGCTCTACATCGACTACCTGGAGTCGATGGACGAGCTGATCCCCGTCGCGCAGGACGACGAGGAGCAGGAGACCGGGCCGGGCGCCGAGCACCGCACGCTCGTCGGCTGACCGTGGAGCCGACCGTCCCGGCGACGAGCGGCGTTCCCACCGTCTTCCTCGGTACGGGTCCATTCGCGCTGCCCATCCTCGACGCCCTGGCTTCCGTCCGCGACGTGAGGGTCGTGGGCGTCGTCACCGGACCACCGGGACCGGTCGGTCGCGGCGCCCGGGTGCGCCGCTCGCCGGTTGCGCTGCGGGCCGAGGCGCTCGGCATCGGGCCCATCCTGGAGCCCGTGCGCGTGCGGGCCGAGTCCGCGGTCGCCGAGGTCCTCGCGCTGGGCCCGGAGCTGCTGGTCCTGGCCGACTACGGCCAGATCGTGCCGGGCACCTTGCTCGCGCGGCCCCGGTACGGTGCGCTGAACCTGCACCCGTCGCTGCTGCCCCGCCACCGGGGAGCCTCGCCCGTGGCGGCGACGATCCTGGCGGGGGACCGGCAGACCGGCGTGACCTTGATGCGGATGGACGAGGGGCTCGATACCGGACCGGTGGTGGCACAGGTGGCGGTCCCGCTGCACGGCGCGGAGACGGCGCCAGGGCTGGAGGCGTGGCTGGCGGCGGAGGCCGCGGAGCTCCTGCGCTCGACCATCGGGGACTGGATCGCGGGCCGCCGGCCGGCGCGGCCTCAGGCCACCGAGGGCGTCACGGTGTCGCGCCCGCTGCGCCGCGAGCAGGGCCGCCTGGACCCGGAGCGGGATGCCGTGACGCTCGAGCGCCAGGTCCGCGCCTACCAGCCCTGGCCGGGAACCTGGTGCCTGACCGTGGCCGGCCGGCTGATCGTCTGGGCCGCGCGTCCGCTGGTCGTCGATCGGCCGAGCCCTTCCGGCCGTGCATCCGTCCTCGGGCGACGGGGAGGTCGGCCGCATCGTCCCCGACGGTGACGGGCTGGCCGTGCTCGTGGCGGACGGGGGCCTGCGGCTCGACGAGGTGCAGCTGGCCGGCGGCCGCCGCATGAGCGCCGCGGCCCTTCGGCGGGGCCACCCTGAGCTTGTCGGCAGCCGGGTCGGCGACCCGGAGCTACCATGAACGGCCCATGTCCGACCGTGGAACCCTGCCCGTCCTCGCGCACGCCCCCCACCAGGTCGCGGACGAACGCCCCGGCCTGTCGGGTCTCCGCCCCGCTGAGCTCGCCGCATGGGTGGCGTCCTCGGGCGAGGCCGCCTACCGGGCGCGCCAGGTGGGAGACTTCCTCTGGCGGCGCCACGCCACGGACGCCTCGGAGATGCGGACCCTGCCCGGGGCCCTGCGGGCGGCGCTGGAGGAGACGTTCCGCGTCGACACGCTCGTGGAGACCTCGGTCCGCCCCGCCGACCGCGGCCTGACCGAGAAGGCGCTGCATCAGCTCGTGGACGGCCGGCTGATCGAGTCGGTTCTGATGCGATATCCGGGGCGCCCCGGGCGGCGCGAGCGAGCGACGGTGTGCATCTCCAGCCAGGCTGGCTGCGCGGTCGGCTGCCCCTTCTGCGCCACGGGCGAGCTCGGCTTCGAGCGGGATCTCGATGCGGCGGAGATCGTCGACCAGGTGCGCTTCTGGGCTCGCCGGCTCGCCGCGGCCGGCCGGCACGTCACCAACGTCGTGTTCATGGGGATGGGGGAGCCGCTGCTGAACCTGGACGCGGTCGTCGCCGCCGCGGATGCGCTCGTGGATCCATCGAGATTCGGGCTCGGTGCGAGGCACGTGACGATCAGCACGAGCGGCGTGATCCCGGGCATCGAGCGGTTGACCGCGCTGCACCCACCGTGGACGCTCGCGGTGTCGCTCCACGCCGCGCGGCCGGCGCTGCGTGACGTGCTCGTGCCGCTCAACCGGCGCTACCCGGTGGGCGCGGTCGTCCAGTCGGCGAGCGCCTACGCGGCGGCGACGGGCCGGCGGGTCAGCTACGAGTACGTGATGATCGACGCGATCAACGACACGTCGGCCGATGCGGCCGCGGTGGCGGGCCTGCTGCGCGGACGACAGGCGCACGTGAACCTGATCCCCATGAACCCGGTGGCCCATACGCCCTGGCGCCCCAGCCGACCGCAACGGATAGCGGCGTTCGCGGCAGAGCTCCACGGCGCCGGCATTCCCGTCACGGTTCGCCGCAGCCGCGGGGACGAGATCGGGGCGGCCTGTGGGCAGCTTGCGGCGGAACGGGCAGAAGCTCCCGCCCCAGCGGCTGTTCGCCTGCGGCGAGAACGGCTGGAGCGAGCGGGAGCGGCGGCACTCGCCGTCGAGCGCGGGTGAGCGCCGGTCGGGCCCGGCTGGCGGCGGGCCTCCTCGACGCGGACTTCGGGAACCTGTACCGCGTCGTCCGCAAGCTGGAGCACGCGGGCGCGGACCGGCTGCACCTCGACGTCATGGACGGGCATTTCGTGCCGCATCTGACGTTCGGGCCGGACGTCGTGCGCGCGTTGCGTCGGCTCACCCGCCTGCCGCTCGACGTGCACCTCCTGGTCGACCGCCCGTCGACCCTCGTGGACGGGCTCGTCGGGGCCGGCGCCGACTCGATCACCATGCACGTCGAGGCGTCCGAGTCGGCCGAGGTCCTGCGCGAGGCGCTGGGGAGAGTCCGGCGGGCGGGTCTCGCCCCGGGGCTCGCCGTCAACCCGGCCACGCCGGTGGGCGCGCTCCTGCCCTTCCGCGACGCGCTCGACATCGGCCTGGTCCTGCTCGTGGATCCGGCCGCGCCGGGGCAGCACTTCCGGCGCGAGCTGGCCGGCAAGGTGGGGGACGCGCGCGATCTCTTCGCCGGGCGTCCGCACGGGTGGGAGGTGCATGTCGAGGGCGGGATCGGCCGCGAGACGGCGGACCTGGTGGGCGGGTTCGGCGCCGACATCCTGATCGTGGGGTCCGCGCTCTTCCAGCGCGGACACGACATCGCGCGGGAGATCCGGCTGGTCAAGGCGCTGGCGGACGAGGGTTGGACGCGCGACATCGGGCGCGGCGAGCCGCCCATCCCCCGGGAGTCCTGGTCCGTGGTGGCCACGCTGGCCCACGTCGAAGCGGACGCGCTCAGCCGCACGATCGAGCGAGAGGGCGTTCCGACGCTCGTGCTCCGGACGGGGCCATGGATCCCGGGCGTCGATGCCGAGCGGGTCGTGATGGTCCCGTCGTCCGCCGAGGTGTTCACCCGCAAGCGGTTCGGGCTCGGCTTCGCCGACGAAGACGAGACGCCGTGACGCCATGCGCCTGCTGTTGCAGCGCGTGAGCCGCGCGGAAGTGCGTGTCGCGGGCGAACCGACCGGGCGCATCGGCGCCGGCCTGGTCGCGCTGGTAGGGGTGGGCCACGGCGACTCGCCGGAGATCGCCCGGGCCATGGCGCGGCGGACGGCAGAGCTGCGCGTCTTTCCGGATGCGGAAGGGCGGACGAACCGCTCACTGCTCGACGTGGGTGGCGAGGTGCTCGTCGTGAGCCAGTTCACGCTGTACGCCGACACGAGCCGGGGGCGCCGGCCATCGTTCCTGAGAGCCGCGCCGCCCGAGCTTGGCGAGCGGCTCTACGGGGTCTATGCGGACACGCTCGAGTCTCTCGGGGTGCCGGTGGGTCGCGGCGTCTTCGGCGCCCGCATGGAGGTCGACCTCGTCAACGACGGACCCTTCACGATCTGGCTCGACAGCAGCATCGACCCGCCCTGAACGGGGCGGCGCGACCCGGTCGCCGGATCAGGCCGACTTGCTGAGCGTGCGGCGGCAGCGGGTGCACACCAGCGCGTTCACCGGCCTGCCGGCGCGCTGGATCTGCAGCCGGTGCAGGTTGGGCTCGCAGCGGCGGTGCGTGCGCACGCGGTTCATGCCACTCGACTGGGGGTTGAAGCCGCCCATGGAGGTCTTGCCGCAGATCGCGCAGGAGCGGGACATGAGTTCCTCGGGATGCGGGAAACGAGGTCGGGTCCGGGCGCGCCGGACTGCGGCGCGACGGTTGCGTACTATAGCATGTCGTTCGACCGCATCATGACCTGAAGGGATCCACCCGCCGTGAACCCAGTGCCCGGACATGCCCTCGTCACGCGCCGGGCGGTCGCCGACGTCGTGCGCGACGCTGCCGCCGGCTCGTACGGAGTGGTCGGGTTCGTCAGCCCGGACCTGCGGTCGCGGCTGCTGTCCCTGGTGCGGTACGGCACGCCTGGGGTGGCCGTCCGCATCACGCCAACGCTCGACGTCCGGCTCTCGCTGCGGGTCGCGTTCGGTGTGCCGATCGCGGAGGTGGCCAGCAACGTCGAGTCCGCCGTGCGGTACGCCGTGCGCCATGCCCTCGGCCGCGATATCGACAGTGTCGCGATCCACATCGGCGGGTTGCAGGTCCGCCGCACGACAAGGTCCGAGACCGGGGTCGACCCCGAGTGAGCCGTCGTGGCACGGACGGCGAGGGCCTGCTGGACGCCGTTCGTGGCGCCCTGGCGCTGCTGGAGCAGTCGGCCGACTCGATCAACGCCCTGAACGTGTTCCCGGTTCCGGACGGCGATACCGGCTCGAACATGCTCGCCACGCTGCGCGCGGCGCTGGCCGAGGCGGAGGCGCTGCCGGCCGATGATCGAAGCGTCGGCAGCGTCGCGGCGGCCGTGGGGCACGGCGCGCTGATGGGGGCGCGCGGAAACAGTGGCGTGATCCTTTCGCAGATCCTTCGCGGGATGGCAGAGGCGCTCGCGGGCAGGTCCCGCATGAGCGCGCTCGACCTCGCCCACGCGCTCACGACGGGCAGCCAGAAGGCGCACAGCGCGGTGCTGAAGCCGGTCGAGGGCACCATCCTGACCGTCGTGCGCGAAACGGCGGTTGCGGCTGTCGCGGCTGCCGAGCACAACCCGGACATGGAGATTGTCCTGGGAGCGGCGGTGGAGGCGGCGGAGCAGGCGGTGGCGCGCACGCCGTCGCTGCTGCCCGTCCTGCGCGAGGCCGGCGTCGTGGACGCCGGCGGCGAGGGCCTGTACCGCATTCTTCAGGGCGCTCTGCGAGCCATCGTGGCCCGGGCCGCGCTGGGGGAGGTGGGAGGGGCGGAAGCACCGCACCCCGCGGCCGTGATCGCGAAGGGAGAGGATGGGTTCGGGTACGAAACGATGTTCTTGGTCACCCCGACGACGGGGCGGTCGCTCGACCTCGACGCGATCCGCGTTCGGCTGAGCGAGCTCGGCGAGTCGGTGCTGGTGGCGGGAGACGCGCGAGCCGCCAAGGTACACGTCCACGGGGAACGGCCCGACCAGGTCCTCGCGTTCGGGCTGTCGCTCGGGCCCCTCAGTCATGTCACGGTTGAGAACCTGGACCGGCAGGCACGCGAGGCCCGCGAGGCGCGGGCGCACGCGTTCGCTGGGGAGGCGCCCGCGGCCCAGCTGCTCGACGCCGACGGGGCGCGCATCCACGACGGGGCGCCCGGGCCCGACGAGGCGCGCACGCTTGACGGCGCGCACGGGCCCGATGCTGCGCACATGCTCGACGGGTCGCACCTCCAGGAGGCGGGTGCCAGGCGCGACCCGCCGTACCTCCGCCAGGGGGTGTCGCACGTGGAGTCGATCGCCGTCCACGACCCCGCCGACCACCGGCACCCGGAACTGGTCGACCACCTGCCGGATTTCCCCGGCCTGCACGTCGGGCCACCCATCGTCGCGGTCGCGTCGGGCGACGGGATCGTCGCGATCTTTCGCAGCTTCGGCGTCGCCGACGTCGTGGGCGGCGGCCAGTCGGCGAACCCCTCCGCCGGGGAGCTGCTCCGTGCGGCCCAGGAGCTCGGCACGCACGAAGTGCTGATGCTCCCCAACAACTCCAACGTGAAGCTGGCAGCCGAGCAGGCGGCCGCCCTGGCCCGGGGCACCCGGATCGTGGTCGTTCCGACGCGGAACCCGCCCGAGGGATTTGCGGCGCTCCTCGCGTACGACGCTGGACGGGACGCCCAGGCGAACGCCGGCACCATGCTCGCGGCCGCGCGCAGCGTGCAGACCCTGCAGGTCACCGACGCGATCCGCGACGCGAAGATCGGTGGGCGCAAGGTCAGGAAGGGGCACGCCATCGTCCTCGACCCGGACGACGGGCTGGTGGCCACCGACGCGAACCGGCGGGAGGCGGTGATGGCGGGCGTCGCGCTGCTCCGCCCCGGGTACGAGCTGCTCACCGTGTACTACGGTGACGGCGCCGACCTGGCGGAAGCAGAGGACCTCACGACCGCGCTGCGCGGCAGGCTTGCGGGCGTCGAGGTGGAGCTGGTGCACGGCGGGCAGCCGTACTACCGGTATCTCCTCGCGGCGGAATGACGGTCGTGACCCGCGACGGCCGCGCGCGAACGTGAGCGCCGCCGGTGCGGCGCACCGGCAAGACGCGCCGGCCATCGATCCCCTCGCGATGCCGGTGGCGCGGGCCGGCCTGCCCGGCGGCCCGATCCTGGGCCGGCTCCGGCGCGCCGGAATTGTGACCGTCGAGGACCTGCTGTTCCATCTCCCACGACGCTACGAGGACGTGCGCGAGATGCGCACGCTGCGGTGGATCGCCGCCAGGCACCCGGCCGATCCTGTCAGTGCCCGGGTGACCGTCCTCGACGTGCAGGTGGGCCAGACGTTCCGCAGGCGGGTTCGGGTCGTGACCGCCCGGCTGCGCGACGACGACGGCGGTGAGGCGACGGCCGTCTGGTACGGCCGGCAGTACGTCGAACGCCGACTCCACGCCGGCGACCGGATCGTGATCACGGGCCGTGCGGCGGTGAAGGGGCTGCTTCCCGTGCCGGAGTTCCAGGGTCCGGAGTTCGGGCCGGACGAGGCGGGCTCCCTCCACGCCGGTCGAATCGTGCCCGTCTACCGGCTCACTGTCGGCGTCACGAACCCATCCCTGCGACGCCTCATCCGCGTCGCGCTCACCCGGTATGCCGGATCGATCGCCGACTACCTGCCCGTGCCGGTGCGCGAGCGGAATGGCCTGGTGGACCTCGGCGAGGCACTCGAGCAGGCGCACTTCCCCGAGGCGTTCGATCGACGCGACGCCGCGCTCCGCCGGCTCGCCTTCGACGAGCTGCTGGCGCTGCAGGTGGGGATGATCTCGCGAGACCGTCAGCGCCGGCCGGAGACGGCGGACCGGGTGGTGGTCTCCGACGGGCGATACGCGTCCGCGGTGGCCGCCGTCGAGGGCGCGCTCGCACGGCAGCCCGGCGGATCCGACGGCGGCGCCTCGCCGTCGCAACGGCCCGCGCGCCTCACCCCGGACCAGGCCGCCGCAGTGGCGTCGATCCGGGCCGACCTGGCACTGAGCCGTCCCATGCTCCGGCTCCTCCAGGGCGACGTCGGGTCGGGCAAGACCGCCGTCGCGGCGCTTGCGCTCGCCTTCGTGGCGGATACCGGCCGCCAGGCGGCGCTGCTCGCGCCGACCGATCTGCTGGCCCGTCAGCATGCGGGGACGTTGACCGGGCTGCTCGAGCCGCTCGGCCACGAGGTCACCCTGCTGACCGGGTCGCTGCCGGCCGGGGAGCGCGAGCGAGCGCTGTCGAGGATCGCCGCCGAAGAGGGTGCGGCCCCCGTGATCGTGGGCACGCACGCCCTGATCCAGGAGTCGGTGCGCTTCCGTGACCTGGCGCTCGTGGTGATCGACGAGCAGCATCGCTTCGGCGTGGCCCAGCGAGACGCGCTGGCGCAGAAGGGCCGCAACCCCCATGTGCTGCTGATGACCGCCACCCCGATCCCCCAGACGCTCGCGCGCGTCTTCTACGCGGACCTCGACGTCTCCGACCTGCGCACGCTTCCGGAGGGACGGGTGCCGGTGCTCACCGGCATCCGCCGCTTCGGCCAGTTGATGGGCGACGACCCCTCGGAACCGGGCCGTGGCACGTGGCAGCTCGTGGCCCGCGAGCTGGACGCCGGCCGCCGGGCGTTCGTCGTCGTGCCCCTCGTCGAGGAAGACCAGGCCACCGAGGCCGTGGCCGTGGAGGAAGCGGAGACGATGGTGCGCGAGGCGCTGCCCGAGGCGGCGAGACGGGCCGGCCTCGGCGACGTGCGTGCCGGAATCGGGATCGTGCACGGGCAGATGCCAGCCCGTGAACGGGACGCCGCGATGGAGGCGTTCCGCCGCGGCGACGTCGGCGTGCTGGTCGGCACGACGGTCCTCGAGGTGGGTGTGGACGTCCCGGAGGCGTCGGTCATGGTGATCCTGAACGCGGACCGGTTCGGCGTCGCGCAGCTTCACCAGCTCCGCGGGCGTGTGGGTCGCGGAGCCTGGCAGTCCTACTGCGTCCTCGTCTCGGACGCGATGGACGAGGTGGCCCGGGCGCGGCTCGAGGCCGTCGAGCGGACCCGGGACGGCTTCGTCCTGGCCGAGGAGGACCTCCGCCTCCGTCGGGCGGGTGACCTGCTCGGCGTGGAGCAGAGCGGCCTTCCTCCGTTGCGGATCGCTCGGCTGGACGAGCCGGCGGACCGCGACCTGTCCGCGGCGGCGCGCGAGGAGGCGCTGCGCGCCGTAACCCCCGACGGCTCGCTGGACCCGGAGCTGGCCGCACTTGGACGGGAGCTCGCGACAGGGTGGCTGGCCCGGGTCGGCGCGGGCGAGGCCCTGCCCGAACCAGGAGAGGCGCCTGTGGACGCCCTGGCGAGCGGCCATCGTGCCTGACGCGGGTCGCGTCATCGCCGGCACGGCGCGGGGCCGCCGCCTGCTCCACCCGGGCCAGGGGACGCGGCCGCTCGGCGACCGCGTCAAGCAGGCGATCTTCGGGTCGCTCGACCCGGTCCTGGAGGGAGCCCGCGTCCTCGACCTGTTCGCCGGCAGCGGCGCCGGAGGCATCGAGGCCCTCAGTCGCGGTGCCGGGAGCTGCGACTTCGTCGAGCGGGACCCGGACGCGGTGCGTGCGATCGAAGACAACCTGCGCCGCACGGCACTCGCCGGACCCCGCGCCCGCGTCCATCGCCGCGACGTCGGCACGTACCTGTCGGGCGCGAGCGGGCCGTTCGACGTGGTCCTGGTGGATCCGCCGTTCGGGGACGCTGCTATGCTCGACGCGCTCCGGCAGCTTGGCACGGGGGCGGTCCTCCAGCCAGGCTCGGTGGTCGTGGCCCGTCACTTCTGGCGGGACGCGCTGCCCGAGCGGGTCGGTCGCCTGGTGCGTCTTCGGGAGCGCAGGATCGGCGAGGGCGTCGTCACGTTCTTCGGCCAGCGGCCGGAGGATCAAGCGGAACGCCCGGGGCGAGAACGGAGCGGACGTCGATGGTGTCGCGCGCGAGGCTGACGGACGATCCGGCCGGAGGCGACAGGAGGCGGGATGAGCGTCGCGATCTACCCGGGGTCATTCGACCCGATCACGTACGGCCACCTCGACGTCATCGGCCGCGCCGCGGGCATCTTCGACCGCCTGGTGGTCGCGGTGCTCCAGAACCCGGGAAAGGACGCGCTCCTCGGCGAGGACGACCGGACCGACGTGATCCGCCGGTCCGTCGACGAGGAGCTGGCGCCGGAGGTCGCGCGCCGGGTCTCGATCGAGCGTTTCGATGGCCTGACGGTCGATGCGGCCAGGCACAACGGGGCCGCGTTCGTGGTGCGCGGCCTGCGGGCCGTGAGCGACTTCGAGAGCGAGCTGCAGATGGCGCATTTCAACCGGAAGCTGGCGCCCGAGATCGACACCGTGTTCCTGATGACCGCCCTCGAGCACGCATACCTCAGCTCGAGCCTCGTCAAAGAGATCGCGCGCTTCGGCGGCGACGTGCGGGGGATGGTGCCGCCGGCCGTCGCCGAGCGCCTGGAGGCCGCGGCGGCGGGCCGGAGCAGGGATGAAGGCTGGAGCAGTGTCGCTGGAGCAGGGGACCCGCAGTGGGCTAGAATGTCGCGTCGGCCCGCGACGCCCTCCCGAGCTGGCCGCAGGAGGTTCCCGCCATCGACATCATCTTCCTCGTCGAGCGTCTCGAATCGATCGTGGCCAACGGGAGGCGGCTGCCCCTCACCAACAACGTGGTCATCGACCAGGCGAGCGCCCTGGACCTGATCGACCAGCTTCGCGTCGCCGTGCCCGAAGAAGTCCGGCAGGCGAAGCGCGTGAACCAGGAGTCGGATCGCATCCTGGAGAAGGCGCAGGAAGAAGCTGACCGCATCGTGGCGCGCGCGCAGGAGCAGGCGGCGTTTCTCATCGAGGAGCGGGAACTGACGCGCGCGGCCGACGTGCGGTCCGAGGAGATCGTCGCGGACGGGCACCGCGAGGCGGACGAGATCCGGCGCGGGGCGGACGAGTACGCCGCGAACGTCCTGATCCGGCTCGAAGGAGAATGCGTGAAGGCCCTGCAGAGCATCCGGCACGGAATCGAGATGCTGGACGAACGCCGGGGAGTCCAGCCCGAGGCCGAGCCCGGCGAAGCCTCGATCGACGAGCCGGACCGCATGGCGGGCCATGCTCGCGTTTAACGTCGCGGGCCTCATGGGGTCGGTCCCGGGGACCGATCGCCGGTACGAGATCAGGGACGCGCGACTGGACCTCCCCGACGACCTGCGCCTGGCCGGGCCGATCAACGGCAACGTGCGGCTCTCGCGAACCTCCAGGAGTATCCTCGCCGACGCCGATCTCACGACGGCACTCCAGGAATCCTGCAGCCGCTGCCTGCGGCCGGTCGTGGCCGCGGTCCACGTCGAGCTCCGCGAGGAGGCCCTGCCCACCGTCGATCTGCGCACCGGCCTGCCGCTCGACGCGAGCGCGGAACCGGACGCGCTGCGCATCGACGACCACCACGTGCTGGACCTGGCCGTGCCGGTGGGCGAGGCGATCTCGATGGCCGAGCCGATCGCGCCCCTCTGCCGCCCGGACTGCCGTGGGCTCTGCCCGGAGTGCGGCGTCGATCTGAACGACAATCCAGCGCACGAGCACCCCGCCGAACCCATCGATGCCCGCCTCGCCGGTTTCGCCGACTGGTACCGCACGGACACCGACGCAAGCGCCCGCTGACCTGCCACGCCGCCCGGCGGCACCCGAGAGGAGACATTCATGGGCCTTCCCAAGCGCAAGACGTCACACGCGGCCCAGGGCGACCGCCGCGCCCACGCCGCGCTCGCGACGCCGAACCTGGAGTCATGCCCGCATTGCCACCAGCCGAAGTTGAGCCATCACGCGTGCCCGAACTGTGGGTGGTACGCCGGCCGCGAGGCGGTGCGGATCAGGACGAAGACCACGGGCGAGCCCGGCCGGTCCTGACGGCGCGGCGTCGCCGGTAGTCGGGAAGCGCATGGACGGCTCGCGGACCGCGACCACCGCGATGTCCCCGAGCCGCCGCGTGTGCGTCGCGGTCGATGCGCTTGGAGGGGACCACGGTCCGGCGGAGGTCGTACCGGGGGCGCTGGCCTGGGCGCGGGAGCATCCCGACGCCGACGTGATCCTGGTCGGCGACGAGGCGCGCGTGGTGCCGCACATGCACGGCGGCCCGCCGCCACATGTGACCCTGGTGCCCGCGTCGGAGCTTGTCTCGATGGACGAGCCGGCCGCATCGGCGGTCCGGCGCAAGCGCGACGCCAGCATCAACGTCGCCATGCGGCTCGTCCGCGAGGGGCGAGCGGACGCCGTGGTCACGGCAGGCCACACGGGGGCCGGCGTCGCGGCTGCGATTCTAACCTGGGCCGCCTGCCCGGCGTCGATCGGCCCGCGCTGGCGGTCCAGATGGTCGGCGACAAGGGACCGTTCGTGCTGCTCGACATCGGCGCGACGACCGACTCGACCGGCCTCAACCTCGCGCAGTACGCTCACATGGGCGCCATCTACGCGGAGAAGGTCCTGGGCGTCGCCAGCCCCACGGTCGCGCTGCTGTCGATCGGCGAGGAGGGCGGCAAGGGCGAGCGGCGGGTCCAGGAGGCGACCGCAGCGCTGGTCGACGGCGACCTGCGGTTCGTGGGGAACGTCGAAGGGAAAGACCTTGTCGACCACCTGGCCGACGTCGTGGTGTGCGATGCGTCGGTGGGGAACGTGACGATGAAGTTCTTCGAGGGGCTGTCCGGGTTCATCTTCGACCTCCTGCGTCGAGAGTTCCGCCGCCCTCCGCTCGGGCCGCTCGCCTATGTCCTGATGCGTCCCGGCATCGCCCGGATCCGCGGGCGCTTCGACTACGAGCGGACGGGCGGGGCGCTGCTCCTGGGCGTCAGAGGATCGGTCATCATCACGCACGGCCGCGCGCGAGCGCGGATGATCTCCTACGCCGTGGGTGTCGGCGCCGACACGGCACGAGCGAACGTGCCCCAGCTGATCGCCGACGCGCTCGGGCGACGGGAGCGCCGCGGCGTCGCGGTGGCGGCCGGCGTGGAGGAGCGGCCGGCTCGCTGGCGGCCCGGGGGGAGACGGCCCGATGACATCGACGGAGGGCGACGGCACGAGGGTCCTGACGGTGCGGCGCAGGGTCATCGGCGCGATGGCGCGCGCGGCGGCGGAGGGCGAGCCCGGGGTGCTCCGTGTGGGCCGGGGCGGCACCGTGTTCTGGGCGTGGCTCGCCGGTCCGGCGGTGACGGCGCGGCTTCGCGGTGGAAGGGTGCACATCCGGCTCTTCGTGGTCGCGCGCGCGGGCGAGCCAGTCGGGTCGCTCGCGACCAGGCTTCGCCGCGTGGTCGCGGAGACGATCGAGCGTCAGCTCGGGTTGGAGTTGGGCGAGGTGACGGTCCTCGTCGACGGCATCGGCGGCTGACCGGTGCCGGCCCGGGTACCCGACCCGCACGCCGCACACCGCTCGGCACGACGGCTTGCGCTGGCCGCCGTGTTCGAGGCGGACTTCGGGCAGCGGACGGCGGCAGCCGCGCTGGAGCGTCAGCTGTCGGAGCTCCAGGTCGACGACGAGAGCGCGGCGTACGCCCGGTCGCTCGTCGAGGCCGTCGTGCGGTACCGCGACTCGATCGACGCACGGATCGAGGCGTCCGCGCCGGCGTACCCGGTCGTCCAGCTCGCCAGAATCGACCGCGCGCTCTTGCGTTCGGCCCTCGGGGAACTGCTACACTCCGCGGCGACGCCGGCCCGAGTGGTCATTGCGGAGTGGGTCGGTCTCGCGAGAACCTACAGCGGGGAGCCCGCCCGTCGGCTCGTGAACGGCGTCCTCGGACGGATCGCGGACGAGACGGGATTGGCCGCACCCGCGCCGGGGGCAGGGGATCGCGGGTCCGGGCGGCCGAGGTCGGGCGGCACGGGGCCGCCATGAGGAGGAGGTAGGACGGGTGACGGCATCAACCTACGACCGGCTCAAGAAGATCGTCGTCGAACAGCTTGGGGTCGACGAGGACGAGGTCAAGCCTGAAGCGTCGTTTGTGGACGACCTGAACGCGGACTCGCTGGACCTCGTCGAGCTGATCATGAGCCTCGAGGAAGAGTTCGGCACCGAGATCTCCGACGAGGACGCCGAGAAGATCCGCACGGTCCAGGACGCAGTCGACTACATCGACGAGCACAGCGCGCAGTAACCCCGCGCCGTCCGCGATGGACCAGGCAGGCGAGCTTGCCGCCAGGCTCGGCCTGCAAGTGAAGAGACCGCGCCCTGCTGGAACGGGCGCTGATCCACGGCAGCTTCACCAACGAGCATCCGGACGAGCCGGGCGGCTCGAACGAACGGCTCGAGTTCCTGGGCGACTCGGTCGTGTCGCTGGTGATTTCCGAAGCACTGTTCGAGCGCCACCCCGGCGAGGACGAGGGCGTCCTCACCGCGCGACGCGCCGCGCTCGTGTCTACGCGGGCGCTGGCACGCGTAGCCCAGCGGCTCCGCCTCGACGAGCTGGTCGTGCTCGGCCAGGGTGCGGAGCGCACCGGCGAACGGCGTCGAGCGTCCGTCCTGGCCGCCGTCTTCGAGGCCGTCGTTGCGGCCGTCTACCTCGACCAGGGATATGGCGCCACCCGGGCCTGGCTCGTTGCGCTGCTCGCGGGCGAACTGGACCTGGAGATCCCGCTGGCAAGCCTGAAGTCGCCCAAGAGCCGGCTGCAGGAGATCAGCTATGTGCGCTGGGGCGCCCCGCCGTCGTACCGGCTCGTGAGCGCGGTGGGTCCCGACCACGCCAAGCAGTACGTGGTGGACGTGGCAGTGGGTGCACGGGTCCTTGGACGTGGCGAAGGCAGCAACCGCCGGGACGCCGAGACGGAGGCGGCCATGCGTGCGATCGCCGTCCTGGAGGAAGCGGGCGAGGCCGCGCGCCAGCCAGCAGAGGCCCTGCCTGCAGTGGCCGGCGAGGACGATCGCGAGGGCGTCGAGGAGCCGCGGTCGTGACGTCGCGGCGTGTCGCCTGTGCCAGCGGACGAGGGCCGCGCCGATGACCGCGAGAGCGCGGCTGCGCGCGCTCCGCATGGTGGGCTTCAAGTCGTTCGCGGAACGGACCGAGATCGAATTCGGCCCCGGGATCAGCGCCATCGTGGGCCCGAACGGCAGCGGCAAGAGCAACCTCGCCGACGCGCTGCGCTGGACACTCGGTGAACAGGGTCGGTCGCTCCGGATCCGTCGCGCGGAGGACGTCATCTTCGCGGGGTCCCAACGGCGGCACGCGATCGGCATGGCCGACGTCACCCTCCTGATCGACAACGCCGACGGGCTCCTGCCCCTCGACTTCGCCGAGGTGGCGCTCGGTCGCCGGTTGTTTCGGTCCGGCGAGAACGACTACCTGGTCAATCGCCAGCGGGTGCGGCATCGCGACCTGATCGAATTGCTCGACGCGGCCAGCCTCGCCGAGAACGCGTTCCTGTTCATCGGCCAGGGGATGGTCGACCAGGCGCTTGCGCTGCGGCCGGAGGAGCGGCGCGTCCTGTTCGAGGAAGTGGCCGGCGTACGGCGTCACGAACGGCGGCGGCGCCAGGCGGAGGCACAGCTCGTCGAGGCCGAGTCGAACCTGGCGCGCGTGCAGGACGTGCTCGCAGAGCTGCGCCCGCAGGCACGGCGGCTCGCCCTGCAGGTGGAACAGGAAGAGACGCGCCGGACCGCAGCGGACGAGCTCGCCGCGGCGCTCGTCTCCGCGGCGCACGGGCGGTGGCACGCCGTCGTGCGGTCGAGTGCGGACGCTGCGGAACGACTGGACGCGGCGCGTCGATCGTCGTCCCGGGAGCTGGAGGAGCTGCGCCGCGTGGAGGGGCACGCTGCATCGCTGATCGGCCGCCTGGCCGAGCGCGCAGCAGCGGAGCGGGCCCTGCGGGCCGACCTCGACGAGCTCACGACCGCGCTCACCACCGCGCGGCTGGCGCAGGGCCGGGCCGAGTCGGCACTCGAGGCACTCGCGCGCGACCGACGGCGCCTCGACGCGGAGCGGGCACAGACGGAAGTCCGCATGGCGGCGGCGCGTCGAGCCGCCGCCGCTCCGATCGCGCCGGCCGATCCAGGCGAGGCGGGCGAACTCATCGAGGCGGAGCGCGCCCTCGCGGAGGCGCTGGCTGAGCTGGCGCAGGTGCGGGTCGCGCGGCGCGTTGCCGGCGACCGCGAGGCGGCGATCCGCCGGGCGGAGGCCGCCCGGGGCGCCGACCTCGAAGCGGCCCGTCGTCGCCGCGACGAAACGCAGAGGGCCCTCGCCGAGCAGGAGTCCCGCGCCGCGCGGGCGCAGGAGGCTGCCCGGCGAACCGACCAGCGGTGGGACGAGGCCCTGCGGTTGCAGGAGGCCGCCGTCGCGGACGAATCCGAGGCGGAGCGCCGCGAGACGGCGATGCGGCTGGCTGCCGAGGCGGCCGACGCCGCGTGGCGGGAGCGCCGGGCGGCGGCCGAGACCGCGTCCGCCAGGCTGGAGGCCGCTCGCGCTCTCCTCGAGTCGGTGGCGGCCCGGATCGCGGCTGAGGAGGGGCTCGCCATCACGCAGGCTGCCCGGCGTCGAGGCGGGCTGCGCCTGGCCGACGGGCTGGACGTGGCGCCCGGGCTTCGCACCGCGGTCGAGGCCGCACTGGGCGACGCGATCAGGGCCGCGGCGCTCGGGCGCGACCGTGTGCCGGACCTGCGGGGCGAACGCGGGCTCGTGGTTGTGTCCGACGCGGGATCGCCTCGGCCGACGACCCGGGAGTCCGATCGAGCGCGCGCCGCCGCCGCCGCAGTGGGTGGTGGTTCGCTGACCGATGCCATCCGGCGCGATCCCGCCGGCGTCGCCACGCGGCTTCTGGAGACCGCTCTCTGGACCCCCTCGCTGGAGGACGCCCTTGCCCTGGCCGCGTCGTTGCCCGTGGGCTGGTCGGTCGTGAGCCGCGAGGGCGACCTGGTGACGGCGGCGGGAGTCGTGGCCCTGGGCGGCGGGGGCACCCTGCTGGAACGACGCGCCGAGCGGGCCGCGCTGGCCGGCGAGGTCGAGCGGCTGGCGGTCGCCGCGGGTGCGGCCGGCGCGGACCGCGACGAGGCCGAGCGACGGGCAGCTTCGGCTGGCGACGGTCGGGATGCGGCGCGACGGGATGCGGACGCAGCGCGTGGCGCCCGGAGGTCGGCGGACGAAGCGGAGCGCGCGGCGGGACGGGCCGCCGAAGCGGCACGGCGCGAGCTGGTGTGGGAACGCGCGCAGGCAGAGCGGCTGCGGGCGGACGCCGCACGTGCAACAGAAGCGCTGGCGATCGTGGAGGCTGAGGCAACGGCGCATCCCGCCCCTGCCGGGCCGGGTTCCGACGAGCCGGACGCACGTGCGCTCTCGACCTGGGAGCTGCGCGTGGCGGAGACCCGCCGCCGACGGGACCGCCTCGCCGCCGAGGCCCAGGAGCGCGCCGCGGAACGCAGGCGGGCGGAAGACGCCCGGAACAGGGCCGAGGCGACGCTCGCGCTCGACGAGGCGCGCCTGGAGGCGATCGCCGGCGAGGCGTCGACGCTCGCGGCTGCGGTCGAGCAGGCGTCGGCCGACCGGGCTCGCGCGGGCGCGGATGTGTCGGCGCTTGCCGGACGGGAAGGCGCGGCCCGCGCGTCGCTCGACGCCATGCTCGCGGCCGGGGGAGGGGAGCGCGAGGAACTCGCGCAGGCCGAGCGGGCGGCATCCGGACATCGCGCGCGGCTGCGCGACCTGGACGGTGCCGTGCGCGCGGCGGAAGTGGCGGAGCTGGAGACCCGTCTCGGTCTCGAGGCCATGCGAGAGCAGGCCCTGGTCGAACTCGCGTCGCTCGGGCCGGTCGGCCTCGCGGCGCTGTCCGCCGTCGCGTCGCCCGCGCCGGTCGGCCTCGCGGCGCTGCCCGCCGTCGCGTCGCCCTCCGAGGCGGTCGGCGGAGCCGGCCTGGCTCGCCGGGACGACAACGTCGAGGGCGATCCCGCGCCGGCGCTCGAGGCGGCCCTGGATGCCGCCACCGCACATTGGGGGAGCCAGCCTCCGCCTGCCGAGACCCCGTCTGCCGCGCGGCTCGCGAGCCTGCGCCGGAGGTTCCACGAGGTAGGGGCCGGCAATCCGCTCGCGGCCGAGGAGTACGCGGAGGTGCGGTCCCGGCTGGACGGCCTGGAGGCCCATCGAGCGGACCTCGAGCGCGCGATCCGCTCGACCCGGGAGATGATCGGCGAGCTGGACCGGCTCATCGCGGAGCAATTCCGCGCCACCTTCGCCGCTCTCGAGGACGCGTTCGGGCGCCGCTTCACGCAACTCTTCGGTGGGGGAGTGGCCCGTCTGAGCCTGACCGATCCGGAGGACCTCGACGCGACCGGCGTGGAGATCACGGCGCAACCGCCCGGGAAGAAGCGCCAGCCGCTCGCCATGCTGTCCGGCGGCGAGCGGGCCCTGACCGCCGTCGCGCTGCTGTTCGCGATGCTCGAGGTGCGGCCGGTGCCCTTCTGCGTCCTCGACGAAGTGGACGCCGCGCTCGACGAGGCGAACGTGGGGCGCTTCACGGAGGCCCTTCGCGAGCTCGGCTCGCGGACGCAGTGCATCGTGATCACGCACAACCGGGGTACGATCGAAGCCGCGGACGCCCTGTACGGCGTGACGATCGGTGACGATGCCGTCAGCCGCGTGGTGTCGCTCCGGCTCGAGGAGGCGCGCGCGGTGGCGCAGGAGGCCGCCGCCGGCTAGCGCGTCGAGGAGGCAGGTCCGGAAATGTTCTGGAGACGAGGGGCGCGCGACGCGGACCCGGACGGGCAAGCGCCAGGGGAGGCGAGCGTGCCGCGCCCGGACGACCCTCCAGTGCCCACGTCGGCGCCCCCGGAGGACGCTCGATCGGCGTCCATTGCGGACGGCGTCGCGCCGAGCCGCCGCGGGTTCATGGCCCGGCTGCACGGGATCCTGCGAACCGGGGCGGCCGACGAGGAGACGTGGGAGCAGGTCGAGGAGGCCCTGATCGCCGGCGACGTCGGCGCCCGCCTCGCGATGGACGTCGTGTCCCGCGCCAGGAGCCGCCGCGAGCCCGGGGGCCCGGAGGCCGGCGTTCGCGCGGAGCTCGGGCGACTCCTGCCGTCGGGCGCCCCCGGTCCGTGGCGTCCCGCGCGGCCCCATCCGGAGGAGCCGGCCGTCGTGCTCGTGGTGGGCGTCAACGGGACCGGGAAGACGACCTCGATCGCCAAGATCGCCGCGCGCCTGGCGAGTGAGGGGGACTCGGTGATCCTCGCCGCGGCCGACACGTTTCGCGCGGCGGCCACCGAGCAGCTCCAATCCTGGGCTGACCGGCTCGGGCTGCCGCTGATCGCCCACAAGGCTGGCGCAGATCCGTCGGCCGTCGTCTTCGACGCGCTGGACGCGGCCGTGGCCCGAGGCGCCGACGTCGTGATCATCGACACGGCCGGGCGACTGCACACGCGCCACAACCTGATGGAGGAGCTCGCGAAGATCCGGCGCACGATCGACAAGCGTCTTCCTGGCGCGACCCCCGAGGTGCTGTTCGTGCTCGATGCCACCACCGGACAGAACGGGCTGGCCCAGGCGATGGCATTCCACGAGGCAACCGGGCTCACCGGCATCGTGCTCACCAAGCTCGACTCGACCGCCAAGGGCGGCATCGTGTTCGCGATCGAGCAGGCACTTGGCGTGCCGGTCGTCTTCGCCGGCGTGGGCGAGCGCGTTTCCGACCTGGTCGATTTCGACCCGGCCGGGTTCGTCGAGGCGCTCTTCGGCTGATCGGAGGCAACCGCGTCGATCGGCCGTCGAACGCCGACGCCGTCGACGCGACGCCGACATCGAACGCGACGCCGGCGGGTCGATCGGCTACACTTCGGGCAGCCGGCAGACGCCGGCGCCTCGGTGTCGCCAGAAATCCGCGCACCGCCGCGAGCCCCGGCCCGGGACCGTCACCAGGAGCAGGACCCCGCCCGTGTTCGACGCTCTCTCCGATCGCCTGCGCGACGTCCTCGGTCGCCTGACCGGTCGCGGCCATGTCACCGAGGCCGACGTCGACACCGCGATGCGCGAGGTGCGGCTTGCGCTCCTCGAGGCGGACGTCAACTACCGGGTCGTCAAGGACTTCGTGGCCCGTGTCCGGGAACGCGCGGTGGGCGCCGAGATCCTCCAGAGCCTCAATGCCGGTCAGCAGGTCATCAAGATCGTCAACGAGGAGCTGACCGCGCTGCTCGGCCGTGGCGACCGGACGTTTCGACTCACGGGGCAGCCTGCCGTGGTGGCGCTCGTCGGTCTGCAGGGGTCGGGCAAGACGACCTCGGCGGCGAAGCTCGCGCGACACCTGGTGAAGCAGGGCCGCCAGCCGCTCATGGTCGCGGCGGACCCGTACCGCCCGGCCGCCGTGGACCAGCTGGCGCAGCTCGGGCGCAGCCTGGGCATCCCCGTCTACTCGGCGCCGCAGGGCACGGCCGTCGTTCGCATCGCCCAGGACGGCGTGGCGCAGGCGAAGCGGACCGGCCGCGACGTCGTGATCCTCGACACCGCGGGCCGGCTGACGGTGGACGAGGCGCTGATGGACGAGATCCGGCAGCTCTCGGCCGTGGTGAAGCCAAGCGAGACCCTGCTCGTGGTCGACGCGATGACCGGCCAGGAGGCCGTGAACGTCGCCCAGGCGTTCGCGGCCGCCGTGCCGTTGACCGGGCTCGTGCTCACCAAGATCGACGGCGATGCACGCGGCGGCGCGGCCCTCTCGATCGGGGCGGTGAGCGGGCTGGCCGTCAAGTTCCTCGGCACGGGCGAGAAGACGGATGCGCTGGAGCCATTCCATCCCGACCGGCTGGCCGGCCGCATCCTCGGGATGGGCGACATGCTGACGCTGATCGAGCGGGCCCAGGAGACGTTTGACGCGACCGCGGCGCAGAAGGCGGCCGAGAAGCTTCGCCGCAACGCCTTCACGCTCGACGATTTCCTCCAGCAGATGCAGCAGATGAAGAAGATGGGGCCGCTGGGGCAGGTGCTGGAGCTGGTCCCCGGCATGCGCGGCCTGGCGAAGGAGGCCCAGGGGGCGGTCGATCGCGGGGAATTGAAGCGAGTCGAGGCCATCATCCAGTCGATGACGCGCGCGGAGCGGGCAGACCCGTCGATCCTGAACGCGTCCCGGCGGCGGCGCATTGCGCTGGGATCCGGAACAGCCACGGTCGACGTGAACCGGCTGGTCAAGCAGTTCTCGGAGATGCAGCGTGTCATGCGAATGATGCAGAAGCAGGGCGGGCGGCGGCCGGCGCTGCCGTTCGGACGATGACAGGCGAACCCTCGGAAGGCCCCACCGGCGCCGCCGAGGCGTGGCCAGCGAGCGACCAGGCACCGGGGTCCCCCGAGCCAGGTGCAGCCGGGGAGTCCGCCACCGGCGGGTGGACGGTGCTGCCCGGTCCATCCCTGCCGGCGGTCGACCGGGCGCGACCGAGTCCGTGGCGCTGGTGGATCGCGATCGCGGTCACGGTGCTCGTGGTGGGATCGGTGGCAGGTGCCGTCGTCGTGGCCACCCGAGGGGCCGGGGCCTCGCCGACGCTGGGCTACGTGCCGGCGAACGCCATCGTCTACGCCGAGGGCCGCCTCGACGTGCCGGGCGACCAGGGCGTGGCCCTCGCCTCGTTCCTGTCGCACTTCCCCGGGTTCTCCGACACGTCCAACCTCCAGGCCAAGCTCGACGACACCTGGGACCGCCTGTTCGCGGCCATCCCGGGCAACCCGCTCACGTACTCGGCCGACGTGGCGCCGTGGGTCCAGGGCACGATCGCGGTCGCCGTGCTGCCTGGAGCCACGCCGTCCGCTCCTCGCGCCGTCGCACTCGTCGCCGTTGCCAACCAGGACAGGGCGCAGGCCGAGCTCGACAAGCTCGTTGCGGCCGCGCGCTCGGCAGGCGTGTCGCCCGCGGAGACGACCATCGGCGCGGCCACCGTGTGGACGTTCCCACCGACGGCTCGCGGGTCTGGCGCGTCCTCGGGAGCGACGGCGGCGCCGCGTGAGCGCGGTGTCAGCGTCGCCCTGCTGCCGGGGGCGTTCGTCGCCGCCAGTGACCCGGCCACCATCGGGACGCTGCAGGACGTCAAGGCGGGAAGGGCTGCGGGTCTCGAAGGTTCCCAGCCGTACCGGGACGCCACGTCGGGGACCGCTGCGAGCGACCTGGCCGCAGTCTACGTGTCCACCGGTGCGCTGGGTCAGGAGCTGCAGGCGCTGGTGCCGAGCATCGCGCCCGCCGCGTCGACGCTCCAGTCGCCGCTCGCCTCCCCGCTCTCGTCTCCGCTCGTCGCGTGCGTGACGAGGGCCTTTCCCGTCAGTGCCTACGGGACCCTGCGCGCGGAGTCGGATCGACTCGTGGCCGACCTGCGAGCCCAGGCGCCGTCGGGCTCCGCGACCGGCACGGCGCGCACGTCGACGCTCGTCGACCACGTCCCCGGGACCGCACTGGTCTATCTCGAGACGCACGACGCCGGCGCCGCGCTGGCGTGCCTGTTGACGCAGATCACGGCCGTTCTCCCGGCCACGGCCGGCGGGAGCTCCGTCCGGCTCGGGCAGGTCGAGGGGTTGCTCGGCGGCCGGCTCGAATCGCTGGTCTCCTGGATGGGCGACGCGGGCATCGTGGTGGATGCGCCGACCGGCGCGTCCCGGGTTCCGCGCGTCGCGCTGCTGGCCTCCGTCCCGGATGCCGCGCTGGCCGCCCAGCGACTCGGACAGCTCCGAGCCCTGATCGGACTCGCGACGCTCGGCGGGGCGCAGGGGATCACCCTCACAGAGACCAGCCACGGGTCGGCCACCATCACCACCGTTTCGATCGCCGCGTCGTCGCTGTCACTTCCCGGGGTGACCGGCGGCGCAGCCGGGGCGCCCACATCGATCGCGCTGAGCTGGACGCTCTCCAACGGACGCTTCATCCTGGGGCTCGGCCAGGAGGAGGTGGCCGCGCTGCTCGACCAGGCCAGCGCACAGAGCCTTGGGGCGACGCCGGCGTTCACCGACGCCCTCGCCTCGGCCGGCGGGCCGGCCACGACGGGCTTTGCCTACGTCGACCTTCGCGCGATCCGTGCCGCCGCGGAGTCGGCGATGCCGGCCACCGAGCGATCGGCCTACGACGCCAACGTGCGACCCTACCTGCTGCCGTTCGACCGGCTCGTGGTCGTCAACAGCGCCAACGGGTCCGCGACCATGTCGCGCGCCATCATCACCGTCAGCAATCCGCAGTAGCGTTCCACGGTCACAAGGAGGTACTTCGCTTGTCCGTCAGGATCCGGCTCTCGCGCGTGGGCGCGACCAGGCAGCCCGCGTACCGCGTGGTCGTCATGGACAGTCGCAGCGCACGCGACGGCCGCGCCATCGAGACGATCGGCCACTACAACCCGCGCACCGACCCGGTGGAGTTCCAGGTGGACGCCGAGAAGGCGACGCGCTGGATGAGCCAGGGCGCGACGCCCTCGGACACCGTGCAGCGACTGTTCCGCCGCGCCGGCATCCTGCCGGACGCGAAGTAGCGAAGCGGAGGGACCGGGATGAGTGCGGTCGAACTCGTCGAATACGTCGCGCGTTCCCTGGTGGACGAGCCCGACGCGGTGACCGTGGGCGTCCACGAGGACAGCGACGGCACCGTCATCGAGCTGCACGTGGCCGAGGACGACATGGGGAAGGTGATCGGCCGGAACGGCAGCGTCGCGAAGGCGCTGCGCACGCTCCTGAAGGTCATGTCGGCGCGGCAGGGGGAATCCATCTCGCTGGAGATCGACTGAGCGTGCCCTCCGATGGCCAGCGGTTCGTCGTCGGTCTCGTTCGCGGCCTGCACGGCCTGCGGGGCGCGGTCCGGGTCGAGCCGCTGTCCGACGACCCCGCGCGGTTCGAACCGGGCTCGCGCCTGTATCTCGAGGGCAGCGACCGCGCGCTGACCGTGGAATCGGCCCAGGCGAACGCGCCCGGGTTGCTGGTGCGGTTCCGCGAGATCACCACGCGTGAAGCTGCGGATGCGCTGCGCGACGTGTACCTGGAGGCGGTCAGGCCGTCCACCACGCTCGCTGCGGGCGCGTACTGGTGGCACGAGCTCGTGGGCGTGACCGTCGTGACCGTCGCGGGTGAGGCGCTCGGCACCGTCGAACACGTGTTCCGGGCCGGCGGAGGCGAGGTGTACGTGGTCGGCGGCGGGCCGCGCGGCGAGCTGCTGATTCCCGCCGTCGGCGCCGTGTTCCGGGAGTTCGCGCCTCGCGAGGGGCGCGTCGTGGTCGACGCGGACGCGCTTGGCCTCGAACCGCTGCGCCCGCGGCGACGGCGTGGGCGGCGATCTTCGAGGCACGCGGTGGTGGGATCCGACGAACGCAGGTCCGAGGGTGGTGCGGATGCCGACTCGCCCCTCGGCCTGCCGGGCGTGGCCGCCGCAGCAGGCTCCGACGCCGGCTCCGGTCCCGACTCACGGTCCTGACGTGCGGATCGACGTCGTCACGCTCTTCCCGGCGCTATTTCCGGGGCCCCTCGCCGAGAGCATCCCGGGACGCGCCGTGGAGCGCGGCCTCGTCGACCTGCGCAGCCACGACCTCCGGCAGTGGGGCCTGGGGCGCCACCGCAGCGTGGACGACTACACCTACGGCGGTGGCGCCGGCATGGTGCTTCGGCCGGAACCGGTGGCCGCTGCCCTCGCCGCGGTGCGCGGCGCCGACGGGTTCGTGATCCTGATGGATCCGGGCGGCGAGCTCTTCGCACAGGCGCGCGCACGCGACCTCGCAGGACGGCCTCACCTCGTCCTGCTCTGCCCGCGGTACGAGGGCGTGGACGACCGGATCCGCGGAATGGTCGACCTCGAGCTGTCGATCGGCGACTACGTGCTCTCGGGCGGTGAGATCCCGGCCCTCGTCGTCCTCGATGCGGTGATCCGGCTGCTCCCCGGCGCGATCGACGCGGCGTCGACGCGGGAGGAGTCGTTCGCTGCCGACCTGCTCGAGTATCCCCAGTACACGCGTCCGCCGGAGTTCGGCGGGCAGCGGGTCCCGGACGTACTGGTGAGCGGGGATCATGCCGCGGTCGAGCAGTGGCGTCGCGAGCAGGCGCTGGCGCGGACTCGGCGGAACCGGCCGGACCTGCTCGAGCGCGCGGCGCGGGGAAGCGCCGGTGCGGCGGGAGCCGGGGGCGCCCGGAGTCGCGATCTCGCCGACGACACGGACCGGTGGGATGCGGCCAAGACCCCGGAAGCGTGACGTTCGCATGCTATACTGCGCGCTCGTCCGACCGACCACCCCTCTGCCTGCCCATGGCCGGCGCCAGCCTGAGTGAGTGCCTCCTGTGAACGTGCTCGACGCCGTCACCGCCGACCAGATCCGCACCGACCTGCCCGAACTTGCGTCCGGCGACACCGTGCGCGTCTCTGCGAAGGTCGTCGAGGGGAACCGTGAGCGGATCCAGGTCTTCGAGGGGACCGTCATGCGCTTGCGGGGCGGTGGCATCGGCCGCTCCATCACCGTTCGCAGCGTGCGCAGCGGCGTCGGTGTCGAGCGCACGTTCAAGGTGAACTCGCCGCGCATCGACAGGATCGAGGTCGTGCGGCACGGCGTGGCGCGCCGGGCGCAGCTCTACTTCCTCCGGGATCGCGTCGGCAAGGCCGCCAGCCTTCGCGAGCGCCGCTAGACTTCCGGCGGGATGCGCGAGTCCTCCCGCCGACCACCTGCCACGCCGGGTGCCGCCCGCAGCCCGCGGTCCAGAGCGCCCACCCTGCAGTCCAGGCCACCCGCCCTGCGGTCGAGGGCGCCCACCCTGCGGTATGAGCGCGAGTTGTGGCGTGACGGGCTGATCCGAATCGCGGGTGTCGACGAGGTGGGCGTCGCGCCGGCGTCCGGGCCCGTGCTCGCGGCGGCGGTCATCGTTGCCCCGAACTGCCGCCGAATCCCCGGTGTGCGCGACTCGAAAACGCTCTCGGCGGCACAGCGTGAACGGCTCGCTCCGCTGATCCGTCGCGGGGCCGTCGCGGTCGGGGTGGGCGCCGCGTCCGTGGCCGAGATCGACGCACTGAACATCTACAACGCCACGCACCTGGCGATGCGGCGGGCCCTCGCGAAGCTTGGAGGGCACGATTACGTGCTGGTTGACGGGCTGCGCATCCGCGACTTCGAGACGGACGTGGGCCCCTACACGGCGGTCGTGGACGGGGACGCGCTCTGCTACTCGATCGCCTGCGCGTCGATCGTGGCCAAGGTCGTGCGGGATCGCCTGATGACCCGCCTGGCGGAGCGGCATCCGGGGTATGGGTGGGAGCGCAACGCGGGGTACGCCACGCGCGAGCATCGAGCGGCGATGGCCGACCTCGGCATCACCGCGTTCCACCGGCGCAGCTTCATCACGACGCAGCGGGTCCTGGTGGGGGAGCAGCAGACCCTCGATCTGGACGTGGTCCTCGCGCTGGCCGGCGATCGATGACCCAGGACGCGAGCCTCGCCCGGCGGCGGCGCCGGAGCGGCGAGCGCGGCGAAGCGCTGGCCGCACGGTACCTCGAGTCCATCGGCTGGACCGTGCTGGCACGACGCGTGCGTGTCGGTCGGGACGAGATCGACCTCGTCGCGATCGAGCCCGGCCGGTCCCCGGCCGTCGTGGTTGTCGAGGTGCGGACGCGTGCCAGCGCGCGGTTCGGCACGCCGGAGGAGAGCGTCGATCGCCGCAAGGTCGGCAGGCTGTACCGTGCCGCGGCGGCACTCCGCGCCCTCGGGACGCTGCCGGCAGGCGCCCCGCTCCCCGCACTCCCGTGGCGCGTCGACCTCGTGGCCGTGGACGACGCCCCGGCGATCGCGCCGGGCGTGGGCGGCCCGAGCTACCGGCATCTGAGGGGGCTCGAGATCCGCTGACGCCAGCGTGCGATTCATCGGCCGGCCGGCACCCGGCCGTTGGGCGGGCGGGAAGCTCGTGGGGCCGGACGCTCGTGGGCGTGTGCTAGACTCCGGGCGCCGTCGGGCTTCCCGGCGGCGTCCGTGCGTCAGCTCGGACATCACACACACGTGCCGTTTCTCGCGGTGGTGTCGCCGGCCGATCGACCGGCGATCCGCGGGCCAAGGCGCGTGGCGGACAGAACCCAGCAGGAGGCATACATGGCAGCCGTCTCGATGCGCCAGCTCCTGGAGGCCGGCGTCCACTTCGGCCACCAGACGCGGCGCTGGAACCCCAAGATGCGCCCGTACATCTTCGCCGAGCGCAACGGGATCCACATCATCGACCTGGCGCAGACGGTCCAGCGGCTCGACGTGGCGCTCGACTTCGTGCACCAGACCGCGGCCCGTGGCGAGAGCGTCCTCTTCGTGGGGACCAAGAAGCAGGCCCAGGAGCCGGTCGCCGAGGAGGCGACGCGTGCCGGCATGCCCTACGTCAACCAGCGCTGGCTGGGCGGCATGCTCACCAACTTCGTGACCATCCGCAAGCGTCTCGCCCTCCTCGACCAGCTGGAGGCGCGGCAGGCGAACGGCGACTTCGACCGGATGACCAAGAAGGAGGCCGCGAAGCTCGTCGAGGAGATGACGCGGCTGCAGCGGACGCTGGGCGGCATGCGCCGCATGAAGCGCCTGCCCGGGGCCGTGTTCGTCGTCGATCCGCACCGCGAGCACATCGCCGTCACGGAGGCCCGCAAGCTCGAGATCCCCGTCGTCGGGACGGGCGACACCAACATCGACCCCGACGAACTGGACTACATCATCCCCGCCAACGACGACGCCATCCGCGCGATCCGGCTGCTGTGCGGCCTGGTGGCCGACGCGGCGGTCGCCGGGCAGCATGACCGCGCGGCCCGCAACGAGACCGAGCCCGAAGTCGTGACGGGCGTGCCCGCCGAGGAGCCCGGTTCCGACGAGATGCTGAATGCCATGGCGGCGGGCCAGACGCTGACATTCGAGCCCGAGCCGGACGAGGAGGAGCTGCTGCCCGGGCGGGCATCCCCCGCCGCGCCCCCGATGACCCGGGTGCGACGCTCGTCCTCCCTCGCGGACGAGGAGCCCACGGCGGCAGAATCCTCCGTACTCGACGCCTGAGCGACAGGACCAGCGAAGGGATCGCCGACAGCATGACCGAGCAGGTGCAGATCAAGGCCGAGGCCGTCAAGGAGCTGCGCGAGCGGACCGGCGCCGGCTTCATGGACTGCAAGCGGGCGCTCGAGGAGACGAAGGGCGACCTGGGGCCGCCGTAGCGCTCCTTCGCGAGCGTGGACAGGCGGCTGCGTTGAAGCGCGCCGGCCGGGATGCCCGCGAGGGGCAGGTCGCCAGCTACATCCACCCCGGTGGTCGCGTCGGCGTGCTCATCGAGGTCAACTGCGAGACTGACTTCGTGGCGCGCACGAACGAGTTCCAGAAGCTCGTGCGCGACCTCGCCATGCAGGTCGCCGGGCTCGCGCCGCTCTACGCGACGGTCGAGTCGGTGCCGGCCGACGTGCTCGAGGCAAAGCGGGCCGAGCTGGCGGCAGACGAGGCGGTCCAGAAGAAGCCCGAGCATCTGCGCCCCCAGATCGTCGAGGGCCAGCTGAAGAAGTGGTACTCGCAGGTCGTGCTGACCGAGCAGCCCTTCCGGGACACCGACATCACGGTAGGCCAGCTCCTCACCGACAGCATCGCCACGATCGGCGAGAACATCCGGGTTCGCCGGTTCGAGCGGTACCAGCTGGGCGAAGAGCTGTGACCGAGTCCGACGCCACGGCGTCGTCGGCGGGCGGAGGCCCGGAGGGCCGTCCCCGGTATCACCGGATCCTCCTGAAGCTCTCGGGCGAGGCGCTCCTGGGAGACCGCGCCTACGGCGTCGATCCCGCGTTCTGCACGTTCGTCGCGAAGCAGCTGGTGGACGTCCGCCGGCTCGGGATCGAGGTCGCCATCGTCGTCGGCGGCGGAAACATCTTCCGGGGTCTCGCCGCGGCGGCCAAGGGCATGGACCGCGCGACCGGCGACTACATCGGGATGCTCGCCACCGTGATGAACGCGCTGGCCCTGCAGGACGCGCTCGAGAAGGAACACCTCGACACGCGCGTGATGAGCGCGATCGGGATGAACGAGGTCGCCGAGCCGTACATCCGCCGGCGCGCCGTCCGCCATCTCGAGAAGGGCCGCGTCGTGATCCTGGCGGCCGGCACCGGCAACCCGTACTTCACGACCGACACGGCGGCCGCCCTGCGCGCGGTCGAGATCGACGCCGAGGTGATCCTCAAGGCCACCAAGGTCGACGGGGTCTACGACGCGGATCCGATGCTCTACCCGCAGGCGCACCGCTACGACCGGCTGAGCTACGTTGACCTCCTGACCGAACGCCTGCAGGTGCTCGACTCCACGGCCGTGTCGCTGTGCATGGAGAACGACCTGCCGATCGTGGTCTTCGACCTCAACCAGCCGGACAACATCCGCAGGGTCGCCCTCGGCGAGCCCGTCGGCACCATCATCAGCGGAGGTGGACGCGCATGAGCAGCCAGGCACTCGCCGCCGCCGAGCCCAAGATGGCACGCGCGGTCGACGTCATGGTGCGGGACTTCCAGGCGGTGCGCACCGGGCGCGCGTCCACCGCGCTCGTGGAGCGGCTGACGGTCGAGTACTACGGCACACCCACGCCGCTCAACCAGCTGGCAGGGATCAGCGTGCCCGAGGCGCATGCGATCGTGATCCAGCCGTGGGACCGCGCCGCCCTGGGCGCGATCGAAAAGGCCATCCAGAAGAGCGATCTCGGCCTTACACCCAACGTCGACGGCTCCGTGGTGCGGCTCAACATCCCGCAGCTGACCGAGGAACGGCGCCGCGACCTGGTCAGGCAGGTGCATCGGCGGATGGAAGAGGCCAGGGTGGAGATCCGCAACCTCCGGCGCGAGGCCGCGGACGAGATCAAGCGCGAAGAGCACGAGGGCGAGATCAGCGCCGACGAGGAACGCCGCGAGCTCGAGCAGCTCCAGAAGCTGACCGACCGGTACGTGGACGAGGTGGACCGGCACGGCAAGGCCAAGGAGCAGGAGGTCCTGGCGGTCTAGATGGAGGCGACGGCCGTCCCTCGCCACGTGGCGATCATCATGGACGGCAACCGTCGCTGGGCCCGCTCGCGGGGAGTGACGGAGGCCGAGGGGCACGAGGCCGGCGTGCGCGCGATCCGCCCGCTTCTGCGCCGGGCCGTGGAGCGGGGCGTACGCGTCCTTTCGATCTATGCCTTCAGCCGGGAGAACTGGTCCCGGTCGCCCGAAGAGGTGGCGACCCTCTTCGACCTCCTCCGCGCGGCGATCCGCGAGGAGACGGACGAGCTGCGGACACAGGGCGTCGAAGTCAGGCTGCTGGGCCGGCTCGGCGAGCTGCCGGACGAGACCCGCGCGTCGATCGTGACCGGCCTGGACGCCACCCGCGGCGGCGAGCGGCTCCTGCTGAACGTGGCGTTCAACTACTCCGGACGCTCCGAGATCGTGGATGCCCTGCGTCGCTGCATCGCGGACGGGATGATGCCCGACGAGGTGGACGAGGCGGCGATCGAGGCGCGCCTGTACACGGCTGGCGTTCCGGATCCCGACCTGATGATCCGGACGGCCGGCGAGTCTCGCCTCAGCAACTTCCTCATCTGGCAGGCGGCCTACGCCGAGCTGTACGTGTCCGACCTGCTGTGGCCCGATTTCGGGCCCGAGGCGTTCGACGAGGCGCTCGCTGAGTACGCCCGGCGGACGCGTCGTTTCGGTCGCTGAGGCCGACGTGCTCGGCCGGCGGCTCGCGAGCGCCGCGATCCTGGTCCCGATCGTCGTCGCGGTCTTCCTGCTGGGACGGCCGTGGATCGACGCGTTCGTGGTCGTGGTTGCGCTTCTCGTCGGATGGGAGACGTTTGCCCTGCTCGCGTCGGCGGGACATCGTGGGTTCCCCCGGTACGGCACCGCGCTCGCCGCCGGCTTCGTGGTCGTCGGGAGCGACCGTGTCGGACCCCGTGTCCGCCCCGCTGCTCGCTGTGCCGGCGCTGGGGATCCTGCTCGCGGGCGCGGCCGCACTGAGGTTCCAGGATCCACGCGCCGGACTCGGGGCGTGGGCCGCGACGGCGTTCGGCGCCGCGTACGTGGGGTTCCTGGGATTCGCTCCGCTGCTCATGACGATCGCGCCGCAGGTGCCTTCGGGCGCTCCGCTGGCGAGCCTCGACGCTGGACGGGGGTGGCTGGTCGTCCTGGTGGCGGGCGTCTGGTCGTACGACTCGTTCGCCTACGCCTTCGGGCGCGCGTTCGGTCGCCGTCGGTTCCTGCAGCACATCTCACCGGCCAAGACCTATGCCGGCCTGTACGGCGGGCTCGCCGGCGCCGTCGTCGTCTCGGCGCTCGTCCTGGCGGGGCTTGGGCGATCGCCGCTGGAAGGCGTCCCGGTCGGGCTCCTCCTGGGCATCGCCGCGCAGGCAGGCGACCTGGCCGAGTCGATGCTGAAGCGCGCGGCGAACGCCAAGGATTTGGGGCGCCTGATCCCGGGGCATGGCGGCGTGCTGGACCGCGTGGACTCGTTCCTGTTTGCGGCCCCGATCCTCGTCGGGTACCTGGCGCTGGTGCCCCGGTGAGTGCCCGCCCGGCGGAGGACCGGCCGCGGACCAGGGTCGCGCTGCTCGGATCGACCGGCTCCATCGGGCGACAGTCGGTCGATGTGCTCGCCGGCCTCCGCGACCGGTTCGAGGTCGTGGCGCTGGCGGCAGGCAGCGATGGGGACACGCTCGAGGACCAGGCCGCGGCGCTCCGGCCGCGCGTGGTGGCGCTGGCGGACGCGCGGCGACGCCGTGCGCTTCGTCTTCCCGACGGCGTCGCGGTGGACGATTCGCCCGACGCCCTCGTGCACTTCGCCGCGCGCGACGACGTGGACCTGGTGGTGGTCGCGACCGGGGGAGTGGTGAGCCTCCGCCCGGTCATCGCGGCGCTGGAACGCGGTGGCGTGGTCGCGACCGCGAACAAGGAGACACTGGTGAGCGGCGGGCACCTGGTGATGCCGCTGGCGCGTCGGCTGGCCGCTGCCGCTGCCGCCCGGGCCGGCGCGCACTCGCCGCTGCCGACCCCGGCGCGTTCGTCTCCCCGCTCGCCTGGCTGCGTCCCATCGACTCGGAGCACTCGGCCATCTGGCAGTGCCTGGCCGGCGAGCAACCGGCAGCGATCGCCAGGATCTGGCTCACCGCGTCGGGGGGACCGTTTCGCCTGCTGTCGGCCGCGGAACTCTCCGTCGTCACCCCGGAGATGGCGCTCGCGCATCCCACGTGGCGCATGGGCGCCAAGATCACCATCGACTCGGCGACGCTGATGAACAAGGGCCTGGAGGTGATCGAGGCCGACCGGCTGTACGATGTGGGCCAGTCACGCATCTCCGTCGTGATTCACCCGCAGAGCGTCATCCATTCGGCCGTGGAATTCGTCGACGGGTCCGTCAAGGCCCAGCTCGGACATCCCGACATGCGCATCCCGATCCAGTACGCGCTGACGTTCCCCGACCGGCATGCGTCTCCGGCGCCACGGCTCGAACTCGACGGGCTGTCGGCGCTCACCTTCGAGCGGCCGGACGAATCCCGCTTCCCGGGCCTGGCGATCGCCCGCGAGGCCGGGGCCGCCGGCCCGCGTGCCAGCGCGGCGCTGATCGCGGCGGACGAGGTTGCGGTGCGCCGGTTTCTCGATCGCACGCTCGACTTCCCCGGGATCGCGCGCCTGGTCGCAGGGGCGGTGGAGCGCTTCGGCGCGGGGCGGGCCCCCGCTTTGGACGAGCTGATCGCCCTGGACGCGGAGGTGCGCGTCTGGTGCGAAACGGCGTCCGGGACCGCGCGGACCGCGCGCCCACCGCGCCGGCCGCGCCACGCGAGGCGACACCGTGAGCGGCTTCCTCAACTCCGGCGTCACGCTGGTCGTCTTCCTGGCCATCCTGGTCGGGCTCGTGGTCGCGCACGAGTTCGGCCACTTCCTCGTGGCGCGGCTGAGCGGTGTCCGGGTCCACGAGTTCGGCATCGGCTTCCCGCCCCGCGCGGCGCGCCTCGGCAGCGACGGTGAGACCGAGTACACGCTGAACTGGCTGCCCATCGGCGGCTTCGTTCGCCTGGAGGGCGAGGACGGCGGCAGCGACGACCCGCGCAGCTTCGGGCGGAAGTCGCTCCCGGTGCGTGTCGTGATCCTGCTCGCGGGCGTGGCCATGAACGTGCTGCTGGCGTTCGTGATCTTCACCGTGATCGCCGCGGGCCTTGAGCCCAGCGCGGACGCGGAGGTCGGCTCGGTGGGGGCCGGGACGCCGGCCGCTGCCATCGGCCTGCACCCCGGGGACCTGATCACGGCCGTGGACGGCCACACCTTCCCGTACTTCGACGGCCAGGCGCCGACCGGCTACATGCTCGACCACGCCGGCGACCGAGTGACCGTGACCGTGCGGGAGGTCGGCGGCGCCGTCCGCCAGATCCCCGTCACGCTGCAGGACCAGGCGGCGGTGAACGCGGGCCGGGGGGCCCTCGGCATCACCGCCCGCGTCGTGCCCGGCGCGATCGTCCAGCGCTCGCTGCCGGCGGCGATCGGACTCGGAGCGGAGCGCACCGTCCAGGCGTGCGGGCTGATCGTCGGCGCGCTGGGCCAGCTCGTGACGTCGATCGCCAGGAACCCGGGCGCGGCTCCGCCGGTCAGCGGGCCGATCGGCATCGCCGAGGCCGTTGGCACCGTGCGCTCGGAAGCGCCGCCGGTGGTCCTGCTCTGGCTCATCGCGTTGCTCTCCGCGAACCTCGCCGTGGTCAACGTGCTGCCGTTCCCGCCGCTCGACGGAGGACGCATCGTCGTCTCGCTCCTGCAGTCGGCGACTCGCAACCGCATCAGCACCGGCCTCGAGCGGGCGACCTACTTCGTCGGGTTCGCGCTGCTGTTCGGGTTTCTCATCTGGGTGAGCTATTTCGACATCGTGAGGGGGGGCGCCGGCTCGTGAGCCGTCGCAGGACCCCCACCGCGATGGTCGGGGACGTGCCGGTCGGGTCGGGCTGGCCGGTCGTGGTGCAGTCGATGACCAACACCGACACGGCCGACGCCGACGCAACGGCCCTCCAGGTTGTCTCCCTGGCCCATGCCGGCAGCGAGATCGTGCGGGTGACCGTGAACAACGACGGCGCGGCCGCGGCGGTCCCGGAGATGGTCCGCAAGGTCCGCGGGCTGGGCGTCGGCGTCCCGATCGTCGGCGACTTCCACTACAACGGGCACCAGCTGCTCGTCGAGTACCCGGAGATGGCGCGCGCGCTCGACAAGTACCGCATCAACCCTGGGAACGTCGGGTCGAAGGACCACCACGACGAGCGCTTCACGACCATCGTGCGGGTCGCGATCGACCACGACAAGCCGGTTCGCATCGGCGTCAACTGGGGCTCGCTCGACCAGGCGCTCCTGACCGACCTGATGGACGTCAACGCGCGACTGCCGGAGCCGGCGCCCGCGCGCGACGTGATGATCGAGGCGATGGTGCAGTCCGCGCTCCGTTCGGCCGAGCTGGCCGAGGCGACCGGCCTGGCGCACGACCGGATCATCCTGTCGGCCAAGGTCTCCGGGGTGTCCGACCTGGTCGAGGTCTACCGGCGCCTGGCTGCTCGCTGCGACTACCCGCTCCACCTCGGGCTCACCGAGGCGGGCATGGGGACGAAGGGCGTGGTGGCGTCCACCGCCGGCCTCGCGATCCTGCTCCACGAGGGGATCGGCGACACCATCCGCGTCTCGATCACGCCCGAGCCCGGTGCCGACCGCGCGGAGGAGGTGCGGATCGCGCAGCAGGTGCTGCAGTCGCTCGGCCTCCGCCAGTTCCTGCCGCAGGTGTCCGCGTGCCCGGGCTGCGGCCGCACGACCAGCGTGTTCTTCCAGCAGCTCGCCCAGGAGGTCCAGGGCTATCTGGCGGCCTCGATGCCGGCCTGGCGGGAGCGCTACCCGGGCGTCGAGGGGATGCGCGTGGCGGTCATGGGCTGCGTGGTGAACGGCCCCGGCGAGTCGAAGCATGCGGACATCGGGATCTCGCTTCCCGGCACGTTCGAGGAGCCGGTGGCCCCCGTCTACGTGGACGGGAAGCTGTCGACAACGCTGCGTGGCGAGGGGCTGGTCGACGAGTTCAAGCTGATCGTCGACGGCTACGTCGAGCGGCGCTTCGGGAGGCGCGAGGAGCCGGTCGCCGCGGGATAGGTCGCGCGGTCAACCGGGCTCGACGCCCGGCGATCGGACGGTCAGGCCGGCCGCGCGCGCCGCGGATGCCTGGCGCGCGTCGTACGTAACGAACGCGTCGAGCTCTCCCGCGAACAACTCCGCCGACGCGACGTGGATCGCGTCGAGCGCCCGGAGGCTGGCGCCACCCGTCCGGGCAGCCCGCCCGGCCAGGCCCTCGTCGATCTCGACGAACGCCAGCCGATCGAAGATCGGCGTCAGGTCGAGCGCAGGGGCGACGCGCCCCACCGCCTTGCTGACCTCGACCACCGCGATCCGGCTGGTCACCCACCGGCCACCATCGATCTCCGCCCGGAGGTCGGCCGACCCGAGTTCCTGGATCGCGAGCTTGGTGATGGCGGAGCTGTCCAGGTAGACGAGCGTCACCGCTGGTCGTCCCGACGCTCCGCGAGAAGACTCTCCGTCGCGCTGGCGCCGCGCGGCAGTCGCACGGGAGCCGGCAGCCCGGCGGCGCCCGCCCGCGCTGGCGTGACGCGCCCGTCGGCGACGAGCGCGGAGAACCGGGACCCGCCAGCGGGCAGGGGACCGAGCCGCGCAACCGGGCGCCCGAACTCGGTGACCTCGAACGCCGCGCCCTCGGCCACGCGGTGCAGGTACTGCCGCAGGTTCTGGCGAAGCTCCCGAATGCCCACGCGCTCCATGGCGGTACACGTTGTAACACACCCAGACGGCCGCGACTGGCCGGCCCCGCTCCGACTCGAGCTCGTCCAGCCGGATCGTCTCTCCGCCCGAGCCCCTGCGCTACCATAAGAGCCCGGAGACCCGCTCGCTCGATTCGCGCGCGCGGCCGCCGTGCCCGTCCATCGACCGTCGCAGCAGGAGGTCCCGTGGCCAGGGAGGGTTACGTCACCGCGATCACCCGCCAGTCGGACGACTTTCCTGCCTGGTACAACGACGTCGTCCTGAAGGCCGAGCTCGCCTCCTACTCTCCCGTGCGCGGCTGCATGGTGATCCGTCCCTACGGCTACGCGATCTGGGAGTCGATGCGGGACGAGCTGGACCGCCACATCAAGGCAACCGGCCACAGCAACGTGTACTTCCCGCTGTTCGTGCCGCGCTCGCTCCTCGAGAAGGAGGCGGCGCACGTCGAGGGCTTCAACCCGCAGGTCGCGTGGGTCACCCACGCCGGCGGCAAGGAGCTCGACGAGTGGCTGGCGATCCGCCCGACCAGCGAGGCGATCATCGCCGAGACGATCAAGGACTGGGTCCAGTCCTACCGCGACCTGCCGCTGCTGATGAACCTCTGGAACAACGTGGTGCGCTGGGAGCTGCGCACGCGGCTGTTCCTGCGCACCACCGAGTTCCTCTGGCAGGAGGCGCACACGTTCCATGCCACCGAACAGGAGGCGCGCGAGGAGGTGGACCTCGGCCTCGAGATCTATCGGAAGGTCGCCGAGGAGTGGCTCGCGATCCCGGTGATCGGCGGACGCAAGAGCGAGGGCGAGAAGTTCCCGGGCGCCGTGTACACGTACTCGATCGAGGCCATGATGCGCGACCGGAAGGCGCTGCAGGCCGGGACCAGCCACTACCTGGGGTCGAACTTCGCGCAGGCCGCGGGCATCACGTTCCTCGACCGCGACAACCAGCGCCGCCATCCGCACGGGACCTCCTGGGGCTTCAGCACGCGCATGGTCGGCGCGACGATCATGGCCCACGGCGACGACAGCGGGCTCGTCCTGCCGCCCAAAGTGGCGCCGGTGCAGGTCGTGGTGATCCCGATCTTTCGGTCGGACGCCGATCGCTCCGCGGTGGCCGACGCGATCGAGCGCTTCGAGCTGGCGCTGCGTTCGACGCCCGAGGGGCGCGAGGTGCGGCTCGAGGTCGACTGGCGCGACGAATCCCCCGGCTTCAAGTACAACCACTGGGAGCTGCGCGGTGTCCCGTTCCGGATCGAGGTCGGACCGCGCGATGTGGCCGCACGGCAGGGCATGCTCGTCCGGCGAGTGGATCGCTCCAGGGAGGCAGTCCCGCTCGACCTGCTGGCCAACGAGCTGCCGCTTCGCCTGCAGGGGTACCAGCAGGAGCTGTTCCAGCGCGCGCTGGAGTACCGCGACGCGAACACGCACCACGTCGACGACTACGAGGCGTTCAAACGCGTCAACGAGGAGCAGGGCGGGTTCCTCTGGGCGCACTGGTGCGGGTCGGCGGAATGCGAGGCCCGGGTGGGCCAGGAGACCGGCGCGACCATCCGGAACATCCCGTTCGATGCGCCCACCGAGAACGGTCGGTGCCTGGTCGACGGCCGGCCGTCGGACCGTCGCGTCGTCTTCGCCCGGGCGTACTGATCTCCGGCCCCAGGGGCCGAAGGCTGCCGGGTGATATACTTCCGCGGACCGACCGCAGGCCGCCGCTTCGACGTGGGTGACCCCCACGTCTTCTTGTGAGTGGCGGTCGGCACGAGACGAGAGGAGGCGCACCGTGAGCCGTGACTTCATCGGCGCCCTCCTGCAGCTGAACGCCGAGAAAGGCGTTCCCCGCGAGCAGCTCGTCAAGACCGTCGAGGAGGCGATCCAGGCCGCGTATCGCCGCGTGGCGCCGGGGAACGAGAACGTCTACGTCGAGATCGATCCGGAGACCGGCAAGATCCGGGTCTACCGCGCGATGGTCGCCGTCGAAGAGGTCGAGGACCCGCTCACGGAGTTCACCATCGAGGAGGCGCGGAGACTCAAGCCGAACGCGCAGCCGGGCGACATCCTCGAGACCCAGGAGCTGGACGCTGCCAGCTTCGGCCGGATTCACGCGCAGACGGCGAAGCAGCTCGTGCTGCAGCGGCTGCGGGAGGCCGAGCGCGAGGTCGTGTTCGGGCAGTACGCCCAGCGCGAGGCCGAGATCATCACCGGAACCGTGAACCGCGTCGAGCCGCGCGGGATCATCCTCGACATGGGCAAGGGAGTGGAGGCCGTCCTGTCCACGACCGAGCAGTCGCCGACGGAGAGCTATCGCATCGGGCAGCACGTCAAGGCGTACGTGCTCGAAGTGCGCCGCACCACCAAGGGCCCGCAGGTCTACGTGAGCCGGACGCACAAGGGGCTGCTGCGGCGGTTGTTCGAGCTCGAGGTCCCCGAGATCCACAACGGCACGGTCGAGATCAAGGCCATCGCCCGCGAGGCCGGCAGCCGCTCCAAGGTCGCCGTCGCGAGCCGCCAGGAAGGGCTCGACCCGGTCGGGGCGACGGTCGGCCAGCGTGGGGGTCGGGTCCAGGCGGTGGTGGCCGAGTTGAACGGCGAGAAGCTCGACGTCATCCCGTGGGCCGAGGACCCCGCCCAGTTCGTGGCGAATGCACTGAGCCCGGCGCAAGTCGTCGGCGTGACGATCGACGAGACGGCGCGCATCGCGACCGTGACCGTGCCCGAGCGCATGCTGTCGCTCGCGATCGGGCGCGAGGGACAGAACGCGCGCCTCGCTGCGAAGCTCACCGGCTGGCGCATCGACATCCGGAGCGACCAGCCGCGAGTGGACGAGCACGCTGCGCCCAGTGGGCCGGCGGCCGCGGCCGGCGGGGCGGCCGACGTTGCGGCGACCAGGCACGCCGCGACGATCGACCCCGCCGCCGGCGTGCCGGTCGGGGAGCCGGCGACCGTGCCGCACCAGGATCCGGAGGCCGTGCCGCACCAGGAACCGGAAACGTGCCGCACCAGGAGCCGGAGGCCGTGGCGCACGAGGAGCCGGCAAACGCGCGGCACCAGGATCGGGCGAATCCGGCGGCAGAGAACCCGGCCGCCGCGGCACCCGAGGAATCCCCGGTGGCACGGCCGGTCAGGGCGAGGCGCATCACCCGTGCCGCCGTGCGCCCGGCCGTGTCGGCGCCGGACGAGCACGCCGAGCCGGCCCTGGAACCCGCCGAGGAGGTGGCCCCGTAGCCGGCGGCGGGTCGCAGCCGCGGCGCCAGCCCGCCCGCACCTGTGTCGCGTGCCGCACGGAGCGAGCCAAGCGAGAGCTCGTGCGCGTGGTTCGCACTCCGGCCGGATCCGTGGAGGTCGATCTCACCGGCCGGCTCCCGGGCCGCGGCGCCTACGTCTGCGCCTCGGGAGGATGCTCGGCCGAGGCCGTGCGGCGCCACTCCCTCGAACGGGCGCTCGGCACCGCGATACCCGAGTCCCTTCGCGACCGGCTGACCGCCGGCGCGCTCGACTGACCAAGGAGGCACCCGTGGCACGAAGCCGCAGTGGAACCCGCGGTCGCCGCGGACCACGCAAGCCGCCGCGCCGTCCGGACCAGGCGAACGGATCGGGAGTCCAGGTCGTCGAGCCGAGCGAGCGCGGCGCGATCGAGATCCCGGCGACGGTCACCGTCCAGGAACTCGCCGGACTGCTGCGCGTGAACCCCGCCGACGTGATCCGCGAGCTCATCAAGAGCGGCATCTTCGCGACCATCAACCAGAGCATCGACCGCGACACGGCCAGCCTGGTCGCCGAGGAGCTGGGCTACGAGGTGGCCGAGGCCGCCGCCGCGCCCCACGTCGTCGAGGAGGCCGAGGGCGAGGCGCTCCCCGCTGCGGCTGCCAAGGAGCAGCTGTGGGTGGAGGAGGACCCGAGCAAGCTGGTCCCGCGCGCACCCATCGTGACCGTCATGGGCCACGTGGATCATGGCAAGACGAGTCTCCTGGATGCCATCCGTGCGACCAGCGTCGCCGCCGGCGAGCGCGGCGGGATCACCCAGCACATCGGCGCGAGCGAGGCCGTCAAGGACGGCAAGCGCATCGTCTTCCTCGACACGCCCGGCCACGAAGCGTTCACCGCGATGCGGGCGCGTGGCGCCAAGGTCACCGACATCGCGGTGCTCGTCGTCGCCGCCGACGACGGCGTGATGCCCCAGACGGTCGAGGCGATCGACCACGCGAGGGCCGCGCGCGTCCCGATCATCGTCGCGCTGAACAAGATCGACAAGGCCGACGCCAACCCGGACCGTGTCAAGACCGAGCTGTCCGAGCACGGTGTGCTCGTCGAGGAGTACGGTGGCGACACCCCGCTCGTGCCGGTCAGCGCCAAGCTGCGCACCGGGATCGACGAGCTGCTCGAGATGATCCTGCTCGTGGCCGACCTTCAGGAGCTGAAGGCGAACCCGAAGAGGGCGGCCATCGGCACCGTCGTGGAGGCGGAGCTCGACAAGGGCCGGGGCCCCGTCGCGACCGTGCTGGTCCAGACCGGCACGCTGAAGATCGGCGAGATCGTCGTGGTGGGTTCGACCTTCGGCCGGGTGCGGGCGATGGAGAACAGCGTCGGGGCGCGCGTGACGAAGGCCGGACCGTCGTCGGCCGTGGTGCTGCTCGGGCTGGCGGACGTGCCCGCGGCGGGCGACACGGTGCAGGTGGTGCCGGACGAACGGGCGGCGCGGGCGATCGTCGACCTGCGCCGCGTGCAGGCGGGGGCGAAGTCCGAAGGTGGCGCCCGGGCCACGCTGGAGGACCTCTACCGGCAGATCCAGGCCGGCCAGACCCGCGAGCTGCGGATCGTGATCAAGGCGGACGTGCAGGGTTCGCTCGGCGCCATCACGCACGCCCTGGACCAGGTCTCGACGGACGAGGTCCGCATCAACGTGATCCACGAAGGCACGGGAGACATCACCGACAACGACATCCTGCTCGCGTCCGCGTCTGACGCGATCGTCGTGGGGTTCAACACGAAGCTCGATCCGCAGGCTAGGCGCACCGCCGAAGCGGAAGGGGTGGACGTCCGGGTCTACGACATCATCTACAAGCTGACCGACGACATCGAGGCAGCCCTCAAGGGCATGCTCGAGCCGGAGATCGTGGAGGTGGTCGAGGGCCGCGCGGAGGTCCGCCAGGTCTTCAGGGTCGGGCGAGGCGGCCAGGTCGTCGCCGGTTCGTACGTCACCGACGGCCGGATCGTCCGGGGCGGTGCGCGGGTCTACCGCAGCGGCCGCGTCCTGGCAACCGACCGGATCGAGTCGCTCCGGCGCTTCCGGGACGACGTGCGCGAGGTGGCGGCCGGGTTCGAATGCGGCATCGGCCTGGCGGGTCATCACGACCTCCAGGAGGGTGACGTCAT
This sequence comes from uncultured Chloroflexia bacterium, assembly GCA_963759135.1. Taxonomy (GTDB): domain Bacteria; phylum Chloroflexota; class Limnocylindria; order Limnocylindrales; family CSP1-4; genus JAJYNJ01. The sequence continues at coordinate 111,242 of CAVWXU010000018.1, read as the reverse complement.
CGAGTGCTTCACGCAGCAGACGGTTTCGCGCGCGGCCGGCGCCTGAGCGCCGCGTCCCGCGTCGGGCTTCGCGAAGGGGGCACCATGACCGAGCGCACGGCTCGTGTCGACCAGCTGCTGCAGGAAGAGATCAGCCGGATCGTCATGCGCGAGGTGCACGACCCGCGCATCGGCTTCGCCACGGTGACGCGCGTGCAGACGGCTCCCGACCTGCGGCACGCGAAGGTCTGGGTCTCGATCATCGGCCAGCCGGACGAGCGACAGGCGACGTTCCGGGCGCTGGCGCGCGCGATGCCGTTTGTCCGGCACGAGCTCGGCGTGCTGCGCCTGCGCCGCGTCCCCGAGCTGCATCTCGAGCTCGACGACAGCGTCGAGCGCGGCGCGCGCGTCCTGCAGATCCTCGGCGACCTGGAGGCGGGACGCGAGCCCGCCCCGCCGGCGCCCGGCGAGACGCTGCCCACGCCGGGACCGCTGCATCTCGACGTGCCGGACGCGAGCGTGCCCGGTGCCGGGTCGCCGGACCCAACGGCGACGGACGCGGCACTGCCCGCCGCGCGCGTCCACCGGAGCCGAGCCGAGCCCCGGCGGTCGGCATCCCGCCGGGCTGGCCGGCAGGGCCGACGGCCGTGACGGAGGCGAGCCGGGTCCCTGGTGCGCCGCCGCCCCCCGATCTCGCGCCGGCAGCCGCGCCGGCGTCGCCCGCATCGTCCCGGTCGGGAGCGTCCCGTGCGGCGCCCACGTCCGGGTCGTCGCTGATGCCCGCCGATCTCGCCGCCGTGCCGCCCGAGGCCCGGACGCGTCTTCTCTCGGCGCGCCGCGTGGTCACGATCTGCCACGAGAACCCCGAGGCCGACGCACTCGGCTCGGCGCTCGCGCTGGCCCTCGCGCTCGAGTCGCTGGGCGCCGTCGCCACGCCCGTGTGCGCGGACCCGGTTCCCGAGCTGTACGGGTTCATGCCCGCGATCGAGCGCTTCCGAACCGCCCCCGACCCGGCCGTCGACTACGACCTGGTCGTGGTGCTCGACTGCGGCGAGCTGGCCAGGGTAGGCCCCGTCCTCGAGACACACGCCGGCCTGTTCGCGCGGGTCCCCATCGTCAACATCGACCATCACAAGTCGAACCCCGGCTTCGGCGCCGTCAACTGGATCGACGCACAGGCCGCCGCCACGTGCGAGATGGTGACGCTGCTTCTCGGCGCGATGGGCGTGCCGCTCACGACCGCCGCCGGTGCCGTGGCCGACAGCCTGCTGGCGGGGCTGGTGATGGACACGGCCACGTTCCAGCACCCCAACGTGACGCCGCGCACCCTCCGCGTGGGCGCAGACCTCGTGGCAGCCGGGGCGCCACTGTCCACGACATCGCGGCTCCTCTACCGCACGAAGCCCGACGTGCAGCTGAAGCTGTTCGGGCGGGTGCTGGCGCGGCTCGAGTCGGAAGTGGACGGCCGGCTCGTCTGGTCCACGCTCACGCTCGACGACCTCGCGTCGACCGGCGGGGTGCCGGCCTACTCCGAGGGGATCATCGACCTGCTCGGGCAGGCCCAGGCTGCCGAGATCGTGCTGCTGCTCAAGGAGCAGCCGGGCGAGACCAGAATCAGCATCCGGACTCGCGATGGCGGGCCTGATGCGACGGTGCTGGCGGCGCGCTGGGGCGGCGGCGGCCACGCGCGTGCGTCCGGCGCGACGGTCAGGCTGCCCCTCGACGCGGCGGTCCGGGAGGTGCTCGAGGCCGCCCGGCGCCTGCTGCAGTCGCCGGAATCCCTCCCATGAACGTGCGCCGCCGCCAGGTGTCGGGGAGCGCCGCGGCAATCGGAGCCGCGGCGATCGGAGCCGCGCCCGCCGGCATCGTCGTCGTTGCCAAGCCGGCCGGGCCCACGTCCCACGACGTCGTCGCGCTGGTCCGGCGCCTGTCCGGGGCCAAACGAGTCGGCCACGGCGGAACCCTCGACCCGTTTGCCTCGGGGGTGTTGCCGGTCTTCCTGGGCAGCGCCACCCGCATGGCCGAGTACCACCTGCACGACGCGAAGGCATACCGCGCCGTGGCGTGCTTCGGAGCGACCTCGACCACCGACGACATCGAAGGGGAGCTGACGCGGACCGGCATGCCTGTCCCGACCAGGCCGGACGTGGAAGCCGCGCTGCCCGCGTTCACCGGCCGGGTCGTGCAGCGGCCGCCGGCGTTCTCGGCCGTCAAGATCGCCGGTCGGCGAGCCTACGAGATGGCACGCCGAGGCGAGCGCCCGGAGCTGCGGGACCGCGACGTCGAGATCCAGGAGCTCCGCCTGGTCGACTGGGATGCGAAGGAGCCTGGGTCTCCGTGCGCGACGCTCGAGGTGCGCTGCTCCGCGGGGACCTACGTGCGCTCGCTTGCCCGCGACCTTGGGGAGCGGCTGGGTTGTGGCGCGTACCTCGCGTCCCTGGTGCGGACCGCGAGCGGGCCGTTCCGCATCGAGGACGCCGTCGACCTGGACGAGGTTCGCCGGCTCCTGGCCGCCGGGCAGATCGCGCGCCGCCTCTTGCCGCCCGACGCAGGCCTCGACGCGTACCCCGAGGTGGCGCTGGCGCCAGGGGATCTCCAGGCGATCGCGCGCGGCCAGGTGGTGCGGCTGCCCGACGCCGACGTGGCGCCCGGGCCCGACGGGCTGGTTCGCGTGATCGCCCGGGGCCGAGGCGTCGTCGCGATGGCGCACCTCCGTGACGGGCGCCTGCACCCCGACAAGGTCCTCGTCGGCGCGCTCGACTGAGACAGCGAGGGGAGGGGATGGAGGTCCACGGTGGCATCGATGGCCTGCCGGCGGGCGCCCGCCTGGTCGTGACGGTCGGCGTGTTCGACGGGATGCACCGTGGCCATCAGCGGCTGGTGCGGGAGCTGGTGCGCGCCGCGCGGCGATGGCACGCCGAGCCGACCGTCATCACGTTCGAGCCGCATCCCGACGCGGTGCTGCGAGGCGCTCCGCCGCCGCTGCTCTGCGATCCTGCCGAGCGGCTTGCGCGGCTCGAGCAGGCCGGCGTCGCGCACGCCGTGCTGCAGCGCTTCGACGCCGGCTTCGCCTCCACAGACGCCGGAGGCATTCCTCGACCGCCTGGGCGAGGGGCGCGAACTGGTGGGGCTCGTGATGAGCCCGGAGTCGGCGATCGGGCGCGGCCGCACCGGGACGCCCGAGCGGCTGCGCGAGATCGGCGAGCGCGAGGGGTTCGCGGTGGACGTGGTCGCGCCACTCGGCGCGTCCGGCGCCACGATCTCGGCAAGCCGGATCCGTGACGCGCTGACGCTCGGCAGACTTCCGGAAGCGCGACGAATGCTCGGCCGTGACCCGGCCGTGGTGGGCACGATCGTGCGTGGCGACGGCCGTGGCCGCCTGCTGGGATTCCCCACCGCGAACCTGGCGTTCGACGAGCACGTGGCGCTGCCCGCCGACGGGATCTACGCGGTGGAGGCGACGTGGGGTGGCCCCGACCCGCTGCGCCCGACGCGCCATGCGGGGGGCGTGGCTTCGCTGGGCGTGCGGCCCACCTTCGAACCCGGTGGACGCATCCTGGAGGTCTATCTCTTCGACGTGGAAGAGGACCTGTACGGCGAGCGGCTGCGGGTGTCGTTCGTGCGCCGGCAGCGCTCGGAGCGGAGGTTCGCCTCGGCGGCCGCATTGATCGCCCAGATGGAGCGCGATGCGGCTCGCGCCCGCCAGATCCTCGGCAGACGAGGCTCCAGTCGCCGGCACCGAGCGCAGGTCAGGCGTCGCCCCGGGTCGCCCGTCCGATGAGCACAGGGGCGGGCTCGGTCGATCCGGGAAGACATCGGGCGCGCGTCATCCGAGAGCGGATCGATCCGCGGCTCACCGCCGCTCTCTTCGCGAACTATCGCACCCCGGTCGACGCGATCCTCGAGCTGGTCGACAACGCGGTGGACTCGCGCGTGCCCGGCCGGCCGCTCGAAGTGGATCTCTCGCTTCGGCCAGGGTCCGTCGTGCTGACGGTGGTCGGCGGGGAAGGGATGGGACCGCGCGACCTCGAGCGCGAATACCTGCGCTGGGGTGGCTCGCGGAAGCGATCGGGCGAGCGGATCGGGCGCTACGGGCAGGGCGGGAAGGCGGCCGTCGGGCACCTGGGAGCCCGCTTCGTGATCGTGGCCGGGCGAGCCGGCGACGATCGGGCCTTCGCGTTCTCCGACCAGGAATACCGGGACCGGACGAAGTTGCGGACGTACGAGCTGGAGGAGCGGCCCAAGCCCGTCGAAGCCGCACTCGGGTATGTGCGACTCGAGATCGGCGCGGTGGACCGGAACCCCGACGCGACCAGACTGCGGCACCGCCTTGCGGAGACATACCGGCCGCTGCTCGAGGCCGGGGAGATTCACGTCCGAGTCGACCGTGCGCCGGTCGTTCCGCTGCCGTGGCGGCTGGAGGAACGCCATGAGTTCGCGGTGCGCGCGGGCGGGCGACTCATCCGGGGCTGGTACGGACTCCTGGAGGATCCAGCGCCGCCCGGGATCGACCCCGGCGTTCGCCTGTTCCACCTCGGGCGTCTCGTCGGCACGCCGGAGTGGTTCGGTCACGCCGGTCCCGCGTCGCACCCGGCGCTCAACCGGCTGGTCGGTGAGCTGGAGCTGCCCCACGTCACCGTGACCATGAACAAGAGCGATGTCGACCGGGGCAGCGACGAATGGGCGCAGGTGGAACGGCGAATGCACCAGCTGCTCGGGCCCGTGGTGCGGCGGCTTGCGCGCGAATCCGGCACCCTCGCAAGTCCCCAGGCCGCCCGCACCGCGGACCAGGTCCGGAGGATCATGGCCCGTGCCCTCCGGCTCCTCGAGTCCGGGCGGCTGTTCGAGAGCGACGAGGGAACGAAGGGCACCCGCGGCGACGGGCAGATGAGCCTGGACGAGGCGGTGGACGCTTCGAAGCCGGCCGCCGAAGACACCGATCGCGAGGAATCGCAGCCTGTCGAGGCCGGACGGGGCGAGCGTGAACCTCGCGAGCCGGACGGGCCGGGAGCTGCGAAGCCTGCGGCAGGCCGGTCCGCCGGAGGTATGCGCGGACGCGCCATCGGCGAGGTTGTGGTCAGGGCGCTCGACCCCCGGATGCGGAGCGCGATGGTCGTGGAGGACGGCGTCCGGCGCGTGGTGATCAACTCGCGGTACCCCTTGTACGAGGTGCGAAAGGGAGACCTCTGGTACCAGCTGGAGACGGCGCTCCGTGAGGTCTGCGCGATGATCCCGGAGGCCACCGTCCCGGACTTCGAGCGGCGCGTCAACGAGCTGATGTCGCTGTCGCTGTCGCTGGCCGGACGGCGACGGCGGTCCCGGAAGGCACGCTCGCAATCGCGCACGCTGCTCTGATATGGAAGGACCTGTCAAGGGTGGTGCAGGGTGTGACGGAGGTCAGGTTCTGGCGACGATGGTCACTCTGATATGCGCGGGACCGCTGGGGTGGCGTCCTGAGACCGCTGGAAAAGTGAAGACGGCGTAGGCTCCGAAGCGGAGTTGCAGACCGCATCAGGAGACCACGCCGTGGAACAGAGAATAGCCCCCAGCGTCCAGATCGAGGCTGCCATCGAGGCGGTCCTCGCCGGTGGCCTCGGGCCTGACGCCCTCTCCACCCTCGGGCGCCTGGGCGCCCAGCTCGTCCTGCAGCGGGCGGTCGAGGACGAGGTGGCGACGTTCCTCCACCGCCTGCGCTACGAGCGGACGCCTGATGCCGCAGGCTCCCGCAACGGCACGCGGCCGCGGCGGGTCCAGACCGCCGAGGGCGAGATCACCGTGGCCGTGCCCCAGGTCCGCGACAGCCTGACCCGGTTCGTCAGCTCGGTCATCCCCGACACGAAGAGCATCATCCGAACCCGCCCGCTCGAGGCGCTCGTGATCGGCGCGTACGTCCGGGGCCCGACGAGCGAGCGGTACCGATGGTGGAGGCGGGCCTGGGCTCGCCGGTCGAGCTCGACGATCGCCGGCGGGACGTGCCGCTGGCGGGCCCGGAGCCCACTGCTCACGTTCGGCCGATAGCGCGCGTTGTGGGCCGCCTGGCCCAGGACGTGGCGGATGAGCCGGTTGCCGGTCTTGGTGATCCGGCCGCGGTGCCGCGAGCCGCCGCTCGAGTACTCCGAGGGGACGAGCCCGACGTAGGCCATGAATGCCCGGGCGGTCGGGAACCGGCGCAGGTCGCCGGCCTCGGCGACGATCGTGACCGCCGAGATGAAGCCGATGCCGCGGATCGCCTGGAGGGCGGCGAGGTACGCGCCGTGGGGACTCTCCGCGGCGCAGGCGACGAGAGCAGCCTCGAGCCGCCGGACGCGATCCTGGCCCTCGCGCACGACCGACCAGTAGTCATCGAACACGACCTGGTCGGCCCGACGGTCGAAGGCGAGCCGGTTGAGCCAGGCCTCGTGGGCGCGGCTCCAGGCCCGCACGCCGGTCGGCGGGTAGATGCCGCGCCGGAGGAGGAACTTGCTCAGGCGGTGCTTGGCCCGCAGGAGATCCTCCTTCGCGTCGTCGCGGTCGCGCACCAGATCGCGCAGCGCCTCGTGGGCCTCGTCGGGCACCCAGACCGGCGTCAGGTCCCCGCTGCGCAGGAGACGGGCGAGCTTGGCCGCGTCGCGGCGGTCGGTCTTCACCCGGTCGCCGGGCTTGGTCGGGATGAGCGACGGGGCGACGACCAGGCACTCGATGCCCATGGCCGTCAGCTGGCGGTGGAGGGCGTAGCCGGTCGGTCCCGCCTCGTACGCGACGGCCAGCCGGACGTCCGCTCCTCCGAGACGGTCGACGAGCTTGCGGACCGCCGATGGATCGTTGAGGATCTGGCCGTGGTCCTCGGGGTCGCCGAAGGCGTCAGCGACCGCCACCGCGATCGACGCCTTGTGGACGTCGAGCCCGACGAACCGGGTAGTCTTCTCCATTGGACCGGCCTCCCGCATGTGGCGCTGTGCGGACTCCATCAAGCGGCCCGCGCAATCCACGATGGTGCGCGAGCGCCGGTCCTTCCATGTTGACTAGCGCGGGGCCCGGCGGGTCGGCCACCGCAGCCAACCCGTTGGTCGCAGTGATGCAACCTCGCGATCCCGGGCCTGGCACGCGCACCGATACCATCGGCCTGCTACACTCCGCCGGTTGACAGCAGTGAAGTGAAGGTTCGGAGGACCGAGTGCCGCTCGCGCGGGAGACCAAGGAAACGCTGATGAGTTCGTTCGCCGTCAACGAAGGCGACACGGGCTCGCCCGAGGTCCAGATCGCGCTCCTGACGGAGCGGATCAAGGACCTGACGGAGCACCTGCGGCGGTTTCCCAAGGACAACCATTCGCGTCGCGGCCTCCTCAAGCTCGTTGGACACCGGCGTCGCCTGCTCGCGTATCTCGTGCGCAAGGACAACGCCCGCTACCGGGCCGTGATCGCACGGCTCGGCCTCCGCCGCTAAGGCCGGAGCTCGCCGAGATCCACGCCCAGGGCACGAGCCCTGGGCGTTTGCCATGGCCGGGCAGCGCGTCCAGCGCGCAGGTCGTCCTCCGCACAGAGGAGGCCTGATGACAGTCTCAGTCTCAGCCGAGTTCGGTGGTCGCACGCTGACCATCGAGACCGGCAAGCTCGCCCGGCTGGCCGGCGGTTCCGTGACGGTGCGCTACGGCGACACCGTGCTGCTGGGGACCGCGAATCGTTCCGATCCTCGTCCCGGGCTGGATTTCTTCCCGCTGACGGTGGATTTCGAGGAGCGGATGTACGCGGCCGGCAAGATTCCGGGCGGGTTCATCAAGCGCGAGTCGCGTCCGTCGGAGGCCGCGATCCTGGCCGCCAGGCTGACCGACCGGCCGATCCGGCCGCTCTTTCCGGCGGGCTACAAGGACGACGTGCAGGTCGTGCTGACCGTCCTCTCCACCGACCAGGAGAACGACCCGGACGTCCTCGGGACGATTGCCGCGTCGGCGGCCCTGACGATCAGCGAGATCCCGTTCCAGGGACCGGTGGCCGCGGTCCGCATCGGCCGCATCGACGGGCGGTTCGTGCTCAACCCGACGATCACTCAGCTCGAGGAGTCCGAGATCGACCTGGTCGTCTCGGGCACGCGCGACGCGATCATGATGGTCGAGGCCGGCGCGAAGATCGTCCCCGAGTCGGTGATGGCGGACGCCATCGTCTTCGCCCACGGCAGCCTCGGACCGGTCCTCGACCTGCAGGAGGACCTGCAGCGGCAGGTCGGCAAGTCGAAGCGGATCCCGTATCTCGAACCCGGCACCGACAGCGTCTTCGACTTCGTCGCGGCGGTCGAGGAAGGCCGCGAGCTGGTCGTCGTCGACGTCGAGACCACCGGTCGCGACCCGCAGACGTCCGAGCTCCTCGAGGTCGGGGCGGTCCGGGTGCGGGGCACCGAGATCCTCGAGCGCTGGTCCACGCTGGTCAACCCGGGCCGGCCCATCATGGGCAACCAGATGCACGGGCTCACGGACGCCGACGTGGCCGGCGCGCCGTCGCCCGCGGATGCGGTCCGGCAGTTCCGCGACTTCGCCGGCGATGCCATCCTCGTGGGACACAACGTCGGCTTCGACCTTGGCTTCCTCGAGGCCGCAGGCGGCGGGCGCTACGAGCAGGGCCGGTACCTGGACACGCTCGTCCTGGCCCGCGAGGGCTACCCGGACCAGGAGAGCTACAAGCTCGCCGACCTGGCGCAGTTCTTCGGCGTCGCGAAGCAGACGAGCCATCGCGCGCTTGCCGATGCGGAGGCCACGGCAGGCCTCCTCGCGGTCTTCGGCCGCGACCTGCCCGGCCGCATCCACGCCTTCCACGATGCGGTCGCGCAGTCGATCCGGATGCGCCGCGACGGCGATCAGGACGGCGCCGACACGGTGTTCGAGCGGGCACGCCGGAACGCCCGCCTCTCGAAGTCACTCACCTCGACGATCCACAAGAAGACGGTCCGTGAACTGGTGCTCGACGAAGGGATCCGCATGGACGGGCGCAGCCTGGAGACGATCCGGCCGATCACGGTCGAGGTCGGCCTGCTCCCCCGCGCCCACGGCTCGGGTCTCTTCACGAGGGGCCAGACGCAGGCACTGACCGTCGCCACGCTGGGTCCGTCGTCGGACGTCCAGCGCATCGACACGATCAGCCCCGAGGAGTCCAAGCGCTACCTCCACCACTACAACATGCCGCCGTACAGCACCGGCGAGAACAAGCCGATGCGCGGTCCCGGGAGGCGCGAGATCGGCCACGGCGCGCTCGCCGAGCGCGCGCTCATGCCGGTCCTCCCGTCGCCCGAGGAGTTCCCCTACGTCATCCGCCTCGTGAGCGAGTGCGTGACCTCCAACGGCTCGACGTCGATGGCGTCCACGTGCGGCTCGACACTCGCGCTCATGGACGCCGGCGTGCCGCTCAAGGCGCCGGTCGCCGGGGCTGCGATGGGCCTGGTCACCGGCGAGAACGGCCGCTACGCGGTCCTCACCGACATCCTCGGCAAGGAGGATGCCTTCGGCGACATGGACTTCAAGGTGACCGGGACAGGCGAGGGCGTGACCGCGCTGCAGATGGACATCAAGGTCAAGGGCATCAACGAGGCGATCATCCGGGACGGGCTCGAGAAGGCGCGCGTGGCGCGGCTCTTCATCCTTGACAGGATGCTCGACGTGTTGCCCCAGAGCCGCGAGCAGATGAGCGACTTCGCGCCGCGCATCGTGACCATCAAGATCAACCCCGACCGCATCCGCGACATCATCGGCAAGGGTGGCTCCATGATCCGCAAGATCCAGGAGGACACCGCCACCGAGATCAACGTCGAGGACGACGGCTCGGTGGAGATCGCGGCGGTCAACGGCGAGAACCTGCGGCGCGCGATCCAGACGATCGAAGGGCTGACCCGCGACGTCGAGGTCGGCGCGACGTACCTGGGCAAGGTCACCCGCATCATGACGTTCGGCGCGTTCGTGGAGATCCTTCCCGGCAAGGAGGGGCTCGTACGGATCGGCGAACTGGCCGACTACCACGTCCCGAGCGTCGAGGATGTCGTCTCGATCGGCGACGAGGTCATGGTGATGGTCACGGAGATCGACCGACAGGGACGCGTCAACCTGTCCCGCAAGGCCGCCATGCAGCGGCACCTCGCCCGGCAGAACGCCTGAGGAAGTCCTCCGGGCCCTGGGCTCGGGCGCCCGGGGCCCGCGAGGGCCGGTATCATGGGCTGGTCGCCCAATCCCATCGGAGCCGAGCGCAGCCATGCCCGAGTCGATCGCAGCCGATCCCCGTCCCGTCGTCGCCGTGTGCGGCGCGACGGGGCTGGTCGGCCGCACCATGATCCACATCCTCCACGAGCGCGAGTTCCCGTTCCGCGAGCTCCGGGCCATGGCCTCGGCCAGGTCCGCCGGGACCCAGCTGACCGTGGACGGCCGGACCTACCCGGTGATCGAGGCGACCCCCGAGGCGTTCGACGGAGTGGACGTCGCGCTCTTCTCCGCCGGGGGGTCCGTGTCGAAGGCGCTGGCGCCGGAGGCCGTCCGCCGCGGATGCGCGGTGGTCGACAACTCGTCGGCCTGGCGGATGGAACCTGGGGTGCCGCTGGTGGTGGCGGGCGTCAACGACGAAGACGCCGCCGATCACGAGGGCATCGTCGCCAACCCGAACTGCTCCACCATGCAGCTGATGCCGCTGTTCATGGCCCTGCGGGACAGCGTCGGGCTGGAGCGGGTCATCGTGGACACCTACCAGGCGGTGGCCGGGACGGGCGAGAAGGCCGTCGACGAGCTCGAGGAGCAGATCCGGGCCCACGTGGCGGGCGCCGAGAAACGGGCGAGCGTCTATCCCCATCCGATCGGCTTCAACGCGCTGCCGGAGATCGACGTCTTCCTCGACAACGGCTACTCCAGGGAGGAGTGGAAGGTCGTCACCGAGAGTCGCAAGATCCTCCACATGCCCGACCTGCGGGTGTCGTGTACCGCCGTGCGCGTGCCGGTCTTCGTGGGTCACTCGGAGGCCGTCCACGTCGAGACGCGCGACCCGATCGGCCCCGACCAGGCGCGCGCGCTGTTTGCCGCCACGCCCGGCGTGGTCGTCGTGGACGAACCGCGCGAGCACCGCTACCCGCTCGCGACCCTGGCCGCCGGCACCGACGACGTGTTCGTGGGGCGTATCCGGGCCGACGCGTCCAGGGAGGACGGCCGGGGGCTGGCCTTCTGGGTGGTCGCCGACAACCTGCGCAAGGGAGCGGCCACCAACGCGGTCCAGGTCGCGGAACTGCTGCTCCGCCGCGGATGGCTGCCCGCGGCATCGCGCCGCGCGGCGTCGGTGGGGGCGTGAGTCTCGTGGCATCGCGGCCCGTAACCACGCGACCCGGGGATCAGGCCGCCGCGTGACCCCGGAGAACCGCGCGGCGGCGCTCGAGCGGATCGCAGGGGAGATTCGCGCCTGTGTCGCATGCCGGCTGCATCGCGGCCGCACGCACGCTGTTCCTGGCGAGGGCCATCCCGACACGGAGGTCGTGTTCGTGGGCGAGGGTCCGGGCCAGAACGAGGATCTGCAGGGCCGGCCCTTCGTGGGGGCGGCCGGGGGGCTCCTCGAAGAACTGCTGGGGGAGATCGGCTGGGACCGCAGCCAGGTGTTCATCACGAACGTCGTCAAGTGTCGCCCACCCGGGAACCGCGATCCCGAGCCCGACGAGATCGCGGCCTGCGCGGAGTTCCTGAGGCGGCAGCTGGAAGTCCTTGACCCCGCCGTGGTCGTGACCCTCGGGCGCTTCTCGCTCGGGACGTTCATGCCGGGCGCCAGGATCTCGGCGGTGCACGGGGCCGTCCGCCCGGTCGATCCGGTGACGGGAGCCTCGTCCGCGGTGGCGTTCGCGATGTACCATCCAGCCGCGGCGTTCAGGCAGGCCTCCCTCAAGGAGGCGCTCGTCGCCGATATGGCCAACCTGCCCGGCGTCCTGCTCGACGCGCGGGCGGCACGGACGGAACGCTCGGCCCGACGCGGCGAGACGGCCACCCGTGGGGGTGCCACCGCGGAGAGCCCGCAGGCCATGACTGCGGAGCCGTCCGACGCCGACAGCTCTGTCGAGGCAGGCCTCCTGGAGGACCTCGCCCGGCCCGCACTGGCGGGCGCGGGAGCAACCGATGAGAGGGACCAGACCGACCAGATGACGCTCTTCTGATGCCATCCCGACCTGCCCGCCGGCCCGCCGCGCCGCCGTCCCCGGCCACTCCGACGACAGTTGCGCCCGTCCGCGCGACCGGCGCACGCTCGGCCGACTCGACCCCTCTGCAAATCATCCCGCTCGGCGGCGTGGGCGAGATCGGCAAGAACATGTACGTGTTCGAGTACGGCGACGACCTGATCGTGGTCGACTGCGGACTCATGTTCCCGGACGAGGAGATGTTCGGGATCGACCTGGTCGTCCCGGACGTCACCTATCTCCGCGAACGACGCGACGCCCTCCGCGCGTTCGTCATCACCCACGCGCACGAGGATCACGTGGGCGGCCTCCCGTACGTGCTGCCCGAGTTCCCCGGCGTCCCGATCTACGCGTCGACGCTCGCGCGCGGCCTGCTCTCGAACAAGGTCAGGGAGTACCGGCTCACCAACAACCCGATGCTGGCGCTCGAGGCCGGGGACACGGTCACCATCGGCCCGTTTGGCGTCACCGCGTTCCGCATCGGTCACTCGATCCCGGACGCGATGGGGCTCATCATCCGCACCCCCGTCGGGATCATCGTGCACACCGGCGATTTCAAGTTCGACCACACCCCCGTCGACGGCCGGCCGTCGGAGTTCGCGACGCTTGCGCAGGTGGGCCAGGAGGGCGTGCTGTGCCTCCTCTCCGACTCCACGCGGGCGGAGAACCCCGGCTATACCCCGTCGGAACGGACCGTGGGCGAGGCGTTCCGCGAGATCATGGAGCCCCTCGACGGGCGAGTCATCGTGGCCACGTTCGCGAGCAACATCGCTCGCGTGCAGCAGGTCTTCGACGCCGCCGCGACGTTCGACCGCAAGGTCGCGGTCGTCGGGCGCAGCATGGAGCAGAACGTCCGCATCGCCACCGACCTCGGCTACCTCCAGTATCCGCAGTCCCAGCTGGTGTCCAAGGACCAGATCCGGACCACGCCGTCGAAGCGGCTGGTGATCGCGACGACGGGCGCGCAGGGCGAACCGATGGCCGGGCTGGCGCGCATGGCGAACCGGGATCACCGCTGGGTCGAGATCGAGCCGGGCGACACGGTGATCGTGAGCGCCAGCCCGATCCCCGGCAACGAGGAGTACGTGGCGCGGACGATCGACAACCTGTTCAAGCAGGGGGCGAACGTCATCTACCACGCGATCCGACACGCCCACGTGTCGGGACACGCGAGCCAGGAAGAGCTCAAGCTCATGCTCGGGCTCACCAGGCCGAAGTACTTCATCCCGATGCACGGCGAGTTCCGCATGCTGGTCCAGCACGGGCGGCTGGCCGCGGAGGTGGGCGTCGCCCACGACAACATCCTCATCGTGGAGAACGGACAGCCGGTGGAGTTCCGCGCCGACGGCAGCGCCCGGCGGGGCCAGCCCGTCAGCTCCGGCTACGTGTTCGTCGACGGCCTGTCGGTGGGCGAGGTCGGCGACGTCGTGCTGCGGGACCGCCGCGCGCTGGCGAACGACGGCATGTTCCTGGTGGTCGTGACCGTCGACAAGCAGACGGGCCGGCTGATCGGGGAACCGCAGATCATCACGCGTGGCTTCGTGGACGACCTGGCCGACCCGGTGATCGGCGCGGCGGCTCAGCGAGTGGTCAAGGCCATCGCCCGGCCCGAGGAGCACACGAGCGAGGTCGCGCTCCTCAAGACCCAGATCAAGGACGGACTGTCCCGCTTCCTCTACGAGCAGACCAGGCGTCGGCCGATGGTCTTCCCGGTCGTCGTGGAGGTCTAGCGGCATGGCGATCCGCCGTCGGGCGCCTGACCCGAGGACGCGCGCCCGGCCGGCCCGCCGGCGCTCACCCAGGCGCGGGATCGACCTGCGGCTCTCACCCGAGCTGACCCGAACGCTGGTCGGCATCGTCCTGCTGGTCCTCGGCGCGGTCACGCTGATCGCGCTGTTCCTGCCGGGGCAGGGGATCCTGAACAGATACGTCAACGAGGTGCTGCGACCGGCGTTCGGCCAGGGTGCCTGGCTGCTCCCGGTGCTGCTCCTGGTCGCGGGCGCGTTCGTGGAGCGCGCACCGAGCGCGGGGACCGGCTGGGGCGTGTCCGCCCTGGGCGGGCTGGTCACGTTCCTCGGCGGGATCGGGCTGTTCCACCTCGTATGGGGCCACGGGCGTTCCGCCGCCGAGCTCAGCAACGGCGGTGGCTGGCTGGGCGCCCAGCTGTCCGGCGGGCTGACCGACCTCGTGAGCGCGCCGGGGGCATTCGTCGTCCTGCTGGGACTGCTGCTGGCCGGAATCGTCCTGTTGCTGAACGTGACGGTCCGGGGCCTGCTGCGTCCCGTCGTCTCGGGCGGCCGTGCGGTGGCGGTGGCGCTGTCGGCGCCGTCCGCGACGGGCCGCAACGGCATGGACCGGGAGTCGCGCGGCGACCGGGACGCGCGCGACGGGAGGCCGGCGCGCGAGCCGCGGCGCGCCGGCGAGCCGTACGCCTCGGCGGAGCCGGTGCTGCCCGCGCCGATGCCCAGTCCCGCCCCGATGAGCCAGACGGTCTGGTCCGGTGAGCGCGCCGCGCCGCATCCCGCGGGTTCGGTGAACGGCAACGGTGGCGGGGGAAACGGCCTCGGGAGCGGGGCCGGCGCGCCGGTCCTCACCGTGCCGCCCATGGCGGCGGACGAGCGCGACTGGCGTCCCGGGGACGCGCTGCTCGAGGCAGACGACGCCCCACCATCGGTCGAGCACCGGCCCTGGACGCTGCCCGACCCGTTGCTGCTCGACCCCGAGCGGCCGGCCAACGGCTCGGCCGAGCTGGACCACGCGCGCAATCGGCGGATCATCGAGGAGAAGCTGCGGAGCTTCCAGATCCCGGCCACTGTGATCGGCCAGAACATCGGTCCGGTCGTGACGCAGTACGAGGTCAAGCCCGACCCCCGGGTCAAGCTGTCGCGCGTCGAGGCGCTCGCCGACGACCTGGCCATGGCGCTCGCGGCCCGCTCGATCCGCATCGAGGCGCCGATCCCCGGCAAGGACGTGGTGGGGATCGAGATCCCCAACCACAACGCCGAGGTGGTCGGGTTCCGCGGCCTGTGGGAGGACGCGCGGATGTCCGAGGCCACCAGCCCGCTGACGTTCGCTCTGGGCCGCGACGTGTCGGGCAAGGCGTATGCCGTCGACCTGGCCCGCATGCCGCACCTGCTGATCGCCGGCGCCACCGGCTCCGGCAAGAGCGTGTGCGTCAACGCCCTCATCACGAGCCTGCTGATGCGGGCGCGGCCCGACCAGGTCCGCCTGATCCTGGTCGACCTCAAGCGGGTCGAGCTCGCGTCGTACAAGGAGCTGCCCCACCTGCTGACCGACGTGATCGTCGAGCCCGGCGAGGCGAAGGCCGCTCTCAACTGGGCCGTGCGGCAGATGGAGGAGCGCTACAAGGCGCTGGCCGGCAGGGCGGAGCGGAACATCGCCGCCTACAACTCCAGCCCCCGCGTGGCCGAGCACGAGCGAATGCCCTACATCGTGATCGTCGTGGACGAGCTGGCCGACCTCATGATGCGCGAGGGCCGCAAGGTCGAGGACCCCATCGTGAAGCTCGCGCAGAAGGCGCGGGCGGTGGGCATCCACCTCGTGCTCGCCACGCAGCGTCCGAGCGTCAACGTCGTCACCGGGCTCATCAAGGCCAACGTGCCGAGCCGCATCGCCTTCGCGATGTCCTCGAACGTGGACAGCCGTACCGTGCTCGACGCCCCCGGCGCGGAGGACCTGATCGGGCGCGGCGACATGCTGTACCAGCCGGCCGACCTGCCACGCGCGGTTCGCCTGCAGGGCGTCTTCGTCAGCGACGCCGAGGTGCAGGCGGTGACCGACCAGTGGCGGCGGCAGGCGCCCGAGCCGCGGTACGACCCCGACGTCATCGCCGGCGGCGAGGAATCCGGCGACGGCGGCCAGTTCGCCTGGCTCTCCCAGCTCGCCGAGGACGAGATGACGCCGCGCGCCGCCGAGCTGATCATGTCCAGCGGCAAGGCGAGCACGTCGATGCTCCAGACCAGGCTGAAGGTGGGCTTCAACCGGGCCAGCCGGATCATCGACGAGCTCGAACGGGTCGGCATCGTGGGTCCCCAGGACCCGCGAAACCCCGCCGTGCCGCGCCAGATATACGGCCCGGAGAACTGGATCCGCGGGTTCGACGACGTCGACGACATGTGATCACGCGTTGCCTCGCCTGCCGCCGCCCGGTCGCGAGCGCGGGGCGGGCGCGGGATCGGGAACGGGCGGCACCGCGGGGTATGCTATGGCCCGCGGAACGTCGGGCAGGGACCGGCCCGCGCCAACGCCGGACCGTACGAGGACCCGCTTGAGCCGATGACCACGCGTGACCGTGCCCGACCCGGGCGAGGCTCGGCGGAGCACGAGCGCGAAGAGCCGCCCGAGCCACGCGCCGCGCTCGGCGAGCAGCTCCTGGCTGCGCGCGAGCGCAAGGGTGTCGACCTGTACAGGGCGGAGCGCGATACCAAGATCCGCGTGCGATACCTCGCCGCGCTCGAGCGAAGCGACTACCGGGAGCTGCCGGGGACGGTCTATACGAAGGGGTTCCTGCGCAACTACGCGCTCTACCTGGGACTCAACCCCGACGACATCCTCGAGCAGTACCGCGCGGAATACGGCACGGCGCGGACGGCGGCTCCGGTGGAGATCGTGCCCCGCGCCCTCGAAGCGCCCTCACGTGGGCTGACCTTCTCGCGGGGAATCCTGGTCGCCGTGGTGCTGTCGCTCGTCGTCGTGGCCTTCATGGTGTACGTCGCCTTCCAGGTGTTGCGGTCCATCCAGCCGCCCAGCCTCGCGGTGACGCAGCCCGCGACGCGGGTGACGACCATGGAGGGCAGCCCCGATCGGACGGTGCTCGCGGGCACGAGCGGGCCGGGGACCACGGTGACCGTCCAGGGCATGGGCCAGCAGCCCTACCAGGTCACGGCCGACACGTCCGGCCACTGGCAGCAGCAGGTGCCGCTGACGAAGGGTCAGAACGAGTTCAACGTGATCGCGACCGACCCCTCCACCGGCAAGCAGTCGCTGCCGATCACGCTGATCATCACCGTGCCCATCCCCATCATCGAGGCGCCGACGCTGACCGTGACGAGCCCCAACGACGGCGCGGCCGTCACCAACGGCGCCATTCCCGTGCAGGGCACCACCAGCGCGGCCTCGGTCACCGTGACCGCGACGTACGTCGGCCCCGTGGGCCCCCAGCCCAGCGCGGCGCCGGCACCCAGCTCGACACCGGCCCCCAAGCAGATCTCGGTCGCCCCGGACGGCACGTTCTCCGACTCGTACCAGCTTGCCCCTGGCAAGTGGTCAATGACGATCACCGCGGTCGGGAACCAGCAGGAGACGACGACCGAGACCAGGTCGGTGACCGTCGCGTTCACGGGGGTCGACCTGGTGATCGCGATCAAGGGTTCGCCAGCCTGGCTGAAGGTGTGGGTGGACGGTACGGTCGACCCGACGGTGGGGAGCGGCGGGCAGACGTACGCGGTCGGCAAGACGCTCGAGTTCACGGGGCAGCATTCCGTGGAGGTACGAACCGGCTCGTCCGGCTCCACGTATTTCACGCTCAACGGGCAATCGCTCGGTGCGCTCGGGGCGTCCGGGATTCCCGAGACATGGCTCTTTGCACCGCCGGCGCCGCCGCAACAGACGAACGACCGCTGACACCGTGGGCGACGCCGGCGGACCAGCCATGGAGGACCGCGTCGGGCGCGCCCAGGGACGCATCGGCGAGCCTGCCGCCACGGACCCGCTCGCGGTCGTGCGAGACCTCGCCGCCCGCGTGCAGCGACGCTGCGTGAGCACGGGCCTTTCGCTCGTCACCGCCGAGTCGTGCACGGGCGGACTGATCGGTCATGCCATCACCGAGCACCCGGGCTCGAGCGCGTACTACGCCGGTGGCGCGGTCGCGTACTCCGACGCGGCGAAGTCCGATCTGCTGGACGTCCCGGAGGCCACGCTGCGTGCGCACGGAGCCGTGTCCGCCCAGGTGGCCGCGGCCATGGCAGAGGGCGCGAGGCGGCGCCTCGGCGCGGACCTGGCGGTGGCCGTCACGGGGATCGCGGGGCCGGGCGGCGGCAGCGACGCGAAGCCAGTGGGGCTGACGTATGTCGCGGTGGCGGGCGTCGCGGGCAACGAGGTGCGCCGCCACATGTGGCATGGCGATCGCGCCGACAACAAGGTTCGCAGCGCGGAGGCGGCGCTGAGGCTGCTGCTCGACCGGCTGGGGGAGGGGACGGAAGCGTGACGCGGGCAGCCGAGGATATCGGCCGAGGACTCGCGCCGGCACGGGCGGCACGGCCCATTCCCGCAGGCGAACGGATCCACGTGGTCGGGGCGGCCGGCGCGGGTGCATCGGCGGCGGCCATCCTCGCGGCGTGCGCCGGAGCTGCCGTCACCGCCTGCGATCGCTCGGCCGATTCGCCATACGTGCTGGCGGTCGAGGCGGCCGGCGTCGCCGTCGTCGAGGGCCACTCGGCCGCGCACGTGCTTCCGCAGGGCACGGCCGCGGAGGACCGTGAGTCGTCCGTCCCGCTCATCGACCGACTCGCCGTCACGAAGGCGCTCACCTCGATCGACCCGGATCACGCCGAGCTGAAGGCCGCGCGTGCGTCGGGGGTCCCCATCGAGGCATGGCAGCAGGTCGTGGCAGACGCGGCGGCCACCCGGCGCGCGCGCCTCGTCGCGGTGGCCGGCACGCACGGCAAGTCCACCAGCACCGGCTGGCTCGTGGATCTCCTCTGGCGTGGCGGTCGGGACCCCAGCGCGTTCGTGGGCGCCCTGCTGCCCGGACCCGTGTCGGGCACCCTGCCGTCGACCGCACGCTGGGGAAACGGCCCCGAGTTCGTCGTCGAGGCCGACGAATACGCCGGGAACTTCGACCCGTATCGCCCGGCCATCGCCGTGCTGCTCAACGCGGAGTGGGATCACCCGGACGTGTTCGCCGACGAGGAGGCCGTGCTGGGCGCATTCGAGGCCTGGATCCGCCGGATGCCCGGGGGCGACGATCCGCCGACGCTGGTCGTCAACGTCGGGGACCGCGGAGCGGCGCTGGTCGCGGAGCGGCTGGCGGACTGGGGCGGGCGACTGGTGGCGGTGGCTCTCGACCCGCCGCCGGGGGCTCCCCGGCCGGAGACCGCGGTCGGGCCGGCCTGGCTCGTCACCGGGCGGATCGCGGCCGCGGATCCCGCGGGCACCGCACTCCTGATCGAGGGGCTGCATGCAGACGGCCGTGACGCCGTGGCGGCCAGGGTGGCTCTGCCAGGCCGTCACAACGCGCAGAACGCGCTGTGCGTGGCCGCCGCAGCCGCCGCCATCGGCGTTCCGGTGCCGGCCATCGTGGAGAGCCTGGCGGCGTTCCGCGGGGTGGGCCGTCGTCTCGAGCTCAAGGGCGAGCCGTGGGGCGTCGCGGTCCTTGACGACTACGCGCATCACCCCACGGCGATCGCGGTGACACTCGCGGCCGTCCGCCAGCGTTACCCCGGCCGCCGGATCTGGGCGGTCTACGAGCCGCTCACGTACCACCGTACGGCGGCGCTGCTGGAGCGGTTCGCGGATGTCCTGGCCGGCGGGGCCGACGCGGTCGCCGTGGCCGACATCTGGGCGGGTCGCGACCCGGACACCACGATCGCCTCGGCCGAAGGGCTTGCCGCGGCCGTTCGGGCGAGAGGGATGCGCGGCGCGACCGCGCCCGGCAGCGTGACGGAAACGGCCGACTGGCTGGCGACGTGCGTCCGCCCCGGAGACGTCGTGCTGGTGATGGGCGGTGGGCACTCGTACCGCATCGCCGAGCGGCTCGTGGAGACGTTGAAGGGGCGCTGAGGCGTCCAGTGCGAGCGACACCGCGCGGCCGGGCTCGATGGCGTCGGCCGGCGCACGGCGCCCGGGCCGCCGGTAGACTTGGCAGATGCCGACACTGGTTCAGGGGGACGGCGAGGACCTCCTGGCGCGGTACCGCCGGGCGCGCGAGGCGCGCGACGTGGACGGCGTCATGCTGCTCTACCGTGACGACGCGGACCTGCGTGCCGATCCGTTCGGGGACCACATGACCGGCGACCTCGCCATCCGCGCCTACTGGAACGACATGGCGGCGCGGCAGACGAACGTGGAGTTCGACGCGGAACGGACATGGACGTCGGGCGCGACCGTACTGGCGTCCTGGCACGGCGCCTGGACCGTGCGCGACACCGCCGCACGGGTCCGCGCGCGTGGCTTCGCGACGTTCGAGCTCGACGACCAGCGACTGATCGTCAGGGAGCGGCACTGGACGCTCGAACGCGTGGTCGGCACCGACGCCACGTACCGCCCGGAGCCGCCGCCGCGGTGGCACGGACGGCTGAGAGGGGGAGGGGATGGCCGCCGAGGTCTCGTTCGACGTCGTGAGTGATTTCGACCACCAGGAGCTGGTGAACGCGCTCGACCAAGTGCGGCGCGAGGTCGCCGCGCGCTTCGATTTTCGCAACATCACCGTGCAGCTGGACCTGGGAAAGGACGAGATCGCCCTCCGCACGTCGGACGAGTACCGGGCGAACGCGGTGCGCGACCTGATCCAGACCAGGGCGGTTCGGCGGGGGCTGTCACTCAAGATCTTCGACTGGGGCACGATCGAGCCCGCCGGCAAGGACACGGTGCGCCAGCGGATCGGCCTCCGGCGTGGCCTCGACGAGGACCTGGCGAAGAGGATCGCAAAGCTGATCCGGGACGAGTTCCCGAAGGTCCGGCCGCAGATCCAGGGCGACGCCGTGCGTGTCTCCGGCAAGAGCAAGGACGAGCTGCAGAAGGTGATCGCCCGGCTCAGGCAGGTGGCGGACGAGTATCCCGTCGCGATCCAGTTCGAGAACTACCGCTAGGTCCCCAGCCAGGCCCGTCGACTCGCACTCCTCGCTGCGTCAGCCGCGCTCGGACCGCTCGCGCGCCAGGTCGGCCGCGATGCGCTCGGCCCAGGTCCGCACGTCGTCGAAGTTCCGGTAGTCGCCGCCGTGCCCCTCCAGCACGAGCATGCGCTCCTCCATGTTCAACCCGGTCAGGCCGAGCTTGCCGCCAAACGTGATGTGCCCGCGCTCGCCGATGCTCCGCGCCAGGTTTGCCACGCCGGTGGGCAGGGGCAGCAGCCGCTCCTCCGCCGACGTGTCGAGAGGACCGCTGTCGAAGAGCCAGACGGGCAGCCTGGCCAGCGTCCGCCGGTGGCGCTGCAGGAACTTGAAGGCCTCGGGCAACCACGTGCCGTGGTAGAGGCCGCTGCCGACGACCACCGCGGTGAACCCCGCCAGCCGGTCGACCTGCCGGGCCGGGCGGACGTCGATGTCACACCCGGCGTCGAGGAGCGCCATCCCGACGGCCTGGGCGATCTCGGCCGTCGACCCGCCCTGGCTGGCGAAGGCGACGAGGACGCGGTCGCGCACATCCGCGGGCCTCGACGCGGGCTGGCCGACGTCGGCCGACGGCGCAGCTCGTGCGCTCGATTCCCTCGACGGCTCGACAGACGGTTCTGGGGCGATCACGGACGCGACGTCGAACCTCACGAGAACCCGCCATCGACGGCGCCCTCACTGTCGGCGCTCGCCCGCCCACTGTGACGTGCCGGAGGCAAGTCCCTCGGGGGTATTTTGGCCGGGCCGAGTCGGCCGGCGGTGCCGCCTCGGGTGGCGAGGCCGCCCTGGGTAGTGACGCCGCCCCGGCCGAGGCTCGTACCCTTCACGTCGTCCCGTTGTGCGCCCCAGCTGCCGAGACGACATCATTGACGGATGTGCGGTCGCTTCACCCAGCGCCTGTCGTCGAGCGAGTTCGCGCGGATCTTCGAGGCGCGGGACGTCGCGGACGGCGGCGGGGAGGCGTACAACGTCGCCCCCACGCAGGCCGTTACGGTCGTCGTCGATCGCGACGATGAGCGGGTGGTCGACCGTTTCCGCTGGGGGCTGGTTCCCCACTGGTCAAAGGACCTCACCGCGGGAAGCCGGCTCATCAACGCCAGGGCGGAGACGATTGCGACCTCCCCCGTCTTTCGCCATTCCTTTCGCTCGAAGCGCTGCCTGATACCGGCCGACGGCTTCTACGAGTGGCAGCGCACGCCGCGGGGACGCCAGCCGTTCTACATCACCAGTGCGGACGGCTCGCCGCTGGCGTTCGCCGGGCTCTGGTCGGCGTGGCGGGACGTCCCGACGGGCCTGACGCTTCGCACGTGCTCGATCGTCACCACCACACCGAACGAGCTGATGGCGTCGATCCACGACCGGATGCCCGTCATTCTCGCGCCCGACGCCTGGGCTCGCTGGCTGGTGTCATCGACGGACCCGGGTGAGCTCGGCGCGCTGCTCCGCCCGTCCGACGTCGAGCTCGTCGCGTTCCCCGTCTCCTCCCGCGTGAACAGCGTTCGGAACCAGGGTGCCGAGCTGGTGCAGCCGCGCGATTCGTCGCGTTGAGCTCGGTGCGCAACGCGGCGCTGATCCTCGCCCCGCTGCCGCTGATCCTCGCCCCGTCAGACCGGGTCGGCGATGACGTCGATGCCCCGCGGCTCGGCCGACCCGGCCACCGCCACTCGATCGCGGCCCGCGGCCTTGGCACGGTAGAGCGCCTGGTCCGCTGCCTGGAGGAGCGCCTCGGCGCTGACGCCGTGGTCAGGGAACGCCGCGACTCCGAGCGACATGGTCACCGCCGGCAGGGTGGGCCCTCGCGATTCGACGCGCTGGCTCGCCACTCCGAGGCGCAGCGCCTCCGCGCGGCGCGTCGTGTCCTCCAGGGTCGCCTTCGGGAGGATCACCACGAACTCCTCGCCGCCGAACCGGCATGCGACGTCCTCACCGCGGACGGCGCCGTGCAGGAAATTGCCGACGAGCTGCAGGGCCATGTCGCCGGCGGCATGACCGTGCGCATCGTTGAACGCCTTGAGATGGTCGAGGTCGGCCATGATCACGCCGAGCGGGTAGGTCTCGCGCATGGCCCGGCGCAGCTCTCGATCGAGCGATTCTTCCATGTACCGGCGATTGAAGAGGCCGGTCAGCGGGTCCCGTGACGACTGCTCCCGGAGCGTGGCGCGCAGCCGGATGTTGGCGAGTGCCAGAGCGATCTGCTCGCCGACGGCCACCGCCTGCCGTTGGCGGTCCGCCAGCAGAGCTGCCCGTCTCCTTCGGCGCACGCGTTGCCGGACCTGGATGTGCAGGAGCCCGATCGTGTCCCCCTGGGCCACGAGCGGAACGCACAGCAGTCCGGTGCCGACGGGTTCAGCGACGTGGCCGCAGCGCAGGACGCTGGCCACGGTTTCATCCACGACGTGCACCCGGCCTCGCCGCAACGCCCAGCACTCGGTCGGGGCGAACACGCGCTGACTGGGAAGCGGACGGCCCCAGGCCGCGATCGGCAGGACGCCGCTGCGGCTCGACGTGATCTCGCAGATGGAGCCGCCATCGCCGCGGAACAGCGCGGACGCGCTCCTGGCGGCGACAGCGTAGGCCTCGTCTGTGGTCTGGCACGCCTGGAGCAGCTGCGCCAGCTCCGCGAGGAGCTCCCGCTCCTTGGCCCGCCGTTCGAGATCCCTGATCCTCAGGCGGAGCTCGCGCAGGATATATCGCTGCCGCCGCACGGAGGTCTCCCAACGATGTCACAGGGCGCGACCAGATCCTAGCATCCGAGCGTCGCCACGGACCAAGACGTGGTGCGCGCGGTCACCACGTCGTATTGACGATCGGCAATGGCGCTGCATGCTTGATGCCGCACCAAACGAGGATCTCGGAGGACCACGGTCGTGGGACGGATGGGACGCGTCGCGCTCGGGCTGGTCCTGGTCGTGATCGGTGTCGTCCTGCTCGCGGGCACCCTGGGACTCCTCGCGCTGGACTCCCGCCGTCTTTCCGAGGGCTGGCCTCTCGTCTTCGTCGTGATCGGCGTGCTCGTGGTTCTCGAGGCGTGGGCGCCGGGCCCCAGCCATGATCTCCGTGGGCCCGCCACCGGCCCTGCCGAGGTGCCTGACGCGACGGATCTGGAACGACGGCTGGATCGGAGACTGGATCAGCTGCTCGCGTCGAACCCGGCTCCGGCCGCTGCCTCCCGCGCCGGCCGTTGTCCCCCCGTCGGCCGCTGCCAGTGCGCCTGCGGCTGCCAGCGCGCCGGCGGAGGTGGTAGCGACGGAGCCGCCGCAGCCCCAGCCTCCGGTCACGCGCCGAGCCGCCGCAGCCCCAGCCTCCGGTCGCCGCGCCGGAGCCTCGACAGGCAGACGTCGTCGCCGCGCTCCTGGAGCTCCAGGGGCTACGGCGCAACCGACTGATCTCGAAGCAGGAATACCGCTCGAAGCGGTCGGAGCTGGTGGCGCGGATGAGCCCTCTCGGAGCGTCTCGCCGCTGGGTCGAGCCGAACGCGGAAGGGGAGGGCACGATGGGCGACGCGGGCCTGTCGGCGTCCCGGTACGTACCGGAGCCGCCTCCGCGGTAGCGCCGGCTCGGACCTCGACGGCGACGGCTCCGGCCTCACCGGCGCCGATTGGCTGCGCCGTGCTCGCGGCCGACTGCTCGCGCCCGATTTGGCTGGCGACCGACTGGCCGGCGGCCGTGACTACTCCACCGGCTCACCCATGCCCGACCGGACGAGATCGGCGAGGGACGCGATGGCCGCTGATTCGTCGTCACCCTCGGCCGTGATCCGCACGAGGTGTCCCTGCTTGACCCCGGCGGTCAGCATGGTGAGGATGCTCTTCGCGTCTCCCGGTTTCGTTCCTCGAGTGAGGTTCTCGATCCGAACCCGCGAACGAAACCCCGCGGCCGCCTTCACGAACATCGACGCCGGCCGGGCGTGCAGTCCCGACGGGTTGCGGACCTCGAGCTCGATCTCCTGCATTTCGGTCCCTCCTGCGTCCGCGGACCCGACCGGGACTGGTGCCCCGTATCTTGCCGGTTCTGTGCGAGACCGTTGCGGCGCGGATCGGAGGACCCAGCATGGGCGGCCCGCCTGAGCCGGACTGGTGCACTCGTTACATAACTCATCTTATCGGCAGTATCTTGCCGCGGTCGGCAAGACGCTGGGGACCGTGAGGAATGGCTTGGAGCCGGATGACCCGGCCGGGTGGCGGGCGGTCCGCCGGCGTCAGGAGGGCGCGCGCTTGTCGGGAGGCGGCGCCGGCACGGCAAGCAGACCGTTGAGGGCCGCGACGAGCTGGACCAGCGTGTGGTCAAGTCGGGCCTGGCTGTCGGCAAGGTCCGCCACGTTTCGCGCGAGGGTGACCAGTGATGCCGTTTGCGCCGAGATGGCGGCGGCCGCGGCGGCGAGTTCGCCCGGGGCGGCGCCGGGTCTCGGGGCGGGCGTCGGTGACATGCCGGGCCCGACCACAGGCTCGGGTTGCGATACGCCCGGTTCCACGCCAAGGAGGCCTATCGCCTCCGTCAGCCGAGCGAGCTTCTTCGAGCCGGGCCGGACGGGCGCCCCGGCCATGATCGAATCGAGCCAGCGGGGCGAAACGCCGGCGAACCGCGCGACGTCAGCTGGTGACAGGTTCGCCTTGCGGATCGCGCGTTCGAGGTCGGGACCCAGGCGCCTGGCCATGTGCCGCAAGGCTCAGCGGGGATTCCCGGGATCGTCCGGCCCAGCCGGTGCGGCCACGACGAGGTTCGCACGCAGGCGCCGAAGCTGCTCGATGCGCCAGAGAAGGTCGCCGTTGTGCCCGTCCGTGGGTTCGGGATCGCCGGCGGGCGCCCCTCCGGGCACCGTTGCCAGATCGGGGTTCGCCTCGACGTCGGGCACCGCCTCGGGTTGGCCGCCCTGGGCCTCCTGTTCGGCGGCCCGGGCCTCGGGGTCGGACTCGGCCGCCGGTGCGGGCGCCGGATCGGGTTCATCCTCATGCATCGTCGGCGGCTTCGGCTCGTCCTCGACCTGGCTCTCGGGTGCTGTGGGAGGCTCGGGCTCAGGCGCCGACTCCGTGACCGGTGCGCGCTCGCCGTTGACCTGGGCGTCGGCCTCGGGCGCATCTCCAGTCTGTGCGGCGACCCGTTGCCGCTCGAGCGTGAGCAGTTCCGCGACGAGGCCGAGCTGGCGACGAACGATCTCGCGCTCCTGCTCCAGCAGACTCAGCGAGCGGGTCAGGGCGTTCTCCCGCTCCCCGAGGTTCGCGTTGACTGCGCTCAACATCTCGATCTCGTCCATGCCCGCACGATAGGCTGCGAGCAGGGGCGAAGGGATGCGCAGGAAGAACTCCTCTGCACCGCCATTGGTACCAGCTCGGTCGTTTCGTCGCCCGGAGGCCGGCCACGCCGCTTGCCCGGATGGTTCGTGGCGTCGGTGGTGTCGTCGCCCCGCGGTCGGGGTCAATGCACGCGTTTCTCGTAGCCGCTCCAGAACGGCTCCCGCAGGGCCCCCTTCATGATCTTGCCGGTGCCCCCCTTTGGGAGCTCGTCGCGGAACACGACGCGCCTGGGGACCTTGAACCCGGCCAGTCGCTCGCGGAGGAACGCGATCACGTCGTCGGCCGTCGCGGTCACGCCGGGTTTGAGCGCGACGATCGCCACCGGCGCCTCACCCCAGGTCTCGTCGGGAGCTGCGACGACCGCCGCCTCGAGCAGCCCCGGGAAGTCTGCCAGTGCGTATTCGATCTCGACCGACGAGATGTTCTCGCCACCGCTGATGATGACGTCCTTCAGGCGGTCCTTGATCGTGATGTACCCCTCTTGGTCGACAGTGGCCATGTCGCCCGTGTGGAACCACCCGTCGCGTATCGCTGCGGCGGTCCCCTCCTCGTCCCGGAAGTAGCCGTCCATCACGACGTTCGACCGGACGACGATTTCGCCGATCTGCTCGTCGTTCGGCTGGACGTCCGTCCCCTCCCCCGTCACGACGCGGACGCGCACGCCGGGCACGGCCCAGCCGGTGGTCGCCTGACGTTCGAGGCGGCGGTCCGCGGGCTCGGTCGCCAGGAGATGTCGCCGCGGCCACGCGATCGTGAGCACGGGCGAGGTCTCGCTGAGGCCGTATCCGACCACAGCCTCCACCCCCAGCCTCTGCTCGAGCGAGCGGATCAGGGCGGGAGACGACGGCGCGCCCCCGACCAGGACGCGCCGCAGGCTCGAGAGGTCGTACCTGCCGAAATCCGGGCTGTTCAGCACGGCGTTGAAGATGGTGGGGACCGCCAGCAGGTACGTGACGCGGTGTCGCTCTACGAGCGCCATGAGTGCGGCGGGGTCGAACCGGCGCAGCATCACGTGCTGGCCGCCTGCCAGCGTCACCCAGTGCGGTGCCCCCCAGCCGTTCACGTGGAACAGCGGCACGACGTGGAGGATCGTGTCCGCGTCCGTGACGCCGAGCGACAGGGCAGTCTGCAGGCCGTGCAGATACAGCGCACGGTGTGTCAGCGCCACGCCCTTCGGCCGACCCGTCGTCCCGCTCGTGTAGAACAGCTCGGCGACCGCATTCTCGTCGACCTGCGCCGGCGGTTCTCCGGCCGACGCGTCGGCCAGCAACCTCTCGTACTCATGGGCGGCGACTCCACCCGCCTCGCCCTCCATGACGACGCAGATGGGACGCGTGGCGACCGCCGGCACGATGCGGTCGACGAGCGGGGCGAAGTCGGCGTGGAAGAAGACGACCTTCGACGCCGAGTGGTCGAGGATGAACGCGATGTCGTCGGGCGTGAGCCTGATGTTGATCGGGTTGAGCACGCCCCCGGCCTCGAGCACGCCGTAGTACGCCTCGAGCAGCTGGTGCGTGTTGTAGGTGAGGAAGCTCACGCGGTCGCCCGGCGCCACGCCCAGGCCGCGGAGTGCGCCGGCCAGTCGGTGCGTGCGCTCGGCGTACTCCCGGTAGCTGAACTGGCGGTCGCCGTCGACGACCCCGACTCGCCCGGCGAAGTACGCCGCCGCGCGGTCCCTGAACTCCAGCACGGAGAGGGGCACGATCATCGCAGGCCTCCTCCAGGTCTCGGACCGCGCCAGCCGACAGGACGCCGGACCGGCGACTCGTGGCGGCGAGGATAGGCCGTGCCACGGCACCGCGCTGCGCGAGCGCCGCGTTGGGGGGCGTCGATCAGCGGCGCAGGCGCGCCAGCTCATCGAGCCGGGCGTCGGAGATCCCGAAGTGGTGGGCCACCTCATGCCGGACCGTCGCGGCAACCCCGCGCGCCAGCGCATCGGGGTTGCGAAAGAGCCGCAGGTGCGGGCCCCGGAAGATGGTGATCTTGCTCGCGAGGGCCGTCTCGCTCGCCCGGTAGGCCGTGCGCGGCACGCCCGTGTACAGCCCGAGCAGCCCGGATGCGCCCGCCTGCGCCAGCTCGCCGGGCGTCGGCTCGTCCTCGACCACCACCGCCACGGTGTCGAGACGCTCTCGGAAGACCGCCGGGAGGCTCTCGAGCGCGGCCTCGACCAGCGCCTCGAAGGCGTCAACGGGGGCGTCCCGGGAAGGATCGGTCGGCATCAGTCCCGCTGGGCGGCAATCGCGCCGGCCGCCGCGCGCAGTTCGCCCGCGAGTTGCGGCGCCACGCGTCCACGCACCCGCACGTCCGTGGCGCGGTACTCGACGTCGACCGTGCCGCGTTCCCGGATGCGCGCGATCAGCTCGCCGAGCGTGTACGGAACGACGGCGTCCACGTCTTCCCACAAGTCGGCCAGCTGCGCCGACAGGCGCGTCCGCAGGGTGTCGATCCCGTACCCGGTCAGCGCCGAGATCAGGACGGCGTCCCCGATCATCGGTGCCGGGTTCGTCTCCTCGCGGGCGCCCGACTCGAGGAGATCGGCCTTGTTGTAGACGACCAGGCGCGGTTTCTCGCCTGCGTGGAGCTCGCCGAGCACCTGCTGCACCGTGGCGCGGTGCTCCGCCACGTGCGAGTCGAAGGCGTCTACGACTTCCAGCAGGATGTCCGCCCGCGTCACCTCCTCGAGCGTGGCGCGGAACGCGTCGACCAGCTGGTGCGGGAGCTTGTGGATGAATCCGACCGTGTCGGTGACGACCGCCGACTGCCCGTCTCCCAGCTTCACGGCACGGCTGGTCGGGTCGAGGGTGGCGAAGAGTCTGTCCTCGGCCAGGGCGGCCTCCGCTCCGACCAGCGCGTTCAGGAGCGTGGACTTGCCTGCGTTCGTGTAGCCGACGATCGCCACGGTGGGAACCAGCCGGCGGTCGCGCGATCGGGAGGCGATCTCGCGCTGTTGACGCACGTCGTCGAGCCGGTCCCGAAGGCGCCGGATCCGCTCCCGGATCAGGCGTCGGTCGGTCTCGAGCTGGGACTCCCCGGGACCGCGCGTGCCGATGCCGCCGCCGGTTCGCGACAGGTGCGTCCACAGTCGGGTCAGCCTGGGCAGCTGGTACTCCAGCTGGGCGAGCTCGACCTGCAGGCGGCCCTCGTGCGTCCGGGCATGCTGGGCGAAGATGTCGAGGATCAGCCCGCTCCGGTCGAGGACCTTGCAGCCCACCACCTCCTCGAGCGAACGCTGCTGGTTCGGCGTGAGCTCGTCGTCCGCGACCAGCAGCGTGAATCCGGTCTCGGAGCGAGCCTGCACGAGTTCCTGGGCCTTGCCCTTGCCCAGGTACCACGTCGGATCCGGCACCCGGCGCGTCTGCCATTCGGCGCCGACGACCTCGGCGCCGGCGGTGTCGGCCAGCGCCGCCAGCTCGTTCACCGATTCCTCCGCCGTCCAGCCAGGCTCCGTCCCGGTATCGACGGCGACGAGGAACGCTCGCTCGCGCGGCGGTGCGAGTTCGATGAGTCGGGCCATGCTCCTCCGGTTGGTTCGTTGGTTCGATGGTTCGTTGGTCGGTCGGTCGGTCAGGTGGTCGGTGGCCCGGCAACTGTACCGCACGCGGCCGTGGGGTCTGGCGGGCGCGGCCGTTCGGGCGGATGCGGGCGCGACGGTTCGGGCGAATGCGCGCCGCCGCGGCCGGCCCGCCGGGCGGCCGACGAGCCTCCTGGCATCCAGCCACGGGCTGCCGGCAGGACGAGTGCGAGCCGCGGGCTACGCCTCGGAGGACTCCAGGAACCGGCGCACGGCCTGCAGAGCCTCGGGATACGGGTCGCGCACCGCGTCGATCCAGCGGATGCCGGGCTCGGCCCGGAACCAGGTCCGCTGGCGCCGCGCATATGCCCGGGTCCGAACGATCGTCTCGGCCAGCGCCTCGGCGGCCGTCCGCCGCCCACGCGCGACGTCGATCGCCTCGCGGTACCCGATCGCGCTGAGGGCCGGCAGGGACGGGTCGAACCGTGCGGCCAGTCCCGCCGCCTCGCGGACGAGCCCGCCCGCGTACTGCCCCGCGGCGCGGTTGGCGATCCAGGTCCGATGTGTTGCATGCTCGACGGCGAGCCCCAGCCACAGCACGGGGCCGGCGTAGCCGACCGGCTGTGGTGGTACCCGGTCTCCCTCGACGGCCACGCGTTCGAGCGCACGCACCACGCGCCGGGGATTGGCAAGGTCGGTCCGCGCCGCCACGCCGGGTGCGTCACGGGCCAGGCGCGAGGCGAGCGGCGCAAGCCCGTCGACTGCGACCTCCGCTTCGAGTCGTGCCCGCAGCAGCGGGTCGTACGGAGCGTCGCCGAGCGGGACACCGCGGGCGACGGCACGCAGGTACAATCCCGTGCCGCCGACCAGCAGGGCCACGCGGCCGCGACGGGCAATCGCAGCCAGCGCGTCCAGGGCGTGCCGCTGGTAGAGGGAGACACTGAACGGCTCGTCCGGGTCGACCAGATCGAGGCCGTGGTGCGGCACGCTGGCACGCTCTGCGCGCGACACCTTGGCGGTGCCGATGTCCATGCCGCGATAGACCTGCCTCGAATCGGCCGAGATGATCTCGACGTTGCCCAGGGCAGCGGCGAGGCGCAGCGAGAGGCGCGTCTTGCCGGTGGCGGTCGCGCCGGCGATCACCACCAGCGGCGGAAGCGTGGGACCCGTCCCGCTCCCCTCCTCCGCCCGGACGCCGGCCGACGCGGAAGGCACGGCGTCAGGCGCCGTCGTCGACGAGCGTGCCGGTCAGCGAGTACGGCCCGGCGTGCTCGATGCGTACCTGGACGAGCCGGCCGACGAGGTCGGGGGACCCGCCCAGGTGCACGAGCTTGTTCTCGCGATTGCGGCCACCCAGCCGGACGTGCCCGGGCCGGCCCGGGGCGGCGGTGAGCGTCTCCCCGTGGTCGTGCGCGCGCGGTCGATCGACGCCGTCGACGAGGACCTCGGTGGTCCGTCCCACCCAGGCGCGGTTGCGTGCCCAGCCGATCCCCTCCTGCAGCGCGAGGAGCTCGTTGAGGCGGCGGCGCTTGTCGGCGGGAGGCACGTCGTCGGGAAGGCCGGCGGCCGGCGTACCCGGCCGGGGCGAGAACGCGGCCGCGAAGACGGTGTCGAACCGGACGTGCTCGAGCAGTGCCAGCGTCTCGTGGAACTGCTCCTCGGTTTCGCCGCAGAACCCGACGATGACATCGGTCGTCAGGGAGATCCCGGGCACGGCGGCGCGCAGCCGGTCGACGAGGTCGAGGTACGACGCGACGGAGTACTGCCGGCCCATCCTTCGCAGGACGGCGTCGGAGCCGGACTGGACGGGCAGATGGAGGTGCTCGCAGACCGCGCGGCAGTCGGCCATCGCCGCGATCAGGCGATCGCCGAGGTCCCACGGGTGGGACGTGATGTACCGCAGGCGCGGAATCGCCGGGACGCCGTCCGCTGTCCGGATCCCGTCGATCGCCCGCAGCAGCTCGGCGATGTCGGGCCGTCCGTCGAGGTCGAGGCGGCGCCCGATCTCCCGGGCGCTCCGGACGTGGGCGAAGCGCGGGTCGGGCGACAGGTCGTGGCCGTACGAGTTGACGTTCTGGCCGAGCAGCGTGACTTCGCGGTAGCCGGCAGCCGCGAGGCGGCGCGCCTCCTCAACGATGTCGTCGAATGGACGGCTCCGCTCCGGACCTCGGCTGAACGGCACGATGCAGTACGTGCAGGTCTTGTCGCAGCCGTAGATGATCGGCAGCCAGGCCTGGATGGCGCTGCGGCGGGCGACGCGGTCCGCCGACACTGCAGCTGAACGGCTTGCCGGCAGCGCGTCCGCGGCGGCGGAACGGCTTGTCGGCAGCGCGTCCGCGGCGGCGGGGCGTGTGAACAGCCCCGGGGCGGTTGCACTGGCGAGGCCCAGGCGGGCGACCAGCTCGGGCTCCTCGTCTGGGCGCAGGAAGAGATCTACCGCGGGATACCGGCGCGCGAGCCGTTGATGGTTCTCGACCCGCACGGCGCAGCCGGTGAGGACGACGCGCAGGGCCGGGTTCGCCTGCCTGAGGCGGGCGAGCTGCCCCTGCCGCCCGATGATCTTGGCCTCGGCGGTCTCGCGGATCGCGCAGCTGTTGATGACGATCAGGTCGGCCTGCTCCATGCCGGGCGCCTCGGTGCAGCCGGCCGACAGCAGGGCACCGGCCATCTCCTCGGAGTCGGACTGGTTCATCTGGCATCCCAGCGTCCACACGTGGAAGCGCGGCAGCGCCAGGTCGTCCGTGACGAACTCGCCGAGCGCGCCCGGCGCGGGTTCGCTGCGTCGCGGCGGGGCGACGCTCTGCCGTGCCGGGAGATCGAGGACGGGAAGCTGCCGGGTCGCCATGGTTGGCCCAGTCTAGCGGGGGACCGGTCCGGCGCCCGTGCGCGGCGCTCGCTCGCGCGGATGCGCGGTGCTGCCGGCTCCGGCGCGGCGTGGCGCCCGAGCGCGGCCAGGACCGCGTCCTCGACGTCGTCGGGCACGTGGCACGCCGCCTGTGCCTGCTCGTACGTCCAGCTGTCGCCGTGGTAGTCGCTGCCCCCGGTCGCCAGGAGTCCGCGGTCAGCGGCGACCCGCGCGACGGCCGCTCGTGTGGCCTCGTCGAACGAGACGTGGTACACCTCGAGCCCACCCAGACCCCAGTCGCACAGCCGGTCGATCACGTCCGGCCGGTCGGGTGCCTCGCGGAAGTGCGCCAGGGACGCCAGTCCGCCGGCGGCCCTGATGGCGTCGATCGCCTCGCGTGGCCCAAGCCCTTGACGCGGCACGTAGCCGGGTGCGCCGCGCGCCAGGATCCGCCGCATCGCATCGTCCACGCTCTCCGCGTGGCCTGCCGCGACCAGCGCGCGGGCGATGTGCGGCCGGCCGGGCGAGGTCACGCCGGGCCCGATGGCTCGCGGCAGCTGCTCGTCGACCGGCATCCCGAGGGAGCGCAGGCGGTCCACGATCATGTCGGCGCGCTGCGCCCGCAGCCGTCGCTGCTCCGCGAGCCCGGCCTCGAACGCCGCGTCCCCGGGGTCCATGCCGTAGCCCAGGATGTGCAGCTCGCCTTCCCACAACCCCGGAACGTCGTTCGCCACGCTGTTGATCTCGACCCCGGGCAGCAGCCGAGGGTGTCCGTCACCCTCCCCCGCTGCGATCAGCTCGCGATATCCGTCGAGCGTGTCGTGGTCGGTGATGCAGGCAAGCACGATCCCCCATTCGCGCATCGCCGCGAGCAGGTCGGAAGGCTGGAGCACGCCGTCGGACCGGGCGGTGTGGCAGTGCAGGTCGATCCGGTTGCGCGGGGGCAGCGTCACGTGCGAGCCTCCGGCCCCGGTCAGGAGTCCACCATGCGGCTGACCCGCTCGACGTGGAGCGCGCGGCCCGTGGCGGTGTCGATGTCGATCTGAACCGCGTTGAAGACGACCGGCCCGCTCCCGACTTCGAACCGCGTCGGGAGGCCGCTCAGGAAGCGCGGCAGCACCGTGCTCGGCTCGAACCCGATCACGCTGTAGACGGGCCCGGTCATCCCGATGTCGGTGAGGTAGGCCGTGCCACGCGGCAGGATGCGCTCGTCGCCCGTCACCACGTGCGTGTGCGTGCCGCACACGGCGCTGACCAGGCCGTCGAGGTGCAGCCCGAACGCGTTCTTCTCGCTGGTGATCTCGCAGTGGAAGTCCACGATCCGGACGACGGGGAGCTCGTCCGCCCCGTCCTCGAGCAGCTGCCGGACCGTCGTGAACGGGTTCTCGATCGGCTGCATGTAGGTGCGGCCCTGGGCGTTGACGACGGCGATCTCGCTGCCGTCCGCGGCGTGGAAGATGCCCCAGCCCCGGCCCGGGACGCCGTCGTGGCCGTAGTTGAGCGGCCGCAGGATGCGTTCCTCGCGCTCGAGTTCCGCGTAGATCTCGCGCTTGTCCCAGATGTGGTTCCCGCTCGTGATGACGTCGACGCCGACGTCGAAGAGCGCTCGGGCGGTGGAGGCGGTCAGCCCCATCCCGCCCGCCACGTTCTCTCCGTTGGCAGTGACGAAGTCCAGGCCGCGCTCCGCGCGCAATCCCGGCAGCAGCCGCTCCACGCCCTCTCGCCCCGGCCGGCCGATCACGTCGCCGATCATGAGCACGCGCACCACGCCGTTGCGCGGGCGTTCCGGCGCAGGGGCGAGACGGTCGGCCGCCTGGACCTCGCGGACCTCGTGGCGCATCCGGGGCGCTACTTGGCGTATTCCACGGCGCGAGTCTCCCGGATCACCGTGACCTTGATCTGCCCGGGGTAGGTCAGCGATTCCTCGATCTTCCGGACGATGTCGCGCGCGAGGCGCATGGAGCCGAGATCGTCGATGTCCTCGGGCCGAACGAGGATGCGCACCTCGCGTCCGGCCTGCACCGCGAACGACCGCTCGACGCCGGGGAAGCTGTCCGCGATCGCCTGCAGGTCCTCGAGCCGCTTCACGTAGGCCTCCATCGACTCGCCCCGGGCGCCGGGCCGGCTGGCGCTGATCGCGTCGGCGATCTGCACGATGGGTGCCTCGATGCAGGCGTATTCCACTTCCTGGTGGTGCGCCGCGATCGCGTTCGTGACGCGCGGCGAGAGTCCGTTCCGTTGCGCGATCTGTCCTCCGATCGACGCGTGCGGCCCCTCCATCTCGTGGTCGACGGCCTTGCCGATGTCGTGCAGCAGGCCGCCCATCTTGGCGACCTGGATGTCCGCGCCCATCTCGGCCGCGATGATCGAGGCCAGGCGGCTGGTCTCGACCGCGTGCTTCAGCACGTTCTGCCCGTAGCTGGTGCGGTACTTCAGCCTGCCGAGAAGCTTGATGATCTCGGGAGGCAGGCCTGGCACCCCCGCGTCGTAGGCTGCCTGCTCCCCGGCCTGCTTCATGATCGCGTCGACCTCGGCGCGGGCCTTCGCGACGACCTCCTCGATGCGGCCCGGGTGGATCCGGCCGTCCTGGATGAGCTTCGTGAGCGCGAGACGGGCGATTTCGCGCCGAACGGGGTCGAAGCCGCTGATGAGCACCGACTCCGGCGTGTCGTCGATGATCAGGTCGATCCCGGTCGCCTGCTCGAGCGCGCGGATGTTGCGGCCCTCGCGGCCGATGATCCGCCCCTTCATCTCGTCGGACGGGAGCGGTACGACCGACACCGTCATCTCGGCCGTGTGGTCGGACATGACGCGCTGGATCGCGGTCGTCACGATCTCTCGGGCGCGGTCCTCCGCTTCATCGCGAGCCTGCCGCTCGATCTCGCGGGCGACGCGGACGGCGTCGTGCTCGGCCTCGTCGCGCACCTCCTCGAGCAGATGCGCCTTCGCCTGCTCCGCGGTCATGCCGCTCACGCGCTCGAGCGCGGTCACCTGCTCCTGTCGGGCGCGACTCAGCGCATCGCGATGCTCCTGCAGCTCCCGCTCCCGCTCCAGCAGCTTGCGGTCTCGCTGCTCCAGCATGTCGGTGCGCTGGTCGAGCTGCTCGTCGCGCTGCAGCAGCCGGTGTTCCAGCACGGCCAGCTCAGCCCGCTTTGTGCGCTCCTCCTCGGAGGTCTCGCGCTGCAGGCGGACCTGCTCCTCCTTGGCCTGGAGGATCAGGTCCTTCTGCTGCGCCCTCGCCTCGGCGACGATCCGCCCCGCCTTGTCCTGGGCCGCCCGCACCGCCTGGGCCGCCCACAGGCCGCGGGCCACGAATCCAAGCAGCGCCCCGCCGGCGACGAGGACGAGCGCCCCCACCGCCAGGAGGACGGGGTTGTCCGGCATCGATGCCTCCCGTCCAGCCCAGAAGCTGGAAGGTGGATTGGGTAGAGTCGTGCGCCGCGCGTCCCCACCCGGGCGCGCGGCTGGCTGGGCCAGAAGTCAGGCGTTCGCGTCCGCGGGCCGAGCGCCCCGGCCGTTGGCTCGCGCGCGCCGCATCAGTGATCCGTCGCGAAGCCTATACGTCCCCCGGAGGCGGCGTCAAACGTCATCGATACCCGACGACGATTTTGGGGCGTCCTGAGCCGCATCCGCCGCAGTCTGACCTCCCGGGGCGATCCACCATGCCTCCAGGGCTTCCCGGCACGTGCCAGGGTCGAAGCCCTGCCGGGCCAGCAGGGCGTACGCCTTCCGGCGTCGCGCTCGCAGGTCGGGCTCCCGCGCGAGTGCGGGGGCGCGACGCCGCAGGAGGAGGAGTGCCGCGTCGAGGTCCGGCCCGGCCGCCGGGTCGGATGGCCCGGACGCGGCGCGCGGCGAGGCGGCGGGCCCGTCGGGCCCGGGCGGCGCCCGTCGCTCTTCCAGCACCGCGGCGATCACGTCGGCGCGAATCCCCTTGAGCGTGAGCTCGCGCCGGAGGGCCGCTTCTCCGCGTGGGTGAGCCCGGTCCCGGCTCTCCACCCACGTCCGCGCGAAGGACTCGTCGTCGAGATAGCCGAGGTCGGCGAGGCGCACCAGCACCTCGTCGACGAGCGGCGCCGGGTACCCGGCCTCCGCGAGGCGCCGGCGCGTCTCCGCAACGCTTCGCGGCCGCGCCTCCAGGAAGCGGGCCGCGGCGTTCATCACCGGCTCGACATCCCGCACGGACGCGTGGCGCTCCCGCGCCTCGGCGGGCGTGCGCCGCCGCCCAGGGCGTGGGGTCATAGCCAATGCAGGACGCCGATGCCGGCCCGGCTGCGTCGCGGCAATCGCCGGTCTCGAGGGCCTCGAGGGCCTGCCGCTCGCGCCGTCCCGCGCGGCGGCGATGTGTCCGCTGGCCTCACTCCGCCTCGGCGATCCCCTCCACCGGCAGCTCGATGCTGGCGACCCTGGCGCGGATCTCCGTCTCCAGTTGCTGCGCCACGTCCGCGTTCTGGT
This sequence comes from uncultured Chloroflexia bacterium, assembly GCA_963759135.1. Taxonomy (GTDB): domain Bacteria; phylum Chloroflexota; class Limnocylindria; order Limnocylindrales; family CSP1-4; genus JAJYNJ01. The sequence goes on along the minus strand of CAVWXU010000018.1, from coordinate 74,164 downwards.
GCAGGAACTCCTTGGCCGCCTCGCGGCCCTGGCCGAGGCGGGTGTCCCCGTAGGTGAACCACGCCCCCGTCTTGTTGACGATGTCCGTGGCCACGCCGACGTCCAGCAGTCCCCCCTCCCGGGAGATGCCGGTGCCGTACATCACGTCGAACTCTGCGACGCGGAACGGGGGCGCCACCTTGTTCTTGACGACCTTGACACGGACACGGCTGCCGACCGGGTCTGTGCCCTGCTTGATGGTTTCGATGCGACGCATGTCGAGGCGCACGCTGGCGTAGAACTTGAGGGCGCGTCCGCCGGGCGTCGTCTCCGGGTTTCCGAACATCACGCCGATCTTCTCGCGCAACTGGTTCGTGAAGACCAGCGCCGTGTTCGACCGGCTGACGGCGCCGGTCAGCTTGCGGAGGGCCTGGCTCATCAGCCGGGCCTGGATCCCGACGAAGGAGTCCCCCATCTCGCCCTCGATCTCGGCGCGGGGCACCAGCGCCGCGACCGAGTCGACGACGACGCAGTCCACGCCGCCGGACCGGATGAGGGTTTCCGTGATCTCCAGGGCCTGTTCGCCGGTGTCAGGCTGGCTCACGAGGAGCTCGTCGACGTTCACCCCGCACGCCTTGGCGTACTTCGGGTCGAGGGCGTGCTCGACGTCGATGAACGCGACCACGCCGCCACGGCGCTGCGCCTCCGCGAGGACGTGCTGGCAGAGCGTGGTCTTGCCCGACGACTCGGGTCCGAAGATCTCCGTCACGCGTCCTCGCGGGATGCCACCCACGCCGAGCGCGAGGTCCAGCGCGATGGAGCCGGTGGGGATCGAGTCGACCTGCTGCCGCTCCCGTGAGCCGAGCCGCATGATCGAGCCGCGCCCGAACTGCTTCTCGATGGCGAGGATCGCAGCGTCCACGGCGCGCGTGCGTTCGCCGGCCGCCTTGTCCCCCGTCATGTCCCCGTTGCGCGTCGCGCCGGCCGCCTGACCGGACCCCGTGATGGCCATGCTCGTGCTCTCCCGTCCGGGGCCGAAGACCGCGTCAGGCCTCCTCCGACTCCTCGTCCACCCGGGGCTTTCGTCGCGGCTTGATCACCTCGACGTTCTGTGGCGGGGCGTCCAGGAGCGGCTGGATGTGGGCCTTTGACGTGGCTTCCTTCGGCTTCTTCTTGACTTCGCGGTGAGGGCGATTCTTCGTTCCCATGCCTCCGCCTCCGCGGTGCACCGTCACGGTAGGCGGTGCACGTGCACTGTGACTTCACCGCAGCTTCGCGCCAGCTTGCCTGTCACGTTCGACGGCGTTTCCGGGATCGTCTGGGACGCGTCGCGCGGCCTCGACGCGCCGGAACTCGTGGAGTGTTCCGGCCTCGATCGACTGCCGGACACGTCCCATGAAGTCTATGGTGAAGGTCAGGTTGTGACAAGTCGCGAGCCGGTAGGCGAGGAGTTCCTCGGCCCGGAACAGGTGCGCGATGTAGGCCCTCGAGAAGGTGCGGCAGAGGCGGCACGGACACCCGTCCAGGACGGGCCGGGGGTCGTCGAGGAACCGCGCGTTCCGGATGTTGAGCCGGCCGCCCGGCACCCAGAGCGTGCCGTTCCTCGCCACGCGGGCCGGGAGCACCGAGTCGAAGAGGTCGATGCCGCCGTCCACCGCGTCGAGCATGTCGAGCGGCGACCCCAGCCCCATGAGGTAGCGAGGGCGCGGGTCGCTCGCCAGCAGGGGCACGGCGACGTCGAGCGCCGCGCGCCGCTGGGCGGCCGTCTCGTCGCCGGCGAGTCCCCCGATGCAGAGGCCGTCGAACGGGAGCGCCGCGATGGAGCGGGTGGACTCGGCGCGCAGGTCCGCCTCGAGTCCGCCCTGGACAATCCCGAACAGGGCCTGGTCGGGGCGGGAGTGCGCCTCCAGCGATCGCTCGGCCCAGGCGTGCGTGCGTCGCATCGCGTCCTCCACCCTGGCGCGGCCCGATGCGTGTGGAGGGACTGGGTGGTCGAGCGCAAGGGCCACGTCCGAGCCGAGGGCCTCCTGCACGGCGATGGAGTGCTCGGGCGTGAAGCGGTGCGTTGACCCGTCGAGGTGGGAGCGGAACGTGACTCCGTCGTCGTCCACCTCGCGCAGATCGGACAGGCTCACGACCTGGAAGCCGCCACTGTCCGTGAGGATCGGCCCGTCCCAGGCCATGAACGCGTGCAGCCCGCCGAGCCGCGCGATGCGTTCGTGCCCCGGGCGAAGGTAGAGGTGGTACGTGTTGGCCAGAACGATGCGCGCGCCAACCTCCCGCAGGTCGTCGGGATCGAGCGCCTTGACCGTGGCGTTGGTGCCGACGGGCATGAACGCCGGTGTTTCGACCGCGCCGTGGGGAAGGGTCAGCCGCCCGCGGCGAGCTCGAGTGGGCGCGCCGCGCTCGCCCGCGCCGCCGAACACCTCGAAACGGATCGGCCGCCCCGAGGGTGCCCAGGTGCTTCCCGGCGCCGTGCCGCTGCCAGGCGCCGTGCCGCTGCCCGGCGCCGTGCCGCCGCCACGCCCCGGCGCCTCATCGGGTTCGAATCCCGCGCCGCTCACCCGGCGAGCCCGGCACGCACCTGCATGCGCGCTGCTCCCGGCGACCTCTCGAGCCTCCGCGTGGCCGGGGCGTGCGCTGCGGGGCCGTCCGACGGAGGGCCCGCCGTCGCGCTGTCCGCCGCGCCGTCCGCCGCGCCGTCCGCCGCGCCGTCCGCCGGGCCGACCAGGGCGGCGCTCATCCTGCGCGCCCCTCCACTGCGGCAGCCACGCTCCCCGCCGTCACGCCTCACCGTCCGTGCGCCCACCCTCGGCTCGTCACCCCGTCCCAGAGTCCCTGCGTCCGTTCGCTCCGACCGACGCGGCTGTGGCACGTCGAAGCCCAGCCTGCGCAGGTGGTCCCGCGCCCGCTCCGTGGCCACCCGGCCCTGTGGCGTCCGGTCCAGGAACCCGAGCTGCAGCAGGTACGGTTCGTAGACGTCCTCGACGGTCTCGACCTCCTCGCCGATCACCGCTCCAAGTGCGGCGCCGCCGACCGGCCCCGACGCGAACTTCTGCACGATCGCGAGCAGGAGCCGCCGGTCGGTCGTGTCGAGCCCCTCCTCGTCGATTTCCATCTCCTGCATGGCCGCCTCTGCCCGTGCGACCGTGATCCGCTCCTCGCCGCGCACCTCGACGTGGTCGCGGACACGTCGCAGCAGGCGGTTCACGATGCGGGGCGTGCCTCGCCCCCGCCGCGCCAGCACATCGACCGCGTCGTCGTCGATCGCCACCCCCAGGATCGCCGCCGACCGCCGCACGATCGCAGCGAGGTCGGCCGCGTCGTAATAGTCCAGCCGATAGATGGCCCCGAAGCGATCGCGGAGAGGGCCGCCGACGCGGCCCGCGCGGGTGGTCGCGCCGACGACGGTGAACGGCTTGAGCGAGAGGCGCAGGCTCCGTGCGCTGGGCCCCCGGCCGATCATCACGTCGATGACGAAGTCCTCCATCGCGGGATACAGGATCTCCTCGACCGCGTGGTTCAGCCGGTGGATCTCGTCGATGAAGAGGACGTCGCGCTCCTCGAGGTTCGTGAGTATCGCTGCGAGGTCACCGGCCCGCTCGACCGCCGGGCCGCTCGTGGTATGGATGTTGACGCCAAGCTCGCGCGCCACGATGTTGGCGAGCGTGGTCTTGCCCAGGCCCGGTGGGCCGTACAGCAGGACGTGGTCGGCCGCCTCGCCTCGCCGCCGGGCCGCCTCCAGGAGTGTGCCCAGGTTGCGCTTGACCTGCTCCTGGCCCACGTACTCGTCGAGGTGGCGAGGCCGCAGGCTCGTCTCGACGACGGCCTCCTCGACGGCGAGCGCGGCGGGTCCCACGACCCTGGGGGCGGAATCCATCGGGGCCGAGTCTAGCAGGTGGGGCGGCCACCGATGGCCCATCTGGAACGCCTGTTCACATCTCGTCGCGAGCAGGCTACTCGCGGCTGAGCCGACGCAACGCCGCCTTGACACGGTCTTCCAGCGAAGCGGCCGGCGCCGAGTCTGCGGCGGCGGCCCTGGCCGCGTCGCGAGCCTCGGGCTGCGAGTAGCCGAGGGCCTGGAGCGCGGCCACCACCTCCGACTCGGTCGTGCCGACCGCGGGCCCGCGCCCCGGAGCGGCCGCGGCAGCCATGCCCGCGGCGGCCACCTTCTCCCGAAGCTCGAGGACGATCCGGGCGCGCGAGCCGCTTCCCCACCCCCGACACGGCGGTGAGGACGGCCTCGTCGCCCTGCATCACGGCGAGTTGCAGGTCTGCGACCGGCCGCGACGAGAGGATCGCGAGCGCGACCTTTGGTCCCACGCCGGTCACCGTCAGGAGCAGCGCGAAGAACCCGAGTTCCTCCACCGTCCGGAACCCGTAGAGCGCCTGGGTGTCCTCGCGCACGATGTGGTGCGTGCGAAGCTTGAGTCGCTCCCCCTGCCGAGTGGTCGCCAGCGTGGACGGTCCGGCGAACACCCGGTACCCCACGCCTCCCACCTCGAGGACGAGCGAGTCGGGGAAGACCGCGTCGACCGTGCCGGACAGCGATGCGATCACGCCGACGCCTCGAGGCGCACGACGCTCAGGCCGCCGCCGGCCGGCTGTGGGCCAGGCAGATCGCGATCGCCAGCGCGTCGGCAGCGTCGTCTGGGCGGGGCAGATCGGGCAGCCCCAGGACCGTCTGCACCATGCGCTGCACCTGGCCCTTCGGCGCCCGACCGTACCCGGTCACCGCGATCTTGACCTCGTTCGGCGTGAACTCGAACACCGGCAGCCCGTGCTCGGCTGCGGTCAGCAGCACGGCACCGCGGGCCTGCCCGACGGCGAACGCGGTCTGCACGTTGCGGTTGAAGAACAGGCGCTCCACCGCGACCAGGGCCGGCCGGTGCGTCTGGATGAGGTCGGTGATCGCGGCGCGGATCTCGAGCAGCCGTTCGGCGAGCGGGCGATCTGACGGGGTCTGGATACACCCGTAGTCGAGCGATCTGATCCGGGAGCCGGTGCGCTCGACGATCCCATACCCCGTGGTGGCGGTTCCCGGGTCGATCCCGAGGACGATCAAGTGGTGGCCGCCTCGGCCATCACCTCGTCGGGAATCTCGAAGTTCCCGGTCACGCGCTGCACGTCCTCGTGGTCCTCGAGGTGCTCGATGAGGCGGAGGTTCGCGCGCGCCTTTGCCTCGTCCACCTCGATCGTGTTCGTGGCCTGCATGATGAGCTCGGCCGACTCGATCCGCACGCCGGCCGCTTCGAGCGCGCGCCGCACGGCCTCGAGCTCCGTGGGGCCGGTGAACACCTCGAGCGGATCCGCATCCGTGTCCACGTCCTCCGCGCCGGCATCGATCGCCAGCAGCGCGAGGTCGTCCGCGTCCTGTCCCCCGAGCGGGACCGCGATCAGGCCGCGCTGCTCGAACTGCCAGGCGACCGCACCGGATCCCGCCAGCTGGCCACCGTGCTTGGTGAAGACGGCCCGCACGTCCGCCGCCGTGCGGTTTCGATTGTCGGTGGCCGCCTCGACGAGGATCGCGACGCCGCCGGGCCCGTAGCCCTCGTAGGTGATCTCCTCGAACTGCTCCGTCTCGCCGCCGCCCGCCCCGCGCTCGATGGCCCGCTTGATGTTGTCGGCCGGCATATTGACGCCGCGCGCCTTCTCGATCGCGAGACGCAGTTTGAAGTTGCCGTCCGGGTCCCCGCCCCCAGCACGCGCCGCGATGGCGATATCGCGGGCGACCTTGGTGAAGACCGCGCCCCGCCTGGCGTCGTTGACGCCCTTCTGGCGCTTGATCTGCGACCACTTGGAGTGTCCGGACATCGCCGGCATTCTACTAGAATGACCGGGCCGCGCGCCCCCGGCCTCCGCCCGCCTCGAACCGCTGGAAGGGCTGCCCGCGATGAAACATGTGGAACCGAACCGTCTCCGGAACGTCGTCCTGGCCGGTCATGCCGGGTCCGGGAAGACGACGCTGGCCGAGCGTCTGCTGCACAGCGCCGGGGCGATCGGCCGGCTGGGCCGGGTCGACGAGGGCACCGCGAGCCTGGACTTCGAGCCCGAGGAGCAGAAGCGACACCTGTCGCTGGCCCTCGCGGTTGCCTCGCTCGAGCACGACGGGCACCGCGTGACGCTGGTCGACACGCCCGGGTACGCCGATTTCGTCGGCGAGATGATCCAGGGATTCGCCGCCGCAGACGCCGCGCTCATCTCGATGGACGCGTCCGGGTCGGTGGAGGCCGGGACGGAGAAGGCCGTACAGGTCGGCCGTGAGACCGGCTTGCCGGCCCTGTTCGTGATCACCCGCTGCGAGCGCGAGAACGCCGACCCGGGAGCCGCGCTCGACCGGCTGCGCGAGAGTTTCGGGCAGAAGATCGCGCCGCTCCAACTGGCGATCGGCGCCGCCGACTCGCTGCGTGGCTACGTCGACCTCGTGCATCGCGTCGCGTATACCTGGCAGGGCGACCAGGTCGCCAGGTCGTCCGTTCCGGCCGAGCTCGAGGAAGAGGTCGCCCGCCGACGGGAACAGCTCGTCGAGGCCGCCTCCGAGGCCTCGGACGACATCATGACCAAGTACCTCGAGGGCGAGGAGATCGGCGACGAGGAGCTGGAGACCTGCGTTCGGGACGCCGTGCGCCGCAGCCTGATCGCGCCCGTGGTGGTCACCTCGGCCGCGCGCGGCATCGGTGTCACCGGGCTGCTCGACGCGATCGTCGCGTACCTCCCGTCGCCCGTCGACCGCGGCCCGGTCGCGGCACTCGACGCGCAGGGAAGGCCGGCACAGGTCGCCCCCGACCCGTCGGCGCCGCTCCTGCTCCACGTGTTTCGCACGACGGCCGACCCGTTCGTCGGCCGGCTCACCTTCTTTCGGGTGCTCTCGGGCACGATCCGAAGCCACGACCACCTGTGGAATCCGAATCGCGGGGAAGAGGAGCGGATCGGGCAGGTGCTCGCGCTGCACGGCAAGGAGCAGGAGGCGGTGGGCGAGCTCGGCGCGGGCGAGATCGGCGCGGTCGCCAAGCTCACCGCCACGCTGACCGGCGACACCCTGACGAGCCGCGAGCGACCCCTCACCATGTCGCCGCTGGCGTTCCCGGCGCCGACGCTGGCAGTCGCCATCGAGCCGCAGACCAAGGCCGACATGGACAAGATGGGCCAGGCGCTCGGCCGGCTCGTGGAGGAGGAACCGACCGTCCGCGTCGAGCGGCAGTCAGAGACCGGCGAGCAGCTGCTCTGGACCGTCGGCGAGAACCAGATCCAGGTGCTGGTCGAACTGCTGAAGCGCAAGTTCGGGGCTGCGGTCGTCACGCGTCCACCGCGCATCCCGTACCGGGAGACGATCCGGGGCCACACCCAGGTCGAGGGGCGGCACAAGAAGCAGACCGGTGGCCACGGTCAGTTCGGGCATGTCTGGATCGAGATCGAGCCCAACCCCGGTGCCGGCGTCGAATTCGCCGAGCATGTCGTCGGCGGCGTGGTACCCAAGCAGTTCTTCCCCGGAGTCGAGAAGGGCGTCCGCGACGTCGCCTCGAAGGGCGTGATCGCCGGCTATCCCGTGGTCGACTTCAAGGCCACGCTGTACGACGGGTCGTTCCACCCGGTCGACTCGGACGAGCTCTCGTTCCGCCTGGCGGCGACGACGGCGACCCGGAAGGGGCTCATGGACGCCAACCCGGTCCTGCTCGAGCCGATCATGGATGTGGCGATCCGCGTGCCCGAGGCGTTCATGGGCGACGTGAACCGGGATCTCAACACGCGTCGCGGCCGGGTCCTGGGAATGGACACCGAGGGGGCCGGGATCCAGGTGGTGCATGCGCAGGTGCCGGAAGCGGAGCTCGCCACCTACGCCACAGAGCTGCGGGCGTTCACCGCCGGCCGGGGCACGTTCTCCGCCACGCTCGACCACTACGAGGAAGTGCCGCCGCACATCGCGCAGAAGGTCGTCGAGGCGCACAAGAAGGAGGAAGCGGCGGCCCATTGAGGCCGGCGGGGTCCGCCACTGCGTCTATCGCGGCGGCGGTGGCGGCGGGACCGGGGACGAGGTGTCGGCCACCGCGCCGTCCAGCGCCGCCCGTGCGCCAGCGATCGTCAGGGCGCCCTCGTACACGGCGCGGCCCAGGATCGCTCCCTGGTACCTGAGGTTCCGCATCGCGAGCACGTCGCCCGTCGAGCGCAGCCCCGCCCGAGCCGAGCAGCCTCACGTCCGGGGCGAGCCGGCGCACCGCTCCGAGCAACCCGAGGTCGGGACCGATCATCGTGCCGTCGCGGGCGATCGACGTCACGGCGATGGTGGTGATTCCTGCCTCCACCAGCCGGGTGAGCGCCAGGTCGAGCGGCAGCCCGGCCGCGCGGTCGCGCCAGCCCTCCCCCACTGCGACACCGTCACGCACGTCCAGCGCCGCCACGATCCGCGACGATCCATGGCGCTCGACAAGCCTGCGCGCGAGGTCCGCGTCGGTGAGCAGCGCCGTGCCGAGCACGACGCGGTCCGCGCCCGCGGCGAGCGCCCGCGCAGCGGCCCGTTCGTCGCGGATTCCCCCTGCGACCTGGCTCGGGATCCCCGCCTCCAGCCCGGCGGAGATCACCTCGGCGACGAGGCCGGCCTGCGCCGCCCTGCCCTCGAGCGCGCCGTCCAGGTCCACCACGTGCAGGAAGTCGGCCCCCTCGAGCGCCCAGCGCCTTGCCGTCCGCACCGGGTCGGTCTCGTACAGGGTCGCGTCCGTGGGATCGCCCTGCCGGAGCCGCACGACTCGCCCCCCAAGCAGGTCGATCGACGGTGCGAGGAGGAACCTTCCCGGTTGCCATCGTGTTAGCATGATAGTATAGTAGCAGGACGGTGCGGAACGGCGTCGTCCGGCTGGAACACCGTCGCGGGGCTGGAACGTCCTCGCCGGCCGAGAATGCCCGCCCGCGACAGACGCGCTCCGTCAGCGGGGCCCACTGGCAGAAAGGGACACGTGCTCACATCCGGCAGCGAGGACTGGCAAACGCCCGAGACGGACGAACTCCTCGACGCGATCGTCGACCTGCCCGACCGGGAGGAGGCAGCCCGCTTCCTCCGCGACCTCTGCACGCTCGGGGAGCTGCACGATCTCGGGCAGCGCTGGCAGGTGGTTCGCCTGCTGGCGGAGGGCCGCCACTACGCCGACGTCTCCCACGTCACCGGCGCATCGACGGCGACGGTGACACGCATCGCCCAGTGGCTGCGGCACGGCACCGGGGGCTACGTGCGCGCGCTTGAGCGCCGCGGGCGGCGAACGGGCCAGCAGCAGGAACCCCCCGAGCCCGGCGCAGCGACTGCCGGAGCGACCGCGGCCGCGGCCGGCGGCGCGAGCCGGCGATGACCACGCCACTGCGGCTCGCGGTCCCCAACAAGGGCCGTCTCCTCGAACCCACGGTCGGGCTCCTGCGGGACGCCGGGCTCGTGTTCGACGCGCGTGAGCGATCGCTGGTGAGCCGCTGCGAGAACTTCCCGCTCGAGATCCTGTTCGCCCGGACCGAGGACATCGTCGAGTTCGTGGGCGACGGCGTGGCAGACATGGGTATCACCGGCGGAAACCTGCTGGAGGAGTCGGGCCGGACCCTGGAGGTGCGCGCGGAGCTCCACTACGGGCGATGCCGGCTCGACGCGGCCGTCCCGTCGGACGCACCGGCCCAGGGGATCTCGGACCTGGAGGGTTGCCGGATCGCGACGTCCCACCCGGCGACCGCCGAGCGCTTCTTCCGGGGGCGCGGCATCCGGGTCGAGATCGTGCCCCTGAGCGGCGCGGTCGAGGTCGCGCCGCGCATGGGGCTCGCCGACGCGATCGTGGACCTGGTCTCGACCGGCTCCACGCTCCTGGTGAACGGGCTCCGGTCGGTAGGCACCCTCCTCTCCTCCCAGGCTGTGCTCGTGGCCGGCCCCGGCGCCGACGGCCCGGCCAGCGAGGTCGTGACGATGCTCCAGGCGGTCGTCGACGGTCGCGAACAGCGATACGTGATGATGAACGCGCCGCTTGCTCGCCTCGCCGAGATCGAGGCGCTGCTGCCGGGACTCGGTTCGCCGAGCGTGGTGCCGCTCGCGAGAGGCGACATGGTGGCCGTCCACGCGGTGGTGGCGGCCGACGAGATGTGGGGGTTGCTCGGGCGGCTGCGCGGGGCAGGCGCGTCCGGCATCCTGGTCCTCCCCATCGAGCTCCTGATCCGGTGAGGGCACCGAGGCCAGCCGGCGTCGCGGCGCCCGGGGCGGCGCCCATGGCGCGCCTTGGGTCTCCGGAAGCCGGCGTGGGGCGCCTCCGCCGCGTCGGGCTCCGTGGCCTGTCCGTGGAGGATCGCAAGGCCCTCGTCCGGCGGAGCGCCGGAACGGGCGCCGACGTGCGCCGGCAGGCGCGCGAGGTCGTGGACGCGGTTCGCGCCCGCGGCGACGAGGCGCTCCGCGAGCTGGGCGCGCGTCTCGGCGGCGCGTGGACGGACGGGACAGCCGACGGCTCTCCCGCCGGCACCGCGGCTCCGTTGCGAGTGCCGGCTGCGCGGCTGCGAGCGGAGGCCGACGCCCTGCCGCCCGCCCTGCGCGACGCGCTGCTGCTGATGGCGCGCAACATCGAGGCGTTCCACCGCGTGCAGGTCCCCGCGCCGGCGCAGTGGGTGGACATATCTCCGGGCATCCGGGTCGGACGCGTCTGGCGCCCCCTGGACCGGGTCGGCGTGTACGTGCCGGGCGGCGAAGCGGCCTACCCGAGCTCGCTGCTGATGTGCGTCGTCCCCGCCCGCCTGGCCGGCGTCGGCGCGATCGCGGTCGCGAGCCCGGCGGGGCGTGACGGCCGTCTGTCGCCCGCGCTGCTCGGCGCGGCCGGCCTGCTCCGGATCGAGGAGTTCTACGCCGTCGGGGGCGCCCAGGCGATCGGTGCCCTGGCCGTCGGCACCGAGACCGTTCGTGCGGTGGACGCCATCGTCGGTCCGGGCAACGCGTGGGTCACGGCGGCGAAGCTGGAGGTGCTGGGCGAGGTCGGGATCGACATGCCGGCCGGCCCGTCCGAGGTGATGGTGCTGGCCGATGGTTCGGCCAACCCGGCCCACGTGGCGGCCGACCTGCTCAGCCAGGCCGAGCACGGGCCCGATTCCGCGGCCGTGCTGGTCGCCACGGACGCCCTCGTCGCCGACCGGGTGGAGTTCGAGATCGCGCGTCGCCTGCCGCACGAGCCGAGACTCGACTTCCTGGCCGCTTCGCTCGGCTCGGCGGGTCTCATCGTCGTCGCCGACGGCATCGACGATGGCATCGACTTCGTGAACCAGTACGCTCCCGAGCACCTGTCCGTCGCCGTCGAGGGCGCGGCCGATCTGCTGCCGCGCATCCGGCACGCGGGGTCGGTCTTTCTCGGCACGTACGCACCCGAGTCCGCCGGCGACTACGCCACGGGCTCGAACCACGTGCTGCCGACCGGACGGCTCGCGCGCGCACGTGGACCGCTGTCCGTCGAGGACTTCGGGCACTGGATGCAGGCGCAGCTGGTGGACCGGGAGGGGCTCGCCTCGATCGCGTCCGCGGTCGGGATCGTGGCGGACGCCGAAGGCCTCGTCGCGCATCGCCACGCGATCGAGGCACGGTTCGAGTCGTGAGCGGCCTCGCGGATGTCGCGCCGCCGCGCGACGAGTCGGCCGGATACCAGTGGGAGCCGAGCGACGTGCAGATCGCGGCGGCGTGGGGCATCGACCCGGCCCAGGTGGTCCGCTTCGACACGAACACGTCCCCCCGCACGCCTCCGTCGCTCGTCGCCTGGATCGGAGCGGCCGCGAGCCCGCCGGCTGCGCCCCTCAACGAGTACCCCGACGCGACGTATGCGGCGCTGACCGCTGCGATCTCGGCACACACAGGTGCGCCATCGTCCCGGGTCGTGGTCGGGGCCGGTGCGGATGAGGTCCTCGACATCGCCGCCCGGACGTTTCTCCCGCCCGGCGGGCGAGCGGTGGTCGCGACGCCGAGCTACGGCATGTACCGGGTCATCACGCGGCAGCGCCACGCGGCGCTGGTGGACGTGCCCCGGGGGTCCGCGCTCGACGGCTTTCCGCTGGACGCCGATCGCCTGGCGCAGGCGGCGGCCGGAGCGGACCTGCTCTGGCTTTGCGACCCGAACAACCCCACGGGCACGGTCGAGGCGCCCGGCGTCCTGTGTGCGCTGCTCGATCGCCTGGGTGCCGGGCCGGGCGGCGGACCCGTCGTCGTCGTCGACGAGGCCTACCGCGAGTTTGCCGGGTCGAGCCTGGTCGACGAGGTCGAGCGGTTCCCAAGGCTCCTGGTCGTCCGCACGCTGTCGAAGGCATACGGTCTGGCCGGCGTCCGCGTGGGCTACGGCGTGGCGCAGGAGCCGCTCGTGGCCCGGCTGTCCGCAGTCCGGCCGCCCGGGAGCATCGCGACCTTGTCAGCCGCGATCGGGGCCGCGGCGCTCCGGGACGGAGCGTTCGCCCGGTCGAACGTGGCCGCCATCGGGCTCGAGCGCGAACGGTTCCGATCCGCCCTCGAGCGGGTCGGCTGGCACGTGGAGCCCAGCGTGACCAACTTCCTGCTGCTCGACGCAGGCGTGCCCGGGTCGGCTGACGTCGCGGCGGCGCGCCTCCTCCGGCGGGGGTTCGTGCCCCGGCGGTTCGGCGCGGGTCCACTGCGCGGGCACCTTCGGATCACCGTCAGGACGGCGGACCAGGATGACCGGCTGGTCGCGGCACTCGCGGAGGGGACGAGATGATGGACGGACCGGAGCCACGCGCGCCCGAGGCAGGCTCGCCGCCGCCACGCTCGTCCGAGGCAGGTTCGGTGGAGCCGCGTGCCCCGGAGGCGAGTTCGGCTTTGGAGGCATCCGGCTGGGCGGCGGGCGGATGTGCGGCGGACCACCCGCGAGACGGACGTGCGAGTCTGATCCAGCTGGATGGCAGCGGGCAGGCCCGCGTGGCGACGGGCGTCGGCTTCTACGACCACCTGCTCCTGTCGCTCGCCCACCATGCGCTGTTCGACCTGGAGATCGATGCGACGGGCGATCTCGCCGTCGACGAGCACCACACGGTGGAGGACGTCGCGCTCACGCTGGGGCGGGCGTTCCGCCAGGCGCTGGGGGACCCGGCCGGGATCGAGCGCTTCGGCGATGCGTGGGTGCCCATGGACGAGGCGCTGGCGCACGCCGCGGTCGACTGCTCGGGAAGGCCCTATGCCGTGCTGTCGATCGCGTTCCGAGGCGAGCGGATCGGCGGCCTGCCGACGCAGCTGGTCGCCCACTCGCTCGAGTCGTTCGTTCGGGAGGCAGGGATCACCCTGCACCTCCGCGCCGAGGGCGCGAACGACCATCACGTCGCCGAGGCCTCGTTCAAGGCGCTGGCGCGGGCGTTGCGGCGAGCCGTGGCCCCGGATCCCCGCCGCGAGGACGTGCCGTCGACCAAGGGCCGGCTGGACTGGGACGACCGTGGCCCCGCCGACCGTGGTCGGGCCGGCAGCGGCCGGGACGGCAGCCGCCGGGACGGCGCGTGACCAGCGTCGCGCTCGTCGACTACGGGGCGGGAAACCTGCTGAGCATCGGCAGGGCGCTCGAGGTGCTTGGCGCGCGTGTTCGGGTGGTGCGAGGCGGGGACGAGCTCGGCAGCCCCGACCTGGTGGTCGTCCCGGGCGTGGGCGCCCAGGGTCCCGCGATGCGCCGGCTGCGCAGGTCGCGCCTGGTGGATGCGATCGAGGCCGTGGTCGACTCCGGGGCGTGGTACCTCGGGATCTGCCTCGGCATGCAGCTCCTCTTCGAGGCGTCGGAGGAGGACGGATCCCGCGGGCTGGGGTGGATCGCCGGCGAGACCCGCCGCCTGCCGTCGGCGCCGACGCTGCCGCACGTTGGCTGGAACGAGGTGGAGACGACGACGGCGCACCCGATGCTCGCGGGCCTGGCGGCGCGCGTCCCGATGTACTTCGTCCATTCGTACGCGCCCGTCCCGCGCGACAGGAACGTGGTCATCGCCGAGACATCGCACGGCGGACGCTTCACAAGCGCCGTCGCGCAGGACCGGCTGCTGGGCGTGCAGTTCCATCCCGAGAAGTCGGCATCGGACGGACTGCGCCTGCTCGAGAACGTCCTTCGGCTGGTGGCCCCCTGATGCTGCTCCGACGAGTGATCCCGTGCCTCGACGTCCGCTCCGGTCGCGTGGTCAAGGGCACGCGGTTCGTGGCCCTCGTGGACGCGGGCGATCCGGCCGAGCTGTCCGAGCGCTACGCGGCGGCCGGGGCCGACGAGATCGTGTTCCTGGATATCACCGCCGCCGTGGAGGAGCGCTCGACGCTCCTCGACGCGGTCGAGCGGACGGCGCGCCGCGCATTCGTGCCGCTCACCGTCGGCGGCGGGGTGCGATCGACGGCCGACATGCGTGCCGTGCTCCGCGCCGGGGCGGACCGCGTGGCGGTCAACAGCGCTGCGGTGGCCGATCCGTCGCTGATCGACCGCTGCGCCCGCCGGTTCGGGCGACAGTGCGTGGTCGTCTCGATCGACGCACGGCGGATGCGCGATCGGGATGGCGAGGCGAGCTCGCCGGCCTGGGAGGTCGTGGTGCGCGGCGGCCGCGACGGGACCGGGCGCGACGTGGTTGCGTGGGCTGTCGAGGCGGCCGGCCGTGGGGCCGGCGAGATCCTGCTGACCTCGATCGACCGGGACGGGACGCGCGCCGGCTACGACCTGGACCTGCTGCGGGCGGTCAGTTCGAGCATCGGGGTGCCGGTGGTCGCCTCGGGCGGCGCAGGGCGCCCGGCCGACCTCGTCGCCGCGATCGTCGAAGGTGGGGCCGACGCGGTCCTGGCTGCCTCGATCTTCCATCGGGACCTCCACGGGATCCTGGCGGTCAAGCTGGCGATGGCGGCGGCGGGCGTGCCGGTGCGACTGGCGGGCGCCGCCTGATGGCACGCGACACGGGAGGGACCGACCGGGCCGCGCTCGACGCGGCGGACGAGGACGAGCAATCCGCCACCCGCGCGACCGATGCGCCGGCCGTGGACCCGGACGTCGTGGCCTGGGGCCCGGACGGGCTGGTACCCGCCGTGGTGCAGGACGCGACCGACGGCACCGTCCTGATGCTCGCCTGGATGGACCGCGATGCGCTGGCCGCGACACGCGACACCGGCCTGGTGCACTTCCACTCGCGCAGCCGCGGCCGGCTGTGGCAGAAGGGCGAGACGAGCGGCAACGTGCTGCGCCTGCGGGCGCTCGCGCTCGACTGCGATCGCGATGCCATCCTCGTGTCCGCCGACCCGGCCGGCCCTGCGTGCCACACCGGGGCGCGGTCGTGTTTCGACGTCGCGGAGGCGCTGCAGGGCTTCGCGTCGCTCGAGGGCCTGTGGGAGACGATCCGCGAGCGCCGGGCCGCGGCGGATCCCGACCGTTCCTACACGGCCCGCCTGCTGGCCGGCGGTGTCGACTCGTGCGGCCGCAAGGTCACGGAGGAGGCGACGGAGGTGCTCCTGGCGGCGCGCGACGACGCGGAGGCGGAGCGCGGAGGCCCCGCGGCGGGCGGCGAGCGACAACGCACCAGGGCGGCCCTCGCCGGGGAGATGGCCGACCTCCTGTATCACCTGCTGGTGCTGTGCGCGGAACGCGGCCTCGACCCCGCGACGGCGCTCGGGGTGCTGCAGGAGCGCCGTCGGGCCCGACACGCCGGCGGGTCCCGACACGCCGGCGGGCCTGGCGCTTCCGCAGGGCGTTGACCGCCCGGGTCAGGACCGGAGAGATCCCACCGCCAATCGGCGGCGTCCGTGACGCACCACGTGGTACGTGCCGGCCACCGGCGGTCCCGCCGGCGACTCGGCGTCCGGGACGCGCGTACCGTCCACCGTGACTCCGCCCTGCGCGATCGAGCGCCGCAGGTCGCCCCTCGAGGCGAACAGGCCGCTCGCCAGCGCCACGTCGAACGCCGTCGCCGCCCCCGGTCCGAACTCGAAGCCGCCGGCATGATCGTGCAGCACCTGGAGCACGTCCGGGTCGGTGAGCGGTTCGCCCGAGAACGCCACCTCGCTCACGTGCCGCTGGAGCGCGGCCTCCACGGTCCCGTGCACTCGCGCGGTCAGGTCGAATGCCAGCGCCCGCTGCGCCGGCCGGTCCTCGGGATGTGCCGCCTGGTCGGCCTCCAGCGCGTCCACGGCGTCCCGCTCCAGCAGCGTCAGCGTGCGCAGGTACAGCGGCACGTCGCGGTCGTCGCTGTTCAGCCAGTACTGGTAGAAGTCGTACGGGGACGTCCGATGCGCCGCGAGGAAGACGGTCTGGCCTCCCTCGCTCTTCCCGAACTTCCTGCCGCTCGGCGCGGTCAGCAACGGAAACGACAGGCCGAAGGCCCGCGGTCCGCCATCCGGCGCCGTCCCGTGCACCCGCCGGATCAGCTCCAGCCCGGCGGTGATGTTCCCGAACTGGTCGGCGCCGCCCATCTGCAGCTCGACGCCGTGGTCGCGATACAGGTGCAGGAAATCGGTTGCCTGGAGCGTCATGTAGCTGAACTCGGTGAACGAGATGCCGGCCCCCATGCGCAGCTGCACCGAGTCCTTGTCCAGCATGTACCCCAGCGTGAAGTGCTTGCCGATCTCGCGCAGGTACTCGATCAGCCCGTAGCGCCCCAGCCACTCGCGGTTGTCGACCATGCGCGCCGCTCGCAATCCCGGCGAGAAGTCCAGGAACTGCCCGAGCTGAAGGCGCATCGCGGCCACGTTGGCCGCCAGCTCGTCCTCGTCGAGCAGGTTTCGCTCGGCGCTGCGCCCGGACGGGTCGCCGATCATGCCGGTTCCGCCGCCCACGACTGCGACCGGCGTCCCCCCCGCCCGCTGGAGGTGCAGCAGGCCGAAGATCGGGATCAGGTGGCCGGCATGCAGCGAATCGCCGGTGGGATCGAAGCCGACATAGGCGCTGATGGGCCCGCGGCCGAGCCGCGCTTCCAGGCCGTCGGTCATCTCCTGGAGCATGCCGCGCCAGCGAAGCTCGGCGAGGAAGTCGGTCATCACGGGCATCGGCGATGGCTACCTGCGTGGACTCCGGGAACGGCTGGGAGCGTCGTTTCCTATGCTAGAGTGCCGGCGACATGCACACCAGCGCCACGCGTCGCCAGGCCCGGCGCCTGAACGGCGGCCGGAGAGGGCGCGGCAGCAGCGGTGTCGCCGGCGTGGCCGTCGCGCTCCCCCTACTCCTCTTCGGCTCCCTGCTGATCGCGGGCTTCGTCGCCTTCCTCGGGGCGCTCGGCGCGTACGGCTACTTCAGCCAGGGTCTCGCGGATCCGCACGTCCTCGACAACCTGCAGCTGAACCAGGAATCCGTGATCTACGACAGGAACGGCGTGCAGCTGGCAACCTTCGGCAGCCAGCAGCGCGAGGTCGTCCAGTTCGACCAGGTTCCCGGGATCGTGATCGACGCGACCACGTCGATCGAGGACAAGACGTTCTGGACCAACAGCGGCTTCGATCCCGCCGGCATCCTGTCCGCCATCCGCGACACCCTGAGCGGCACACAGCGCGGCGCCTCCACGATCACCCAGCAGCTGGTGCGCCAGCGCCTGCTCGACCCCGCCCTGGTGGCCGACCCCAACCGGAAGGTCGAGCGGAAGATCAAGGAGATCATCCAGTCGATCCGCCTGACGCAGACGCTGAGCAAGCAGCAGATCATGCAGGACTACCTCAACGGCAACTTCTACGGGAACAACAGCTATGGGATCGCGGCCGCCGCCAGCAGCTACTTCGGTGTCTCTGACCTGACCAGGCTGACCCTGGCGCAGGCCGTCATCCTGGCCGCCATCCCGCAGTCTCCGACCGAGTACGACCTGGTCCGCAACGCCGTCGTCCAGCCGGACGGCACGCTCGCTGGTCCCCATGACCAGCCCCATCGTGCAGCGCCGGAACTACTACCTGCAGCTGATGGAGCAGCGGCTGCCCCTCCCCATCACCGGGTCCCAGTACACCCCGGCGGCGTTCGAGGCCGCCATGCAGGAGCCAGTGGTGCTCGCCTCGCAGAAGCCTCCGGCCTGGAAGGCGCCCCAGTTCGTCTGGCAGGTGCGCCAGGAGCTGGCTGACAAGCTGTGCGGGGTGGGCGTCCCCACGTGCCCTGTGCTCGAGACGGGCGGGCTGAAGATCTATACCACGCTCGACTACAAGGTCCAGCAGCTCGCGGAGAAGTGGGTGCAGGCGGCGGCCGTCGTACCCCAGGCGAAGAACCCGACCGCCGCGGCGAAGAAGCTCGGCATGCCCCTGCAGCCCTGGATGCAGTACCTGGAGGGGCGCAACGTTCACAACGGGGCGCTGGCGGCCGTCGACTACCAGACCGGCGAGGTGATCGCGTACGTCGGCAGCGCCAACTACTACGCGACCAACGCCAGCCCGCAGTTCCAGCCGCAGTTCGACGTGCTGTCCGACGGGTGGCGGCAGGTCGGATCATCGTTCAAGCCGTTCAACTACGTGACGGGCATCAACGACGGCACGATGACGGCCGCCACCATGTTCATGGACGTCACCACGGACTTCGGCGGCGGATACACCCCGACCGACGCGGACCTGCTGGAGCGCGGTCCCGTACGCCTGCGCCAGGCCCTGCAGTTCTCGCTGAACATCCCGGCGGTCAAGGCGCTCGACATCAACGGCGTCGATCACGTGTTCGACATGGCCGAGAAGTTCGGGCTGCAGTTTCAGGCCGACACGCCCACGGCCGGCCTCTCACTCACGCTCGGCACCGAGGTGATCCACCCGGTCGACCTGGCCACCGGCTACGCGACCCTCGCGGACGGCGGTCGCTACATCGGGCGGACGACCATCCTGCGCGTCGTGGGGCCGGACGGCCAGAACGTGATCAGCCCGTACGTGCCGCCGGCAGGCGAGCAGGTCGTGGATCCTCGCGCGGCGTACATCATCACGGACATCCTGAAAGGCAACACGAACCCGGCCGTCAACCCGTACTGGGGCGTGTTCAAGCTCACGAACGCGCAGGGTCAGCTCCGGCCGGCAACGCTGAAGACCGGCACCAACAACGACACCAACGACCTCATCGCAGCCGGTTACACGGCTCCGCCCGATGCGGCCGGGAGGCAGGCCGGCGAGTACGCCCTGGCGGTCGTCGCGTGGAACGGCAACAGCGACAACAGTCCGGTGAGCACCGTGCAGTCCCCGCTCGCCTCCCTGGACGTGCCGACGTACGTCTGGCAGGGGTTCCTGGACGACGTGACGCGGACGTGGCCCATCCAGGACTTCGCCGAGCCGGCCGGGATCACGACCATGTCCGTCGACGCGTACAGCGGCCTGCGGCCGGGCCCGTTCACCACGCGGACCGTGCCGGAGCTGTTCATCGACGGCACCCAGCCGACGCAGGCCGACAACCTGCGGCAGCCACTGCAGGTGATCCCGGATCCGACGTCGACGAAGGGCGGCTACCTGCTGTGGGAGCCCGGCTGCTCGACGGACCCACCTCCCCAGACCCTCGGGTTCCTCGACTTCTCGAACGTCGAGACCGATCACCCGGACTGGCACGCTGCCGACCTGGCGTGGGCCGCCCGAGCTGCGAAAGGGGCCGCAGTTGCCGGCGGACCCGAGAACACGCGCACCACGCCGTTCTACAACCTCGTCTACGAACCGTACGGGAAGACATGGGGCGCACCGTTCCCACCCACGCAGACCTGCGAGCAGCAACTTCCGTCCCCGAGCGGGTTCCCCGCGTTCCCGCCCGGCAGCAGCTTCCCGCCCGGTACGTCGCCGTTCCCGACGCCGTCCGCGCTGCCGATGACGACCATGCCCGACGTCATGGGGCAGCGACTGCAGCTGGCCGAGCGGCAGGTCCGGGCCGCGGGGCTCAACCCCGTCGTGTCCGGCACCGGCCCCGTGGTGATCGGCCAGTCGCCGCCGCCGGGGACCGTCGTGCCGATCGGCGCGCAGGTGCTCCTGCAGACATAGCCCGTCGGCCGACCTTCCCGCCGGCCGACCTTCCCGCCGGCCGAGCCGAGCCCAGCGCCGCCGTGCGCCGCCCGGACCCTACACCGTGACGACCGTGGCGCCGTCCCCGCCCTCGCCTCGCTCGCCCGGACGCCACGACTCCACGAGGGGGTGACCGGACAGGACGGCGCGCACGGCGTCGCGGAGCGCGCCCGACCCGTGGCCGTGCACCACGGTCACGCGACCGGCGCCGGCCACCGAGGCGTCGTCGAGGTAGCGGTCGAGCAGATCGAGCGCCTCGTCGACCCGCGCGCCTCGCAGGTCGAGGGTGCTGGGCACGACGCGCGGCGCGGTCCCCGTGCCGGCGCGCCCAGTCCCGGCCGCGGATCCGCCGGGCGGCCGCGGACCCCCAGACGCGACCGCCACCGGGGCGCCGGTGCCGCGCACGCCGCGCGTCGCCGGCCGGACGTGGCCCGGGGCCTCCTGGCCGAAGGCGCCGCGCCTGCCCGTCCGTGGCAGGCCCCCGGCAGCCGGTTCGCCAGCTTCACGTTTCGTCGGCGTGCCGGGCCGGACCAGGTCGTCCAGGTCGGTCTCGATGCGCAGCCCTCCCGCCTCGAGGGTGGCCCGCGACCTTGCCTCGTCCACGGACGAGATCCGCCCGGTCCAACCGCCGCCCGCGTGCTGCGCCTCCATGCCGACCTGCCACCGGACCGGCGGCGGGCCGGCGGTGGTGGGCCGCTCCGGCGCCGGGATCCGCCCGAGCCGGTCGGTGAGCGACGCGTCCATGGCCTCCAGCCGACCGGCCGTGAGTGTCTCGCGCTCCAGGGACCGCCGCAGCGCGCGCAACTCCGCCTGCAGCTCCTCGACCAGCCGCTCGGCCTCCGCGCGCACCTGTGCGGCGCGCTCCGTCTCCTCCCGCCGCGTCCGCGCGCGTTCCTGCTCCGCCTGTCGCTGCGCCTCTTTCGCGCGCGCCTCCGCGGCGCGAGCCCGCTCCAGCGCGTCGGCCGTCTCGGCTCGCTGTCGCCGGATCGAGGCGAGGGTCTCCTCGAACTCGACCTGTGCGCGCGTCAGCCGCGAGCGCGCGTCCGCCACCAGGTCCGGGCGGAGGCCCAGCCGCTCCGCGATCGCGAACGCCTGGCTGGTCCCGGGGAGTCCGATCGTGACGTGGTAGGTCGGGCTCAGTGTCTCGAGGTCGAAGTCGACCGAGGCGTTCATCGCCGCGGCCGCGTTATGGGCGTACGTCTTGAGCTCCGCGTAATGCGTCGTCGCGGCGACCAGCGCCTCCGAGCGGATGAAGTAGTCGAGGAGCGCCTGGGCCAGCGCCGAGCCCTCCGTGGGGTCGGTGCCCGCACCCAGCTCGTCGAGGAGCACCAGTGTGCCGGGGCCCGCCGCGTCGACGATCCGCACGATCGAGCGCAGGTGGCCGCTGAACGTCGAGAGCGACTGGGCCACGGATTGCTCATCGCCGATGTCGGCGTACACGTCCCGGAAGACCGGCAGGCGGCTGCCAGCCTGCGCCGGCACGTGCAGTCCTGCCTGGTGCATCAGGGCGAGCAGCCCCAGGGTCCGCAGCGTGACGGTCTTCCCGCCGGTGTTCGGCCCGGTGATGACGAGGGCGGTGAACTCGCCGCCCAGCCGGACGTCGACGGGGACCACGCGCCCGGTCAGCCCCGGATGGCGCGCGCCGAGCAGCTGGACCACCGGCTCGCGCGCCGTGTCGGCGCGCACCGCGTCCATCGTCGCGGCCAGGCGTGCCTTCGCGGCCCAGAAGTCGAAGCGCGCGAGGACGTCGAGCGTCGAGCGCAGCGCGCTCGCCTGCTGCCCGACGAGCCCGGACAGGTGGTCGAGGATGCGCTCGACCTCCGCCTGCTCCGCCAGCTGCGCCTCGCGCCACGCGTTGCCCAGCTCCACGGCGATGAGCGGCTCTACGAAGACGGTCTGGCCGCTCCCCGACTGGTCATGGACGATTCCGCGCACGCGGGCGCGCGCCTCGGCGCGGACCGGCACCACGTACCGGCCGTTCCTGAGCGTCACGATCGGCTCCTGCAGGGCCCCTCCGAGCTCGCCCCCGTGCACCAGCTCGTCCAGCCGGGAACGGAGCCGGTCGTACGCGACCCGGACGGCGCGCCGCAGTGTTCCCAGGGTGGGCGACGCGCCGTCGAGGAGCTCGCCGGACGGGTCGATGCTGCGCTCGAGCGTGGCGCGGAGCGCGGGGAGCGGCTGGATCGCGCGCCCGAGCTCGCGAAGCAGCGGCCGCCGCTCCTCGGCCAGGGCATCCGCCAGGCGCCCGGCGGCGTCGAGCGTGTCGCGGATTTCCAGCAGCTGCCCGGTGTCGAGGCGACCGGCCCGGGCCGCGCGTTCGACGGCGTCGTGGATGTCGTGCGCGCCCCCGATACCCGCGCCCGGATGCTCCATGGCAAACGCCCGCGCCTCGTCTGTCTCCTGGAGGCCGCGCGCGACGATCACCGGGTCGTCGGACGGTAGCAGGGCCTCCGCCATTCGCCGGGACGGCGGGAAGTTCGTCTGCTCGGCCAGGCGGGTCCGGATGGCGGGGAACTCCAGGACGAGCAGGGACTTGGCATCCATCAGGCGACGCCCGCGGGGGGAACCGGAGCCCGGGCGAATGGACGCGACAGGGCGTCGCTGGCCGCCAGGCCGAATCGGTACGGCAGCGCGGCCCAGCGCTCGCCCGCGTAGCTCACGTTCACGCGCGGCCCGGACACGAGTTGCGCGTCCTCGTGTGGCCGCAGGGCGGGCGGTGCGGCCGCGATCCAGAGCGGCGGGCCCAGCGTCAGGTCGCGGCCCGTGTCGTCGCCGCTGATCCCCAGCGCCTGGCAGAGCCGTCCCGGTCCGGCCGCGAGCCGCTCCACGCGATCGCGGGGCCGGCCGCGCAGCTCGCGCTGCACCTGGATCCCGGCGACGGGGAGTGCAGCCCGGACGAGGACTGCGCCTGCCTCGTCGTCGGCCGCGCGCGCGACCACGTTGAAGGCCCAGTGCATGCCGTACAGGCGGTACACGTACGCGCGCCCGGGCGGGCCGAACATGGGGGCCGTCCTGGAGGTGCGTCCGGCACGGGCGTGCGAGGCCCGGTCGGCGGGTCCGAGGTACGCCTCCGTCTCCACGATCAAACCGGCCAGGAGGGCGCCGTCGGGATTCTCGCGGCACACGAGAGCGCCGATCAGGGCAGGCGCGACCTCGACCGGGGGCCGGGCGAAGAACGAGGAAGGCAGCGGCGGGGCGGCGCGGGCGCGCCGAAGCGGCGGAGGGCGTCCCATCGCGGCGCAGGTCTGCTCAGGCCGGGAGCGTCCGGACCGCGGCGGGAAGGAGCGGACCGAGCAGCGATTGCAGGCCGGGGATGAGCCCGGTCCGCGTGAAGTGCACCAGCGCCGAGCCGTCCAGCGCCTTGTACAGGCTCCGCATCCAGCCCACGTCACCGCTGGGCGGCGTGACGCCGACGCCGTGGTAGTAGGCGTCGGACGCGAGCACCAGCACGGACAGGACCAGCAACGCGACCAGCACCGCCAGGACGCCGCCGGCGATCTCGTCGATCACGGCGTAGCGGCGCGCCAGCGTCACGCGCTCGTAGTACACCTCCACCGTCAGCGTCAGCACGCCGAGCACCACGAGGAAGCTGGCGATGAAGGCAACCATCGCCGAGAACTCCGCCGGGAGCCACGTCCAGTTGGACGCCAGCCACGTGCCGACCGGCGAACGGAGGTACGCGCCGATGATGAAGGCCACGAGGAACACGCCGATGCCGAGCAGTTGCCGCAGCACGCCCTGCGTGTACCCGACGAAGAACACGAATGCGAAGAGCGCCACGAGCACGCCATCGGCCAGCGTGAGGCTGCCGATGAACCCGGCCAGATCCACGGTCCCTCCTCTGATGCCCCGCTCCGAGGCCTAGCGTACCAGCGCCGCCTGCGGTCCGCCAGATGATGAAGGCAGACGCTGGTGTCGCCCGTCCCGTCGCTCAGGATCGGATTCGCGCGCCAAGTCGCAACTCGAGCGCGTCAACGACGCGGCGCATGGTGTCCTCGATCTCTTCGTCGGTCAGCGTGCGGTCGCCCGCCTGGAGGGTGAGCCGGAAGGCGAGACTACGCTCTCCGGCGACCAGCGGCGCCCCGGCATAGACATCGAACAGGCGCAGACTCCGAAGCAGCGGCGCGGCAGCGTCCCGCAGGACGCGCTCAACGTCTCCCGCAGCGCGCCCCTCCCCGATCACGATGGCCAGGTCGCGCTCGACGGCGGGAACGCGCGGGAACGGCACGTACCTCGGCGCGGCGGGCACGGCCGACTGCAGTACGTCCAGGTCGAGCAACGCCACGGCCACGTGCGTGGACCGGACATCCGCCGCGTCCAGGTACCGGGGGTGAGGCTCGAAGACGCGGCCCAGCTCGACCGCGCCCGCGCTCGAGGTGGCGATAGTGAGCCCCGCCGCTCGCCCCGGGTGCTCGTACGGTTCGGCCGTCGCGGGTGGGCTGGCCACGGGAATCGGGGCCCCCAACCGCTCGCACATCGCGGTCACGATGCCGCGTATCTCCCACAGGTCCGCGGCCCGCGCAGGCTGGTTCCACGACGCGCCCGCCTGGTCGCCCGCGAGCAGGATTCCCAGCATCTGCCGCTCGCGCGGGATGCCCCCGGCAACGTCATGGACGTGGCCCACCTCGAACAGTGACAGGTCGTCGCGCCGCTGGCGCTCGTTGTCGACCAGCACCCGGACCAGCCCCGGGAGCAGCGACCGGCGCAGCTGGGCATGCTCCGCCGAGATGGGGTTCACGACCCGGATCGTGGCGGGATCGTCGCCCGCGATGCCGAGGCGCTCGTGGTCGGCGGGACCAACGAGCGCGTGGGTCACCACCTCGTCGAGGCCGAGCCCGGCGAGCGTGTCGCGGATGGCGTCGACGGTCCGCCGAGGGTCCGGACGGTACCCGGGCATGGGCGTCTCGGGCAGTCTGCCGGGGACCAGGTCGTAGCCCCTGACGCGGGCGACCTCCTCGATCACGTCGGCCTCGATTTCGAGGTCGCGCCGGTGCGTGGGAACGATGGCCACCAGCGCGTCCGGCGCCGTCGACTCGTCCAGCGTGACGTCCGTCATCCCCGCCGCGACCGGCACCTCGTCGCCGGGCCTCGCCTGCTCGGTCTCCACGTCCACGCGCGCGAGGACGGCACGGATCTCGTCGCGGTCGATCGTCGTGCCGAGCATGCGCGACACCCGCCCCGGGCGAAACGGCAGCCGGGTCGGCCCCGGCTCCAGTGGTGCGGAATCGACTCGCCCGCGCGCGACCCGGCCCCCAGCCCACGCCGCGACGAGCTGCGCGACCCGGTCCGCGCCGACGCGTGCGAGCCGAACCTCCTGGCCCTTCTCGAACCGCAGGCTCGCTTCGCTCCTCAGGGCGTAGCGGTGGGCGGTGCGGCGGATGCTGACCGGGTCGAAGACGGCCGACTCGATCACGATCGCCTCGGTCGTCTCGCGGACCTCGCTGGTCACGCCGCCCATGACGCCCGCGATGCCCAGCGGGCCGCGCGGATCGGCGATCAGCAGCGTGTCGGGGGTCAGCTCGCGGGCGACGTGGTCGAGCGTCTCCAGGCGCTCGCCGGGGCGGGCGAGCCGAACGACGATCCGGCCGTCCGCGACGGCCGCTGCGTCGAACGTATGGATCGGCTTGCCCAGCTCCAGCATGACGTAATTGGACACGTCGACCACGTTCGAGACCGGCCGCACGCCCGCGGCCATGAGGCGCGCCTGCACGAGCAGCGGCGAGGGGCCCACCCGGAGCCCATCGACGTAGCGGCCCACGAACCGCGGGCAGAGGCGCTCGTCGGTCACCTCGACCGAGAGGTGGTCCGCCGTCGAGGTCCCCCGCTCGTCCAGCACGATCTCGGGCCATCGGACGTGCGCCCCGGTCGCGGCGGCGACCTCGCGGGCAAGGCCGACGAGCGAGAGCGCGTCGCCGCGGTTGGGCTTGACGTCCACGTCCAGCACCACGTCGCCGTACACGTCGGCCATGGCGGCACCGACCGGCGCCTCGGGCGGGAGGATCAGGATGCCCTCGGCGTCGATGGTCAGGCCGAGCTCGTCGCCCGAGCAGAGCATCCCCTGGCTCTCGCGGCCGACCATCCTGGTGACCTCGATGCGACGCCCGCCCGGCAGCACCGCGCCCGGGATCGCCACCGGTACGCGCTGACCGGCCGCCACGTTGGAGGCGCCCGTCAGGATGGTCAGGAGCGGTTCGGCGGGACCCGTGCGCACGGTCGTGACGAGCAGGTGGTCGGAACCCGCATGAGGCTCGACGGCCAGGAGCTCGCCGATGACGATGCGCTCCCAGTCCACGCCTCGCCGTTCGATCGTCTGCACCTCCATGCCGAGCAGCGTCAACCGTTCGGCCAGAGCCTCGGGCGAGAGGTCGACATCGACGTACTCCCGCAGCCACGACAGCGGCACTCGCATCAGAACTGCTCCAGGAAGCGGACGTCGTTCTCGAGGAACATGCGGATGTCGTCGATCCCGTATCGAAGGATCGCGATCCGGTCGGTGCCCAGGCCAAACGCGAACCCCTGGTACCGCTCGGGGTCGAGCCCGCCATTGCGCAGCACCACCGGGTGCACCATGCCGGCGCCGAGAATCGTCATCCACCCGGTCCGCTTGCAGGACGGGCAACCGGCTCCGGCGCACACCACGCACTGGACGTCGAACGCGACCGACGGCTCGGTGAACGGGTAGTACCCAGGGCGGAAGCGGGTTGGCCGGCCGCGACCGAACATCGCCTGGGCGAACGCGTCGAGCAGGCCTCGCAGGTCGGCCAGGGTGGTCCCTTCGTCGACCATCAGCCCTTCGACCTGGAAGAACTCGAACCCGTGGCTCGCGTCGACGGCCTCGTGGCGGAAGCACCGGCCGGGCAGAAGAGCCCGGATCGGCGGGGCCGCCTGCTGCATGACGTGGATCTGGCCGGGCGATGTGTGCGTCCGAAGGAGGTATCCCGGGACGTCTGTGTAGAGCGTGTCCCAGAGGTCACGCGCGGGGTGGTCGGGCGGGATGTTGAGCTCCTGGAAGTTGCGCACGTCTGTTTCCACCTCGGGCCCCTCGTACACGACGAACCCGAACTGGCCGAAGATCCGCGCGATCTCGCGGTTGGTCTCGATCAACGGATGGAGCGACCCTCGTCGGACGGGACGCCCTGGGAGCGTCACGTCGACGGCCTCCCGGGCCAGGCGCGCGTCCAGCGCGGCGGCATCGAGCTCCACGCGGCGGGCATCGAGCGCCGCCTCGAGCGCCTCGCGGACGCGGTTGCCGGTCGCACCGACGCGCGGGCGGTCCTCGGTGGCGAGCTCGCCGATGCCGCCGAGCAGCGTCTTCAGCTCGCCGCGGCGCCCCAGGTAGGCAACCTGGACGGCCTCCAGCGCTCCGCTGTCGGCCGCGTCGCGGATTGCGTCCAATCCGGAACGTTCCAGGGAGGACAGGCGCGCGGACAGGATCTCCAGGTCCACGGTACGGTGCTCCCGTGGGTCTCGCCTACCCGGCGCGGGCGACCTCGGCGATGCGGGTGAACGTCTCGGAGTCCCGCACGGCGATGTCCGCCAGGACCTTGCGGTCGAGCGCCACGCCGGCCGACTTCAGGCCGGCGACCAGCCGGCCGTAGGTGAGGCCGTTCTGGCGGGCGGCGGCGTTGAGCCGGACGATCCAGAGCGCACGCATCTGGCGCTTGCGCTGCTTGCGACCGACGTACGCGTACGCCATCGCGTGGAGGAGCGCCTCGTGCGCGGGCTTGATCAGGCGCGATCGCGTGCCGCGGCGGCCTTCGGCCGCGTCGAGGAGTCGCTTGTGTCGCTGATGGGCGGTGACGCCGCGTTTCACGCGTGCCATTGGGCGGGCTCCTACAGGTACGGGAGCAGGCGACGAACCCGCCCCGCGGTTCGGCCGTCGACGATCGCCTTGCCCGCGTATCGCCGGGTGCGGCGCGACGACTTGATCTCCAGGTGATGTCCACGCCAGGCCTTGACGCGGACGACCGTTCCGTTGCCGGTCACGCCGAACCGCTTCTGCGTCGCCTTGTGGCTCTTCAGCTTGGGCACGTCATCGTTCTCCTGTGGAACCGGGTTGCGGCGGTGTCCGCCGGCGGGGCTCTCCATCGTGGCCGGCGCCGTCCGGCGGGCCCGCCCGGGGGACGCTCGTGTCGCGCCCGGTTTCGGGACCGCAGCCGCCGCGGCGACCACGGGTTCGATTGCGGCCCCCGTCGTCTCCCCCACGGGCTCGGCTCCGGCTTCGATGGTCGCCTCCGCCGGCTCGGTCCGTGCTTCGACTGTTGCACGCGCTGGCTCGCCGCGAGGCTCGGTGCCGTCGGGCCTGGGCCCCGCGACCGGCTGCCGCGCTTCGGGAGCCGGCAGCTGCGGTTTCGGCTTGTGGGTCGACGCGATCACGATCGACATCGACTTGCCCTCGAGCAGCGGCTGCCGCTCGACGGCGCCGTGATCCTTGACCAGCTCGACGAACTTCGTGAGCAGGTCGCGACCGAGGTTGGCATGCGTCAGCTCGCGTCCTCGGAACTGGCAGGCGACCTTCACGCGGTCCCCGTCCTCCAGAAACTGGATGGCGCGGCGGACCTTCGTGTCGAAATCGCCCTGGCCGATCTTCGGCTTGAGCCGGATCTCCTTGAATTCGACCGACCGCTGGTGGCGGCGGGCCTCCTTCTCCTTCTTCGCGGCGTCGTACTTGTACTGGCCGTAGTCGAGCAGGCGGGCAACCGGTGGGACGGCCATCGGAGCCACCTCGACGAGGTCGTAGCCCCGTTCCTGCGCGAGCCGGAGCGCCTCCAGCGTTGGGAGCACTCCCAGCTGGGCACCCTCCTCGTCCACGACCCGCACGGCGGGCACGCGGATCATCTGGTTGACGCGCAGGTCTCGGCTCAGTCTCTACCCCTCGGTTGCTCTGCGAAACGAATGAACGGCGGCCGACGCGACGGGCACCAAAGCGCCCGACCGTCCCGGTCGCCCGGCGGACTATAGCACGGACGTTTCACGATCGGCAACCGATCGCGGATCAGCCCATCGGCCGAGACGGGCCCATTCCGCGGCATGCTGCAGGCCGTCTGCGGCCGCGATCACGGCCGCCTGGCGGCGGCCTCGTCGGCGAGCCGCTCGGCGAGGTTCGACCCAGCCCGTCGGCGGCTCCTGGACGCCCGCCCGCGTCCGCACGGCCACGGTGCGTGCCTCGACCTCGCGATCGCCCAGCACCAGCATGTACGGCACCTTCTGCTCCTGCGCGAGGCGGATCTTGTTCTGCATCCGGCTGTCGGAGTCGTCCACCTCGACGCGTATCTTGCGCGATCGGAGGAGATCCGCCAGCTGCCCGGCCGCCTCGTTGTGGCGCGACGCGATCGGCACGATGACCGCCTGCACGGGGGCGCACCAGAACGGGAACGCGCCAGCGAAGTGCTCGGTGAGCACCCCGATGAACCGCTCGAGGGAGCCGTAGATGGCGCGGTGGATCGCGATGGGTCGCCGCGCCCGGCCCTGCTCGTCGATGTAGGCGAGGTCGAAGCGCTCGGGCAGCATCACCAGGTCCACCTGGATGGTCGCCGTCTGCCACTCGCGGCCGAGCGCGTCCTCGACCTGGATGTCGATCTTGGGCGCGTAGAACGCGCCGTCCCCGGGCTTCACCCGGTACTGCACGCCCGACCGGTCGAGCGCGTCGCGGATGAGGAACTCGGCCTGCTCCCAGAGGGACGGGTCGCCGAGCGCGTTGTCCGGCCGTGTGCCGAAGGTGAACCGCGGTTCCAGGCCGAACCACGCGTACGACTCGGTGACCTCGCCGAGCAGCGCCTCGATCTCCGATCCGATCTGGTCCGGCCGGACGTAGATGTGCGCGTCGTCCTGCACGAAGTGGCGCACACGGGTCAGCCCGTGAAGCACGCCGGATCGTTCGTTGCGGTGGAGTCGCCCGTACTCCGAGAACCGGAGGGGCAGGTCGCGGTACGAGCGGACGCGGCTGCGGTAGACGAACGTGCTCTCTGGGCAGTTCATGGGCTTGAGGCTGAACGTCTGCCCCTCGGCCTCGAGCTTGAACATGTCGTCCGAGTAGTGGCTCCAGTGGCCGGACTGCTCCCAGAGCTTCCGGTGGACCAGCACCGGGGTGGAGATCTCCTGGTAGCCGCGGCGCTCCTGGAGCTCGCGCATGGCGTCTTCGAGCGTGCGCCACAGCCGCTGGCCCTTCGGATGCCAGAACGCCGAGCCCGGGCTGACGTCGTGGAAGCTGAACAGGTCGAGCTGGACGCCGAGCCGCCGATGGTCGCGGCGCTTCGCCTCCTCGCGCCGCCAGATGAACTGGTCGAGGGCCTCCTGGGTCTGCCAGACGGTGCCGTAGACCCGCTGCAGCATCGGGCGCTTCTCGTCACCCCTCCAGTACGCGCCCGCCACCGCGAGCAGCCTGAACGGGCCGATTCGCCCGGTCGACTCCACGTGTGGACCGCGGCAGAGGTCCACGAAGTCGCCGTGGCGGTAGGTGGAGACGGTGGGCTCCGGCTCGCCGGCCGCACGCGCGGCGGCTCGCAGGTCGTCCAGGATCTCGACCTTGAACGGCTGCCCGCGCTCCGCGAAGAATGCCCGCCCGGCGTCGGGATCGAGTTCGTCGCGCACGAACCGATGGTCCGCCGCCACGGACGCACGCATCCCTTCCTCGATCGCCGCCAGGTCCTCCGGCGTCAGGGGCCGCGGCAGCTCGAAGTCGTAGTAGAAGCCGTCCCGGATGGCCGGGCCGATGCCGAGCCGGGCATCGGGGAACAGCGCGAGCACCGCTTCCGCCATGACGTGGGCCGCCGAGTGGCGCATCGGGTCGAGCGGGTCGCCCGCGTGGGCGTCGAGCAGCTCCTCCGCCGAACCCCGCTGGGGCGCCTCGAACGACAGGTCCTCGTCCGGATCGACCGCCACGTCCACCCGGCTCTCGTCCTCGCTCACCGCCGCCTCCAGTCAAACGAAAGGGCCTCCCGTCCATGCAGGACGAGAGGCCTCGTGCCCCCCGCGGTTCCACCCGCGTTTCACGGACGGTCGCGCCGTCCGCGCTCTCTGGCTGCCGCGCTAACGGGCGGCACCCGGACCGGTTCTCCGGTCGCTCTCGGGTGGTGCGAGACGGATGGGCGTGCGCCCGGGCTTTCAGCCGCGGCCCGGGCTCTCTGGGCTCCCTGCCCGCTCGCGCGTCCCGATCGACGCATCCAGGATGTGGTGGGCGGTACAGGAATCGAACCTGTGACCTCGTGCATGTCAAGCACGCGCTCTAACCGACTGAGCCAACCGCCCGGTTGCACGCCGCATGCTACCGCATCGCTCTGGGCGGGCGCATCCACGAAGGGGGGACCCCCGGTGTCGAGCGGCCGGTCGGCGGGCCGGCCGACGTCCCACCTCGCGGCAGTCTCGCCGCGCCGCCAAGCTCGAGCCGTTCGTCGGTTCGTGACCTCGGACTCTGTTCCCGCGGCTCACGCGAGCGCCATGCTGCGGCCACGGAGGTGCTGCCATGGGAGCCAAGGTCGGAGATCGGATCGTCGTCGAGTCGGAACGCGTGGGCGTCCCCTCGAGGGAGGGCGCCATCCTCGAGGTGGTCGAGCTTGCGACGGGACCCCACTACCGGGTCCGCTGGGACGACGGTCACGAGGGCGGGTTCTGGCCGTCAGCCGGCAGCGCACGCATCGTGCCCGCGGAAGAGGCGGGCCAGGGCGGTCCGTCGGGCGGGCCGGACGCGGGAGAGTCGCAACCCGTCGCCTCGCGCTGAAATCGGCCCCTGGAGGTTCGGCCCGGCCCTCCTCCCCGTCCCCGAGCCGTCAGCCTGCCTGACCGCCGGCCTCCGGCCGGAACCCATCGGCGCGCCCGAGTGTCGGGTCTTCGCGTAGCGGATCGGCCCACCGCCGAACGCGACCAGCGGCCAGCACGCGCCGCGATCCGCCGCGCGACCGGCACGGCATTCACGACGACTCACCCGGCCCGGGAGGCCGCCCACGCGGTTCCGTCGGCTCGGACGGAAGCGGCCCACGGGCGGCTCCGGGCGATTCCCGGTGTTCCTGCGGAGATCGTGCCGGGGAGGCCGGGACGAGGTCGATCGTGGCGATGTGCTGGCCGGGCGTCGCCGCGGCTCGCGCGCCCGGCGAAACCGCGAGGATCGAGCCAACGCCCGCCACCCCGACGAGCACCGCGGCCGCGAACAGCACCGTGGGCGTGCCGACCAGGTCGGCGATGGGACCCACGATGACGATGGGCAGGAAGCTCGCGATGCTCACCAGCATGTTGAGCACGCCGAAGACGCGTCCCCGTACGTCTTCCGGCAACTCCTCCTGGAGCTGTGTCTGGGCCGGGATTGCCACGAACGCGTAGGCGCCACCGGCGAGGAACGCCAGCAGCACCACGATGGAGAGCAGCGACACGAGCCCGCCCAGGTCGGCGACGGTCTGCTGCCGTGCACTCGCCTCGAGGAAGCGCGACAGCGGCCCCGCGATCGACAGGACGCCGAGCGCTGCGGACAGCCCGACCAGTCCGCCTTCGATCACGCGCCGCCGCGGCAGGTACCGCCCGTAGGCGTTGAGGACCAGGATGCCCATCACGATCCCGGCGCCCAGGGGGAGCACGACCACGACGAAGTCCTGCTCGCGCAGACCGAGCGCTTTCGTCGCGAAGCCGGGTCCGAGCACGCCGAGGACTCCGATCAGCGAGGCCGTGATGGCGAGGTACGTGAGCGACCAGAAGATGCGCGGATTCGAGCGAATGTAGGCCAGCCCCTCGCGGAGCTGGGCGACCAGCGTCGCCAGAGCCCGCTCGGCTCCGCCCAGCGCTCCTTCCTCGGCGGCTGCCGCCGGCTCGGTTCGCGGCAACCTGAGGCAGAGGGCGGCGGCCAAGAAGTAGAAGAACGCGACGAGGAGCAGCAGCACGTTGGGCCCGGCCAGGTTCACCACGAGCGGCCCGAGCAGTGCGAACCCGAGCGCGAACGACGCATTCAGCGTGAACGTGAACAGCCCGTTGGCCTGCATGAGCCGGTCGCGCTCGACGAGCACGGGGATCATGGCGGCCTCGGCGGGCGCGAACAACGTGGTCACCGTCGAGACCAGTGCGTTGAGCAGATAGACCAGCAGCAGCTGGTTGCTGACCAGCACCATGGCCAGGAAGGCGCCGCCGCGCAGGAGGTTGGTGGAGACCAGGATCAGGCGACGGTCGACGCGGTCGACGTAGACGCCGGCCACCGCGCTGAAGGCCACCGCCGGGACGAGGAACGTCAGGATCAGCAGGCTCACCGCCGAGTTCGACCCGGTCAGGCCGTAGACCACGATGGTCAACCCGTAGATGACCATGTTTCCGCCGATCTGGGTCGAGGCCTGGGCAAGCCACAGGGCCAGGAACCGGCGGTTGGCCAGGACCCCGAGTCCCGACGGCTCGAGCCCCTCGGTCGCGAACTCGTTGTCGTGCAGTTCGCCGGGCTGCCCCATGGACGCGTCCGCCCCGTCGGCGGATGGCCGGCGCGGAGTGCCCCTCATGCGACCCGTCTCGCGCGGCGAGTCGTCGGAGTTCCGGCTCACGAGGCGGTGTCCGCGTCCGGCCCGCGCTCGAGGAACCCGGCGAGACGGCGCTCCAGGTCGCGGCGCTCCAGCAGCACGCGTCGACCGCATCCGTCGCAGACGAGGCCGATGTCCGCTCCGAGCCGAACGACGCGCCAGGTCACGGCACCGCACGGGTGCGGCTTCCGCAGGCGCACCCGGTCTCCGAGGACGAATGCGACGACGGGACGATCCGGCACGTACCTTCAGTGCCCCGCCGCATGGGTCACGCCCCGGGACACGCAGGCTCGGCCGGCTGATCCATCGGCGACAGCCTACCAGCCTACAGCCGTGGCTGACCGTCCGCCGGGATCAGCGACCGGTCAGTGGCAGGGAGCACGAGCGAGTCGGCCGGCGTCACGGTGAGCTGAACGCCGGGGCTGGTCACCTGGAGCTGGCTCACGATGCCCCCGACCCGGGTAAGAGAGGCAGTCAGGTTGATGCTGTTCCCGATGGCCGACACCAGGAACGGCGATGGCAACGCGACGTTTTCGACCGAGAGAGCGCCGGGAGGTCCCGCCACCACCGTTGCGTTGACCACCCGAACCGACCCCACGGCCAGCGCCTCGGCGCCGGCCAGTCGCAGATCGTTCAGCAGTTCGTTGGCTTCGTCGGCCGTGATCGGCCCAGCACACTCGACCACCACGCCACTCCCGGTGACGGGATCGAGGCCGGCCCAGAGACGAATGCCGGCCAGGTCGGCACGCAGCCCCCCAACGGCCGAGACGCCCTGGTCCCTTGCCTGCTGCAGCGCGCGAGCCTGAGACTCCAGCGTGCTCACCTCGGCGGCAAGCTGGGTGTTGCGCTGGTTCAGGCTGGCGATCAGCGTGGTGAGGTCCGGCTCCGACAGGTTCGCGAGCCCCACGCCCCCTGCCTGCGCGCGCAGCTGCACGATCGCCAGGAACCCCAGGACCAGCGCGACGAACGCGATCGTCCACTGCGCCCGCGGGGACCGCATGCCGCTCACCCTCCGGAGTCCGTGGGCGTCGGCGCCGGCGCCGGGCTCGATGGGAGGGCGCCCGCGTAGTCCAGCGCCACCGTTCCCGCATAGGCCGGCACCACGGCCTTGCTGAGCGACCCGGCGCCCAGCCCGATCCCGTATCCCTCGACGCGGGCCTTGAGGAAGCGCTCGAAGTTGGCGGACGACGTCAGCCGGGCGTAGAGGTCGCTCGGCCCGATTGCCACGATCTGATACGGCGGCTGCAGGTACGTGCCGTTGAGGAGGATGGACGAGCCGATGTCCGTCATGCCGCTGGTCGCCGTGATGCGTTCGCCGTTGACCGCGATCGCCTCGGCGCCGTCGAGCCACAGCTCGTTCACGACGGCGAGCAGATCGCTGGCACCGACCAGGTAGTCTCCCGGCGCGCCGCCGGGCGGAATCGGCTGGGTGGAATCCTCGAGCTGGACGACCACGCCGGGCCCCTGGAGGTCGACGAGCCCGGCTGCGAGACGCGCCTGCTGCAGCTGCTGGTTGAGGCTCGTGACCAGCGCGTTGTTGCCCGCCGAGGAGGCCTCGAGGCTCTCGATCTGCGCGCGCAGCTGCAGGATCTGCGCCTTCAACCCGTCCTGCTGGGACTGCAGCTGGGTGGCGGTTTCCACGAGCGGCGGCCGCTGCTGGCTCGTGTACTGGACGACCGATGGCTCGGCGCCCGCCTGCGCAACCATGAGGAAGCCGAGCACGAGCATCGCTGCCGCGAGCGTGAACTGCCAGCTCGGCACGCGCCGCATGCGCGCGACCAGGTTGGCCATCAGGGCCGCCGACCGTGGGGATCGTGAGGATCGGGAGCCGGGTGCATTGCGGCAAGTCTATCCAGCGCCATCCCGACTCGCCCGGTCGGTCGCTACGGTGTCCGGCGCCCCCGACCTGGGTCGCCGGCGCTCAGTGGACGATCGTCACCTTCGTGGTCGCCTCGGTCACCACGGCCTCGGACACGGACCCGTGCAGGATGCGGTCGAACAGCCCGCTGTGTCGGCTGCCCATCACGATGTGGTCGTACCCGCCGTCGAGGGCGGTGCGCACGATCGCCTCAGCGATGTCTCCGAACGGTTCGTGCAGCGTGGGCGTGATGCCGGCGGCGTGGATCCGGTCGCGCGCTTCCCGAAGCTCTGACGTGTGCACGCTCGCGTCATCCCACGGATCCAGCGCAAGCCGCCCCGCGTGGACCGGCACGACGCTCACGACGCCGAGCTTGGCGCCGCTGAGTTTCGTCAGCTCGACCGCGAAGTCGAGCGCCCTCCTGGCCTGCTCGCTGCCGTCGTACGCGAGCAGGATCCTCTCGCTCAGCATCGGTCAGGTCACCTCCTCCGCGAAGGCTGCGGTGTGCGAGGTGGCGGCGACAGGGCCGGACGGCCGTGCGAGAGGCTGCCGTGCGGCGCCATGACGGCACGGTCGTCGGGACGGCCGGGCCCCGGGGCACCCGCGGCCGGCGAGGCGGTACAGTCCCATAGGCGTGGCTGTCGGCGACCGCGGCGGCACGGTCCGTGAAGCGACCTGGGAGGCAGATGGCATGGAAGTGCATGCGCTCGCCGGGCAGCCGGCCCCGCCCGAGATGCTCGTGGACGTCGATCGTCTCGTCGAGGCCTATTACGAGGACCGGCCGGACCCGCGCGTGCCTGCAGAGCGGGTGGTGTTCGGCACCTCGGGCCATCGCGGGTCGTCGCTCGCGCGCTCGTTCAACGAGGCCCACATCCTGGCGGTGACGGAGGCGATCTGCCGGTACCGCGCGGCTGAAGGGATCGACGGCCCGCTGTTCGTCGGGCGCGACACCCACGCCCTGTCGGAGCCGGCGTTCCGGAGCGCGATGGCTGTCCTCGTGGCGCATGGCGTCGAGGTCATGGTGGACGCGGCGGACGGCTGGACGCCCACACCGACCGTCTCCCACGCCATCCTCGCCCACAACCGGGGCGGCACGCGTGCATCTCGCGGACGGCATCGTCATCACGCCGTCCCACAACCCGCCCGAGGACGGCGGGTTCAAGTACGACCCGCCCACGGGTGGCCCGGCCGACACACAGGTGACCGCGGCGATCGAGCGGGACGCCAACGCCCTCCTCGAGGCGGACCTCGACGGTGTCCGGCGCGCCGGGCCCGATCTCGTGCGGGCGGCCGCGTCGGTGCACCGGTACGACTACCTGTCGGCCTACGTCGGAGACCTGCCGTCGGTCGTCGAGATGGACGCCATCCGTGGATCCGGGCTCAGGCTCGGAGTCGATCCGCTCGGCGGGGCGAGCGTTCGCTACTGGGGTGCGATCGCCGACCGGTACGGCCTGGACCTGACCGTGACCAACGCCACGGTCGACCCCACGTTCCGCTTCATGCCGCTCGACTGGGACGGCCGCATCCGCATGGACCCCTCGTCGCCCTATGCGATGGCCGGCCTGCTGGGCCTGCGCGACCGGTTCGACGTGGCCTTCGCCGCGGACACCGACGCCGACCGCCACGGCATCGTGACGCGCGGAGCAGGGCTCCTCAACCCGAACCACTACCTGGCCGTGGCGATCAGCTACCTGTTCGGTTCCGGGCGAGACTGGCCGGCCTCGACCGCGGTCGGAAAGACGCTGGTGAGCAGCGCGATGATCGACCGCGTGGCAGCCTCGCTGGGGCGTCGGCTCGTGGAGGTGCCGGTTGGGTTCAAGTGGTTCGTGGACGGGCTGCTGGACGGCTCGCTCGGGTTCGGCGGCGAGGAGAGCGCGGGCGCTTCGTTCCTGCGCCGCGACGGCACCGTCTGGACCACCGACAAGGACGGCATCATTCCCTGTCTGCTGGCCGCCGAAATCACTGCTCGCACGGGCCGCGACCCGGGTGAGCTGTATCAGGCGCTGACCGAACGTTTCGGGAGCCCCGCGTACCGGCGCATCGACGCGCCCGCCACCCCGGCCGACAAGGCCGTGCTGGGGGCCCTGTCGGTCGAGCAGGTTCGAGCCACGGAGCTCGCCGGCGAGCCGATCACGGACGTGCTGACTGCGGCACCCGGCAACGGCGCCCCGATCGGCGGGCTCAAGGTGACCACGGCGAGCGGCTGGTTCGCCGCCCGTCCATCGGGCACGGAGGCCGTCTACAAGCTCTACGCGGAGAGTTTCCGCGGCGAGGAGCACCTGCAGCAGCTCATCGATGCGGCCCAGGCGCTGGTCCGCGACGCCCTCGCCGGAGGCGCGGCTGGGGGCTGACCGAGCCCAGCGCGTTCGGGCACCCCGACTCGCTGGTCCGCACGCGGACGAGGCGAGCGCGACCTCGAGGGCAGAGGCACAGGCGCCGAGCAGCGGGCTCGTCGCGCTCGCGAACCGTCGGCCGCCTTCGTCGCGTCGCACGGGCCTGGCCCCCGGCGCAACGAGCCCGGGACAGATCGAGATGTGCGCTGCATCTCACAAGGTGAAACCTCTCTGGGAGGGACACATGATGGCGGCGCGCGCGGCCGCCGCGAACGGGCCGAAAGCCTCTGTCGCCCCGGCGGCACTCCCCGGACGATCGGCCGTGAGGAAAAGATCCCGTGCGTCTGAGCCCAGCCGTGCATGGGTCCTCGCGAGCCACTGCCGCCACAGACCGCCGCTGTCGGCGGCGGTCTCGTGGCGGCCGTGGTGCGGCCTCCTTCGTTCGCTCTCCCCTGCATCTCCGCGACGCCGGGTCGAACCATGCTCGTGAGGGAGCATGCCACCACCAGGGAGGCCGAGCCGCGCAGGCCTGTCGATTTGGCCATCGTCGCCCTTGTCCCGCTCGCCGCAGTCGGCGACAAGGCTGCCTTCACCCGCCTCGTCGAGGCGTTCCACGCAGACATGGCCCGTCTTGCCTTTCTGATCTGTGGCGGAAACCGCGAGCTTACCGACGACGCGGTGCAGTCGGCCTGGGCAATCGCATGGAGCCGGCTGGGGACCCTGCGGGATCCGGAGCGCATCCGTGCCTGGCTGCTCTCGGTGACCGCGAACGAGGCGCGCCAGATCCTGCGCCAGCAGCGCCAGATGGGAGCGGTTCGACTCGAGTTCGCGGAGGAGCGGCTGGGCGCTCCCGACCCCTACGCGTCGCCGGCTGCGCTCGACATGGCCACCGTACTCGCGCGACTCAAGCCCGAGGAGCGCACCCTCGTCGGTTTGCGCTACGCCGCGGGCCTCGACTCCGCCGAGATCGGTGCCGTGCTGGGGATATCGGCGTCGGGCGTCCGGAGCCGCCTCGATCGGCTCCTCGATCGCCTGCGAGCGGAGCTCGAGCATGAGTGAGGAGCGCGAGGTCTTCGAGCGGCGCCTGGAGGCTGCCGTCCGCGAGTATGTCGAAGCGGCGCCCACCGAGATCGATGCAGCGCGCCTGACCGACTCGTTGGCCACGAGGGTGCCGCGCATGCGGCGTCTCGTCCCGGTGCGTCGTCTTGTGTCGGTGCCCGCCTGGAGGCTGCCGGGCCTCGGGTTCGCCTGGATCCTCGTCGTGGCCGGGCTTCTCGCCCTGATGGGGATGGGCTTGATCGCGTCGGGCGCCCTGCGCGACGTGCACCTGCTGCCGGTCCCTCCCACGCCGCGCCAGCGCGTTGAGACCCTTCCCGCCGTCGTCGCACCGCCCGTCGCCACCCCCTCGCCGGTCGCGACCGCCTCGCCCGCTGCTACCGCGTTGCCCGCGGCCTCGGGCCTGGCCTCCCCCGGTCCCCATGTGTCCGTCGGGATCGTGATCCCCTCGAGTTGGGGTCCCGATCCGGCGCGCGTCCAGCAGGCGCGCTTCCAGGACGGGTTCGCGGCGGCCGGGTACGGCGCACGGGTCCTCCTCAGCGAGGACTCCGCCACGGAGAAGGCGGATGTCGAGGCCCTGATCCGGCAGGGCATCAAGGTCCTGATCCTGTGCCCCCAGGACGCCACCGCGGCAGCCGCGGCGGCGGACGAGGCCCGGGCCGCGGGGGTGACGGTCATCTCCTATGGCCGGCTGATCCTCGGCACCGCCTCGGTGGACTACTACCTGACCTTCGACAACGCCGCGGTGGGCGCGGCCCAGGCCCAGTACCTGATCGACCAGGCCGGCGCGACGAAGGGCAACAACCTGTACCTGTACGCGGGCGCGCCCTCCGACAGCAACACCTTCGGGTTCCTCGAAGGCGCTTGGGAGAAGCTCCAGCCCAGGATCGCCGACGGCACCTTCGTGATCCGCAACTCGAGCCTGGCCGTGGCCCTCCAGGGCAAGCCCACCCTGACGCCTGACCAGCAGGGCCGGATCGTCGCGCAGATCACCACCAACTGGGACCCCGGCACCGCCCGGTACCTCGCGGAGTCCAACCTGTTGGCCGCCGCGCCGTCCGACAAGGGCACCGTCTTCGTCGCTGGCCCCCAACGACACCACCGCGCGCGCCATCGCGGACGCGTTCGCCGCTGACAAGGACGTCACCACCTCCTACGTGACGGGCCAGGACGCCGATCAGGCATGGGTCCAGGACATCATCGACGGCCAGCAGGGGATGACCGTCTTCAAGGACCCCCGCGTGGCCGTGAGCGACAGATCGCCGCGGCCGTGGCCTTCCTGCAGGGCGGCGCGCCGGTCCCGACGGCCGCGGTCAACAACGGCAGCATCGAAGTCCCGTCCACGCTACTGCCGAGCGTCACGGTCACGAAGGACAGCATCCAGGCCGCCCTGATCGACTCGGGTTACTACCGGCCCAGCGACTTCAGCGGCTCCTGGCCGGGCAAGCCGTAGCGGGCGACGGCCGCACGCAGGCGCGGCCACAGGGACAGAGCGCATGCCCGGCGACTGCATCGAGCAGCCTCGCAACATGGGACATTCGGACGTCCTCCGGCATCTCTGATTGATGACGGGAGGCTGCGACACGCGGTCCACATTCGGTCGCCGGGACCGCGCCGAGCCACTGGCGAGACCGGCCCACGAGGATGCGTCCACAAGGGAGGTCGCTGATGAGACGTTCACTTTGCACCCTGGGGCGTGGCGGTGCTCGCGGCCGGGATGTTGGTGCCGAGCATTCAACCGGTCGCGGCAAGCGTCGGACCAGGCGCAGCACCATCGCCCCAGCTGGTCACCATCGTCTCCCCTATGCACATCGGTATCAGCACAGGCAACTACGGGACCTTCCAGACTAGCGGGAGCAGCCTGATCTGCGCGTCAGGGACCGTGCAGGACACCCTCCTTGTCTACCTCCGTGGCCCGGACCCCACCGGCTACGACCTGACCGTTGACAAGACGTTCACCTGCGGCGACCACAGCGGGAAGATCTTCGTCAGGCTCTTCGCCCACAACGCCGGCGTCGGCGAGACATTCGGCTGGGAGATCCTGGGTGGAACCGGGCGCTACTGGCACCTCGACGGCTTGGGCGTCGGCTCCACCGCCGGCCCCAGTCGAGAATGTGGTCACGAACACGTACACGGGGTCGCTGGCGCGCTGAAGCGACCCGCAACTCGCGAACTGCCACAGGGGCTCGGGCGGTGTCCCCGCCCCTGTGGCCCTGCATCTGACACAGCCCTCGCCGCTGCAGTGGCGGCTGAACCAGCGAGGCGCCGTCAGGCCCGCGTCGCGTGTGGCGCGCCGAGGTAGGGGAACTCGTCGAGCAGGTCCCCGTGCGGGCCGACCCCGTCGGTGGTCACCCGGCCCCTGGTCACCATCGCGATCCCGAGATCGATGACGTCGTTGATGAGGCGTCGGCCGTTGGGGTAACCGCCCGGGTCGGACGGGTCGTACCCGAGCACGTCGGGCAGCAGACCGAGGGCGAGATCGCCGGCCTCAACCTCCGAATACCCCATCGACCGGAAGGCCGCGATGAACCTGGCACCGAAGCGTGCCCGATGGTCCGCCGATCGTGCCTCGTTGAACACGGCCCGGTCGGCCGCCGCGCGGTTGAAGATGGTGCTGGTGCTGGGGCGCCCCGCGTGATCGAGCTGGGCCAGGCTGCCGTGCACTGGAGCCATCGTCCGCGCCCAGATGCGGATCGGTCCCGCGGTCCGAGGACGGCGTTCGGGATCTCGGGCACCATGCCGAAGACGTTTCGATCCGCAAACGTGTCGTGACCGGTGAACCGGAAGTCATTGCGAAGGCCGTCCCCATCGAGGAAGAACGGATCGCTGCGCAGGCCCGCGCAGAACCGATATCCGTCCACTTCGACGATCTGGGCTGCGCTGCCATCCGACGCCGGCGCGTTGGCAATGACGACCTCGCCGATCCGACCGGTCCCCCGGGCGCCGCTCCGGTCGACCAGTAGACGGTGGCGCTGCTCCTCCGGTCGACGGAGGACGCGAACAGGAAATGGAAGGCGATGTCGGCTTCGAGCAGGATCGGGTGGCGGCGAGGCGCGGTGGTCGCCGGTTGGACGACGAACTGAACGAGCTCAGGCGCTCGGCGGTGTCATCAGCGCGGCGATCTCCGGCGTCGGATCCGGCGTCTGGAAATGGTCATCTGCCACGATCTTGCCGTCGGCGAGACGGTAGTAGGTCAGGCCCTGGCCTTCCATCTTCTTCCCACTGGCGAAGGTGTACGCCCAAGTGAAGCGTGCGACCACCGCATCGCCTTCGGCGACGAGGTCCTGAATGTTGAAGCGCATGTCCGACATGACGGCCCTCATGGCGGACAACAACGGCTTGAAGCCTGCGCGGTCGAGGCCCCCCATGATGGGGTTGTGGTAATTCGGGGCCAGCAGGTCGTCGATCACATCGACATTGCCACCAACCAGCGTTTCCGTGATGAAGCGACGGACGACGGCCTTGTTCTGCTCAGTTGACATCTCAGAGCCCCCCCCGTGACCTTCCTGGGCGCACCACGCGCCCCACCCGGACGGTCGGTCTCGCCATTGGCCCTGCGCGACGGTCGAGGCGACCGTATGGGGACGCCGCGCTGGTGAAGCTCCCTGGGCTCCGTGCCTCCCTGCCGGTCGGCCGAGTATGCGCGCTTCGGGCGGAAATGCACGGTGGGAGAGCATTCGGACGCGCGTGCCGGATTGCATGCTACTGATCATGCACGGCGACGGGGGATCGATGGGGCGACGGCGGTGGGGGCGAAGGTGCGGGAATGTCACTCGCGTGCTGACGGCTTCTTCCCAGCACTGTCCGCGACCTACCCGCCAGGCGGGTGCGGTCGGGCAGGCTGGAATCCACCCCTGCGATGATCGGGGCTCCGGTGGCCGTCCTGCGGGCGCAATGAGCGCGCGGCGCAGGTTGGGAGGTGCTGCGGTGCGGCGGGCGGGAGAGGTCCGCGTGTCAGGTCGTGGCGAAACGCTCGAGCCGCGCCGACTGCAGGTCCTCGGGTGACATGGCAATCCGGTAGTGCACCGAGGCGCCGAAACCGAGCATCAGCGGCTCGGTTACGTCCGGGATCTGGCTTGCACGCTCGATGTCGATGATCAGGAGGGCCCCGCGTCCGGGCCCGTTGTCGGTGAAGTAGGCCACCTCGGGTTTGATCGCGCCCAGGATCTCGCCGATCTTCGCGCCGACGGTGCCATCGCGCACCAGCGTGTTGAACGGCTCCAGGGGGAAACTGACG
The DNA here is from genome assembly GCA_963759135.1 of uncultured Chloroflexia bacterium. Taxonomy (GTDB): domain Bacteria; phylum Chloroflexota; class Limnocylindria; order Limnocylindrales; family CSP1-4; genus JAJYNJ01. The sequence goes on along the minus strand of CAVWXU010000018.1, from coordinate 31,314 downwards.
TCGACGATCAACTTCATGGAACGCTCCTCACAGCGCTTTCTGGGCGCTCCTGCGGTCTGCCCGGAGGGATCGGTCTCGCCAAGGGCCCTGCGCGACGGTCGAGGCGACCGTAGGGGACGCCGCGCTGGTGGGGGCCCGAAGGCTCCCGTGCCTCCCTGCAGCTGGGCGGAGTATGCGCGTAGGAGGACGTCCTGTCCCTTGAGAGGCCAGCCGGGACATCAGTCCCGACCGGGTGGCGAGGTCACGGCTCTGATCAGGTCGATCAACGGTACGTCAGCGAGGCCGGGTGGCTCGTCCATAGCAGTGCGTCGAGGTTGGCCGTCCCCTGCGCGCGAATATGCTCGACGAGCTCGACGGTGGGCAGCGAATCCGATGGGCCCAGCTGCTGCGCGATGAGCCTGTCTCAGACGGGCATTGACAGGCACGAGTCGCCAGTGCTTGACGTGCAGCATCTTGGTCGCGACGGATTGTCCTCGATACCGTGTCCGTGGCCATGAGAAAGTCCCCACTGGTGGCCACGTAGAAGTCCCCACCCTCGGCTGATCACACGAGCCACCGGGTCAGGCCCCGGGGCTGGACCATGACCCTCTCTGCCAGAATCGGGTGAGACGCCCTCCCTTCTGTGAATAACTGACCAGACCGAGGGCGGGGAGAGGATCACCCCGCAGATGTTGGAACCGTTGGCATCGAGGCCGAGGTTGGGCCATCCTGAGCCCATGCCCGACCCGGAGGTCCCCGAGCGCCCGGCCCGCCGGCGCTTCAGCGCGGAATACAAGCTGCGCATCGTCGAGGAGGCGAACGCGGCAACCGAACCCGGCGCGGTGGGCGCCCTGCTGCGACGCGAAGGCCTGTACAGCAGCCATCTCGTGGACTGGCGCCGCCAGTACCGCCTGGGGGCGCTCAGCAGCCTCGCCCGACCGCGGGGGCGACCGAAGCCCCACCCCCTGGCGGTCGAGAATGAGCGGCTCCGACGCCGGAATGCGAGGCTCGAGCGGTGCCTGGCGACCGCGGAGCGGATCATCGAGATCCAGGGAAAAGTCTCCGAGCTCCTGGGGATCCCGCTTGCCCAGAGCAGCGACGACGAGAGCGGGTCCTGATGGAGACGGCCTTCGCGGTGGCGCCCGAGATCGGGCTGGCCAGCGCGTGCCGGACGCTCGGGGTGTCGAGGGCGACCGCCTATCGCCACCGCAGTCCGAAGCCACCGGCGCCACGAACGTCTCGTCGATCCTCGCCGCTCGCCCTCTCCGACGAGGAGCGCTCGGCGGTCCTCCGTGAACTCCACAGCGGGCGCTTCGTCGACGCCTCCCCGGCGCAGGTGTACGCGACCCTGCTCGACGAGGGCCGCTACCTCGCGTCCGAGCGCACGATGTACCGGATCCTCGCCGCCCATGCCGAGGTCCGGGAACGGCGTAACCAGCTCCGCCACCCGGCCTACGCGCGGCCCGAGCTCCTGGCCACGGCGCCCAACGAGCTCTGGAGCTGGGACATCACGAAGTTGAAGGGCCCGGCCCGCTGGACCTGGTTCTACCTGTACGTGATCCTCGACGTCTTCAGCCGCTACGTTCCGGGCTGGATGGTCGCCACAGCCGAGAGCGCCGTCCTCGCCGAGCGGCTCATCGCCGACACGACTGCCAAGGAGGGCATCGGGCCTGGCCAGCTCACCATCCACGCGGACCGGGGCAGCTCGATGGCGTCGCGGCCGGTCGCCCTGCTGCTGGCCGACCTGGGCGTCGCCAAGAGCCATTCCCGGCCCCACGTCTCCAACGACAACCCCTACTCCGAGGCCCAGTTCAAGACGCTCAAGTACCGGCCGGGCTTCCCCGATCGGTTCGGCTCGATCGAGGACGCCCGCGCGTTCTGCCAGCGGTTCTTCGGCTGGTACAACGCCGAGCACCGGCACAGCGGCATCGGGCTCATGACGCCCGCGACCGTCCATGCCGGACGGGCCGTCGAGGTCCACGCGGATCGGGCGATCACCCTCGACGAGGCCTATGCCGTCCACCCCGAGCGGTTCGTCCGCCGACCGCCCACACCACCCGCGCTGCCGACCGCCGTCTGGATCAACCCACCGGTCAGGAAGGAGGCCGAACCTCAGTAATCGACCGAACGCGGTGTCTCACCCGGCTTGACAGGTTCCATGACGGTGTTCCACTCCGTCACCCCAACCCCGAGGGACACCCATTGTGAAGACAGCGAGGGAGCAGTTGGACATCCTCTCCGCGTACGCCGAGCTCGGTTCATATCGGGCCGCCGCGATCCTGTGCGGGACGACCCACAAGACGGTCCGCCGGGTCGTCGAGCGCAGGACGCGAGCGCCACTCGTGCGACCGGCGCGTCCGAAGTCGACCGACCCGTATCTGTCGCTCATCGCCGACAAGGTGCGGGCCACCGACGGGCGGATCAGCGCCGAGCGCCTGCTGCCCCTCTGTCGGGCGGAGGGCTACGGTGGCTCGGCCCGCCATCTGCGCCGGGCCGTGGCGGTGGCCAAGGCGGCCCACCGACGGGAGCGCCGGGTGTACCGGCCCTGGGCTCCCGTGCCCGGCGAGCACCTCGTCATCGACTGGGGCAGCGAGGGCGGGTGCCACGTCTTCTGCGCCGTGCTCGCCTGGAGCCGGGTGCGCTTCGTGCGCTTCGCCGCCGACGAGAGCCAGGCCACCACCCTGGCGCTCCTCGCGGAGTGCTTCGAGACCCTCGGTGGCGTGCCCGCGGTCGTGCTGGCCGACCGCATGGGCTGCCTGAAGGGCGGGGTGGTGGCAAACGTCGTGGTGCCGGCGCCGGGCTACCTCGCCTTCGCCGCCCACTACGCCTTCCGGCCCGACTTCTGCGAGGCCGCCGATCCCGAGTCGAAGGGGATCGTCGAGCACCTCGTGGGCTACGCCAAGCGCGACCTGCTCGTGCCGGCCGGCGGCTGGCCCACCCCCGCGGAGGCGAACGCGGCGGCACGGGCCTGGTGCGCCGAGGTGAACGCCCAGCTCCACAGCGAGATCGCCGCGGTGCCCGCCGAGCGCCTCCTCACCGAGCGCGCCGTGCTGCGACCGCTGCCCACGCTGCGCCCGGCACCGACGCCCACGGCGGTGCGCAGCGTGGATCGCCTGCGCACGGTGCATTTCGGGTCGGCCCGCTACAGCGTGCCTGGCACCTACATCGGGCGGCGCGTCGAGCTGGCCGTCGCGGGCGGAGCGCTCCTGATCACCTGCCAGGGCGCCGAGATCGCGCGGCACCGTCTGGTCGGCCCGGGCGAGCTGTCCCTCCAGGACGCCCACTACGGCCGCTCCGCCGCACCGCCCCGCCGGGCCGTGCGGCCGCGGACGCCCGACGAGCTGGCCTTCCTCGCCCTGGGCCCGCTGGCCGTGGCGTTCCTGCGCGTGGCGGCCGGCGCCGGCACGCCGCGGCTGGCGTCCGAGCTGGCGGCCATCCTCGATCTCGAACGCGCCTATGGCCGCGAACCGCTCCTCGCCGCCCTCGAGCGGGCCCTGCGCTACCGGCGCTTCCGGGCCACCGACGTGCGCTCCATCCTGGCCGCCGGATCGGGCGTCAGCCGGCCGGCCGAGCCGGGTGCGCCGCTCCCGATGGCCCTGCCGGCGGTGCCCGTGCGGCCGCTCGCCGCCTACGCCCTGGACGGCGCGCCATGACGGCGCCGGCCGCGCCCGCCCTGGCGCCCGACCTCGAGGCCGCCCTGCGCCGGTTGAAGCTCGCCGCGGTGCGCCGCCTGGCGCCCGAGGTGCTCGTGACGGCGAAGACCCAGCGCTGGCCGCCCGAGGAACTGCTGCGCACGCTCCTCGAAGCGGAACTGGCGGCGCGGGACGCCTCGAACGCCCGGGCCCGCCTGCGGGCGGCCGGGTTCCCGGTCACCAAGACGCTCGAGGAGTTCCGGGTGGCCGAGTCCTCGATCCCGCGGGCGACGTTCGACTACCTCGCCTCGCTCGAGTGGATCCGGGCGCGGGAGAACCTCTGCCTGGTGGGTCCCGCGGGCACCGGCAAATCGCACAGTCTGATCGCGTTGGGGCACGCGGCGGTGGAGGTGGGCTTCCGGGTGCGCTACTTCGCCGCCGCCTCGCTCGTCGAGGCGCTCTACCGGGGCCTGGCCGACAACAGCGTGGGCCGCCTCATCGAGGGCCTCCTGCGGGCCGACCTCGTGCTCTGCGACGACCTGGGGTTCGCGCCCCTCGACGACACGGGGGCCCAGCTCCTCTTCCGCTTCGTGGCCGCCGCCTATGAGCGGCGCAGCCTTGGCGTGGCCAGCCACTGGCCCTTCGAGAACTGGGGCCGCTTCCTGCCCGAGCACACCACCGCCGTGGCGCTGCTCGACCGACTCCTCCACCACAGCGTCGTGGTCGTCACCAGCGGCGACTCCTACCGCATGAAAGAGGCGCGAGCGAGAGGAGGTGGGCCTACGGCGATGCCCTGAGAGGTGCCCGGGGGTGGGGACTTTTCATGGCCACAGGTGGGGACTTCGAGATGGCCATTGACAATACCGCCGATCTCGCGCTTCACGCGCTCGGAGGTCATGACGTTCAGTTCAGACCCGCTTGCGCGTCACGTCGGAGGCTGGCTTTGGGCGATCTGGTAGATGCGGTAGCCGAAAAAGAAGTCCGCTCCCGCCCCCGCTAAGAACCACAGTGCCCACCAACTGCCGTACGAGAGCGCAAACATGGCGACGCCGAGGAGGACGAGGCCCCAGACGATGCGAAAGCCCCACAAGAGACGGCGGTGGCGGACCTCATACGACCTGACAAAGAGTTTCTTGAAGAGGGATCGCGGGGGAGGAGCGTTCTCATTCGTCGCGTGCATCGGGATACCTGCCGTGACCTGTGATGCCCGGCCGCCCCAGACTTCGGTGGAAGATGATATCGCCCCTGACATGCCGACTCGACGCACCGGCTGACGGCGGAGTCACCGAGAGTCTGGGCACGGCGCGAGGCTTGCCGTCGCACCTTGCCGCTCTGCTGGAGCGCAGTGAAGGCGGAGTTCGACTGCGTGGCGAGCGCGTAGATCGCCGGGTTCCAGAAGCCGACCCGGTGCCCGAGTGGTACAGGAGTCGGCACAGCGATGCCGACACAGACGATGGCCGGGAACGCCGAGCGGGCCACCCGTCCCCAACTCGCGCAGCTCGTTCAGCTCCTCGTCGCGCGCGTCCAGGCGAGCGGTCGGACTGTCGGGCTCGAGTCCATCGAGTAGACGCCGCCAGCACGCCCGTTCTTCGGCGAAGCTGCGTGGGTATGGCGCCCCCGGACGGACTCGAACCGCCGACGCAGGCCTTAGGACGGCCTCGCTCTATCCACTGAGCTACGGGGGCGTGCCCTGGATTGTACGGCCGACCAGGTCGACGCCAGGGTCGCAGCCGGACCGGGCGTGCCTCCGGGTCCCGGCCCGGCCCTCTCTGCTGGACGAGGGCACCAGACGACGACTGACGGCGCTGGCGACGGGTGTCGTCGGGTCCTGCCCTAGAATGGCCGCGTGGCCGGCGCCTCCCCTCCCCCCGTCCTCACCCTCCTGACCCGCCCGGGATGTCACCTGTGCGACGAGGCGCGCGGCGAACTGGAGCTCGTGCTCGCCGAGCGTGCGGCCGCCGGGTCGAGGGTGCCGGACGTCGTCGAGGTGGACATCGAGTCCCAGCCGGCTCTGCTCGCGCGCCACCTCGAGTCCATCCCGGTGCTGGTTCTCGACGGGCGCGAGCTTCCCCTGGCGATACGGCCGGGAGCGATCCGTCGATTCCTGAAGGCCGCGCTCGACGAGGGGGGCGGGCATCGTGAAGCTCATGGAGCGCTGCTGATGCCGGAGCTCACGCTCGCCGCGGCGATCGTCGCCGGGCTCCTGAGCTTCCTGTCGCCCTGCGTCCTGCCGGTCGTCCCCGCCTACCTCGGCCAGCTCGGCGCCGTGAGCGTCGGAGGTTCCGGCAGTGCAGTGGTCAAGCGCGCGGCGGGCGCCGGTGGAGCCGGTGGAGGAGCCGGTGGAGCCGCAGGCGCCGGGTCATTCGTCCTGGCCGAGGCCGCCTCGTCGGGCTGGCGGTGGCTGGCCCTGGCCCACGCGGCGGCGTTCGTGGTCGGGTTCGGAGCCGTCTTCACGATGCTGGGCGTCACGGCCACGTACGCCGGGGGCGTCCTGGCACCCAACCTCCCTCTCCTGCGTCAGGCCGGCGGCGTCGTGCTGATCGTCCTCGGGCTCAACCTCGCGGGGCTGCTGCCCATTCGACTGCTCGCCCGCACCTGGCGGCCGTTCGAGCCCGCCGGGCCCCTGCCGCTCGGCTCGGCGCGGCACGCGCCGCTTGGCGCCTTCGGGCTGGGCGCCATCTTCGCGCTGGGCTGGACGCCCTGCATCGGACCCACGCTGGGGGCGATCCTGGGCCTGGCCGCGCTGGGCCCGAGCCTGCAGGCCGCGCTCCTGTTCGCCGCCTATTCCCTGGGCCTCGGGATCCCGTTCATCGCGCTGGCGCTGGCGTTCGATCGTGCGCCCGGATTCGTGGGCGCCCTGCGGCGCCACGCGCGAGTGATCGAGCTGTCCGGCGGGGCGCTGGTCATGCTGGTTGGCCTGAGCCTCCTGTTCGACTGGCTCGGCTGGTTCTCGGCCCGCTTCAGCTACCTCACACCGCGTGTCTGACCGCCGCTCAGCAGCCCCCCCGGCGGACCCTCGCGCCGGCGAGCACGACCGTCCGCATGGCTCGGCCGCAGCGCCACGCGACGGGCACACGCCGCCGGACTCCCGCCGGGGGCTCGTGGGGCCGTTCACCGGCCGGCAGTTGCTCGTCGCGGCAGCCGTCGTCGTCGCGTTCGCCGTCGGCCTGAAGGCCCTGACGACGCCGCTCGGGTCGACCGTCCCACCCGTGCCCGTCCCGGGCACGTCGTTCGTCCCCTTCGCCCCGGCGCAGCTCGGGCTGCAGCCCGGGGACCGCGCCCCCGAGCTTGCCGGCACCGTCAACGGGCAGCGTGTTCAGCTGACTGACCTCGACGGCCGGCCGATCCTGCTGTCGAACCTGCTGGGACACCCGATCTGGATCAACTTCTTCGCCTCCTGGTGCCCGCCGTGTCAGTCGGAGACGCCGACCATCGAGGAGGTGTACGAGACGCACCGGGCGCAGGGGCTCGTCGTGATCGGAGTCAGCGTCCAGGAGTCGTCGGCCGCCGACGTGCAGGCCTACGCGAGGACGTACGGGCTGCAGTACACGATCGGCTTCGACGGGACCTCCGCGGTGTACCGCGCCTACCACGTGTACGGCCTTCCCACGCAGGTCTTCGTCGACCGCCAGGGACTCGTGCGGCAGGTCTGGAACGGCCCGCTCTCGCTGCCGCAGGCCGAGCAGTTGCTGGCGCCTCTGCTCGGGTCGGGACCCGGTCCAGTCGCGAGCGACGGCAGCGGGGCCGCCGCGAGCGCGGCGTCATGACGGCCGCCGGGGAGCGCCCGCGGTGACGCCCGCGGCGTCATGACGGCCGCGGGACCCCCGGGCGTCTACAGCGGCTCGAACCGGTAGCGGTCCCGGTCGGCGAGCAACCGCCCGACCGGCGTCCGTGACTCGTGGGAGAGCACGACGGTCCAGCCTTCCTCGACGGCCCGCCGGAACAGGCCCACCTTGACCTCGACGCTGGTCAGCGGGAAGTCGTCGAACGCCGTCACCCAGCGCGGATTCGCGCTCCACGGCCGCATGCACAGGTCGCCGAAGAACGCCACGGTACGGTCGCGACCACGCACGACGACGGCCTGATGCCCGCCCGAGTGCCCGCCCGTGCGGATCGCCGTCACTCCGGGCAGGAGCTCGGCCTCGCCGTCCACGGCCCCCGCCCGGCCCGCCTGCTCGACGAGCCGCAGCTCTCCCTGGTCGTAGCTCGCCTGCAGTCGGGGGTTGTCCCCGAGCGCGAACTCCCACTCGTCCTTCTGCGCCGCGATCCGGGCACGGGGGAACGCCGCCGATCCGTCGGCCGCCACCAGACCGCCCGCGTGATCGAAGTGCAGATGGCTGAGGGCGACGACGTCCACCGTCTCCGGGTCGAAACCGGCCAGGCGCAGCGCCGGAAGGACAGCCGGCCCCCGGATGTCGCGCCGCTCGCGCGTTCGCTCGTCCGATCGTTCGCCGATGCCGGTCTCGACGAGAACGCGGCCGCCGGGCGTCTCGACCAGCAGGCAGTTCAGGGCCTGGAGCAGCGTGCCCTGGCCCGCGATCTCGTCGGCCACCAGCTGCTGCCACATGAACCGGGGCACCGGACCGAAGAGCGTCCCCGCGTCGGACCGGAACGTGCCGGCCTGCACGAGCGCGATGCTCACCCCGCCGCCCAGGCCGGCGGACCATGCGACGCCCTCGCGGATGCTCATGCGCCACCCTCCTGTCGTCGACGCCCGGGCGGGCCGAGCCGTCGGTCCTGCTCGAAGTCCCGGTAGAACTCGGACGCCGTGGGTGAGTCCTGTCCCTGGTACTTCGACTTGAGCGACGGGCTGCCGTACGGACGCTCGACCGGGCTGGTCATGCGGAAGAAGCTGATCTGGCCGATCTTCATCCCGCAGTACAGCGTGATCGGCAGGTTCGCCACGTTCGAGAGTTCGAGCGTGAGCGTTCCCTTCCACCCGGGGTCCACGTACCCGGCCGTGGAGTGGATGAGCAGTCCGAGCCGCCCCAGGCTCGACTTGCCCTCCAGGCGCGCAACGAGGTCGTCGGGCAGCTCCACCCATTCGAGCGTCTGGCCGAGCACGAACTCGCCCGGATGCAGGATGAAGGGCGCCTCGTCCTCGATGCGGATCAGCTCCGTCAGGTCGGGCTGGGGCTCGCGCACGTCGATGTACGCGTAGCGGTTGCTGCGGAACACCCGGAAGTCCCGGTCGAGGTGCAGGTCGACGGACGAGGGCTGCAGGCAGCCGGGGTCGTACGGGTCGATCCGGATCCGGTGCGCCTCCAGCGCGGCGCGGATGTCCCGATCGGAGAGGACGGCCACCTCAGGTCCGCTTCCCGGCCGGACCGGTCACCGCGCGCGCCGACAACAGGCCGTCGACTTCACGCTTGAGCTGCTCGATGTCCTCGAACGACTGGTACACGCTGGCGAAGCGGATGTAGGCGATCTGGTCCAGGTGGCGCAGGCGATCCATGGCAAGTTCGCCCACCCGCCGCGATGGCACGTCGCTCGCGCCGGCCGCGCGCAGCTCGGCCTCGATCGACTCGGCGGCCGCCTCGGCGGCGCGGTCCGGCACCGGCCTGCGCCACAGCGCCTTCTGCAGGCCAACGGCGAGCTTCTCACGGTCGAACTCCTCGCGCGACCCGTCGCGCTTGACGACGACGAGGCGCGCCGCCTCGACTCGCTCGTGGGTGGTGAAGCGGTTCGCGCAGCGCAGGCACTCCCGGCGTCGCCGGATCGTCGTGCCGTCGTCGAGGTCGCGCGAGTCGATCACGCGGGTATCTCGTTCACCACAGACCGGGCAGCGCATCCGGAGACCTCGACTCGCACCGTCCACCGCGACGTCTGGTGCCTGGCCCGGAGCGTACCACCAGGCAGCGGCGGTCAGACCCGGGACGTTCGCCAGGACGACTCCATCGCATTCCGAGCCTCGGCGAGGTCGCCGATGTGACGCGCCAGCGCCTCGCGGGCGTGCAGCAGGTTGAGGTACCCACGCTTGATGGAGATCTGCGACTCCATGGTCCGCGATCGCGCCCGTGGCCCCGCGGAGAGCGCGCAGCCGTGCCGCACGAGGTCGAGCGCCCGCTGCGCGTGCCGGATCTCCGCCACGATGCCCCGCTGGCTGGCGGCGAAGGCCGCCGGAGCCGCGAGCCCCTCGGCTTCGGCGAGCTCCCCGTCGAGACTGGCCATGACGTCGTCCAGCTCATCGATCACGGCCGCGCCTTCGACCTCGTGGCGGCGGAGCGCGTCGACGCGTGCGACCGTCGTCTCCAGCACCGTGTCGAGCCGCGCTCCCAGACGGGCGGCGTCCTCCTGGAACCGCTCGACCCGGCGGGTCGCCCTGAGCGCGCCGGAGGCGCGCCTGAGGAAGAGCACGAGCACGACGGCGATGAGGGCCGCGAGGATCAGCGGCAGGACGATGGTCGGGTCCATGGTCAGCGTCCAGACTACCTCGCGCGGCGCGAGCGCAGGGCGGCCGTGAGCCGCGGCAGGATCTCGAAGAGGTCGCCGACCACCATCAGGTCGGCGAATTCTGCAATCGGCGCGTCGGGATCGCGGTTGATGGCGACGATCGTGCCGGACGTCTGCATGCCGACCTTGTGCTGGATCGCGCCGCTGATCCCAGCCGCGACGTAGAGCTGCGGCCTCACGCTCTTCCCGGTCTGCCCGATCTGGTGGCCGTACCCGATCCAGCCGGCGTCGACGACCGCGCGGGTCGCCCCGACAGCCCCCTCGAGCGCCGACGCCAGCTCCTCGACCACCACGAACCCTTCCGGTCCGCCGACACCCCGGCCGCCGGCGACGATCACCGGGGCCTCCTCGATGGCGACGGCCCCAGTGGTCCCCACGATCCGGTCGACCACGCGCACGTCCGCCAGCCGGAAGGCGCCTGGCGATCTCGACCCGTTCGACGCTGCCCGGGCGCGGGCCGGCCTGCGCGACGACGGCACTCGGCCGGACCACCACGATCCCGTGGTCGGCCGCAAGGTGACTCGTGGTCGTGAGGCGCCCCCCGAACACGCTCATCTCGGCCTGCGGCCCCGCGTCCGTCCAGCGCACGCCGGCGGCGCTCACGAGCGCACCCCAGCCGAGCATGGCCTGCAGGCTCCCCGCGACGTCCCTGCCGTCGTCGGAGGCGCCGATCAGCAGGAACGCGGGCTCTCGCTCCCGACCAGTGCCGCCACGCACTCGGCGACCACGGCCGCCGCCGGTCGGTCGGCCAGGTCCATGTCCACGGCGATCACGTCCGGCCCATGATCGGCCATGCTGGGGGCCGCTTCCGCGGCACCGGCCCCGACCAGCACGGTGGCCCCAGGACGCTGCGCGTCCGCGGACAGGCCGGCGACAAGCGTCGCGAGCTCGCGAGTGAGCCGGGTGGGCTGGCCATCGAGCATCTCGCCGATCGCCCAGATCGCGCCGGCCATCAGATCAGTCTCCGCGCCGACAGGAAGTCGACGATCCGCTCGACCGCCGCATCCGGCGCCTCGCGGACCACGGTCGCGCCGGCCCGCTCCGGTGGATGCACCGCGCCGTCGACCACCGTCCGCGCAGCCGCGGAGCCGACCTCGGCCGGGCCGAGGCCCAGATCGGCGAGCGACCAGCTGGCGATCTCCCGGGACCGTGCCTGCATGATGCCGCGCAGCGATGGGTAGCGCGGCTCCCCCAGCAGCTGCGTGCCGGCGACCAGGGCCGGCATGCGCGCCTCCATCACGTCGTATCCGGTCGGGCTGATGCGCCGGACCCGCACCGTTCCCGCGCCGGCATCGGGCTCGATGGCCGCGGCATACGAGAGGTACGGCAGCCCGAGGTGCGCCGCCACGGCCGCTCCCACGATGCCGCCCTGTCCGTCCGACGTGCCCGCGCCGGCCATCGCGAGGTCGTACTCCATCCTCCCGAGGGCCGCGGCCAGGACGCGGCCGGTCGCCAGCGCGTCCGACCCGGCGAGCGCCGGGTCGAGCACGTGGACTGCGCGAGTGGCTCCCATGGCCAGTGCCTTGCGGATGGCCTCCGTGCAGGGCGCCGGCCCCATGGTCAGCGTGACGACCTCGCCCCCGTGCGCCTCGACGATCTTCAGCGCGGCTTCCAGGACGTACTCGTCGTTGCCGTTCGCCTCCAGGCCGGACGAGCGATCGACCATCCAGCCGTCGGCGAGCTTCTCGGTACCGACGACCGGGACCGGCTTGAGCAGGACGACGATGCGCACGCCTACCCTCCACGGTCGGCCGTGGAGGCCCGGCGCCTGGTGCGCACTGGGGGCCGGTTGGCGGGCCGAGAGGAAGCTTCCGGCTTCGCGAGCGATAAGGGGGATCACTGGGCCGTCAGGAGCGCGCGCGCGATCACGAGGCGCTGAATCTGCTGGGTGCCCTCGTACAGCTGCGTGATCTTGGCGTCCCGCATCATGCGCTCGACGGGATACTCCGTGATGTAGCCATAGCCGCCGAGGACCTGGACGGCGTCGGTCGTCACGGCCATCGCCGTGTCGCCAGCGAAGAGTTTACACATCGACGCCCACCGGGCGGCGTCGGGCGCGCCGGCCTCGATCCGTTCGCACGCTTCGTACAACAGCTGCCGCGCCGCCTCGGTCCGCGTCGCCATGTCCGCGAGCATGGCCTGCACCATCTGCTGCTCACCGATCGGCCGGCCGAACTGCACGCGTTGCTTCGCGTACGCCACCGCGGCGTCGAGGGCGCCCTGGGCGATCCCCACCGCCTGCGCGGCGACCCCCGGGCGGCTGCGGTCCAGGGTGCGCATGGCGATGCGGAAGCCCTCGCCCACGTCCCCGACCCGGTTCGCGTCCGGCACGTGCACCCCGTCGAACACGAGCTCCGCGGTAGGCGATCCGCGGATGCCCATCTTGTGCTCGAGGCGCGCCACCTCGAAGCCGGGCATGCCACGCTCCACGTAGAAGCAGCTCAGGTCACGGTGCCTCCCGGCTTCCGGATCCGTGACGGCGAAGACGGCGATCAGGTCGGCCTCGCTGCCGTGACTGATGAACCGTTTCGTGCCGTCGATGCGCCAGCCGTCGCCGTCGCGCACCGCACGCGTGCGGATCCCGGCCGGGTCCGACCCCGCCCCGGCCTCGGTGAGGGCAAACGCGGCGAGCAGCCGGCCGCTCGCCAGCCCCGGTATCCAGCGCCGCTTCTGCTCCTCGCTCCCGGCCAACAGCAGCGGCAGGGAGCTCAGGACCTGGACGGCGAGGATCAGCCCGCTGGTCGCACACGCGTGGCTGACCTCCTCGATCATCAGGCAGCCGGTCAGGAGAGTCTCGCCCAGTCCGCCGTACTCCGTCGGGTAGGTCAGCGCGAAGACGTCCTGGTGCGCCAGCAGCTCCACGATGTCGCGAGGGAAGACGCCGGAGAGGTCGATCTCGGCAGCGCGGGGTGCGATCCGGTCGCGAGCGAGCTCGCGGACGGCGTCGCGCAGCTCCACCTGCCCGGGCGTCAGCCGGGCGCTCATGCGGCGCCGCCCGCCGCGGCGGAACGGACAGTGGGGACGCCGGCTGCCGGCGCCAGGCTTGCCGCCAGCAGCTCGGCGACGTCCAGGGTTTCAACCCCGTCCCAGGTCGTGCCCGCGCCCCGGGCGTCGGCGATCCCGTCGCGCATCATGACCAGGCAGAACGGGCAGGCCGTGGCAACCGCGTCCGCTCCGGTTTCCAGCGCCTGCCGCGTCCGCTCCGAGTTGATCCGGATTCCACGGCGTTCCTCCATCCACATCCGGCCGCCGCCCGCTCCGCAGCAGAAACCCTGGCGGCCATGCCGGTCCATCTCCCGCAGCTCGATGCCCGGCACGGCCCCGAGGACGGCCCGCGGCTCCGCCAGCACATCGTTGTACCGCGCCAGGTAACACGCGTCGTGATAGGTGACGGTCCGCGCTCCGGGTTCGCCCTGACCGGCGCCCACGCGCAGGCGCCCGTCCGCGATGAGCCTGGCCAGGTAGGCGCTGTGATGCAGGACCTCGTACCGGCCCCCGAACTGCCGGTACTCGTTCGACAACGTGTTGAAGCAGTGCGGGCAGGCGGTGACGATCGTCGGCGGCCGGTAGCGGTCGAGCGTCTCCACGTTGGCCCGCGCCAGCACCTGGTACAGGTACTCGTTCCCCATGCGTCGGGCGGGGTCGCCCGAGCAGGACTCCTCCTGCCCGAGCACGGCGAACCGCACCCCGGCGGCGTGCAGGCACGTGACGACCGCACGGGCCACCCGCCGATTCCGGTCGTCGAATGCCGCGGCACAGCCCACCCAGTACAGCGCCTCGAGCTCGCCCGTGTCCGCGTCGCGGGCGGCTTGCCCCGCGGGCTCGGCGACGGCGGCTCCTGCCACGGCGGCCTCGGCGCGGGACGGCGGCCACGCAACTTCGGCGGCGGTGGGCACGGCAAAGGGCAGTCCCCTGGCCCAGTCCAGGCGCGCGGATGCGGGCTGTCCCCACGGGTTGCCGTGTCGCTCCAGGCCGGTGAACGCGGCCGTGACCTCGGCAGGGAACCGGCTCTCCTCGAGCACCAGGTTCCGCCGAAGTCCGATGATCTTGTCGACGTGCTCGATGGTCACCGGGCACGCCTCCACGCAGGCGCCGCAGGTCACGCAGTCCCACACCGCGTCGTACGGGATCGCGGCATCGACGATCGGGCGGGCCAGCGCCTCCTGCAGATTGCCGTGCGACGCCCGGCCAGGGGCGTCGGACGAACGGATCCACGGCACGGCTGGCATGTGGGGGAGACGGGGCAGCAGCGACACGCCGTCCTCGGCGTCGACCGCCAGCCGACGCAGGCCCATCACGAACGTCTTGGGATTGAGCGGCTTCCCCGTGGCCCACGCCGGACATTCCGCCTGGCAGCGGCCGCACTCGGTGCATGTGAACGCGTCGAGCAGGTCCTTCCAGCCAAGATCTGGAACGGCCCGGACACCGAACGTCGCCGACTCCGCCTCGAGGTCCATTGCCGGAAGCTCGCCGCGCGGCGACAGCTTCCTGAACGCCGTATTGAACACGGCGGTGGCGATGTGCAGGTGCTTGGAGCCCGGCAGGTAGATCAGGAACCAGCAGACCAGCGCAAGGTTCGACCACCAGGCCAGCGCAAGGATCGCCTCCTGCGCCGACGGAGCCAGGGGCGCCGCGACGAGGCGGGCCAAGCGGCCACGAGACCACCGCCGAGACGGCGTACGGGTCGCCGTACCGGGCGAGGCGAAACGCCTCCGCCAGCAGGTCGGTCGAGACGATCCCGGCGATCAGGGCCAGGACCACGAGGGCATCGCGGGAGAGCGTGATCCGCAGCGGACGCGTCACCACGCGCCGGAACGCCGCGTACCCGACGGCCACGAGAACGCCGACCGCGAGCACGTTGCCCAGGGCGGATACGGTCCGCCAGATCCACCCGTCCACGGGCCACGCCAGGACTGCCTCGACGAGGCCGCCGGTGACGCGGTTCGCGGTTCCCACGGTGAGGACGACGAACCCCCAGAAGATCGCCGCGTGCATCAGGCCGACGCGCGGATCGCGGTACATGCGGACCTGTGCGATGGCGTACACGAACGCGGAGCGCAGACGCTGGCCGACGCGGTCCGAGACCTGGGACGGCCGCGCGGCGGAGAACACGCGCAGGTGTCGGGCCATCTGCAGGGCGAAGGACAGCGCGGCGACGGCGAACACGATCGGCGCCAGCGGGTACAGGGGGACCTCGGACGTCACTGGGCGTGGTCTCCGCCCGCAAGCGTATCGAGAGCGTGCGGCAACAGCGCGGCCACCGCGTCCAGCAATTCCAGGGCCCCACGGGGGCTTCCCGGGACGACGAGCACGAGCGTGCTGCCCGCGACGCCGGCAAGAGAACGCGACAGCGACGCCAGCGGCGTCGAGCGGCGCCCCTCCGCCCGCATCAGCTCGCCAAAGCCGGGGATCTCGTAGTCGAGCACGGTGCCGACCGCCTGGGGCGTCACGTCGCGGGGCCCGAGGCCCGTGCCCCCGGCCACGACGACCAGGTCGTGGCGGCTTGCCGCGGCCGACACGGCATCCGCGATGAGCAGCGCATCGTCGGGAACGACGTCGACGTGCACGGCGTGCCCAAGGTCCCGGAGACGAGCGGCCAGCGTCGGCCCGGTCTCGTCCGCGCGCTCCCCCCGTGCCGAACGGTCGCTCACCGTGAGGACGTAGGCGCGCGCCATCTCAGCGACGGGCCTCTGCCCGGCCGGGTTGGCCGGCAGAGGGACGGCAGCGTGGGGCCCCGTCGCGCGTCACCGGGCGTCCCGCCTCGGCGCGCGTCGCGGGCCGCGTGTCCCCGGGGGAAGCCGGCTGGCGCCGGTCTGCGGACCGGGAGGAGGCAGGCCGCCGCCGGCCGCCGTTGCGGGCGCCCGTCGCCACTCACCGGACGCGCCGCCCGACTTCTCCAGCAGGCGGACGTGCCGGATCTCGGCGCCGCGCTCGACGCCCTTGACCATGTCGTAGATCGTCAGCGCTGCCACCGAGACCGCCGTCAGCGCCTCCATCTCCACCCCCGTCTGCGCAATGGTCGCGGCCGTCGCCCGCACGCGCAGGGCCGACGCCGCCCGGTCGGGCGTGATCTCGACGACCAGGTCGGTGAGGGGGATCGGATGGCACAGGGGGATCAACTCCGACGTGCGCTTGCCGCCCATCACGCCGGCCATCTCCGCCACCGTGAAGACGTCGCCCTTCGGCACATCGCCGTCGATCACGAGACTGAGCGTGTCCTGGGAGACGACGACCTCGGCCTCGGCCACCGCACGACGGGCGGTGGGCGGCTTGCTGCTGACGTCGACCATGCGGGGACGTCCCGTGCGGTCGACGTGGGTGAGCCGGCGTCGCGCGGCGCGCGGCGCTCCCGGGTCAGTCATCGCCTCTGCACCCCCTCGTCCTCGTGCGGCCGCTGCCTCATGCCCTCACGTTCGCCCGTTCCTCAAGCTCCCCCTCGTGCACCCCGTTCCTCACGCTCCCTCGCCCTCCAGCAGCAGGACTTCGACAGGCTCGCCGGCGGGAAGCCCCGACACGGCCTCCGGGATCACCGCCAGCCCGTCGGCCGCAGCCAGCCCGGAAAGCATGTGCGAGCCCTGGTCGCCCGTGGGCCACGCCAGCAGCCCGCCCGGTGCGGACGGATCGGCCGCGAGGCGCACGCGCAGGAACGCCCGCCGCCCCGGCGCCTTCGTCACTGCCTCGGCCAGGCGCGCGACCACGCGGCGGTGAGCGCCGGGCGCGACGAGGGAATCGTCCGCATGCCCGAGCAGGACCCGCACGTACGGCCGCACGAACAGCGCGAAGGTGACGAACGCGCTGACCGGGTTCCCCGGGAGCCCGAACAACGCGACCGGGCGGTCCGCATCGTCACGGGCGCCGGCACGGCCCGGCGTCGTGCGACCGAACGCCAGCGGCATGCCGGGCTGGATCGCGACCCGCCACAGCGTGAGGTCGCCGAGGGCCCGGAACGCGTCCCTGACGTGATCGTGCGCCCCCACGGAGACGCCCCCGCTCAGCACCACCACGTCGGAGGCCGCGACGGCGACAGCGAACCGCTCCGCGAGCGCGGCCGGATCGTCGGGCACGATCCCGTACGACACGGCAAGCGCGCCGGCGGCACGGGCCTGCGCGAGCAGCGCCGGCGTGTTGCTGTCGTGGATGCGGCCGGGCAGGAGCGTCACACCGGCTGGGCTGAGCTCGTCTCCGGTCGCGAGGATCCCCACCCGGGGGCGCCGATGGACGACGACCTGGGCCGCGCCCGACGCCACCGCGAGCGCAATCGCTGCCGGGCCCACGAGCCGCCCCGCGTCGAGCACACGGTCACCGCGGCGCACGTCGGCGCCGCTGTGGCGCACGTGAGCGCCCCGCGCCGCAGGCGCCCGGACAGCCACGGACGGCGGCAGGGTGGAGACGCCGCCCGGGGCGTCGGTGTCCTCCACGGGGACCACGGCATCGGCCCCGGGCGGCACCATCGCGCCGGTCGTGATCCGCACCGCGGTGCCAGGTTCGACGTCACAGCGTCGGCACGTGCCCGGCCGCCACTTCGCCGAGCACCCGGAGTCGGACCGGGCTGTCGTGTGAGGCGCCCGCCACGTCGGCGGACCGGACCGCGAAGCCGTCCATCGCACTGTTGTCCCACGGAGGAAGCGACGTCGTCGCCACGACCGGCGCGGCGAGCACCTGGCCCAGGGCATCCTCGACCGCGACCGTCTCGGCCGGCAGCGGCCGTGCACCGGCCAGGACACGCGCGAGCGCGTCCTCGAGTCGCAGCATCCCGCCCTGCTCGCTCGTCACCGTCCGTCGCCTCGAGCGGGCCCCGTGGCGCGGCTGATACGCTCCAGGGACCGCATCCGCAGCGTGGCGAGCAGCCACGCGAGGGCGCAGAGCGCCAGCACCAGCAGCGCCAGCGTCATCGAGATCAGCTCCCAGAAGGGCGTGGGGTACAGCTGCACCATCCGTTCCGTCGCGGTGTTGAACTCCCAGTTGCCCTGGGGGAAGAACACCTCGTGGAACAGTGTGAAGGCCGTGTCGAACGCGATCGCGAAGAACAGGCCGACCGCGGCGAACGAGGCGGCGAGGACGGCTGCGCCGATGCGAACCGCGCGCCATGCTCCCGTATCGCGCCGGTACCGGGCCAGGCCCACCACCAGGAGGCCAGCGCCCGCCAGCACGACGGCAAGGAACAGATGCAGCAGGTTCGAGGCATCGCGCAGGTGCGACGCCTCGGACGCGTCGTAGAACAGCGGCCCGCCCGGCACGGCCCGGAATGCGAACGTAGCCGGCCCGAAGACCAGGTCGCCCATCGTGCGATCCGACACCGCGTGGGTGGTCCGCGGGTCGAGACCGAGGATGGCGGCGCTGCCTGCCGAGTCGAGCGCGGCGTGGACGTAGGCGGGGTCGAGGAGCGCGACCACCGAGAGCCCCAGGATCGTGAGCGCGGCCCCGATCCCGATCGCGACCCGCCACGCGGGCCCGGCTCCGCGGACGGCCACGGCTATTCCTCCTCGAGGGTCTGCGCCTGCTCCCACCAGCCCTCGACCGTCAGGTCGTCCGGCGTCGCCACGCCAAGGATCCGCGCGGCGCCTCCGAGCCGCGCTCGCAGCTCGTCAGCCGTGAGGTCCAGGACCTGGTCGATCCCGGTGATCCCGGCCTGCGTGAAGATCGCCTGCTCGAGCGGTCCGAAACGTGCGAGGTTGAGCAGCATGGCCTCGTCGCGCCAGTCGTTGACGTCGTTCGTCGTGGCCCCGACCTGGTCGGCCAGGTACTGGCGGCGCGTCGGTGTCTCCGACACCTCCAGCAGGAGGCCGGTGGTGAAGATTCCCTGTCGGTCGAGCCGCTCCAGGTAGACCAGGGGGACGCGCTGGAGCTGCGAGAGCGGCGGCACGGTTCGAGGTCCTCCTCCTGCGACGCCGCCCGAACGTACCTCAAGTCTGCGGCGGTCCAATCCTCCGCCGCGCCGAGCCGCGCTGCGGTGATTATGCCCGCTGCGGGATGGCTACCCCTTCTGGTCGCCCCACACGGTGTAGTGCCACCCCTTCTCGGCCTCGCCCGTCATCTCGACCATGACGTGCTTGATGCGCGTGTACTCCTCGAAGGCGTAGTCGGACAGGTCGCTCCCAAATCCGGACTGACCGAAGCCTCCGTGGGGCATCTCGCTCGTCAGCGGCAGGTGATCGTTGACCCACACCTCGCCGAAGTTCAGCGCCTTCGCCGCACGCATCGCGCGGAAGACGTCCCGCGTCCACACGGAGCTGGCCAGGCCGTACCGCACGTCGTTCGCCTTCTCCAGCGCCTCCTCCTCCGTCTCGAACGCGAGCATCGTCACGACGGGCCCGAAAACCTCCTGCTGGACGATCTCGGCGTCCTGGGACACGCCGTCGATGAGGGTGGGCTGGTAGAACGCGCCCTGCAGGCCGGGCACCTCGGCCCGCGCTCCGCCGAGGATGACGTGCGCGCCGGCCCGCCTCGCCCGTTCCACGAAACCCTCGACGCGCTGCACCTGCTGCTCGCTGATCAGGCTTCCCATGTCGGTGCCAGGGTCGGTCGGATCGCCCACCCGGGTGGCCCGCACGTGTCCGGCGAGCAGGTCCACGAAGCGATCGTAGACAGGGCGCTGCACGTAGATCCGCGTGGCGGCGGTGCAATCCTGGCCGGCGTTGACAAGGCCGCCAACCACGGCGCCGCGTGCGGCGGCTTCCAGGTCCGCGTCGTCGTAGACGATGAACGGCGCCTTGCCGCCCAGCTCCAGGTGGAGGCGTTTCAGACTGCCGGCAGCGGCCGCCTGGATCTTCCTGCCGGTCTCGGTGTCCCCCGTGAGCGACACCATGTCGACGCCGGGGTGAGCGGCGATCGCGGCCCCCACGACGTCGCCCCGGCCCGTCACGACGTTCAGCACCCCGGCGGGCAGGCCTGCCTCTGCGGCCAGTTCGCCGAGCATCAGCGTCGTCAGCGGTGTGGCGCTCGCTGGCTTCAGCACGACGCAGTTGCCCGCGGCGAGCGCCGGGCCGATCTTCCACGCCGCCATCATCAGGGGATAGTTCCAGGGCGCGACCTGGCCGACGACCCCGAGCGGCTCGCGCCGGATCATGCTCGTGTGGCTTCCGCTGTATTCGCTGGCGGCCTTGCCCTCCAGATGGCGGATCGCAGACGCGAAGAAACGGAGGTTGTCCGCCGCGAACGGGATGTCGGAGTCGCGGCGCAGCTTGATGGCGGTGCCGGTCTGAGCCGTCTCGACGTCCGCGAGCTCGCCCAGGTGCTCGTCGATCAGGTCGGCCAGTCGATTCAGGATGCCGACCCTTTCGGCCGCGGACCTGTCGCGCCAGCGGCCGTCGCGAAACGCCCGGCGCGCCGCGGCGACCGCCCGGTCGACATCCTCGGCGCCACCGGAGGGGACGCGGCCGACGAGCGCGCCGGTGGCCGGGTTGTGAACCTCGACCCACCCTCCCCCGGCGGACTCCACCCACTCGCCGTCGATGAGCATGCGGCGGTCGTTGACGGTGGCGATGGCCATGGCTCGCTTCGCTCCTCGCGCTCGCGACCGCGGGCCCTCCCCGCGGGCCGCCCTCTGTGGGGATCGAAGTGTACCGCAGCCGTCTGACCGTCCGGACCCCAGGACCGACGGCATCCGCGTTTGGTCGGTGCCGTCCGCGACGAGATTCGTCGTCGAACTGCCGCCCGCGCGTCTCTTTCGCAGGACGCGCTGCTGCAGTCGGACGGATCCGAGGCGGACGGGCGACGGGTTCCTAGCGCCCGTCGCCTCGCGGCGTCGGGAGCGTCCCGATGAACGCCTGGATCCGGGACGCCAGCCTCGCTGGGCGCTGGAGGGGAATGTCGTGGACCGAATCTTCGAACCACTCGACCGTCACCGGCACGCCGGCCCCACGGAGGGTCGCCTCGGCGCGCGACACGGCGTCCACCTTGCGTGCGATGAACTCTCGCTCGCGGCCCTCCGCTCCGGCCCGTCGCGCCGGCACCATGAAGACGGGGCAGCGAACCGCCGAATACAGGTCGGCCGGGCGTTGCTCCCACATCCCGCGCAGGATCCGCATGTGACGCTCCCGGGAGAGACGCGGCCTGACCGTGCCGTCCGGGAGATCCTCGAAGTTGTGATGGATCGCGTCCTCGACGGCCGGCGTCCAGCCGGCGGCGCCCCACCATCCGCTGGCCCGCGCCGCGAACTCCGGCCAGGTCATGACCCCGAAGCTGGGGGGCGCCAGTTCCTGCTCCGTCTGCTCCCACGACATCTGGCCCGAGCTCCAGGAAGCCGCCGTCCACCAGGACGATGCCCGCGGCCACCTCCGGGTGGCGCGTCGCATACTCCAGGACGACGTTGCCGCCCCACGAATGTCCCACCAGCACCGGCGGGTTCCCTCCCGGGCCCGCCCACCCCAGGGCGGTCAGCGCCGCGTGGAGGTCGGCCGCAACGGTGGCCATGTCGAACCCGTCGTCCGGACGGTCGCTCTCGCCGTGGCCTCGCGCGTCGAGCGCCACCACGTCCCGGCCGGGCGCGAAGTCCCCGGCAACGCCCGAGGATGCGCCGGCGGCGACGCCATCGCCGGACTCGCCACGCGCCAGCTGCGTGGCGGCCGGCCCCCAGAAACCCGCCGACGACGCCAGCCCGTGGTGCAGCAGCACGGGGGGCGGCGTCGCCGCCCCGGACGACCAGCGCAGCGCGGACAGCTGGACGCCGCTGCCCGGCAGTCCGAGCCGCTGCGGCCCGCGGGCGGCCCGCGATCCCGCCGCGGCCGTGGGCGGGACGTCTGCGCTGGCGTCCGTGGCTGGGTTCATCCCGCGAGTATGACGCGACAGGCCCCGTCCCGGGGACGAGGCTCAGACCGACCCGTCCAGCCGACGCGCGTGTTCGCGGACCTGCTCCCACGCGAGCGCCACGTGGCGAGCCTCCGTGCGCACACTCCCGATCGCGAGGCGCAGCGTCATCCGGTCGCGAAGTCGCGTGTGCGAGAGGAAGACTCGCCCCTGGCGGTTGACCGCCTCCAGCAGGGCCGTGTTCAGCCGGTCGAGCTCCGCGCGCACGGGCGCTTCGTCCTCGCGGCCGGCCAGCCTCGCGGGGCGCCAGCGGAAGCAGACGGTGGAGAACGGGACGGGCGCGAGCCTCTCGGCGTCGGGCTCGGCGTCGACCCACGCTGCAAACTCCTGCGCCAGCGCGATGTGCTCGCGGATGCGTGCGCGCATGCCCTCGAGCCCGAAGTAGCGGATGAGCATCCACATCTTGAGCGCACGGAAGCGCCGGCCCAGCTGCGGCGTGTACTCGTTGAAGTCGTGCACCGTGCGCTCTCGGTCGAGCGTCCGAAGGTACTCCGGGACGAGGCTGAACGCAGCGCGCACCGTCTCGGGGCGACGCGTCAGGAACAGGGAGGCATCGAGTGGCGTGAACAGCCACTTGTGCGGGTTCACGACGATCGAGTCGGCACGTTCCCATCCCGCGAACGGCTCGCGACGCTCGGGGAGCAGCGCCGTCGCACCGGCGTATGCCGCGTCCACGTGCAGCCAGAGCCCCTCGCGCACGGCGACGTCGGCCAGGTCGGCCGTGGGGTCGACGGACGTGGGGCCGGTGGTGCCCACGGTCGACACGATCGCGCACGGGACGTGGCCCGCCGCGCGGTCCTCGCGGATGGCCGCCTCCAGTGCGGTGATGTCCATCCGGTAGGCGGCATCGGTCGGGATGCGCCGCATTCCAGACCGGCCGATTCCCAGCGTCATGGCCGCCTTCTCGATCGAGCTGTGCGCTTCGGCCGACGCGTAGATGCGCAGGGCTGGCCGGCCTGCAAGCCCGTCGGCGGACGCGTCGGTGCCGGGCAGGGCCTGGCGTGCGCCGGCCAGGCCGATCAGGCTGGACGTCGACGCCGTGTCGGTGAAGAAGCCGTCGAAGCCGTCCGGGAGCCCCAGTCCCCGGCGCAGCCAGCCGACCGTGACCTCCTCGAGCTCCGTCGCGATCGGCGAGGTGCGCCACAGCATCGCGTTGCCGATCAGCGTCGCCATGAGCATCTCCCCCAGGATGCCCGGCGCCGACCCGCTGCTCGCGAAGTACGCGAAGAACGCCGGGTGCTGCCAGTGGGTGACGTTCGGCTCTACCAGGCGGCGGTAGTCGGCCAGCACGTCGCCGATGGGCTCGGGATCCTCGGGAGCCGCCTCGGGGAACTGCCGGCGCAGGTCGCCCGGCTCGACGTTGGGGAGCACGGGGAAGCGCTCCACGCCGGCGAGATAGTCCGCCATGAGGTCGACCACGGCGTGCGCGGCCCGGCGAAACGCCTCGGGGTCCATGTCTCCGTGGCCCGAGGTCTGGGCGAGGTCGAGCGCGCCGAACGTCGATCGAAGCCACGCCTCGTCGGACGGCGTGGCGCGGGCGGCGCCGGGACTGGCGGGCGGCGTGGTTGGCACCTGGCCAGTCTACGGCCCCTCGCTCCGGCGGTCGCCGGCACGGAGGTCGCCGGCAGCCGTGGCGCGCTCGACGGCGAGCCGCGCGACCGCCCAGTCCTGGGCCGCCACGCCCACCGACTTGAAGACGGTCCGACCATCCTGGCGAGGGCGCGGGCGCGCCAGGAGATCGCCGATCTCGACCAGCCGGTCGCGTCGCAGCGCCCCCTCGCGGATGGCCCGCAGCAGGTCGCCGGCCTCGACCATGGCGGCGTCGATCGCGTCCACGGCAACGACCGCTGCACCGGCCAGCAGGTCGGGCGGGAGCTCGCACATCGCCGCGGTGTATGCGCCGATGGCGTTCACGTGGACGTCCGGGGCGAGGTCGGAGGCCATGAAGAGCGGCTCGGTCGACGTCGTGGCGGTGCAGACCACGTCGGCACCGACGACGGCCCGGCGAACGTCCGTCGCGCTCACCGCCACGGGCGCCAGTTCCCGGCCGAGGCGGGCGGCGAACTCGCGGGCGTGTTCGAGGTCCCGCGACGCCACCCGCACATGGCGGATCTCGCGGACGGCGCACACCGCACGCACCTGGTCGGCCGCCTGGCCGCCCGTCCCGATCATGGCGAGCACGGTCGCGTCGGGCCGGGCCAGGAGGTCGGTTGCCACGCCGGAGGCCGCCCCGGTTCGCAAGGCGGTCAGCGTCGTGCCGTCGATGAGGGCAGTCGGCGTGCCGCTGGCCCCGTCGAACCAGACGACCACGGCCTGCACGGCGGGCAGGCCACGCTGGGGGTTGTCCGGCCGGACCGTGATCGCCTTCAGGACCGTGCCGACGTCGCCGGAATCGGCGGCGAGCATGGCCAGCGCCCGGCCGCCCTTGAGCGCAAGCCGCGTGGGTTGCTCGAGCGTCCCTCTCGAGCTCAGGACGAACGCGTCGCGGACCGCCTCGATCGCCGCGCCCATGGGGACGAGCTCACGCAGGCGCCCCGACGAGACCAGCAGCATCCGCCGGTCGTCAGCCGAAGCGAGCCCACCCGGGCTTCCGGGCAGGGACGACGTGCGCCGCCCGCCCGGGGGAGGCAAGGAGGCGCTGGATCTCCGCCCTGTAGTGCCGGCCCGCCGGGGTGCGAGCCAGCCATTCGAGGAAATCCGGGTCGTGCCGCGCCAGCTCGGCCAGCGACCAGCCGGCGTATCGGCCGAAGTCGAGGACCGTCCCCGACGGATTCGCGGGCGGCATCGACGGCGGCTGAGCCGTGGCGCCCCACGCGGGGCCATGCGGCGGGGCAGACGAAGCGGACGGGGCAGACGAAGCGGACGGGGCAAACGGGGCGGTCGGGGCGGATGGAACACGCGGAGTGGCCTGGGCCGCGCGCTCCCGATCGTAGGCAGCGCGTGCGGCCGGGTCTCGCAGGACCGCCCACGCGTTGTTGAGCGCGGTCATCTGCTCGTGCGATCCCTCACCCACGTCGGGATGGTACTTCCGCGCGAGGGTGCGGTACGCGGCCCTGATCACGTCTGGATCCGCCCGGGGGTCGACCTGGAGGGTCGCGTAATGATCCGCGGTGCTGTCCGTCACGGGCTGAGGGTATTCGCAGTGGTGCGCCGCGGAAGCGCCAGATGGTACCGGGGCGGCTCGCACTTTCGGGCAGCGCCCTGCCCGCGAGGGCTCTCGACGTGCGCTACCGTGTTCGCCGGCGGCGCCGCCGTCGGCATGAGAAGCAGCGTGTCAGGCGCGCCGGGAGGTGCTGGTATGAGCGAGTCCGACCGGTCGCGACCGACATGGTCCCTCGGACCGACGCCGGAACCCGCGGCCCGTCGTGCCTTCCTCGACGCATGCCGGGTCCGCGCGATCGAGCGCTACGACAGGTTGCATGCCGCCACGTACGACAGGGAGTGGGGCGCGATTTCGCCCAGCCACGCGACGTTCGTCCGGCGGCTGCTGGAGCTGTCGAGGCCGCACGGCACGGTGCTCGACGCCCCGTGCGGGACCGGCAAGTACTGGCCCCTCGCTCTCGGATCCGGCCGGACCGTCGTGGGCATCGACCAGTCCGCCGGCATGCTTCGCGTGGCGAGGGACAGGTACCCCAGGGTGCCAGCGGCGCAGTGCGCTCTGCAGGATCTGGCGTTCGACGGCGTGTTCGACGCCGTCATGTGCGTGGATGCGATGGAGTTCGTGGGGCCCGAGGACTGGCCTGCCGTGCTGCGCGGCCTGGGCGCCGCGGCCCGACCCGCTGCGCCGTTGTACCTGACCGTCGAACTCGGAAACGAGGACGAGCTGCGCACGGACTACCGGACCGCTCGAGCCGCCGGGCACCCGGTGGTGCCAGGTGAGAGCTTCGATGGCGCCGGATACCACTACTACCCGGAAGAGACGGCCGTGCGGGACTGGCTCGATCAGGCCGGCCTCCGAACGATCGACGTCCGCGACGGGCACGACTACCGGCACTTCCTGCTGCGCCGCGAGGCCTGACGGGCCCCCGGTTCACGCCCGCGGCTGACGCCAGGTCACGGCAACGGGCCGGCCGACTGTCAACAGAGCGGGCCGCGGCGGGGTTCAGTTCCCGCGCTGCGCCACCCCGGCCTGCTCGGCGAGTTGCCGGGTCAGCGTCGCCTGGCCGAGGTGCTCCCGGCTGTGCACGGCGGCCCGGAGCAGCCATGCGGCCCCGCTTGCCGTGCGCATCGGCCGTTCGATCTGAGCATCCAGGCGATCATCGGTCACGTTGACGAGGAACCCGTCGATGTCCCGCTCGGCGGCGTCGATCATCGCGACGAGGTCCTCCGCGGCGAGGCCGACGACCCTGAACGCCGCATCCCGGTCGCGGGTGAGCGTGACGCCGGCGACGGTCGCGGTCAGGTTCCGTTCGGAATCGAGCGCGTGCGCGACCAGGGCGGCGATCGAGTTCGTGTCCGGCCCGGGCCTCCAGTCGAGCAGCGCCGGACTCAGGGCCTGTAGCCGAATTCTCCCGCCGAAGGACGGGGCGGCCGTTCGCTGCGGCGTGACGGCGCAAGCCGCTCGGCATAGATACACGGCTGAGCGTGAGCTGCGGAACGGGAGCCACGCCGCGAGCGTGGCGAGGCCGGACGATCCGCCGAAATCCGTGGGGCTGACTGGACGGCTGGGCGATCAGGCGGGCTCGACCCGCAGGCGGGCGAAGAGATAGCCCATCGCCGCCACCTCGAGCCAGGCCTTGGCGGATGCCTCGGTCTGCTCGTAGCAGCGCGAGAGACGCCGCCAGCGCCCGAGCTGGGCGAAGGCGTGCTCGACCTTGACCAGCGGCCGCAGCGGCACGAAGCGGGTCACCCCCGCCGGCGGCGCCTTGATGTCGAGGGCCAGGCCGCGTCGCGCGGCG
The DNA here is from genome assembly GCA_963759135.1 of uncultured Chloroflexia bacterium. Taxonomy (GTDB): domain Bacteria; phylum Chloroflexota; class Limnocylindria; order Limnocylindrales; family CSP1-4; genus JAJYNJ01. The sequence goes on along the minus strand of CAVWXU010000018.1, from coordinate 4,547 downwards.
AGCTTGCCCAGGCCGCGGTAGGCGCGGTCGGCGACGATCGCCCGCAGGCGGGGCAGGGCGGCCAGCTCGTCGACGAGCAGGAGCCGGGCCGAGGCCACGTCGTGCGGCCTCGCTGGGTCGACTCGGCAGGCGAACGGCAGGCCCAAGATGTCGACGAGGATCGAGCGCTTGGAGCCGAACGTCCGGCCGCCTCGTCCGCCCGCGTCGTGGAAGGTCGGACCGGCCCGGCCGCCCCTGCGCGGTCTGGGCGTCGACCATCAGCATCGAGGGCTCGGGGTGGCGTTCCTTGTCCATCCGGACCGTGCGGGCGAGCCGGCCCATCGCCGCCGCCCAAACCCTGTTGGCCCGCCAGCGCCGCCACTGGCTCCAGACAGCCGTCCAGGGCGGGAAGCGGGCTCGGGCAGATAGCGCCACTGGATCCCGGTGCGGGCCATCGAGAGCATCGCCTCGACCATCTGCCGGCGGGGATAGACCTCCGGCGCACCCCGCCGGCCAGGCGGGTCGAACAGGTCGGCGACCTGGTTCCACTCGCTGGTCCGTCAGGTCGATGGTCGCGCCCATGCCCGCCATCCTCAGGCTGGGCCGTGACAGCTTTGCTGGCACGAGCGGCCCGCTTCGTGCGGGAGAATTCGGCTACAGGCCCTGAGCGCCGGCCACCACGTCGCGCATCGCCACGTGTGCCTCGTGGAAGAAGCCCGCGTACATCGCCGTTGTCACTCCCGGGGTGGTCGTCACGTGGTCGCTCCTCACGTCCTGGTGCGTGGATGATCCGCGGCTCCCCCTGGGGCCCGCCACGGGCAAGTATCGTCCGCTTCACCGATCCTGGGCGGCGACCGTTCCTGCGTGACAGGAGGGGCGTTCCAGCTGGGCGCCTGGTGCGTTGCTCAGCCCGAGTTCCCCGGGTGCGTTCAGCTCTTCCCGATACGCTGGAAGGCCTGCACGCGTCGCAGCACGTTCACGTTGAGGGTCGGGGGTGGCACTGGATCGGGCTGTCGCGCGTCGGCCACCAACCGTGCCCGGAGGCGCTGGAGCGCCTCGACGCGACGGAGCAATGGATCGGGCGCCTCGGCAGGCACCGGGTCAAGGATGAGCTGCGCCGCCGGCTCAGGCTCGATCTCCAGCTCGACCCCGGTCACGGGTTCTGGCTCCGCCCGAGTCTCGACCGCGACCATCGCGGGCGCGGCTGGCTCGGATGCCACCTCACCATCGAAGCGCCCCTCCGGCTCCGGCACCTCCTCGGCCTCCGGAACCTTCGGGACCTCGCTGGCGACCCGATCCTGCTCGAGTGTGAGCACCTCTTCGATCAACCCGAGCTCGCGGCGGATGATCTCGCGTTCGCGCTCCAGCTGGTCGAGCGAGCGCGTCAAGAGGTCATCGCGGCCCTGCAGTTGCGCCCTGATCGCACCCAGCAGATCGACACCGTTCCTCATGTCGTCCTCCTCTGCTGGCCGGAAGGATCACACCCCCGTTCCCACCGGGCACCGCATGCGCCGCCGGGAACTACGCCCGGTGCGGCAGCGCAACATAGTCTCTCGTGTCGAGCCCGTTCCGACACGCAAAGATGTCCACGAACTGCGCTCGCGTCGCGGCCCGAGTGGATAAGTCAGCACCCGGCGGTGACAGGCGGTGGACAAGAGTGAGCACCACCCGATCAGATATCGAATCGTGCGGCCCCCGGGGACGCCCTGGGGGCTTCATTCGTGCGGGGGCTCTGGTCGGGGCGCCGCGATTCGAACGCGGGACCTCTTGAACCCCATTCAAGTGCGCTACCAGGCTGCGCTACGCCCCGACTCGCGGGATTCTATCAGAGCGCTTGCCGGCTCCCGCCTCGTGGAACCCAGCGTGTGCTCGGGCCGGGCCGAGCGCCGCCGGCCGGGCGTCGGGACGAACGAGGTGCAACCCGCCGCCGCTCGATCTGCGTCCGCGTCCGCGTCCGGAACACGAGCCGGATAGGCGTGCCGCCGAAGTCGAACGCCTCGCGGATCCGGTTCTCGAGGTAGCGCGCGTAGCTGAAGTGCACGGCATCGCCGTCGCTGACGAACAGGACGAATGTCGGCGGCGCCACCGACGCCTGCGTGCCGTAGTAGAACTTCGGCCGCTTGCCCTTCACGGCCGGTGGTGACTGGCGGAACGTCGCGTCGGCGAGGAGCCGGTTGAGCTCGCCGGTCGGCACTCGGCGACGACGCTGCGCCGCGATCTCCATGGCTGCGTCGAGCACCCGGCCCACCCGCTGTCCGGTCTTTGCGCTGATCGCCACCATGGGCGCGAAATCCAGGAACTGCGCCTCGCGACGGGTGGCGGAGACGTACTCGTCGAAGGTGTGCGCGTCCTTCTCGACCAGGTCCCACTTGTTCAGTGCGACCACGAGGCCCTTTCCCTCCTCGACGACGTAGCCGGCCACGTGCGCATCCTGCCGGGTGAGGCCGTCGACGCAGTCGATGACGAGGATGGCCACGTCGCAGCGCCCGAGTGCGCGGAGTGCCCGGAGGGCCGAGAACCGCTCGGAGTCGGGCCCGCTGGCCACCTTCCCTCGACGGCGCACGCCGGCCGTGTCGATCAGCGTGACCAGGCGCCCGTTCCACTCGATCCCGGTGTCGATGGCGTCACGCGTGGTGCCCGGGATGTCGCTCACGATGGTTCGCTCTTCTCCGAGGAGCGCATTCAGCAGCGAGGACTTGCCGACGTTCGGACGTCCGACGATCGCGACCGCGATCGGCTCGAGCGCGGCCAGACGGTCGGCCTCGGCTCGCCGGTCCCATGCCGCCATCGCCTCGCCGGCGGCGTTCGACCCATCTGGTTCGTCCGCCGGGGGGGCAGCGCGGCCGCACCGGCCCGCCCGGGAGCGCCCGCCGCCAGGTCGTCCAGCGCGACCCCCGGCATGGCCGCCAGGTCGATCCCCTGCGCCTCGGCCAGTGCCGCAAGCTCGGCGAAATCATCGGCCTCCGCCTCGCTTCGCTTGCGATCGCGCTCCTCCTCGCTCTCGGGTGGCAGCGCCTCGACCACCGCGTCGAGGAGGTCTCCGGTGCCGCGCCCGTGGAGCGCGCTGACCGCGTAGGTGGCCTCCCAGCCGTACCGATGGAACTCCGCCGCTTCGTACTCGCGCCGCTCGCTGTCGGCCTTGTTCGTGACGACGGCCACGGGCACCCGGGCGCTGCGCAGGAGCTCCGCGGCCTCCTGGTCGGCCGGCGTCTCCCCGGTCGCCGCGTCGACGACGAACAGGATCAGGTCGGCCTCCGCGATCGCGAGGCGAGCCTGCTCCTGGACCTTCGCCTCGATCGGGTCGCCGGGACGTCGCTCGAGGCCCCCGGTGTCCACCACGACAAAGCGCCGACCGTTCCACTCGGCCTCGCCGTACAGGCGGTCGCGCGTGGTCCGAGCTCGATCCTCGACGATGGCGGTCCGATGCCCGACGATCCGGTTGAAGAGTGTGCTCTTGCCGACGTTGGGGCGGCCCACGATCGCCACGATGGGGAGCCCGCGCGCCGGCCGCACCGATCCCGGCCGGGCCGACACTGTGCGCGCCGATGCTGGTCGCGCCGGTCGGCGGGCTGGCACGGTCAGGCCCCGCCGGGCATGGCGCCGGCCGCGACGCTGCTGGTGCGGTAGGTGGACGCGGCGACGCGGCCGAGGGAAGCATCGGCCAGCTGGGCCGCGTGCGCCCGGGCGTCGGGCGTGCCGGCCAGCTCGTAGATCCGGCGCGTCACCACCTGGAGGTCCTCGATGGGCGTGGACGTACCGCCCGTGACCCCCACCACTTCCGCGTCGCCGAACGCATCCGGGTCGCGCAGGTCGGCCGCCGACTCGACCTGCAGGACCGCGGTGCCGGCGATCTGACACAGTCGTGTCAGCTCTTTCGTGTTGGCGCTGCTGCGACCACCCACCACGACCATGAAGTCGACGGTGGCTGCGGCCTCCATGGTGTCCTGTTGCCGGCGGATGGTCACGGGGCAGATCGTGTTGACGATCCGGAGTTCGTGGCAGCGGCCGACGAGGAATGCGGCGAGCCGCTCGAACTTCCACGGCGGCTGGGTGCTCTGGCTGATCAGCGCCATCCGCTTTGTGCGGGGGATCCGGACCCAGTCCTCCTCCTCGTCGACCACGATCGCGGCCGGGGCGAAGCCCAGCAGGCCCACGACCTCCGGGTGCTTCGGGGTCCCGAGCAGGACGATGGTGTACCCCTCCTCGACCAGGAGCTCGAGCGCGCGCTGCTCCTGGATGACCCAGGTACAGGTGCCGTCGATCACCTCGAGACCGCGCGCCCTGGCTCGGTCCATCACGCCGGGAGTCACTCCGTGGGCGCGGATGACGACGGCCGCCCCTTCCTGCACGTCGTCGAGCCCGGCGACGGTGCGGATCCCCTGCGCCTCCAGCTGCTCGATGACGCCTTCGTTGTGGACGACCTGCCCGAGGGTGTGCGTCCGCTTGCCCGCCGCGGCCGCGGTCTTTGCGTAGTCGATCGCCTCGCGCACCCCGTAGCAGAAGCCGGTGCGGCGCGTGATGACGACGTCTCGGACCCTTCCCATGGAACGGCCATTGTCCCACGGACC
>CAVWXU010000017.1:0-24133 GCA_963759135.1 uncultured Chloroflexia bacterium | reverse complement strand
CGGCAGGCTGAACATCCACCAGCCAAGGTCCTGCCTGAAGATCGGGTCGGGGACGGTCGCTCCCGATCCGGAGTACGGAACGCGGTGCAGCCACAGCGCCACGGTTTGCCACGTGCCCGCCAGGAGGATGCCCGCTACGAGCGCGATCGCCAGGGCGAGGACGACGAGGCCACGCCGCACGGGCCTGCGCGGCAGGTTGGCGGTGGCGATCAGCCAGGCCTCGCCGCGGGCATCGGGCGCGCGCCCGCGCCCCTGCGTGGCCACCTCCGCGTCCTCGGGGTCACGGCTGAGGCGCCAGGCCACGGCCAGGTTCGCCAGCATGACGACCGCGAAGCCGACGAGACCGGCGAGGAAGAGCGCCAGGACGTACGTGAACTGCGCCTCCCAGACGCTGCCGAATCCGATGCTCTGGAACCACAGGTCGTTCGCCAGCAGCCCCGCCAGCGCGCCCAGGACAAGCCAGGCCGCGACCGCCAGGACCAGCAGGATCGCCACGATCCGCACCACCCGCCGAAGGCCCGACCGCCCCCCCCGGATCGTCTCGAGCGCCTTCCCGGGCCTCGGGTGAGGGCGTCCTGGCCACGGCTGACGAGCCAGTCGCCGAGGCCCTCGAACCGGGTGTCGTCGGGTGGTCGCTGTGATCCCATGCCGCGCAGCAGCGCTCCTTCCCTTGGCGGTCGCGGCCGTCACAGTACTCCGATGCCGGGCATGCTACCGTTCCGCCTGCCAATGACGACTCCAGTCCAGGCGGCTCCCGGTGCCCGCGCCGGGGCCGCTGAACGGCCCCCCGGCTTCCGCGACCTGTTCCTGCGCCTCGACCTCGTCCGGTTGGTTTCCCGGGGGCTCCTTGACCTCCGGACGCGCGGGCGCCTGCTCCAGTACCTGGTGGGCACCGACCTCAAGCGCACCAACGCGGACACGGTGATCGGCCAGCTCTGGTGGCTGATCGACCCCTTCTTCTCGCTGGCCATCTACTCGATCCTGGTCACGGTCGTCTTTGCCAAGCAGATACCCGACGCGCCGCTCTTCCTCTTCGTGGCGATCCTCCCGTGGCAGTGGTTCCAGACCTCGCTGCTGGACGCCACCACCTCCGTGACGGCCCGAGGCAACCTGATCCGGCAGATCCAGTTCCCGAAGATCGTCCTGCCGGCCGCGTCGACCGTTGCAGGGACGATCACGTTCGCGTTCGGGCTGCTCTCGCTGGCCCTGCTCTATCTCCTGTACCCGCGCCATCTCAGCCCCTGGATGCTGACGCTGCCGATCATCGCCGCCGTGCAGTTCGTCTTCACCCTCGCGCTGGCGATCCTGTTCTCCGCGATCAACGCCTTCTACCGCGATGTGCAGAACCTGCTGCGACACGCCACGAAAGTCTGGTTCTACATGTCGCCGGCCATCTACTCGGTGACCGCGCTGAAGGGCACGATCTTCGGGGTCGTCCTGGGGCTCAACCCGTTCACGTACATCCTCAGCTCCTACCGCAACGTGGCGTACTACGGGGCCGCGCCGGACTGGGTCGGGTTGACCGTCGTGCTCGCGCTCTCCATCGTCCTGCTCGGGTTCTCGATCTGGGTGTTCAAGCGGGTCGAGACCGGCTTCGCGAAGATCCTCTGATGCCGCGCTCGAGCGACGCCGTCGAGGTCCGGGACCTCGGCATCCGCTACAACCTCCACCTGACCCGGCGCACCACTCTCAAGGGGTCGCTGGCCGAATGGGTCGGTCGCAAGCAGCAGGTCGACCGGTACTTCTGGGCGCTCCGGCATATCGACTTCAGGATCGCCCATGGCGAGTCGCTGGGGGTCCTCGGGCCGAACGGTGCCGGCAAGAGCACGCTGCTGCTCGCACTGGCCGGGATCCTCGCCCCGGACGAGGGCTCCGTGCGGCTGAGCGGGCGCGTCCTGTCCCTGCTGACGCTGGGCGCCGGGTTCGAGATGGAGATCTCGGGCCGCGAGAACATCGCGCTGATCGGCGCCTTCATGGGCGTCCGACACCGGGTCATGCGCGACCTGACCCCGTCGATCATCGAGTTCGCCGACATCGGCCCGTTCATCGACGCGCCCGTGCGGACGTACTCGTCCGGGATGCGCGCGCGCCTCGGGTTCTCCATCGCGACCGCCATCGCGCCGGACATCCTGCTGCTCGACGAGGTGCTGGGCACCGGCGACGAGGAGTTCCGCGGCCGGAGCCAGCAGCGCATCCGGGACTTGGTCGCGCGCGCAAAGGCGATCGTCCTCGTGACGCACGATCTCGCGACGGTCACCGAGTTCTGCAACCGCGCGCTGCTGATGGAGTTCGGCCAGGTGCTCTACGAGGGCACGCCGCAGGACACCGTCGAGTTCTACAAGGATCGTGTCCGGCAGCGCAAGCGGCGGCTCGAGGAGGAGGCGGCGAGATCGCGCGCCACGCTGCCCCACCCGGTCACGCTCGACCGGCACGTGTCGTAGCGCGCCCTCGGATCGGCCCGCCGGGACCGTCGCCGTCGAGATTCCGCACGCTCGATGCGGCGCGCGTCGCCCGACCGCGCGAGCCGCGGCGGTCGGCCCGGGCGGCTGGAGTAGCCCGGGCGGCTGGGGTAGCATGCCCGCCGTGACCTCGGCCGGCACGCCCGCACGGATCCTGATCGTCTCGCACTCCTACTACGAGGAGGATCCCCGCGTCCGGCGCGAGGCCGAGGCGCTGGTGGCCGCCGGGCTTGCCGTCGACGTGCTGGGGCTGCGGAAGCCGGGATCGTCCGCGAGCGAGTCGATCGACGGCGTCCGGGTCCACCGCCTGCCCGTCCAGCGGCACCAGGGCGCCGGCATCGGGATGTACCTGGCCGAGTACGCGGAGTTCTTCGGCCGCGTCGCACTGGCGGCCGTCCCGCTGCACGCGCGGCGCCACTACGCCCTGGCCCAGGTCGCCACGCTGCCCGACCCGCTGGTCTTCGCGCTGGCGCCACTTCGCCTCGACGGCGTGCCCGTGGTGCTCGACCTGCACGAGGCGATGCCCGAGTTCTTCCGCAGCCGCTTTCCCGCCGCCTCCCGCCGCCTCGTGCGACTCTCGCTGCTGGCGGCCGAGCGGGCGTCGATCGCGTTCGCGTCGCACGTCCTGACCGTCAACGACGCGCTGCGCGAGCGGCTCACGGCCCTGGGTGTTCCGTCCTCGAAGGTGACGGTCGTCCTCAACAGCCCGCGATCGGACCGGTTCGACCCGCGCGCGCACGCGTCGCGTGCCTTCATGGCCGACGGCAGGCTCCGCCTGGTCTACGCAGGCGCGCTGACTCCGCTCTACCAGCTCGACGTCGTCGTCGCGGCCGTCGCCCGACTGGCACGCGGAGTGGACGGCAATGCGCTCGACGTCACGCTCGACCTGTATGGCCGGGGCGACGCCGAGGCCAGCCTGCGCGCCGGGGCTGCGGACCTGAACGTGGCCGACCGCGTCACGTTCCACGGCCGGATCCCGGTGGAGGCCGTGGCCGGGGAGATCGCGGCCGCGGACGTGGGGCTGGCACCGACGCGCCGCGACGAGTTCACCGATTTCAGCCTCTCCACCAAGATCTTCGAGTACGCGGCGATGGGCAAGCCGGTGGTGGCGTCGCGGCTCCCGACGGTCGCGCGGTACTTCGGGGAGTCCATCTGCTACTTCGAACCCGGCGACGCGGTCTCCCTCGCGGCGGCCGTCCGGCGAGTTGCGACGGATTCCGCGTACCGCGAGATGGTCGTCGCGGCGGCCGCCGACCGCGTGCGCGGCCTGTCGTGGGAGCGCGAGGCCGCCCGCTACGTGGCGCTGATCCGGGAGCTTGGCGGGGCCTGACGCACGGAGGCCAGCGGTCCGCCACCCAGCGGTCCGCCACCCAGCGGTCCGCCACCCACCGGATCCCGCCGGGCGCGAGGCGCGCGGCGCCGGCATCGATGGCCGGCCCCGCCGCCAGGACGTCCCAGCCGTCCAGGCACACGAGGTCCGGCACCTCGCGACGGCGCGAGGCCTCCGTCACCGTCAGCTGCGCGGTCTCGAGCCGGTATCTCGGCCGGTCGGCATGCACGGCGGCGATCCGCTCCGACGCGCCGGGGTCTGTCGCGAAGCGCAACGCGCGGCCGAGCAGCCCCCTCGACGAGCGCGCCGGACGCGCCGCCCGCAGGGCGGCCTCGTACGCGCTGTCCAGGTAGCCCGTGATCACGGCGCCGATCCCCTCAGGCAGCGGCTGGTTCCCGGGATCCTCGGCCGTGACGAGCGCAAGGCTCGCCAGCAGGCCGGCGGGGAGCGCACCGAGCAACCGCGCGGCCAGCACGCGGTTGAAGCCGACCACGACCGTGGACCGGCGCTCGCGCGGCGGTGAACCAGCCGCGGAGGTGACGTCGAGTGCCGTCCCCCCAGGCGGTCCGCTGCCTCCGGCCGCCGCGGCGCTCCGGTAGATGTCGATCAGCCGCCCCGCCACGGCCGCTGCGCCGAACCGCGCGTCCGCGGCCGAGCGCATAGCCGGCGGATCGAACGTATCGCGCCGCCCGAGCGTGGCCAGGATCGCCGCAGCCATCGCGGGCGCGTCGTCCACGTCGACCAGGGCGCCGGCCGCGGCAACGTCCGCGCCCAGGATCCCGTCCACGCCTCCCGAGCGAGTGGCGACGACCGGCAACCCGGACGCCATCGCCTCCGCCGCCACGACGCCGAACGTCTCGTACCGGCTCGGGTGGACGAACAGGTCGGCCCTCGCCATCGCCTCCGCCACCCCGGCCCGGTCCACCGGCGGCTCGAACGCGACCGCATCGGCCACGCCGAGATCGCCCGCCAGTGCCCTCCAGACGGCCTCCTCGTCGGCAGTCGGGGCCCGGCCGATCAGCCGCAGCGTGAGGTCCGCCCGCCGGCTCCGGGCGAGGGCGAAGGCCTCGAGCAGCGTCGCCATCCCCTTGTCGGCCTTGCGCGTGCCGACGTAGAGCAGCTCGCCGGCCCTGCGGCCGGTCCGCCCGGGTGCCCGGAACAGCTCGACCGGGATCGCGTTCGGGACGACCTCGAGTCGTTGGGCGAGCACGTCGGCGAGCTCGGGCAGCGCCGCCCGCAGCTCCGCGCCGAGTGCCTCCGACACGACGACCACCCTCGCGGCTCCCCGCACCACCAGCGCGTACCGGCGACGGACCTCGGGGTCCTGCAGCAGCTCGCGCGTCCGCGATGAATGCTCGGTGACGACGTAAGGGATGCCGAGGCGCGCCGCCCCGGATGCCGCCAGCTCGCCGTCCGGGAACCCCGTGTGGGCGTGCAGCAGGTCAAACGGGCGCAGACCGGCGGGCGCGGCGCCCTCGAGCAGCCCCTCCACGAAGGGCAGGAACGCCGCCAGGTGGTCGTCGCCCTCGAGCGCCGGCGGGTCCTCGGGGCCGGTGGCCACGGGCAGCCGCGCGACCGGCACTGCGTCCAGGTGACGCCATGTGCCCACCGCCGCCGGCCAGCCCCCGGGGGTCAGCGCGTCCGGCCGGCCCCGGGCAGCGAGGCCGTATCGCGCATGGATGGCATCCCGTTCGGGCTCGCGCCGCTCCGTGACGCGGTTGAGGCGCACGAACTCGAACGACGCGACGGCTGGCTCGACGAGCCCGGTCGCGGCCAGCGCGTCCACCTGGTCGGCGATGAACGACCCGCGGACCGGGTCGTCCACGGCGGGATACCAGCGCGCGATCACCAGGACGCGGAGCGGCGGCATGGCGCGGAGTCTACGTGTCGTTGGCGCGGAGTCTACGCGGCGCCTGTCGCTAGACTGCCCGTGTGACCGCCCCGCGCCGGGCCGTCGTGCTCGTGCACAACCCGGTGGCCCCGTACTCCCGCGCGCTCCGCATCGCCCGCTCGCTCGAGACGGAGGGCTGGGAGGTGCTGATCGCCGGCACCGCGCGCGCCGGGCTGCCCGCGGAGGAGCTCGACGGCACGATCCGCATCGTGCGCGCCGGCCCTGCCGGCCCGCTCGCGCCGTTCGTCCCGCCCTCCGGCGGCCGCGCGGCGGCGCTCGTGGCCCGGACCGACGCGGCCCTCGCCGCGGCCGGGCGGGCGGCCTCGCGAGTGCCCGGCTTCGGCCCGCTCGGCCGCGCCCGTACTCCGACCGCGCGCCGCGTGCTGGGCGTCCTGCGCTGGCCGCTCCCCGCGCGCGCCTGGGCCGACGGGCTGCGGCGCGTGCTGCCACCCGCCGACCTGTACCACGCCTGCGGCGTCGCAGCGCTCGTGGCCGCGTCGGAGCTGGCCCGGGACGCCCGCACCGGGCGACCGGCGGCCCGAGCGGGCCAGGCCCCCCGGCCGCCCGAGGGGCTCGATCCACGTCCACGTGCCGGGCGTGTCGTCTACGACGTGATCGACCTCTTCCTTGATGGGAATGCCTACGCGACCTTGCCGGGGCCGCTGCGGCGCCTGTACGCAGGTCGGGAGATGCGGCTGGTCCGTCGCGCCGACGGGATCGTCACCGTGAACGAGGCGCTCGCCGCGGAGCTGCGGCGCCGATGGGCCCTTGCATCGGACCCGGTCGTGGTGCGCAACTGTCCGCCGTGGTCCCCACCGCCGGCCGATCCACCCGGCGACCTTCGCCGAGCCAGCGGGCTGCCTCAGACCACCCGGCTCGTCCTCTTCCTTGGCATCCTGGGCGCCGACCGGGGGATCCTGGAGTCGGGAGAGGCCGTCCGGCGCCTCCCGGACGCGGCGTTCATCGCCATGGGCTTCGGTCCGTGGTTCGAGCGGCTGCGTGAACGGGACGCGGATCCCGCCTTCGCCGGCCGCCACGTGACGCTGCCGCCCGTCCACCCCGACGACGTCCCTCGCTGGGTCGCCGGCGCCGACGCGGTGGTCATCGCGGTCCCCGGCGACTCGCTCAACCAGCGGCTCTCGACGCCGAACAAGTTCTGGGAAGGCCTGACGGCCGGGGTACCGCTCGTGGTCGGCCGGGACCTGCAGGTGATGCGCGGGATCGTGGAGGCGCACGACCTGGGCGCAGTCGCGGATCCGGCCGACCCGGACGACATCGCGCGGGCGCTTCGGGCCGTCCTGGACGCTCCAGCCGGCGAGCGCACGGCCAGGCGTGAGCGCGCCCTCGCCCTGCACCGAGATGCGTACCGCTGGGATGTGCAGGTGCGTCCGCTGCTGGCGCTGGCAGACCGGCTGGTCCCCGAGCCCGGAGTCCTGCGCTAGACTGGCACGTCCGACCGGCGGGTGGGGCACGACCCACGTCCCGCGGGCATCGCGGCCTGCCCGCCCCGATCAACGGAGCATCTCCTTCGCCATGACGTTCAGGGCCCAGCCCGTCCGACGAGCCGGCCGCCGCCCGACCCAGCGCGACGATCAGCGGCACCAGACGGTCGTGACGATCGGGTTCGTCGTCGTCGCCGTCGCCGCCGCGCTCATCCTCGTCGGAGTCGTCGCAGCCGCGTACTACAGCGAGCACTTCGCCGCGGTAGCGACCGTCGACGGGACGGGTATCTCCAGGGACCAGTGGAACGAGCGCCAGGCAGTCGACCGGTACCGCCTCGGGCTCCTCGAGGAGCAGATCAGGTCCGCCCTCGCCGCCGGCCAGCTCGACCGCACCACCGCGCAGGAAGAGCTCCAGTCCGTCCAGCAGCAGGTCGGCGCGATTCCGTCCAATTCGCTGGAGGAGCTCATCGACGCCTCGCTCCAGCAGAGGCTGGCCACGAAGGAGGGGATCACGGTCACGCAGGCCGAGGTGGACCGGCAGCTCGCGGCACAGGCGACGACCCCGGAGCAGCGCAAGGTACTGGCGATCTTCGTCGCGCCGGGCGAGAGCCCGGCGGCCGGGTTCGCCGCGGGCGCAAGCGCGGCCGCCGTTGCAGGTCCGAGTGCCGGCGCCAGCCCCGGCCCGGGGCGGGTCGCTCGCACCAGGCAGCTCCGCGGCCCCCGCGGCACCGGGAAGCGCCGCACCCTCCGGCCCGACCGCGGCGCAGCAGGCGCAGGCCATGGCGAGCGCCGATGCGGCCCTGTCCGCGCTCACGGCCGGCCAGGCCTTCGACCAGGTCGCGCGGCAGTACTCCACCGACGCGAGCGCCGCCAATGGTGGCGACATCGGATACGTGTCGGCGACCGACACCGAGGATCCGGCCTGGGTGGCTGCTCTCTTCGCCCTGCCATTGAACGGGACGACGGGCGTGGTCCAGGGCGCCGACGGGACCTACCGAATCGGACGCGTCGTCGCCATCGCGCCCGCCAAGCCCGGCGGCAACTGGCAGCAGGGCGTCGAGCGGGCCGGCGTGAGCCTCGACGCGTACCGCGCCGCCGCCCTCGCCGACCTGTACCGGCAGAAGCTCGCGGCATGGGTCCTCGCCAGCGCCACGACCGGCAACGTCGACCAGGTGCACGCCTGGGAGATCAGGATCGGCAGTGGCGCATCCGCTGGCGCGGCGATCACGGACACGCAGGTCGAGGCGTCCCAGATCCTGTACAGCCCGGGAGGGGATCCGTCCAACGCGTCCTCGCTCCTCGCCAGCGATCCATCCTGGGCCGCCGCGCTCAAGGAGGCGCAGGCCGCCGTCAACACGCTGCAAGCGATCGCCGATCCAGCCCAGCGGGCCGCGGAGTTCGCCCAGATTGCCAGGACCCAGAGCGACGACGCGTCGTCGGCGGCGAACGGAGGCGCCCTTGGCTGGATCAGCAGGGCGACCGTGGTCAAGGAGATCGCAGACGCGGTCTTCACCGGTGCACACGCCGCCGATGCGATCATCGGGCCCGTGAAGACCCAGTACGGCTATCACGTCCTCCTGTTCGTGGCCCAGCGCTCCGCGCCCACCGATCCCGTCGCGGCGGTGCAGCAGGAGCTCACCGCGCCGAACGCGAACTTCGCGACCATCGCACGGGAGAACTCCGACGCGGCGGACGCCCCGCGGGGCGGCGACATGGGCTGGCTCGCCCGCTGGCAGAACCCGGGCAGCGTTGACAGCATCCTGTTCGGCCTTCAGGTTGGCCACGTGAGTGCACCGGTGAAGCAGCCCGACGGCACGTACATCTACCTGGTCGGCGAACGGGCCCGGCGGCCGGTCGATCCGACACAGAGGGCGATCCTCGAGGCGAGCGCGTTCACCAACTGGTATGCGCAGCAGAAGTCGGACGCGACGATCTGGCGGGCGTCCGATGACGCGTCCGGGTCGTCGGCGAGCCAGGGAGCGGCGGCGGGATGATCGACACCATCCTCGAGGAGGCGGCGAGCCGGCACGCCATCCACCCGTCCGACGGCCTGCAGATCGTCGGCGCCGCCGCGCTGGTACGCCGCGCGTTCGACCCGTCGTGGCCGTTGCTCCTGCTGCCCGACGATTCCGGGCCCCACGATTCCGGGTTCCACAGCGCGCCCCACGACGCGCCCCACTCCGGCCCCACGCGCCCCACAGCGCACCCCACGGCGCGCCCACGCGGCCAGACGGCCGCGCGGCGTTCGAGCCCCAGGTGCTGCCCGGCCGGGGCGCGCACGGGGGATCGCCGCTCGACGTGCTCGCCGCCCTCTATCCAGGCTCGCACCCGGTGCTCGGCCTCGCCGGCGCCGCCGATACGACCGTCGGCGCACTGGAGGCAGCCGACCTCGCCCGGGGCGTGTACCTGCTGCCCGCCCTCGACCCGCTGGCAAACCTGGCGAGCCCGCACGGTCTGCCCTGGATCGCCGCACGCCTTCGGGCGCCCGGCGGCTGCCCATGGGATCGCGAGCAGGACCACGCGAGCCTCCGCCCGTTCCTGCTCGAGGAGGCCTACGAGGTCTACGATGCGCTCGAGCACGGCGCGACGGACGGGCTCGCGGAGGAGCTTGGCGACCTGCTGCTCCAGATCGTGCTGCACGCGCAGCTCGGGGCGGAGGAGGGGCTCTTCGACCTGGACGACGTCTACCGCCACATCGCCGCCAAGATCGTGCGCCGCCATCCGCACGTCTTCGCCGACGCGCACGCCGCGACTGCCGGCGACGTCATCCAGAACTGGGAGCGCATCAAGGCGACGGAGCGGGCCGCCCGCGGCGGCGAGCCACGCGCCAGCGACACGCTCCCGGCGGCGTTCGCCGGACTTGCCCGGTCGCTGCCCGCGCTCGCCTATGCGCGGGAGATGCAGGACCGGGCGGCCGCGCTCGGCTACGACTGGCCGGACGTCGAAGGCGTCATCGAGAAGCTCGAGGAGGAGGCGGTGGAGCTCCTCGAGGCCGAGGACGACGCACACCGGACCGAGGAGTTCGGCGACCTGCTGCTGGTGCTCGTCAACCTCGGGCGCAAGCTCGGGATCGACGCCGAATCGGCGCTGCGCGCCGGCAGCGCGAAGTTCGCGCGGCGGTTCGCGATGGTCGAGCGGTTCGCCGCGGAGCGCGGTCGCACGCTCGACGCGATGACGTTCGAGGAGCTCGACGAGCTCTGGGACCGCGCCAAGGCCGTCGAGCGATCGACCGCAATCGGGGAGGATCATCCATGAGCATCGGCGCGGCACCTCAGCGTCACGACGGGCGGCTTCCCGGGCAGATGCGGCCCGTCACCCTCGAGCTCGGTGTCCAGAAGTGGGCCGAAGGGTCGTGCCTGATCCGGGTGGGCGACACGCACGTGCTGTGCGCCGCGAGCGTCGAGGATCGAACCGCGCCGCACCTCCGCGGCAAGGGGCTGGGCTGGGTCACGGCCGAGTACTCGATGCTGCCGCGGGCCACGGCCGAGCGGACCCCCCGCGAGGCCGTGCGGGGGCGCCAGGGAGGCCGCACGCAGGAGATCCAGCGGCTGGTCGGGCGCTCGTTGCGGGGCGTGGTGGATCTCGCCAAGCTCGGCGAGCGCAGCATTTCGATCGACTGCGACGTCCTGCAGGCCGACGGGGGAACGCGGACGGCGTCGATCACGGGCGGTTACGTGGCCCTGGCGCTCGCCCTTCGCGGCACGGGTCGAGAGGCCGCCCTCGACGGCCACGTGGCCGCGGTGAGCGTGGGGATCGTGGACGGGCGCCCGGTCCTCGACCTCGACTACGAGGAGGACTCGCACGCCGAGGTGGACTTCAACGTGGTCGGCACCGATGCCGGCACGTACGTCGAGTTGCAGGGGACCGCCGAAGGGAAGCCCTTCGACCGCGCAGCGATGGCCACGCTGCTGGCCCTGGGCGACGAGGGCCTGCGAGCCCTGTTCGCGGTCCAGGCGGAGGCGCTGGCGAAGGCCGGGCGCTGACGTGGGCGGGGAAGGCGCCGGCGGGTCGGGGGAGCGCCTGGTGGTCGTCGCCACCCGCTCGCCGCACAAGCTTGCCGAGCTGCGGGCGTTGCTGCACCTGCCGCACGCTCGCCTCGTGTCGCTGGACGACGTCGGCGTCGCCGACGAGGCGCCGGAGGACGGCGAGACGTTCGACGCGAACGCGATCTTCAAGGCCCAGTTCTATGCCGAGCGGACGGGGCTGCCGACGCTGGCCGACGACTCCGGGCTCGAGGTCGACGCCCTGGACGGCGGACCGGGCGTGCGGACCCGCCGCTACGCCGGCGAGCAGGCGACCGACGAAGACAACAACGCGAAGCTCCTGTCGGCCCTGCACGGGCTGCCGGCTGCACGGCGCGGGGCCCGCTACCGGTGCGTGCTGGCCTTCGTCGAGCCGTCCGAGGCCGGCGGTCCGGCTGCCGCGCGCGGTGTGCCGCGATTGACCGTTCGTCGCGGGACGTTCGAAGGCCGCATCGCCGTCGCGCCTCGCGGCGCGGGTGGCTTCGGGTACGACCCCATCTTCGAGCCGGCGCGCGAGGCGCCAGGGGGACGCACCGTCGGTCTCTACCCGGCCGACGAAAAGAACCGGGTGTCGCACAGGGCGGCAGCCGCGCGAGCGATGCGGCGCGAGCTGGTCAGGCTGGGCTACTGACCGGTGTAGTATGTCCGGCCATCGGAGGGTGGTCCCGAGGGAGGTGTTCCATGCGCTTGCCCGCGCGTCTCGTCACGTTCGGCGCGGTTCTCGTGTGCCTCGTTTCGGCCGCGTCGTGCGGAGGCAGCTCCGCGACGCCGACACCGTCGCCGACGCCGGTGCCGGCGGTCGCGTCAGCCCCGGCCGCGCCGGCCGCCCTGCCCACGCTGGGGCTCCCGGTGACCCTGCCCAGCGGCCTCGGGCTGCCGGGCGGCGGAGCCCTCGGAGGGACGCCTGACGCCTCTACCGTCGTCACCGCCGACATGGCCGCCTCCGTCATCGGCGGGTCGCCCCAGAAGATCGCCCTTCCGGGCGTTGCCGGTGGAGTCGCTGGCGGCGTCCTCAGCGTCGTGTCCTACATGACCACCGAAGGCGGCCACATGACCGTCGTCGTCGAGAAGGTGCCCGGCGGGATCGCGCAGGCGGCGCTGCAGGCCGCCATCCAGAGCGCGGGAGCGAAGGGCGACCTGCAACTGGTCGGCGGGATCGGCGATGCTGCTGGCAAGGTGGTCGACACAAACGATGCGACCCTGGCGTTCGCGAAGGGCGACTTCATCGTGGCGATGAACGCCCAGTCGACGACCGCCGCCGGAACCGATCTCGAGTCGAAGCTCGAAGCCGTGGCACACCAGGTCGTCGGCAAGCTCTGACGCTCCGCGGCCTCCGACGCCCGGGTTGAACCGGAGTCGACGTCCGGCCGGAGCGGTGTAGGCTAGCCGAAGCTCGGGACACAAGTGCAGGTCCCGGCGCGAACCGTCGGGGTGTAGCGCAGCGGTAGCGCACGTGCTTTGGGAGCACGAGGTCGTGGGTTCGAATCCCACCGCCCCGACCAGCTCCAACCGCCCCGACCAGCCTGCCGTCCCCTATGCCTTCGCGAGCGCCGCCTCGAGCTTCTCGACCTTGTCGAGCAGGGCGTTCATGGCGTCGTCCTGCGCCTGCAGGTGCGCCTGGATCTGCTCGGCCTCGTGGAACGTGGCCTCGGCGTCCTGGTAGGTCATGTCGGCGCGCTTGTCCGAGGCACGGCTCAGGATGTTCTGGCCGACCATGATGACCGAGAGCATGACCAACTGGATGAACGTCTGGCTCACCCACTGGACCAGGGTCAGCGTGCCGCCCTTGACGGCCTCCGGCAGCACGACCAGGGCGAGGACGGCGAAGGCGTAGGCGCACCACATCGTGCCCACCGCCGTGGTCAGGATGAGGGCGATCCTCCCGTTCAATCCGACGTGCTCGTCGGTGGTCTTGGGCGGCCTGGCCGTCTTGTGCGCCGCGACCCGCGGATGGGGCCTGTGCTCGAAGCTGATGCGCATCCCTGGTCTCCCCTCGAACATGCGGAGTTGCCTGCGTCGTGCCGCCGCCTGCTCGTGCGGCACACCGCCCAGTATCCTCGACCGGGATCCGCGCCCGCCTCCAGCCCCGGCCGCCGTGTCCCGCAATTCCGCGGGAATCTGCCCGCGCGACCCGCGTCAGCGGCTCAGCGCGTCCCCCACTGGTACGTCTCCTTGACGATGCGCAGGTAGACGAACGCCTCGGTCTCGCGGACGCCCTCGATGTGGCGCAGCCGGTCCGCCAGGAACGAGAGCAGTGCCTCGTTGTCCTCGCACACGGTCTCGACGAGGATGTCGTAGTGGCCGGCGGTGATCACGGCGTACGACACCTCCGGCAGCGCAGCGATCTCCTCCGCCGCCTGGACGAGGCGGGCGCCGTCGCAGCGGACGCCGACCATCGCCATCTGGTGGAAGCCCAGCTTGAGCGGATCGGTGACGCCGACGATCTGCAGGATTCCGCGCTCGACCAGGCGGTTGGTGCGCGCACGCACGGCGGCCTCGCTGACGCCGATCTCCGCCGCGATCTGCGTGAACGGGCGACGTCCGTCCTGCTGGAGCAGTTCGATGATGCGCTTGTCGACGGGAGCGAGCTCCCCGGCCATGCGCTCGGTCAGAGCGCGCGAGCGAATCGGTTCCACGGCCCGACACTAGCAGGTCCTGCGGAGCGCGCGCAGCGGGCCGGTGTAGGATGCCGGGCGATGCAGCACGACGCCGGTCGCGGCTTCTCCACCCGCGCGATCCGGGCCGCCGGCCGATCCCCCCGCCTCGACCAGGAGCCGACGGCCGTCCCCATCTACCAGACCGCGACCTTCCGGACGGCCGACTCGAGCGAGCTCGCGGACATCCTGACCGACCGCCGCCAGGGCTACGCCTACTCGCGCATCGCGAACCCGACGTCGGCCGCGCTCGCTGATGCCGTGGCGGAGATCGAGGGTGCGGCGGAGGGCTTCGCGTTCGGCACCGGCATGGGCGCCATCTTCGCCGCACTCGCATCGCAGGTGTCCGCCGGGGACGAGGTCGTCGCGTCGAACGCCCTCTACGGGAGCACCCGTTCGCTGCTGGACCGCGAACTGCGACGTTTCGGCGTTGCGACGCGGTACGTGGACGCCACGGATCTCGCGGAGGTCGAGGCTGCGTTCACCGCGGCGACCAGGATCCTGTACGTGGAGACCATCTCGAATCCCACGATCGTCGTGGCGGACCTCGCGCCGCTGGCCGCGATCGCGCACCGTCACGCCGCCGCCCTGGTGGTCGATAACACGTTCGCCTCGCCGTACCTGTGCCGCCCGGCCGAGCTCGGCGCAGACCTGGTCGTCGAATCCGCGACCAAGTGGATCGCGGGCCACTCGGATGTCATGGCGGGCATCGTCTCGGGGCCCCCTGACCGCATGGCCGCCGTCCGCGCCCTCCAGGTGAACACCGGCGGTGTCGTCGCCCCGTTCAGCGCGTTCCTGGTCCTGCGCGGGCTCACGACGCTGGCGGTGCGGATGGACCGCCACTCGTCCACGGCGCTGGCGCTGGCCGAGTACCTGGAGCGCCAGGACGACGTGGTCCGGCGCGTCTACTACCCAGGGCTGGCGACGCACCCGCAGGCCGAGGTCGCGCGCCGGCAACTGCGGACCGGGGGCGGAATGCTGGCGTTCGACCTGGGGAGCCGGGCAGCGGGCACGGCGTTCCTCGACGCGCTGGAGATCGGGGAGCGCACCGCGTCGCTCGGCAGCGTGCACACGATCGCCGTCCATCCGCCCTCCACCACGCACCGGCAGCTGGACGAGGCGGGACTGGAACGGGCGGGGATCGCCCCGGGGCTCGTCCGCATGTCGGTCGGTCTCGAGGACGCCGACGACCTGCTCGACGACCTCGCCCGCGCCCTCGACGTCGTGCGGGCCGCCGTCTGAGTCATGGCGACCGCGTCCCTGGTGCGGCAGGGGTCAGCCCGCCTGTCCGACCCGCTGGCGGGCCTCGGCTTCGCGGTCTGGAGACTGCTGACCAGCGTCCGCTTCGCGGTCATCCAGATCATCGCGATCGCGGTGGCGGCCGTGTTCGGCACGCTGCTGCCGCAGATGCCGGCATCCGCCGTCCAGGATCCATCGCAGTACGCCCAGCAGATCGCCACCATCCACGCCCAGTACGCCGGGCTGTCGGTGCTGGGCGTCCCGATCGGGCCGACGCTGGTGGACGTGTTCGACCGGCTCGGGCTGCTCCACGTGTTCAGCGTGTGGTGGTTCACCACGCTCCTGACGCTGCTCGTGGTGAGCATCGTGATCTGCACGGCCGACCGGACGCCGAGGCTCTGGCGCAGCGTGCGCGAGGTGCGCGTCCTGCAGCCGGACGGTTTCTTCGACATGCAGCTCGCCAACCGCGCCGCCTTCGAGGTGCCGCTTGAGGCCGACGGCGTGGACGCGGCCCTGAGGCGCCGCCACTTCACGGTCCGTCGCGCCCAGGGCATGGTCTACGGCGATCGCAACCAGTACTTCCGCCTCGCGACCCTGCTCACGCACGCCGGCCTGGTGCTGTTTCTCCTGGCGGCCGCGATCACCGGCGCCTTCGGATTCCAGACCGTGCTCGTCCTCGGCGACGGTCAAACGGCCCCGGTCCAGCCCGTGGGGACGCCCGGCAACCTGATCGTGAAGAACGTGCAGTTCGCGGCGCCCACCCGCGCGGACGGCTCGTTCGTCGACTTCTGGACGGACGTGATCGTCTACCAGGACGGCCGACCGATTGCCCGGAAGACGATCCACGTCAACGATCCCCTCGACGGTGGACGGGTTCGTGATCCACCAGAACACCTTCGGCCCGGCCGCGAACATCGAGATCCACGACGGATCGGGGCGGCTTGTCTGGACCGGCCCGGTGCTGCTCGCCGGCACGCTCCTCGGACTGCCGCAGGGGTTCCTGACGATCCCGGGGTCCAGCCTCGGCCTGCTCGTGGTTCTCGACTCGAGCCCGACCGGGGTGCCGCGCCTGACGCTCCAGGGCCTGGCGGCCGGCCCGGCCGCCGGGAGCACCCAGACCGTATTCCTGCAATCGCTCGCGGTCGGGCAGACGAGCGACCCGTCCGTCACAGGCGGATACACGGTGCGCTGGGACAACGTTTCGGCGTTCAGCGGCCTCGTGATCCGGCGCGACCCGGGCGAGATGCTGGTGTGGATCGCGTTCCTGCTGATGGTCGGGGGCCTGATCCTGACGTTCTACTTTCCCCGCCGGCGCGTCTGGGTCCGCCTCCTGCCGGGCCGCGCCCAGGTTGCGATGCTGGCGGACCGGTACGTGGACGTGCCTCGCGAGCTGCGAGGGCTCATGCGGGACCTGCAAGCGGCGGCCGCCGGCTGATCTCCCGACTGGTCGGGCGCGATTTCGACCGGCAAGTCGGGCGCGACATCGGTCGTCTCGTCCGCCGGCTGAGCGGCCCGCCCAGCCTGGACCGGTGGCCGGACCGGTCGGCTCGGGATCGCCCGGTTCGTCGCCTTCCACCGCTCGGACGTGAGACGATCCCCGTGTGCCGACGCTGACGCAGATCTGGCGGGACGTCCTTCCGCGGGCGACGTGGCTCTCCCCGGAAGACGTGCCGTTGCGATCCGCCGCGGAGCCCGCCGCGGAGCACGCCGCGTGGCCCGATCCCGAGATCTCCTGGGTCCGGGTGCTCCGGGCCCGTGTCCCGGCGCTCGAGGGGCTGGAGCCCGGCGACCTCGCGATCGTGCCGGAGACGGTGCTGTCGGCCCTGGCGGCCGGACCGGCGGACCCCCCGGCCGTGGTCGCCGCGCTCACCGGCGCCGGCGTGTCGGCCCTCCTGCTCGTCGCGGAGGACCCCACAGGGCCCCACGCCGCGCGGCTCGTCGAGGCGGCCCGCGCGCGATCCACGCCGATGCTCCGCCTCGGGGGTGCCGACCCGGGAGCGCTGGAGCGCTCGCTCGTCGGGTACCTGGTCAACCGGCGGGCGGAGCTCGATCGGCAGGCGGCGCAGGTCGACGCGGCCATGGAGCGCCTCGCGCTCGACGGCCTGGGGCTCGAGGCCATGGCCGGGGCGGTCGGCGCTGCGCTCGGTCGCGCGATCGCGATCGAGGACGAGCGGGGGCTGGCCGTCACGATCCATGCCCCGGCAACGGTTCCGGGTGCGGCGTCCGCGGCGTCACGGTACCTGGCGCAGCCTCGTCAGGCCGCCCTGCGCGTCGCCCTGCCCGGAGCCGGAAGCCTCGCGCTTCTCGGCCTGCGAGCCGTCAGCGACCTGGATCGGGTGGTGGCGGAACGCGTGGCCCCGCTGCTCGCCCTCGAGATGGGTCGCCAGGCCGCAGTGCGCCGTCCGATGGGACCCGGCGCAGGCGAGGCGCTCCCGGCAGACGGTCCGCCCTGGATCGTCGTCATCGGGCGCCAGATCGTGCCGGGAGAGGATGCATCGACGGAGGAACGGCAACGCCGCCGCGAGCGGCTGCTGAGGCTGGCGCCGCCCCGGCGCCTCCTCCTCCGCGGCGACGCCACGAGCGTCGACTATCGCCTGGTCGCGGCACTGGCGGCAGACGACCCGCGCGGCGTCGAGATCTCGTCGCGGATCGCGTCCACGATCGGGCGCGACGTCGCCGCGTCACGTCCGTTCACGCGTGCCGAGGAGCGGTCGGCGGCCGAGGCGGAGGCGCGGTCGACCCTGGAGGCGATCGAGGCAATCCCCGCGCCCATCTCCCTCGTCGCGGCGACTCTGGCGCCCTCCGCGCCCTCCGCGCCCTCAGCGCCCTCAGCGCCCCAGGCGCCCACGCCTCCGCGCGTCGTGCTCGCCGAGCGCCTGGCGGCCTATCGCATGCTGGGCGAACTGCACAACCTCCCGAACGGACAGCGACTCGCTCATGCGTTGCTCGCGCCGCTCCTGGCGGGCACGGCCGCGGGCCGATCGCAGCGGGTCGCGACGCTCCGGGCGATCCTGGAGCATCCGGGCGTGGCAGCGGCCGCGGAGGCGCTGGGAATCCACCGGAACACGCTGCTCTACCGTGTGAGCCGAATCGAAGAGCGCACCGGCTGGCGGCTGGACGATCCCGACCTGCGGCTCGCGCTGGCCATGGCCGTCAGGATTGTGCAGAATGACCAACAGGACGGGTCGCCGTCCACCTGACGTGGAGCGCCCCGTCCGCTGATCGTCGGATAGACTGGCCTGCGTTGTGCGGAGTGCCTAAGAACGGGCGCCGGGGACTACCCATTGGCAGGTGAGGAGCAGCGGACGCGATGACGATCGAGGTTCGGAGCGAGGACCCCAAGGCGGCGATCGCCGCGGCCGAGGAGCACGGCATCCGGTTCGTCCAACTGCAGTTCACCGACATCATCGGCTCGGTGAAGAGCGTCGCGATCCCGCTCCATCAGCTCGAGGCGTCCCTGGAACACGGCACCTGGTTCGACGGCAGCTCCATCGAGGGGTTCACGCGGATCGCGGAGAGCGACCAGTACCTCAAGCCGGACCTCAGCACGTTCGCCGAGATCCCCTGGCAGGCGGGGCACGGCGACACGGGCCCGCTGGGCGGCCGCGGGACGGCGCGGCTGATCTGCGACGTGTACACGCCCAAGGGCGAGCCGTTCGTGGGCGACCCACGGTATGTGCTCAAGCGCCAGCTGGCGCGGGCGGCGAAACTGGGCTATCGCTTCCACACCGGCCCGGAGCTCGAGTTCTTCCTGTTCCGGCGCGACGAGAACGGCGGGATCCGGCCCCTCCCGCACGACCAGGCCGGCTACTTTGACTTCAGCACGGACCTCGCGCAGGACGTCCGCCAGGACATGGTCAACGCGCTCGAGGCGTTCGGGATCCGCGTCGAGGCGGCGCACCACGAGGTTGCCCCGGGCCAGCACGAGATCGACTTCGAGTATTCCGACGCGCTGAAGACGGCCGACAACGCGGTCACGTTCCGCTTCACGCTCAAGGCGGTCGCCCAGTTGCACGGCCTGTACGCGACGTTCATGCCGAAGCCGATCTTCGGGATCAACGGGTCCGGGATGCACACGCACCAGAGCCTCTACGACCTCGGTGCGCAGCGGAACGCATTCGCCGACCCGTCGAACAAGTACGGCCTCTCAGACCTGGCCCGCGCGTACATGGCGGGGATCCTGGCGCACGCCCGCGGCATGATCGCCGTGCTCGCTCCGCTGGTGAACTCGTACAAGCGGCTGGTGCCCGGGTACGAGGCCCCCACGTACCTCACGTGGGGCCGCGTCAACCGGTCCGCGCTGATCCGCGTCCCCATGGTGTCTCCAGGTCGGAGCATCGAGGCGACGCGCGTCGAGTTGCGCTGTCCCGATCCGTCGGCCAATCCGTACCTCGCCTTCTCGGCCATGCTCGCCGCCGGCCTCGATGGCGTGGAGAAGGGAATGGAGCTCGCCGAGCCGGTCGAGGAGAGCCTCTACGAGATGGACGCGGCACGGATCGCCGAGCGCGGGATCCGGCAGCTTCCCGGGACGCTCGGCGAGGCGATCGACGAGCTGGAGGCCGATCCGGTCATCTGCGATGCCCTGGGCGACCACGTGCTCAGCCACTTCGTCGAGGCAAAGCGGGCCGAGTGGGACGAGTACCGAGCCCAGGTCACGAACTGGGAGCTGGACCGCTACCTCGAGCAGTTCTGAGCCGCGGGTCCGAACCTCGCGCCGGTCACCCGAACCTGCCCCGGTAGCGCTGGGGCAGCAGTTCCGCGATCCGGCGCATGAGGTCGTCGCTTGCCGCCTCGAGCGCGGCGTGCCGCCCGCTCGCCGCCGTCTCGACCGACATCCGGTACGGAGCGCCGAACCGGATGTGCACCGTCTTCCCCGGCCGGGGCAACGGCTTCCCGACCGGCCACAGGTCGTCCGTGCCCCAGACTGCCACCGGCACGACCTCCGTTTCGCCGCGGAGTGCCAGCAGCGCGACGCCGGGCTTGGGTTCGCCCAGCGTCCCGGTGCGACTCCGCGTGCCTTCGGGGGCGAGGCCGAGCCAGTCGCCGCCCGCCAGCACCTCGTTGGCCATTCGATAGGCCTCGCGGTCCGGCCGTCCCCGCCGCACCGCGAACCCGCCGTAGCCGCGCAGCAGGGGCCCGAACACGGGGAGCGCCACGGCCTCTGCCTTGGCCATGTGCCGCACGCGGCGCCCGATCGCCCGGTGCACGACGATCGCCAGCAGGACCGGGTCGGCGAAGGACAGGTGGTTGCTCGCCAGGATGACGCCGGGGCGGTCGGGCAGCGTCTCGAGTCCGTCGACCACCAGCCGCACTCGCGCGACGGCCATCAGGGCGCGCACCACGGCGTTGACGAACCGGAATGTGGCCGTGACGGGAGGTCGCGCCGGCGGTGCGGCGCGGCTCGACGCGGCCGTCGTCAACCCCCCGCCTGCTTGGTGCCCATCATCTCGCCGCCGTCGACGCCGATCGTGTTGCCGGTCATCCAGTAGAGGCGTGGAGACGAGAGGGCGACGATAGCTTCCGCGACATCCTCCGGCCTGGTCAGCCTGCCCCCCGGGTTGCGATCCCGGGCGTACTCGAACAGCTCCTCGTGCCCCGGGATGGCCCGCGAAGCCCGGGTATCGGCGACACCGGCCCGGATCGCGTTCACCGTGATGCCGTACGGGATGAGCTCCAGGGC
This sequence comes from uncultured Chloroflexia bacterium, assembly GCA_963759135.1. Taxonomy (GTDB): domain Bacteria; phylum Chloroflexota; class Limnocylindria; order Limnocylindrales; family CSP1-4; genus JAJYNJ01. The sequence continues at coordinate 3,416 of CAVWXU010000017.1, read as the reverse complement.
CAGCTGGCGCACGTGCGACTCGAGGGCCGCCTTCGCGGCGCTGACGGGACCGTAGGTGGGGACCACCTTGACGGCGCCCTCGCTCGTCATCGCAAAGACGCGGCTGCCTGTCGCGAACAGGCCCGCGTGGAAGAGGTCCCGGGCCCAGTACACGATGGAGTGCGCCATGACGTCCGCCGTCATCTCGAGCTGCCGCTGGGAGACCTCCCGGCGTGCCGGGTCGGACGAGACGTACGAGAGCGTCGTGCCGAACGCCAGGGAATGGAGGAACACGGCGACGTACGGCTCCACGCCGGCCTCGCGCCGCTGGGCGAACCGACGGCCAATGTCCTCGACCACCGCGTGGCGCTTTGCCTCGTCGGCCGCGTTGACGTTGTGGAAGACGGCCGCAACCCCGGCCGCCTCGATCGTGCGCCGCACCTCGTCCGCCGCCGCTGCGCTGCCGCGCAGGTCGAGATGCACGCCGACGATGGAGCAGCCGTCGCGTGCCAGGGCGATCGCGGTCGCGGCGCCGAACCCGCTGCTTGCTCCCAGGACCAGCGCCCACCGCTCGCGCCGATCCTCCTCGGCCGTCCTGCCCGGGTCGTTCGCCCCCATCCCGCCCTCCGTGTCGTGTCCCGTTCGCGCGAGAGTGTAGCCGTCCGCGGCGGGACCGAGTCGCACGTTTGTCCGAGTCGCGCGGTGTCGGAGTCGCCGGACTGCGGCTCGACTTCGGAGTCGCCTGCCCGGTCCGACAGCCCGGTCCCTCGAAATCGTGACCCGGCGGAGGCCTTGACTCTCAGGCCGGTCCAGGGCGCCGGGTCATGGCCCGTGGCCTGGCGTGCACACGGCCCGGGGTGGGGGTGTCCACGACATGGCGTGGGTGTCGTCGGCGCGCGCTCCGCTATACTCTGCGGGCTCGTGCGGCCCTGACGCCGCCGGCAACTCGGTCGGGGCGTGGCGCAGCTTGGTAGCGCGCATCGTTCGGGACGATGAGGTCGGAGGTTCAAATCCTCTCGCCCCGACCATAACCACCTCATCGGCGCCGAAGGCCTCGGCGAGCCCGCGCTCGGCCGCAGCCTCGGTCGGGGTGATCTCAATCCTGCTGATGCCGAGCGCCCGCACACGCGCGAAGAGCGCCTCGGCGAGCGCCCGGCGCTGCTCGGGCTGTCCGTCGTCCCACAGCCGCGGCAGATCGCGCAGGTAGGCCACCACCTCCGCCGCGGAGAGCGGCGCACGAGCGACGGCGTGGCGCGCGGCCTGCTCCTCGGCATCGAGCCGGCGCATGGTGGCCTCGAGCTCGGCCGGATCGCGCGTGCGCTTGTAGCGCGCCAGGGCGCGGTCGCGCTCCCGCTCGACGCGATCCAGGGCGCTGGGCTCGGCCTCGGCTCCCGCCCGCGCCGCCTGGTAGAGCGCCACCGCCTGCGCGATGTCGTCGGCAGCCGGGCACACCCGCGCCAGGACGAGCGGCACGATGCGCTCGTACGCGTCCTGCGGGTAGGAGCGGCCAGGCACGCGCTGATGCTGGCCGCGCACCGGGCGGCGCGGCTGGTGCACGGCCGCTTCGAAGGCCGGGCAGGGCTCGCGGTGGCGGTAGCGGCCCGAGTTGCCGATGAGCCGCTGCCCGCAGGCCGCGCACTCGAGCATGGGCAAGCAGGTACGTCGATCGACGGGCCGGGCGGCCGCGTCGGCGGCTGTGCGGACCGCACGGCGGTCCTGCACGGTCGCGTACAGGGCGGGGTCGACGAGCGGCGCAAAGCGCGTCGGGGTGCCGTCGTGGAGGCGCCCCGCATAGAGCGGGTTCGTCAACATGGAGCGGACGGTGCAGAGGCTCAGGCCGGTCTCGCCGCCACCTCGCGGTCGATGCGCCCGGCAGCCGCCAGCGCGAAGGCGCGCCAACCGTGTCAAGCTGGGTCGGGTCGGGCTCGAGGAGCGCTGGGTCGCCGACCCGCCGGAAGCCGAAGGGCGCCCGGCCCCCGGGTCCGCGTGGCGGCGCCGTTTGGCGGCATACCCCTCCCGGATGCGCCGTCCGAGCCGGCGGCTGTAGGCCTCGGCCTCCACCGCCTCGCGGGCCCAAGTCTCCCAGGCGTCCTCGTCGGAGGAGAGGAGGCGCTCGTCGCAGAAGAGGAGCGCAGCGCCCGCGACGTGCAGCTCGTGGCGCGCGTTGACCGCCGTGCGCAGGTCGCGCGCGAAGCGCGATACGTAACCCACGAGGAGCACGTCGTAGTCGTGGCCCGCCCGGGCCAGCATGTCGGCGAACTGGTAGGTGCCCGCCACCGTGCGCCCGCTGTGGGCGACCTGCCAGGCACCGCGACCCCGGCCGCATGCAGGTCGTCGACCGCGATGAGGGTCTGCTTCAGGTTCCGCCCGAAGCGGCTCATGTACCCGGGGAGGAGCACGTCGAATGCCCCGGCCTGAGCGGCGTCCCGCATGGCGGCAAACGCCGGGTGTCGGTGGACAGTGCGGCCAGACGCCGCGGTCTGCCAGTCCAGGCCGATTTCGGTCATCCCATATCGTTCGATCACCCGGTCCTGCAGTTCCCGCTGCGCATCCGGACCGAAGTTGTCGTATTGGCCGGCCGTGCTCTCCCGGATCCAGCGGGCAGCCCGGCGGCCGGCAAGGTCATCGACGGCGGTTGGCAGGTGGTACATGGTGGACGGACTCATACCTCGGTTCGCGCCCCTCGTCTACCCGTTACCACCGGATCGTTGCCGGGCGTGGGCTTGCCGGATGCAGACGATGAGCGCCCGCACCAGCGGGTCTTGGGGGTCGCGGCAAGCCGGCCTGCCGGGTGGCTGTGCCCGGGCAGCCTGGTCGCTCGCGGGCCGTTCGGGCCCCACCCGGTCCACGCGCCGGCCCTCCCGTCACGGACTGGCCTCTGCCCGCCTAACGGCGCCGCCACGACCTCGGCTACGTCGGAGGCAGCTGCAGCGCTACGCGCCTCACGCTCGGCATCGGAATGCGGACCGCGGGAGCCCGCGTCGTCACCTTCGAGGAGGTCGTCATAGCTCAGGCGTCCGGTGGGTGGTTGCCCGTGTGTGGAGGGGGTTGAGGGGAGGACTCTTTCTTTTCTTCTCTCCTCTCCTCTAGGGCGTGACAGTCCCGTGACCGCTCCGCGGACTGTCCTGTGACACGTCCCGTGACCGTCCGCGGACTGTCCTGTGACGGTCCGGCTGCCATACCGCGGGGTACTCTGGAGCCTCGCTTGCGCCTCGCTCCGGTGGGATCGTCGGGCTGCCAGTCCGCCCAGTCGTGGATGGCGTAGTGGCGGCCCGTTCGGCGTGATCCAGCGCAGCTCGAGGAGGCGCCGCAGGATCGCTCCCGGGTCCGAGAAACCCTCCCGCCGCAGGATCGCGAGGAGGTCGTCTTCGGTGCCCAGGTCGTCCTCGTTGGGCAGGTTCAGCGCGTACAGGAGCAGGGTGACCCAGGCCCCGCGG